>NZ_FRCQ01000029.1 GCF_900142965.1 Rhizobacter sp. OV335
CCGACGATCAACGGATAGGCGTTGTCGCTCTTGTAGCCGGACGGAACGCGAACCCAGAAATCGCGCGTCACGCCATCTGAAGTCAGCGTGTATTTGCCGCTCGCGAACTGGGCGGCTTTGCCGCATCCGGCGCTCTTGTTGGAGGGAGCAGGAGCAGGAGCAGGAGCAGGAGCAGGAGCAGGAGCAGGAGCAGGAGCAGGAGCAGGAGCCGGTGCTGGTGCTGGTGCTGGTGCTGGTGCTGGTGCTGGTGCTGGTGCTGGTGCTGGTGCTGGTGCTGGTGCTGGTGCTGGTGCTGGTGCCGACCCAATCGGTGCCGCGGTGTCCGAGTCGTGGCCTCCCCCGCAGGCAGACAGCACCATGGCGCACAGCAGTGCACTCGTCGCAGTGGCGCGTCCGGGACGTCGGTTTGGCATGCTCATCGTGAAGATCCTGTTGCGTCAAAGTGGTTGCGACGCGCCCATCGCACTCGACATGCGGCGCCCTCGATTTCGGCGCTAGTGTGTGAGTCGCGATGTCAGCAAAGCTGACGAAACTTGCGGAGTCGACGGATGCCGCGCGGGGCGTTGGCGCAGCGAGACGTCATGCAACAGGATGCAATTTCGATTTACATCGAAATGCACAGCTCATTCGATGTGCTCACCCGCCATTTTCGGCCATTGTGTGAGGCGCAGTTTCAGGAGAATTGACGAGCCATTGACGATTCAATGGCCGCGGCATGGGTTGTTGCAACAGGATGCAAGCCCCTACCTCTCGCGTTCACCGACGTGGCTGGTGCCTCAGCCCTTCGCCAGCACCACGTGCTGCGCCTTCGCCGTCCCCACATGCTCGGTGCACCGGAACCCCTGTGCCGTGAGGTCGATGCCCGACAGCAGCGATTCGCCACGCCCCAGCAGCGTCGGCGAGACCGCGAGGTGCATCTCGTCGATCAGCCCGGCCTGCAGGTACTGGCGGATCGTCGCGACGCCGCCACCGACGCGCACGTCCTGGCCCTTGGCCGCATCGCGTGCGCGTTCCAGCGCCTCGTGGATCCCGCCGGTGACGAAGTGGAAGGTCGTGCCGCCCTTCATCTCCAGCGGCGCGCGCGCATGGTGCGTCAGCACGAACACCGGCACGTGGTACGGCGGCGTGTCGCCCCACCAGCCTTTCCATTGATCGTCGGGCCAGGGCCCGCGCACCGGCCCGAACATGTTGCGCCCGAGGATCCAGGCGCCCACGTTCTCGAAGCTGCGCTTCGCGAAGCCGTCGTCGGCATTGGCCTCGCCGCCTGCCTTGCCGAACATCTGCTGGAAGGTCGTGGTGCCGAAGAACCACTCATGCAGCGTTTCGCCGCCGACGCCGAGCGGGGCCTGCAGGCTCTGGTCGGGGCCGGCACCATAGCCGTCGAGGGAGATCGAGAAGGCAGCGACTCTGAGTCTGGACATGAGGGTCTCCGTGAGAGGGTGATGTCTGAAGGCGACGAACGAGGCCGGCCGGAATCGACAAGCTGCTCAGCGGATTCTGCCCGCCGCCGTGCTGCCGTCGTCCGCCAGGTACTCGACCCGATGCGCCTCCCACGGCATCGGCACCTCCCAGCGGTGCAGCATGCGCAGCAGGTCCTTGTTCGTCAGCGTCGTGTCGCGCTGCCGGTTGCGTGACAGCACCACCGCCGGCGGCACCTCCAGGTACACGAGCCGCACCTGCGCGTCGTACGCGTACAGCAGGTCGAGCGTCTTGCCTCGCATCTCGTTCGACAGGTGCGTCGCATTCCAGACGAAGGCCGCCTTCTCGCGCAGCAGCGACTTCGCCTTGTCGATCGCGTGGTGCGCCGCCCGGCCATCGTTCTCGCCATGCTTCAATCCGAGTTCGGCCTTGGCATCGTCGAACGACACCACCGGCAGCTTGGGCGCATGCTCCGCCACCCAGGTGTCCTTGCCCGACGCGGGCAGCCCGCACATCACCGTCACCTCGCTGCCCGGCACGCGGTGCAGCGGATAGGCGGGGTCGATCGCCATGCCGCGCGCGTACATCAGGCGCGTGTGCGCATCGGCCGCAGGCCAGGGCTGGTCCCAGCAACCCAGCTCGCGCGCGAGTTCGCCGAACAGCTCGATGTCGGCCAGGTGGCCAGCCTGGTCCTCGCAGCGGCGGCCCACCATGTCGGCACGCGCCACCGCAGCCAGCTCGCTCACATCGAGCTCCCACGACAGCCGGCGCACGATGTACTCCGGCGTCTCGCCGCGGCGGCTCGCGAACGCGAAGAACGGCACCTGGTGCACGGCGATGATGCGGCACACCGCCTCGCGCAGCGCGAACGGAACCCCGGCCCGCCACAGCAGCGCGCGCACGTCGATCGCGCCGCGCCGCGAATGGCCCGGCTGCCCGATCGCACCCGTCACCGGGTCGATCACCGTGGTGTCGGGCTTCGCGATGTCGTGCAGCAGCGCAGCGAGGAACATGACGGCCCGGCGTTCGGATGCGGCCGATTGCCATGCAGCATCGGCCAGCAGTGCATCGAGCACCATCCGCGTGTGGATGCCGACGTTGCCCTCGGCATGGTGCCGCGGGTCCTGCGGTGTCTGCTCCAAGGCCATCAGCCCCGGGATCAGCTCGCACCACGCCGCCCAGTGGCAGCTGGCGCCGGGTGCGGGGATGTGGGCTTGCAGTTGTTTCCAGTCCATGGCTCAGTCTCCGTGTTCGTCGACGTCAGCGCGTTCGGGCTTGAACGCCTTCAGCGCATCGAGCGACGTGATCGTGCGCAGGCCGAGCGTGGCCCAGTCGACATTCACGGTCGGCGCATACAGGTCCACGCCCTGGGCCAGCAGGTTCGGCAGGATGGGCCGCTGCAGGTGGTGCGAGCCCGAATCGAGGATCGTCTGCAGGAAGTCGTGCCGCACGAGCTTGTAGCGCGCCTCGACGTGGTCCGCGTTCTCGACCTTCAGGTACAGGCCTTCCGATGCATCGCTGTCGTTGGTCTGCTGCCAGGTCAGCGCGAGCGGCAGGCCCTCGCGCTGCACGTGCTGCTCGAAGCGGGTGCGCCAGCCGGCGCTCTTCGCGAGCGAGCGGAAGATCAGCTTGCGCAGCAGCTTCGGGTCGGTCGGCATCGGGCCGGCGTAGAGCACCGGCACCGAGACGATGGGCAGCCCGGCGAGCATCTCGTGGCGCCGCGCCGTCGACAGGAAGCGGCCGCTCGCCCGATCGAGCAGGTCGAACTCCAGCAGCAGGTGCGGCAGGCGGTCGTACCACACCGAGTGCTTCGCGTGCATCGCCTCGCCGTAGAGCAGCCAGCGATCCTCGAGCACATGCAGCAGGCGGTCCGCATGGGCATGCGCCCAGGGCTTCAGCCAGTTGAACTGGCGCTCGCTGCCGCCGCCGGTGAGGTAGTGGCCGCGCGACTGCAGCAGCAGCTCGCCGCCGTCGGTGAACGACAGGCCGCAGTTCGCGCCGTCGAATTTCTCTTCGATCACGACGTGGCGGCCGGCCAGCGCGCGCAACGGCATCTGGTCGGACGCGTCGTCACCATCTTGCAGCCGGCTGCCTTCGAGGTGGGCCGTGCGCGGGTATTTCGTGAGGTCCAGCGAGTGGAGGTTCATCGTCGTCTCCGAGGTTCAGGGGGATGAACCGACGACGATGGCCGTGGGGTACGGCAGCAAGGTGCAGACGCGGGCGCAGTGTTGCGCCTCGCGGATCAGGCGGGTCGTCGGTCAGGCGGTGACGAGGGCGCGGGGCACGTTGAACTCCAGCTGCACAGAGGCGTTGGGTGAAAAGAAGGGCGCGATCATAGCCCAGCGGCAGTCAGCGCCTCGCCGAACTCCGCCGGCGCCTGGAACCCCACCACCCGCGTACCCGCCTTCTCGCGGCCCGCGCCGTCGAAGAACACGATCCCCGGCGGCCCGAACAGCCCGAAGCGTTTCAGCAGCACCTTGTCGTCGGCGCTGTTCGCCGTCACGTCCACTTGCAGCAGCAGCGCGTTGTTCATGCGCGCCTGCACCGGTGCCTTGTTGAAGGTCAGGTGCTCCATCTCCTTGCACGAGACGCACCAGTCGGCATAGAAGTCCAGCATCGCCGTCTTGCCGCCCGCGCTGCCCAGCGCCGCGTCGAGCTCGGCCACGTTGCGCACGCGCTTGAAGGCAGGGCCTTCGACCGCCGCCTGCGCCACACCGCCGCGCGCGCCGCCACCGCTGAAACCCGCCAGCGGCTGCAGCAGGTCGCCGCCGCCCGACAGCGCGCCAGCCACCTGCGCCACGCCGACCAGGCCCAGTACCAGCGCCACACCGCGCAACAGGCGGTGCTTGCCCGACGATGGCGCCGAGCGGCCGTCGAACAGCCACGCCGCGCCGACCAGCAGCCCGGCCCCGACGATGCCCATCACGACCGCCGACGGCAGCACCGGCGACACGATCCACAGCGCCACGCCGAGCAGCAGCACGCCGAACAGGTGCTTCACGCCTTCCATCCACGCGCCGGTGCGCGGCAGCAGCGAGCCGGCCGACACGCCGACCAGCAGCAGCGGCACGCTCATGCCGGCCGCCAGGCTGAACAGCGCGAGCCCGCCGATCAGCACGTCGCGCGACTGACTGATGAAGACCAGCGCACCGGCCAGCGGCGCCGCGACGCACGGCCCGACGATCAGCGCCGACAGCCCGCCCATCGCGAACACGCCCACGTGCTGCCCGCCACGCAGCTTGCCCGCGCCGGCGTTCAGCTTCTCCTGGATCCCGCTCGGCATCTGCAGCTCGTACACGCCGAACATCGACAGCGAGAGCAGCGCCAGCAGCAGCGCAAAGGCACCGAGCACCCAGGCGTTCTGCAGCGCGGCGGCCAGCCCTTCGCCGGCCAGCCCGGCCGCGACGCCGAGCGCGGTGTAGACCATCGCCATGCCCAGCGAGTACGCGAGCGCCAAGCCGAACCCGCGCGCCCGTGACACCGGGCCGCTGGTGCCGACGATGATCGACGACAGGATCGGCACCATCGGCAGCACGCAGGGCGTGAACGACAGCAGCAGCCCGGCGACGAGGAACACGCCGGCGACCGTCAGCAGGTTGCCCGAGCGCAGCGCCGATTCGACGCGGCCGCTGGCCGACTCGGTCGCCGCAGGTGCCGCGGCGGTCGACGTGACGGGTGCTGCAGTGGTGGTGGCCGCAGCCACCGTGGCTTCCGGCAAGCCCTCCGGCAGCCACGACACCTGCTGCAGCGCGCCGTCCTTCACGCGCGCGCTGATGCCGGCGTTCTGCGGCGGATAGCACAGCCCCTTGTCGGCACAGCCCTGGTAGCTGATGGCGACACCGAAGTCACCGCTCGCGCTGCGCAACGGCAGCACCACCGTGACGGCACCCCGCAGCGTCTCGACGTACTTGCCGAAGCCCTCGTCGTACTCCTGCTTGCCATGCGGCAGCACCGGCTCGGCCAGCGCCGCAGCGCCGCCCGCCGTGGCGACCGGCGCACCGACCGTGATCCGATCACGGTACAGGTGATACCCCGGCGCCACGTCGACGCGCAGCTCGATGGTCTGCGCATCGCGAACCTGCACGCTGCTGCGAAACGCCTGCGCCGGGTCGAGGAACTCGTCCGCCGCAAAGGCCGGCGCCGCCAGCAGCGCCACGGTGGAAACCAGGCCACGCCACATCGAACGCCACCTCGTCATGATCCGCACCCGATGCGGCTGGTGTGCAGCGCGACGTCGTCGAGCCACACGGTGTTGCCATTGCCGCCGTAGGCTTCCCAGCCCAGCTTCAGGTCGGTGACCTGCGGCTTCCACGCAGGCCGGCTCGCGAGCCAGGCCTGGTCCACGTCGGCGGTCTGCGTCGAATCGAGCTGCAGTGCGGCCACGGCCGTGCCGTTGACCCAGGTCTGCATCGTGCCCATCGCCGAGTTCAGCCCGAACTCGATGCAGGTCCAGGTGGCGGCCGGCAGCTTCGCGCTCAGCGAGATGCCGGTCGGGCTCAGCGACGGCAGCGTCGCGTCGTCCTTCGAGCGGTTCCACATCAGGATGCCGCTCTGCCCGCCCATGCGCAGGTCCTGCATGCTGCCGTCGACCGATTCGATCGCGTCGTGCATCGACATGAAGGTCACGTGCGGGTCGCCCAGCGCCGTCGCGAGCCGGATGTAGAAGCGGCCGTAGACCACCGAGCCCATCGTCGCCACCTTGCTGTTGATGATGAAGGCGTGGCCGCAGTAGCTGCTGCCCGGGTCGATGCGCACCGATTGCTTGCCGCCGTGCGAGACCGCGCTGTCGATCGTCGCCTTGCCGCTGCCGTCGAAACAGTTCGGCCCGCCGACGCTCCACAGCGCCGGGTTCGGCACCGCGCCGGCGGTGGTCGACTCGAAGTCGTCGCACAGCGCGAGGTCGGTACAGGCCAGCGTGGCAGGTGCAGGGGCGGGCGCTGGCGCGGGTGCCGGGGAAGGCGCAGGCGCCGGAGCGGGCGTCGGCGCCGGGGCCGGCGCCGGTGTGGGAGCAGGAGCAGGCGCGGGCGTGGGAGCCGGCGCGGGGGCCGGTGCCGGGGAAGGCGCCGGTGCGGGCGCCGGTGCGGGTGCCGGTGAGGGAGACGGCGCGGGCGCGGGGGCCGGCGCAGGCGAAGGTGCCGGAGCCGGTGAAGGAGCAGCAGGCGACGGCGCGGGCGCGGGTGCCGGGGCAGGTGCCGGCGTGCCGGTCACCGGCCCGAGCTCCGAGCCGGTGCTGTTGCCACCGCTCCGGTTCGTGTCGTCCGATCCCCCGCCGCAGCCGGCCAGCAGAACGGCCGACACCGCGATGAACAACGGGCCCAGGCCCGCGCCGGATCTCATGGCTTGACCGTCAGCTTGCCGACGCCGGCTTGCGCCTGCACCGAAGCCTTCACCGATGCCGCCGGCAGCAGCGCGCTGCGGCTGTACGGCACCGTCCAGCCCACGTCGCTCGCGAAGCTGCACTGCGACAGGTTCAGCGCCGCGCCGTTCACCAGCGAGCCGGCGTCGGTGATCGCGCCGGTCTTGCTCGACGAGCCCGGGTTCTTCAGCACGCTCGCGCAGCTGTTGGCACCCTGGATCTCGAACACGTTGGCCTCCGAGATGATCTTCGCCAGGTAGGCCACGCCGATGCTGTAGCCGTGCGGGTAGGCCGCGTCGGCCTTGCTGCCCACGTACAGGTTGTTGTACACGTGCACCTTGCCGAAGCGGACGCGCGGTGCGCGCTCGGTGATGTTGGTGAACAGGTTGTTGTGGAAGGTCACCGTCAGGTGGCCGTTGTCGCTGGTCTTGCTGTCCGACGAGCCGATCAGGTTGTTCTTGTCGTGCTGGTCGAAGACGTTGTGCGAGATCGTCACGTAGTCCGAACCGTTCTTCACGTCCAGCGAGCCGTCATGGCACTGCTTGCGCTTGCCGTTGACGACCGGCAGCAGGTCGTCGGTGACCGGGGCGTCGGTGAACTTGTTGTGGTCGATCCACACGTGGGTCGAGTCGTCCACCGTGATGCCGTCGAACTCCGAGTTCCAGTTGCCGGTGGAGCCGTCGTTCGGGTCCCACAGCGGCGACACGTCGCACGGATCGATGATGGTCAGGTTGCGGACGATCACGTTGTCGACGCTGTTGATCTTGATGTTCGCGTTGACCAGGCCTGCGGTCGAGCCGACGCCGATCAGCGTCGTGTTGCTGCCGAGCTTCAGCTCGCCGCGATTGGCCTGGTCCGACGTGCTCTTGAACGCGCCGCCGTTGTCGGCTGCGGCCATGTCGATGCGGCCGGTGACCTTGATGATCTTGGCGTTGTCGCCGCCGGCCTTGATGGCAGCGAGCAGTTCGGTCGCGGTGTCGACCCGGTAGATCGCCGCTGCCGCAGCGGTCGAGCCGCCGCGCGTGCCGCCGGACTGGCTGGCCCAGCCGGTGGCCGGAGCGACTTCGGTGCTGGCGTCGGCCGACGGCGCGGGGGCCGGAGCCGGGGCAGGCGCGGGGGCCGGCGCAGGAGCAGGAGCAGGAGCGGGCGTGGGAGCCGGTGCGGGCGAAGGTGCGGGAGCCGGTGCCGGCGCAGGTGCCGCGGTCGGGCCGACCGCGCACTTCTTCGCCTTGCCGGGGTACGGGTCCGAGCCGAAGGTCGCGGTGGTGCAGGCGATGTTGCCCGACAGCGTCTTCGTCACGAACTTGTCCTTGATGCCGAACGAGACCGAGCGCTTGGCGCTGCCGGCCTTGCAGGTCTCTCCTTCATCGGCGCACTTCGAGTAGCCGGACGGCCAGTCCTTGGCGAAGGCGGGCGATGCGACGGTGGCGAACAGTGCGGCGACGGCAAGGGCCGCGGCGCGGGGGCGATGGGAAGGGTTCACAGTAGTTGCTCCTGGGTGGATGTCGAAGATGTCGAATGGGGTGATGCGCTGACCGTCACTTGATCGCCGGGTAGGCATTGCGCAGCAGCATCAGGAATTGGTCGTGGAACCACTGGCCGGCATGCGGCGCGCCGCTCAGCGCGTCGACGTTGCCCGAGCCGCACATCGCGTCGAAGCGCTTGCCGTCGGCGTTCGGCGTGTTGGCCGTGCTGTCGCTGGTGCCGTCGGAATCGCCGGGCGGCTTCACGAACACGAAGGCGTCCACGTAAGGGCGGTTCGCATCCGGATTGGCGCGCGGCCGTTCGCCGATGCCGGTGTTCTTCACGTTGCACCAGTTGCCGCGGTGGGCGCGACGGTCGACGCGCATGTCGTCGACGTCGGCGGCGGCCTGGGTGGGCCTGGCCGCGCCGCCCCAGCCGTTGCGCGAGGTGTCGACGAGGAACGACAGCGTGTTCGGAAAGCCGGCGTCCACGAACTTCGTGCGCAGCCTGTCGACATACGTTTGCTCGTCGACCACGTGGTTGTATTCGTAGAACTGGGTCGTGCCGCCGGTCTCGACGTACTTCGGGGAACCGTCGAAGAACGGCTCCTGCAGCGGCGTGTAGTTCGCGGTGTTGGTCGCGAAACCGCGGATGATGCCGAGGCTGCCGCTCGGCGTCGCGCCCTTCACCAGGTTGACGAAGCCGGTGATGGCCTTGCCGAGGTTGTCGTCCCAGCCGAGCCAGCCCGAGTGCGCGATGTCGAGGTACATGTACACGTTCTTCAGCGTCGACAGCTTGTTCAGCGTGTACTGGATGCCCTGCACGTAGACGCCCTTGCTGTTCACCGAGTCGCACACCGCCTTGCCGATGCCGACGTTGGTCAGCATGTTCGGGAACGAGTCCGGCTCGATCACCGTGACGATGCGCAGGCCGGCATACGCCGGGCGCGCGAGGATCTCGGCGATGCGGTCGATGTACTGGGTCTTGTACTTCGTCATGCCGTCGTTGGCCGAGCTCAGTTCGCCGTTCGACGCGAGCGCCGCGCAGTCGCGGTCGGGCAGGTCGTACACCACCAGCTGGATCGTCAGCGGCTTCAGCGTGCTGCCGCTCAGCGCCTTCTGCTGGGCAAGGGCCGCGTCGAGGTGGTCGACCAGGCCCATCGCGCCGCCGCTGGCCTTGGCGCCATCGATCGCGCCGATGCGGTCCAGCCACACGGCGGTCGGGAACTTGGCGGCGGCCTTCACCAGCGCGGTGTCGGTGGCCGACGCGGTCACGCGGGTCAGCGATTGCGCGACCTTGTTGCCGTAGTCGGGGTCGATGTAGAACAGCGCATCGGCGTACGGGTTGCCGGTGGTGATCAGGCCGGTCGCGGGGGCTGGTGCCGGAGCGGGCGACGGTGCCGGGGAGGGCGAAGGCGAAGGTGCCGGCGAGGGCGCGGGTGCCGGTGCCGGAGCCGGGGACGGCGTCGGTGCAGGCGCCGGGGCGGGCGAGGGGCTCGGTGCTGGAGCCGGTGCGGGCGACGGCGAAGGAGCCGGGGCCGGGGCCGGCGAGGGCGCAGGCGAGGGGGTCGGTGCCGGAGACGGCGCGGGTGACGGCGACGGGGCCGGCGAAGGCGACGGCGCCGGGGACGGCGTGGTCGTCGGTGCGGGCGCCGGCGCGTTGCTCGTCGGCGACGGCGCCGGGTTGTCATTGCCGTCGTTGCCACCGCAGGCGGCGAGAACGAGCGAGAACAGCAGGCTCACACCGGCGCGTCCGCGCTGGCGTTTTGGGCTTGTCATGGGGATTCCCTCGATGTGTTGAATTCAGGAAAAGCAGGTCACTGCAGGTACGGCTTCAGCACGGCCATCTGCGGCTTGTCGGTGCTGCCTGCGGGTTCGATCGAATACATGTAGCTGCCCCACCAGGGGCCGGCGGCCCACCAGACCCAGCCGGCCCAGACGTCGGCGTTGGTCTTCAGGTGGCCGAGCGCGCTGGCCACGGCCAGGTCGCAGGTGGCGTTCGATGCAGCGCCGACCTCGCCGAGCACGGCGCGGTAGCCGTTGCTGCGCGCCCAGGTCGTGAAGGCCTGCAGGCGCTCGGCGCCGATGGTGGCGCTGGCGCAGTCCGGCTTGGTGCCGGACGAGTCGGCGTCGAGGTACTGGTGCACCTCGAACACCATGTTCTTGCCCGGGTCGACGATGCCCTTCATCACGGTGCCGTTCGCGGTGCCGTACCAGTTCTCGAGCCAGCTGTGCGCGCCGGTCCAGGCGTTGCCCGGCACGGTGACGACGTTGGTGGCGCCGGTGCTGCGGATCGCGGCCAGCGCGGCGTTGGCGGCGGCCAGCCACTGCTCGGTCGCGATGTCGTGCGGCTCGTTCATCAGCCCGAACGCGACGTTCGGGTTGCCCTTGAACTGCGTGGCCAGGCGCGACCAGAAATCGGCGAAGGCCGCGTTCGGCACCTGGGCCGAGCCGATCAGGTTGCCGCGGTAGCGCGCGTAGTTGTGCGGATCGATCAGCACCGTGACGCCGGTGGCGGTCACGTCCCGCACGAAGTTGGTCAGGTTCGCCAGCTCGGTCGCGTCGAAGGCCTGGTTCAGCGACGGCTGCAGCCGCTCCCACAGGAAGGGCAGGCGCACCGCGTTCATGCCCTTCGCCTTGAAGTAGCTGACGCTCGCGGCCGTCGGGTAGACGTAGTCGGCGTTGTAGTTGCCGGGCAGGTTGCCGGGCGCGAACTCGGCGCCGGCCAGGCTGACGGCGCGCCACGAGAGCGTCGCCGCCGACGGGGCGGGTGCGGGCGAAGGGGCCGGTGCGGGCGCAGGCGTGGGGGCAGGCGCAGGCGCAGGTGCGGGTGCGGGAGCCGGTGCGGGCGCAGGCGCAGGCGTGGGAGCTGGTGCCGGTGCCGGTGCAGGGGTCGGCGCGGGCGCCGGTGCTGGCGTGGGAGCGGGTGCCGGCGAAGGCGTGGGCGCAGGCGCCGGTGCGGGCGAAGGTGAGGGAGCAGGAGACGGCGCGGGCGCGGGCGCCGGCGTGCCACCGCCCACCGGCGACGGCGCAGGTGCATCGTCATTGCCGCCACCGCAAGCGGCCAGCACCAGCAAGGCGCTCAGCGCGATTCGGCGGGAACGGAAGAGGGTGTCGTTCATGGGCGTGGTGGTGTCAGGTCAGAAGCGGGTCGCGAGACCCCACTGCACGATCGTCGCGTCGAAGGTGTCGATGCCGGGCGAGCCCTTGCCGCCGATGCGCCAGTCCGAGCGCTGCTGGTAGCGCTCGAGCTTCAGGTCGGTGGTCCAGTTGCCCAGGTGCAGCTCCAGCTTCAGCCCGAGCGTGATGCCGCCGAAGGCCGACAGCCGCTGGTCGGCCGACGAGAACTGCGGCGTGCCGACCGGCCCCGGGTACACCGCGGTGTCGGGCACCGGGTCGTAGTAGAACGACGCGGCGTTCTGCGTGTAGTAGCGGAACGAAGGCGTCACCGAGAACAGGTCCGACACCGGCTGCACCCACGCCGTCTCCAGCGTGTTGGAGCGGATGCCGAAGGTGTCGCTGTAGTAACGGTAGCTCGCGCGCAGCGTGCCCGACACCGACTCGAAGTGGTGGTTCCAGCGCAGCATGCCTATGCTCGCATCGCGCTCGCGCGGCCGGTGGTCGTACAGCTTGTAGGGGTCGTCGAAGTAGCCGCGGCCCACCGAGTAGGTCAGGCTCAGCTGCGCGATGTCGCGCGGCGACAGCGCCTGCGTCACGCCCAGCGTCAGCTCCGAGGTGTTCTTGCGCTCGTCCACCACGATCTCGTTGACCGGGTCGATGCGGTCGCGCGTGCCGGCGATGCCGATGTTGAACGTGGTGTTGTTGTCGGCGGTCGAGATGCGGCCCTCGAGCGAGATCGCGCTCGACTTGTAGTCGTGCTCGCTCGAATGCGCGGTGCCGAGCGCGAGCGCGCCGCGCTCGAAGTAGCGCGTCACCTTCAGGTCGCCGGCCTTGCGCTTGTCTTCCATGCCCGGCGAGCGCGAGGCGCCCGACACGTCGCTGTAGTAGCGCGGCGTCGCGCCCGACACGTCGTCGATCACGCCCGAGCCCTCGACCGACCAGCGACCCATCGGCACCAGCAGGTACAGCGACGGCGCCTTCACGGTGATGCGGTTCAGCCGGCTGCCTTCGCTGCCGTCGTAGTACGGGTAGCGCACGTTGACGGCCTGGCTGTCCTTGTACTGCAGGTACTTGAACGCGATCAGGCCGTGCTCGGGCGGGTCTTCGGCATGCGCCGCGCCCGCGGCCAGCACGCCCGGCAGCGCGATCGCGGCGGCCACGAGGCTGCCGACGCGTTGGCTCTTAGTTGCAGCCACAGCCACCTCCGCCGACGCCGGAGCCGCCTGAGGCTGCTTCCTTGCTGTTCAGGATGTGCACGTCGAAGCGGCCCTCGAGGGCGTCGCCGCCGAGCGTCATCTCGGGCTTCGCGAGCAGGCCCTTCTCCCACGGCTGCGGCGGCTGCAGCACGGAACAGCCGCCCAGGCCGGCGGCGAGCGCGAGCACGAGTGCGGTGGCGAGGGTCTTCTTCATGGCCATCACTTCAGTGCCGCGACGATCGCGTCTTCAAGCGCCTTGCGCTCGTCATCGCGGAAGCCGGCATGCATCTGGACGACCTTGCCGTCGGCGCCGATCAGCACCGAGGTCGGCATGCCCTTGATGCCGTAGCGCTTCGGCGTGTCGCCCTGCGCGTCGAAGGCCAGCACGAAGGTGGCCGGCACCTCGGCCAGGAACTTGTCGGCATCGGCGCGCTTGGAATCGAGGTTGATGCCGACGATCTGCAGCCCCTTCGCGCCGTACTTCGCCTGCATCTCGTTCATCCACGGGAACGACTGCTTGCACGGGCCGCACCACGAGGCCCAGAAGTCGAGGTACACGACCTTGCCCTTCATGGCACCCAGGTTCACCGCGCCGCGCGAGCCGTTCAGCTGGAACTCGGGGGCGGCCGTGCCGGCGTCGATGGCGGCTGCGGGCAGCGCGGCGAAGAGGCTGGCGCACAGGGCCAGCGTGAGGGCGGAGAAGCGGTTCATCAGAGCGTTTCCTTGGCGAAAGACACAGAAGCGGGATTCAGTGAAGCAGCGCTGCGACGGCGCAGCTGCAGCGCCGCGATGGCCAGCACCAGCAGCGCGAGCCAGCGGGCGTCGAGCGCGCCGGCGCCTTCGTTGGTCGACGGGGTGTCGGCCTGCGCCGACAGCGGCACCTGGGTGGTCTGGCCGGCCGCCGACGTCACCTTCAGCGTGCCCTGCATCGCGCCGCCCGTGCCGGGAGCGAACACCACCGTCACCGTGCACGATTTGCCGGCTGCCAGCGTCCACGGCACGCCCGGGCAGGCGTCAGCCGCCGAGCCGGACGCGACGATGAAGCCTGCCGTCGTCGTGACGGCCGAGATCGTCGCGGTGGTCGCCGAGCTGTTGGCGATGCGCACCGTCAGCGGCTCGCTGCGGTCGCCGGTGCGCACCGAGGTCGAGCGGTAGTCGAGGGCCGTCGGCGTCACGGCGAGCGTGCCGGTGGCCGGCGTGTCGGGCGGCGTCGTGCCGCCGCCACCACCACCGCCGGTGTTCGGCGGCGTGGTGCCCCCACCGCCACCGGTGTCGGGCGGCGTCGTGCCACCGCCCCCACCGCCGGTCGAGCCCGCCACGCCGCTGCCGCTCAGCGCGACCTCCGGCGGGTTGCTGCCGCTCGATGCCACCAGCAGCACCGCGCTGCGCACGCCGGCCACGTCGGGCACGAAGCTCACGATCACCGTGCAGCTCGCCGCCGCGGCCAGCGTCACGCCGCCCACGCAAGTGCCGCCGCCGACTGAGAACGCCTCGGCCTGCGCGCCCGAGGTGCCGATCGACGACACCGTCACGGGGCCTGGCCCGTTGTTCACCAGCGTCAGCGGGCTGCCCACCGCCGTCTTGCCGACCTCGGTCGACGCGAACTGCAGCGAGTTGGTGTTGCCCGACCAGGCCAGCACCGGCAGCACCGCCGTCGTGCCCTGGCCGGTCAGCACCACGCTGTTCGGCGAGCTGAACGCGTTCGACGTGATCGTCACCGTCTCGGCCGCGTTGTCGGTCGCCGGCGCGTAGGTCACCGTCAGCGTGCAGCCGATGCCCGGCGCAAGGCTGGCCGCGCAGTCGTGCGTTGCCTTGAACTCGGTCGAGCTGCTGACGATGCTGGCGATCTGCAGCGCCGCGCTGCCGGTGTTCGACACCGTCACCGTGCGCGGCACCGAGCTCGTGCCCATCGACACCTGGCCGAAGCCGATCGCCGGCTGCGACAGCGTCAGCTCCGGCGACGCGATCGCGATGCCGACCCCGCCGACCGACAGCGAAGCGGTGCCGCCGGGCGCGTTGCTCGCGATCTCGACGCTGGCCGAGCGCGGGCCGAGTGCACTCGGCTTCAGCGCCACCGTCACCGTGCAGGTGGCGGCCGGCACCACCGTCGCGGCGGCACAGGTGCCGCCGAGCACGATGTCGGCCGCGTTGGTGCCGCTCGCGCTGACCTTGCTGATCTTCAGGTCCGCCTGGCCGTTGTTCGTGACCGTCGCGGTGCGCGCGGCACCGGTGGTCGCGAGGCCTTGCGCCCCCAGGTCGAGCACGATCGCGTCCAGCGCCAGCCCGGGCTGCGCGTTCGCATTGCCGGTGCCGGCGAGCGACACCGCGGCGGCCGTGCTGCTCGCGCTGTGGCCGATCATCAGGCTCGCGGCGCGCGCGCCGGTGGCCGTCGGCTTGAAGCTGACGTCGATGAAGCAGTTGCTGCCGGCGGCGACGCTGCCGCCCGCCTTGCAGGTCGAGGCCGAGCCGATCGCGAACTCCGAAGCCTGCGCGCCGCTCACCGTCAGCGTGTTGACCGTCAGCGCCGCGGTGCCGCTGTTGCCCAGCGTCACGCGCAGCGGGTCCGAGCTCGTGCCCACCGTCTGCGCGAAGGTCAGCGCGGTCGGCGACAGCGTCACCACCGGCGAGCTGTCGACGCCGGTGCCCGACAGCGATGCGGCGCTGCTGCCGGTGGCGCCGTTGTGGCCCACCGTCAGCGTGGCCGAGCGCGTGCCGGCGAGCGTCGGCTTGAAGCTCACGGTGACCGAGCAGGCGGTGCCGGCCGCGAGCGACGTGCCCACCGCGCAGGTGCCACCGCTCACCGTGAAGTCGCTGCCGGCGGTCAACGCGATGCTCTTCAGCACCAGCGCCGCGCCCGCGCCCACCGAGTTGTTGACCGAGAAGGTCTGCGCGGCGCTGGTGGTGCCCAGCGCCTGGCTGGTGAAGCTGATGCTGGACGGGCTGATCGACGGCGCCGGCTCCGGCGTGGTCGGCAGGTAGCTCGGCGTGCGGCCGAGCTGCTGGCCGATGTAGGCCGCCAGGTCGTTCAGCTGCGCATCGGTGAGCTTGCCCTGCAGAAAGGTCATCTGCGTGTTCTTCGGGATGATGCCCTTGATGTTGGACGCGCTCGTGCCATTGGCGATGCGGTTCAGCGGGTTCGCCGGGATCGAGCCGTGGCAGGCGCCGTTGTTGCAGCTCTGCTTGCCGGCGACCAGCGTGGTCGTGAACAGCATCTGGCCGTTGGTGGCGCTCTGCGCGAGCACCGGCCCGGCGACTGCCATGAGGAGGAGAAGGGTGACGCGCTTCATGGAGTCCATCACGTCAGGCCTTCATCCACGGCAGGTCCTGCCCGGCCACCGACCAGATCGCGTCGGTGTGGTCGCCGTTGGCGCCGCGCACGTTCGGGTAGCCCCACGCGGTGGTATTGACGTCGCTGGTGCTGACGCCCATCGCGCGCAGCACCATGCCCATCCACTGCGTGTACAGCAGGCCCGAGTACCAGTGCGGGTCCGACGACCAGTTGAACGAGTTCAGGTCGCGGTAGTCGAGCGACTGGCCGGTCTTGAAGTAGCCGCCGGCATCGCCGAGCGCGATGATCGGAATGCAGCGGTTGTGGTGGTGGCCCGGGTTGCCGCCCGAGCCGAGCTCGAAGCCGCTCGCGATCAGCGCCTTGTCGAACAGCGTCTTGCCGTCGGCCGTCTTCACCTGGTCCATCTTCGTGGCCATGTCGAGCATGCAGCTCTCGAACTGCAGCTGCACCGCGGCGTTGAAGCCGGCGCGCTTGGCGCTGTCGTCCAGCGCGTGCGCGTAGTCGTTGTGCCACGCGTGTTCCGGCTCCGGGCCGAAGGTGTACGAGGTGGAACCGTTCACGTAGACGCGGCTGATGCCGGCCGAGAAGGCCGCCACCACGATGTCGTTCCACAGCTGCTCCACCTGCGCCTGGCTCGGCGGCTGGCCATAGAAGCCGGCCGCCGATTCCAGCGACGAGGTGTCGCTGGTCGGGCGCTGGAAGGTGCTGCTGACCGGCGTCTGCGCGAGCTTGCCTTCGACCTGGTTCAGCAGGTCGAGGTAGTCGCCGAGCCGCGACTTGCAGTCGGCCGAGCACGAGGCATCGGCCATCACCAGGTCGGCGTGTTCCTTCACGCGGTCGACCAGCACCGTCTTGTCGGTCGGCGTCGGCGTGCTGCCGCCACCGCCGGCGGCATTCTTGAACAGGCGGTCGAACAGCTTGACGTTGCTCTCGGCGGTCGGCGTCGTCTGCACGGTGGCCGTGCCGGATTTCGACAGCGACACCAGGTTGCGCACGATCGCCGGCTGCAGCACGGCGTTCGGGTAGAAGCTGCTCGCGCTGCCGAGCACCTGGTCGATGGTCGGGCTGGTGGCATCGCCGCCCAGCGTGCCGCCGCGGTTGTGGCCGCCGCTGACCGCGAAGTCGAGCCCGTTGATGATGTTCATGCGCGACAACATCCGCGCCGTCAGCTTCGAGCTCTTGGCCTGCAGGATGTCGCTGATCACCGTCAGGTCGCCCGAGGCCTTGGCGGCAGCCGCGAGCTGCGCCTGGCGGATCGTGATGCCGCCGTAGCTCTGCGTGGCCGCAGGCACCTGGTCGAGCAGCGGCCCGAAGAACTGGCTCTGGAACACGCCGTGCCAGGTGGTGGTGTGCACGAAGAAGCGTTCGGCCGATGCGGCCGCCTCGGTGGCGGCGCGCGCCTCGCGCGGCAGCAGCGAGGGCAGCAAGGGCAGGGCGAGCGCGGTGCCGCCGGCGCCGATCAGGAACTGCCGGCGTGACAAGGGGTTGAATGCGGGTTTCATTTCGCCCTCTGGATCGTGGTGAACTCGGTGCGCAGCGCGATCGAAGCGAACAGGCTGCGCAGGTTGGCGCCGTTGGCGGCCTGCACGCGCAGTGCTTCCATCAAGGCGCCGTCGGCGGCGGTCTCGGAACGGCCGAAGCTGTAGCGGACGTAGTTGCGTGCGAAGCAGCGCTCGAACTGGCCGCTGTCGAGGATGTACTGCTGGGTGGCCGACGGCGAGGCGACGGCGCGCGACGAGCCATCGGCCAGCCGCACCAGCGCGGCGGTGTCGATCGGCTTCTCGCCGAGCAGCCCGCCCTTGTCATCGAGCACGCGCTCGGTCTGGCGCGCCCGGCCCAGCGAGTCGAAGCCCTCGAAGGCGAAGCCCCACGGGTTCATCTGCGTCTTGTGGCAGCCGATGCACGAGGTGCCCTCCATTTCGGTGACACGCTCGACGCGCTGACGCGTGGTCAGCACGCCCGTGAGGTCCGCCTTCGAGTTCGATTGGTCCATCGCCGGGGTCGGCATCGCCTCGCAGGTCAGCCCGAACAGCACGCGGCTGCCGCGCGAGATCGGCAGCGTCGTGTCGGTCGAGCCCTGGGCGATGAAGCCGATGCGGGTGAGCAGGCCCACGCGCGAGGCTTCGGTGAACAGCGGCGGGGCGGTCTTGCCGTCCCACACCGCGGTCTTGTAGAGCGAGGCGATGTCGGCCGTCTTCGCGTACGAATGGCGGTCGGTCAGCACCTGCTGCAGCGAGGCATTGCGCCCCGCCAGGTACGAGACCATGTCCAGCACCTCGTTGACCGCCGCATCGCGCGAGGTCGACAGCGGCTTGAAGCTGCCTGCGAAGGCGTCGAACTTCGGGTCGCCGACCTTGCCGTCCAGCGCGACGAGTTCCTGCAGCCGGAACCAGCCGCCGAAGAAATCGCGCATCGCGCGGTCGGAGCGGCTGTCGGCCATCAGGCGCTGGATCTGCTGGGTGTAGACGGCCGGCTTCAGCAGCGAGCCGTCATCGGCCAGCGTGTTCAGCGCGGCGTCGGGCACCGAGTTCCAGAAGTGCAGCGCGAGCCGGGTGGCCTGCTCGTGCGCCGTCAGCGAGGTGCAGGTGGCGTTGGCATCGGTGGGCGTCTGGCCCTTCTCGACGACGAAGTAGAACTTCGGCGACGCGATCATCGTGCCCAGCACCTTGGCGACCGAGGCCTGGCTCGCGGCATTGCCGGCGGCGGTGCGGTAGACGTTGACCTCGGCGTCGGTCAGCGGCTGGCGGAACAGCAGCCGGCCGGCCTTGCGGATGAAGCCGGTGACGCACGCATCGGCGGTGCCGGTGCAGCTGCCGAGCAGCGTGTTCAGGCGCGTCGCATCAGCGGTCATCGACTTCGCCAGCGCCTCGGCGGTGTCGTGCAGTGCGGTCACCTGGCGCAGGTTCACGCTCGAGTCCAAGCGTTCGTAACCTTTGTGCCGGGATGTATCTGGATTGACCGCGACGTCCGGTGGGAACTGCGTGGTGTCGCGCACCAGCGGCCCGACGCTCGCGGCGAGCGTGGCATCGCCGGTGAGCGCTGTCGTCACGTCGGTCAGCGCGTTGACGACCTGGTCGCGCGTCAGCCGGCGCGGTGCGCCGGGCGCGCTGCAGCCGGGGCCGGCGACGTCGCCCGGCGTCACCGCGGCGATCGTCACCGCGGCAATCTGCGCATGGGGATCGGTGCCGGCGGGCACGACCACGGGGTTGCCGGCGCTGCCTGTTGGCGGCGTGCCGGCAGCGGGCGTCGATTCACTCGAGTCGCCATTGCAGGCCGCGGCTAGCGCGGCGACACAGAGGGCTAGGAGGTGCGATCGCATGGTGCTCTCGGTTGGATGGCTTGTTGCGGGGCTTCGGGGCGCGATTCTGTTGAAAACGCTACCAAGAGAATTGACGGAGGCGTGACTGAGATGTGGCTGTACGAGGAGAACAACGGCACGCAACCGGGCGCAACAGCTGTAACGGTGACGAGTTGAAACAGGCGTTCAGCGGCCTGCCGGCAGAATGCGAAGGCATCAAGACACCGGCATGTACCGGGGTCGGCACCAGTCGCAGAGGGAGTTGATGGACAACGAGGTGTTCGTTTTCGGCCGGTGCGAAGTTCGCGTCGCGACGCGCGAAGTGCTGCTCTCCGGGGCACAGCGGCCGATGGAGCCGCGGCCGTTCGAGCTGCTGGTCTACCTGATCCGGCACCGCGGGCGCATCGTCAGCAAGGACGAGCTGCTCGACAAGCTGTGGTCCTTCGATTTCGTCACCGCCAGCGTGATCGCCCGCGCGATCATGAAGATCCGCAAGGTGCTCGACGACGACGGCGACACCGGCGAGCTGATCAAGACGGTGCACCGCACCGGCTACCGTTTCATGGGCGAGGTGCGCGAGAAAGCGGTGCCGCCCGCGCCGGCCATCGTGATGCCGGCTGCGCCGTCGGCCGCTGCGGCCGCTGCTTTCCCCTCATCTTCCTCGGAGGTCTCGGCGACGTCGGGCGTGTCGATGCCGACCACGCTCGCGCTGCTGCCCTTCGAGAACCGCACCGGCAGCGGCGACCTCGACTGGCTCGAGCTCGGGCTGCTGTCGCTGGTCGTGCGCGACCTCGGCGCCCACCCGCGGCTGCAGGTGACCTCGATCCCGTCGCTGCTGAACGCCTTGCAGGCGGTGCCGAAGGAGGCCGCCTTCGCCGATCGCGCGGACGACCTGACGCGGCTGCTCGCAGTGCGCCACGTCGCCCGCGTCGAGGTGCATGGCGGGCCGCTGCGCTTCGAGCTGCGCTGCACGCTGGTCGGCGAAGGCCGCACCGAGAGCACGATGCTCGCCGCCACCGGCCTGCCCAACCTCGGCCGCAACCTGGTGCGCTGGCTGGAGGGGCGCTTCTTTCCCGGCGAGGCCGCCGCCGAGCTGCAGGCGGATGCCGGCGACAGCGTGCTCGGCCGCGCGCTGCAGGCCATTGCCGAGCAGAAGTGGACCCTCGCGCTGGAGCTGCTGGCGACGGTGCTGCGCCTCGAGCCGGCGCACCTCGGTGCGCAGGTGGAGCGGCTGCGCGCGCTGGTCGCGCTCGACGACAACGCCGCCTTCGAACTCGGCGACGCGCTGCTGGCGCGCCTGCGCGAGGAGCCGAACCAGGCGGCCGAGGCCGCGGTGCATTTCGAGCTGGCGCAGGCCCATGTGCGGCGCCGCGTCAACGACAAGGCCAAGCACCACCTCGAGGAGGCGCTGCACAGCGCACCAGGCAAGGCGGCGCGCGAGTCGGTGATCTCGACCACGCTGCTGCGGGCCAACATCGCGATCAACGAGTTCGATTTCACCGTGGCCTCGGCCTTGGCCGACCGGGCCGAGACACTGTGCAACGGCAATGGCAGCGTGTTCGACCAGCTGCGCATCCTGTCGCTGCGCATGGTGATCGAGGGCGAGACCGGCAGCATGGTGCAGGCGTGGACCCATGCGCGGCGTGCGGCCGCGCTGTACCGCGACCACGGCGTGCTGGTGGGCCAGGCGCGTGCCGAATGCAACGTCGCGAATGCGAGCGCGAGCCTGGGGCATTTCCGCATGGCCGAGGAGCACGGCGAGGCCGGCCTCGCGATCTCGCGCAGCCTGCAGGTGCCGACCGATTCGGCCGTGTCGGCGATGCTGCTGTGCGGCGTGTACCGGCAGCTGCGCAAGCCGGCGAGCCTGGCGCGGGTGCTGTCGATCCTGGAGGCGGTGGACACCGGCGATGCGCCGCGCAACGAAGGTTTCCGGCTGGTGGGCCGGGCGCACTACGCGCTGGCGATCGGCCAGGTCGGCGATGCGGCGTGGAAGCTGTCGCAGGCGGCCGACGAAGCGGCCGCGAAGGGGCAGGAGATGCAGCTGCATTTCGTGCTGCCGCTGCTGACTGGCGCGCTGATCCACGACGGGCAGCTCGACGCGGCCGATGACGCCTGCCGCCGCATCGCGTCGCTGACCAAGCTGGCGCGCGACCGCAACCTGCAGGGCGCGCTGTGGCACAGCCAGGCGCAGCTGGCGCTGGCGCGCGGCGACCGCGAGCGCGCGATCGCGCTGTTGCGCAAGGGGCGCGACGTGACGCCGCTCGGCTGGTGGAATGCGCACGCGCGGCTCGACGGCGCGTGGCTGTGCATCGAGCAGGGCCGCTCGACCGAGGCGGTCGAGCTGCTGCGCGGGCTGGAGACCTGGCTCGACGAGCACCCGGCCGGGCTGGCGCTGTCGGCGCGGCTCGCGCACGCGCAGGGCCGCGCCGGCGAAGCGCGCGCGGCGCATGCGCGGCTCGCGGCGAGTATCGATGGGGCCTTGCCCGAGTGGCTGGCCGAGCTGGGCGATTGCTACGAGGGTCAGCGCGTGACCGAGCTGCCGCGCGCGCCGTGCGTGGTGACGTGGATGTGAGGCCAGCGACCTGACAGCGGATCAGGCTGCGCGCCAGGCCAGGCGCTTCGTGTCGAAGATGAAGTCGGTCGTGTTGCGGGATTCGACCGTCTCGTCCCCGTGGCCGGTCAGCACGTTGCCGCCGCTGACGCGGATCTCGTGCGGTGACACGCGCGTCGCGCGATGGCGGTTGATCCAGCCGGGGCCGTTGTCGAGACCGAGCAAGGTGACGGGCTCGATGCGCCAGTCGCGCAGCCGCAACCGCCACACCGGCGTGTGCCCGGGTCGCCGCGCGGGCGGGTAGCCGATCGAGCCGATCAGCCAGATCGAATCGTCCATCAGCGTCGCGCTGTGGAAGTCGGTCGGCGGGAAGTCTTCTTCCGGGTAGCCGAAGATCTCGATGCGCCCGTCCGGGTGGTGCACGAACACGTCGTTGTAGATGCAGAAATCGGGGTCGTAGTGGTCTTCGTGCTCGCCGCCGACCTGCACGATGCGGCCGTCGGGCAGCACCGTGAGCGACTGGCCGAAGCGTTCTGCGCACCACACCGGCGGCGCATCGAACGACGACGGGCCGTCGAAGTGCTCCGTGGCCTGGTAGCCGCTGACCCCGGCGCGGATCATCGCGAGCCAGAATGGTTCGTCGATGCGCTCGGCATTCGTGCGGCCGAAGCGCGGGCTGCGGGCGCGCAGGAAATCGCCGCGCGTCACGCCATTCAGCGGCGCGATGTCCGGATCGGGCGGCAGGCCGATGAACGCGCGGCTGCCCTCGCGGGTCATGAAGCGCGGGTCGGCGCCGGCATCGAGCAGGCGCTTCAGCGTCGCGGGCCGGCGGGATTCGCTGAGCGCTGTGCTGCCGTTGTATTCGTGGTCGATCGATGCACCCGCTTGCAGCAGCAGGTCGATCGCACCGAGGTGATCGATCCGGGTTGCCTCGATCAATGCGGTCCAGCCGAATTCGTCGGGCTGGTCGATGCCGAAGCCGGTGCGCTCGTGGTCGCCCTGGTCGATCAGCCAGCGCAGCATCGGCAGCTGGCGGCTGTGCACCGCGTAGCTCAACGGCGCGTGGCTGCAGCGGCCGACGGCGTCCACGTCGGCGCCGCGCTCGCGCAGCAGCGCGGCCTTGTCGATGTCGCCGCGCAGCAGCGCGACCAGCCACGCGGTGCGCGACCACGTGTCGATGGCTTCCAATGCGGCGCCGTCGTCGAGGCAGGCGCGCACCTCGTCCAACGTGCCGATCGCGACGGCGCGGATCAAGGGTGTCCACCCGAGATGAGATTCGTCGGCACCGGCCGTGAGCAGCAATTGCACCGCATCGAAACGGCCGAGCCGTGACAGCACGCGCAGGCCTGATTCGCTGTACTTGCTGATGCCGCTCAATGCGACGCCGTGCGAGATCAGCACCTGCAGCAGATCAAGCAGGCGCGGGTCGGCGAACACGTCGCGGCTGTGCACCGCATTGATCAGCGCGTCGTAGCCGTCGGCATTGCGGTAGTGCAGGTCGGCGCCGAGGGCGACCAGCGCCTTGACTTCATCGGGGTCGCCGGCAGCGAGCGCGCGCAGCAGGGCGTGGTGGAGGTCGAGTCTCATCGGGTGCATTGTGGCGACCGGGCTTCTCCACAACGTGAAGGACGACGCGCGGGCGAGTCGTCGGTACAACGGGCACCCATCAGAAGACCGCCGGGAGGACCTCATGCGTTTACTGGGTTGCTTCGCTGCTTGCATGGTGGCGGTGAGCGCCGTGCTGACAGGGTGTGGTTCAGTGGCTGCCCGCAATTCGCTGCTTGCCGTCGCGGGAACGGCTCAGCTCGGGCAAACGCCGTCCAACACCATCAAGCAGGTGTACTACCTCGGTGTCTTCGACCCGCGCGACCAGCTACCGCCCACCATCTACCGGGTGAGGGTGCAGGGCCAGGCGAGCGCTCTGAACGCCA
This sequence comes from Rhizobacter sp. OV335, assembly GCF_900142965.1. Lineage (GTDB taxonomy): Bacteria > Pseudomonadota > Gammaproteobacteria > Burkholderiales > Burkholderiaceae_C > Rhizobacter. The sequence continues at coordinate 23,624 of NZ_FRCQ01000029.1, forward strand.
CCAAGTTCGCATCGGGCTGGGTGCGCGCGGAGCTGGTGGACTCGTTGTCCGGCCAGGTGGAGTTTCCCGGCGAAGGCACGAAGACGCGCCCGGATGCGGCCGATGGTTCGGGCGTGGATGTGGTCGACAAGGGGCTGCTGACCGGGCGGCGGCTCATCATGTTCGGGCCCGAAGGGTTTCGAGAGGCGCCGAAGAACCACCGGCTGGTGGTCGTGATGGGCTCGAACCCGGACGCGTTCTTCTCCGCGGTCGACCAGGCGCTGGGCGTCGTGGCAAGCGTGACGCAAGGCGCACAGGCCGGGCCGGAGATCGAGAAGGCTTTGTGGGCTGATCTGGTCACCTTGAGGGAACAGGCGCAACGCCTGGACATCCTGCTCGACGGCGCGAAGAACGACTACTTCCCGGGAGGCTGACATGAAGCGCTACCACCGCATCGCGGCTTGCGCCGCAGTGGTCCTGTTCGCCGGCTGTGCGGCGATCGAGATCGACGTCGATGTGTACAAGGGGCCGCTTGCGCATGAGGAGGAGATTCAGTTGCGGCAGTTTGCCGCGACGGCGATTGCGGCCAAACCACTGCTGGTGACACTGCGGGATGAGCTGGAGCTCGCGAAGCGGCGGGAGACGCGGGACGACTCGGCGTTCTACCGGGCGGTGCGGCGAACCGGCGGCTCGCTGGACACCTTCATCAGCGGGGACGTGACCTTCCAGTCGCGGCTGGCGAAGTTCGTGAACGGGGCGACGTTCTACTACGAGGATCTGGGGGATGCCGAGGTGTCGAAGGCACGCCGGCATGTCGAGGAGGCCGCTCGCCTTCAAAAGATCATGATGATGACGGAAGGCGATCTGAAGCTCGCCGAGCAGATCGAGAAGGTGCGCAGTTCGTCCGACAAGGACAGTCTGCAATGGAAGCTGGCGGTTGCCTACCTTCAAATCGCATGCGGGGCTTTCGAACTGAAGGATTGCGCCGGTGTCGGCAAGCTCCCCTACCGTTCCGTGAGAGATCTTTCGCCGGCGTGCGAGGGCAACAGCCAGAAGCTGAACTGCCCCGCTGAGGGCGGTTCAAATGCCGGATACCAGTTTCTCAGCGACCCAAGGAACGCACGGGAGCACGCCAAGGCACTCTTCAAGAAGGACGATCCCGACTTCGTGACCCGTATCACCGAGTTGTCCCAGGCCTTCATCGGCATGCGCGTCTCGATGCACGGCATGCTGGTGCATTCGCTGAATGCATTGGAGCGTGCGCGGGAAGGCTCGCCGGAGCAGATCTACATCGCCAAGCTCGTGGCCGGGGCGACGCAACCGCGCATGCTGGCCTGCTACACGTCGCATCGTGCCAGTGTGGAGGCGCCGCAGGTGGCCTCGTTGCCGTCCGGCTTTGTCGAGTCGATGCGAGGACCGACGCAACGACCGAGCGGACTGTTTCTGTCGACGGCTTCGGGCACCGCACCTGTCCAATGGGACGCAGCGCGGTACGCCGCCGCCACTGAAGCCATTGAACGAACCGGTCCGCGTTACCCGAAGGAGCTGGCCGGCTTCCTGCGGGCCACCGACGCCACGCTGATGCAACTCGACCGGTCGCGCACCGGCGACAACCACGTCAGTGCGCTGAGCGGTTGTACCGCCGTCGATCCTGTGGCCGTCAAACCACGTGCCGGGTCTTCGCCCATTGCCACCCGCGTTTCCGAGTTCGATCACGTCGGTCGCCCGCATTCGCTGGATTTCGGCCTGGCGCGCGGACCCACTGACGATGTCCTGCGGCAGACCTGGGTCGAGTACATGGAGCTCACACTCTTCACGCTCACGTCCACCGAAGCCAAGACCGCCAGCGGCTTCGATCGTGCTCGCCTGCAAGACGGCATCGAGACGCTGACGCGCGAGTTCGAGAAGGCACTCGACGAGAAGGACGAGGAACCGAAGCTGCATGCCGAGAAGGTCACGAGGGCCCGGCAGCGCCTCGAAGAAACACTGATCTTTTTCGCCGAGCGCCTGCTGTTCGTGGCCAACAACATCACCTCGGCCACGTTGAAGGCCGATCTGGGCAAGGAAGACGGAACCGGGCAGGACGAGCCGCTCTACAACAAGGGAATCCCCGCCCGCGTCGCGGTGCTGGAGACGCTGGGGAACACGCTGGTGCTGCACGCGAACGACCTGCGCCGACGCCAGCGGCACAACCAGCAGCTGGTCGACGGGCTCGCATCGGAGCGGGCCGCCGCGTCGCGGGCCTATGCGCCCGGCACCGCCACCAGTTTCGACGCCGTGCTGCTGCAGGCGCGTGCCGAGCTGAAGGAGAGCGCCAAGGTCGCGGAGAAGGCCACGCCCGCGTTGGCGGCCGCCAGTGCGGCCGCTGCCGGGCTGGAGGCTGAACTGGGCACCGCGCGGGGAACGACGCTGTCGTCCCACCGCCAGCTCGAACAGAGAAGGGCGGATCTCGCGCCGCTGGAGAGCCTCGTGCGGACCACCGTGCCGAGCAAGAACCGGTCGGGCATCTACCGCACTGACAAGCCGCAGGAGGAAGACGGCGATGCCGCCGAGCTGGCCGCCTTCATCAAGCAGGAGCTGGATCCGGCCGCGAACACCACCGTGGTGCAGTACCTCGACAAGGTGTCGACATGGCTCGAAGTACAGACCAGTGGCCCGAGTGCCGACACGCCTCGGCTCAAGCGGATCGGTGCTGCGCGCGGCCTGTTGAGCAAGCAGCGCGAGGCGCTCGAGGCAGCGGTCTCGCGTGCACAGAAGCCCGATGCGATCGTCGTGGGCGTGCGCGAGGTGGTGCTGCGCTGGGCGCGCGATGCCGCGAGCGAGCTGGCCACGCTGGAGGGCAACGCCAAGGATGCCGCAACCAAGGAGGCCGCGCTCAAGAAGAAGGTTGAGACGGCCGCGACCATCCAGACCACCGCCAAGGCCAAGGTCGACAAATCCACGGCGACCAAGAGTCAGTTCGACAGGATCATTCCGGTGTTGGAGGAGCAACGCGATGCCGTCGTGCGCGAAGGCGAGAAGGTGGGCGCCGCCGACCCGCGCTCGACCGTGCTGCTGTTGCGCCACAGCCTCGCCGCGCGTCAGGCGGCGAAGAAGGACACGGGCGACAAGGCAACGGCCGTCGACGACGCGGCCAAGTACCTGGCCGGCTTCAACCCGCCCGACTGGTCGCAGGTGAAGGATGCGAAGAATCGCGTCGAGGTGCTCGATCACGTGATCACCACGTTGCAGCACCAGCACATCAGTGCGCTGGCGGCCGGCCACCCGGACGAAGCCAGGAATCTGACCATCGCGCTGAACGTGGCGTACCAGACCCGGGCCAACGCGGCGTACCTGCGGCCGTCGAGCGACTACCTGAAGAACGTCTACTCGGCGACGACGCTACAGGACGGCACGCCGTCGGAAGACAGGAACATGTTGCGAGAGTGGACCAGGAACTTCGGCAGGGCGGACGACTTCGACGTGGCCACCGCCCAGGCCAAGGAGAAGGTCGAGCGCCTCTATTGGCAGAACATCAACAGCGTCAAGCTGAACGGTGGCGGCTCGGTCAACTACGTGATGGCCAAGGACGACATCGGCAACTGGTACGTCAAGGCCTACAGCACCGATCCGTCGAGCATCTTCAAGTCGGCGCAGGGCTTGGCGCTCTTCAACACCGGCGGTCGGATGGGTGTCAACCTGCTGAAGCGGACCGAGCTGCAACGCGTGTTCGACGACAAGAGCACCTCGGTGGAAGACAAGGTGCGCATCGGCAAGGAGCTCTCCGGCACCTCGCCCGATGCGAACGCAGCGCTGCTGAAGGTGCGCGACCGCTACCGGGCACGCTATGCCATCGCTGCCGACACGGCGAGCGAGGCGTTGTTGCAGACGACCCAGGCGCTGCCGGAGGAACTGCGCACCGCCGTGAGCAAGGACGGCAACCTGGCCGAAGTGGATGCCGAGGCCTTGCTGAAACGCTTGCAGGCCGTGCAGGCCGCCGAGCTCGATGGCGTGGCGACGGCACTGACCTCGGCGCGTGCGCTGGCGGCCGACGACAAGACGCGTCTCGTCAAGCTGGAGGCGGCGATCGCCAACGGCGCGGTCGCACTGAGACGCTTCCGGCAAGTCGCGTTTTCCGATGTCAGCTCGAACGCAACCGTGTCGACCAATTCGGTCCAACGCGCGGCCGCGGCCTCGCTGGTACAGCGCAAGGTGCTGGAGAAGCTGACGACGACGCTTGCGCCGTACCGATTGGCGTTGGGCGCCTACGAGCAGGCGCTGATCAACGTCGGTGACGTCGCGGCGGCTGGTCCCTAGTCGGCCAGGTCATAGGCGGTGCTGCGCCCGCCCGCGGACGACTTGCGCAGCACGCCGAGCGCAAGCAACTGCGCGATATCGCGCAGTGCCGTGTCCGGCGAGCACTTGCCGATGGCGGCCCACTTGCTGCTGGTGAGCTTGCCGTCGAACCCGTCGAGCAGGCGGTTGAGCAGCTTCATCTGGCGTTCGTTCATCGGCGTGCCCGCCCAGCGTTGCCAGAACCGCGCCTTGGCCAGCACGCCGTCGAGCGTGGTCTGCGCGCTGGCGACGGCCCGGCCCAGCGTGCCGAGGAACCAGGCCAGCCAGCCGGTGACGTCCAGCGCGCCCTTCTGCGTGCGTTCGAGGATGTCGTAGTAGTCCTTGCGCTCGCGCTGGATCTGCGCCGACAGGCTGTAGAAGCGCTGCCTGGCGCCATCGGCACGCACCAGGAACAGGTCGCCCACGGCGCGCGCGATGCGGCCGTTGCCGTCGTCGAACGGATGCAGCGTCACGAACCACAGATGCGCGAGGCCGGCCTTGATCAGCGCGGGCTCGCCGGTGTCGCGGTTGGCCCAGGCGAGGAACCGCGCCATCTCGGTCGCGAGCGCGTCGGCCGGGGGCGCCTGGAAATGGACCTTGCTGCGGTTCACCGGGCCGGAGACGACCTGCATCGGGCCGGTCGCGTCATCGCGCCACTGGCCCACGGCGATCTTGCCCATGCCGGAGTAGCCGGTGGGGAACAGCGCGGCATGCCAGCCGAACAGCCGCTCGGCGGTCAAGGGCTCGGCGCTGCGCGAGGTGGCATCGAGCACCATCTCGACGACGCCGTCCACGTGCCGGTCCGCCGGCGCGAGTGCGCCGATGTCCATGCCGAGCCGGCAGGCGATGGAAGCCCGGACCACGGTGGCGTCCAGCAATTCGCCTTCGATCTCGCTGGTCTTGAGCACCTCGTCGGTCAAGGCGGCCAGGCTGGCCTGCTCGCGTTGCCCGGGCTCGCCGTCGGCCAGGCGGCCGAGCAGCAGGCCGTGGTCGCGGCGCACGTCGGCCAGCGACTGGGCGAGCGCGGGCAGGTCGACGCGCCACTGTGGCCAGTCACCGTCTTGCCAGACGTAGAGGTTCTCTCCGCGGTTCATGCGGAGATCAGGCCTTCGATTCCCCGCATTGGCAAGAGGGCGGAGGGGCATGGGAGTCGAACCCACCCGGCGGCGCATGGCACCACCCACCGGGTTTGAAGCCCGGCCGTCCCACCAGGGACGTTCCCCCTCCTCGGGTCGCTCAGCGCATCGCAGGTGACCTGAACAGCTCAGTGTCGCTGCGCAAACGGTGCTCGTCGCCGACGCGGCGCAGCAGGCCGATGCGGTCGAAGTACTCGAGGATCTGGATCGCGCGCTTGCGGCCGAGGGCGGTCGCGTCGCGGAAATGGGCGGCGGTCACGGCGCCGTCGGGAGCGGCGGCGGCGACGCTGCGCACGTGGGCTGCCAGCTGCGCCATCGCGGCGGGCGCGCAGTACAGGTCCTTCGCGACCTGGTGCAGCTCGCCGCGTTGCGCCAGCCGCGCGAGCGTCGTGCGCATCAGCAGCTCGCCCTCACGCGTGTCGCGGGCCAGGTCGCGCACCCAGCTGCCGTCGAAGCCGGCCGCCGCGAGCAGCGGGGCCACCTTCTGCGCGATGCGCTCGTCGGCGGCCGACAGGCGAAGCGCATGCTCGGGCAGGTGCACGAACGCGCCGCGCACCGTGACCGCGCCGTCGGCCTGCAGCTCGGCGAGCACGGCGCTCCACAGCGGCAGCGGCAGGCGCGGGGCCGCGAGGCGGCGCAGGCGGGCCGCGTCGGGGCCGGGCACCTCGGGGTCGCGGGCGTGGAAGCTGCGCAGCGTGTCGATCACTGCGGCGTGCACCGCCGCGCGCTGCGTGCGGCCGAGTGCCCAGTCCGGCGCATCGGCCTCGGCCTGGGGCGCCAGGCCTTCGGCACTGGCCCAGCGGTGGCGCGACAGGCCGTGTGGCGCAGCGTCGAGCAGCGCGTCGAAGCGTTGCGCCGCGGTCGGCAGCGACCATGCCGCCAGCTCGGCCAGGCGCTGCGGCGTGCGCCGGTACCGCACCGGCGCGAACGGGTCGAGCACGGAGCCGCCGGCGATCGTGCGGGTCGCCGAGTTGTCGCGCAGCACGATGCGGTCGCCATGCCAGGCGCCGATGGGCGCCTGCAGCACGATCTGCACGAAGGCGCGGCAACCGGGGGCGAGGGCGTCGGCCGCGGCGTCGACACCCGCGAGCACGGCCACCGTGCCCATCGTGTCGCTCGCGCCGAGGTGCACGTGCACCGGCGTGCCCGAGCGCAGAGGGCGCGGCTCGCCGTGCCACAGCGTCAGCAGCGCATCGAGCCGGTCGGTCGCGACGCCGGCCCCGGCCGACACCAGCCATTGCCCACGCGCCACCTCGTGCTTGTCGACACCGGCCAGCGCCACCGCGCAGCGTTGGCCGGCATGCGCCTGCATCGCGGCCTGGTTCTGCGTGTGCAGGCTGCGCACGCGGGCGTGGCGGCCGGTGGGCGAGGGGCACAGCGCCAGCTCGTCGCCGACCTGCACCCGCCCGGCATGCACCGTGCCGGTCACCACGGTGCCGACGCCGTCGAGCGTGAACGCGCGGTCGATCGCGAGTCGGAAGGCGTCGCTCGCACCGTCGCGTGGTGGCGTGGCACGCGCCGCGGCGAACAGCAGCTCGCGCAAGGCCAGCAGGCCCTCGCCGGTGGGGGCCGCGACGGCGAGCACCGGCGCAGCGGCGAGCGGCGTGCCGACCAGCAATGCGGCCACTTCGCCGCGCACCTGCACGAGGCGCGCCGCATCGACGCGGTCGCATTTCGTGATGACGACGGCCGCGCGCGACAGCCCCAGCAGCGACAGCACGGCCAGGTGCTCGCGTGTCTGCGGCATCACGCCGTCGTCGGCGGCGACCAGCAGCAGCGCGAAGTCGATGCCGGTCGCGCCGGCGAGCATCGTGTGCACCAGGCGCTCGTGGCCGGGTACGTCGATGAAGCCGATGCGCGGCACGGCTTCGTCGCCCGGCACGTCGAGGAACGCGTAGCCGAGCTCGATCGAGATGCCGCGCGCCTTCTCCTGCGGCAGGCGGTCGGTGTCGACGCCGGTGAGCGCGCGCACCAGCGTGGTCTTGCCGTGGTCGATGTGGCCTGCGGTGCCGACGATCATGCTCAGGCGTCCGGGGGCTACATGAAGTTGCGCGTGTGCAGGTCGGCCAGCCGCTCGGCCTCGGCGCGCTCGAAGCCGAGCCGGCTCAGCCGCGCGCGCCGCCCGGCTGCCATCTCGCGCTTCAGCTGCTGCACGGCCGCATGCCCGCGCGCCACCGCGTCCGGCGTCAACGCGCCCGCGGCCAGCAGCACCAGCGCATCGAACACCTCCTCGTTCAGCCCCGCAGTGTTCGCCAGCGCATCGAAGCGCTGCTCGATCGCGTTGCGCAGCCGCACCTGGTAGTCGGGCTCGACCGCGAGCCGGTACTCCAGGTGCGCCATCCCGAAGGCCACGTGCCGGCCTTCGTCGCGCGCCGCCAGCCGCGCGACCTGGCGCGTGACCGGATCGGGCCCGTGCTCGTGCAGGAAGTTCAGCAGGTTCACGAAGCTGCCTTCGCCGAGCACCGAGAGCAGGAAGGTCGCCGTCGAGAAATCCGGCGCGTCGAACAGCGTGCGCAGCGAGGCCTGCCCGCCGGCCGTCGACAGCGCCGGCGGCAGGCCACGCAGTGCGGCGCGGCGCGTGAACACCTCGACATGCCGCGCCTCGTCGGCGCACTGCAGCGCGAGCAGTTGCAGCACCTCGCGGTAGTGCGGGTGGATCTGCCCGAGGTGCCGCGCCGGCACCAGCAAGGCCGCGTTCTCGTTCTCGACCAGGTAGGTCATCACCTGCACGACGGCGGCCTCGATCTCCGGGGCGAGCTCGAACGGCGCGGTCCAGTCGATCGCGGTGGCCGGGTCCCACTGCGCGGCTGCCGCCTGCGCGTAGAGCTCGCCGGCGGTGGCGGCCCACAGCTCGTGGCGCTGCCGCAGCCCGAACGCGAACGCCGGGCTGCCGGCCTCCACCGTCGCGCCGCGCGCGGCGAGGCCCCAGTCGGCGCGCGCTTCGGGGGCGGTGGTTTCGTCGTCGGTCGTGGGGCCGGCGCGCTGCGCACCGCGCCAGCGACCTGCGGCCGACGGGCCGCGCGTCAGGATGCCGTGCAGACAACCCTGCGCATCGGTCTCGAAGCGCAGCGCATGGCCCTGCTGCCGGCACCACGCGGCCAGGTGCAGGTCCCACGCGTCGGCGCGGCCACGCACGCGCAGCTCGTCGCCATCGGCGAGGGTGGCCAGCGCGCGGCGCACCAGCAGCAGCGCGCCCTGGTCCAGCGCCAGCGACTCAATATCGATAGTCGCTGGCAAGGATGCGGCCGTCATCGCTGTAGAACCCTTCGTCGTCGACTGCTCGCTCGAGCAGCGTGTAGCCGCTGGTGCGGCCGGTGCGCCACGCGCGCAGCCCCTCCAGCTCGAGCAGCGGACGCACCTCCGGATCGTCCCAGCGCATCGCGAGCAGCAGCGACGTGAAGTGGTCGATCAAGGCCGCCGGCGCACCCGGGCTGGTCGTGAAGTTGCAGTGGTCGTAGGGATCGGTGCGCGCGATCACGCGCGTGCTGCCGGCCGGCAGCGTGCCGTCGAGGCCGAACGCGAGGTGGTTGCTGTCGATCAGGCAGCAGGCGTCGACCTCGCCGGCCAGCAGCGCGACGGCTGCATCGCGCTCGCCGCCGATGTGGTCGCCGTGCTTGCCGCCGAGCACGTCGAAGCGGCGCAGCGTGAAGTCGCGGCCGGCCACCAGCCCGTGCGCACGCAGCAGTCCGAGCGGAATCAGCGTGGCCTGCGGCGAATCGATCGCGCCGGTGCCCACGCGCGCACCGCGCAGGTCGGCGAGTGCCTGCAGCGGGCTGTCGGCACGCACGACGACCACCGAGCGCAGGTCGCAATCGGTGTCGCGCATCGCGACCGCCCGCACGGCCTGGCCGCGCGCGCGGGCCAGGCGGTCGGCGCGCACCCACGCGAGCGGCGAGTTCCAGGCCAGGTGGATCGCGCCGTCGAACTGCGCCTCGACCTGACGCTCGTAGTTTGAATAAAGCAGGTAGTCGAAGGCCAGGCCGTGGCGCGCGAAGAAGGCCTTGAAGCCTTCCCAGATCGTGACGACCTTGGGCGCGTAGGCCACGGCGCCCATGATCAAGGTGGAGTTGCTCATTGTCCTGGGTGTCCTTGGAGGCGAATGGGTCTGCGAATGCGTCGCTGGCATGGCGAACAGGGCTTCGACAGGCTCAGCCCGAACGGGGGAGGGGTGAAGATTCCGTTCGCCATGAGCACATCAGGTCCTTGAAGGGACCGGGCGGTTGCACGGAAACCCCGTTCGCCCTGAGCAGGGACTGAGCCTGTCGAAGGCCCGTCCGTCGAAGGGTTGTGCCCGAAGCGCGCGAGGCCTTCGACAAGCTCAGTCCGTCCCTTCGACAGGCTCAGGGCGAACGGGGAGGGGCTCAGGGCGAACGGGGAGGGGCTCAGCCCGAACGGGGAGAGGCCGAGCCCGAGCGGGGAGAAACTCAGCCCGAACGGGGCGCCATGCGCCAGTCGGGCAGGGTGCACGAATCGGTCGCCGTCCATGTTCCGGATTCCTTCGACCCTGCGTCGCTTTCAGAACAGCGGCAGGCCGGTGATGGCCTTGCCGATGAAGTCGTACAGCACGTCCGAGGTCGGCGCCATCACGCTCGATGCGCGCGCGTCGCGGAACAGCCGCTCGATGCCGGCCTCCTTGCGGAAGGCCGCACCACCGCACACGCGCATCGCGGTATCGGTCACCTCCAGCGCGGCTTCGGCCGCGGCGGCCTTCACCTCCAGCACGCGCAGCATCGTGTCGGCGCGGCCGCTGCCGATCGCCGCCAGCGTGTCGTCGATCAGCGCCTGCACCATGTCGGCTTTGATGCGCGCACGGGCCAGGTAGGCGCGGATCGTCGGCAGGTCGGCCAGCGAGCTGTCGAGGTGCAGGTGGCGGGTCTGGCCGACGTGGCCGATCGCGCGCGACAACGCACCTTCCATCAGCCCGGCCGAGCACGACGCGCTCAGCACCGAGAACCACGGCAGCACCACGCCCATCATCGTGTCGAAGCCCTTGCCGTCCTCGCCCAGCCGGTCGGCGGCGGCGATGCGCACGCCGCGCGCGGTGATCGGCGTCGACGCGTTGCCGCGCAGGCCCAGCCCGTCGAACGCGCCGGGCTGGCTCAGGCCGTCACTCCTGGCATCCACGAACCACAGCGTGCTTGCGCCGTCCGCCGCCAGCGGCTTGCTCGACCAGACGTAGCTGTCGGCCTCGAACGCCGAGGTGACCCAGCTCTTGCGCGCGTCGAGCAGCACCGCGCTGCCGTCGGCGCGGGCCGTGCCGGTCGGCGCCCAGAAGTGGCTGCGCGAATCGGCCTCGGAGAACGCGAGCGTGCTCAGGTGCCGGCCGCGCGCGATGGCCTCGCGGATGGCGGGCTTGTCAGCGGACTCGATCACCGCGACCGCGCAGTAGTGCATGCAGACGATCATCGCGGTCGACGGGCAGGCCTGCGCAAGGCGCGAGACGACCTGGCTGGCCTCCTTCAACCCCAGGCCGAGCCCGCCCACCGCTGGGGCCGACATCAGGCCGAGCAGCCCGGCTTCGCCCAGCGCGGTGATCGTCTCTCGCGGGAAGCGTCCCTCTCGGTCCGTGCGCAGCGCGAGCGGCTCCACGGTGTCGGTGACGATGCGGGCGAGCGTGTCGAGCGGATTCATCGGGTCTCCTTGGCTACATCAACAGTTCATGCAAGGCCTGCAGCTGGCGGGTGAACAACGAAGCGTCTTCCAGGCAGCGCAGGTCGAGCAGCAGCCTGTCCTGCGCGATGCGGCCGATCACCGGCTGCGGCAGCGCGCGCAACGCCGTTGCCAGCGCATCGAGCGCCGAGCCGATGCCCTTCTTCGACGCACCGGCCGGCGCGAACGCCAGCCCGGCCGACGGCAAGCGCTCCACCGGCAGCGAGCCGGAGCCGATCTGCCCCATCAGCTCGACCACCTGCACCTCGAAGCGCGGCGCCACCGCGGCCGCGACCGCCGGCAACAGCCCCGCGGCCATCGCGCGGATCGCGTCCGCCGGCCGCGTCAGCAGCCGCAGCGTCGGCAGATCGTGCGACAGCCGCTCGGGCCGCAGGTACAGCATCAGCGTCGCCTCCAGCGCCGCCAGCGGCAGCTTGCTCATGCGCACCGCGCGCTTCATCGGGAACTTGCGGATGCGCGCGATCGCGCCCTGGCTGCCGACGATCAAGCCCGCCTGCGGCCCGCCCAGCAGCTTGTCGCCCGAGAACGTGACGACGTCGCAGCCGGCCGCCAGCATCTCCTGCGGCAGCGGCTCGCGCGGCAGCCCGTACTGCGCCAGGTCGACCAGCGAGCCGCTGCCGAGATCGGTGGCCAGCGGCAGCCCGTGCGCATGCGCGATGCCGGCAAGCGTCGCCTCGTCGACCGCGTGCGTGAAGCCCTGCACCGCGTAGTTGCTGGTGTGCACCTTCATCACCAGGCCGGTGCGCGGCGTGATCGCGCGCTCGTAGTCCTGCGCGTGCGTGCGGTTGGTGGTGCCCACCTCGACCATCTCGGCACCGGCACTGGCCATCACGTCGGGCATGCGGAACGCGCCGCCGATCTCGACCAGCTCGCCGCGCGAGACGATCACCTCGCGCTCGCGCGCCAGCGCCGCGATCGTCAGCAGCACCGCCGCCGCGTTGTTGTTGACCACCGTCGCCGCCGCCGCGCCGGTGATCGTGCACAGCAGGTCCTCGACGATCGAATCGCGGTCGCCGCGGCCGCCCGACGCGAGGTCGTATTCGAGGTTGTTCGGCGCCGTCATCACCGCCAGCAGGTGCTGCAACGCGCTGTCGGCCAGCAGCGCGCGGCCGAGGTTGGTGTGGATCACGGTGCCGGTCAGGTTGATCACCGTGCGCAGCCGCGGCGCGAGCTTCGCCTGCACGCGCGCGGCGAGCGCCGCCGCCAGCGCGCCGGGCTGCAGTTCGAGCGAGGCAAGTTCACCGGCCACCGCCTGCGTGCGCAGGCCGTCGAGCAGCGCACGCGCCTCGCCGGCCACCAGCGTGTGGCCGTGCACGTCGAGCAGCGCGCGCGTGGCGTCGGTGCGCAGCAGCTTGTCGATCGACGGCAGGTCCTGCGGCCGGGCCCGCTCGCCGCGGTGCCCGTCTTCGCCCGACCCGCCGCCGTGAACCACGGACGTCTCGGGTCGGTCCATCAGCCGCCTCCGCCGTCGTCGCCGCTGGGGTCGTCAGGGTCGCCGAACAGCAGCATCAGGTTGACGCCGTGGCGCTGGAAGCCGGCCTCGCTGACCAGCAGGTCGAGCGTCACCGAGCCGAGGTCGTCGGCGACCGGTTCGACGAAGGCATCGCGTTCCATGTGGACGATCTTCAGGTAGTGCCCGCAGGCGTCGCAGGTTTCGGCCTCGATCGCCGGCTTGGCGTCGGTGCTGTCGGTGCCCACGCGCTGCGGCGATTGGTAGTGGATGCCCTGGGTGCCCAGGCAGTGCGTGCATTTGATCCGCACCATGTGCCACTGTCCAGCGCAGAGCGCGCAGTGCAGGTAGCGGAAACCCGCATCGCCGCCGATGCGCGAGATGCTGGCCGTCGGCCGGCTGCCGCAGCAGGGGCACAGCGTCGCGTCGTCGGTGCGGCCGAAGGGCGGCAGGCGGTCGGCGCCGCGCGCCTGCTGCGTCGCGAGCACGAGGTGGGTCCAGTACACCTGCAGCGCCGCGGCGATCAGCGGCGCGGCGGCCAGGTCCAGCCCGAGCATCACGCCGGTCAGCAGGCGGTCGGCCTGTTGATCGAGCCAGGCGTCGTAGCGGCTGCTGGAATCCTTCAGCGCACGCACCGCCGCCAGCGCGGGGCTGCCGGCCAGCCGCGGCAGCAGCGCATCGAGCAGGCGGCGCAGGCCGCCGCGCCACGCCGGGTCGCGCGGCCAGTGCTCGGCCGGCAGCGGCGGCAGGCCGGCGCGCGAGGCGGCGTCGAGCGCGGCCGCATCGGGCAGCGCGACCGCGGGGTACGCCTGCAGCAGCTCGTGCTGCACATGCGCCAGCTCGGCCATGAACACCAGGAAATCGCGCATCGCATGCCCGCCGGCGGCCAGCTGGCGCAGCCGCATCTCGCGCTCGGCGAACAGCGTGCTGCGTTCCGGCAGCCGCAGGTACGGCACCTGCTGGCCGGCCTGGACCGCGATCTCTTCGGGCGACAGCAGCCGTGTCGTGGAGCTCAGTGCCATCGCGCGCGGTTCATCATTTCTTTCCGGTGGTTTCCTGGTACCAGAGCGGATGATTCTGCCGCGCCCAGGCCTCGGTGACGGTGCCGCGCGTCATCGCCCGCATCGTTCCCTTGACCCAGATCGCGGCATACACGTGCACGATCACGCTGAGCACCAGCACCACCGCCGAGGCCGCGTGCACCACCACCGCGATGCGCCGCAGCGGGATCGCGAAGTAATCCGCGAACCACGGCTGCCAGAACACGAAGCCGGTGATGAACAACAGCAACAGGCTGATGCCGAACAGCCAGAACACCAGCTTCTGCCCGGCGTTGTACTTGCCCACCGCCGGCATGTCGCGCTCGTGGCCGGTCTGCATCAGGTGCGGTGCGGCCTTCAGCCACTCGGTGTCGCGCGGCTTCCAGGTGTTCTCGCGCCACACCTTCGCGAACAGCAGCACGAAGCCCAGCACCATCAGCACGCCGAAGAACGGATGCAGGATGCGCGTCCACGGCCCGCCGCCGAACAGCATCGTGAAGAAGTAGAGGGCAGGGTGGAAGAACGCCAAGCCCGACAACGCGGCGCAAAAGAACAGCATCGCCACCGCCCAGTGGTTCATGCGGGTGCCGTCGGCATAGCGCTGGATGAAACGCTTCATGGCCGTTCCTCCTCTTCAGCGGGTTCTTCGATCGGCCCGACCTTCGTGTAGTGGAAGAACCCGACCACCGCGGCGCCGATCATCGCGGCCAGCGCGAGCGGCTTGGCCGCGCCCTTCCACAACGAGACCCACGGGCTGATCGACGGATCGGCCGGTAGCCCGTGGTACAGCTGCGGCCGGTCGGCGTGCTGCAGCACGTAGACCACGTGCGTGCCGCCGACGCCGGGCGGGTCGTAGACGCCCGCCTGCGCATAGCCGCGTTCCTTCAGGTCGGCGACGCGCTCGCTGCCGTACTCCAGCATGTCTTCCTTGCTGCCGAAGTGGATCGCGCCGGTCGGGCAGGCCTTCACGCAGGCCGGCTCCAGGCCGACGCTGACGCGGTCCGAGCACAGCGTGCACTTGTAGGCCTTGTTGTCTTTCTTGCTGATGCGCGGCACGTCGAACGGGCAGCCGGTGACGCAGTTGCCGCAGCCGATGCAGTTCTCTTCGATGAAGTCGACGATGCCGTTCGTGTACTTCACGATCGCGCCCGGCGCCGGGCAGGCCTTCAGGCAGCCGGGGTCGTCGCAGTGCATGCAGCCATCCTTGCGGATCAGCCACTCGAGCTTCATCTCCTGGTTCAGCGATGGCTCCGGCGGCTTGACCTCGACCTCGGAGAAGCGCATCACCGTCCACGATTCGGCGCTCAGGTCGGCCGGGTTGTCGTACACGCCGACGTTGTTGCCCACCGTGTCGCGCAGGTCGTTCCACTGCATGCAGGCCACCTGGCAGGCCTTGCAGCCGATGCAGCTGGAGACGTCGATCAGCTTCGCGACCTCAGGCGTCGTCCGCGCCCGCGGGCTCGGCGTGGTGGTGGCCGAGCGCGCGGCGATGTCGAGAGATTGCAGTGAACTCATGGCTCAGGCTTTCTCGATGTTGACGGTGAACGACTTGTATTCCGGCGTCTGCGTGTTCGCATCGCCGACGAAGGGTGTCAGCGTGTTCACGAGGTAGCCCTTCTTCGCCAGCCCGACGAAGCCCCAGTGGTTCGGCAGTCCGACCGTGTCGACCTTGATCCCGTCGACGTCGAGCTGCGGAATGCGCTTGGTCACCAGCGCCACCGCCTTGATCGAGCCGCGCTTCGACGAGACCTTCACCGTGTCGCCGTTCGCGATGCCCTTCGCCTTGGCCAGCTCCTCGCCGATCTCGACGAACTGCTGCGGCTGGATGATGGCCGAGGTCTCGACGTTCTTGGTCCAGTAGTGGAAGTGCTCGGTCAGCCGGTAGCTGGTGGCGACCAGCGGGAAGTCCTTCGGCGAGCCCATCATCTCGAGATCGCCCTTGAACACGCGGGCCGCCGGGTTGGCGCGGGCCTTCGGGTTGTTCGGGTGCATCGGGTTGGTGGCCAGCGGCGATTCGAAGGGCTCGTAGTGCTCCGGCAGCGGTCCTTCGGCCATGCCGGTGGGCGCGAACAGCCGCGCGACGCCTTCGGACGTCATGATGAAGGGTTGCACGCGCTCGGCGTCGCCCGGGTTCGCATCGGGCCGGATGTCGGGCACGTCGGAGCCGCCCCAGGCGGTGCCGTTCCATTGCACCAGCTTGCGCCGCGCATCCCAGGGCTTGCCGTCGGGTGCGCTCGACGCAGCGTTGTACAAAATGCGTCGGTTCGCCGGCCAGGCCCAGGCCCAGCTCAGCGTCTGGCCGATGCCCCACGGGTCGCTGTTGTCGCGCCGCGCCATCTGGTTGCCGGCCTGCGTCCACGCGCCGCAGTAGATCCAGCAGCCGCTGGCGGTGCTGCCGTCGTCGCGCAGCAGGCCGAAGCCCGAGAGCTGCTCGCCGGCCTTGGCCAGCACTTTCGGCGGCGCCTTCGGGTCTTTCGGGTCGGGCGGGGCCAGCACGTCGGCCAGTGCCTTGCCGTTGTATTCCATCGCCAGCTCTTCGGCCGACGGGCTGTGCGGGATCTTGTACGGCCAGGTCAGCTTGACGATCGGGTCGGGGAAGGCGCCGCCGTCTTTCGCGTAGGCGGTGCGCATGCGGTTGAACAGGTCGGCGATGATTTCCGGATCGCCGCGCGCTTCGCCCGGCGGCTCGGCGCCCTTCCAGTGCCACTGCAGCCAGCGGCCTGAGTTGGTCAGCGAGCCGTCTTCTTCGGCGAAGCAGGTCGACGGCAGCCGGAACACCGTGGTCTGGATGGTCTCGCTCTTCACGTCGTTGAACTCGCCGAAGTTCTTCCAGAACTCCGAGGTCTCGGTGTTGAGCGGATCGATCGTGACGAGGAACTTCAGCTTCGACAGCCCCTCGATGATCTTCTTCTTGTTGGGGAACGAGCCGACCGGGTTGAAGCCCTGGCAGATGTAGCCGTTGAGCTTGCCCTGGCTCATCAGCTCGAAGGCCTGCAGCACGTCGTAGACCTTGTCGATCTTCGGCAGGTAGTGGTAGGCCCAGGAGTTCTCGGCGGTGGCCGCGGCGCCCCACCAGCTCTTCTGCAGGCTGACGAAGAACTTCGGGTAGTTCTGCCAGTAGCTCATCTGGTTGGGACGCAGCGGCTTCAGTGCCCGGGTCTTGTAGTAGGTCTCGAGGTCTTGCTCGGATTCACGCGCGAGCGACAGGTAGCCCGGCAGCGAGTTCGACAGCAGCCCGAGATCGGTCAGCCCCTGGATGTTGCTGTGGCCGCGCAGCGCGTTCATGCCGCCGCCGGCGATGCCGATGTTGCCGAGCAGCAGCTGCACGATGGCCGCGGTGCGGATCATTTGCGAGCCCTGGCTGTGCTGGGTCCAGCCGAGCGCGTACATGATGGTCATCGCACGGTTGGGCACCGCGGTGGTGGCGATCATCTCGCAGACCTTCAGGAACTTGTCCTTCGGCGTGCCGGTGATGCGGCTGACCAGCTCGGGCCTGTAGCGCGCGTAGTGGCGCTTCATCACCTGCAGCACGCAGCGCGGGTGCTCGAGCGTCGGGTCGACCTTGGCGAAGCCCTTGTCGTCGAGTTCGTAGCCCCAGCTCGCGCTGCTGTAGCTGCGCTTGGCCTCGTCGTAGCCGCTGAAGATGCCGTCCTGGAAGCCGTAGGCCTCGCCGACGATGAACGACGCGTTGGTGTACGCCTTCACGTACTCCTTCTGCAGCTTGTCGTTGCTGATCAGGTAGTTGATGACGCCGGCCAGGAAGGCGATGTCGCTGCCGGCGCGGATGGGGGCGTAGTAGTCGGCCATCGCGGCCGAGCGCGTGAAGCGCGGGTCGACGACGACCAGCCGGGCCTTGTTGTGGTGCTTGGCCTCGATGACCCACTTGAAGCCGCAAGGGTGGGCTTCGGCGGCATTGCCGCCCATGATCAGCACGAGGTCGGCGTTCTTGATGTCCACCCAGTGGTTGGTCATCGCGCCGCGTCCGAACGTCGGGGCCAGACTGGCCACCGTCGGTCCGTGTCAGACGCGCGCCTGGTTGTCGAAGACCAGCAACCCCATCGAGCGCATCACCTTGTGCGTGATGTAGCCCGATTCATTGCTGGACGCCGAGGCGCACAGCATGCCGGTGGAGGTCCAGCGGTTGACGACCTGGCCGGCGGCGTTGGTGGCCATGAAGTTGGCGTCGCGGTCGGCCTTCATCAGCGTGGCGATGCGCGACATGGCGTCGTCCCACGAGACGCGTTTCCATTCGGTGCTGCCGGCCTCGCGCACCTCGGGGTACTTGAGGCGGTTGGGGCTGTGCACGAAGTCGAGCAGGCCGGCGCCCTTGGGGCACAGCGTGCCGCGGTTGACCGGGTGATCGGGGTCGCCCTCGATGTGGATGATGTCGGCGACGACGTTCTTCGCCTTGTCGCCCAGGCTGTACATGATGATGCCGCAGCCCACCGAGCAGTACGGGCAGGTGTTGCGGGTTTCGGTGGTGCGCGCGAGCTTGAAGTTGCGCGTTTCGGCAAGCGCCGTGGCGGGCGAGAAGCCCAGCGCGACGAGGCTGGAAGCGGCGAGTCCGGCGCCGCTGACGCGGAAGAACTGCCTGCGGTTCATGTCCATCAAGGGCCTCCTGCGGGGATCGCGTGCTGCGCGAAACGTGGGAACGGCGATGTCGGATGCGAGCGGGGATCTTGGCGCGGAATCGTCAAGGCCGCAATGGGGCCGACGCGCTGCCGTCGCCGGCGGTGGGCGCGGGGGTGGCGGTTGCGCCGGACTTGGACTCGGTGGGGTGGGCTTCCATGCCACCGATGGCGGTGCCGCCGGCCGGGCCGCTGCCCGTGGCGGAGGCGGCGCTGTCACCCGGTGGTGGCGTGACGGCCGACTGCGGGGCGCTGGCCGCACCGCCTGCGGTGGTGGGCGGCGGTTCACTTCGGTTGCAGGCCGACAAGGCGAGCAGCAGGCCGGCAAGCCAAGCCACGCGGACCGCGCGAGCACGCATCAGGTTCATGCGATTCCCCCTACGACGACGACAAAGGGCAGCGAAGTAAGCCACAGGGGAGGGGTGACTGCAAGTTGAGGGTTTTGTGCGCGGATCGGGATCGCGTCAGGGCGGCGTCAAAGGAAGGAAGTTCCATGACCACACCGCTTCACGAACTCGAGGCGGGGTACTCCAAGCTGATTCCTGGATCTCAAGCCACGGCACGGGTGCGAGCGAGACTGCAGCAACCGGGCAGGTGATCGGCCAGCGGCTCGATGCCGCTGGCGGAACCCTCAAATCAGCTCAGAGCTGATGGCGTCGGGCGGGGAGCGCCGCTATAACGGCTCGCAACAGGGGCGCCATGCGCCTTGAACCTGCGAGGAGCCGACGATGAGACACACCCGCGCCACGCCGACCGCCGAACAGCACAACGCGGCAGCCGAGAAGCCTTCCACGTCGCGCGCGACGGCGCAGACGTTTCCGGACAAGCGCATCGGCGCCATCGACGACCACATCCACAACAGCCCGCGCATGCTGGCGCAGCGTCGGCAGCTCGGCCAGGCTTTGCCCGCGGCGCCGGTGCAGCGCAAGAACCTGGGCCAGACGCCGCTGGCGGGCGGCTTGACGCTGGTGCAAGAGGGTCAGCGCAGCTTGGTTGGTGATGGCCGCGGCGCGAACATCTACTACCGGTCGGCCGATGTCGATGGCGACCGCACCGATGCCCTCGTGGCGGCGGCGGCCATCAATGGAGAGGTGGGCAAGCGG
Organism: Rhizobacter sp. OV335; assembly: GCF_900142965.1. Classification (GTDB taxonomy): domain Bacteria; phylum Pseudomonadota; class Gammaproteobacteria; order Burkholderiales; family Burkholderiaceae_C; genus Rhizobacter. The sequence goes on from NZ_FRCQ01000029.1 coordinate 42,944, forward strand.
GTGGACGTCTGGGGCCGCACCGGCCGGGTGGGAGAGCGCGAGGGTGTCGACTGGAAACAGAACCACATGTACACGCCTGCGGGAACTGCCTTCAACTCCGACCTGGTCGCGAACCTCGACCCCTACTTTCTGTACGTCACCATCCGCTATGGCGTGGGCGAGGAGCTGGAGCAGCTCGACCTGGTGTATCAGCACGCGCCGGCGTTCACCGGATACGTCGAGCAGATCATGGACAGCTCGAACGACAACACGAAGGACTACCCGTCGATGTTCACCAACGGCAAAGAGGTCTCCGGCACCAAGCTGGACACCGGCAATGTCGCGAAGGAGCGCAACCTGCAGTACAGCAACATCCACCACAAGGACGACAGCGACACGATCACCGCGATGACGGAAGACGGCACCGCCAAGGGGCTGGATGCCTACACCAAGCTCGCCGGCGAGGGTGCGCGATGGCAGGCGGTTCGCAGCCACGCGCGCGTGCTGAAGGACAGCTCGCGCTTCTTCATCCCCGTTCCCGGGACGGAGGCTGAGCCGAAGGTGTACGCGGTGGATTTCGTCAGCCTGTGGTTGAGCTGGGACTCGGCGTTCGGCAAGCAATACGACATCTCCAACGTCGACTTCGGGAACGCCCTGCTCACCACCCGCGGGGCCTTCAAGGGGAAGGGCGTCAAGTCGGTGGATGCGGCAGCGATCACGACCGACGACTACGACCTGGGCCAGTGAACGAGGGATCGAGCCGAGGCAAGACCCGCCAGCGGATGCCGCTGGCGGATCGGGGCGTCACGCTGGGGGCCTGCGCCGCCGCGGCTGCATCACACCGAACTCGGGCACGTGGAACTGCTGGTCGCCGACCCAGCCGGTGAGACGCTTGGCCTGGTCGCCGATGAGTTCGAGCGAGGCGATGCACAGGCCGCGCATCGCGACGTTCTGCGCGTGGTGGATGGTGGGCGACACGTCGTCGGGCGGGGGCTTGGGGCGCTCGCGCTCGTCGACCTCGAGCCACGCGGCGACGCCGTCACTGACATCGATGACGTGCTCCAGCAGGCGATGCACCAGGCCGGCCTTGAGCGTGAACTCGACGCTGTCGATCGGGGAGCTGCGGCAGGCGTGGAGCCGGGGCTTGAAGCGCGGGCCGTGGGGCTCGCTGGATGCGGGGGAGGCGATCGGATCGGTGGCGGTCATCTTGACGGCCTCCTCGCGGCGGAGGGAGAACCCGCTTGGTCGGACTGCGATGAAGAAGCGGGAAAGGTCGGCGCGTGCGGGGCGCCAACGGGGGTACCAGCCATGTGAAGGGCTCCTTGGTTGCGGTTAAAGCCGCCAAGCGCGCTGTCAAACACGGGTGGCGGCCCAAAGCAGGGTTGACAGACCGGAACCAAGGGACCGGCGAGCCCGAAGGCTCCCCCACCCGGGCCGCCCAAATCTGGAGTGGCATAGGTGTGTGACGCGCAAAAGAAAAGCCGCTGTGGCGGCTGCGCGCCTTGGTTCTCAGGCTGTCAAACCCGACCTGCGATGTGGCAGGCCGGGGGACTTTAGCACTGGCGATGCGGGCGGTTTTCAGTCAGTCCCGCGGGTCGCCAAACGTCTCGATGAATTCATCGATGAATCGCTGCGATCCGGTGAGCGTCAGCGTGATCGCATGCCACCCACCGTCTTCGACGTTCACCTGCAGGTCGTGATCCCAGTCCATGCCTTCATCCGCAGGACCGTGCGTGTGCGGGAAGCGGCGCCAAGCCCAATCGAGGAGGTGTTGGGCTTCGGCCAGCGCGGCGGGGTGGTGCTCGGCGGCGGTGGAGGCGAGGGCCTCCAGGGTGGAGATGCCTTCGGAGTTGTCGCTGAGGTCGAAAGTCAAATACTGCATTGGTCGAGCATACAAAGGATGACTGCTTCAGACGGCGGATTCAACCGGTCCCGTGACAACTTTCCGGCAAAGCTGTCGCTCGATGCGCCTAGCGACAAGGAACCGCAGTTGTCCTACCCGGTTGGAGGACCGTCTTGACCAGCGGAGTCATGTGCACTATTCCACGGATTGATCGGGATCAGCCTTTCGTTGGCGTGAAAGGCGGTGCAGCTGGGAAGGGCGCGGGTGGCTGCGTTTCCGCATTTATAGCGGGCTCCTCATCGGGGACGCTCGCCATGAGCAGCACGGGCTTCTCGTCTGAGTGCGGGTTTTCCGGAGTCTTTTCAACTGTCTCAACGAGCGGGGTCGTCCGGCTTGTCTCTGCGGCGTCCTCAGCCGTTTTCATCAGCCAAGGGGTACGGCCAACCATCAATACCTTGACGTTGACCGGTCGGAGTCGCGGGGGAGCTTCCTTTGCCCGATGCAGACCTTCCTGAATGAAGGGTGCCAGATACTCGAGCGTTCTTCTTACTGCCCGAGTACGCTCCATGTCTGCCGGCTTGTAGAGGTACACCGCATCCGTTGGCGTGAGCAGGTTCATGAGGAACTGCACTAGCTTTTCCGGCAGGTCAGCCGGGCAGTTTTTGTTCCTTGCCAGACCCTCGGTGACGTGACACAACAGCTCACCGAAGGCGCCCATGGTCGTGGATGACTGTGATAGCACCTGGAGACATTCGAGAGTCGCGGTCAGCACTGAGTCGAACAGAATGGTGTCGCTGTTCAAGTACTGCTTGAACCGTGCGACACCTCCCTTGAGCCAATTGGTGCCCTGTTGGCAGAGCAATGCAAGGTCGAAACCCCCGAGCATCACGAAAGAGCGGTTTGAAAGAAACATCCTTGCGGCAGCTAGCGAATACGCCGACTGCATAAGCGCCAGCAGCTGCAACGCGTGCATCAGGACAACCTGAGGCCAGACTCCCTGAATCTGCAAGTGTCCGGCCCACGAACGAAGACGCCCGTCGACGGTAAAGATGTGCGCACCCGTCTCAGCAGCAACAAGCAAGACCGAATAGTCCTCTTCGCCGATGACCTTGCGCAGACTCTGCAGAAGTGGCTGCTGCTCTTCCGGGCCGTAGGCAGCCACGACCGTCGTAAACCCGTCGATTGCGTCAGCGATTGATTGCAGGAACTGAATGTTGCGCGCATGGTCGGCCGGCGTAATCTCAACGAAGCCCAACTTCCCATTCGCCTCGAAAGCTTGACCCCAGGACCGGGCCAATTTCGCCTCTTCCAGCGCCCCGACGACCCTGTCACGTGTACGAGAGCAAACGAGAATCTTAGGTAGGATAGACAGCACGTCAAGCTGGTCCAGAGCCGCGAGTTCACACAGTGTGGCTGCGTCGATGACGTAGGCGGCCGAGGCCTCTTTCAGCACCGACAGTGCGGACTGAATCTCTGGTTCGGTCCCTTCGCACACAAAAAGCGAAGGCCCGTCCGACGGCCACCCACGCACCAACTCCAAAGTGCTGCGCCCCACAAGGCGAGCAAGGCCGCCCAGGGTAATCGGAATCTTCGAGTAGTTCTCGAACGCGTTTCTTGAGTGCTCACCATTTCGCTTTAACTGCTCGAGGACACCCGAGAAGTCCATGCCATCCGCGGTCTTTCGGATGGGCACTGACATTGCATTGGGAACTGGCGTCAGCGAGGCGTCGATGGCTTGTTTCGCCAAGCCGAGCAACCGGCGGTGCGAAGACTCGATGGCGACAACCGTGAACCTTCGTACTGAACCAAAGGCCCCCTCAACGGCAACCTCTTCGTCGACCGCACGACCGATGAAGGGCTGAACGTGTTGAGACGCTGAACTCTTGAACTCAACCGTCTCTGGCAAGTCAGTCAACGGCTCCGGGTCCAAGGTAATCCATACCCGCATTCCATCGGCATCGCGGACCGTGACCGCGCAACCCGGGCCAACCAAGGGGAGCTTCTCCTCCATGTTCGGAAGCTCGTCCGTAATGGCGCAGCACGTGAGAAGGAAGGCCGACGCGGCCTCGACGTTCTCCATGTTCTCGCGCCGAAGCCGATACATCCGGCGCATTCCGTTCTCTGCGAGCCCATGCCGAAGCTCCAACGCAGCGACCTGGCTGACTTGCTGAATGCTGCCTTCGAGCCGCTCCGGGAAAGTCTTGAGCAACTCGATGAGTGCGGAAGTCGGTTCGCCGCGAACGGCCACCATGAACTTGAACAACCAACTCGACGCGTGGTTTGGCGCAGCCCGATGCTGCGCAGTGGCGAGGGTCTTGAGCAATGCCCAGTCCCCAGCGCTCTGCCCCAGCTCCATGGCGAGTGAGCGCGCGTTGTCGTCCTCAGCCCATCCAGTAGGAAACGACTCAATCAGCTTCTTGGCACCCCGGAGGCCGCCGGAACGGACCGGGGCGTGCAACCAGCGCGTGTGCAATTCGCAGTGGTGGCCAAGTGGAAGCACCTTTGCATAGGCCGCAGACGCTTCCTCGTAGCGCTTCGCCTCAAACAGGAGTTCTGCAAGGAGCAGGGTTGTCTCAGGCCCATCCTCTCGGCTCGCAGCAACCGTAGCCAACTCAATTGCGTGCTCGGCTGCGCCCGAGTCCTTCGATAGCAGCAGAATGCGGGCCGCACCAAGCAGAGTCGTGAAGGTCGTCTTCTCGTCCAGGGGCTGTGCCTTGACTTCTTCGACCGCTTTGTCACGCAGCGGCGAGAAGTACATCCCCATCCAACGGATAGACCGCATCGCGTCCAGCGTGTCAGGACGAGAGCGCTCGACTTTTTCTGCGGCGGCAATTGCCAGGTCGACCAAGCCGATGTCGGCCGCGTGCGCTGCCGCCTGCGCCAAGCTGACCAAGCCTCCTTCATCAAGCTGGCCGACAACCTCGCGCCCACGCGTCTTCAGTTTGTCGACTAAGCCAGCTTGGTTCAATGCATCCAGCTCCATGCGAAGCAGGCCTGATGAGGCAATACCATGTGCCGCGGCCTCCTGCGCCACTGTGATTGCATCCATTGGCCGCTTGAGCATGAGATAGGCGAATCCGAGGTGTGAGGCCGCGTCAGCGACCGTCCGCTTCGACTGAACGGACCAAAGCCGGTCCAGGCGCGGCTCGAACGCAGCGACGGCGGTGTTCAGCGCATCAGCAATAGAGGCGTCGACAAGTCGATAGGTTGAGCGAACTCCGTTGGTAGTCGCCGCCTCCAGCGCAATCGTCAGGGCCGCATGGCGCGTGTAGAAGCCCGCGTCCGACGCCTTCAGGGACCGAATGCTGAAGTCAATGGCTGCTGGAAACTCGTTGGCTGACCGCCGCCCCCAGGCCAGCATCTGCAGAACGTCTGCGCTGTCCCGATCGGCCAGTGGCGCGTCCGTCTGTTGAATGGAGTCGCCATGCACGATTCGGGCGCTGGCCAGCGCAATCCAGACGTAGACCGAGTTGGGGAAGCGCTCTTTCGCGGTCAAACCAGCGGCAATTGCTCCGTCGACATCCTTCTTCAGCAAGAGACCTCGGATGCGCGCAGCAACCACCTTATCGTCATCACTCGACAGGTCAGCAGCCTTCAAGAAATCGTCAGCTGCTTGTTCGATGTTGCCGAGGTGCCAATGGCAGGCGCCTCGCTGCAGATACCAGTGAGCGCGTTGATGCGCGTCGAATGGACCGAGGTCCTTGCCCAGCGTCGTGATGTCTGCCAGGGCGTCCTCGTATCGAAACTGCTTCAACTTCTCATTGATGCCGTCGAGTTGGCCGCCGATAACCTTGTTGACGGCATCGGGGCGTCCGCTGGGCAACGCAATTTCAGACGCGCGTGCTTCGACTGCTCGCGGTGTCGCACCGACGCCAATCCCAAGCGTGGCGGCACCGGTGCCTTCCAGAACACGTTCGTAGACGGATTCCGCAGCACCACCCAGCGCGGCAAGAGTCGGTTGAGGAAGCCTCGACGCACCACTGCTGCGATGCCTTGCAAATGCCGCTGAGAGCGTGCTGCTGATCTGGCCGTCCAGATTCGCGGCGGTGACGTGCGCCGCAAGGGGGTTCAGGCGCTGACAGGCGCCAACCAACTCTGCCCAAATCGAGGTAGGTGCGACGGGGTGAGCCAAGCCGAACACCCGCTGAATGCGCGAGAGAATGTCGGCAAACTCCGGGGTGGTTTGCGTCGACAGTCGATGGGATACAAACCACAGGTGCGAGCAGAAGCTGCGCAGCTCGTCGGGATGCATAGGTCCTTCGACAATGTCTCGCACAATCCCTTCGATGGTGGCGAGCGCACCCCGGATAGGTTCGGAACTGAAGCGCGGCGCTGTCACTTTCAAGACGAAGTCTGCGCCGTTGGTTGAGGTCCGAGCGAACTCCGATACTCGCTCGGCGCCGCGGACGTTGGAGTCCCCGTCGCCGTCGTACACCACCGCGATGCGGTCTACCCAAGGCGTAAAGAGGGCCACATTCTTGAAGTCAAACCAAGCGCCTGTTAGCGCCTCCCGGAAGGGGCCATTGGACGCTGTCGACTTCAGAGTCTGCTTGACCTGCAGCAGTACCTTGTGGACAGTCCCCGCACGGTCTTCAACGAGGCAGACCAAGTCGTCGGTGTTGTAGGTCAGGACCCTGACCTGAAACTGCAGGCCAACGACGGTTCCTTCCGGAAGCAGGGCGGTGGGCTCCCCGGTGAACTGGGCAAGCAGATAGACCGCCTGCACCCGGGACTCGTACGAGCCACCCTCGTTGCTCGTTGAACGCGGGTTGGACACCTGCTTAGGCTTGACCTTGGTAGGCGCTTTCGCTGGGGGCTTAGTCTTTGGCTTGGCCATGAGGTCAATGCTGGCGCTTGTTGCGTCGGTGGCTTCCCTCAGCGAGGTCTGGGACCCGCGGAGGGGAGACATTGAATGGGTAGGACGTATGTTTATACGGCTAAAGACAGCAACCGCTGGCGGATTCAACCGGTCATCGCAACACATTCGCTGAATCTCTCAGCGGGCGTTTGGAAGCCGAGCGTCTTGCGCGGCCTCTCGTTCAATTGTCTGGCGATCGAGTTGAGCTGAAGCTGTGAGTAGCCCGAGATGTCGATGCCCTTTGGCAGGTACTGCCTGAGCAGCCCGTTGGTATTCTCGTTGCTACCCCGTTGCCAAGGACTTCGAGGGTCACAGAAGTAGACCTGGATGTCGGTGGCCATGGTGAATCGCTTGTGCCCATGCATCTCCGTGCCTCGATCCCAGGTGAGCGATTTGTAGAGCTCCTGCGGCAGCTTGCGGGCGTTCCTGATGAGTGCGTTGACGACCGTCTGCGAGTCCTTGCCGTCCAGCTTCACCAGCATCACGTATCGCGTCTGGCGCTCCACCAAGGTCGCGATCTGGCTGTTGCCGCTGCCAAAGACCAAGTCGCCTTCCCAATGACCAGGCACTGCCCGGTCCTCGATTGATGCGGGCCGCTCGCTGATCGACACCGCGTCGGCGATCTGACCGTGGATCGCGGTCTTCTGCGTGTAGGAACGAGCGCGACGCATCCCGCGCGTGCGCCGCAGATGCTCCAGCAGTTCCTTCTTCAAGGCACCGCGCGCTTGAATGAACAGACTGCGGTAGATCGTCTCGTGTGACACGTGAAGGCTCGGGGCGCTCGGATAAGTATGCTTGAGCCAACCAGCGATTTGCTCCGGTGACCACAGCATCCGAAGCATGTCCGCCACGATGCCAGCCAGAGCGTGGTTCTTGGCCAATTTGCAGAGCTTCGGTCGAAGAGCGCGCTCCCAGGCAGCTTGGTCTGCCAGGGTCGCCCGATAGCCATCCAGGCCGCCGTTGCGTCCGATCTCCCGGCTGATGGTCGACGGCGCTCTTCCAAGGCGGGCGGCGATTGAACGCATCGAATGACCGACTGTCAGCGCACGTGAGATCTCTTCTCGTTCTTCCAGCGACAGCGCGGTTGCGCAGCGCCGACGCTCGAGCGGTCGAATGCCACCCGTCTTCGACAGGATGTTGTGGATCGACGTGTGCGGCCGGTCAAACAGCTTGCCGATCTCATGAAGCGTCCAGCCTTCCTTCCAACGCGCCCACATCAACGCCTTCTGCGTGGCGGTGTAGTACGTTCGCGTGCGGTACTTCATTTGCAACACTCCTTCTGCCTGAGCAGTGGTTAGTGTGTTGCGTCGACCGGTTGAATCCGCCCTGCAAAGCCGTCACCACAGAGTCGCTGACTGCCTCAGGCTGAATGCAGTCAACGTGCGCCTGCTGAGCGACCGCTCCGGCCGAAAGAAGAAGCTTCTATCATCAATGATGATGACGCTACTACGTCGGCGAACTCCTCTCCGGCGCGGCAGGTATGTCCGTAGCAAAGCGACCGAGGCCGAACCAGCTTCGTCGATGAACGCCCGCTTTTGGCGAGGTAGCAATCCTCGCTAAACTTCGTAGCCAGCGCTCACGATTGGTGGGCAACGCAGGGCAAAGTCCATGTACAACTTTCTCGTTACGAGTCAAGACGGCGCATGGGAGGGGGACGACTACGAGTACGAGCGCAGCCGCTTTCTCGAATACACGAACAGTGACATCGCCTCGCGGTTCGAGGAGCTCAAGACGCCTCAGATAGAAACCCTGCTGAAGTTCCCTTGCCTGTTCGCCTACGAGGGCTCCGTGAAGCCGATGCGCGTCGGCCGGCTGCTTGAGGTCAAGCGTCGCGACAACGGCCGCAAGCTGTACCTCCGGTTCAGCATCGATCTGAACATACAACCGATTCCGCACGAGAGTATCGACCAGCTGAAGCGCGCGCTGGACATACGCAATTGGGAGCTCAACCGCACCCATTGGGCGATCAAGGAAGAGGATCTGCTTGCGATCCTGAATCGCGAGAACTTGGCCGACGCCTCCTCGGTGGCGGAGTCCCCCAAGATTCAGCAAGGAGATCTCCCCCCGGTACCAGCGCCCGACAATCTGGCGGCTTCAGTTGACGCGTTCATCAAGTTGGTAGTCGAAATGGCTGACGCATCGAGAGAGGTGTTCTATCGCGGACACTCGAACCGAACGAAGTACAAACTGCTGCCATCACTCTTTCGGACCAACGAGGGAGGCGAGCCCATATACCGGGACGCAGAGGACACGATGTGTCGCGAACTCTTGGTTTCCAACTCCGCGGACTTTCAAGGCGACGTCTACACACTGGATCGACTAGTGCGAATGCAGCATTACGCTCTCCCGACGCGTCTTTTGGACATTACGTCCAACCCTCTGATCGCCTTGTACTTCGCGTGCATGAGCAACCCTGACGATCAAGGCGAAGTGATTAGCTTCTCGATGGAACGCGCAACGGTGAAATACTTCGACTCCGACACGGCCAGTTGCATCGCCAATCTCTCGCGCCTCTCCAAAGCATCGAAGGACTCGTTGGACCTGCTCAACGATGCCAACATTGCCGATTTCAATCAGCGTCAATCGGTGAAACAGCTGCTGCACTTCATCAAGGAGGAGAAGCCTTACTTCGATGATCGAATCGACCCTGAGCACCTGCGCTCGGTGATCTGCGTCAAAGGAAAGCGCACCAACAGCCGCATCTCGTTCCAGTCGGGTGCATTTCTCTTGTTCGGTGAAGAAGCAACTCTCAAGGAGGAGGGCTCATCCACGATCTCAGTCGCGCGTATTGCCATTGAAAATAAGGCCGGGCTGCTGCGGCAACTCGATACGCTCAATATCAACCAGAGCACCGTGTTCCCATACATCGAGAATTCAGCTAAGTACATCGCGCATCGATACCGACTCCAGTCTCTCAATGAGGTCGTCACTGGCGAGGCGAAAGGCTCGGCCGACGGCTCCTGAGATGCTCCACGGCTCTGTGCTGCCCCAGCAGCCCATCAAAGAACTCGCACATGATAGGAACTCTGGCTGAGCCACAAGGCTATTCGGCTACGACCGGCTAGGTACCTTCACCGGCGGTTACCCGGCGACCGCTTCAACTCCACGCGCGACCATGGCAGCTTCGCAAACCGCACCGCTCAACGACGAGATCATTGTTGCACTCGGGCAGCTTGTCGACGACGCTCAGACGGGCCGGCGCGATCCGAGCCATTCGGATATCGAGCACTTGATCCTGCGGCACTCGCTGCGGGCGGGGGATCCCAACAGCAACGGGCAGACCGTCGGCAAGATGAAGCGGATTCGAGCCGTCCTGAGCTGGGCCTTGGAAGGTGCGCCCGATGCTGGCGGTTCGTTCGCGATCTCGTTTGTCTCACTGGTACGCGGGCACGGAGGTTTCAGAGTTGGATCACCCAACTACGTCGGTGCGGATGCTCTCGGCAACTGCATAGCGGCGTTTGCGTCGGAGGGATTCGTCCTGGGAGTTGACGGAGACCTTCGGGCCAAGGTGCTCGACGCACTGACAGGCATGGCGCTGACCGATGCACTAATGACGTACGTGCGTCGCGCCAAAAAAGGCGCGGAAGACGCCGCGCTGGAGGTGGGGACCGGAAAGGATTTGGTCGAAGCGGTGGCGGCACATGTCCTTCAGCAGAAGTTCGGTGCGTACTCGCCTCAGGCCAACTTTCCGACGCTGCTCGGTCAGGCCTTTGTAGCGCTGAACTTGTCCACGCCGCAGAGCCCTGTCCTGGCAGGAGAACCGGCGCAACGGCGTGTGGAGCGTGCCATGTATGAACTCGCCTGCGCTGTCAATCAGCTTCGCAACAAGCAAGGCACGGGACACGGTCGCCCATGGCTGCCTACTTTGACCGATGCCGAGGCACGCTCTGCGATTGAATCTATGGGGCTTGTTGCCGAGTTTCTGCTGCTTCGTATGTGATGCGGTGCAGGCTACTCGCACGACGCGCTGCGAAGGCTACCGGAAAGCAGTCGTCGATCAACGGCAGCAACTGGCCCGGCTACAGTCAATCGACCAAGCGGCGCGAATGGTAGCTACCGCTGCATAGAAGTCAAAGCGATCGCTGATGCTTCGTGCCAGGTCAGGTCGCCTTGTAAGTGTCGGGCACATGAACCTCCATCATCCGGTCGGGTGCCGCGAGCGGCGTGAAGCCGAACTTTGCATACAGACCGTGCGCATCCCGCGTCGCCAGCATCATGCGGCGCAGGCCCTGCAATTCAGGATGGGCCTTGACCGCTTCCATCAGGCGGAGGGCGAGGCCTTTTCCGCGATGCTCTTCCAGCACATAGACATCGGCCAGGTACGCGAAGGTCGCCTTGTCCGTCACGAGCCTGGCAAAGCCTACTTGCCGACCTTCGAGCAGAACGCCGAAGCACAGTGAGTTGTCGATGGCGCGCTGGACAATGTGGCGCGGGATGCCAGGCGACCAATAGGCCGTCGACAAGAAGGCGTGGATCGCATCGACGTCCAAGCGGGCAGCATCGGAGGTGATTTCGTAGTCAGGCATGCCTGGATTCCGGACGATGCGGGGGTTGGGAATGCTTGGTCATTCGCGCCGGGGAGCCTCAACCCAGATCCTCTGACCCGGGTGGTGCTCTTCAACGGTCGCGATGGCGCCATCATCCAGCGTCAGATCTGCAAGGCTGTAGCTGAACCGACTCATGTTCGGGCGCCGCAGCTTCACATACTCAACCTCGGAAATCGCATCGCTGCCGCACCAGATTGCGTCGCCGGCCGCAGCCCGGTCAAGAGCTTCCGCCAAACCAGAGGGCGTGATCGCAACGAAGACCATTGGGGTGTCCTTCCATGTTTGGCCAGCGGTCAGTTTGCCAGCTGGGCTGGTAGCCGAAACGACCAGTGTCTGATTGGAGAGCTGGGCGCTGCAGTCGCACCAGCACGCAGAATCCCCGAATGACTGAAGCGATCATCAGCGAGTTGCAAAACATCGTGCGGCGACACGCCCAGCTGGATACCGACGCGCACGGACCGGAACTTCGGCCGGTGCTCCCCCGCGGGCCGCGAGACGCCGCCATCTGTTTCGTGGGCAGGGATCCCGGCGAAAAGGAAGCGAAGTGCGGCCTCCCCTTCATCGGCGAATCCGGGCAGCGCCTGCGCAATGGCTTGCTGGAGTTCTACACGCCGTCCGTCCTGCCCAGCGAGCAAAGCAGGCTCGAAGTCGGCGAGCGCTTCTTCTGGATGAGCACGGTGCCGTTCAAGCCCAGGGGCAACAAGTCCTGGAGCCAGCAGGTTCGGGTCGCGTGCCAGCCGATGCTCCTGCAGCTGATGCAAGACCAGTGGGGCGGTCGCGATGTCGTGACGTTCGGGACCGAGGCGTTCTTCTGGTTCGGCATCGGTCAGCCGGACGAGACCCGGCAGAAGCTCCGCGCCTTCTGGGACCAGGGCGACATCAAGTACGAGCGGAGCATCGAAGTGCCGTTGCCCGGCCTGGCGCGCACTGTCTGCCTCCACCCGATGCCGCATCCATCGCCCGCCAACGCCCGATGGCGCGCGCGGTTCCCAGAGCTGTTCAAGCAGCGGCTGTCGTCGTTGTCATCGCCGTCGCGGCCTGCTTGACGTTATCTGTCGGCTGGTGTGGCTCGGTCCTCGCCCGCGTCCCTCGAACTAGGGGGTACGCCAGCCCCACGAATTCCTATGCTGGATTCACTTCATCCACAGGGGGATCCGTCCATGAAGACAGCATTGCGCCTCATCGCTTCACTCGTTGTCGGCTCCGCGGCCGCCGTCTGCGCGCCTGCCCATGCCAGCGGCTATTCGGTGTTCGACATCGGTCAGCTGTCCGCCGGCACCGCAACCTACGCCACCGGCGTCAACAGCAGCGGCCAAGTCACGGGCTACTCGTACCAATTCGACAACGAAGGCGACGAGATCAATTACCAGGCCTTCGTCACCGGCGCCAACGGCGCGGGCATGACCGGGCTGGGCACGCTCGGCGGCGCGTGGAGCAAGGCGTGGGCCATCAACGACTCGGGCACCGTGGTGGGCCAGTCGCAAACAGCCAGTGGCGATGCACGCGCCTTCATGAGCGGCCCGGGCAACACGCTCACCAACCTGGGCACGCTGGGCGCGGGCACCCACAGCGTTGCCACCGGCATCAACCGGTTCGGGCAGGTGATCGGCATGACGATGTCGTACTCAGACCCCGCCTACTTCTACGCCTACGGGCAAGAGGGCTTCATCACCGGCGAACATGGCCAGAACATGCGTTCGCTCGGCACGCTCGGTGGCGAACCGTTGCTCGGCACGGCCATCGGAGACACGGAGCAGATCGTCGGCCGCATCGGCAACAGCGGGGGCTCGCCAAGCAAGCATTTCGCCATTGGCGTCTACAACGGGCAACCAATGCCCCTGGCGTTCTCCGTGAGTCGCATGGATGCCATCAACATCAGCGGGCAGACGGCCGGAGAATATTCACCCGACGGTGTCAGCAACAACGTCTTCATCGGCGACGTCAACGGCGTCCTGATCCCGCTCGATTTCCACCACACCACCGGCTACAGCTACGGCTGCGCGGGCGCCTTCTGCCAATATGGCCCGGCGTCGCGAAGCTACGCATTCGACATCAATGATTCCGGCCAGATCGTCGGGCACTTCAACAACGCCACGCTCACGACGCACTTCGACTGGGGCTTCGTCACCGGCCCCAACGGGCAAGACCCGGTGAGCCTGGACGACATCGTGACCCTCGCCGGCGGGGACCGGTTCATCTCGGCCACCGGCATCAACAATGCCGGCCAGTTCATCGCCAACACGCAGTACGGGCACGCCTACCTGATCTCGCCGATACCGGAGCCCGCCATGGCGGCGCTCTGGCTTGGCGGGCTGGTGCTGGTCGGCCGCCGCACCCTTCGCGCAGGCGGTCGCCGATTCGCGCCGGGGTAGTCACACGCCATTGGCACAATGACCGCTGCTGCATCAACTGCAACGGCCTACTCAATCATGCTTGTCAACGATGCCTTCGCGAGCGATGGTTCACTACAGCTATCTCGCGATGCCGGGGCTACCCGAAGGCATTGTTCCCATCGTCATGACGATGCCCGCGGTCGCGCAGAACTTCGTCGTGGCCGAGAGCTTCGACGAGTTCCTCGGTGTGGGGTATCGCGTGGGCTGGTTCGCGCTCAAGCAGATCACCTCTCACGCGACCGAAGCAGAGGTGTACTCCGCAGCCGAGTTCAAATAGGAATCGAGGAATGGAAACCCGCAACCACTACGCTCCGCCACGAGCGCCGCTCAACAAGGGGCCAGCGCTCTGGGGCAGCCGGGTCTCGCTGCGCGCTCGCACGAGGATCGCATTCGTCGCGGGTGCCGTGGCCTTCGCGATCTTTCATACCGCGCTCGTCTACTCGCCGGTGGCGTTGCCCTGGTCAGAAAGCATCGTCTGGGGTCTGATCAGCTCTGCCGTGTCTATCGCAGGGTACCTGGTGATCATCAGTCCCGCATGGGTGCCGATGTTGATCCCGCAGAGATACCCGAAGGTCGCGCGCGCGGCGTTTGTGTTGGGCGGGCTGATGTTGCTCGCCGCGGGTGGCGGCGCCGCCTTCGCCGAAGTTCGCGGCATTCCGCACGACGGGTTCAGCTTCCTTGCGCTGTACGGGCTTCTCGCATCGATCATCGGCACCTGCTTTCTTTGGTTGGCGGCGTCTCGGACCGATGCGAACGAGCCGCCTGTGAGCGACAGGTGACGACATGCATTCGGTAAGCCCGTTCCGACGCCTGCCTCCCGCTGGTGCAACTCAGTTCGTACCCTCCAATCCTTCAAATGACTGAACAAACCTTGAACGTCATCGGCACCTACACCGCGAGCGACATCTTGTCTGCCACGTGGCTGTCCCTTCGGCCGCGTCGCAGCTGGCGCGTCGCCGGCGTTGTCCTCATCCTCTTTGTTCTGTGGGCGGGGTGGGCGGAGTTCTACGGGCCTCACGCCCAGACCGACGGCTGGATGCGATGGATTGTTCCCGGTGCCGCGCTCTACTTTGCCTTTGTCTTCGCGGCCGTCCTCCCGATCAAATCGCGCCGCGCCTACGAACAGCGGAAGGACCTGCAGCGACCATGCTCATTCACCACGAGCGATGCCGGGCTTCTCTTTTCCGCGGAGGGCGTGGCGGACCTGAAGCCCTGGAGCGACTACCTCAAATGGAAAGAGAGCGATTCGACGCTGCTGCTCTACATGTCCGACAACATGTACCAGATCATCCCGAAGCGCTTCTTCACGTCGACCGCCGATCTGGATGCGTTCAGGGCGGTGGTGAGCCATAAGATCGCAAACCGAGTGACATGACCCGATGACAAGCTCGCAGCGGCGAGCCATCAAGAACAATGAACGGAGCGGGAGGATGTTGATATGAAACCATTTCTGATGGCCGTGGCCCTGCTGGTCATCGCGGCGCAGGCGCATGGCCAGACCACGCCTCTCGCGAAATATTCCTCCAGGGAGGAGTACCGCGCGTGCTTCAAGGAAGAAGACGCGCTCAAGGCACAAAAGGCGGTGTTCAGTGAGCAGACCAAGGCTCACGGTGCGAACCTGAAGCGCGTGCAGGATGAATTGCAAGCCCATGTGGCGACACAACCGAAGCCGGGCCAGGCCGATGATGCGGCGGTGGATGCGTTCAACGACAAGATCGACGCCCTGAATGCGCGTGTCGATGCGTCGAACCAGGAAGCCGAACGCCTCAACCAGGAAACTCGCAGCCTGAACGCCAAGGTCGCCGCATTGAACCAGCGCTGCGCCGGCATGGTGGTCTCACATGCAGACCATGTGGCCGTCTTGAAGGAGCGAGCCGCATCCGGGAAGCAGAAGTGAGGCCGCGAAACTCACCTCCCATGTCATGACGCTCACTTCGTCCCTCGAAATGCTCATCCCGCGCTGGCGATCTCAAACGCGACGGAAGCAGAGGCGTACTTCGCGCAACCTGATCGGGACGCAGGTTCACGCAAGACGGCGTTGATGGCGTTGCTGCGAGAGCGGCTGGCAATCCCGCACGTGCCACTCCGGCGGGAACGAGTCGAGTTGCTGACGCAGCGCTACGCGGAGCATCTTGTTGTTCGTGATGTTGATCGGTCTTTCAGATAAATGACAGTCGGAGCGATATGGAGGAGGGTGTATGGCGTTGATTGGTGCCTGGGGCCGCGCGATTGGAACGTTCATGATCCTGTTCCTCTTGCTGGCGGTCACGTCGATGTTGGGCCGCAATGTCTGGGCCGCGCTCTTGTCCATCGGCCTCGTCATGTTCTGGCGTGGCGCCACATGGTGGCTGCTCCCATGGCGTGCTCGCAGATGGCGAAAGATTGAAGTCGTGGTTCGAGGGGCGACATTGCGCAAGCGCGGCGAAATCGTCGCTGGGACGATTCGCACCGATGTCGCACCCGAACTGATCCTCTGGCGCGAGGACGAACGCAGAGAGGTGCGAGGCTTCGGCTTGCTTCGAGGCGACCACCGGATCGGCGCGACGGAAGATGAACTCGAGAGCATCCTGGCGGCGAACTTTCCGCGCGGAATGCAAAGACCCGCCCTGGTTCACCCAGGTGATTCCGAATGGGTCGTCCTGGTTCCAAAGCTGTCCCGGCGTTTGCTCCAGCGCAGCATCGTGTTGACCGTGGGCGGGCTGCTTTCCACCGCCTGGGGCGTGTGGATGGTGGTGAACGACCTTCACCGATTTGCGTCGTCGTCGGCGACGCTCAGGGCACTTCTTTGACGGCAGTGATCGAATCGACTTTGAACTGCAGCAGCGTCCCCTCCTGGCCGCCGTTGATCTGCAAGACCCCGTACGACAGGGCCTCGTAGGCGTCGAACGCGGGCACGTCAACCTTGCGCGGAAGCTTCGTGCCTTTCAGTACGTCGCGGTGCAGTGGCGCGCTCGACAAGACGAATCCAAAGACGCCCTCGGGGAAGGTCGTGCCGTCCAGGACCATGGACTCGCCCATGACAGTCAGCGAGTCTTCGATGTTGCCCTTGAAGTTGTTCACGACGGTCACCGTCAGCCTTTCCGTCGTGATCGTGTGGCCGGCCACAGTCGCAGAGATGATGTGAGGCGCAGGGATCTGGTAGGACGAGGACCCCTTGAAATGGATCGCCGGCTCGGTCTTCGCGTCGTACGAATAAGACCCGGTGATGGGCGTGCCGACCGGTACGGACACGCCCGCACCATAGGTGACGGTGCCGGTGAACTGGAACGTGAAGGTCGCGGCGGTTGCAGCACCCGCTGCAGCCAAGGCAGCCGTGGCGACAAGAGCACGAGCGACATTTTTGAAAGACATGGAACCTCCTGATGTTCATTGGCATGCGCACCCGCGCAAGCCTTCTTCTCGCCGACCATCACGGCATCGGCTGCTGCCATGCTCACAAAATGAACGGCGCGATGCCATCCCTCTCGCGGGGGCACCCGATTTCGGATCGCGGATCGTGGGGTCGGCCGCTACCACAGACGGCGCGCAGCGCCGTGCTGCAAATGCGCTGATAGACTTTCCCGCGCCTTGATTGACGACTTCGAACCTGGGAGGGAACGTGACCGATCACAGAACGCTGGACCAGCACATCGCGGACAGCCTGAAGAAGGACGCAGCCAACGGAGAGTTGCAATCCGCCAAGAGCTGGGGAAAGCCGCTTGATTTCGGCGACGGCTTCAGCGAGACGCCTGAAGAGCTCCGAACGGCATTCAAACTTCTCAAGGACGCGGGCTACGTCCCCCCAGAGGTGGAAATGCTTCGCGAGCTTGAAGCCCTGAGAGCCCAGCTCCAGCACGCATCAGGCGTTGAGCGACAAGAGCTGATCGCGAAGATCACTGACCTCCAACTGCGGGTACAGGTTCGGATGGAAAACATCCGCAGCTAGCAAGGATTGCTCATCCCTACGCACCAAAGTCAAAGTCTTCGTCGAGGGCAAACTCGCCGCGCTTGTATGCAGCGATGACCTCCATGGCTTCCGGGGCGAACTGCACCGGGACGCGCAAACAGGCTCCGCCAACGGCGCCAGCCAGCAGCGAGTGTGCTTGGACCAGATTGGTATCTCCCGTCTCGGCAGGAACTCCGGCCGCCTGAAGGCAAGAACAGAGCATGTGTGCTTCCGTCGGCGTGAGGTAGCGCGCGACGATCTGCATGTCGCCGTGATACGCCCCTTCGGCTGGATTTGCTTCATCCATCGGCTGCAGCGCAGGCAATGAGAGGCCGCGCGCCTGGGCCTCTGCAATGGCAACGGATTGCGCGAGTGCCGTGAGGCCTCCGGAGGTTCCACGCGACACAAGCTCCTCATCGGACAGGCGTTGGAACTGCGCGGCGAGGTGGTCTCGATCTGAATTCATAGGATTGATATTTGATGCTTGATACCGCCCTGAGCATTCTGCAGCTTCACTGTCTAGTCGTGGGGCCCACGCTGCACCTCACCGGGAATGACCGAATACATCCAGTAGTCGGTTGGCTGGCCTCGCACGAGCCTGAAGTTTCGGACGAGCCCCTCGCGCTTGAAGCCACAGCGTTCCAGCACGCGCTGAGAGCGCACGTTCGGCAGGACCGTGGTCGCCTGAATCCGGTGCCAGGCCTTTGCTTCGAAGCCCCAGCGTGCGGCCGCTCGACATGCGGCGGTCGCGATGCCCAAGCCCCAATGGGAGGGCGCCACGTCGTAGGCGATCTCTGCCGTACCCGACACCGCGGATATGGTGTGAAAGCCGACCGTGGCGATGACAAGCTCGCTCGCCGGTGAAACAAGAACGAATCGAATGGGTGTGTTGGGTTCGCCGGCAAGCGTGCGCTGAATCTCGGCCTTGACGTCATCCACGGTCATCGCGGTAGAACTCGTGTGCTCCTTCACTTCGGGCAGGCATGCATAGCGTGCCCACGAAGCAGCGTCTTCGAGCAACGCGGGACGGACCGTGAACCCTGGAACCTGTGGCAGCAGCGTCATGAGATCCGCATGATGCCAGCCTCCGCGCGACCGACGGCAGCACGAACGAAGAGCGATGCCCCGACCTCTTGCCGGA
This sequence comes from Rhizobacter sp. OV335, assembly GCF_900142965.1. GTDB lineage: Bacteria > Pseudomonadota > Gammaproteobacteria > Burkholderiales > Burkholderiaceae_C > Rhizobacter. The sequence continues at coordinate 61,630 of NZ_FRCQ01000029.1, forward strand.
GCTGACCGCAGGCGACGAGAATGCCGCCTGAACTTGGCATGCAGGCATTGCGCAGGCCCACACAAGGAGAGTTCATGTTCGACCACGTCAAATTCGGTGTCAGCGACTACGCGGCGAGCAAGTCGTTCTACCTCAAGGCGCTCGCGCCGCTCGGCGTCGTTGCCGTCTCGGAGGGCGTGCCGACCTACGGTATCGAGCTCTGCCCACCCGAGGGCAAGGTGTCGCTGTGCCTGTTCCAGACCGAAGAGAAGCCGGCGCACCTCCACATCGCGTTCGTGGCCGAAACCCGGCAGCAGGTCGACGCGTTCCATCGCGCGGCGTTGGAGGCGGGTGGCAAAGACAACGGCGAGCCCGGCCTGCGCCCGAAGTACCACGCGAACTACTACGCCGCATTCATCATCGATCCGGATGGGCACAACATCGAAGCGGTGTGCCACGCCGCTGGGGCTTGAAACATGTCGAACGCGCCTGATGCCCGAGCACCCGCGCCAGTCTTGCTCGCAGCACTTCTTCTTGTCGCTTCCATTGGCGTGGGGATTTCGGACTTCCTTGATTTCCTGCATGCCGGATACGGAATGGCCGGCGGGAATTTGCCGGCCACCTTCTTGGTCGTTCTGATTCCTACGGCAGTGCTCACAGTCTTTCCCCTCGCTGTCGTCTATGGAATCCTTCGCGGCGTCGGTTGGGTCAGGTACCTCGTTGTTCTACTGGGTGCGTACGCACTGTTGGGCATCAGTGAACAGGACGGCACGGGATCATTCTTCTTTCGAGCCTGGCCTTGGCTGGACAGTGCGCTTCACCTCGTGGCGATTGTTCTTTTGTTTCTGCCCAGCTCCCATGTGTGGTTCCGAGCGCGACGAGCGCGACGAACCCGACGTGCTGACGCAGCGCACCCCTGATCCCTCCATTACGTTCTCATCACCCTTGCCATGTCCAATACGCAGTACGCCTTCATCGACAAATCCCGTGTGCCCGACCGCGCCGCGCTGCAGGCATCGATCGACGCCTTGGGCTTCGACCTGAAGCTGCACCCCGATTTCACGCCGTTCTCGGATTCAGGCTTTTCGCCGTTCGTCCTCAACGGTGAAGTCGGCCCGGGCTTCGAGATCTTCTACCAGCCCACCGACGATGTGGTCGGTGGCGACAAGGCCTTCCGCGCGCTGGCCGCAGGGCGCGACCACTGCATCAGCATGTCGTGGCGCGGCAGCATGAAGGACCTGGCCTGCGTGATGATCGTCAGCTGCGCGCTCACGAAAGACTTCGGCGCGATCGTCAGCTACGAAGGCGATGACCCGGAGCCGCTCGATGAGATGCTGGAGGGCACCAAAGAGATCATTCGTGACGCCGCGGATGAGGCTTGACCTCAGCTCGGACGGAACGGGTGGGCTCCGTCGCACTTCCCGCAATGACATGAGAGCTCGATATCGGGAACCTGCGCTGCTGTCGCGAGAACCCGTCTCGCACTGATGCGGCCCTTGCACATGAGGCACCTCGTGCGAACGCTGCCTTCGGCGCGGAACTGCTGCAGGGCTTGCTGGATGGCTTGAGCCGAAGTCGTTGGAGTGGATTCGGCTGCTGCCTTCCTGTGGAACAGCGACCCGAACCCCACGCAGATTGCCGTTCCAGCGAAGAGGACACCGCCGCCATAGCCCAGCAGGAGGATCACGACATCCCCCAGGACGGAGATCGCGATGCCGATCCCGACGGACAGCAGCACGGCCATGGTGATGCAGCCGAACTTCACGTCCAGGATGGCGCCGCAGAAGACGGCGATGAGTGCCAGGGCGATCAGGCAGGCTGGAACCATGGCATCAACAGCAGAAGGGGCTGGTCAGCCTCATACCCTGAGAAATCCCCGCCCGGATCGCGCCTGGTGCCAGCCACGGACCCGATACAGGAGCCACAGGGCAGCCGTGCACATGGCCCAATCCGCGATGAACGCGAGGGGCACGAACTGGTCTTCGCCCAGGAAAAGCTGGTTCTCAACAGAGACGCCGGGCGTGTCCACCAGGAAGGCCAGGGGATACCCGCCCTTGAGCGACGGTCGCATGCAGGGCTGGTCGTGCGTCGTGCCGCACAGGTTGCCGAATTGCACGAACTCGGGGCCTCTTCGTTCGATCTTCACGGACAGAAAGGCAACAGCGGCTGAGACAAGCAACAGGCCGGCAAGCTTGGCGAGTGTCCTGGTGGTTCCTGGCATGCCTAATCCATGTGCTCGATGTCGACGGGCATCTCGACCCAGCTGTGCATGCGCTCTTCGTACACCGAGAACGTGGGTGCGGGAAAGGCCGGATCGGCGAACGCACCGACGGGAATGGCGATGTTGTCTTCACCGCCCTGGCAGGTGTAGTACACGGTGGCACCGCAGGTGGAGCAGAAGTGGAACGTGCAGCTGCCTCCGCCATCACCGACCCGAACGTACGTGGTCGCAGCGCCGGCAATGGCCACCGAGTTGGCGGGAAATCGCGCCTGCGCAGCGAACACGCTGCCTGTTCTGCGCTGGCAGGCAAGGCAGTGGCAGACGGAGATGCGAATCGGCTCGGCCGACGTGACGGCCGTGAGCTGGCCGCAAGAGCAACTGGCAGTTCGGGTCGTCATGTCGATCAATGCCTCAGTAGATCAGGAGCACCCTTCGGCACGCCGTATCGCCGGCTCTGCGCCGACAAACAATTCGTCGACCGCCTGCTTCCCGTCGACGCGAATCGCGAACTGCTTGTCGCCCGACACCAGCACGATGCTGCGGTCTCCCGCGTCTGCGGATCTGTGCTGCTGAACTTCTTCGATGCGCGATCCGAAAGAGCGCCGAACCCTGTCGAGACTGGAGCCGACCCGGATGCCCGATGGCGTCACCACATCCGGCTCACGCGTCTCGATCCGGACGATCTTCTGGTCTTCGGTCATGAACTGCAGGTCTGCCGACGCCTGGTAGAAATCGCAACCGACCTTCGCCACGCCGCGGGGGTTCGGCAGGTTCTTGCGCCCCAGCTTGGTCAGCAGCCGGTGCGCTTGCGCGATCGGCATTCCCACTTGAACAGGCCCATACGAATTCATCGTCAGGACCGTATCGGCCGCGAACGCGGCGGTGGACGCAATCAACTGCGCCGCGACAAAAGCCAAGGTGGCGAACTCTCTCATGATCTCGGGGGTGCCAGGCGAGTGGCGGTGATGGGGTCAGCCGGACTGTACCGTCTGGGCAAAGTGCGCCTCCAGCGCCGCCTCCGCCCGAGCCCGCGCCGCCTCCACCGCCTCCGGCCCGCCACCCGTCCCCTCCACCGAGAAGAAGCGCACGTCGTGCAGCCCGATCATCTCGAGGATCACCTTGAGGTACGGCGTCAAGAAATCCGGCTGCCGCGCCTGCTCGCCCGAGAACCTCCCGCCTGACGCGATGGCCACGAACACCGGCCGATCGCGCAGTGCGCCCACCTTGCCCTCGGCCGTCACATGAAACGTGCGCCGCGCCCGCACCACGTGATCGATCCACGCCTTCAGCATCGAAGGCACGCCCAGGTTGTGCATCGGCGTCGCAATGACGATCACGTCTGATCGCTCCAGCTCGCGGATCAGCACGTCCGACTGCGCAATGCCTCCCAGCGCCGACACCTCGGCCGTGGCCGAATGCTGCGCCAGCGCGTAGTTCGCGTCGACGTGCGCCAGGCTGCCGTCGCCGATCACCCGCTCCACCACGCTGGCCGCCGGCTCGCGCGCCAGCAAGCGGTCGACGATTTTCTGCGAGAGCCGTTGGCTCTCGGACGACGGCCCGCGCGGGCTGCAACTGATGCGAAGGATGTTCATGCGATCAGTGTGGCGCCGCCGTGGATCAGGCCAAAGAGCCAAGAGTGGTCTTCCCGGCCGGTCCATGATGGCCGCATGCCCATCGACACCCCCAGCCCCCTCGCGCCCTTGGATCCCTCGGCGGCCGAGCCCTTGTACCGCCAGATCTACGACCGCTTCCGCGCCGCCATCGCCGCCGGCGTGCTGAAGCCCGGCGACCGCATTCCGTCGGCCCGCGCGCTGATGAAGGAGCTGGGCCTGGCGCGCGGCACCATCGAATCCGCCTACGCGCTGCTGACGGCCGAGGGCTACATCCAGGCCCGCGGCCAGGCCGGCACCGTCGTCACGCCCGACCTGAAGCCGCAGGCCCCGCTGCCCAGCGCACCACCGCCCACCGACCCGGCCACCGCCGAGCCCAGCTTCCGCCCCGACACCACGCTGCCCTTCCAGATGGGCCTGCCCGCACTCGATGCCTTCCCGCGCAAGATCTGGGCGCGCCTGGGTGCGCGCTGCATCCGCGCGATGCAGCCGGCCGACATGGCGCATCCGTCGGTTCCGGGCCTGCCGTCGCTGCGCACCGAGATCGCCGCCTACCTGCACCTGTCGCGCGGTGTCAGCTGCTCGCCTGCGCAGGTCTTCGTGACCACCGGCTACCGCCACAGCATCCAGTTGATCGGCCAGGCGCTGTTCAACGCAGGCGATCGCGTCTGGCTCGAAAACCCCGGCTACCCGCCGACGCGCGAGCTGCTGCAGCACATGGGCATCGCGGCCACGCCGGTGCCGGTCGATGCCGACGGCATCGTCGTCGACGAAGGCATGCGGCTCGCGCCGCGCGCGCGGGCGGCCATCGTCACGCCGGCGCACCAGAGCCCGCTGGGCGTGTCGCTGTCGCTGCCGCGGCGCCTGGCCTTGCTCGATTGGGCGACGCGCAGCAAAGCCTGGATCGTCGAGGACGACTACGACGGCGAGTTCCGCTACGTCAGCCGCCCGCTGCCAGCGCTGAAAAGCCTCGATCGCGATGGCCGCGTGCTGTACGCCGGCACCTTCAGCAAGCTGCTGTTCCCGAGCCTGCGGCTGGCGTACCTGGTGGTGCCCGAAGCGCTGGTCGAACGCTTCGAGCAGATCAGCCAGGCCTTCGCTGGCGGCAGCCCGCAGATCACGCAGGCCATCGTCAGCGCCTTCATCACCGAAGGGCATTTCGCGCGCCACATCCAGCGCATGCGCCGGCTCTATGCCGAGCGCCGCGAAGCCACCGTGGCCGGCCTCGACAGCGTGCTGGGTCAGCACCTGCAGATCGACGCGCAACCCGGCGGCATGCACCTGATCCTGCGGCTGCAAGCCCGGCGCTCCGACCGCAAGCTGGCATCACGCATGCTCGAAGCCGGCCTGTTTGCCGAGGCGCTGACCGACTGGACCTTCGACCGCGACGGCCCGTCGGCGCTGATGCTCGCCTTCACGAACATCGATTCCCGGCGCACCGCCGAGAAGCTCGCGAAGCGCATCCTCGATCTGTTGTGATTCGGTGCGTTGAACATGGCCCAGTCCGCAAGCCATATCTTGGCTCTTCTGTGATGGTCCAAGACGGCGCACGATGACGACCTTCCATCACCGAACCACAGGATCGTCATGAGCCATCGCATCGACTACGCCAAGGCCGCCCCCGAAGGCTACAAGGCCTACTTCGGCGTCTACACCGCCGTCCAGAAAAGCGGCCTGCCCAAGGAACTGATCGACCTCGTCTACCTGCGCGTCTCGCAGATCAACGGCTGCGCGTTCTGCATCGACATGCATTCGCGCGACCTGCTGAAATCCGGCCTCGCCATCGACAAGCTGGTGCTGGTGCAAGGCTGGCGCGAAGGCGGCGCGTTGTTCAGCACCCGTGAACGCGCGGCACTCGCCTGGGCCGAGACCGTGACCCTGGTCGCCGACACCGGCGTGCCCGATGCCGAGTACGAGGCCGCCACCGCCGAGTTCAACGAAAAGGAACTGGCCGACCTCACCTACGCGATCGGCCTGATGAACGCCTTCAACCGCCTCGGCGTCGCGTTCCGTGCGACCCCCGCCGCGGCGGCCAAGGCAGCCTGACATGGCCTGGCTGATGCTCGTCGTCGCGGGCGTGCTCGAGATCGCGTTCGCCTACGGCATGAAATCGTCCGAAGGCTTCACGCGGCTGATGCCGTCGCTGCTGACGGTGGCCACCGGGCTGACGAGCGTCGTGCTGCTGTCGCTCGCGATGCGCACGCTGCCGATGGGCACCGGCTACGCGATCTGGACCGGCATCGGCGCGGCCGGCACCGCCATCGTCGGCATCCTCGTGATGGGCGATTCGGCGGCGCCGCTGCGCGTGCTGTGCATCGTGCTGATCCTGGCCGGGGTGATCGGGCTGAAGCTGGTCGTCAAATGATGTCGAGCACCGCATAGACGCTGGCGAAGATCCCCAGGGCCCACGCCGCGGGAACGATGTTGAACTTCCCGCCCCAGAACACAAGGAAGCCGGCCCCGATCACCAGCCCGAGCACGACCACCTTCGCCAGGTACGGCATGCTGTTCGAGAGCTGCCGGTAGTAGCCCGGCGTCGTCAGTCCGGTGGGCGCGATCGTCGTGTCGCCGAGCGCAAAGCCGGCCAGCATGTCGAGGCGCTCTTCCTTCAGCGCCTCGCCGTGCCCGCCGGCGTAGTACGCGACCTCGTCCGTCATGCCGCCGAGAAAGCCCGAGAACCCTGCCGTGCCGACGTCCTTCATCCGGATGCCGCTCAGCGCATTGCACAGCAGCGCCACCGGCCAGTCGCGGTTGGCGCGGTCGTTGCGGATGCGGCCCACCTGGCGTTCGAGGTTCCGGAAGCGCTGCAGGAAATCCTGCGGCAGCACGCTGCCGGCCAGCGCCACGTTGGTGAAGCGCATGCCCGGCGTGCGCAGCAGGCTGTGGCCGAGGAGGTAGGTGCCGTTGCTGTGGGCAATGATGTCGAACTCGGCGGCGGGGTGCTTCGCGAGTTCTTCGGTGTACCAATCCTGGAACACGCGGATGTTCCTGCGGCGCACCGACGGCAGCGCGAACTGTGCGGCCGTGAAGTAGCCGTAGGTCGGGTTGCGCACGACCACGCGCGCGCCCTCGCGGGCCTTGATGCGCGCCTCCAGCCCCTCGACCCAGCCGTCGACGTTCGACGCGCGGATGCCGTGCAGCAGGAACACGACGCGGCGCACCGGGTCGTCCGGCGCGGCAGCCTTGCTCGGGAAATCGCCCAGCAGCGCCTGCCGCAGCACCGAGTAGCGCAGCTCGGGATCGTCGGTCAGGTCAAGCCGGTAGATGCCGCGGTGATTGGCCTCGGGCACCTCGAGGTAGTGCCCATCGGGGAACGCGAGGATGTCGCGGCTGTCGTCGGCATTGACCAGCCCGTCCGACGTGCCCAGCACCTGGATCACCGACGGCGCGCCCGAGGCCGGTGCCGGTGCGCGGAAGTGGCGGATCCAGTCAATGCGCAGGTTGGTCAGGAAATCGGAGCCGCGCAGGATGTCGATCGCGGTGAAGTGCGGCACGAACGGCACGACGCGGGCGAGGTACGCCATCAGCCGTTCCGACCACGAGGCCGAGCGCAGGTCGATGCCGCGGTTGAGTGAGGCCATCAGCACGATGCGCGACACGCGCGCGGACCACGCGGACGGGCTCACGTCGGCCACGCCGCCCGCGGCCAGCAGGTAGGCCTGCCGCACGACCAGCCCGCCCATGCTGTGGCCGATCAGCAGGATGTCGTCGTAGCCGCCGCTGCGCAGCCACTCGGCCGCCACCAGCGCATTCAGCCGCTTGCCCAGGCTGTCGAGGCGGCCCATGCTGAACCATTGGGTCTTGTGGTCGAAGCGCAGCCACGTCACCTGGGCCTGGCTGAAGGACGGCTCCTTCTCGATCCGGTCGATCAGCGGCTTCCACAGCCGCGTGTCGCCGCCGATGCCCGGCACCAGCACGACCAGGCGTTTGCGAGGCGGGGTCTCGGGAACTTGCGCGATCTCGTCCGTCATGGCATTCCTCCTGGCGGGCAGAATACGCGAATGACCCGCATCAACCTCAAAGCCGTGGCCCTCGGATTCCTGCTGACCCTCGGGCTCGACATCCTGACCGGCATCGTCATGCTGTTCCTGCACGGCGACGAGGTCAGCGTGGCCGGCCGGTCGTCCGAGCAGGTGTCGCAAGACCTGGCGAACGTCACCGGCAGCACGAGCTTCCTGGTGGTGAGCATCGTCCTCGGCACCTTCACCACGATGGTCGGTGGCTGCGTCACCGCACGGCTGGCCAAGCGCTACCCCTACTTCAACGGGCTCGCCGTCGGCGTGCTCGGCGCGCTGTTCGGGCTGGTCTTCTGGTCCGAGAACCCGATGTGGTTCAACCTGTTCGCGCTCGCCACCGTGATCCCCACCGCGCTGCTGGGCGCGCACATCGCGGTGCGCATGGCTACACCGGGCGATCGTTGACGGCCCGAGCCACCGCATCCGCACCCGCCGGGTAGCGCAGCTGCCCGCTCGCGTCGTTCGCGGCGCGCCAGACGGTTTCCGCCACGTCGGCCGCGGTGGTCACTGCGGCGGGGTTTCCCAGCGCGGCAAAGATCGCCTGAGCAAATGGCGCATAGGCCTCGGGGATCAGGCCCTGCATGCGCTCCGTGCCGTTGGCCGTGAAGCGTGTGCCGGGGCCGTACCCGGGCTCGACCAGCTTCACGCGCACATCGAACGGCGCCAGCTCCAGCGCGAGCGATGTACTGAAGCCCTGGATCGCCGTCTTGCTCGCGGTGTAGGCCGCGACGAGCGGCATCGGCGCCATCGTCACGGTCGAGGTCACGTTGATCACCAGCCCCGCGCGGCGGCTGCGGAATTGCGGCAACACGGCCTGGGCCATCGCCATCATCCCGAAGGTGTTGGTCTCGAAGATCTCGCGCACGGTCGCCATCGGCGTCGCTTCGAAGGCGCCGAACAGCCCGAGGCCGGCGTTGTTGACGAGCACGTCGATCGGCCCAGCCGCCTCGATGGCGGCGGCGATGCTGTCGGGCCGGGTCACGTCGAGCGGCAGCACGCGCAGGCGCTCGGCGGCGGGCAGCACGTCGGCGCGGGGTGTCCGCATCGTGGCGATCACGTTCCAGCCTTGTGCGTGGAAGTGGCGGGCGGTCTCGAGTCCGTAGCCGGACGAGCAGCCGGTGATCAGGATGGTTTTCATTCGGAAGCCTTGGCGGTGTGTTGAGGTGATCGAACGATACCGACGCCAGGCGGGACGATCTACAATCAAGAGTCCGTCATTAGTTTGCAGGAGTCCGGCCATGGTCGATCCGCTGGCAGAGGTGATCGCGCTGCTGCGGCCGCGGGCGGTGTACTCCAAGGTGATCAGCGGCGCCGGGTCGTGGGCCGTGCGCTATTCAAGCTTCGGCCAGCCGAGCTTCTGCACGATGCTCGAGGGTGAATGCGTGCTGGCGGTCGATGGGCAGCTGCCGATCACGCTCCTCGCGGGCGACTTCCTGCTGATGCCGGCGACGCCCGGGTTCACGATGTCGGGCACGTCGCCGGCCGTTCCGGTCTTCGTCGATCCGAAGGCGCAGCCCGCACCCGAGGGCGAGGTTCGCCATGGCCGGCGCGAGGGCCCGCCCGATGTGCGCATGCTCGGCGGCTACTTCGCGTTCGATTCGCCCGATGCGGCGTTGACGGTGTCGCTGCTGCCCAGCGTGCTGCATGTGCGCGGCGTCGAGCGGCTCACGCTGCTGGTGCAACTGGTGCGGGGCGAATCCATCGAGCAGCGATCCGGCCGCGAGCTGGTGCTCACGCGTTTCGTCGAGGTGCTGCTGATCGAGGCGTTGCGCTCCGCGCCCGGCGGCACCGCACCGCCGGGGCTGCTGCGTGCGTTGGCCGATTCGCGCCTGGCTACCGCGATCCGGCACATGCACGGCGAACCGGCGCGCGCCTGGACGGTCGATGAACTGGCGAAGCAGGCAGCGCTGTCACGCTCGGTGTTCTTCGAGCGCTTCACTCGCGCGGTGGGCGTGTCGCCGATGGCCTACCTGCTGGGCTGGCGGATGGCCCTCGCGAAAGACCTGCTCAGCCGCAGCGATGTCGCGCTGGCCGACGTGGCCGAGCGCGTCGGCTACGCCTCGGCCAGCACCTTCAGCACGGCGTTCAGCCGGTATGTGGGGCTGGCGCCCGGGCGGTTTGCGCGGCAGCAGTCGGCGGTCGTTTCTCAGCCTCTATGATTCGCCGCCCACCTCGGGCACCGACCCGTTCGATCTCGAAAGGCCGACATGCGGAACTTCCTGCTGGGTGCTGTGTGTGGCGCGTGCGCCATGGCACTCGGGCTCTATCTGTGGTCACCGTCCTCGACCGAGTGGGCGGTGGCGAAGGCCAACCCGAGCGCACCTGAACCGGCACGGATTCCGATGCCCGCGGTCGCACCACCCGCTGAGCCTGCTTCGCAGGTGCAGTTACCCCCGCAGCGCATTCAGCCGGCGGTGCCCCCCGCTTCCGAACCCAAGGCCGCCGCGCCTGTGGTGCCGGATCGGCCCACTCCACCGATCCTGCTGTCCGCGGAGCACGCCAAGGTGCTGCTCCCGCCGCCGAACGTCGGCCGCCCGCTCAGCCTGGCCGAGCTGCACATGCAGCTGTCGTCCGAGAGCAAGGACGCGAACTGGGCACCGGACCTGGAACAGTCCATCCGCCAAGCCCTCACGGTGGGCAATGCCTCGGCGGAGTTCGAGATCCTGAGCGTCGAGTGCCGGGCCACGCTGTGCGAAGTCCTCGCGTTCGGCAACTTGCCGTCGTCCGGCCAGCGGTGGAACCAGGTCTGGGACGACATCCAGATGCAATCCTGGTACGCCGGCTTCCAGGGCAACACCACCTCGTCCTTCGTCCAGAACGGTCGCTACACGATCGTCACGATTCTTCAGCGCGTCAAACGATCATGAGGCGTGCGCCGGCGCAGCCCGCGTGTTGAATCCATTGGCTGCGGCTGCCTGTTCGCGCGCGTATTGCGTCGGCGGCCGTCCGACGTGGCGCGTGAAGGCGACGCTGAAGGTGCTCGCCGAGCTGTAGCCGACGCGCTCGGCCACGTCGGCCATCGCGACGCCGTCGCGGCGCAGCAGCTCCTTCGCGAGGGCCATGCGCCACGCGAGCAGGTACTCCATCGGGGCCACGCCCACCGTGCGGCTGAAGCGCTCGAAGAACGCCGAGCGCGACAGCGCGGCCTGCTTCGCCAGCTCGACGACGGTCCAGGTCCGCGTCGGCTGCTCGTGCATCGCGCGGATCGCGGCGGCCAGGCGCGGATCGGCGAGCCCGCGCGCCAAGCCCGGCGAGGCGGCTGTCCCGGCCGTCGAGCGCAAGGCCTCGATGAACAGCACCTCCAGCAGCCGCGCGAGCACCACCTCGCGCGCAGGCCGCTGCTCGCGCGTTTCCTCGCCCACCAGTTGCACGAGGGTCGCCAGGCGCTGCTCGCCGTGAACGTGAACGAGCTGCGGCAGCAGCGATACCAGCAAGGCCGCGTCCGGTGAACCGAAGCTGCAGTGGCCCGCCAGGATGCGCAGGTCCGTCGGGCCCTCCGGCGCGCCGATCCTGAACAGCCCCTGGCCCAGCGCGACCGGCAGCGAGTCGGCCGCATCGGCCGGCGGCTCGATGCTGGACATCGCGACGCCGAAGGCCGCGGGGATCAGCACGAAATCGCCGGTCTGCAACACGATCGGTTCGTGCCCGTCGAGCGCGAGGCGGCAGCTGCCCTCGAGGACGACACAGTAGAACGGTTGCCCGGCGTCCGAGCGGCGAATCTGCCACCGGCCCGCGCCGACGACGTGCTTCGAAAACCGGGCAGTCGGCTGCAGCAGCGTGACCACCTCGGCCATTGGATCCACCATGACCGGACTCTCGCCAATGAGATATGGACTCGTGATTGTAGGCAGTACGGTCCTCGCGACCTATCGTGAAGCCATCGCTCATCTCCACGAAGGAATCCCATGAAAACCGTCCTGATCACCGGCTGCTCGTCCGGCTTCGGCCTCGAGACCGCTCGCTACTTTCTGGAGCGCGACTGGCAGGTGATCGCCACGATGCGCACGCCGCGCGAAGACGTGCTGCCGCCGTCCGCCCGCCTGCGCGTGCTGCAGCTCGACGTGACCGATGAGCAGAGCATCCGCCGCGCCATCGCGGCCGCAGGCCCGATCGACGTGCTCGTCAACAACGCCGGCTTCGGCGCGCCCGCGCCGTTCGAGCTCACCAGCAGCGAGACGGTGCGTGCGCTGTTCGAGACCAACACCTTCGGCACGATCGCGGTCACGCAGGCGGTGTTGCCGCAGATGCGCGAGCGCAAGTCCGGCGTCATCGTGAACGTGACGTCGAGCGTCACGCTGAAGCCGCTGCCGCTGGTGGGCATCTACCGCGCCGCCAAGGCGGCGGTGAATGCGTTCAGCGAATCGCTGGTGAGCGAGCTCGAGCCGTTCGGCGTGCGCGTGCGCATCGTGCTGCCCGGGTCCTCCGGCGAGACGAACTTCCGCGACACCGCGCGCACCCGCTTGCGTGGCATCGACGACGAGGTCTACGGCGAGTTCATGAAGCAGACCATCGCCCGCATGATGGCGTCCACCGGCCCCGGCACGCGCGCGACGGACGTCGCCGAGGCGGTGTGGCGCGCGGCGACCGATCCGTCGGCACCGCTGCGCATCCCGGCCGGTGCGGATGCGGTGCAGTGGGCGGCCGAGGCGAGCTGAGCCGACGAGGTTGCAGTCCTCGTGGCGACCGGCCGCCGCCCACCAAGTCACTATGAACCGGTCGTCAGCGAGTGAGCTTGGCGATAGGCTTCGCCGCGCCGACGGCAGTGGGGTCGGATCCCAGCCACCTCGTCTGTACGTCATTGACGTGCATACGTCTCAGACGTACATTCCCAATGCTGACCTTTGCCGAGACACCGACCTTCGCCGCCGAAGCAGACAAGGTCTGGACGGAAGAAGAACGGATCGATTTCTTCCGCTGGCTCGCAGCCAATCCGCAAGCGGGGGATCTGATCCCGGAGAGCGGGGGATGTCGCAAGGTGCGATGGTCGCGTGCCGGCATGGGCAAGCGAGGCGGCGTCCGGGTCATCTACTTCGTTCGCCTGGCTTGCGGCGAAATCTGGCTGCTGTTGGTGTATGCGAAGTCCGTGCGAGACAACATTCCCGGCCACTTGCTCAAGGCGATACGAGAGGAGATCGAACATGGCTAGCCGCCCATCCACGAAGAAAACGTCTGCTGGCGAGGCGCTGGGGCTCAAGTTGCTGCAATCGGTGCGCGAAATGAAGGCTGGCCAAGCCGCGCGCACGACGAAGGTCGAGCCGAACGAAGTGGTGCAGGCACGCGAGAACACCGGCTTGTCGCAAGCGCAGTTCGCCGAGGCGCTGAGCATCTCGAAGCGCACGCTGCAGGAATGGGAGCAGGGGCGTCGATCGCCATCGGGTGCTGCCCAGACCTTGATCCGCATTGCGATGAAGCATCCCGAAATCGTTCGCGAGGCACTCGCGTGAACAGAAGTCAGGTGGATACCCGACGCGCTACGCTCTGACAGCGGCGAACGCCCGATCCCCCACCCGCGACGCGCTCGGCGGGTGCCCGATCACCCGCTTGAACGCCCGGCTGAACGAGGCCTCGGAGTCGTAACCGAGCCGGTCCGCCGCCACCGCGATGCGCATGCCGTCGTTCGCGATCCAGTGCCGGGCCTGGAACATCTTCACCTTGGCCACGTACTTCGCCGGGCTCTCGCCCATCGTGCGCGTGAAGGCCTCGGCGAAGCTGGAGCGCGACGCCCCCATCAGGTCGGCCATCATCGGCACGCTCCAGTCGCGGTCGGGCGCCGCGTGGATGGCCGCGATCACCTTGCCGATCTTCGGGCAGCGCACCGCGGCGATCCAGCCGGTGGAGTCGCTGCAGCCGCACTCGACCCACGCGCGGATGATGCTGGCCGCCAGCACGTCGGCCAGCCGCGCGAGGATGCCGCAGGCGCCGATGCGGTCGAGCGCCACCTCGCGCTCCATCGCGTCGAGCAGCGCCGGCACGGTGACGTCGCGCTTCGCGAGGTCGCCGGCGTGCATCACGTCCGGCATCATCGTCAGCAGCGGGTGCAAGGGGTCGAGGTTGAAGCGCAGCGCGCCGCAGAACATCACGTCGGGCGGCACGGCGCCCTCCACCTCGCCCACCGGGTCCCGCGGCCCGATGTTCTCGGCACCCACCAGGTAGATGTTGTCCGACACCGCCACCCGCGCCAGCGAATCGATGTCGACCGCCGGCACGTCGGGCGAGCTGGCCAGGATGTGGAAGCTGCCGCGCGGCAGCAGCACCGCATCGCCCGGGTTCAGCCGCTTCCAGTCGGTCGACGGGGTGCGCAGCCAGCTGCCGCCGCTGCCGACGAAGTGAAAGCGCGCCGCCCGCTGCGCCGGAAACGCCACCGCCCACGGCGCGCGCAACACGCAGCGGCCGTACTCCACGCCATCGAGCCGCAGCCCCAGCAGGATCTCGGTGAGTTCGTCACGGTCGGACAAAAAGTCATTCATTTCGGCTCTTCCGGCATTCAAACGCCGAAATCCTAGCCCTAAGCTCCCAACCCAGTCCACCACAAGGCCACTCGTCGGCCTGCCCACCGTGTCTTCTGCCCCGATCGCCGCACTTCCAGAGTCCCCCGCCGGCCATGCCGACTGGCCCGCCATCGCCTCGCTGACGCTGGGCGTGTTCGGGCTCGTCACGGCCGAATTCCTGCCCGCCAGCCTGCTGACCGCGATGGCCACCGACCTCGGCGTCACCGATGGCGCGGCCGGCCAGGCCGTGACCGCCACAGCGTTGATCGGCGCCATCGCGGCGCCATCGATCCCGCTGCTGACGCGCCGGCTCGACCGCCGGATCGTGATGCTCGCGCTGACCGCGCTGCTGATCCTGTCCAACCTGATCGCGGCCACCGCCAGCAGCCTGCCGGTGCTGCTGGTGGCGCGCGTGATGCTGGGTGTCGCGCTCGGTGGCTTCTGGTCGATGTCGGCCGCGCTCGCGTTGCGGCTGGTGCCCGAGGCGCAGTTCGCGCGGGCGATGTCCGTCATCCTCACCGGGGTCTCGGTGGCCACCGTCGGCGCCGCGCCGATCGGGGCGTGGATGGGCTCGGTGTGGGGCTGGCGCAGCGCGTTCATCGCGGCCGGCGTCGTCAGCGTGCTGACGTTCGCGGTGCAGTTCTTCACGCTGCCGGCGCTGCCGCCGCGCGACAACCCGAACCTGCGCGTGCTGGGCGAGCTGCTGCGGCGCCCGCCGGTGCGCGTCGCGCTGCTGGCCGTGCTGCTGGTGGTGTCGGGGCACTTCGCCGGCTTCACCTACATCCGCCCGCTGATGGAGCACGTGACGCACCTGTCGGTGAGTGCCGTCTCGGCGGTGCTGCTCGGCTACGGCATCGGCGGCTTCTTCGGCAACTTCGCCGGCGGCTGGGTGGCCCAGCGCAGCGAGCGCCATGCAATCGTCTTCGGCGGCGTGCTGATCGCGCTGCTGGCGGCCAGCTTGCTGGTGGGCGGCAGCTCGGTGTGGGTCACCGCGATCGCGGTGCCGCTGTGGGGCTTCGCGTTCGGCGCGTTCCCGGTCGGCTTCCAGACCTGGATCGTGCGGGCCGCGCCCGACCAGGCCGAAGGCGCGGGCGGGCTGCTGGTGGCGGCGTTCCAGATCGCGATCGCGAGTGGGGCGATCGGCGGCGGCTTGCTGGTGGATCACATCGGCGCGCTGGGCGGGCCGGCCTTCGCGGTGGTCGCGCTGGTGCTGGGCACGCTGCTGACGCTGCGCCACGGGCCGCGGCCGGTGCCGGTGCCGGTGCCGGCTTGATCAGGCGGCGGCGACCATGAGCGACACCCTCAGCCGCCGCATCGTGCTCGCCGCCCGACCGCACGGGCTGCCGGCGGCGCACGATTTCCGCATCGAGACGCAGCCGATCCCGATGCCCGGCGAGGGCCAGGTGCTGCTGCGCACGCTGTACTTGTCGATCGATCCGTACATGCGCAACCTGATGGACGCCATCGGCCCGGGCTATGCGCCGCCGGTGGCGATCGGCGCGGCGATGGTCGGCGGCACGGTGAGCCGCGTGATCGCGTCGCGGCATCCGCGCTTCGCGGTCGGCGAGCTGGTGCTGGCCAACGCCGGCTGGCAGGACCACGCGTTGTCGAACGGCGATGACCTGCTGGTGCTGGGCGACATGGCGCAGCCCTCGCTCGCGCTGGGTGGCTTGGGCATGACCGGCTTCACCGCGCACGTCGGGCTCGAAGACATCGGCCAGCCGCGGCCGGGCGAGACCGTCGTCGTCTCGGCGGCCACCGGGGCGGTCGGCGCGGTGGCGGGCCAGTTGGCCCGGTTGAAGGGCGCCCGCGTGGTCGGCATCGCCGGTGGCACCGACAAGTGCCGGTATGCGGTGGAGGTGCTCGGCTTCGACGCCTGCGTCGATCGCCGCGAACCCCGGTTCGGCGAACAGCTGGCCGCCGCGTGCCCGGCCGGCATCGACGTGTACTTCGAGAGCGTCGGCGGGGCCGTCTTCGACGCGGTGCTGCCGCTGCTGAACATCGGCGCGCGCGTGCCGGTCTGCGGCTTCATCGCGCACTACAACGAGGGTGATGCCCCGGCCGGGCCGGACCGCCTGCCGCAGGTGCATGCCGCGCTGCTGCAGCGGCGGATCCGCATGCAGGGCTTCATCGTGCTCGACCACTACGGCGACGACGGCGAGCGCTTCGCAGCGTTCCGCCGCGAGATGGCGCAGCGGCTCGCCGACGGCGCGGTGACCTTGCGCGAGGATCTCGTCGACGGGCTGGAGAACGCGCCGGCCGCGTTGCGCGCACTGCTCGAAGGGCGCAACTTCGGCAAGCTGGTCGTGCGCGTGGCGCAGGGGTGAGTCAGCGCACCACGCGCTGCTGGTCGATCAGCGACGCGATGGCAAGCGTGGCCTCGGGCGTGATCGGCGTGAAGACCACCATGCTCAGCCCGTCGGCAGCGTCGAAGGCGAAGCTCGAGTACTCCAGCGTGATCGGCCCGGCGATCGGGTGCGCGATGCGCTTGCGGCCGACCCAGTGCCGGCTCACCTCGTTCTCGGCCCACATGCGGCGGAAGTCGGGGCTGCGCGCCTGCAGTTCGGTGGCGAGCGCGACGGCCTCGGGGGACCCGCCGGCGCGGGCCACGTCGATGCGGAACACCGCGAGCGCGAAGCGCGCATCGGATTCCCAATCGGGCCAGCGGTCGGTGGTGCTGAGTTCGCCGAACAGGCGGCGCAGCAGGTTGCGCTCGCCGACCGGCAGCGCGGCGTAGTCGGTCAGCACCGCGGCGGCGGCCGTGTTCCACGCGACGATGTCCCAGGTCGGCGTCTTCACGATGGCGGGGCTGGTCGCGAACGCATCGAGCACGCGTTGCAGCGATGGCGGAACGGCAGAGGGCGGGGCCGGGCTGAGCGGCGGCGGCCGCTGCTGCGCGAGCAGGAACAGCATCTCGCGGCCGGCGGCGTCGAGTTCCAGCGCGTGCGCCAGCCGCTCCAGCACCTCGTCCGACGGCGGGCCGCCGCGCCCCTGTTCCAACCACGTGTACCAGGTGATGCTCACGGACGCGCGCGTCGCGACCTCTTCGCGCCGCAGGCCGGGTGTGCGACGCCGGCCCGGCGCATCGGGTGCGGGCAGCAAACGGGCGCGGCGGTCGCGCAGGAAGGCGCCGAGCGTGAGGACCGGGTCGGGAAGGGTGTCAGCGCCCATGCCTGTTAACTCTCATACCTGTATGCGCTCTCGGCTTTTCGCGGCCCCGGCAACGAAGGACAGTACGCCCTTCACCAATCGGGAGTCAGTATGCGTGTATTCGTGACGGGAGCCACCGGCTTCATCGGGTCGGCCATTGCGCGGGAGCTGCAGGCCACGGGGCACCAGGTGCTCGGGCTGGCGCGCAACGATGCGGCCGTCGCCAGCCTGGCGGCGATGGGCGTCGAGGCGCATCGCGGCGAGCTGTCGGACACCGACAGCCTGGCCGCTGCGGCGCGGGCCTGCGACGGCGTGATCCACATGGCGTTCATCCATGACTTCAGTGCGTACGCGGCGTCGGTCGAGACCGACCTGCGCGCGGTCGACGCGATGACCCGCGCGCTGGAGGGAACCGGCAAGCCGTTCATCGGGACCTGCGGCACGGCGCTGCTCGCGGGCGGGCGCGTCGGCACCGAAGCCGACGCGCCGACACCCGGCACCGCGGGCCACATGCGGGCCGCGTCGGAGGGCAAGGTGCTGGCCTCGGCGGCCAGCGGCGTGCGATCTGCCGTGGTGCGGCTGGCGCCCACCGTGCATGGTGCCGGCGACCACGGCTTCGTGCCGATGCTGATCGACATCGCGCGCCGCACCGGTGTCGCGGCGTACATCGGCGACGGCGCGAACCGCTGGCCGGCGGTGCACCGCTCTGACGCGGCGCGGCTGTATAGGCTCGCGCTGGAGGGCGCCGTGCCGGGATCTCGCCTGCATGGCGTCGCCGAGCAAGGCGTGCCGATGCGCGCGATCGCCGAAGCGATCGGTCGCGGCCTGGGCGTGCCGGTGCGCAGCCTCACGCTCGACGAAGCCCGCGCGCATTTCAGCTGGATGACCGGCTTCGTCGCGATGGACAACCCGTGCAGCAGCGAGATCACACGCAGCACGTTGGGATGGCAGCCGAGCGGGCCAGGGCTGCTGGCGGACCTGCGGGACGGGGGATACTTCTGACCGATCGATCCGCGGAGTTCCGTTGACCACTGCAGCCGTTTTCACCACGGCGGTCTCGATCGCGCGGTTCAGGCATGATCCGGCCCGCCGAAGCTGCAAGAGGTCGTCTCGCCGTGAAGAGAATCCGGGTCATACAGTTTGTCTTTTTCGCCATGGCCATGGCGCTGTACGTGGCGGACTGGAAAAGCGCTGGGGCCGGCTTCGGTCTGCTGGGCGTCGCGTTCGAAGTGGCCGCGTGGATCTCCTGCTTCGCAGAGAAGCGACCGCTGGTGCACGAGCACCGCGACGAGTCGAGCCGATGAACCGAACCGCACAGAGAAAGATCGCGCAAGGTCTCTACGTCGCCGTGAGCCTGTGCGTGGGGCTGTGGATCGGAACACGTCCGCACCTGGGGCTGGGCATCAAGATGGCGATGGCATTCGTGCTGCTGATCCCCGGGCGGATCAACAGCTTTCTCTACCGCGATCTCTACACGTCGTTGCGGGCCTTCAACCGCGAGGACCACGATGGAGCGCATGTGGCCGCGACCCGCTTCGTCGATGACCTTCGACGCCACCCGTGGAAGCAACGGGTGCGGCTTGGTTGGAGCGGGATCTATTCCAACGACCTCGCGTCGCTCGGCTTCAACAACATCGGTGCGGCGGATCTTCACTGTGGCCGAGCCGAAGCGGCCGAACGCGCGCTGCGCACCTCGATCGAGCACGATCCGCTGAACCCGTTGCCGTACTTCAACCTGGCCGTTCTTGAGAGTCTGCGCGACGCCCCGGACAAGTCCGATGAATTCAGGCGGCGGGCATTTGAATTGGGCTACAGCGGCAGCACCGGCGATGCGATCGTGCAGCAGGTGCATGCCATCTACGCTCGCCTGGAGGGGCGCAAGGCCGCCTGATGTCGCGCTCAGCGGCGAGCCGCCACCGCTCCCTCGATCGCCTTGTCCAGCAGCTCCAGCCCCAGGTCGATCTCGCCATCGCTCACCGTCAGCGGCGGCGCCACCCGGAACACCCCGCCCATCGCCGGCAGCTTGACGATGTTCATGCTGAGCCCGAGCTTCATGCACTCGCGCGTGATCGCTTCGCCGAGCTCGAAGGCCGGTTCCTTGCTGTCGCGGTTCTTGACCACCTCCAGCCCCAGCAGCAGCCCGCGCCCGCGCACGTCGCCGATGCATTCGTGCTTCGATTGCAGCCGCCGCAGCCCTTGCAGCAGCCGCTCGCCGGCGACGCGGGCGCGTTCGACGAGGCCGTCGCGCTCCACCACCTCCAGCACCTTCAGGCCGACCGCTGCCGGCAGCGGATCGGACACGTGCGTCGTGTAGAACAGGAAGCCCCGCGCATGGGCTTCTTCCTCGATCGCTGCGGTGGTCACCATGGCCGCCAGCGGCAGTCCGGCGCCGAGCGTCTTCGACAGCGTCAGGATGTCGGGCGCCACGCCGTCGCGCTCGCACGCGAACATCAGCCCGGTGCGGCCGACGCCGGTTTGCGCCTCGTCGAGGATCAGCAGCATGCCGCGCTCGACGCACTTCTGCTTCAGCGCCGCCATGTAGCCGGTCGGCAGCTCGAGGATGCCGCCGCTGCTGAGGATCGGCTCGGCGATGAACGCGGCCAGCGCACCGGTGGATTGGCGGTCGATCTGCTCGAAGCCGTCGTCGAGCTCGTGGCGCCAGTCGAGCGCGCCGTCCGACCCGGTGAAGCGCGGCCGGTACGCATTCGGTGCCGGGATCGCCATCGAGCCGACCGATGCCGGCCCGTAGCCCTTGCGCCCCGCGCTGTAGGTGGCCGATGCCGCCGCACCCGTCATGCCGTGCCACGACTGCGTGAAGCCGACCACCTCGTGCCCACCCGTCACCAGCTTGGCCATGCGCAACGCGGCCTCGTTCGATTCGGCGCCGGTGCTCAGCAGCAGGCAGCGTTCCAGCCCCGGCGGCGCGTGCTGCGCGATCTTCGCCGCGAGTGCGACGACCGGGCGCGACAGCATGCCGCTGAACAGGTGGTCGAGCGAATGGATCTGCTCGGTGACGACCGCCGCGATGTCCGGATGAGAATGGCCGAGTACCGCGCTCATCTGCCCCGACGTGAAATCGAGGATCGCCCGCCCGTCGGCGTCGTAGACGAAGCTGCCCTTCGCGCGCTCGATGATCAAGGGCTCGAAGCTGCCGCCATAGCGCACCAGGTGCCGGCGGGCCTGCTGCCAGAACTGCGGATCGTCGTTCCTGCTCATGATGTCGGTGCCTCGTGGTGGAGTTGTGGCACCTTACGCACCGGCACGCGCTTCGTGAAGCGAATAGTTTTGGAACGAGTTATCAGCGGCGCTCATGGCGGGCGGTTGCCGCAGCGCCGGCTACAGTTCGCGCATCAACTTCCATCGAGCGTGCTCCCCGTGCGTGTCCTGCTTGCCGCAATCTTCGTGTACGGCGCCATGCTCGGCGCGATCGGCTGGCTGAGTTCGGCCTACGGAGAAGGCCGATGGCCCGCATGGACCACGGCATTGGCCCCGCTCGTGGTGGTTGCGGCACTCGTGTCGGCGGCGGTGTTGTTCAACCGCTCCGGCTTCAGGCCGCGCTTTCGGCGCATCTCGCCGGACCAACGGGTTGCTGAACTCGAGGCAAAAGGTTTGCTGCTGCGACAGTCCTTCCAGGCGCGTCGGGCCTTTGCCGTCGAAGCGTACGAAGACGAGGGGCCCCACTACCTGATCGAGTTGACCGATGGCGGGCCGGCGGACGGGCGGGTTCTCTACCTGAACGGACAGTACCTGCACGATCACGAGCCCATCACCGACGATCCGTCGATGAACCAATCGAGAACGTTCCCGTGCACCGAGTTCGAGGTGCTGCGGCACCGGAAGGCCGGCTGCGTTCTGCAGATCCGATGCGGCGGGACGATGATCGAGCCCGAGCTGATCGCCTCGCGCCGCATCTGGGAGGAGTCCCGGATCGAGCGACATGAAGACGGAGACCTCATCGCCGACAAGACCTATGACACGCTGAAGCGCGAATGGACTTCTCGAGGCGTCGCCGCATCGTGAGCCAGTCACTCGACATCGACCTCTTGCGCAGCTTCGTCGCCATCGCCGAGACCGGCGTGCTGGGCCAGGCGGCCGCGCGCGTCGGGCGCACGCAGTCGGCGCTGAGCATGCAGATGCAGCGGCTGGAGGGCGTGGTCGAGCAGCCGCTGCTGTTCCGCACCGGGCGCGGCGTCACGCTCACCGCTGCCGGCGAACGGCTGCTGGCGCATGCGGCGCAACTGCTGCGCCTGCATGACGAGACGCTGGCCGAGTTGCGCGGCGAGCAGCTCTC
The DNA here is from genome assembly GCF_900142965.1 of Rhizobacter sp. OV335. Lineage (GTDB taxonomy): Bacteria > Pseudomonadota > Gammaproteobacteria > Burkholderiales > Burkholderiaceae_C > Rhizobacter. The sequence continues at coordinate 83,385 of NZ_FRCQ01000029.1, forward strand.
GGGCGTGCTGCGCTTCGGCTGCCCGGACGACTATGCGGTGGTGTTCCTGCCGCACCTGTTGCGCGGCTTCGCGAGCCTGAACCCGCGCGTGCAGCTGGAGGTGGTGTGCGCGCCGACGCCGCGGCTGCGCGAGCTGCTGGCGCGGCATGCGATCGACCTGGCGCTGGTGTCGGTGATGGTGTCAGAGACAGGCCAGCCGGACGGCGCTGACGTGATTCGCCGCGAGCCGCTGGTGTGGGTCGGGCAGCGCGGCGGCCATGCCGCGTCGCTCGACCCGCTGCCGCTCGCGCTGGGCGCGCCGGATGGGTTCGATCACCAGGCGCCGCGGCAGGCGCTCGATGCCGCGGGCCGCGCGTACCGGCTCGCCTGCGCGAGCAGCAGCCTGGCCGGGCTGGTCGCGATGGCGCGCTCCGGCCAGGCCATCACGGTGCTCACGCAGACCGCCGTGCCCGACGACCTGCAGGTGCTGCCCGCCGATGCCGACCTGCCGGCGCTGCCGACGGTCGGCATCGCGCTGGCCTTCGACCGCGAGCAGCCGTCGGCGCTGGTGTCGGCCTTCGGCGCGCATGTGCGGCAGGCGCTGCCGCTGGCGTAACGCGGCAGCCGCGGCCGGCTACAGTTCCCTCTCCACCCTGACGGAGCCCACCTTGCACACCGGCACCTGCCTCTGCGGCACCATCCACTACGAGATTGCCGGCCCGATCGGCGCAGCCGTCTACTGCCACTGCTCGCGCTGCCGCAAGGCGAATGGCGCGGCGTTCGCGGTGACGGCGCCTGTCGCGACGAAAGACCTGCGCTTCGTCTCGGGCGAGGCTGCGCTGAAGAGCTTCAGCACACCCGAAGGGGTTCACCGCGTGTTCTGTGCCGAATGCGGCTCGCCGATCCTGAGCCGGCGCGATTCCGCGCCCGACATCGTCAGGCTCCGCGTCGGGACCTTGACCACGCCGTTGCCGCAGGCGCCTGCGGCGCACATCTTCGTCGGGTCGAAGGCCGAGTGGTTCGGCATCCACGATGGCCTGCCTCAGCATGCCGAGCGGCCCCTGTCGCCATGACACGAAAGCTTGCAGCGCTGCATCTTTCACTGGCGATGCTGATTGCGGGCAGTCCGGGCGTGGCGCCTGCGGCCGACCTCTTCGATGGACCGAATTGCGACCTGGTGGAACCCCCGGCGGAGGCCGGCGACGTCATCTCCCCCAAGGGCATTCATGGAACGATGTCCGGCCGCATCTTCCCTCGTCTCTCCAGCATGTCGCCCGACTACACCGGCTGCCAGGTGCTTTGGTCCGTCATCAACAACGGTGCGCGATATCGCTCGCTCATTGCGCTTCGCCATGGCCGCGTCGAAGCGGTCCGACCGAATCCGCCGGTGCCTCTGTGTGCATCGGGAGAGAAGACCATCGACACCGGATGCTCACCGCGACAGCGGGGGCTTCTGATCTCGTTTCCCGCAGGTTGCGCCAAACGGACGGTCGACCTGGGAGTCATTCCGGTCGATTGCATGAAAGAGTTTCGGCGCGAAGCTGCCATCTACGACTTGATGGAGGAATGACGCACGCGTCGAAGCGAAAGGAGAGGCGGCGACGGCCGCCGCCAACCGCGAGACCATCTCGCGGGACGGGCGCCGATCTCGCCCGTCCCGGCGCCTGATGCCTGATCTGATCAGGGGGTCGTGCTGCTCGCCGACGAAGCCGGCGGCGACGGCGGGGTCGGCGTCGGCTTGACCAGCGCGGTGGCCTGCCAGGTGCCGGTGTCGTCGGTCGCCGGACCGGCGAGCGTGCCTGCCAGGCTGCCGTCGGCCGCCAGCGTGCCGGTGCCGGTCAGCACCGTGCTGCCGGCCGTGAGCTTCAGCGTCAGGCTGCCGTCGGCCGCTTGCGTGCCGGTCACGTCGTAGACCGTCTTGCGACCGTGCTGCTTGCCGCCATGGCTGCCCCAGGGCGTGATGCTGCTCGCGTCGCCGCCGGCTGCCGTCACCTTCTCCTGGTAGCTCGTCACCAGCGCGGTGCTGTCGGTCTTGAACTGCTCGCTGCGGGTCTTCACCGCATCGATGAAGGTCTTGATCGCGGCACGCTGGGCCTCGTTCAGGCGGTGGCCGGCATCGGGCGTCGCGGCGGCTTCGAGCGCGGCCTTCAGCGTCGCCTGCAGGGCCTCGACGTCGGTCTTGTAGGCCGTCTTCAGCGCTTCCAGTGCGGTGGCGAATTCGGCTTGCAGCGCGATCACCGCATCGCTCGGCGTGGCGGTCAGCTTGCCGCCGATCAGCTTGCCGGTGAGGGCGGTCGTGCCGTCGTCCTGCGCGACGCTCTGCAGCACCAGCGTGCCGTCGAGCGCCTGGCCGGCATCGGTGCCGGCGGCGATCTTGGCCGCGAAGGTGTACAGCGCCGCCTCGACATGGCTGCCGTTGAAGCGGCTGCCTTCACCGGTGGTGGTCTTCACCGACAGGCCGGCCGCCGACTCGCTGACGGTGACCGATGCGGCGCTGGCGGATCCATCGTCCGTGCTCTTGTCGGCGCCGCCGCAACCGAAGAGCAGGGCGCTGGCCAGGGCCAGGGCGGACCATTTGAATGCGGGGGCGTATTTCGATGTCATGTTCGAACTCCTCTGATGGCGTTGTGGGTCTTGGGCAGCGCAATGTAGGAGGCCGATCGCACGCTGTCGCGGCTTCGTAAGCCGCTTCGGCCTGCACTTACCAAATGCGGCAGAAGCGGGCGAAGTGCTTACGCACTGCACCGAAATCACACGACTGTGTCGCCGCTGAAATGAACGGTCACCGTGCCGGTTCGGCCTGCGCGGTCTCGCCGCGGTGGGTCCATCCCGGCACGTTGACGAAGTAGCGCAGCGCCCGGCCCTGGCCCGTCGTCCACAACAGCCGCTGCCGCACCAGGTCGGCCAGGTCGCGGGTGGCGGTCGGCTTCGACGCGCTGGTGAGCCGGATGTATTTCTCGGCGTTCAGGCCATCGGCAAAGCCGCCGTCGCCGTCGTCGAGCAACCGCTGCAGCACCGTGCGCTGGCGTTCGTTGAGTTCGAGGCCGGACTGCCGCGACCAGAACCTCGCCTTCTCGATCGCACGATCGATCACCTGGCTCGAGCGCTCGCACGCCAGCGCGAACTGCTGCGCGAACCACAGCACCCACTCGGTCGCGTCGCCGTTGCCGCGCTGGGCGACGTTCAGCGCGTCGTAGTAGCCCTTGCGAGACGCGAGCAGTTGGCGCGACAGGCTGTACAGCCGCACCGGAACGCGGTGGTCTTGCGCGATCGCCATGTCGACGAGGGCGCGGCCGACGCGGCCGTTGCCGTCTTCGAACGGATGGATGGTCTCGAACCAGAGGTGGGCCAGCGCGGCACGCGCCAGCCCGTCGAGCGGAGGCAGGCGACCCGGCACCGGCGTGGTCTTCGCGAACCACGCGAGAAAGCGGTCCATCTCTTTCGCGACCCGGCGTGACGGCGGGGCGTCGTAGCTGACGACCTCGTGGCCGGCCGGGCCGGTCACGATCTGCATCGGCCCGGACCGAAAGCGGCCCACGGCCATGGGGCGGATGCCGCTCGCCCCGCCGGCAAACAGCGCCGACTGCCAGCGCTGCAGGCGCTCGCCGTCGAGCGGCGCCGCAAACCCGTTCATCGCATCGTCGAGCACCTCGACCAGGCCCTCGACATGGTGATCGCGCGGACCGGTCGCGTCCAGGCCGAGCTGGCGCATCACCGAGGACCGCACCGCGGCGAGGTCGAGGCGCTCGCCCTGGATGGCGGCGGTGGAGATCACTTCGTCTTCCATCAGTTCGCGCGCGACCTGGCCGTCGCGCTCGATGCCGATCGCCAGGGCCTTGCCTTCGACCACGCCCTGCAGGCGGCGGGCGTGCGCCAGCGCAGGCCCCACCCGCTGGTGGTCGAAGGTCAGCGCGGGCCAGCTCGGCCGCTGCCAGACATAGAAGCGCTTGGTGGAAACCATGAGCCGAATTCTAGGGGTCTCGGCTCAAATCATGAGCCGCAAACAGGGCGTGGCACACAGCTTGCAACCCTGTCGGTCTTCTGCCAGAGAACACAAATATGTCGTTGAGTTCATGTTTGCACGCGCTTCGCTGAAGCGCCTGCGGCGATGACCTGGTCCCTCATCGCGCGCGACGGCCAGGGGCGTTTCGGTGTCGCGATCGCGAGCCGCTTTCTCGCGGTCGGTGCGCTGTGCGTGCACACGCGGCGCGATGTCGGTGCGTTGTCGACCCAGGCCCTGATGAACCCGCTGTACGGTGCTGCGGGCCTGGCGCGGCTGTCCGACGGCCAATCGGCCGAGCACGCACTGCAGCAGCTGCTGGCCGGTGACGAGGGCCGCGCGCACCGCCAGGTTCACCTGATGCCCGCGACCGGCGCACCGGCCGCGCACACCGGCAGCCGGTGCATCGACTGGTGCGGCCACCAGCTGTTCGACGACTTCAGCGTGGCCGGCAACATGCTCGCCGGACCGCAGGTGATCGAGGCGACCGCGCAGGCGTATCGCGAATCCCATTCGCTGCCCTTCGCCGAACGCTTGCTGGTCGCGATGGAGGCCGGCGATGCGGCCGGCGGCGACAAGCGCGGCAAGCAGGCCGCTGCGCTGCGTGTGCACGCCGACGAAGACCACCCGCAGCTCGACCTGCGCGTCGACGACCACGCCGAACCGCTCGCCGAACTGCAGCGCCTCTACGCCAAGAGCCTGGAGCGCTACCAGCCCTTCATCGCCTGCCTGGCAGGCCGCCACGACCCGGTCGGGTTGACCGACCGCGCCGAGATCGAGGCGCGCATCGAGCGCTTCCGGTCCTCGCTGCAAGACAAGGCCTTGAAGGACACCACGCCATGACGGCCCTGCTCGAGGTGCGCCAGCTGCGCACCGTCTTCAAGACCGATGACGGCGAGTTCCCCGCGGTCGACGGCGTCAGCTTCGAGGTGCAGGCCGGCCGCACGCTGGCGATCGTCGGCGAATCGGGCTGCGGCAAGAGCGTGACCTCGCTGTCGATCATGGGCCTGGTGCCGTCGCCGCCGGGGCGCATCGACAGCGGCTCGATCCGCTTCGAAGGCCGCGAGCTGGTCGGCGCGCCGGCGCAGCAGATGCAGGACCTGCGCGGCAACGGCATCGCGATGATCTTCCAGGAGCCGATGTCGTCGCTGAACCCGGTGTTCACGATCGGCGAGCAGATCGTCGAAGGCCTGCTGCGCCATCGCCGCATCGGCCGCGCCGAGGCCCGTGAACACGCGCTCGCGATGCTGCGCAAGGTGCGCATCCCGGCGCCCGAGCAGCGCTTCCACGAGCACCCGCACCAGCTCTCGGGCGGCATGCGCCAGCGCGCGATGATCGCGATGGCGCTGGCCTGCGAGCCGCGGCTGCTGATCGCCGACGAGCCGACGACCGCGCTCGACGTGACGATCCAGGCGCAGATCCTCGCGCTGATGCGCTCGCTGCAGCAGGAGACCGGCACCGCCGTCATCCTGATCACGCACGACCTGGGCGTGGTCGCCGAGGTGGCCGACGAGGTGGTCGTGATGTATGCCGGGCGCATCGTCGAGCGCGCGCCGGTGCAAGCCTTGTTCGAGGCGCCGCAGCATCCGTACACGATCGGCCTGCTCGGCTCGGTGCCACGGCTCGACGGCGAACGCACGCGGCTCGCGTCGATCGATGGCCAGGTGCCGAGCCCGCTGCGGCGCCCGCCGGGCTGCGGCTTCGCCGACCGCTGCCCGTTCGTCGAGCCGCGCTGCCGCGAGGCGGCGCCCGAGTTGTACGAGCTGGCGCCGCGCCATGAAGCGGCATGCTGGAGGGCGCCCCTTCCATGACTGACACCATGAGCGATCCGTTGTTGAAGGTCGAGGGCCTGGTCAAGCACTTCCCGGTGCGCCGCGGGCTGTTCGGCCGCGCGAAGGGCGCGGTGCGCGCGGTCGATGGCGTCGACCTGGTGATCGAGCGCGGCGAGACGCTGGGCGTGGTCGGCGAATCCGGCTGCGGCAAGTCGACGCTCGGCCGGCTGGTGCTGCGGCTGATCGAGCCGAGCGCCGGTCGCGTGCGCTTCGACGGGCAAGACCTCGGCACGCTCGACGCCGCCGCGTTGCGCGCCCGGCGCCGCGCAATGCAGATCATCTTCCAGGACCCGTTCTCGTCGCTGAATCCGCGCATGACGGTCGGCCAGACGCTCGCCGAGCCGCTGATGCTGCACGGCCTGCACACCGGCCGGCACCGCGAGCGCGTGGCCGAGCTGCTGCACACCGTGGGGCTCGCGCCCGAGCATGCGCAGCGCTTTCCGCACGAGTTCTCCGGCGGGCAGCGCCAGCGCATCGGCATCGCGCGGGCGCTGGCGGTCGAGCCGCGGCTGATCGTCTGCGACGAAGCGGTGTCTGCCCTCGATGTGTCGGTGCAGGCGCAGGTGGTGAACCTGCTGCAGGACCTGCAGCGCCGCTTCGGCATCGCCTACCTGTTCATCGCGCACGACCTGGCGGTGGTCAAGCACATCGCGACGCGCGTCGCAGTGATGTACCTCGGCCGCGTGGTCGAGCTGGCCGACAAGCGCGCGCTGTTCGCGGCGCCGCGGCATCCGTACACGCAGGCGCTGCTGTCGGCGATTCCGGTGCCGGAACCGGGGCTGCAGCGCCAGCGCGTGCTGTTGGCCGGCGACGTGCCGAGTCCCGTCAACCCGCCCACCGGTTGCCATTTCCACACGCGTTGTGCGCATGCACGCGAGCGCTGTGCGCAGCAGACCCCGGTGCTGGAGCTGCACGACGGCCATGCGGTCGCCTGCCATTTCTGGCGCGAGCTGCCGGCACCGCCGCCGCTGAAGCCGGCGACCGCGACCACGCCCGCCAGCATCCGCCTCGCCCGCCTGCAGGCGGCTTTCGAACCCACCCCTTGATCTGTTGTTCCCGGAGTTCACGATGACGTCCCTGATGACCCGATGGATCCCCACGCTGCTGCTGGCGGCCGTGCCCTTGTTGACGCAGGCGCAGACGCTGCGCGTCGGCCTGGCCGAAGACCCCGACGTGCTCGATCCGTCGCTCTCGCGCAGCTTCGTCGGCCGCGTCGTGTTCAGCGCGCTGTGCGACAAGCTGTTCGATGTCGACGAGAAGCTCGCGATCCAGCCGCAGCTGGCCACCGGCTACGAATGGTCGGCCGACAGCAAGACGCTGACGCTGAAGCTGCGCCCCGGCGTCACCTTCCACGACGGCGAGAAGTTCGACGCCGCGGCCGTCAAGTTCAACATCGAGCGCCACAAGACGCTGCCCGGCTCGAACCGCCGCGGCGAGCTGGCACCGGTCGCCACCGTCGACGTGGTGGACCCGCTGACGGTGAAGCTGAACCTGTCGGCGCCGTTCTCGCCGCTGCTCGCGCAGCTGGCCGACCGCGCCGGCATGATGGTGTCGCCGAAGGCCGCTCAGGCGGCCGGCGACAAGTTCGGCACGAAGCCGGTGTGCGCCGGGCCGTTCAGGTTCGTCGAGCGCGTCGCGCAGGACCGCATGGTGTTCGAGCGCTACCCGCCCTACTGGAACAAGGACGTGATCCACTTCGACAAGATCGTCTACACGCCGATCCCCGACGCGACGGTGCGGCTGGCCAACCTGAAATCCGGCCAGCTCGATTTCATCGAGCGCGTCGCCTCCAGCGACATGGAGAAGCTGCAGTCCGACAAGAAGCTGAAGACCTCGCGCATCACCGAGATCGGCTACCAGGGCATCACGATCAACCTCGCGAAGAGCGAGAAGGCGAAGCAGAACCCGCTGGGGCGCGACGCCCGCGTGCGCGAAGCCTTCGAGCTGTCGCTCGACCGCCAGGGCATCGCGCAGGTGGTGATGGACAACGAGGCGACGGTGGGCAACCAGTGGGTCGCGCCGGGCAACGCCTGGTACGCGAAGAACGTGCCGGTGCCCAAGCGCGACATCCCGCGCGCGAAGGCCTTGCTGAAGGAAGCCGGCATTCCGAACCCGAGTTTCACGCTGGTGACGCCGACCACGTCGGACGCGCAGCGCCTGGCATTGGTGGTGCAGGCGATGACGCGCGAGGCCGGCTTCGACGTGAAGATCCAGGCCGCCGAGTTCGCGACCTCGCTGAACCTCGCCGACAAGGGCGACTTCGAGGCGCTGGTGCTCGCGTGGAGCGGCCGCGCCGATCCGGACGGCAACCTGTTCAGCTTCCACGGCTGCAAGCAGCCGCTGAACTACGCCGGGTATTGCGATGCCGAGACCGATGCGCTGCTGAACCAGTCGCGTGCGCTGCGCGACCCGGCCGAGCGCAAGAAGGTGTTCGAGCAGGTCGCCGCGCGCGTGCTGAAGGAGCGGCCGATCGTCTACCTGTACCACCGCAACTGGCTGTGGGCCTACAACGCGAAGCTCGGCGGCGTGCGCAACGTGCCCGACGGGCTGCTGCGCGTCAGCGGCCTGAAACTTACGCCGTGATGCACTGATGTTCGAGTACCTCGTCAAGCGCGTCGCGACGCTGCTGCCGACGCTGCTGTTCGTCTCGATGCTGATCTTCGGGCTGCAGCAGCTGCTGCCCGGCGACCCGGCCAAGATCCTGGCCGGCGAAGACCAGGATCCGACGGTGGTGGCCTACCTGCGCACCAAGCTGCACCTCGACGAGCCGCTGCCGCTGCGCTACGCCCACTGGGTCGGTGGCGTGCTGCAGGGCGACCTCGGCGAATCGGTGCGCAACCAGCAGCCGGTGACCGAGCTGATCCTGCAGAAGCTGCCGGTCACGGTGGAGCTGGCGCTGCTGGCGATGGCGATCGCGCTCGCGATCGGCATCCCGTCGGGCATCGTCTCGGCGGTGGGGCGCGGCACGGCCTGGGACTGGGCGGCCAACGCGTTCGCGCTGTGGGGCATCTCGACGCCGAACTTCTGGCTCGGCATCCTGATGATCCTGCTGTTCTCGGTGCAGCTCGGCTGGTTGCCGGCATCGGGCTACGTCAGCCCGTTCGAGGACCTGGGCGCCAACCTGGCCGCGATGATCATGCCGGCCTTCGTGCTCGGCAACGCGATCGCCGCGGTGCTGATGCGCCACACGCGCAGCGCGATGCTGCAGGTGATGTCGGCCGACTACGTGCGCACCGCGCGCGCCAAGGGCCTGAGCGAGCGCACCGTGGTGCTGAAGCACGCGCTGCGCAATGCGCTGACGCCGATCATCACGCTGGGCGCGCTGGAGCTGGGCACGCTGCTGTCGGGTGCGGTGCTGACCGAGCAGGTGTTCACGATCCCGGGCTTCGGCAAGCTGGTGGTCGATGCGGTGTTCAATCGCGACTACGCGGTGGTGCAGGGCGTGGTGCTCGTCACCGCGTCGGCGTACATGCTGCTCAACCTGCTGGCCGACCTGGCCTACTTTGCGGTCAACCCGCGACTGAGGCGCTGACGATGGCTGCCGTGCTTCCTGTTGCCCACACCAAGACCACCGCGCCGCGCTCCGAGGCCGGCCCGTGGCGTCGCGCGTGGCGCCGGCTGAAGCGCCGGCGCGGCGCACTGCTCGGCCTCGCGGTCGTGCTGCTCTTCATCGCGATGGCGGTGTTCGCGCCGTGGTTCGGGCTGCAGGACCCGGTTGCCACCAGCTGGAGCGCGATCCGCAAGGCGCCGAGCGCCGAGCACTGGTTCGGCACCGACGAGATCGGCCGCGATGTGCTGTCGCGCGTGGTGTGGGGCACGCGCGCGTCGCTGCTCGCCGGGCTGGTGTCGGTGAGCATCTCGCTGCTGCTGGGCGTGCCGATCGGGCTGGCGGCGGGCTTCCTCGGCGGGTTCGCCGATGCGCTGATCTCGCGCATCACCGATGCCTTCCTGGCCTGCCCGTTCCTGATCCTCGCGATCGCGCTGGCGGCCTTCCTGGGCCCGAGCCTCAGCAACGCGATGATCGCGATCGGGGTGTCGGCGACGCCGATCTTCGTGCGGCTCGCGCGGGCGCAGGTGCTGAACGTGAAGGTCGAGGACTACATCGAGGCGGCGCGCGCGGTCGGCAACCCGCCGCTGCGCATCGCGCTGCGGCACGTGCTGCCCAACATCACGCCGCCGGTGATCGTGCAGGCGACGCTGGCGATCGCGTCGGCGGTGATCGCCGAGGCAAGCCTGTCATTCCTCGGGCTCGGGCAGCAGCCGCCGGCGCCGAGCTGGGGCAGCATGCTGAACACTGCGAAGAACTATGTCGACTCGGCACCGTGGATGGCGATCTGGCCGGGGGTGTCGATCTTCCTGCTGGTGCTGTCTTTCAACCTGCTCGGCGACGGCCTGCGCGATGCGCTCGATCCGCGCCAGCGCTGACCCATTCACACCATGAACTTCGACTGGACGAATCCTTATCCCACCATCCGCAGCCCGCTGATGGCCCGCAACGTCGTCGCGACCTCGCAGGCGCTGGCCTCGCAGGCCGGGCTGCGCATGCTGCTGAAGGGCGGCAACGCGGTCGATGCGGCGATTGCCGCCGCGGCGGCGCTGACCATCGTCGAACCGGTGTCGAACGGCCTGGGAAGCGACAACTTCGCTATCCTGTGGGACGGCAAGGCGCTGCACGGGCTCAATTCATCGGGCGTGGCGCCGGCCGCGTGGAACCCCGGCTACTTCCGCCGCAAGTACGGCGAGGCCAACGGCCACAAGCTGCCGATGCGCGGCTGGGATGCCGTGACCACGCCGGGCGCGGTGGCGGGCTGGGTGGCGCTGTCGGAGCGCTTCGGCAAGCTGCCGTTCGCCGACCTGCTGGAGCCGGCCATCGAGCTGGCCGAGCGCGGCCATGGCGTGGGCCGCATCGTCTCCGACAAGTGGGGCCGCCAGGTGCCGGGCCTGAAAGACCAGCCCGGCTATGCCGAGGCCTTCATGCCGCGCGGGCGGGCGCCGGAGCCCGGCGAGCGCTTCGTGTTCGCGGCGGCGGGGGCCACGCTGCGGCAGATCGCGCTGACCAAGGGCGAGACGTTCTACCGCGGCGAGATCGCCGAGAAGCTGGTCGCGCATGCGAAGGCGCAGGGCGGCGCGATGGTGTTGTCCGACCTCGCGAATTTCCGGCCGGAGTGGGTCACGCCGATCGCCAAGGACTTTGCCGGCCACACGGTGCACGAGATCCCGCCGAACGGGCAGGGCATTGCCGCGCTGATGGCGCTGGGCATGCTGGAGCGGCTGGACCTCGGGCGCTTCCCGGTCGACAGCGTCGAATCGCAGCACCTGCAGATCGAGGCGATGAAGCTCGCGTTCGCCGACACCTACCGCTGGGTGGCCGACGAGCGCGCGATGACCGAGGTGACGGCGGCCGACCTGCTGAGCGACGGCTACCTGCGCGAGCGCGCGAAGCTGATCGACCCGAAGCGTGCGGCCGACCCGGCGCACGGCACGCCGCCTGCGGGCGGCACCATCTACCTGAGCGCTGCCGACGAGAGCGGGATGATGATCAGCTTCATCCAGTCCAACTACATGGGTTTCGGCAGTGGCGTCGTGGTGCCGGGCACCGGCGTGAGCCTGCAGAACCGCGGCCACGGCTTCACGCTCGACGAGGCGCATCCCAACGTGGTGGCGCCGGGCAAGCGGCCGTTCCAGACCATCATCCCCGGCTTCCTGACGCGCGACGGCCGGCCGCAGATGAGCTTCGGCGTGATGGGCGGCAACATGCAGCCGCAAGGCCATTTGCAGACGCTGGTGCGCATGCTGGTGCACCGCCAGCAGCCGCAGGCCGCGTGCGATGCGCCGCGCTGGAAGGTGGGCCACGGGCTGGCGGTGGATTTCGAATCGACGATGGCGCCGGCGCTGGTCGACGGGCTGAAGGCGCTCGGCCATCGGTTCGAGCCGACGCCGGATGCGTACATGGACTACGGCAGCGGGCAGTTCATCTGGAAGCTCAGCGACGACCTGGAGGACGGGTATGTCGCGGCCAGTGATTCGCGGCGGGATGGGCAGGCGGTGGGGTACTGAGCGAGGGTCATGCGCGCCGGGGCCTGACGCGCTTCAGCATGTCGTTCACCACGATGTGCCGGATCGCGCGCAGCACCAACCCTTCTTGCGCGCGATCGGCCGCTGTGAGTTTGGGCATCGTCGCGTTCTCGGCGTCGACCTCGGCGAGCAGCGTGTCGATTTCGGCGGGCAGCAGCTTCACCATCCTGTCGATCGTCCGGTCGCAAACGGCCGCGGGCATACCCAACGCATCGCCGGCCGAGTGAAGTGCCTTGCGATCGACGTCGCCGAACAGCGTGCACGAGCCCATCGCGTACATCAGCGGCACCGACGGCCAGATCGCCCGCTCATCGGCGAGTGCCTTCGCGTGGTAAACGCAAGTCGACAACAGATCGTAGTGGTCCGCCATCGCGATGCCCTCAGGGCTCACCGAGTACGACAGGTTCTTCAGGTGGTTGTCGTCGTTGCCGATGAGGACGTTGAACAGCAGCCAGTTGAACATCCGCGGTGCCGTCGCGATGCGGTTCGTGCAGGCACCCACCGCTTCGGCGAGGGATTCGAGCGACGCAGACGACTGCTTGAATGCCCTCGACTTGTTGAGCAGCTGGCAGGTGTCGATGATGTGGCTGCGTTGCGTGCGGCCCTGGGAATCGGCGTGCCTGTCGAAGCGTTGGACGAGGTACACCGGCTCGGGTGTGTAGAAGCGATGCACGGCGGGGACTGGCAGGCCCACGCGGGCGGCCAAGCGCATCACGACGTACTCGTTGATGACCGATGCCGCGTAGTCCGCGCTCGGATGGCTGGGCTTCAGGATGTGCGTCGACGGTTCGCTGCCGACCGGCTCGTACAGGACGCCATCGCGGTAGACGACGGCCAGCTTGTTCTGCGCGCCCGCCAGCGACATGCGCTTGGGTGCGCCCGCACTCAACGGAATGCGTTCGATGTTGCGGATGCGTTCGCGCAACGCGCCGTCCGGGAGCGCCTGCAAGCGACCGCTCGTGGTGGGAGGCGTGCCGGGAGGGAGCAGCACCAACGAGCCAGCTGATTCGGCGCCCAGGTATTCGAGCAGGGCGAACGCATCGTCGCCCTTCAGCTTTGCGGACTTCGTGAGCGTCTCTCGCAGTTTCTCCTCCGGCAACAGGTTGTCGAAGTACCACTGCACGGCGCGGTTGGACGCGCCGTCGAGGTGCTTGCGCTGGGCGCGGGGGAGGCCAGGGGCGAGGTCGAATGCGAGCGGATCGTTGGCCCAGTTCTCGGCGTACTCGAAGCTCCAGATGTCGTTCTCATCCGTGATGACGCCAACACGGGTGTCGTTGAGCCATGCAACGAGTTGACGCATGTGATCAGGCCTTCGGCTTGCGAGTGGCGCGGGGCTTCAACGGCCGCAGGCCACCCTGGGCATGGAGGGTTTCCAGGTGCTGGTGGGCCGAGGCGGGGATCTCGGCGCTCACCTCCACGCCGAGGTCCTGCAAGACCTTGAGCGCGAGGCCGATCTGCAGCGTCGGCTTGCCATGTTCCAGATCCGCGGCGAACTGTTTGCTCACGCCCGCCAAGCCGGCGAAGTCATCGATGCGCACGTTCGACACACGGCGCATCGCACGGACGACGAGCCCGAGGTCGGTCGGGGACGAAATCTTGACCTTCATCGGTAATTCCTGCGTTTGCAGGAATACTATAGAAAACTTGCTTAGGAAGGAAGCCCTTCCTACTTACGCAGGAATATCCGATTCTGGCTCGCACAGATGGCAATTAATTCCTGTGCTGGCAGGAATTTCCTATCCCTTCAGCCAGGCGATCAATTCTTCGTCGATCAACTGCTCATTCAGCTCTTCATCCGACTGCGCGACGAACTTGCGCAGGTTGTGGATGGCCTTGAAGCCGGTGTTGCCGAACTGGTCGCCGATGCGCTCCAGGAACGGAAAGGTCGAGCCCTGGTTCGAGATGCCGAGGAACAGGAAATAGACCTGGTCCTGGCGCTGCTCCGACTCGCGCAGCACGCGCATCGTGCGCTCCTTGTCGGCGTTGTCGCCGTCGGTCGCGACGATCACCAGCGAGCGCTTCTTCGCGACCGGGATCACCTCGTCCTTCTGCCCCATCAGCCGGCCGAAGAAGCCGGCCTTCTTCTCGATCGGGCCGGCCCAGCCGAAGTGCTTCAGCATGCGCTCCAGCAGGTGCGAGTAGTCGGTGCCGCCGTTCCAGCCGGGCACCTTCGCGATGATGTTGTTCGCGACGTAGCCGTCGTAGTTGCGCGCATCGACCGAGCCCACTTCGTGCACGCCGGCCGCGCCCGACGAGAACGTGAAGACGTCGACCTTCTTGTCCGGGTCGAACGCCAGGCCCCACGGCACCAGCCGCGTCAGCAGCCGGTCGGTGATGCCGGCGCGATGCTCGTCCTCGAACGAGCCGGAGACGTCGAGGCCGAAGCCAACCTCCAGCGCCGGGGGCTTGGCGATGCCGGCCTTCTCCAGGCTCAGCACCAGCGTGCGGGCAGACTTCTCGAGGTTCAGGGTCAGGGCCATCAGAGGGCTCGCTTCAGGGTTTGCAGGATGTCGGTGAGTTTCTCGGCCGCGAGGAAACGCTGCGTCTCGCTCGGGCGCGAGGCCAGCCGGGCCAGTTGGGCGTGGACCGCGGGCAGCTTCAGCAGCACGCCGTCCTGCACCCAGGTCATCAGTTCTTGCAGTCGGCTCGCGTCCTGCTCCAGGTGCAGGCGGTGCTCCTGCAGCATGGCCTGCGATCCGGTCAGCGACGTGAGCCGTGCGAGCAGCAGGCCGCCCGCCTCGGGGCCGACCTGGTCCAACAGGTACTCGGCGGCCAGTGCGCTGGCCTCGAGCCGCTGCGCGCAGGCCAGCACCGGCTGCTGGAGCTGGCCGAGCGCCTGCAACTGATCGGAGAGCGCCGCCTTCGAGGCGCCGAGCAGCGATTCGAGCTGCACGACCTCGGCCTCATGCCCGGCCCACACGGCCGCGGCCGGCCTGCGGAAGAAGCCGCCATCGAGCGCTTCGAGCACGTCGGACAGCAGCTCCTGCAGCCGGCGCAGGTGCTGCGGCACGCTGCGCGTGGTGGCTTCTTGCGCCACTTGCAGGCGTTGCCGGATCAGGGCCGCGAGCTCTTCCTGCTCGGCCATGCCGAAGCGCAGCCAGCCGGCTGCATCGACGCTTTGCACGTGCACGCCGGCCAGTACGCCTTGCGTGCGTTGCAGCGCCGCGGCGTCGGCCTGCGGGAAGCGGCGCGCCAGCGCGGGCAGCGCCACTTCGACCGGCTTGCGCTGCACGCCGGGCAGCGCGGACGCGGTGAACGAGGGGGGCGTCGTGGCCGCAAGAGGCGACGTGGACGGCATCGCGGTGGCCGGCAGCGTCGCGCCCGGCAGCACTGTCGGCCTGACGCGCGCCGCGGGCCTGGATTCGGCACCGGGCTCAGGCTCGGGCGCGCCGCCGATCACGGTGACCTTGATGTTCATGCGCTGCGCCGGTCGCGGACCATCGAGACGAGCATCAGGAGAAGTGGCCCAGCACCTGGTTGAAGTCGTTGTTGAAGCCGACCCCGACGCCGACGAAGGACGAGCCCGAGGCCTCGACCATGATCGAGCCCATCTGCACGCCGACGAACTCGCCGAACTGGTCCGACAGGCTGACGTTCAGCAGCTCCTTGCCGAGCGCGTTCTCGACGACGACACGCGCGTTCTTCACGGTGCGGAACGAGCGGCCGGAACCTTGCGGGTGGATCATCGCGACCAGCGGGATCTCAATGACGCCGGCCGCCGGCGGGGCCAGGCGATCGGGCTGGATCGACACCCACTCGTCGTCGCCGGCGGCCAGGCCGTCGGTTGCATCGGGGCTGTGCACCAGCGCGCCGCCGTGCACCGAGAAGGTCTTGTCGGCATTCAGCGGCAGCGTGCCGGTGGCCTGGCCGCGGATCGTGCGCTGCACGTTGTAGGTCGACAGGATGTCGCCGAAGTCGGACACCTTCGCGCCGCCGCCGGTGTTCACCGCCACCAGCGCATGCAGGTCGATGTCGGTGTCGCCGTCCCAGGCCAGCCGCACCCGGAAGCGCTCGCCCTTGTCGAGCGACAGCGACAGCTTCGGGGCGGCATCGCCGGGCTTGGTCAGGTTCAGTTTGAGCGAAGGCGTGGTCATGGGCGTCTCAGCGGAGGGAGGTGTAGGTCTGGGCCGCGACGGTGGCGGCGGGGTTCATGCTCTTGCCGAGGGCCAGCATGTCTTCGCGGGCCTGGGCCATCAGCGCACGGGCTTCGTCGAACTTGCGCTGGTTGGTGTCGCGCGCGGCGTCGACCAGCGCGACCAGGCTCTGCGTGTCGGCCACCACCGATTGGAGCTGCTGCGCCTGCGCGAGGCGGTTGTCGCCGGGCGCGGTGGCGGCTGTCTCGACGACGTCCTTCATCAGCATGCCGCGCACCTTGTTCAGGTTGCTGTCGAGGTCGGCGCCCTGCTGCGCCAGGCGCTGCAGGTCCTGCACCATGCGTGCGCCGTGGATCGTCAGCAGCGTCATCTTGATGCTCGCGAAGCGCGAGGCCATCGTCGTCGCCAGCTCCTGCAGCGTCGCGACACCGGCGTTCTGCAGCTGGCGGATCACGAGCTGGTCGGCCGGCAGCTTGGTCAGCGTGCCTTCAACGGCCAGCGCGCGCGATTCGAGCGACTGCAGCTTGTCTCGCACGTCGTGGCGGCGCTGCGGGTCAGCGGCGAGTTCGGGCTCCATCGCGGCGACCTCGGTGCGCGCCTTGGCCAGCACGCTGTTCAGGAAGGCCGCGTCTTCCGCGAACGCCACGAAGCTCTTGCGGTACTCGGCCTTCACGGTGTCGAGGTGGCGCAGCTCCTCGTTGAGGCGGGTCATCTCGGCGCGCAGCTTGGTCTCCATGCCGCCGATCAGCTCGGACAGCGCCTTCGACCGGCCCGAGGCGATGCGCGCCGCCTCTTCATAGGCGCGGTTGGCCGCCTGGCGCAGCGATTTCGGGTTGAAGAGACCGAGGAGGCGCGCCAGCAGCGACGGGCGGGCGTTCAGGATGCGGTTGGCCAGTTCGGGCAGGTTCTCGTCCTGCACCTGCTGGTTCAGCGACGCGACCAGCGTGAACAGCTGCGGCGAGGTGGTCTTGTCGATGCGCGACAGGAAACCGTCGAGCGTGCGGTTCAGCGCCAGTTCGGGTTCCAGGCCCAGCGACGCGATGTCGTGCTGCGAGATCTCGGCGAACCGGAAGGCGTCGACCCGGGCGAGCAGGCTGTCGTTCTGCTGCGGCGTCAGCGCCAGCGGGAAGTTCTGCGGCAGGCTCAGCGTCAACGACGACTGCGTGGTGGACGCGGAGGGCACGGTGGCCACGATGGCGTTGGGGTCGGTCATGGGCGCCATTCTCATACAAGCGCTGCGGATGTAGGAGCACCCCTACGGGGGAACGCCGTCTTCTCCGATGTCCCTGGCGCGCAGGAGTCGCAGGATGGCAGTCCTGTTCTTGAAAGGAGTCCCAGATGCCGACACCGCAAAAGACACTCATCGACCTCGAGAAGAAGTTCTGGCAATCGATGGTGAACCAGGACACTGACACTGCGCTGGAGATGCTCAGCGAACCGTCATTGATGGTCAGCTCGCACGGCGCGATGAAGTTCGACCATGCGTCCTACCGCAAGATGGCGGAGCAGGGCAACATGGTGGTGACCTCGTTCGAGCTGAGCGACGTGGAGGTGGTGTTCCCGAACGACGCGACCGCCATCGTGACCTACCACGTCAAGCAGGCCGTTGCCCCGCGCGGCGACGGCAAGAAGGCCACCCAGCAGGAAATGAACGACAGTTCGACCTGGGTGAAGAACGGCAAGGGCTGGCAGTGCGTGATGCACACCGAAACGCCGGCCGAGGCCGCGCCGACGAAGCACTGAGGGGCGTGCGCAGCGGGCGATGGAGGGCGCCCGTAAACTGCGGCGCATGAACCTGAACATCGTCGTTTATTCGAAATCGGCCTGCCCGCAATGCGACTCGGCCAAGATGCTGCTGACCTCCCGGGCCCTCGCGTTCGAGGAGATCCGCATCGATGACGAGGCCGAGCGCTTGGCGTTCTTCGAGAAGTGCGGGCCGTCGGTGCGCCAGATGCCGCAGGTCTTCATCAACGACCAGCGCGTCGGCGGGCTGGCCGGGCTGCAGGCGGCGTTGGTGCAGCTTGGGCGGTGAGCGGCCTCACATCCGCTCTCCCGGCAACCGGCTCGCCTGCTCGACCCACGCGATGAACTGCGCCTCGTCCAGCGGCTCGTCCTCGCGGATGTGCAGGTAGCGCGTCTCCTTGCTCTTCGACTCGACCGGCGGCACGGGCTCAAGGAGCGCCCCGCGGAAGAACGCCACCTTCACGTAGTTCGTGAACACGTGGAAGCTGAGGAACCAGCCCTGGCCCTCGATGCCATAGAGCGGTGAGTTCCATTTGACCGCCTTGTGCACGGCGGGCACGGTGCGCACCACCAGCTCGTCGATGCGTCGCCCCACATCGCTCTTCCACCCCGGCATCGCGGCGATGAAGGCCTGCACGGGTGCATTGCCTTCTCCCTTCGGAATCTGCGGATTGCCGCCGGCCAGCAGGACAGGTGCGTTCATGACCGTGAACCTTACCGGAATAAAAAAAGCCGCCCCGAAGGGCGGCTTTCTTGCGGTGCCGGGCCGAACAGGCCCCGGCAGCAGCGTGCGTTACAGCGAACCCAGGAAGGCCAGCAGGGCTTCCCGATCGGCCTTGCTCAGCGCGATGAAGCGGTCGCGGCTGGCTGCTCCTTCACCACCGTGCCACACGATGGCTTCGGTCAGGTTGCGAGCGCGGCTGTCGTGCATGTAGCCGACCTTCGCGGTCTTGCCCGCGACCATCTCGGTGTAGCCGATGCCCCACAGGGGCGACGTGCGCCACATGTTGCCGGTGGCCAGGCCTTCGGTCAGGCCGTCGCCCAGGTCGGAGCCCATGTCATGCAGCAGCATGTCGGTGTAGGGCTTGATCTTCTGGTCGCGCACTTCCTGGAACTCGCTGGTGGAGCCGGTCGTCATGGACTGCACGTGGCAGCTCTGGCACTTGAGGGTGTTGAACACCGTCTCGCCGGCGGAAACCTTCTTCTCGTCCGGGCTCAGCGCGGCCAGCGGCGTCACACCCTTCGGGTAGCCGCTCGCGTAGCTGCGTTGCGCCGGCACGGCCAGCAGGGCCACGTAACGCTCCAGCAGCTTCAGCGCGTCTTCCGACAGGCCGGTGTCGACACGGTTCGCGGTGGTGCACTTCGCCGGACCGTACAGGCAGTCGCGGTTCGGGAACACCGGCGACGTGACCGACATGTCGAGCAGCGCGGCGGCCGAGGCCTGGTGGCGCAGGCTGACCTTCGATGCCTTCCAGCCATAGCGGCCCAGGCGCACCTTGTTGGTTTCCGGGTCGTACGCGAAGTTCGCGACACCCATGACGCCGTCGGCATCCGGGGTGCTCTTGGCACGCGCAATGATGTCGGCATCCGGGATCGCCTCGAGCAGGCCCATGCCGATCACCGGCTGCGCGGTGCGCACCGAGAACACGGCCGGCGTCGGGCCGTCGAACGAGATCGTCGGCTTGCTCAGCTCCACCGAGCTGCCGTCGGCCAGCTTCACGGTCTTCAGCTCGAAGCCCGAGACGTGCACGCCGGTGCCCCAGTCACGCCGGACGCCGTCGGTGGACGCCTTCGCGTTCATCTGCGCGCCCAGGCCGTACATCGGGTGCGGCAGCTGCTGTCCGTTGGCATCGATCGCGGCGGTGCGCACCGCCATCGTGTCCAGCTTCTGGTTGACCACGCTCGGTGCCAGGCTGCGGCCGTTGTTGATGTGGCAACCGAAGCAGGTCGAC
Organism: Rhizobacter sp. OV335; assembly: GCF_900142965.1. Lineage (GTDB taxonomy): Bacteria > Pseudomonadota > Gammaproteobacteria > Burkholderiales > Burkholderiaceae_C > Rhizobacter. The sequence continues at coordinate 103,060 of NZ_FRCQ01000029.1, forward strand.
TGGTTGAACATCGGACCTTGCAGGCCCACGGCCGGATCGTTGCGGTCGTTGCCGTTCTCGGTGTGCTCGCCGGTCTGCATGTTGGTGTGGAACCAACGGCGACCTTCCACGAAGCGCTGCATGTTCTGCATGCCGATGTGGTTGTGCGGCTGCTGGAACATCAGCGGGCTGTTGTCCGAGTAGTCGTACGAGGTCGATCCGATGCCGCCTTGCAGCGCCGATTCCGGGATCGGCGCGTTCATCAGGCGCGGCTGCACGCCGTACCAGGGACGCAGGCCCACGCCCATCACGTAGGTGACTTCGTTGGTGTAGTAGCGGAAGTTGCCGCTGTCCTTGATGGCGTCCATCGCCGCGCGCGACGAGAAGAACGAGCCGGTGAACTCCATCACGTCGCCGGATTTCAGCGCGCGGCCGTCGACGTGCGGGCCGTTCGGCACCATCACGCCGTTGGCGTCCGCCACGAGCGAGTTGTAGCCGGGGTACTCGCTGAGCACCACGCTGCAACCGTCGTTGGCGCCGAAGACGCCGGGGTAGCCGTTGGTCGTCTTCAGCAGCGCGGTCTGCGGCGGCTTCGGCACGACCGGGCACGAGGTCTTGTCGGCGAAGCCGTCGGTGTAGGTCGTGTCGTCCAGCAGGTCGCCCGGCGACATCCAGCCGTAGTCGGTGACGCCGGCGTTGTCGAAGCGGCGGAAGAACGAATGGCCGCCGCCGCGTTGTGCTTCCTGGAAGTACTGGTTGACGACCAACGTCGGCTTGGTGACGCCTGCCACCTTGCTGTTGTCGATGAACTCGGTGCCCCAGGTGCGGTTCTTGAAGTAGTTGGCGACGAAGTTCAGGTAGACGCCGCCGCCTTTGTCCTGCGGGTTGCCGTTGGCATCGACGGTGTCGTTCGGGCCGTAGCCGACTTCATTCCAGGCCTCGCCGCGCTCGCGGGCGTGGCGCGGGCGACCGACGAAACCGAAGCGGGTGACCAGCGTGCCGTCCGGCAGCGAGAACTGGATGGTGTCGATCGGTGGCTGCTGGGCGGCCGCCGGAATCAGGTTGCTGCCGTTGGCCGGGTGCGG
>NZ_FRCQ01000058.1 GCF_900142965.1 Rhizobacter sp. OV335
AGAGCTGCAGCTCGGGCACCGGCACGGCGGCCAGCGCCTCGACCAGACTCGCCTCATCGATCAAGTCGACGTCCCCGAGGAAGTGCAGCGTCAAGTGAAGGTTGTGCCGCGGCACCAATCGCGCGCCAGGCGGCAAGACCCACGTCGAACGCAGCGCGTCCACGGCATCTCGCATGCGGTCGTCAGCCATGAGGCCCACGAACAGGCGTCGGCTAGACATCAGATCCGGCGCCGTGCGGAGGCGTGATCTCGGCGGGGGTTCATCCTCACGACTATGCGCCGTCAGGGAGTGCCAGCGCTGTTGCGGCAGGCTGCGGGTCGGCCCTCATTTCCCACCGTGGGAAATAACGAGCCTCTGCAGCGTGTGCTCGTTAGCGGGCGCTACAAAGAAAAAGCCCGCTGCAAGCGGGCTTCGTGTGGGGTGGCTGATGGGACTCGAACCCACGACAACAGGAATCACAAAACGTGACAGGCGCGGCACAGTGTTGAAAATCAACGACTTACAGCTGCCCCGACGACGCAAAACCGGGTGATCCCGGTACAACCGCGGAACAGGCCGAGACAACCGCGGGACAGGTTCATCCGCTCCGTGCGATGCAGCAGCGATCGCACCGCTACGATTCGTAGGGTGCAGTACACGTTCGAGGTTCACGCGCCTGGTGCATCCCCCCCTGCAGATCGCGCGCGCCGCGGCTGACCGCACTCGATCACCCCGCTTCGCCAACTCAGTGCCGCACGGTTCTGGACCGTTCGGAGAGCTTCGCGTCGATCATCTGTCGAGCAATAGTCATCGCGCCCTCTGATGCGCGAGCAAAGGTATCGAACTCAGTCGTCGGGAACTGTTGCCACGACTCGTCACAAGCGAGGCTTGCTTCGACTGAGAAACTGGCCGTGAATCGCTTCGCCGACCCGTGAATGAGCGTCTCTTGTTCTGCGCACTCCGGTCGAGGTGTGACCTCTGTCCATCGCGTGGTGATGAAGCACCCCCGGTAGTTGATGTGCCGCCTGTTTGGCATGTTGACCCCCTAGTCACATTGCGTGGCGTCCAGGGTGCTCCCTGGTGCCAGATGCCGATGTCAGAGATGCGCTGTGATGGCACGGCAGCAACACGCGGCATTCTTGTAGGCCAAAGCGCTGTCCCCAAGCTTTGAAGTTGCGCTCGCAGGAGGATCGACACACTGGCAATGGCCTCATTCGACTGCCTGCCTAGCCCGGCGGCTGGCGAGCGAATTCCAAGCGTTCCGAGCACAGTCACACGCGCCACGCTCTCGACCAGCTGCTTAGAAGTCTGGACGTCGATCAAGGGCTACGGCGCCCGCGCGAGTGCTTTGTCTAACTCTTAAGGTAGGAGAAAACACAGGGCGGACGCGGGTCATTGGGCATCGGTTAGACACGTTTAGGGCCAAGCCCAGGATGTGCATCGCGCTTGAAGAGCAGTCCCGCTGGCGATTGCATGGAGGCAGGAAGTCGAGCAACGTTGCTACGAAGCATCGGATTGCCGGCTGTCGCACCTGGACGGCGTGTGGCTCAAGACGTCGGCGCTGTCGTGTCGACCTGGCCGTCCTTCACCGGCAGCGTGGCGCCAGGGCGAAACGAGGTTCGCGCCACTCCGTCCTTGCCATTCAGGCGGTAACTCACGTCGTAGCCAACCAACTTCTTCGACTTCTCTTGCACCGTCTTGCAGCGCTGCTCGGCGGTCGAGATAACGTCACCTTGCTGCATGTTCTTCTGCACTTGGTTGCCGGCGTAGCCGCCTGCCGCAGCGCCGGCTACGGTGGCCACCTTCTTGCCGGTGCCGCCGCCAATCTGGTGACCGAGCACGCCGCCGAGCACCGCGCCACCAACACTGCCGAGCAGGCGGTTCTCGTCCTTGACCGGCGCCTGGCGCTGCACCTGCACCGTCTCACACTGTTGGCGCGGCGTCGTCACGGTCTCCGTTACCTCCTTGACGGCCATCACCTCAGCGGCCTTGGGCTGCGACAGCTTCTGATAACCCGTGACGGCACCCGCGCCCAGCATCACCATTGCGATGCCGCCGACCGCGATACCTTTGATCATTGACTTGTCCATGGGTTGCTCCTGTAGTAGCCCACCTCAATTGTCGTGCCCGGCTCGCCGCGCGCATGGCAGTAGTGGCCGGGATCTGGTGTAGGACTTCGCGACGCGTGTGTCGCTTCGGTGTCCGCTGCGGCTTCCATCCGGCGATCGATGAATCAGGTTAGGCCCTACACAGGATCGATATTGCGCGCTCGCGGCGTTTGTGCTGGACTAACCGGCCCATCCCTGAAGAATCGAGGAGAACAAGATGGCCCCACTGGTTCGATGAGCCTGGAATGGCCGACGTGTTAGACCTCAAACAGCACACCAGCCGATGCCTGACTTCACTATCAAGTCACTCTCCCAGTCCACGTGGCCGGACTTTGCCGCACTGATCGAACGGCATAACGGTGTCTGGGGCGGATGCTGGTGTCTTGAGTTCCATCCCGAGGGCAAGGAACGCGGCGTGCATCGCCGCGCGCAAAAGGAGAATCGAGTGCGTCAGGGCACTGCCCACGCCGCACTCGTTTACGACAGAGCCACTTGCATTGGTTGGTGTCAGTTTGGCGCTCCAGAAGAACTCCCCCGGATCAAGCATCTGCGCGTCTATAGCGAAGGCTCATTTGAGATGCCTCAATGGCGAATCACCTGTTTCTTCGTCGACAAGGCATACCGTGGACAAGGTGTCTCCTCGGCAGCTCTTGCGGGCGCGTTAGAGGAAATTTCACGCCTTGGCGGAGGCACCGTGGAGAGTTATCCTGAAGACGTTGCAGGCCGAAATGTCTCGGCCTCATTCCTCTATAACAGTCGGCTATCAATGTTTGAACGACAAGGCTTCGAGCGAGTTAGGCGCCTCGGAAAGAACCACTGGGTCATGGCTAAGGTCGTGCAAGCTAGGCCGTGACGCCCCTTCGTATTCCAATCGAGAGGACTTGCCCCGGCAAGCCTCTCATCTCAAACGTTGAACGGCCGCTTTCCGGAGCCTTGCTCAGCCTGAGCCAACGTCCGCTATGGGTCGATCTGAGCCTGTCGCCGCACGAGCCTGAATGCCCGCACCTAGCGTGTACCAGTCGCTGGGGTCAGCGCGGTGCTGCATCGGCAATCGACCGCACTCGGCTCAACGGCTTTGCAATCTCCCGATCAATTTACAAATCAACAACTTAGAGCATCGCTACCCAAATCGCTTCGGCGACCTCCTCGACTGGGCAGTTGTGGCGTATCGTTGCCACAGGTCGAGCCTCACCGAGCAAGCCCCAGCTAGGCACGCTCAAAGTTCCCCTCTTCCGCCCTCTCCTCCCCGTCCGGCGCATGGCAATATTCAGCGCTAGCGGCCCAGACTAATTAGAAACTCGTCTACGCGTTCAAACAGAAACGAGTTCGGATCCGATCCTTCATCCTTGCCAACAAGTAATGAAGCAAGCTCATCCACTGTGAGCGAAAGCAAAAGCTTTCCGCTCTCGCGCATAGCGCCCTGGATAACTTTATTGGCTGACGACGAGCAGCCGCGCGGAGAAACAATGATCGCAAGCCGTCGAAGGGCTGAAGGATACAGGTATCGCTCGGTGGTTATAATTTCACTCTGTGAGATTTGTTCGCTATAGTTCTTAAACTCAAAAACAACGTATCGACTTTTCAGGTCCGTAAGCATCAGCCGCCATATCTCTGCCTTCGGTAGGATTCGGCATACCAAGTCGCGGCGATGCAACCCATCCTCTGTCGTGTGCTGTATATGCCACCCAAACAGATCCCGATCGAAGAGGTACTGGAGCGCTTCGACACACTTCTGCTCAAATATGTATGCGCCTTCCCTACCAGGCGGAATGGCCCTCAACTCGCTGGCCAACTCCCGCCCCTTTGTACTTTCAACATCTGATTGGATCTCAGCTTCCGCATCTTGCCTTATCCCGACATCCGATACCGTCACTTCCAAGAGGTCTTCTAGGCGCTTCAGAAGATCCGGATAGTAAGAAGCAACCTCAAGGAGTTTCGGGCCGTCCCAAATCTCTACGTTCGGGTAGTGCTGGCTTATTGAGAGTAGAGTCGATACCAATGGACACGACATGACAAGCATTAAATGCGCGACTCGCATTTCTTTCTGAACAAGTTGGAGGCGATTTAACGCTCTCACAAGTAGTTCCGCGGGAGGAGGCGAGTGGTATCTGTAGGCCTTTACTTCAACAATCGTCGCATCACCCAAATCACCAAATATGATGTCAACATCGTATCGGTGGCCCAGAGAACCCTCAACGACAAGGTTAGTTTTGACGCCCTCACGCCCCATGCGTTCTAACAATTCTGCGACAAGCTTCTCTAGCGTCACAGGCTCTTTCAGATTTGATGTCATTTCAACTCGTCCAGTGCAACAAGAGTTCGCCAATATCGAGTGAGTAGCCTTCCACATTCCCGAAACGCGATCGTCGCTGCGGCCCGATGCACGTCATTCCTGATCGGAACCCGATGATCTCAACGTTGTGGAGTCTTGCAAGGGATCCAAATCTAGATAGACGTATGTCGGCTCACGCCGAAGCCCCCCTGCCGCATAGGTCTTAACTAGCCTTTGATTCGCGGGTTCATATGTCAGGCTGTCGACTAGACTCGCCTCGGCGACGCGATGGTTATAAGAATTCAGCCAAGAAAAATTCCTCTTAGTCCAAGCAAGAACAGCTCTATGAAGTGCTCGACTGTCCCTGTCATATGTGGGGTTCCCGAGTTTCAACCCCATAACGTTCAAACAAAAGCCAAGAATCTTTGCGCCTTTGAAATTCGGTGAGCTGTGCATTCGTACGATCTCGTCGTACATGAGACGGCGGACCTTAAATTTTACAATCTTGCCCACAGTCGTTTGCAATCTATTGAAATTGAACAGACTGGACCAAACAGTATTGTGTTGCACCCACCAACATTGGCTGTGCGGCGATGTAACAGCTGAAGCGGCGAAGATCACTTCAAAGATCATTTCAGCGAGGTGATCGTAGAAGGTTCCCAGGCCACCATTTTCTGTCTTACGAATTCGGAGTTGTAGTTCCCCGGACAACTTGTGCTCATCAAGAATACTTACTGCATCAACAATAAACTCAATGACAACACGCAAGCGTGCCAAAACTTGATCGTCGAACGAAATTTCATCCGTTCCATCAAGCAAGTATACGTCGGAAGCAGCATGCTCTATGTTCGATTTTGCACGATACAGTACGAATGAATGCCCACGATACCCTCCTTTTGCGTAGCTGCCTAGAGTTAGCTTCACTGCTCTGCAATAGGCACCCAATTGCGCCGCTGTCCATTTGCCGCCGGCATCAATATTCGGATCAAGCAGAGTCCCAATATTCTCGACCATCTCGTAATTCGAGAAAATTGCTTGGCTCAGCGGCTTATGATAGCCAATAAGGCCTGATTCATAAGACTCCGTCTCATTGAATAAAAAAGAGTCCGCATTCAGGAGAGCCTCAGTCACGATATTGCAGCCGAAAGTCTCCACTTGAATTCCAAATTTTTTCATCTCCTGTATTTCTTGGAATATTGCAAGAGCCGTTCCCGGCGAGACTGCGACAATGCTTCGGCAGAGGCGCTTGTCGCCCAATAGAAGCAACAGGTCGTTGGCGTAGGCTTCCACCTTCGAAACCCTCTTCCGCGGCACTTCATCTCGCATAATATGATAATTCTTCAGCCTTCCAAGATCCGTGGCGTAGCTCACCAAGGGTGCCGCAGAGAATGTGAGTTCCTCCGCAATGATGGCGAGTTCATCGGGGGACCCTTTGAGAACTATTCGATATAGGGCTTGGGCAAATCTCTGTGCGTTCAGCTTGCCATACACCGGCGGGCGTATGAACGCGAACCACGCCCAAGTGAGAAACGTCAGAAGGAAGCTTCCCCCAAGGAGTGCCTGCCACGTTGCGGGTGTGAACAGATTGCCCCGCGGAACCAGCCACTGCTCGGCGCGCCATAGGTCCGTCAGAAGCGATAGCCCTCCGACGGTTGCAACGACAAAAAAAGTAAGTCCCTGCAATGGCAACGGCGCAGTTCTTATTCGGAATCGATAGCGAACATCGGCAGTTGTCCACGCGAGCACCATTAGCGCTAGGCCCGCCAGAAACTCCGAGAATCCAAAGAATCTTGGGGCACTCGCCTCCAACGGGAAAAAGCACACAGCTCCGTAACAACGCTCCATAGTCGTCTCCCCTCTCCTGCATTGTGTGTCCATCATCTTCGCACTGAAAGCAAAGGCCGGACCGTTACTCCGTAGGTCCCTGGTTCGAGCCCAGGTCGAGGAGCCAGTATTGACGGGGCCCGCAGCGATGCAGGCCCTTTGTCATTGGCGGCCCGATATGGGACGTTTATGAGACGCCGTCTCATATCCAGTAGTTCGGCATCGGTAGCTGGTGCCGCGCGCGACCGGCTTGCGCAGCCGCCCGCTCATCAGAAGACGGGCCCCTGGCAGGCGCGCGATCTGGCATCAGAATGCCGCGTGACCACCGAAATCTACGTCTCCACCGACATCGAAGCTGACGGTCCCATCCCTGGACCGCACTCGATGCTGAGCTTCGGCTCGGCGGCCTTCGACGCGAACGGGCGCCTTCTGAGCACCTTCGCTGCGAACCTTGAGTTGCTCGAAGGCGCCGCCTCGTCGCCCGCCACCATGGAGTTCTGGAAGGCCAACCCAGCCGCCTGGAACGCCACGCGGGTGGACTGTCAAGCGCCGAGCATCGCCATGCCGGCCTACTCAGCCTGGTTGAAGACACTGCCGGGCAAGTCGGTGTTCGTCGGCTACCCAGCAGCCTTCGATTTCATGTTCGTCTACTGGTACCTGATGCGCTTCGCAGGCGAGAGCCCGTTCAGCCACTCCGCGTTGGACATCAAGACATACGCCATGGCAATGCTTCGGCTTCCCTACCGGCAGTCGACGAAGCGGAACATGCCGCGCCGGTGGAAGGGAGACCTTCCCCACACGCATGTGGCGCTGGACGATGCGATCGAGCAAGGCAGAATTTTTTGCATGATGCTTGAGGAGAACCGCTCCAGTGCGACGGGTGATGGCACTTGAGCCGGCGCGTAGTGCAGCCCAACCTGCGCCCGGCTACCATGTCGACATGGACCTGATGCCTCGTTCCCGCTGGATTGACCAGTTCGTCATGCAGATGTCGAAGCGCTTCAGCGCGAACTCGGCCGAGGCGCTGAGGCGGTACGCGGCCGACGTGTGGGTGTACCGTCGCCAGCAAGATCCCGCCGACGCGGTTGAGCATCAGCGCATGCCGATGTCCGAAGTGAAATTCTGGCCGGCTTTGAAGGGCGTCGACGCCTGGCTTGAAGCCCAGGCTGGCGTGTACATGGCGATCGAGCCGATGAACGCGTGGGACGACTGCCAGGAAGCAGCCCACATCACCTACATCGAGCAGCAGCACGTGATCGACGCCGACCCCCTTGCCGCGATTGAGCAGATCTTTTCTCCGACCTAGCCTGGTGCGCGCGAACCGTTCGCACTTATGAGCAAAGCGCACGGTCATCTTCCGCGCGCGTCGAACTCACCCTTTCGGCCACTTCCCGTCGGTCGCGGAAGTCGACTCTCAGGAGCGCTGGTCGGCGCCCAGCATACTCACGTGCCAAGCTTGAAGCCCCATGGCGTCGGCCGTGTCCAATAGCAGGTGAACCGCCCAAGGCCAGCTCCGACCGTTGCGTTGCCCCTGGAGCAAGCGAGAGCAATCTACCGCTCCCTACGCCACGAATAGCAATGGCCCTAGGGCAAGGCACCAACCCCGTGCGGCAGAATCGACCGCAGGAGGGAACAATGGCAAACCCGGAAGAGAAGGTTTGGTGGCACTGCAACCTGTGCTTGCGCAAGACGAAGCACACAGTGCTCTATACGATCACTAAGGAGGACGTGACGGAGACTCACGAAGATGATTTCGACGTGGAGAAGTCCGTCTACACCCTCGCTGAGTGCAACGGCTGCGAATACGTCACCATGAAAACGTCTTGGTCGATCAACGGTCAAGGGGACATGGTTGACCAGTACCCGCCCGCCCTGGCTCGTCGCAGGCCGCCATGGATGCATGAGCTATTCCTAGCGGACTTTTTGGGCGCCCAGAGCAAATACAACCTCCTGCAAGAGCTTTACACCGGCATTGGCGCACAGAACTGGTGGCTGACTATGCTAGGTGTCCGCTCCCTACTTGAGTTCGTCATGGTCGAGAAGGTCGGCGACAACGGCAGCTTCGTTAAGAATCTGGAAAAGTTTCTTGAAGGTGGCTTCATCAGCAAGATTCAGTTGGATGCCCTGGGCCCGCTGATTGAGGCCGGGCACGCTACGACGCATCGGGGCTATCAGCCCACCTCAGCGGATGTCAATGTGGTCATGGACATCCTTGAGAACGTGCTTGAGTCCATCTACGTGACGACAGAGAGGGCGAAGAAGCTCAAGGTGCCGCCCAGAACAAAACCGGCAGCGGCAGCAGCTAAGAACTCATAGAAGCTTGTGGCCTGTGCACTGAAGCGTTCGCTTGGGGTATGCGGCCAGCCAAGTCATGTTGATCCGCTGAGGCGCGCCTAGGATGCTCGTATCCATCAACGACGTGGACGCGATCCTTGCCGCTGCCCCTTCCGGGTTCAAGATGACTTGGCTGGACGGATACCTTGCTCGGCCCCAGTCAACTTCAGCTTTGGGTCGCTAGCGGACGTTCCGGAGCCCCACGCTAAAACAAGTCCCCCTGTGGATCAGGCACCACCGCAGGCGGCGGCTTCGGCTTGTGCATCTGCGTCGCCTTGATTTTCTCTACAGGCCACTGGCCGATCACCTGCTCGGCCTCTGCGGGCGACCCGAAGAGCCATGCCTGCTGGTCTTGCAGCGGGAGCACTGCGACCATGCGCTTCTCCGGATCGTTGGGATCGGGCTTGTGCATGCGTTTCATGATCGGGTGATCGTCCGCGTTGATGGTGATCATCGTGTACGTGTCGAAGACTTGGCCGGTGGTCTTGTCGATCCAGCTGTTCCACAACCCGGCCATGCCGAGCGGACTGCCGTCGGCGTTCTCGAACCGCCAGCTCACGTGCGAGCCCGTTTCATAGCAGGGCTCGTAGAAGTTCCGGATCGGAATCACGCAGCGCTGCCCCGCCTGCCACACCGGCTTGAACGTGCGGCTGACCCGAACCTTGTTTTCCCAGCGTGCGTTGTTCGTCGCGTACGGGTAGGTGTTGATGTCCGGCCAGTTCGTCGGCACGAGCTGCCAACGCCCGACGGCGTAGATGAGGCCGCCAGTCGCGTGGTCCGCGCGCAGGAACTGGCCCTGCTTCTTCGGCCCCACGTGGTGCCCGTCGAAGAATCGCAATGGGGGCATCGGTCCGCTCACGTTCCAGTAGTCCCAAACTTCCTGCTCAATTGGCGAGGTGTACAGGTTGCACATCCTCGAGCTCTAGCGCCGCGGCGCTCGCCGCCGATGCAACCACCCTCACCCACCACGCTTGGTCGAACCATTCGGAGTTGCGGCTCGACCTGGTCGACTGAAGCTCCTGCCATCCCTTGATCAAGATGCCGCGCGGGTTGATCCGAACCACCCGTGCCTTGTCCAGCGGCGGCAAGACCCAGCTCATGCCCTCGGGACGACACAGGCCAGCCAACAGCGGCGGATTGCGGTCCCGTGGATCTCGACCAGGCCGGTCCGGCGTCAGGCTCAACACGCCACGATGGGCCGGAACAGACGCAAGGCTCCCCCGCTCGAGGCGCTGACCTCGCTTGTACATCTCCACCACGTCGACCAGCATTTCATTCGGGCACCCGTCCGCGCCAATCGTGAGATGGCGCTGCTCTCGAACCTGATGAACCTTGCGATCAACCGCGGCGACATCGATGTGAACCCCTGCAAGCAGGTACGCCGGAACAAGGAGCGACCGCGGGACGTCGTGCCGGAGTCCGCGGACCTCACGCGCTTCCTGGAATGGGCGCGTGCGCGAGGCGGCCAGTCAGCGGTGTTGGCGGCGATGGCAGAGTACGCCGCGCTGGCACCTTTCACGACCTGCGCGCCTACTGCACGACGCACTACAAGCTGGAGCACGGGGTGTTGCCGGACCTGCACGCGAACCCGGCAACCGCGGCGCGCGTATACGACCGGTCGAAGGAAGTGAAGCGCGGCGCGCTGTAGTGCTCCACTCGCGAGGGGAGAAATGGTGACGTGATCGCCGGCGACCTGGGCACGCAGTCCGAGAATGGCGACCTGGACGGCACCACTGCCGCCGTCCGTCTCCTCAGCCCGTGACCGTCGGCCAGGCTCTCACCACCTCGTAGCCCGCGGCGTCACGCCGCGACCAGACCAGAGACACTTCGCGCGGCGCCCAGATGATCGGATCGATCGCTGCCGGCGCCGGTGCCGCGACTGCGTGCCTGGCCAGCGTCATGTGCGGCGTCCATCGCGGTTCGCTCTCCAGGCCGGCGGCGGCCACCGCAACGCCGGTGTCGCGCCGCAGGTCGTCTAGCGCTGGCGTGCCCTCGGCCAGCAGCACCACGACGCCGTCGTGCCAAATCGCGGTCGACCGAATCGAGAGCTGCAGCTCGGGCACCGGCACGGCGGCCAGCGCCTCGACCAGACTCGCCTCATCGATCAAGTCGAC
>NZ_FRCQ01000030.1 GCF_900142965.1 Rhizobacter sp. OV335
GAAGTGCAGGTACGTCGGCTCATGATGAGAGTATGCGATGAGGTGGGCGCGGGGGGCCTGCCTGCTCAATAGCAGTCACTCGCGACCGGCAGCAAGTGGCCGGGTGGAGGCATTCGATCATGTGGCGGCACACCCGACGAAGCCCTGGTGCCCACGTCGACGAAGGATGGGGGGCGTCATCTTTCCTCCAGATACTGACCCAATCCAATCTGATCTATCGGTGTTTTGTGACGGGCCGCGAGTTCTGCTGGCCCAAGAACTCGACACTTGTTTGCGCTGCCGTCTTGTGAAGGGGCAATGCAGATCGTCAGCGACTTGAGGGTGCCACGTTCTTCAACGGCCACGATCTCCCTGAGGCTGGGACCCATGAAGCAGTTCTCGCCGAATACGGCGCCGCGAATGAGCGTCGTTCGATTTCGATACAGGACTATGTCGACGGTTGGCATTGCTCCGCAACGGCGTTCTGAATAGGGGCCTCGTACGGCTTTGACGACGTAGCGTGCCTTCCGCATCTCGCATTGCACTGGAAATTCCGAAAGGGAGTTTTGGCCTTGGTCACTGTCGGGAATGTATCGAACTGAGAAAACTCCCTCTTCGGGGGAGCAAGTAAAAGCGGCGATGTCCTGAGCCCAAGACGCTTGTCCAAGCAGCAGACTCAGCACCGAACTGGCGAGGTAGTGGCGTTTCATGACGATCAACGTCCTCTCGGGGGAAGGGTTCGGCGGCGTGCCGGCATGACTAGTTGCCCGTCCTCGTGAGCAGACCCTTGTCAAGGATGAGCGGAGAGTCACCTTGCTCACCGGCACTTATTTCTTCTTTCGTCTCCCAGTAGAGCGCATCGTTCTTCAGCGTCGCAACACCCTTGACGACAGCGCCGTTCCGTCCGCTGGTGACGACCAAGTGCGCCACGGTGCCGACCACCCTTCCTTTGCCCGTGCCCTCACCACCCTCGTTGAGGCGACTGCAGCCTGCGGTTGCAAACGTGTGGGAACCCGAGATCCGAGCACCAGATTGCTTGAGAACGAAAGAGGCCATGCCGCATTCGGCGTTCGCTGCTTTCTGTTCGGTCGTACGCAGATCCATCGACCAGATACCTGAGAAATTTGCACCGGCAGCGACCGCAAAGGTAGGGAGCAGAGTCAACGTCGCGGAGAGGAGAACGGTTCGGCAAGGACTCATAGGCTGCTTGTCGTTTGGCACGAGAGGCTCGATCCGGCTTGCCGGGGCCATCAAGGCATTGCGCCACTATCGCACGGCTGCGAAGCAGACTTTCACGAGTGTCGGCAAGTGGCCGGCTACGGCCTTTCGAGTCATGTTGTTGACCCTCTGCGGCTCGGTGGCACGGTTGCAGTTCCTTCATACCCGCCCGCTGCAAGATTGGCGAGGATCGAGAACGCCAAGTGCGCGTAGGTGCGCTAGAAGGCGTTCTGAAAGCATGGCTTTTTCGATTTTCCATGCGCGGCGCTGCTTCTTCGAAAGTAACGGTCATATATCCCTGCGCGAACTCCGCAGGCAAATTGGTCGTTGCACGCGCCGTTGGCCAAGACAACTATGCTCTTCGGCTTGATCTCGACGGTCAGTCGGCAGAGGGCTTCGCCCCGCTCCTGCCTGGCTTGGGAATCCTCGTCCGGCACCAATGAGAAAACCTCACGCCCTCCCTTCTTGAAGGTCTCCAGGTGACCGTTGGCTTGGCACACGTGCCCGTAGTCACCGATCACGAGCAGATCGAATTCATACGTGGTTTCGGAATCCTGTCGAAGTCCAAGGTGATCCACCACCGAGAGGCGCTCATCCGGCGCCGCAGACGCCTCCCCTGCCAGAGTGATGGAGTGCGGTTCGAGGTAGCACCCGTCGATCGGCTTAGAAGTCGCTATGCCGATGGATCCCAGCGTCAGAGTCGATGCGATCAGCAGGGAGAGGAGGTGGCGCATGCGCTTCCTGGTGTGTTGGCGGTCTTGGAAGGCTGCATGGTGCCACTGTCGTCGCACTCCGCAGGTGCGGCTGGAATTTCGTGAAGCCGCACGGGGAACTCACTTGAAGTAGGGCAAAAGATCCTCAAGGTACTTCGTTCTCTCCGCAGTTGTTTCAGCCATGCAGTCACCCAGTTTGGCTGAAACGAAAGAGCCACCCGCGCCTTCATAAGTCGCCTCGAACGCGCAATGTGACTTCTGGAATTTCAGCCAGTCTCGTTGCGCGATCTGCAAGTTCTCTTCTATCGCCACTTCACCGCGCTTACGGAGAGCATTCCGTAGTTGCCTGTACAAGATATTCAACTTGACATCGGCTGCTGCGTGTCGCGCCGCGGCGCAGGCGACTAGCTCTGCTCCGCTTTCCGAAGATTCGCACTTCGGCCCCTTCTCCTCTGCGGATGTGCAGAGGGGCAGTATCAGCAACGCTCCAGTGGCAAGCAACCTCAGGTGACTCATCTACTTCCTCTGACCCTATTGCGGGCTGGCTGGCCGGCGGCGCGCCGCCACGGCGCACTTGCGTCGACATCGTAGCCGCTCATCGCGCAGCTGAAGAGCGGACGTCGCTGAAGGGCAGCTCTTGGCCGATTGTTGCCGATCGGAAGCAAGCTCAGTTCGCTGTTCGGCGAGCAGCCAAACGCCGCGACTCGCGTACCGTGCCACCGCTCCAGGCAGATTCCCTGCAAAGCTGGCAGCGTCGCTGCTCGGCATGCGTTGCATCACCGGTTCGTACGCGGCCGCCAACATATCGCCGATGCGTTTGGCGTCGGCAGCGCTGGCTTGGCGGACATGCATGTTGTCAGGACGCACGTTGCACCTCACAGCGTCATTCGCAAGGTGGGTTGAAGCAGGTCCCACAGGTTGCCGTAGAGATCCTCGAACACTGCAACTGTTCCGTAGGGTTCGACCTTTGGAGGGCGTACGAACGACACACCTTTGGCCCTGTAGCGCGCGTAGTCGCGTTCGAAGTCGTCGGTGTAGAGAAACAGGAAAACCCGCCCGCCAGTCTGATGTCCTATCCGCTCGACCTGCTGAGGATCTGATGCGCGAGCGAGCAGAAGCCGCGACTCCGTGGCGCCAGGCGGGGAAACGACCACCCACCGCTTGTTCTGTTCAGGGACGAACGAGTCCTCGACCAGCAAGAACCCCAGCGTGTCCACGTAGAACGACAAGGCCTCGTCGTAATCTCGAACCACGACAGAAACCAGCCCAAGGGATTGCTTCATCATCGAATCGCCAGTGCACGGTGGGTGGCCGGATGCCGACTCACTCGTCGAAGAATTTCCAGGTGTCCGCCCCGTCGAACTTGCGGACTCGCACGGAAGCGATCAACTGCGGGTCGAAGTTTCCGAGGTGCACGCCATGCCTCGCGCCAGCCTTCACCTCGATCGGCTCCCAGTGCGTGACACAGCCGCAATGTCGACAGCGGATCGTGCGCAGGGTCTTGTCGCCCTGGACATAGGCCTCGGTCGAGCCGGGGTGGCCTTCGATGGTCACCTTCCCGAACTCGAAGTACACCCAGGGGCCGCCGATCCTGCGGCAGAGCGAGCAGTTGCAGTCCGTGGCAACTTCCGGTGTGGATGGCAGCGTGAGCCGGACGGCGCCGCAATGGCAAGAGCCTTGATGCATCGTTGGGACTTCCGTTTGATCTACAGCATGGGAAGCCTACCCGAAAGCAGCCGGACGAGACCGACTGCTGTGCTCCACTTGCGCCATGTCCTTGAAGTACGCTGCCCCCGCCCTCGCCGCCGCGCTGTTGTTCGGCGCCAGCACCCCTCTGGCCAAGGTCCTCGGTGCCGAGTTGCCGCCGATTCTGCTGGCCGGCCTGCTCTACCTTGGCAGTGGGTTGGGTCTCGCCGCGGTCCTGGTGATGCGGCGAGCCGCAGGCCTCGCCGAGGAGGCCAGAGGCGCCACGCTCGCCATTCCCCGCAAGGACATCCCCTGGCTGGCAGGCGCCATCGTCGCCGGTGGCGTGTTCGGGCCAGCGCTGCTGATGGCGGGCCTGGCCACGACGGACGCGGCGCCCGCAGCGCTGCTGCTCAACGTCGAAGGCGTGCTGACGGCGGTCATCGCCTGGCTGGTCTTCAAGGAGAACGCCGATCGGCAGATCGTCCTCGGGATGGCTGCCATCGTCGCAGGCGGCGTGCTCTTGTCGTGGCAGCCCGGGGCAGCACGTCTTTCATCAGGTGCGTTGCTCATCATCGGTGCCTGCCTCTGCTGGGCGATCGACAACAACCTGACGCGCAAGGTCTCGGCCAATGACGCGCTCGTGATGGCCTGCCTGAAGGGCGTGCTCGCGGGAACCGTGAACACCTCGCTGGGCCTCCTCGCCGGCGCCCACCTGCCCCCGCCCGGCCCCCTTGCAGCCACGCTGGTCGTGGGATTGGCGGGCTACGGCCTGAGCCTGGTGCTGTTCGTGGTCGCGCTGCGTTCGTTGGGGACTTCCCGCACCGGGGCCTATTTCTCGGTGGCACCGCTGTTCGGCGTCCTCATCGCCTTCGCGCTGTGGCCGCAAGTGCCGTCGTGGAGCTTCTGGGGCGCCGCTGCGCTGATGGTCGCAGGCGTCTGGCTGCACCTGCGGGAACGGCATGATCATCTGCACACGCACCGGCCCATGGCGCACGTGCATCGCCACACGCACGACGAACACCATCAGCATCACCATGACTTCCCGTGGGACGGGACATCACCGCACGTGCATCCTCATCAACACGCTGCGGTGACCCACCAGCACGCCCACTTTCCCGACATCCATCATCGGCATCCGCACTGACACCACGGAACGGTGCAGCGCCGATGACGCCGTGCTCGGCAACGGCATGCTGTTCCTGAACGCCCTCGGCGCGATCCTCGCGTTCATCCTGGGGGCGGCGAGCTGTCGCTGCGTGAAACCGGTCCTCGCAAAGTGCCTGATCCCCACAGCGCCCAACCCATTGCCCACCAGAGAGTCTGCAAGCGATGTGGCACGCAGCTTCCCGATTTCTGGCCGCATTTGAGTACGGTGAATGCCGCACGACGAAAGAGCGGCCCTCGCCCTGGGGCCGCTCGTGAGATCGTTCTTGAGGTGGTCGGCAAAGTCCTCCTGGAGCTTGGCTTCCTGACTCAGCGGCAAGCTGCGACGCGAAGCCGGTCACGCGGGTGAAGCCAAATTGCTCACTCCGTTCGCTTCAGGCCGCCTTCTGCGGGTGCAGCACGAACGGGCCCACGGTGCCATTCGGCAGCTTCAGCAGATCGTTGGCGACGCACAGGATCGTGCCGACGACGTGATCGCTGCCGGGCACGAAGTAGCCCTTGATGCGATTGACCGAGCCCAACCCGGCGCCGACCAGCTCGATCGATGCCGGCGCCGTTTCACTCGCCGCACGGACATGGCCGTCGACCTTCAGTGCAATCCCGGGACCGAATGTCAACGTTCCCGTGACACGGCCGCCGGCATCGGTCGTCGCGTCGAGCACGCCGGGCGGTGACCACGGTTGCGCGAGTTCGGGCGTGCCGGCGACCTGGCCGTCGACGATGACGATCGGTGCATGGTGGAAGCTGCGATAGGCCCAGCGGCCGTTCAACAATGCGGTGGTCATGATGGATCCTTTCCATGGTTCGAAGTGGACGAAACCTGACGCCTCCAAAGTGCGGCGCCGGGCGACGCGCTGTCAGGCCGGAAACACGTTGAAGTAGAGCTTGTAGGTCGCGCCGAAGCGGCTCATCGGCGGTGTCTCGAAGCGCCAAGGGATGGGCCCGAACTGCATGTGCCCTTCGGGGCGTGTCGCCATCACGATCAACTGCTTGGCCGTGAACACCTGCACGTCGCTGCCGAGTGGCCGGTCGGCATAGCCCAGCGTGCTTTCAACGAAGCCGTTGAGTGCGTCGATGATGTCCTGTTTGAAGAGCTTCAGTGCGACGGTGGCGGCGGGCCCGAGCACCGGTCCGACCACGGGGATCAGCGTGGCCGCCGTGGCCAGCGCCTGGCCGCCTTTCTCGACCGACTCGGCGATGACTTCTCGCGATGCCTTGGTGTCTCCACCGCTGTGTTCCTGCAGGAGGCTGTTGAGGATCAGACCACGCGGCGTGCCGCGGTAGAGTTCGATCACGTCGAAGTAGCCTTCGTTGCTGTCGACGCCATCCTCGCCGGGCTCTTCGCCGTAGATCTTGGTCTGGAAGACTTGCTTCTGCCCGCCCGGCACCGCGACTCCCAGCGTCGCGTACGGCTCGTCGGAATCGCTGCCGCTGTCGACGTCGGTTTCGCCGAAGCAATGCAGCCCGGTGTACTGGACGATCACCTCATTGAGCGCTCTCGCGCCGGTGTCGCCCCACCAGTAGATCGCGCCGTGCTGGAAAAGCGAAACGCGCCCGTCGTCGAAGCCGACTTCATTCGATCTCGGGTAGCCAAGCCAGCCGCGCTCGTAGCCCAGTGCGGCCCACTTGTCGCGGATCGCGCCATGGACCTCGAACGCGCCGGTCGCCGGCGACCAGTAGATCGAGCCGTGCTCGAAGTGGTTGTAGCGGCCTGCGCGGTCAGGCGTCGGAGTCTCGTCCGTGAGCGGGAAGCCGAGCCAACCGTCCGGGCCGCCGAACTGGACGTAGCGGTCACGGATCGCGCCGTGGACTTCTTTCGGCACTGAAGAGAACGCGCCGTACGCGGTCGCGTTCTGGTACTGCTGCTCGAATCCGCCGTGCAGCATCTTCGGCTTGCCGATCTTCTGGCCAAGCCCCGGCCGGGTGGATGCGTACGTGTCGAAGTCCGGCGTGGTGAAGAACGGCGGCCGGTTCGTGACGGTTGTAGACGTGACCATGGTTTCGATTCCTCGTGGTGCGTCGACAGGGACATCCCATCGACACGCCCAGGTTCGGCGATACCACGTGACGTATTGGGTACGGATCGCGAATCGCGCCGCTCAGGAAGCGATCAGTTCCTGATGCAGCGCCTGCGTGTCGGCGGCCGGGCTGACGCCCAGGCGGCTCAGCAGCGCCAAGCGGCAGCGTTGGTAGACGCCAATCGCGTCGGCGCGTCGTCCGGACAGCGCGTAAACCGCCATCAGGCGTCGATAGAAACCCTCGGCCCCGGGCTCGACTTCGATGGCATGCAGGTAGCAATCGACCGCGCCATCGTGGTCGCCTGCGTGCTCGAGCAGTCCTCCGAGGCGCTCGACAAGGCGCACGAAGCGCGCGCGCAGATGGTCGCGATGCGCCACGGCCCAGGCAGCAGATTCGCTCGGCAGGAACACACCGCGGTAGGTCTGCAGCGCCTGCCGAAGCTGCGCGACGTCGACGTTGTCGACCTGGCGCGCAATGCGCTCGAACACAACGCCGTCGACCCAGACGCAGCCGGCATCAAGATGCAATTGACGGTTCTCCAGCTGCACCGCGCGTTCGTGCTGCAGCAGCTTGCGCAGCCGGTGCAAGGTCGTGCGCAAGGCCTGGTCGGCGGCATCGCCCTGGGCATCGGGCCAGAGCGCATCGGTGACGCGATCCTGCGCGACGGCGGCAGTGCCGAACGCGCACAGGCATTGCAGCAGTTCGAGCGGCTTGCGCTGCGCCTTGCCGGAGGCCCGCAGCGGCACGTCGTCCAACGCGACCTCGAAGCGGCCGAGGGTGAGGATGCGCAGCGGCCAGGGCCAAAGCGCAGCGGCACCGGCCGGGTCGGGTGGCGCCAGGCACCGTTCCCGCACCAGGCGGCGTACCGGCTCGATGGCGACTGTCGCGCGCAGGGCGTTGTCGCACATGCGCGCGAGCGCCTGCGGACCGCTCACGTGCCAGCTCGCGCCGTCGCTCATGCTGCCCGACACGAAGGCGGCTGCGAGCCCGTCGGTCACCGGCTCGCCGCGCTGCAGCGCGGCCGCGGCTTCGGCTTCGAGGCACAGCGCTTCCAGTGCCGGGCTGTGCATGTCGCGCGCGATCGCGCTGGCGGCGGCGAGATGCGCGCGGCGCTCGCGATCCTCGCTGTCGGCGTACTCGACCAGTGCGCGTGCGCAGTCGAGATGGCAGTGCGCAACCATCACCGGCACGCCCGACGCAAGCGCAAGTGCCAGGCCGGAGCGCCCGTGGGCGAGCGCCTGGGCCCAGTCGCCGCGCTGTGCCGCGACGTTGGCCCGCAGATGGCGCAAGAATGCGCCGTCGACATGGGCGCTGTCGCGCACTGTCGCAGCCATCAGCGCAAGCCAGGGTTCTGCTTCGGCCAGGTCGCCCGTGATCACGCTGCAGCGGGCCATCTGCGCCGCGAGCAAGTGGTCGAAGGCGTGCAGCGCGGCGTCCTCGGCCACCGCCAGGCCGTGGTCTATCGCGGCACGGCAGGCCGCGCTCGCGCCGCGCACCGAGTGATAGAAGCCTGTCGCACAGCACCACAGGATGCGTGCGACCGGCGGTGTCGTCGCATCGATCCACGGCGCGATGCGATCGATGATCGCCTGGGCATCCGCACTGCGGCCGCGCCACAGCAGGAAGATGATCGTGTAGCCGCCGAGCAGCACCGAGAGTTCGGGCTGGCCGCGATCGAGCAACGCCAGAGCACGTTCGGCCCAAGCCGGCAGCAACGGGTGCTGCGGTCGGCGATGCATCAGCGTACCCATCGCGGCGCAGGTGCGCAGCTCGACCGCGCGCGACGGGTAGTCGGGATGGCGCTCGCGCAAGCGCTCGAACTCGTCGATCCAGCCATCGGCAGGATGGAAGTCGCGCCATTCGTAGAAGAAGGTCTCCATCGCGCCGGCCCATGCGGTGTACATCCCGGTCACGTCATCGCCGCGTTCGAAGCCGCGGTAGGCGCACTCGAACAGCGAACGCGCGCGGGCGGGGTCGAACGGAAGCCAGGCCATGGCTTCCCAGTGATGCAGCCAGGGCAGGCGTGCCCGGGTGCCGATGGGCAGCGCTGCCACCCAGTCCTGAAGGGTGCGGTGGCGGCCGGCGGCGAGCAGGCGTTCGGCTTCGCGCAGCACCAGCGCTGCGAGACCGTCGCAGTCTGCGGCGCTGCGGTACAGCGCTGCGGCGGCCTCGGGCTGTTCGGACTCGACCAGCAGGCCGGCCGCGCGGCGTTGCAGATCGCGCCAATCGTCTTGCGCGATCTGCGTCACGGCGCGTTCGAGCAGGAAGGTGCGAAACAGCGCGTGATACTCATAGAGCACCTGGCCCGTTCCGGCGCCGTCGTGTTCCCTGCAGAAGCAATTGCGCCGCTGCAGGTCGGCAAGCGCGGCGCCGACATCGGGATGCGCCGTCAACCGCGTTGCCGCGGCGGCACTGATCGTCGGCAGCAACGCGGTACAGAGCAGCGCCGTTTGCAACGACGAGTCGAAGCGCTCGAAAAGTTCGCTGGCGAAGTAGTCGAACAGCAGCTGGCGTGACGTCCCCTTGGCGCTCGCTGGCCCATCGCCGCGCTGCGCCAACAGCAGTGTGAAGCCGGCGACCCAACCCTCGCTCTCGCGCAGCAGCGCCTCAGCCAGCCCTGGCGGTGATGCGCCGGCGGCCGGGGCATGCGCGGCAACCAGCGCCGCGGCCTCGTCGGCGAGCAGGTTCAGCTGCGCGCCGCCGAGCAGCACCAGCGCCTGGTTCAAGCGCAGCCTGGCAAAAGCGGCCGGCGGCTCGCTGCGGCTGAGCACGATCACGCGCAAGGCAGGCGCCAGCAGGCAAGCGATGTCGCGGACGATCTCGTGCACCGCACTGGCCGCAGGCAGCTGCTCATAGTTGTCGAAGACGATGACGCTACCGGGCGCCAGCGCGTCAGCGATGGCTTCGGCACAACGCCGCGTGTAGCGCGCGAGCGTTGGCAACTGCGCCGGCAGCAGCGCCGGCAGGGCCACGCGATCCGCGTTGCCTACGTTGGCCAATGCGCGGCCGAGATAGTGGAAGAAGGTCGCCGAGTCCGCGTCGTCAGCGCCAAGCTCGAACCAGATCACGGACTGATCGCGTCGAGCAAGGTAGCTGGCCGCGAGCGTGGTCTTGCCGGCGCCCGGCGCCGCGCAGATCCAGCTGATCGTCGCAGAGTGCATTGCATCGAGCTGGTCGAACAGCCGCGGTCGCGGCAGCGCACGCTCGGCGCGCGGCGCGCAGATCTTCGACGGCACGAGCTTCGGCTGCTGCAGGCGCGTCATCGCCGGCGACCTCGCTACTTGCTCATCAGACCAGCGACGTCGACTGATTGTTGTCGCAGCTCTCTCGCCAACTGGGCAATATCTGAAAATGATTGCATGTCCCGGACCGCTCGCTCGCGCCGGTAGTACGCTTCATTTGCAGTGATGTGCTTGCTGTTCTCCGCGATAGCATCGTCCTGGATGTTTCTCTTCAAGGCCTCGAAGTCGAAACGGCGTGTGCCGTCAGGTTGTCGAATCGTCGGCACGCCGATCGCTTCGAGCCTACTTGGCTGCGACGCAAGGACAAGGGCGAAGGCTACAGGCGTGCGCATAGACGTCCTCCGTTTCCACCAGGAGATGGTCCCAGGTCGAGCGTTGCGGCGCATCCTCTCAACTGGGGAGAAAGCCGGCCATGCAATAAACAGAACTGGCTTGTGGGCACTGAGCATTCTTGATGCGTGAACGCCGTGGGCTACCCTGGATGGGCGCTCAAATTTGCGTCACCTGATGCGCAAGGATGATTCACGCAGCGACAGTTCGCGCACGAGCGGTGGAACCGACAACGCCAGGAGCAGCAAGGCCAGTGGCACGACGCAGATGAAGCCGACGTGCTGGAAGCCCAGGGCGCCCACCGCGCCGCCCGACAGGAACATCAGGATGAGGCCGGCCGAGCGTTGCATTCGCGCCTGTTCATGCCGAACCATGGCGGTCGCAGGCGTGTTGCGCGCGTTCCAGTACACCAGCTTGCCCAGCTCCATCCCGAAATCCGTGATGTTGCCGGTCATGTGGGTGGTGCGGATGCTGCCGCCCGACGTCTTCGAGCCCACGGCGTTCTGCAGCCCCATGATGAAGGACAGCAGCAGCACCGTCAGCGGCACGGCAAACGGCGTCGTCCAGGTGAGCGTGATGGCACCCATCAGGCCGAACGGAAACATGAGGGCCGCCTCCAGCAGCAGCGGTGGCGCATAGATGCTGCGAAGCCGGCTCTGGCGTGCCCAGTTGACGAGCACCGCGCAGACGGCCGCCCCCAGGATGAACGCGAGGATCGCACCGAGGGCGTTCAGGAACAGCATGCCGTTGCCGAGCACGGCACCATCGGCCAACTGCGACGCGAAGCCGGTCATGTGCGAGGTGTAGGTGTGCAGGACCAGGAACCCCCCGGCGTTCACGGCGCCGGCATTGAAGGCCAGCAGCAACCCGAGGGTCCGGTTCGTCGAGTGCGAGCGGTGACGGTAGGTGATGAAGTGAAGTCGGCGCATGAGGACGATGTCGCCTGAATCCTCGGCAAAGTCAATTCTTTCCTGATTCCTTTGGGTCACCGGCCCGAATGCATCACGCCGGCGACGGCGGCGATCAATGCAGGCGGCTCGACGGGCTTGCTGATGTGCGCCGAGTACCCGACCTCCAGCGCCCTGGCCTTGTCTTCAGGACGCGCAAAGGCCGTCAGTGCGATGGCGGGAATGGGGTTGCCGGTGTCGCGAATGCGCTTCATGAACTCGTAGCCGTCGATCTCGGGCATTCCGATGTCGCTGACGATCAGGTCGAACAGCGCGTCCCGGAGCGCCAGCAGTGCCCGCGCCGCGGAATCGACGGCGACGACCTCGCCCCCCTCGTCCAGGAGGAGCTGGCGGACCATCTCCCTGCCGTCGGGGTCGTCTTCCACGAGGAGAATCCTGAGGTTCAGGATGCGCTTGGGGACGGCCGGTGGATCGTGTTCGGCGTCGTTCGCCGCTTCACGCGTCGGCTGCGCCGTGTCGATGGGCGGAAGCCGCACGGTGAACGTCGCACCCTCGCCGATACCGTCGCTCAGGGCCGCGATCGAGCCGCCGTGCAGTTCGACCAGCCGGCTGACGATGGCCAGGCCCAAGCCCAATCCTCCCTGCGATCGCGTCGTCGACCCATCCGCCTGTCGGAATCGTTCGAAGACGTGCGGCAGAAAGTCGGCAGAGATTCCGACGCCGTTGTCGACGACCTGGACCACCAGCGTCTCCCCCTCCTCGGCGGCTTCGACCCGCACCACGCCGCCGTCCGGTGTGAACTTGAGCGCGTTCACGATCAGGTTCCGGAAGACCTGCAGAAGTCGCTGCGGGTCGCCGGTGATCGGCGCCAGCGCCGGATCGAGCACGGTGACGAGTTCGATCCCCTTGGACTGGGCGCTCGGAAGCAGCGACGACACGACCTGCTCGATCAACTGCGATGGCACGACGGTCTGCAATTCGAGGCTGACCTTGCCCGCGACGATGCGGCTCATGTCGAGCAGGTCCTCGATGAGCCGTGCCTGCGAATTCGCGTTGCGCTGGATGGTGTCGATGCCGCGCGCCAACTCGCCGAGCTCGGCGCGACGCCGTTGAAGCACATAAGTCCATCCGAGGATCGCGCTCAGCGGTGTCCTCAACTCGTGCGACAGGGTCGCGAGGAAATCATCCGTTGCACGATTGGCCGCCTCGGCTTCGGCACGCGCGCGACGTTCCGCCTCGAAGAGCCGCTGGTTTTCGAGGGCCACGGCCTCGAACTGCTCCAGCTGGCGCCGAGCGTCGTACTGCCTTCGGCGAGATCTGATCGCCGAATTGGCGGCGCTGACGAGCGTGTCGGCGTTCAGGGGCCGTTCGAGAAGCACCTCGTTTCCCAGTCGGGCCAGCGCGGCCGCGGCGTTGACGGACCGTCGCGCCGGCTGCCGGGTCGCCAGCACCACGAACGGAAAGTCCGACCACGGCGGCTGGCTCTCGATCCAGTGCTGAAGCGACAAAGCCCCCTCTTCGTTCAACGACTCCTCGGTGAGGATGGCTGCGGTCGTCTCGTCGCAGAGCCCGGCCGTCAGCTCGGCCAGGTTCGCACACACCTCGACGGCGATGTCGAGCCCCGACAGCACGTGCTCGATCACCACCGCATCCCGCCCCCTGGGAGCGAGCACGAGGACCCGTCGGCGGTTGCTGCCGTCGCGCTGCACGCTCAGCCTTGCGGATCGGCCAGCAGCGGCGTCGATCCGGTGTACGCGACCGCGCCCGCCAGAATGCCTTCGAAGTCCCTGAGCTCGTCGCCGACCTGGATGCCGGAGGGCGACCCGAGACGAAGCTCGCGGATCGACCGTTCATTCTGAGTGGTGCGGCTCTTCAGGACCGCGAGCGCGGTGCGAACCTCGCTCTGCGCCTCGAAGAACCGATAGAGAAGGATCGCGTCGCTGAGGTAGCTGAGATCGATGTCCGAGTGCACGTCCCCGACCAGCCCATGCTGGCCCACGATCAGCAGCGTCAGAACACCTTGTTGATTCAGGAAGGTCAGCAGCTCGTGCATGTGGAGCATCAGGAAGCTCTGCCCCGGCATCGCATGCACGTAGGCGTTCAGGCTGTCGATGCCGACGAAGGTCGCGCCCCGCTTCGAGACGCCGCCGACGACCCGCGACGCGAATTCGCCCGGCGACAGCGAGGCGGGATCGATCTGGTGGATCACGAGCCGGCCGGACTCGATGTGCTCGTCGAGCGCCATGCCGAGGTTCCTGCTGCGGGTCAGCAGCGTCGCGACGCCTTCATCGAACAGGTAGTAGTCGGCGTTCTGCCCGCGCTCGAGCGCCGACAGCATGCATCGCACGGCGGTGGTGGTCTTGCCGGCGCCCGAGGGCCCCAGCAGCAGCATGTTGGTGCCGACCGCCAGGCCGCCGCCGAGCATCGCGTCCAGCTGGTCCGAGCCGGTCGTGGCCAGCGGCGCGTCGAACGGGGTGTGGTGCTCGGCAGCGATCAGCCGGGGGAACACCTCGACGACGCCGGTGTCGAGCATGAAGTCGTGCCAGCCGCCGTGGAACTTCGTGCCGCGCATCTTGACGACGCGCAGCGCCCTGCGCTCGGCGCCGAACTCACGCGCTTCCTGTTCGAGGCTGATCACGCCGTGGGCGATGCTGTGCAGTTGCAGGTCGGTGGGCTCGGAGGTCTTGTCGTCCAGCAGCAGGACCGTGCAGTCGCGGTCCGAGAAGAAGTGCTTGAGCGCGAGGATCTGTCGGCGGTAGCGCAGCGGATCCTGGGCCAGCAGGCGCATCTCGGACAGGCTGTCGAAGACCACCCGGCGCGGGTCGAGCCGCTCGACCTCCTGTGTCATCGCCTTGACGGTTTCGCCGAGCTCGATTTCAGACGGATGCAGGATGGTCTGGGCTTCTTCGGCCATCAGGCCGATGTCGTTTCCCAGTTCCTGGATCTCGATGCCGTCGAGCGTCCAGCCGTGGGAGGCGACGACTGCACGCAACTCCTTGGCCGTCTCCGACAGCGTGATGTAGAGGCCGGTCTCGCCCGCCGCCACGCCGGCCATCAGGTACTTCAATCCGAAGGTGGTCTTGCCCGTGCCGGGCGTGCCTTCGAGCAGGTACATCCTCGACGGGGTCAGGCCGCCGCCCAGTATCGAATCCAGTCCCGGGACGCCTGTCGAAGTGCGAACTGGCCCGGCCTCGCTGGTGTCGGTCATGCCATCTTCCTTCAGTGTGGTGCTGTGGGTGGGCAAAGCGCCCACCATTCCTGCCTCGCCCTTTGGTGAAGACAGTATTCACGGCGTTCCACTGAGGAGTCGTCGGCGAAGCGCGGATGACCCTGTAGGAAAACTCCACCTTGGCAGGAAATCAGCCTGGCGACAATTCGCGCACGAGCGGTGGAACCGACAGCGCAAGGAGCAGCAACGCCAGCGGCACCACGCAGATGAAGCCCACGTGCTTGAAGCCCAGCGCGCCCGCCGCGCCGCCCACCAGAAACATCAGGATGAGGCCGGCCGAGCGTTGCATTCGCGCCTGTTCATGCCGAACCATGGCGGTCGCAGGCGTGTTGCGCGCGTTCCAGTACGCCAGCTTGCCCAGTTCCATCCCGAAATCCGTGATGTTGCCGGTCATGTGGGTGGTGCGGATGCTGCCGCCCGAGGTCTTGGAGCCCACGGCGTTCTGCAAGCCCATGATGAAGGACAGCAACAGCACCGTCAGCGGCACGGCAAACGGCGTCGTCCAGGTCAGGGTGATGGCACCCATCAGGCCGAAGGGAAACATCAGGGCCGCCTCGAGCAGCAGCGGTGGTGCATAGATGCTGCGCAGCCGTCTCTGACGTGCCCAGTTGACGAGCACCGCGCAGACGGCCGCTCCCAGGATGAACGCGAGGATCGCGCCGAGGGCGTTCAGGAACAGCATGCCGTTGCCGAGCACGGCGCCATCGGCAAGCTGCGACGCGAAGCCGGTCATGTGCGAGGTGTAGGTGTGCAGGACCAGGAAGCCCCCGGCGTTCACGGCGCCCGCATTGAAGGCCAGCAGCAGCCCGAGGGTCCGGTTCGTCGAGTGCGAGCGGTGACGGTAGGTGATGAACTGAAGTCGGCGCATGTGCACGATGTCGCCTGAATCCTCGGCAAAGTCAACTTTTACCTCTGATCAAGTGCCGTCGCCGCCGCGTCGGCGGGGCGCGACTTTCAAGTTCGGCTGGGTGCCGCCGAGTCGCGCGAGGCACTTGGCGCTCTCGCGTTCGATGAGCGCTTTCAATCCTTCGCGCACCGTGGCCGATGCGTCCCGTGACCCGGTGAGCCTGGTGGCCTTGGCCAGCAGGTCGTCATCGATGTTGATGGTGGTCAGCATGCTTGTCTCGATTCGGACAGAGTGGAACGCTCACTGTACTCATCCCCGTTCGTACTCACCCCGTTCGGGCTGAGCTTGTCGAAGCCCTGCTCGCGGTGCATGGCCAACCTCGGCGCGCTCCGGCTCCAACCCTTCGACAGGCTCAGGGCGAACGGTGCCCTTCTCCATCCGCACCACCCGATCCGCCACATGGAAATACCGGTCGTCGTGCGAGATCACCACCACCAGGTGGCCCTTCGCGCGCAGCTCGGGCAGCAGCTCGGTGTAGAACAAGTGGCGGAAGGCCGGGTCCTGGTCGGCCGCCCATTCGTCGAACACCAGCACCGGCCGGCCTTCGAGCCAGGCGTGCACCAGCGCCAGCCGCTTGCGCTGGCCGGTCGACAGGTCGGTGGTGGTGAACGCGCCGTCGCGCACCGACACCTTGTGCGCGATCTCCAACCGCTCCAGGTAGGGCCGCGCCGCTTCCGGCAGCGGCTGCGGCGCCCCGCCCTCGCCGGCCAGCAGGTCCTGGAACAGGTAGAAGTCGGAGAACACCGTCGTGAACAGCTGCCGATAGTCGTCGCGCGTCGCATCGGTCACCGGGCTGCCGTCCAGCCGCAGCTCGCCCTGCTGCGGCGCATACAGCCCGAGCAGCAGCTTGATCAGCGTCGTCTTGCCCGAGCCGTTGTCGCCGACGATGAAGACCAGCTCGCCGCGCCGCAGCACCAGGTCGATCGGGCCGAGGACGAAGGGCTCGCCGCCGCCCTCGGGCGCGTCGAACGCATAGCGCACGCCGCGCAGCTCGATGGCCTCGGCGAATGCGCGCTCGCCGGCCGGCCGGTCCAGGTGCAGGTGCGGCTCGGGCGTCGCGAAGCGCAACGACAGGTCGCCGATGCGCTGGAACGCCACCTTCGCGCGGCCGACGTTCGGCAGCACGCCGACCAGCTGGTCGATCGGCCCCTTCAGGAACAGCAGCACCAGCACGAAGCCGCTCAGCACCGCCGGCGCCACCGTGCTCGCCGCCGCCCAGCCGAGGATCACCGCGATCAGCAAGAAGAACAGCGCCGAGCCGAACGCGCTGCCGATCACGTAGGTGTTGATCGCGCGCTGGTTGACCGCGCGGATGCCGTCGACCGTCTGCTCGATCTGCCCGGACATCATCCGCGCCCGCCGCCCGCGGTGCATGCGCAGCTCCTTCGCGCCTTCGCTGATGCCGCGGTAGGCCTTGTGCAGCTGCTCCTCGCCGTCGCGCGCGCGCCAGAAGCCGGCCTCGGCGCGCGTCAGCACCACCGCCTGCACCGCGGCGCCCAGCACCAGCGCGATCACCAGCAGCCCGAACATCGGCAGCGACAGCCACGCGAGGTAGCCCAGGCAACCGAGCGCGATCGACAGCGCGATCACGGTGGACGCGAGCACGAAGCCGGCGTCGCTGATCATGTCGACGTCCTGCGTCAGCACCGGCATCAGGCGGTGCGTGCGGTAACGCTCCAGCGCATCGATCGGCGCCGACAGAATCTTCTGCGCGAGCGACTTGCGCACCTGCGCCACCAGGCGCTGGCCGACGCGGTTGGTCGACATGTCGGAGGTGACGCGGCCGACCAGCGCCACCGCACACAGCGACACGAAGGTCAGCAGCAGCCCGCCGGCCATGCCGCCGCTGCGGTTCAGCACCTGGTTGATCGTGCCCAGCAGCGCGACGGTGGCCGCGCCGGCCGCGATGCCGGTGACGACCGAGAGCAGCAGCCACGGCAGGAAGGGCCGCAGCAGGCGGGCGACTTCCGCGAACGGGCGGTCGACGGCGGGCGGGACGGGTGGGGTCGGGACGGGATGGCTCATGCCTTGCATGACGAACCGCGTGCCCCCTCGTTCAGCTGAATATCGCCCGCCATGGTTCGTCTGCTGACTCGTGATCCCGTTGCTTGAACCTCTTTTCCAGGGCGCCTGGGCGCCGCTCGGCGAGGCGCTGGTGTGCGCTGCAGAACCGCCGGCCGATGCCGTGCCGGTGCGGCGGCTGATCGACGAGCCGGCCTTGCTGGAGGGGCTGCTGCGCCGCCACGCCCATCACCGCGGCGTGACCGGGAGCGATCTGCGTGCCGCCGCGTCGAGCTGGTGCTTCGCGTACCTCGATGCGCTGCTGCCGCCGGTGGTCGCAGCCGGCAGCGTGCTGCGGCATGTGTTCCCGACCGCACCGCACGAGATGCAGGTCGTGATGGGTGATGACGATGCGGTGCCGCGAAGCTTCCACATCGGGCATGGCGGCACGGCACGGCCCGGTGCCAGCTGCGGCGAACGCCTGGCGCCGTTGATCGACCTGCACCTGGCGCCGCTGTTCGCGCAACTTGCGCGGTGCTCGCGGATCTCCTCGAAGATCCTGTGGGGCAACCTGGCGCGCCGGCTCGACGGGCTGTTCGAGCAGGGGCTGGCGCTGACCGGGCACGCGCCGCACATCGCGCTCGACCGCGACACGCTGCTCGGCCTGCCGCTGTGGCACGACGGCCGACCCAATCCGCTGCTGCCGCGGCAGCGCCCACACCCCGAGGCATCGCGGACGATTCCGTTGCATCGGCAGTGCTGCCTGTTCTATCTCCTGCCCGGCGAGGACTACTGCAGCGCCTGCCCGCTGTTGCCAGCCCGCTAGCGCAATCTCGTCGTCCTGAGCTTCGGATCACGCGCGATCTCGTCCTCGTGGAACGGGAAGCGCAGCCAGTCGTGCCGCGCGTAGCGCGCGACCGACGCATCGGCCGGGCCGCTGCCAGCCGTGATTGCCGACTCGCCTTCGCCGTGCGCCAGCAGCGTGTGCGCCACCACACCCTGCGGGCCGAAGTGCACCACCTGCAGATACGTGTCGGCCACCGCATCGGGGCCGATCGGGTGCGTGTCGTCGCCGTCGCAGGCCACGTTGAAGTACCCGACGACATGGCAGCCGCCCGACAACGCGAGGCGCTCCCCGCCGCTCTGCACGAAACGCCGGCTGCCCAGCGGCGCATCGAGCGCCCAGCCGCGCTCGCCGAACGCCACGACGGTGTCAGCCAGCGCCTGCGCAACACGCGGGTCGCCGGCCTTCGGCGCGCGCGGCGTGGCCAGCGGCGCATCGGCCGCGAACGGCACGCCGAAGAACTCGCCCGGCGGCAACTCGTCGAGCCGGGTCCAGAACGCGTCCCACAGCAGCGCGCCGCGCGCCTCGGCATCGGCACGGTTCGGCCAGCGCGCCAGCACCTCGCAGGCCGGGCCGACGTCGACCTCGCGCCCCGCCAGCAGCACCCGCGGCTGCGCGCACACCGCCGACAGCAGCTCGTCCTTGAACAGCTCGGCCGACAGCGGGCGCGGCAGCAGCACCGCATCACGCACGCGCCGGCTCAGCGCCTCGGCCGACTCCGGCTGGCCCGACAGACCGTGCGCGATGCGGTGCCCCAGCCGACCACGCAGCGACAACGCCTGCCGCTCGCCGCCCAGCACCGTCGCGAAGCCCTCCAGCGGCTGCCGCGGGTTCGAGAGCCAGTAGCTGTCGTTCATGTTCGCGACGTAGTCCTCGCGCAGCAGCCCCGGCATCTTCGACACCGGCATCGTGCCGGGCTGCATCGCTGCCGCATCGCTGCGCCAGTCGCAGGCGGCGCGGCTGCCGTCGAGAAATGGCGTCACCGGATCGACGCCGGCAAAGCCCTGCGCAAGCGGCGTGCTGCAGGCGGCGCGCAGTTCATCGGGCACGTTCGGCACCGCGCCGACATCGCCGAGCCAGGCCCGGCCGTCGCCCCGCCCGATGGCCGCGGTGTTGACCCACGGCATGCCGGCCTCGCGCTTCTGGATCGCGATGAAGTCGTCCAGCGAATGCGCCTGGTTCCAGGCCAGGAAGGTGCGGAACACGCGGAAGTTCTCGCCGTTCACGTCGCGCATCGCGATGGCATGCGCCCTGCCCCAGCCGAACGGCGGGGCGCGCCGGCCGAGGTCGACGATCGGGCCGAACCGGCTGCCGTACAGCGTGCGCGTCACGCGCTGCACGCTGCCGTCGGCAGCGCGGGTGTCCACCGTCACCTCGCGCCGCTGCATCGGCTCGCTGCGGCCGTCGACGAGGTAGCGCGTGGGATCGGCCGGATCGAGCGACAGGTCGAACAGCCCGAAGCGCCGCGCCGCCGACACCGTGTGACTCCACGCGATGCGGTCGTTGAAGCCGATCATCACCAGCGGCACGCCGAGGAAGGCGACGCCGGCCACGTCGACGCGGCCGGGGATCGTCAGGTGCATCTGGTAGAAGCGGTCGGGCCCGCCCCAGTACCAGTGCGGATTGCCGAACAGCACGCCGCCCGCCTCGCCGGTCGCCGCGCGGCCGAACGCCAGCATGTTGCTGCCGAGCGCCGGGTGGTCGCCGACCTGCTGACGCGGCCACGGAGTCGTGTCGCCGACGGCTGCGGTGGGGGCAGCGGGCCGCGCGTTGACGATCTCCGGGATGAAGCGCGACCAGCCGGCCGCGACCTGCGCCGCATAGAAGCGCCGCAGGATGTCGTCGCCGTTGATCTCGCGCACCCACGGCTCGTGCAGGCACGCCTGGCGCACCGCTGCGCCGCCGCCGCGGCGCGCCTCAGCCAGGTAGCGGTTGTAGCCAAGCGCGAAGCCGTCAGCGGCGTCCAGCAGGTCGCGCGGTTGCGCGGCGCGGGCGCGCGCCAGCATCGCGTCGTCGGCGAAACCGCGGAAGAAGACATCGAGCTCCAGGTTCAGAGGCTGGCCGAACGTGGAACGGTGCGCCGGCCGCGCATCGCCCCCGAAGAACAGCGACCGCTCGCCGCGCCAGGTGACGAAGCCTTCGGCCAGCGTGCACAGCGCGTCCTGCGCCTGCACGTAGCCGATGCCGGTGCCCAGGCCGCGCCAATTCGCGGCGCGCAGGTGCGGGATGTCGTCGGCGGTGCGGCGGATCTCGACGCCCGCGAGCACCGGTGGGCGCGCGTGCGCACCGGTGAACAGCAGGACCAGCGCGCCAATCAGCGCGACACGTAGCGAAGCATGCATGGGAAGGTCCGATCAGAAAAAGGGTTCATCGCGCCGCCAGCGCCGCCAGCCCCTGCTGCAGCGCCGGGAACAGGCTGTTCTGGAAGTTGTTCCAGCGCAGCTCGAGGATGGTGTCGGCCGGGTCGATGTCGGTGGCGAGCACGTCGACGATCACCTCGCCCGAATCGATGCCGTTGTCGACGTAGTGGAACGACGCGCCGGTCTGCCGCACCGGCGCGACCGGCGTGCGCGCCATCGTGCGCCAGTCGACGCGCTCGCCGCGTGCGCCGTGCAGCGCATCGAGCGTGGCCCACGCGCCCCGCCGCTGGTGCGGCGAGCCGTCGCGCGTGATGCCGGGGTGGATGTTGACGATGCGCCGGTGGAACGGCGACCCTGGCCGCACCAGCTCGTCGAGGATGATCAGCAGCCCGTCGAGCACGACCACGTCGGCCTGCAGCGCGAGCAGGCGCGCCAGCAGCCGGGTCTCGAAGTCGCGCTTGCCGGCCGGCCGCTCGGCCGCGTCGAGCGGCAGCCGGCGGTAGGTCGACGGCACCGATTCCATCAGCTCGACCACCGGCCTGCCCTGCACCTGCAGCGCCGGCGGAAACGGCCAGCAGCGGCTTGGGTGCGGCGAGAAGCCGTAGTCCTTCAGCTGCTCGCGGTCGCGCGGGTTGCCCTCGTCGTCGTCGAAGATCACCGCCTGCAGCGAGTACGCGTCGCCGAGCGCGCTGCCGTTCAGCGTCTCGACGAGGAATTCGAGCGGCGACTTCATGTAGCGCGTCGCACCCTTGTACGCGACCGGCTGCCCGGCGCGGTCGGCCGCCGCGTTGCGCAGCGACGCAATGTAGACAATTCTTGCCTGTCGTTTTGACGGTTCCATGTGCGACATGACGAAGCACGCGGCTTGCTGTTCAGCAACGAAGGCCGCTGAACAAAGCCGCCGACCGCTCGTCATGGAGGCATGAACCGCGGCACACCCAGCACACGACCCTCTCCCGACCCGGCAGCCCCGCGCTGCGTCAGCCATCCGTCCGGCCAGGCGCTGCAGGTGCAGCGCGATGGCGACCGGCTGGTGGTCAGCGACTTGCATCCGCCGCGCGCGGGCGAAGCGCCCCGCGACCGCATCGGCCGCTGGCAGTGGAAGCACGATGGCGGCGAATCCGCGCTGCAGTGGCTCGGCCCTTGCTCGGGCGAGCCATCGCCGGCGCACCAGTTGGCGATCATCGAGGCGGCCTTCACCTTCGAGCCCGGCACGCCGACGCTGACGCTGGTGCCGCCGTTCGCATCGGCACTGAACCTCGCCGAGCACGGCCTCGCGCTGCCGGCACCCGGAGGACTGCAGCGCGTGCACCGCGAGATGTTCTTCCAGCACGCGCCGATGTGGTTGCCGCAGGTGCCCTCGCCGATCCCGCTGCGCTACACGCTGACCGAGAAATTCCGCCACCCGCTGCGCGCCGCCAAGCGCAGCGGCACGCTGTACCAGCGCCACATCCCGTGGCTGGACCAGACCTTCTCGTTTCGCAGCCTCGACATCGACAGCGACCTGCCGCGCTTCCACCGCTGGATGAACGACCCCGACGTGGCGCAGGTCTGGCAGGAAGACGGCGACCTCGCCAAGCACCGCGGCTACCTGGATGCGATCGCCGCCGACCCGCACATGCAGTCGATGATCGCGTGCCTGGACGGCGAGCCCTTCGGCTACTTCGAGGCCTACTGGGCGAAGGAGAACCGCATCGCGCCGTTCTGCGAGGCCGACGACCACGACCGCGGTTGGCACGTGCTGATCGGAGAGCCGGGCTTTCGCGGCAAGGCCTTCGCGACCGCCTGGCTCACCTCCATCTCGCACTACCTGTTCCTTGCCGATCCGCGCACGCGGCGCATCGTCGGCGAGCCGCGTGCCGACCACCGCCAGCAGCTGCGCAACCTCGACCGCTCCGGCTACGCGAAGGTGAAGGAGTTCGACTTTCCGCACAAGCGCGCGATGCTGGTGACGCTGCTGCGCGAGCGCTTCTTCGCCGACACGCTGTGGTGGCCGCGCGAGGACGACGCCCCCACTTCCACCCTGCAGGCAAGGACATGAGCATGCGCGTGCACGACCTCATCGGCATCGGCTTCGGGCCGTCGAACCTGGCGCTGGCCGTCGCGCTCGACGAGCAGCGGCGCGCCGGCCGGCCCCTGGTGGATGCGCTGTTCATCGAACGCCAGCCCGGCTTCGCGTGGCATCCGGACATGCTGCTGTCGCATGCCCACATGCAGATCTCCTTCCTGAAGGACCTGGCGACGCTGCGCAACCCGACCAGCCGCTTCACCTTCGTGAACTACCTGCACCAGCAGGGCCGGCTGCAGGATTTCATCAACCTGAAGACCTTCTACCCGAGCCGCCGCGAGTTCAACGACTACCTCGGCTGGGCCGCGGCGCAGTTCGACGACAGCTGCGTCTACGGCGAGGAGGTGGTCGAGGTGCTGCCGCAGGCGCAGGGCCGCGAGGTGCAGCTGCTGCGGGTGCGCTCGCGCGACACCGCCGGGCAGTGGCACGAGCGGCTGACGCGCCACCTGGTGGTGAGCATCGGCGGCACGGCCAGCATTCCCGAGGCCTTCCGCGCGCTGAAGGGCGATGCGCGGGTGATGCACTCCAGCGGCTACCTGGCGGGCGTCGCGCGGCATGCCGATGCGAAGCGCATCGCGATCGTCGGCGCCGGCCAGAGCGCGGCCGAGCTGTTCATGGACCTGCACGGCCGGCCGAACGCGCCACAGGTCGACCTGGTGATGCGGGCCCGCGCGATCCGCCCGGCCGACGACAGCCCGTTCGTCAACGAGATCTTCAATGCCGGCTTCGTCGACCAGGTGTATGCGCAGCCCGAGGCGCAGCGGGCCGAGATGCTGGCGGAGTTCCGCCACACCAACTACGCCTGCGCCGACCTCGACCTGATCCGCCAGATGTTCGCGGTGTTCTACGAGCAGCGCGTCAGCGGCGACGAGCGGCACCGCTTCCTGCGGCGGCACGAGATCCAGAGCGTGCGGGCCGCGCCCGACGGCATCCACCTGAACCTGCTGGACGTCAACGCCTCGCGCGAGAGCAGCCAGCGCTACGACGCGGTGGTGCTGGCCACCGGCTATGCGCGCGAGCAGCACCATGCGCTGCTCGGCGGCCTGGCGCCGTGGCTCGGGCAGCTGAAGGTCGACCGCGACTACCGCGTGATCGCGCCGCGCGAGTTCCGCCCGGCGGTGTTCCTGCAGGGCGCCTGCGAGACCACCCACGGGCTGAGCGACACGCTGCTGTCGATCACGGCCGTGCGATCGAACGAGATCGCGATGAACCTTGCTACACTCAATGCGAACAATTCTCATTGAACGGAGCGCTCTTCCAACGCATGCGCGAGCTGATCCAGGAACTGGTGGCCCACTGTGCAGACCTGCGGCGGCAGCTGACGCGCGAGCTTCGGGATCCGCAGCACGCGGCCGACATCGCGCAGTCGAGCTTCGAGCGGGTCTATGCGCAGGCGCTGGCGGGTCCGGGCGATGGGGCGCAGGCGGCCATCGCGTCGCCGCGCGCGCTGCTGTTCCGCGTCGCGCGCAACCTGTGCATCGATGAGGCGCGGCACCGGCAGGTCGTGCAGAACTGGGCCGCGCAGCAGTCCGGGTTCAGCCTGCAATCGGCGGCCCCGTCGTGCGAATACGTGCATGCGCAGCGCCAGGTGCTGCGGCGCGTGATCGGCGTGCTCGAATCGCTGCCGCCGTTGCGCCGCGAGGTGTTCCTGCTGTTCCGCGCCTATGGTTTCACGCGCACCGAGATCTCCGCGCGGCTCGCGCTCAGCGAGGCGGCGGTGGCCAAGCACCTGGTGCGCGCGGCGCTCGATTGCTCGCGAGTATTCGCCGAGATGCAGGCGGCGTTGATCGAGGCGCCGGCGGTGTCGCCGCGCAGCAGCTTTCGGGCGACCTTGGCCGAGGATTGGGCGTGAGCCGCGCCGCGCCCGCCGAGAAGCTGATCGAACATGCGCTCGACTTGGTCGTGAAGAGCGAGGTCGAGCCCGAGCCGGCGGCCGGCCGGGCGCTGGCTCGGCTTCGGCAGTGGATCGGCGAATCGCCCGATCACGCGGCCGCGGCCGACGAAGCGCGACGGCGCTGGCAGATGCTGGGCGGCATGTCCGAGGAGCTGCGCGAGCATTTCGACGAACCGGTTGCCACGAGCGAGTCCACGGGACGGCGCAACCTGCTGCTGTCGGCGGCGGCGATGCTCGGCGGCGCGGCGCTCGCGGGCCGGCTGGGTTGGCAGTACTGGCAGGCGCCGGTGTTCACGGCGGCGTACCGCACGCAGCCGCTGCAGCTGCTCAACGTCAGCCTGCCCGATGCCCGGCCGGGCACGCAGCTGGCGCTCGGCGCCGACAGTGCGATCGGCGTGCGGCTGCACCGGCAGCGGCGCATCGTGCGGCTCGAAGGTGGCGAACTGCGCTGCGACGTGGCGCACGACGCCGCGCGGCCGTTCCAGGTGCTGACGCGCGACGCGCGCATCGAGGTGCTGGGGACGGTGTTCAGCCTGCGCGACCGCGGTGGTGCGCTGACGGTGGGCGTTGAACACGGGCGGGTGCAGGTGGCGCTGCGCGAGGGGGCCGCCAATGACGCGATGGATGCCACGACGAACGGCGGCCCGCATCGCTACGGGCCGCCGATCATCCTGGCCGCTGGGGAATTGCTCGACATCCGCAACGGTATCGCACAGCCCCCGCGCGCCGGCGACGCCGCCTCACTCGCCGACTGGCGCGACGGCTGGGTGACGTTCCAGGACACCCCGCTGCGCGAGGCGCTGGCCAGCGTCAACGCCTACCGCAGCGCGCCGATCATCAGCACCGATTCACGCGTGGACGCGATGCGGCTGACCGGCCGCTTCCCGGTGCGGGATGCGGCCGGGTTGCTGGCGGTGTTGCCGCAGGTGCTGCCGGTCACAGTGCGCATGCGCGCCGATGGCTCCGCTGAAATCGCGACCCGCTGACGACCTCTCTCAGAATCGTCACGACTTTCGCGGAGGCCGGTTGACGCGAGTCAGGCCGGGATAGCCTGACGAGTGGCGACTTGACGGCCGACGAGCTGATCGAATGCCGGGTAGAACCCATCACTTGATGTCGACGTGCTTCTCCATGACTGCCCTGAAACGAAGCCAGGCTTGATCCCACAACTTGAAGTTGAATTCCTGGGGACTCCTTTTCAAAGATGCTTCCACATCTTCAAAGGCATTCTTCTCCTTTCCATGCCAACCTTTCAAACTGGAATTTCTGCTTCGCTCTTTTTCTATCATCTCCCTGACAAACCGCAACCCGTTCGGCCCTGGAATATATTGACCTCCATTTGCTCCAGGAAGGCCATCATGCATCCGGAACATCTTGACAAGCTCGCCACGGAAATCATCCGAAAGCCTTGTGGACTGAACAGACTGCAAAAGGTCATCCACGTACTCAAATTGCGGCGACCAAGGCTTAGTCCACGTGGGCAATGCGCCCTCATTCTGTTCA
This sequence comes from Rhizobacter sp. OV335, assembly GCF_900142965.1. Classification (GTDB taxonomy): domain Bacteria; phylum Pseudomonadota; class Gammaproteobacteria; order Burkholderiales; family Burkholderiaceae_C; genus Rhizobacter. Next base: position 26,066 of record NZ_FRCQ01000030.1, read on the forward strand.
TCGGATGAGGATTTCGATGATTTAGTGGAAGACTTCGAACTTTCCGAAGAACCCTCCCTCAGTTGCTCTATGGTGAGATGCTTCTCCATGACTGCTCTGAAACGAAGCCAGGTTTGATCCCACAAGTCGGAGTTGAAGGGACTCTTTTTCAAAGATGCTTCCACGTCTTCAAAGGCATTCCTCTCCTTTCCATGCCAACCTTTCAGACTGGAATTTCCGCTTCGCTCTTTGTCTACCATCTCCCTGACAAACCGCAACCCGTTCGGCCCTGGAATATATGGATCTCCATTTGCTCCACGAAGGCTATCATGCGCCTGGAACATCTTGACAAGCTCGCCACGGAAATCATCCGAAAGCTCTGTGGACTGAACAGAATTCGAAAGGTCATCCACGTACTCAAATTGCGGCGACCAAGGCTTATTCCACGGGGGCATCAATGCAACCTCACTCTGTTCATCGAATGAGGATTTCGATGATTTAGTTTCAGTGATTGCATTCAGCACCTTCTTCTCCTGATCATTCAGAGTAGGAGCGAATGACGCCCCGGCAAGCTTTGTCGGCTTGGAGGTGGTGACAACTTCATTCTTTGTTCTGTAACGCTGAATCGCAGAATTAGACTCCATGATTCCTCTGAATTTCATCCAACACTGATCGAAATTCTTGGAATCATCTTGAACGGCACCAGTCAATTCCCGGAACGCGGCCTCTTCTTTCGGGGAAAAGCCTGCCCGGCCTTTATTTCTTGCAAGCTCGTCAAGAACGAACTTGATCAGGTAAGGTCGCGCGCCGTCACCAGGGACATAAGTCTCCCCTGTTTTCGCACTTTCGGCGTCGTGCGCATTGATCAACGAGACGAAATCTCGGCAAAACGCCGCTGACGGCTTCTTCTCGGTGACCTTTCTGGGCGAAACGGTCATTGTCTTGATACCCTGGGGAATCTTCCGCGGGCTCTTGAGATCTCGATTTTCTGGAGATCCAGCCCTGTTATTCCATTGCTGGAATTCACCGAGTTTCTCGATGGCATGGCAAAGATCGGACCAGTCTTTAGCACCAAATTGCTGGTGCCGGTTGGCTGCCATATCAAAATTCTGGATCGCAGTGCAAGCATCGTCGGCACCCTTCCATCGTGTTCTAAAGCCCAGAGTGCGGATTTCATTCGCGACAGACGTGATGAATGATTGGATGATTTTATTGGTTTTGGAGTTTACCTCCAGCCTTCCAGAAGCATCGAAATTCGGCCGACTTCTGGCTATTTCGTTGAACTTCTCGTAGAACCGATGTCGACCGACCCTGTTTAGCATCTCACAGCCCTTTAGGGAGTAGTGCCCCTTGTCTTTCTTAGGAACCACTCCCATCATACCTCCCCAAATTTTATTTTTATCGTTCATGAATGCTGACAATACGTCCGGAGAAACATCTGGATAGTCCAGACGGACAATCCACGGAAACGACTTCAGCAAGTCTGAATAGTCCAGGGTTTCATGTTCATTCTTAAATTCCGCGAAGAGAGTATCAAGGTTGCAATCATCAATTCGCCTGGGAGATTCTATATTTCCTACAGCCAATGAATCACGCCGCTTAGGACTTTCAGCCGATTGATCGGGGGATCTGGAAGAAGGCTGGCTCAATGCGTTCTCGACCGTAGACTCCGCATTATTCTTGTACTTCGATTTGGAGCGCTTGTCGCTCCGTCTGGGCGAGACCATTTTTTTTAGTTTGTTGATTTTGTTTTTTGCGTTGCTGATCATACTAAACCTCATGCGCATCGAATTGATTGAAATTGAGTCACGTCATTCAAATTCTGTTTGAACACCCGCGACTGCGGCGAACTCACTGAGTGGGCTCGCCGTCATCACTGGTTCCGCGCCAAGTACACCCGTGTCCCTCTCCGTCACGCGGGCGCTGGTGTCCCACTTCCCCGCACTCATCCGTCTAAGTAGTCGGAGAGCTTGCAAGCCAGCACCCAGGCCCGTTCAGCGGCCCCATGCCAGCGGCTCGTCGTTCAACACAACACACCTCTGGAGTACCCCATGCGTTCCCTCCCCCGCCAACGCCTGCTTGTCGTCGCGTTGGCTGCCGCCTTCAGCGGCCCCTTCGCACTGCCCCACGCGCTCGCCCAGGCCGCCGTGCAGGCCCCGAACCGCGACGAAGCCGAGTTCGACCTGCAGGTCCCGGCCCAGCCGCTGGATGCCGCGCTGAACGAGCTGTCGCGCCAGACCGGCGTGCCGATCCTCGCGGCCGGTGAAGCCGCGGCCGGCAAGACCTCGCGCGTGGTGTCCGGCCGGCTGAGTGCCGCGCAGGCGCTGCAGCAGATGCTGGCCGGCAGCGGGCTCGAAGCCGCCCGCGCGCCGCACGGCGGCTTCGCGATCCGCCAGGCCTCGGCCGGCGCGGCAGCCGCCGAGACCACGCTGCCCGCCCTCACCGTGCGCGCCCGCGCCGATGCCGATGCCGGCGGCTACGTTGCGCATCGCGCGAGCGTTGGCACCAAAACCGACACGCCGCTGGTCGAGGTGCCGCAGTCGATCTCGGTCATCGGCAGCCAGGAGATCGACGACAAGGGCCTGACGACGCTGACCGATGCACTCGCGCAGACCCCCGGCGTCACCGTGAACCCCTACGGCTTCGATTCGCGCGGGCTCGACTGGGTGCTGCTGCGCGGCTTCGACGGCTGGTACACCAGCAGCTTCCGCGACGGCCTCGCGCAGAACGTCGGCATCACCTTCCTCGGCGTGCAGACCGAGGTCTACGGGCTCGATCGGCTGGAGGTGCTGCGCGGCCCGTCATCGGTGCTGTTCGGCAAGGGCGACGTCGGCGGAGTCGTCAACCGCGTCAGCAAGGTGCCGGGGCCGGATGCGGTGCGCGAGATCGGCGTGCAGACCGGCCGCTACGACCGCAAGCAGGTGATGGCCGACCTGGGCGGCGCGATCGACGCCGAAGGCCAGTGGCGCTGGCGCGTGGTCGGCCTGGGGCTGGACACCGGCACGCAGGACCAGTACCCGAACGGCGAGCGCATGACGCAGAAGCGCCAGTACCTCGCGCCCTCGCTGAAGTGGCAGCCGACGCCGCAGACCTCGCTGACGCTGCAGGCCGAGGTGCTGCGCGATGACGGCTCCGACGATGTGCAGTTCGTCAGCGACTTCGACGGGCACCCGACCCCCCTCAAGGAGGGCGACCCGAGCTACAGCCGCATCGAGACCGGCTCCGACGCGATCGGCTGGCAGTTCGCGCACCGCTTCGACAGCGGCTGGAAACTGCAGCAGAACGCGCGCTACGCGCACCGCACTTCCGACAAGCACCACATCCAGTCGTTCTTCCTCGACCCCACCGCCCCCAACCTGCTGGATCGCCAGGCACGGCACGACGTGGAAGCGGTCGACGAGAACAGCATCGACACCTCGGTGCAGGGCAAGGTCGATGGCGGCGGCGTCTCGCACACGCTGCTGTTCGGCCTCGACATCGACCGCAGCCGTGCCGAGTGGCAGCGCTGGCAGGACATGACGACCCCGCTCGACCTGACGAATCCGGTCTACGGCATCCCGATCGCCGAGCCGACCTCCAAGGCGCGCGACAAGCAGGTGATCCTCGAGCAGGTCGGGCTGTATGCGCAGGACCAGGTGCGCATCGATTCGCACTGGGGCCTGACGGCCGGCGTGCGCCAGGACCGCGTGAAGTCGCGGTACGAGAACCGGATGCCCAATCCCGATTCGAACGAGGTCGGCGTCGCCGAGCGCACCGACAACGCCACCAGCGGCCGGCTGGGCGTCACCTACCAGGTGGGCAACGGCTGGGCGCCGTATGCGAGCTATGGCGAATCGTTCGTGCCGGTGATGGCGGTCGACGAGGGCAAGCTGCTCGACCCGAGCCGCGGCAAGCAGGTCGAGCTCGGCGTCAAGTACATGCCCGAGGGCGAGGCGGTGTCGTTCACCGCGGCGGTGTTCAACCTGGAGAAGACCAACGTCGTGACCTACGACGCGGAGTTCGCGGCCCATGCGATCGGCAAGGTGCGCTCGCGCGGCATCGAGCTCGAAGCCAGGGCGGCCCTGAGCCCGCGGCTGCGGCTGACCGGATCGTTCAGCGCGCTGGACATGAAGGTGCTGTCCAGCCTGGACAGCACCGAGGTCGGCAACATGCCGATCCTGACGCCGAAGCAGACCGCGGCGCTCTGGCTCGACTATGCGCTCGGTGCAGAGGTGCTGCGCGGCGTGAGCGTCGGCGGTGGCTTGCGCTACATCGGCAAGCGCTGGGACAACGTGGCGAACACCGAATCGCAACCGGCCTACACGCTGGCCGATGCCGCAGTGCGCTACGACAACGGCCCGTGGCGCTTCGCGTTGAACGTCACCAACCTGTTCGACAAGGCGTACCTGAGCGGCCACGCCTACGGAAGCTACTTCCGCGGCACCGAGCGCAACGTGCTGCTGACGGCGAAGTACAGGTTCTGATCAGCCTGCCAGGCCGGCGTAGACGTGCTGCACGTCATCGCCGGCATCGAGCGCCGTGAGGAAGCTCTCCACTTCCTCCAGCTGCTCGGCCGTCAGGCTCTTCGGGTCGATCGGGTTCTTCGGCTTGTAGCCGAGCTTGGCCGACAGCACCGTGAAGTTCTGGCCCTGCAGCGCGCGGCTGACGAGGTCGAGGTCGGCCGGGTCGGTCAGGAACATGGTGACGCCGTTCTCGTCCGCGGGCTCGAAGTCTTGCGCGCCGGCCTCGATCGCCGCCACCTCGGGGTCGGCGCCCGGCGTCGTCGGCTCGGCCTCGATCATCCCCAGGTGGTCGAAATCCCAGGCCACCGAGCCCGAGGCGCCCAACTGGCCCTTGCGGAACAGCACCCGCATGTCGGACGCCGCGCGGTTCACGTTGTCGGTCAGGCACTCCACCATCACCGGCACCCGGTGCGGCGCGAAGCCTTCATAGAGCGCGTGCTCGAAGTGCACCACCTCGCCGGTCAGCCCCGCGCCCTTCTTGATCGCGCGGTCCAGCGTGTCCTTGGGCATCGAGACCTTGCGCGCCTGCTCGACCACCAGCCGCAGCCGCGAGTTCGCGGCCGGGTCGGCGCCGTGCCGCGCGGCCACCATGATGTCCTTGGCCAGCTTGCCGAACAGCCTGCTCTTGGCACTGGACGCCAGGTCCTTGTGATATGCCTTCCATTGCGCGCCCATGCCGACATTCCTTGATCGATGCCCATGCGACATGCACGGGGCGAACGATTCTAGGGGAGCGCCAGGCGGAGGGCCTCGTGCAGCTGCGGGCGACGGATGATGTCGAGGTGGCTGGCCCCGTCGATCACTGTGGTGGCTACCACCGGTGCATGCACCGCCCAGTCGCGCAGGCGGCCCGCCGTGTCGTTCACCGACTGGCCGGCGTGGAACACGTGCATCGGCGTGTCGATGCGGCCGTGCTGGTAGCGCGCCCCCTGGGAGCGCTTGTCGAGCGTCGCCCACAGCAGGACCTCCGCCGCGTCGTCGCCGTCGCCATCGAGCGGCAGCGCGCGGTCGCCGACCAGCACCTGCTCGGCCAGCCCGTCGCGCTCGATGTCGTCGAGCCGCGTGAACAGCTCGCGCCACGCCTCGGCCATCGTCGATCTGCCGACCCACGCGTCGATCTCGCGCCAGGCCAGCGCACGTTCAGCCGCACCGAGTGGCCGCGACGCGCGCAGCGGCTCGGTCTCGAACACGTCGACCATGCCGACGAAGTCGACCGCGACGCGCCCCTGCAGTTGCCGCGCGACCTCGATCGCCAGGTCGCCGCCCGACGACCAGCCGAGCAGCGCGCAGCGCCCCTGCACCGCGGTCGCCTCGATGAACGCCGCGTACTCCGCCGCCAGCGCCTGCACCGCGAAGCCGCGCCAGCGCCGGCGCGTGTAGACGTGGCTGACGAAGCCGTGCACCGGCCGCATGCCTTGCAGCGCCTCGGTCAGCGGCAGGAACTCGCGCGAGTTGACGATCATCCCCGGCAGGCAATACAGCGGCACGCCCGCCCCGCCCGCATGCAGGCAGATCGCATCGTGCTGCTGCTCGAGCCGCTGCTGGAGTCGTCCGGCCAGGTCGCGCAGCCGCGTGGCCTGCATCACCTCCGACAGCGCCAGTCCCGTGCCGCCCGGCACCTGCTTGCGGATGCGCGCGATCAGCTTCAGGCTCAGGATCGAATCGCCGCCAAGCTCGAAGAAATCATCGTCGCGGCCGACCGCATCGAGCCCCAGCACCTCGCCGAAGAGGCGCGCCAGCGCCTGCTCGGTGGGGCCGCGCGGCGGCTCGATGGGGCGAGCCACCGCCGCCTGCACCGGCCGCGGCAGCGCCTTGCGGTCGATCTTGCCGTTGGCCGTCAACGGCATCGCGTCGAGCACGACGATCGCCTCCGGCACCAGCCACCCCGGCAGGCTGGCCTGCAGTGCGAGGCGCAGCGTGGCGGCATCGAGCACTGCACCCACGCGCGGCACCACGTAGGCCCACAGCACCGTGGCACCGGCCTCGCTCTCGCCGGGCAGCACCGCGGCATCTGCCACGCCGTCCATCTCGCGCATCCGCGCCTGCAACTCCCCCGGCTCGACTCGGAAGCCGCGGATCTTCAGCTGGTCGTCGCTGCGGCCGAGGAACACCAGCGCGCCATCGCTGCGCTGGCGCACACGGTCGCCGGTGCGGTACAGGCGCTCACCTGGCTTGAACGGCGACGCGACGAAGCGGCTCGCCGTCAGCCCCGGCTGCCCCTGGTAGCCGCGCGCGACGCCCGGCCCGCCGACATACAACTCGCCGGCGATGCCGGGCTGCACCGGCTCGAGCGCGTCATCGAGCGCGAAGGCCGACATGCCGCCGATCGGCCGGCCCAGCGGCAGCGCCGCATCGGTCTCGGCCGCGACGTGCATCAGCATGCCGACGCAGGTTTCCGTCGGCCCGTAGTGGTTGACGATGCGCAGCCCCGGTCGCAGCGTGCGCACCGCGGCGATCAGCGCCGCATCGGCCACCTCGCCGCCGAGCACCAGCGTGTGGGCCGGCAGCACGTCCTGCGGTCGGGCGGCGTTCAACAAGCCCTTCAGGTGGCTGGGCACGATCTTCAGCACGTCGATGCGGTGGCGCTGCATCGCGTCGGCAAACGCATCGGGGTCGAAGGCCGCGGCGGGGTCGAGCATCAGCAGGCTGCCGCCGGAGCACAGCGCGCCGAACAGCGTCGTGTGGCCGAGGTCGGCAGCGACGGTCGAGACCATCGCGAAGTTCAGGGCCTCACCAGGCAGCGCCAGCCGCGCCAGCATCGATTGCGCATAGTTCGCGAGCGCGCCGTGCGAGACGACCACGCCCTTCGGTGCGCCGGTCGAGCCGGAGGTGTAGATCAGGTACGCGGCCTGGTCGGGTAGCAGCACCGGCTCGGGCGGCAGCAGCAACGGCAGCGGCGCGTCGAAGCGCGGCTCGATCACCGGCAGCGTGCTCCACGGCACCGGCGCAGCGGCCATCAGCGCGCGGGCGCCGCAGTCGCGCACCAGCGCCTGCAGGCGCGGCACCGGCAGCGATGGATCCAGCGGCACGACCACTGCGCCGGCCTTCATCACCGCCAGCATCGCCAGCACGAACGCGCTGCTGCGCTCCAGCAGCAGCGCCACGCGCGCCTCGGCGCCGATGCCACGCTGGCCGAGCTGCGCGGCCAAGCCGCGGGCGGCGCGCTCCAGCTGCGCGTGCGTGTGCGCGCCGTCCGCACCGACGACGGCCGGACGCTGCGCATGCCGCACGGCCTGCACGGCCCACAGCGCCGGCACGCTTTGCCATGGCCACTTCACCGGCTCGCCATGCAGCACCGACGGCTCGCCCGGCAGCGTGGTCGACGCCAGCGCGCGCTGTGGATCGGTGGCGACCTGCGCAGCGAGATCAACGAAGGCAGCAGCCAATCGGTCGACCGTCGCGCGATCGAACAGGTCGATCGCCCACGCGAGCTGGAAGTCCAGCCCGCGAGCGTTCTCCATCACATCGAGGCTCAGGTCGAAGTGCACCTCGTCGACCGCGACGCCGTCGATGTCGATCTGCAGCCCGCCCTCCGCCGGCAGGCCCGATGCACCGCCGGTGGCCTGCGACGCGCACTTGACCTGGAACAGCGGATGCAGCCCGGCACTGCGCTCGACGCCGAGCGCCTCGACCAGCTGGTCCAGCGGCAGGTGCGCCTGCTGCCGCGCGGCCAGCAGCCGCTCGCGCACCTGGCGCAGCAGGGCCGCGAAACCGGCCTGCGGATCGATGCGCAACCGCAGCACCATCACGTTGGTGAAGTGCCCGACCATGCCGGCGAGCTCCGCGCGGTCGCGGTTCGCCGACGGCACGCCGATGCACACATCGCGGTCGCCGCCGTAGCGGTGCAGCAGCAGCGCGAGCAAGGCCAGCGTCACCATCGCGGGCGAAGCGGCATCGCGGCGCGCCAGCGCGAGCAGCGCGTCGCCGGTCTCGGGCGGCAGGCCGAAGCCGAGCAGCTCGCCGCGGGCACTGCGTGGCGCACGGCGCGGGCGGTCGAGAGGCAGCGTAGTGGCGAGCGGTGCGTCGCGCAGCTCGTCGACCCACCAGGCTTGCTGGCGCGCCAGTTCACCGGCCTCGAGCCAGCGCTGCTGCCATTGCGCGTGATCGGCGTATTGCAGCGCCGGCCGTTCGAGCGTCCGACCGGGGTCACGCAGCAACGAAGAGAGTTCCTGCAGCAGCAGCGCCACCGAGCCGCCATCCGCCGCGATGTGGTGCACACCGAGCAGCAGCACCAGCCCGCCGTCGGGCTCGCGGTGCAGCGCCGCACGGAAGACCGGGCCGCGCTCCAGGTCGAACGGCCGGGCCGCGAAGGCGCGCGCATCCGCATCGGTGCACGCGCCGTGCACCGACCAGCCGAACGCGTCCGCCGCCTCGTCGACGACCTGCACCGCCTGCCCGTCGGCATCCAGCGCGATCCGCGTGCGAAGCACCGCATGCCGCTGCACCAGCCGGCGCAGCGCGACCTGCACGTCGTCGGCGCTGCACGTGCCGCGGATGCGCAAGCGCCCGGCCAGGTTGTAGGCCGGCGATTGCGGCGCGCGCTGCCAGGCCAGCCAGAGCGCGCGCTGCGCCGGGGCCAGCGGCGCGGGCGTGCCGGGCTCGCGGGCGATCAGCGGCAGCGCGTCGAAGCCGATGCCTTCGGCGCGCAGCCGCTCGATGAAGGCAGCGCGTTTGCCCGGTGGCAACTGCACGAAGCGGTGCGACAGGGAAGCCAGTTCGATCGTCATTCCAGCGTGTCTTCCAGTGAATCTTCCAGTTCGTCGAGCAGCGCGCCGAGCCGGTCCGCGGTGCGCGCGGCCGGCCGGGCCGGCAACGCGGCGGCCAGGTCGGCCAGCGTCGGGTGATCGAACACGGTGCGCAGCGCAACCTCCAGCCCCAGCCGGTGCCGCAGCTCGGCAACCAGCCGCACCGCGATCAGCGAATGCCCGCCGAGCTCGAAGAAGTGATCGTGTCGGCCGACGCGCGGCACGCCGAGCAGCTCGCACCAGATCGCCGCCAGCGCCTGCTCGGTGTCGCCGAGCGGCGGCACGTGCTCTGCCTCGGCGGCCGCTTCGGGTTCGGGCAAGGCCTGGCGGTCGAGCTTGCCGGCGGGGGTCAGCGGCAGCGTCGGCAAGATCATCAGCGCCGACGGCCGCATGGGCTCGGGCAGCACCGCCGCCAGGCGCTCGCGCAGCTGGTGTGGCTCGATCGACGCGCCGGCTTGCAACGACACGTAGGCGACCAGCCGCGGGCCGGCCGCGGAGGGCCGTGCCAGCACGACCGCCTCGCGCAGCTCCGGCTGCGCCAGCAGCGCGGCCTCGATCTCGCCGAGTTCGATGCGGAAGCCGCGCAGCTTCACCTGGTGGTCGACGCGGCCGAGGTACTCGATCTGCCCGCCATCGGTCCAGCGGACCAAGTCGCCGGTGCGGTACAGGCGGCCGCCGTCGCCATCGAAAGGATCAGCAATGAATCGCTCAGCCGTCAGGCCCGGGCGGCCGAGGTAGCCGCGGGCCAGCAACGGGCCACCGATGCACAGCTCGCCGGCCACGCCGACGACCACCGGGTGCAAGTCGGCGTCGACGATGCGCAGCGCGCGGCCGGGCAAGGCAGTGCCGATCGGCACCGAGGCCGGCCACGCGACATCGCCGGTGACGAAGGGCGTGCAGTCCAATGCCGAGGCGGTCACGGTGGCCTCGGTCGGGCCGTAGGCATTCAGCAGCCGGATGTGCGACAAGCCCGCGTCGCGCCAGGCTTTCAGGCCCTCGGGCGACATCGCCTCGCCACCCACATGCACCTGGCGCAGCGCGCCCAGGTCATGGCCGGGCTCCCGCGCGAAATCCTGCGCCAGCAGTTGCCAGTACGCCGTCGTCAAGTCCGCGACGCTGACACGCCGCGCGATCACCTCGCGGCGGAATGTCGCGCTGTCCCACACCTCCGGACCACGCAGCACTACCGCCGCGCCGACAGCCAGCGGCGCGAACAACTGCTCGACGAAGGCATCGAAGTTCAGCGTCGCGAACTGCAGCACGCGGTCGCCGGGCACGAGACCGAAGAAGTTGGCGGCCGCCTGCGCGTGCCGGGCCAGCGCCCGGTGCGACACCGCCACGCCCTTCGGCCGACCGGTCGAGCCGGAGGTGTGGATCACGTACGCGAGTTGATCCAGGTGCAGCGGCAGTTGCGGATCGCTCGCCGGCTGGTCCTTCAGCGCATCGGCGTCGACCTCGGTCAGCACCGGCGCGATGCCGCTGTCTTCCACCATCGCCAGTCGCCGCTCGGCGGGATAGGCCGGGTCCAGCGGCACGTAGGCTGCGCCGGCCTTCAGCACCGCGAGCACCGCGACGATCATCTCCACCGAGCGCTCGAGCGCGATCCCCACGCAGGCCTGCGGCCGCACGCCCTGCGCGATCAGCCGGTGCGCCAACCGGTTGGCCTGCGCATTCAGCTCGCCGCGGCTTAGTTCCACATCGCCGAAGACCAGCGCCGTCGCCTCCGGTTGCGCCCGGGCCAACCGCTCGATTGTGCGGTGCACCGGCTCGACCTCTCCCGGCACATCGCCCAGCCCGTTCTCGCCCTGCCGCAGCAGCCCGTCGCGCTCGCCATCGGCCAGCACCGACAGCGCGCCGACGCAGGCGTCAGGCTCGCGCACGAAGGCCGCCAGCACCCGCTCGACCTGCCCGGCCAACTGCGCAACGGTCGCCTCGTCGAACGCGTCATGCGCATAGCGCCAGTCGAAGGCCAGCGCCTCGCCCTGGTGCAACGCCAGCGTCAGCGCATAGTGCGTGTCGTCGCGCGTGCTCGACGCGCCGACGCGCAAGCCACCCGGCGGCGCCTGGCGCAGCGCGGCATCGATGGGATAGTTCTCGAACACCAGCAGGCTGTCGAACAGCGCCTGCCCGCCCTGCCCGGCCCAGCGCTGGATCTCGACCAGCGGCGTGTGCTCATGCTCGCGCGCCGCCAGCCCCTGCGCCTGCAGCGCGCGCAACCAGTCGCCCAGCCGCTGGGCCGGCCGCAGCGTCGCGAGCACCGGCAGCGTGTTGATGAACAGCCCCAGCATCTGCTGCGCACCCGGCAACTCGGCCGGTCGGCCGGCGACGGTGCTGCCGAAGCAGACGGTGCGCTGCCCGGTGCAGCGCGCCAGCACCAGCGCCCAGGCCGCCTGCACCAGCGTGTTGATCGTCACGCGCTCGCGGCGCGCGGCGTCGATCAGCGGCTGCACCGGCAGCGTGCGGCGCAGGCCGCCTTGTCCCGGCCGAGCCGGTTGGGGACGGCGCAGCGCCGAGGCCAGCAAGGTCGGCGACGCCAGTGGCGCGAGCTGCGCCCGCCAATGCGCCTCGCCGGCCGCCGGATCGCGCGACTGCAGCCACGCGATGTGGTCGCGGAAGCGCCCAAGCGGCGCCGGCAGCGCCGCCCTGTCGTAGGCGCGCAGCACCTCGCCGAGCAGCAGCGAGCTGCTCCAGCCGTCGAGCAGCAGGTGGTGGGCGGTCCACACGACGTGATGGCGATCGTCCTGCGTGCGCAGCAGCGCCACGCGCATCAGCGGCGGCTTAGCGAGGTCCAGCGGCGCCACCAGCTCGGCCTGCGCAAACGCGTCGACCTCGGCACCCGTGCGATCGCGCCAGTCCTGCACCGACCACGGCAACTCCACGCGGCGCGCCACCCACTGCAGCGGCGGCTGCGCGATGAAGCCGCTGCGCAGCACCTCGTGCCGCGCCAGCACGGTGGTCCAGGCGGCGCGGAAGCGGGCCACGTCGAGCCCGTCGAGGTCGACGCGCAACTGCGTGCGGTAGGCCTCGCCGCGCTCGTCGACCAGCGACTGGAACAGCATGCCGGCCTGCATCGGCGACAGCGGGTACAGGTCGTCGAGGTTCGGCAGCGGCAGCTTCAGGCCGTCCAGCGTGGCTTGATCGATGCGCGCCAGCGGGAAGTCCGACGGCGTGACGCCGAGCGCACCACCGCTGCAGTGTTCGATCAGCGCGAGCAGTTCGCCGCGGAACGCATCGACGAAGCGCTGCACCTCGGCCGTGTCATGCCGGGCCGGGCTGTAGCGCACGCTCAACGCGAGCTGGCCGTCGTACACCTGCCCGTCGATCGAGAACTCGTGCGCCTGTGGGGCCGATTCGTGCACGGAGGCGCCGGAGCGCTCCTGCGCCGGCCGCCAGGCCGCGGCCGCGTCGAAGCTGCCGTCGAACTGGCCGAGGTAGTTGAAGACGACCTGCGACGGCGGCAGCGCGCGCAAGGCCTGCTGCACCTCGGGCGGCCCGCTGTGCTTCAACAGGCCGTGCGCGAGGCCGCGCAGCGGCACGGCGCGCAAGGCTTCCTTGACCCGCTTCAGCGCCGCGCCGGGCTCGCCCAGCGGGTCCAGCACCACCGGGAACAGGCTGGTGAACCAGCCCACGGTGCGCGACAGGTCGATGTCGTCGGCAATGTCCTCGCGGCCATGGCCTTCGAGGTCGATGCGGATGCGCTCGTGCCCGCTCCAGCCGCACAACGCGCGGCCGAGCGCGGTCAGCAGCAGGTCGTTGACCTGGGTGCGGTAGGCGGATGGGGCGCGCTTCAGCAAGGCCTCGGTATGGGCGGCGTCGAGGCGCAGCTCGGTGGTGGTCTGCTCGCCGGCGAGGTTGCTGCCGTGGGGGCGTGCAACCCGTAGCCCGGATGCCAATCCGGGGTCCCCATCGACCGCCGCGTCCCGGATTGGCATCCGGGCTACGAGGGTTCTGCTCCATTCCTGGTAGCTGCTCGTCTTCGGCGGCAGTTCAACGGGCTGCCTCGCCACGCACTGCGCATAGGCCGTCTGCAGATCTTCGAGCAGGATGCGCCACGACACGCCATCCACCACCAGGTGATGGACCGCGAGCATCAGCCGCCAGCCCCCGTCGGCCACCTCGATCGCCAGGCCGCGTAGCAGCGGGCCGCGCGACAGGTCGAGGCTGCGCTGCACCTCGTCGCACAGCGCCTCGATCTCCTGTGCACCCGAGGCGCGCCGCACCCACAGCAGCTCGCGCTGCGCGGTCTCGTCGTACGCGGCATAGGCCTGGTGCCAGCCGCCCTCGGCGTCCTGCGTGAAGCGCAGCCGCAGGCTGTCGTGGTGCCGCAGCAGCGCCGCCAGCGCCTGCGCGAGCGCGGCGGTCTGCAGCGGCTCCCGGCTGTGCAGCAGCAGCGACTGGTTCCAGTGATCGCGGTGCTGCATCTCCAGCGCGAAGAACTCCTGCTGGATCGGCAGCAGCGGCACCTCGCCGACGGGATCACGCTCGGTGCGAGCCTCACGCACCACCTCGGCCTGCGCGAGTGGCGCCAGCAGCGCCGGCGTCTGCCGCTCGAAGACCTGGCGCGGCGTCAACGCCCAGCCCAGGCCGCGCATACGCGCGACGATCTGCAGGCTCAGGATCGAATCGCCGCCCAGGTCGAAGAAGTTGTCGTGGCGGCCGACGCGCGGCACGCCGAGCAGCTCGGCCCACAGCGTCGCCAGCGCCTGCTCGACCTCGCCCTGCGGCGCCTCGTAGCGGTCGCCATCGACCTGCGCCTCGATGAACGGCAGCGCCCGACGGTCGACCTTGCCGTTCGGGTTCAGCGGCAGCGCGTCGACCACCGCGATCGCAGCCGGCACCATGTAGTCCGGCAACTGCGCTGCGAGTTGCGCGCGCAGCTCGGCAGGCACCAGCACCGCGCCGGTCCGCGCGGTGACGTGCGCCACCAGCCGTGCGCCGCCCGGCCCCTGCTGCACGCTCGCGACCGCCTCGGCGACGCCAGGCAGCGGCATCAACCGGGCCTCGACCTCGCCGAGCTCGATCCGGAAACCACGCACTTTCACCTGCTGGTCGATGCGGCCGAGGTACTCCAGCTGCCCCTCGCCATCGGCATCGGCATCGACGATCCAGCGCACCAGGTCGCCGGTGCGGTAGAGCCGCCCGCCGTTCGCATCGAACGGATCGGCGACGAAGCGCTCGGCCGTCAGCCCCGCGCGGCCCAGGTAGCCGCGCGCGAGCCCGGCACCGCCCAAGTACAGCTCGCCGGCCGCGCCCGGCGGCAGCAGGTTCATGTCGGCATCGAGCACGCGCGCCGTGCGGTCGCCGCAGGGCCGGCCGATCGGCACGTAGGGGGTGTCGATGGCGGCCGCGTCACCGCGCGCCTTCCACAGCACCGGCGTGACGACCGCCTCCGTTGGCCCGTAGCCGTTGATCAGCAGCCGCGGTCGCAGGTGCTCGCGCACCGCCTGCAGCCCGGCGCGCGGCATCGCCTCGCCGCCGAACGACAGCAGCGCGAGCGGCGCGGCCCCGGCCCCCCGTTCGCCCTGAGCCTGTCGAAGGGCCCGATCATCCTGAGCCTGTCGAAGGACCTGAGCAGGGACCGAGCTTGTCGAGGGCCCGTCCGTCGAAGGGTTGTGGCCGAAGCGCGCGGGGCCTTCGACAGGCTCAGTCCGAACGGAACTGTGCTCAGGGCCACCCTTCGACAGGCTCAGGGCGAACGGATCATCCTCCCTCTCCTGGGAATGATCGCGAGCCAGCGCCTGCAGGTAGGCCGGCGGGAAACCGGCGTTCGTCACGCCGCGCTCGCGCATCGCCGCGAGCGTCTGCGCCGGCGTCCACAGCGCCTCGTCGCGCAGCAGCAGCGACGCGCCGCAGCCCAGCACCGTCAACAGCCGCTCGTGCGCGCCGTCGAACGAGAACGACAGGAAATGCAGCTCGCGCGTCGCCGTTCTCATCTCGTACAGCACGCCAGTCACGCGGCAGTGCATCGCGAGCGGCCCGTGGGCGACGGCCACGCCCTTCGGCCGGCCGGTCGAGCCGGAGGTGTAGATCACGTAGGCCAGGCTGCCGGCGTGCAACGGCACGGCGGGGTCGCTGTCGATGTCGATGTCGCCTTGCGCCTCCAGATCACGCACCGACTCCAGCGTCAGCAGCAGCGCTGCCCCGCAGTCCTCGCGCGTGAACGCGAGCCGCTCGGCCGGGTGCGACGGGTCCATCGGCACGTACGCGCCGCCGGCCTTCAGCACCGCCAGCAGCGCGACGATCAGTTCGAACGAACGCGGCAGCGAGACCGCGACCCGCGTCTCCGCCCCCACGCCTTGCGCGATCAGCCGGTGCGCGAGCCGATTCGCGCGGCGGTTCAGCTCGCCATAGCTCAGCACGCCGTTGCCCTGCAGCAGAGCCGGCGCATCGGGGTGACTCAGCGCATGCCGCTCGAACGCCTGGTGCACCCACTCGCCACCCGCCGGCTGCGGGGCGTTGACGCCCCAGGCCTGCAGTTGCGCACGCTCCTGCGCGTCGAGCAGGTCGACATCGCCCAGCGCCGTCTGCGGCTGCCAGGCCAACGCAGCCAGCATCGCGAGGTACTGCCGCGCCAGCCGCGCGATCGTCGCCGGCTCGAACAAGGCATCGGCGTAGCTGAAGACCGCCTGCACGCGACCGTCCGGATGCTCCAGCGTGTCCAGCGTCAGCTCGAACTGCGAGGCCAGTTCGCCCAGCGGCTGCTCCTGCACGCGCAGGCCGGGCAGTTGCGCGAGCAGCGCCTGGTGGTGGCGCTGGTGGTTGTAGAGCACCTGGAACAGCGGGTGCGTGCCGAGGCTGCGCTCGGGCTGCAACGCGTCGACGAGCTGCTCGAACGGCAGGTCCTGATGCTCCTGCGCACCGAGCGCGGCGTCGCGCGCCTGCGCCAGCACCTGCGCGAGCGGCATGCGCGCGTTGACGACGTTGCGCAGCACCTGCGTGTTGACGAAGAAGCCGACCAGCCCCTCGGTCTCGACGCGCTGCCGGTTGGCGATCGGCACGCCGACGCGCAGGTCGTGCTGGCCGGTCCAGCGCGCGAGCAGCGCCTGCCAGCCGGCCAGCAGCGCGGCGAACAGCGTCGCGTGATGCGCCTCGGCCCGCTGGCGCAGCGATTGCACCAGCGCCGGCGGCAGGTCGACCGCGTGCTGCGCCGCGCGCAGCCGCGCCTCGGCCACGCGCGGGCGGTCGGTCGGCAGCTGCAGCACCGGATGATCGGCACCGAGCTGGGCGGTCCAATGCGCGAGCTGCCGCGCCTGCTCGCCGGCCGCCAGGCCATGGCGCTGCCAGCGGGCGTAGTCGGCATAGCGGATCGGCAGCGGCGGCAGCGTGATCGAACGGCCCTCGACCTGCGCCTGGTACAGCGCGACGAACTCGCCGACGATCACCTGCAGCGACGCGCCGTCGGACACGATGTGGTGCATCACGACCGCCAGCACGTGCTGCTGCGGTGCGAGCCGCAACAGCGCCAGCCGCAGCAGCGGGCCGCGCGCCAGGTCGAAGGGCTCGGCGTTGATGCGCTGCAGCTCGGCGGCCAGCGAGGCTTCGTCGGTGTCGCGCTCGGCCAGCTCGATCGTGCTGGCCGGCAACACGCGCGGCTGCGCCAGCCCATCGGGCAAGGCGTCGAACACGGTGCGCAGCGATTCGTGCCGCTCGACCAGCACGTCGAAGCTCGCGCGCAGCGCGGCCACGTCGAGCCGCCCGCTCAGGCGCAGTGCACCGGCGATGTGGTACGCGGTGCCAGCAGGGTCGAGCCGCCACAGGAACCACTGGCGGGCCTGGGCGTGCGACATCGGATCGGGTTCATCGGATGAATCGGACGATGGCCACGGCACGATCGGCAGCCGGCCGAAGTCGACGCCCTGCTCGCGCAGCAGCGCGAGGAAGGCACTGCGGCGCTCGGCCGGCAAACGGGTGAATCGCTCGGCGATGTCGCGGGCGCGTGAACTCATGCTTCAGGTCTCCAGGGTGGCCAGCAGATCGGCCATGCGGGCCAGCGCCGAATCGTCATCGGCGGCCGAGGCCGGGCGCGCGGCCTGCACGGCAGCCCCCAGCGCGGCGAGCGAAGCGTGCTCGAACAGCGTGCGCAGCGGCAGCGCCACGCCGAGCCGCTCGCGCAGCCGCGACTGCACGCGCAGGGCGGCCAGCGAATGCCCGCCGAGTTCGAAGAAACGGTCTTCTCTGCCGACGCGCTCGACCCCCAGCACCTCGGCCCAGATCGACGCGAGCACCGTCTCAGCCTCGCCCTGCGGCGGCTCGAAAGCACGTGCCGCCTGTGGGCCGATGGCCGGCAACGCATTGCGGTCGATCTTGCCGTTGGCATTCAGCGGCAACGTGTCGAGCACGGTGATCACGGCCGGCAGCATCGCGTCGGGCAGGCGTGTGGCCAGTTGCATGCGCAGCGCTTGCGGATCGAGCGACTGCCCCGGCTGTGCCGACACATACGCCACCAGCAGCTCACCACCGCGCGCGACGACCACGGCCTCGCGCACGCCGGGCTGCGACAGCAGGCTCGCCTCGATCTCGCCGAGCTCGATGCGCACGCCGCGGATCTTGACCTGGTGGTCGATGCGGCCGAGGTACTCGAGTTCGCCATCGCCACGCCAGCACGCGAGGTCGCCGGTGCGGTACAGCCGCTCGCCGGGCTCGAACGGGTCGGCGACGAAGCGTTCGCTCGTCAGCCCGGACCGGCCGAGGTAGCCGCGCGCCAGGCCGATGCCGCCCAGGTACAGCTCGCCGGCCACGCCCGGTGGAACCGGCTGCAGGCCGGCATCGAGCACCAGCGTGCGCGTGGCCGAGATCGGCCGGCCGATCGCGACGCGCGTGCGTCCGTCGTCCCGACAGCGCCATTGCGTCACGTCGATCGCCGCTTCGGTCGGGCCGTACAGGTTGAACAGGCTCGCCTGCGGCAGGCGCCGCAAGAGCTCGTTCTGCGCCTCGGCGGGCAGCGCCTCGCCGCTGCAGATCACGCGGCGCAAGCTGTCGCAGCGCTCGACCTCGGCATGCGCGAGGAAGGCCTGCAGCATCGACGGCACGAAATGCAGCGTCGTGACGCGGTCGCGCCGGATCAGCGCCGCGAGCCGCGCCGGATCCTTGTGCTCGCCAGGGGCGGCCAGCACGAGGCGCGCCCCGGTCATCAGCGGCCAGAAGAACTCCCACACCGAGACGTCGAAGCCGAACGGCGTCTTCTGCAGCACGATGTCGTCCGGCGTCAGGCCATGCGCCTGTTGCATCCACGCGAGCCGGTTGTGAAGCGCGTGGTGGTGGTTGGCGGCGCCCTTCGGCCGGCCGGTCGAGCCGGAGGTGTAGATCACGTAGGCCAGGTGCCGGCCGTGCAGCGCGACCACGGGGTTGGTGTCCGGTTGGTCGGGGAACGCATCGCCATGGACTTGCAGCACCGCCAGCGACGGCCGGTCGCCGAAGCGCGCCGCCAAGTGCGGCTGCGTCAGCAGCAGCGCGATGCCGCTGTCGTCGAGCAGGTACGCCAGGCGCTCGTCCGGATGCTCCGGATCCAGCGGCACGTAGGCGCCGCCGGCCTTCAGGATCGCGAGCAAGCCGATCACCATCTCGAACGAACGCTCCATCGCGATGCCGACCCGCGTGTCCGGGCCGACGCCGCGCGCGATCAGCGTGTGCGCGAGGCGATTGGCGCGGCGGTTCAGCTCGCCGTAGCCGAGCGTCTGTTCGCCGAAGGCCAGTGCCGCGGCTTGCGGCTGCGCCTCGGCCTGCTGCTCGAACAGGCGGTGCACCGGTGCGTCGTACAGATGCTGCTCGCCGTTGACGCTCCACTGCCGCAGCAGCGCCTGATCCTCGGCACCGAGCAGCGCAACCTCGCCGACGCGGGCCTGCGGCTGCGCGACCAGCGCGCGCAGCAGTGCCACGTAGTGATCGCCGAGCCGCGCGATGCGCGCCGGCTCGAACAGCGCATCGGCATAGCGGAAGGCAGCGCGCAGCCCGCCGTCATCGAGCTCCTGCGTCTCCAATGTCAGCTCGAACGGCGCGGCGCGTTCCGCGAGGTCGATGCGGTCGACCTGCAATCCCGGCCAGCCGACCGGCGAGCGCCCGCCCCGCCCGAGGTGGTTGAACATCACCTGGAACAGCGGCGTGACGCCGGGCACACGCTGCGGCCGCAGCGCCTCGACGAGGTGGTCGAACGGCAGATCGGGGTGCGCCTGCGCGTCGATCGCGGCATCGCGCACCTGCTGCAGCAGCGCCTGCAATGACTGCCGGCCGTCGACGCGCGCCTGCACCATCAGCGTGTTGATGAAGAAGCCGACGATGCGCGCCGTCTCGGGCCGGTGCCGATTCGCGACCGGCACGCCGATGCGCACCAGCGGCTGGCCGGTGTGCCGGAACAGCAGCGCGTGGAAGGCCGCGATCAGCCCCATGAAGAGCGTCGCGCCCTCCTTCGCTACGAGACGCTTCAGCCCGTCGACCAGGTCTGCTGGCAGGTCGACGAGGTGCTGCGCCGCACCGCTGCGGCCAACCGCCTCGCGCGGCCGGTCGGTCGGCAAGGCCAGCACCGCCGCCGGGTCGTCGATCTGGCGACGCCAGTACGCGAGCTGACGCGCTCCCTCGCCATCGGCCAGCCAGCGCCGCTGCCAGGCCGCGAAATCCCCATACCGGATGGCAGGCGCCGGCAGCGCCGCGCTGCGGCCCTCGCACGCGGCGGCATAGCGCTGCGCCAGTTCGTCCAGCATCAGCTCGACCGACCAGGCGTCGGAAATGACGTGATGCATCATCAACAGCAGCTCGTGCTCGCCCGGCGCGCGCCGCAGCAGCACGCCGCGCAGCAGCGGGCCGCGGCGCAAGTCGAACGGCGTGCGCGAGATGCGCAGCGCCTCGTCGCGGCGGCGGGGGTCGCGCCGGTCAGCCGGCAGCGCTGCGAGGTCGATCAGCGGGATGTCGATGGCGGCGGCTTCCTGCACCACCTGCTCCAGCACACCGCCCTCGCCTTCGCGGAACACCGTGCGCAGGCCGTCGTGCTGCTGCACCAGCTCGCCGATCGCGCGCTGCAGTGCAGGAACGTCGAGCGCGCCCGACAGCCGCAGGCCACCGCCCACGTGGTACGCGGTGCTGTCCGGATCGAGCAGCCACAGGAACCACTGGCCCTGCTGCGCGGGTGACATCGGCGCCACCGCGCCTTCGCTGCGCGTGATCGCGGCTTGCGCCACCACGTCCGCCCGCGGCGCCCGTTCGCGCACCGCCTGCGCCAGCGCGGCGACCGTCGGCGTCTTGAAGAACAGCGCCGGGTGCAGCTCGACGCCCTGCGCCTGCCGCACGCGTGACAGCAGACGGATCGCGAGCAGCGAATCGCCGCCGAGTTCGAACAGGTTGTCGTGCACTCCTATCGGTGCAATGCCGAGCAGCTCGGTCCACAGTGCGGCGAGGCCGGTTTCCAGTGCACCTTCGGGCGCGGTGAACGGTGTCGGCAGCACCGGCCGCGGGTGACCGGTGCGCACAGGCGCCGCAGACTTGGCCGACTCGGCAATCACGTCCAGCATGCCGCCATCCAGCGGCCCGAAGCGCTGCGCCAGCGGCGTGATCGACACCACCGTCTGCGGCAGGTCCGGCCCGTTGACGATGCGATCGAACGCGGCGACGCCGCTGCGCTCGTCCAGGCCGATGCCTTCCGGCAGGTCCATGTCGACCGCGATGCCGACATCGCGCCACGCATCCCAGTTGACCGAGAACAGCGGTGGGCCATCCGCGCGACGCGACGCGACCGCCAGCGCATCGAGGTAGGCATTGGCGCCGGCGTAGTCACTGCGGCCGAGCCCGCCGATCAGGCTCGCGACCGACGAGCAGAACACCACGTAGTCGAGCGGCTCGTCGCGCAGCACCTCCAGCAAGGTCTGCGTGCCGTGCAGCTTCGGCTCGAACGCGGCTTCGACCTGCGCGCGGCTGCGCTGCGCGATCATCCCGCGGTCCGGGTGCACGACCGCATGCACGACGCCTTGCACCGGGCCGAAGCGCTGGTGGACCTGGGCGAGCGCGGCGCGCAGTTGCGCCGCGTCGTTGACATTGGCAGCAACCGTCATCAGCTCGGCACCAACCGCTTCGAGCGCGACGAGTTGCTGCAGCTTGCGGCGCAGCGCGAGCGGTTGCTGCGGGTCGTCGGCCAGGCGCGCCCAGTCGCTGCGTGCCGGCAGTGGTGTGCGGCCGAGCAGCACAAGCCGCGCCTGCCAAGTGCTCGCGAGATGCCGCGCCAGCGCGAGACCGACGCCGCCGAGCCCGCCGGTGATCAGGCAGACGCCGCCGCGGCGCAGTCGCTGAATTGTCGACAGCCCGGCCGGCAGCGGCTCGTAGCGCTGCACCCAGCGGTGCGGGCCACGCCACGCGACTGGCGTGTCGGCGCTGTCACTTCGCGCCTCGTCGACCAGCACGCGAGCCAGCCGGTCCTCGGCCTCGCTCTCGGGTGCCGGCAGCAGCACGTCGATGACGCGACAGCGCAGCGATGGGATCTCCTGGCCCATCACGCGTGCGAGGCCGAGCATCGTCGCCTTCTCGGGCGCCAGCGGCTCGGTGCCGGCGACATCTTCGAGGCGGTCGGTGACGACGGTGAGCGAGAGCACGTCGACCGCCCGTGATTCAACGGCCTGTGCGAACGCCAGCAGGCTCAGGTAGCCGAGTTCCAAGCGCGGCTTTGCGGCGGCACCGCGGTGCCCGTCAAGGCTCCACAGGTGCAGCACCTGCGTCAGCGGGGAGTCGGCTTGCAGTGCGTTCAGCAGTTCGTCGAAGTCGGCGCGTTCGGCCGGCCGCACGGTGTACTGCTGCGCCGCATGGCGCGCGAAGCGGCTGCCCGGCTGCGCGAAGCTGACGCGCGCACCGCGCTGGCGAAGCTCGCGCAGCACGCTCGCGCTGATGCTGTCGACATCGCCGAGCACCAGCACGTGGTCGGCCGTGGCGGACGCCGGCAACGGCATCGCACTGCGCTGCCAGCTCGGCGCGTAGAAGATGTTCCCGTCCGCCTTCGGGGCGGTCACCGCAGCACCGGCCTCCACCCAATACCGGCGACGCTGGAACGCATAGGTCGGCAGCGGCACGCGGCGCCGCTGGGCGCCCTCGCGCCACGCCGTCCAGTCAATCGACACGCCCGCGACCCAGGCCGCGGCCACCGTGCCGGCCAGTTGCTGCGCATTGCGCGCGTGCTGCTGCGGATGGGCCTGGCTGGCCCAGATGCCCACGGTCGTCGCAGCGCCCGGATGCTGGCGCGCCAGCCCGCTGAGCGTTGCGCCCGGGCCGACTTCCAGCAACGCCCGCCCCGGCACCTCGAACACCGCGCGCAGGCCGTCGGCAAAGCGCACCGCACCACGCAGGTGGCGGCCCCAGTACGCAGGGTCGACCGCTTCTTCGGCGGTGATCGGCCGGCCGGACGCGTTCGAGATGAACGGCAAGCGCGGCACCTCGCGCGGCACCGCGGCAATCACGCGCTGCAGCTCGGCCACGATCGGTTCGACCATCGCCGAATGCGACGCGATGCCGACGTGCAGCCGGCGCGGCTGGTGCCCCGCCTCGCGCAGGCGCGCCTCGGCCCGCTCGATCGCGTCGACCGGGCCGGCGAGCACGCACAGCTGCTCGGCGTTGACCGCAGCGAGATCGCAGCCGTCGCCGAGGTACGGGCGCAGCGCGTCTTCCGCCAGCGCCACCGCCGTCATCGCGCCGGCCGGCAGCCCTTGCATCAGGCGGCCGCGCGTCGCGACGATGTGCAGCGCGTCCTCCAGCCGGAACACACCGGCGAGGCAGGCCGCGACGTACTCGCCGAGGCTGTGGCCGATCATCAGCGCCGGCGTCACGCCGAGGCTCATCCACCAGCGCGCCATCGCATACTCGATGACGAACAGCGCCGGCTGCGTCAGCTCGATGCGCGCAAGCCGCTGCTCGGCCGCGGCTTCATCGGCCGGTGCCGGGAACAGCACCTCGCGCAAATCGAAGCCGAGTTCTGGCCGCAGCAGCTCGCAGCAACGATCGACCTCGGCGCGGAACACCGCGCTGCGCCGGTACAGCGCCTCGCCCATGTGCACATGCTGCGCACCGCCGCCGGGGAACAGGAACACCAGCTCCGGCGCTGCGTCGACCGCGGTGTTCGCCGCTTCGGGCGCGAGCAGCATCTGCGCGGCCAATGCGTGGCCGTTGGCGACCACCGCGCTGCGCTGCGCGAAGGCCTGCCTGCCGGATTGCAGCGTGTGCGCCACGTCGGCCAAAGCTTGTTGCGGATGCCCCTGCAGGTGCGCCGCGAGCAGCGCACGCGCCTCGCGCAGCGCCGTGCCATCGCGCGCCGACAGCGGCAGCACCTGCCAGTCACTGTCGTCCGGCAACTCGGTCGCAGCCGGCGCCTCTTCCAGCACCACGTGCACGTTGGTGCCACCGATGCCGAAGCCGCTGACCCCCGCGCGCCGCGGCGTGTCGCCCTGCGGCCACGGCGCAGCGACCGTGCTGACGTAGAACGGGCTGTCCGCCAGCGCCAGTTGCGGGTTCGCCCGCTCGAAATGCAGGCTCGGCGGCAGCGTGCGGTGCTTCAGCGCCATCACCGCCTTGATCAGCCCGGCGACGCCGGCCGCTGCATCCAGGTGGCCGATGTTGGTCTTGACCGAGCCGAGCGCGCAGAAGCCGCGCCGCGCGGTGCCGGCGCGGAAGGCCTGCGTCAGCGCCGCGACCTCGATCGGGTCGCCGAGCACGGTGCCGGTGCCATGCGCCTCGATGCAGCCGATGCTGTCGGGCGACACGTCTGCGACCAGATGCGCGGCGCGGATCACGTCGGCCTGGCCGCGCACGCTGGGCGCGGTGAAGCCGACCTTGTCGGCGCCGTCGTTGTTCGCGGCCGTGCCCTTGATCACCGCATGCACGGTGTCGCCGTCGCGCAGCGCGTCGTCGAGGCGCTTCAGCGCGACCACGCCGGCGCCGCTGCCGATCAGCGTGCCGGCGGCCTCCTCGTCGAAGGCGCGGCAACGGCCGTCGGGCGACAGGATCGCGCCGGCCTGGTGGCGGTAGCCGCCGTCCTGCAGCAGGTTCAGCCACACGCCGCCGGCAAGCGCCATGTCGCAGTCGCGGGCCAGCAGCGCCTGGCAAGCGGTGTGCACTGCGGTCAGCGAGGTCGAGCACGCGGTCTGCACCGTGACGGCCGGGCCGCGCAGGTTCAGCTTGTAGGCGACGCGGGTGCAGAGGGAACCGGGCGAATTGCCGCTCATCAGGCTCAGCAGCTCGGCGATCTGGCCGGTGTCGGCGCCGCCCGACGCGGGCAGCAGGTGCCGGATCAGGTAGAGGTTGGGCCCGTCACCGGCGTACACGCCCACGGGGGCGTCGAGCCGCCCGGTCGCGTAGCCGGCCTGCTCCAACGCCTGCCACGCGCATTCGAGGAACAAGCGCTGCTGCGGGTCGAGCTGCTCGGCCTCGCGCGGCGCGTAGCCGAAGAAGCCGGCGTCGAACTCGCCGATGCCGTCGAGGCGCACGCCGGCCTTCACGAAGCTCGGATCGTCGAGCAGACTTTGCGGCACGCCGCACGCGCGCAGCTCGTCGTCGCTGAAGCGGGTGACCGATTCGACGCCGTCGCGGATGTTGCGCCAGAACGCATCGACATCGGCCGCGCCGGGGAAGCGGCCGGCCAGGCCGACGATCGCGATCTCGATGCCGTTCGGTTCAGGGATGCTCATCAGGTGTTCCTCTCGGTGGCGCGTCGCCGCTGCAGCAGCGCGGCCCGTTGTTGTCGTGCGCGGTCGTCGATGGCGGTGGTGGTGGCAGGCGCGGCCGAACCGCGCTCCAGCCGCTGCACCAGCGCCGCGAGCGTCGGGTGCTTGAACAGCTCGACCAGCGGCAGCTCGACGCCCAGCCGCTGCTGCAACTGCTGGTGCACGCGGATCAGCAGCAGCGACTGCCCGCCGAGGTCGAAGAAGTTGTCGTGCAGGCCGACGCGGGCCACGCCCAGCACCTCGCGCCAGATCGCCTCCAGCGTCTCGGCGACGCGGCCCTGCGGCGCGACGTGCGCGCGGTCGCTCTCGAACACCGGCTCCGGCAGCACGCGGCGATCGACCTTGCCGTTCGGCGTCAGCGGCAGCGCGTCCATCGCGACGATCGCGCTCGGCACCATGTGGTCGGGCAGCAGCTCGGCCAAGGCTTGGCGCAGCGCCGCGGCATCGATGCGCCGGCCGGCATGCGGCGCCGCATAGGCCACCAGCCGCAGCCCGGCCGGGCCGGGTTTCGCGATCACCACCGCATCGCGCACGGCCGGCTGCGCCAGCAGGCGCGCCTCGACCTCGCCAAGCTCGATCCGGAAGCCACGCACCTTCACCTGCTGGTCGATGCGGCCGAGGTAGTCGAGCTGGCCCTCCGCATTCCAGCGCACCAGGTCGCCGGTGCGGTAGAGCCGGCCGCCGCGCGAGTCGAACGGGTCGGCGACGAAGCGCTCTGCCGTCAGCGCCGCCCGGTTCAGGTAGCCGCGTGCCAGGCTCACGCCACCCAGGTACAGCTCGCCGGGCATGCCGGGCGGCACCGGGTTCAGGTCGGCGTCGAGCACGCGCGCGCTGGTCTCGGTGATCGGCCGGCCGATCGGCACCTGCGCGGCGCCGTCGGCCCGGCAGGTCCAGTGCGTCACGTGGATCGTCGTCTCGGTCGGGCCGTAGAGGTTGTAGAGCGTCGCGCGCGGCAGGCGCAGCGCGACCTCCTTCTGCGCCTCGGCCGGCAGCGCCTCGCCGCCGACGATCGCGCGGCGCAAGGGTGCTTCGGTCCCCATCGCCCGCACCTGCGGCTGCTGCAGGAAGGCCTGCAGCATCGCCGGCACGAAGTTCAGCGTCGTAACGCGCCGGCGCAGGATCAGCGCCGCGAGCCGCGCCGGGTCGCGGTGCTCGCCGGGTTCGGCCAGCACCAGCGGCGTGCCGGTGCTCAGCGGCCAGAACATCTCCCAGGCCGACACGTCGAAACCGAACGCGGCCTTGTGCAGCACGGTGTCGGTAGCGTCGAGGCTGTACACCTGCTGCATCCAGGCCATGCAACTCGCGAGTGCCTGGTGGCGCACCGCGGCGCCCTTCGGCGTGCCGGTGGAGCCGGAGGTGTAGATCACGTAGGCGAGCTGCTCGGCGTGGATCGGGACCTGCGGGTCGTTGTCGGGCTCGGCAGCGGTGGCTAGCACGTCGAGGTCGAGCACGGGTGTGGCGACCGCAGGCAGCCGCTCGCGCACCGCGCCGTGTGTCAGCACCAGCGCGACGCCGCTGTCGCCCACCATCCACGCGAGGCGCTCGGCTGGCAGCTCGGTGTCCAGCGGCACGTAGGTAGCGCCGGCCTTCAGCACCGCGAGGATGCCGACCATCATCGCGACCGAGCGTTCGAGCGCGATGCCGATGCGCGTCTCGGGCCCGACGCCTTGCACGATCAGGTGGTGCGCGAGGCGGTTGGCGCGGCGGTTCAACTCGGCACGGTCGAGCGTCTCGTCGGCGAAGTGCAGCGCGATGGTTGAAGGGTGCTCCCGCACGCGCTGCTCGAATGAGCGGTGCACCGGCAGCCAGTCGTCGAAGCGCTGCGCGTCGACGCCCCAGTCGTCCAGCCGCGCGCGCTCGTCGGCGCCGAGCAGGTCGACATCGCCGAGCGCCTGCGCCGGCCGCTGTGCCAGCGCATCCAGCAACGCCAGCAGGCGCGCGCCGAAGCGCTCGATGGTCGACGCGTCGAACAGCTCGGCCGCGTAGACGAACGACAACTCGAGCGCTGCGCCGGTCTGCTCGCGCACTTCCAGCGTCAGCTCGAACTGCGCCGCCAGCTCGGGCAGCGGCAGCGATTCGACTGTCAGCCCCGGCAGGCTCCGCAGCAAGCGCGGGTCTTCGCCGACGTGGTTGAACATCACCTGGAACAGCGGGCTCACGCCGAGGCTGCGCTCCGGCTGCAAGGCCTCGACCAACAGATCGAACGGCAGCTCGGCATGCGCCTGCGCGCCGAGCGAGGCATCGCGCGCCTGCGCGACCAACTGCGCCAGCGTCGTGCGGCCGCCGACGCGGTTGCGCAGCACCAGCGTGTTGACGAACAGCCCGATCAGCGCCTGCGCCTCGGGCCGCGCGCGGTTCGCGACCGGCACACCGACGCGCACGTCGCGCTGGCCGGTGCAGCGGTACAGCAGGCCCTGGAACACGCCGAGCAGCAGCATCGACAGGGTGGCCCCCTGCCCCTGTGCGACCGCCTGCAATGCGGCGCGCAGGCGCTCTGGCAGCACGAACGCATGCCGCGCGGCGGTGTAGCCGGCCTGCGGGCGGCGCGGGTAGTCGGTGGCCAGCGCGAGGACGGGTTCCTCCGCGCCGTCGTGCGCGAGCGCGGTGCGCCACCACGCAAGCTGCCGCGCGGCCTCGCCGGCAGCGAGCTCGTCGCGCTGCCACAACGCGTGGTCGGCGTATTGCACACGCGGCAGCGCAAGCGATGGCGACTGGCCGGCCGCGCCTGCCGCATATCCCTCTGCCAGTTCGTCGACGAACAGCTGCATCGATAAGCCGTCCGAGACGATGTGATGCATCACGACGACGAGCTGGTGCTCGTCGTCGCGCACGCGCAGCAGGCCGACGCGCCACGGCGGGCCGCTGCGCAGGTCGAACGGGGTGTCGAGCAACCCCTGCAGGTTAAGCGCGGCCAGCGCGATCGGCTGCGGTGTCAGGATCAGCTGGCGCGGCGTGCCGTCGTCGGCGAGTTCGAACCGGGTGCGCAGCGGCTCGTGGCGCGCGGCCAGCGCATCGAGCGACGCCTGCAGCGCGGCGATGTCGAGCACACCGCGCAGCCGCAGTCCGAAGCGCACGTGGTACGCGGAGCTGCCCGGATCGAGCTGCCACAGGAACCACTGGCGCTGCTGCGCGTGCGACAGCGGCAGCGCTGCGGCACGGCGTGCGGCATCGAGCACCGGAATGGCCGCGAGTGGCGCCCCGGCCTCGCGGACCTGCCGCACGCGCGCCGCCAGGTCGACCAGGCGCGGCTGCTCGAAGACATCGCGCGGCGCGAAGCCGATGGTCCAGCGCTCCGCGATGCGCACCGCCAGTTGCACCGCGCCGAGCGAGTTGCCGCCGCTCGCGAAGAACTGCGCATCGCGCGGCGGCAACGCGGCGTGACCCAGCACGTCTTGCCACAGTGCTGCGACGGCCGCCTCGGTGGCGTCGAGCGGGGCTGTGGGCGGCGCTTCGTGTTCGCCACCGCCGAGCACGAAGCGGCCGTGCGCGAACACCGCGAAGACATCGAGCGTGCCTTGCTCGAAGCCCTGCCGGCAGGCGCGCCGCTGCAGCTTACCGCTGGAGGTCCTCGGCAACGCGCCCGGGTTCAGCAGCAGCGCGACCGCCACCGCCTCGCGGCAAGCGCCGGCGCAGGCTTCGCCCAGCGCACGCACCAGCGCTTCGGGCGACACGCGCTTCTGCGTCGCGCGCGATACCTCGACCGCGATGCCGACGCCCTCTCCGCCACCCGGCAGCTCGACCGCGAACGCGGCGACGCGGCCGGCGCGCACCGCGTCGACCTCGGCCTCGATCGCGCGCTCGATGTCCTGCGGGTAGACGTTCTGGCCGCGCAGGATGATCAGGTCCTTCAGACGGCCGGTGACGTGCAGTTCGCCGTCGCGCACGAAACCGAGGTCGCCGGTGCGCAGCCAGCGCTGGCCGGCGCGTTCGACGAAGCTGGCCTGCGTCTCTTCGAGCCGCTGCCAGTAGCCCTGCGCGATGCTCGGGCCGGCCGCCCAGATTTCTCCGACCTCCCCGTCGGCGTGCACCGCGAGCGTCCGCGGGTCGACGATCTCGACGCGGTGGCCCCCGGGCACTTGGCCGCTGCTGACCAGCGTGATCGCATCGTCGCCGCGGGCATCAGCGGCCAGCCCTGCGGCAAGCGCCGACGCCGAGAACGGCTGCGCGACCATGCCCTGCCCGCGTGTTGCACCGCTGACGAACAGCGTCGCTTCCGCGAGGCCATAGCACGGGAACACCGCGCGCGCATCGAAGCGCGCCGGCGCGAAACGCTCGACAAACGCCTGCAGCGTGTCGTGCCGCACCGGCTCGGCACCGCTGAACGCGACGCGCCAGCTCGACAGGTCGAGCTGCGCGATCGACGCCTCTTTCACCCGCTCGACGCACAGCCGGTACGCAAAATCCGGCGCGCCGCTGATGCTGCCGCGATGCCGCGCGATCGCCTCCAGCCAGCGCACCGGCCGTTCGAGGAAGAACTGCGGCGTCATCAGGACAGCCTTGATGCCGCGGTGCAGCGGCTGCAGCAGCCCGCCGATCAGGCCCATGTCGTGGTACAGCGGCAGCCAGCTGACGAACACGTCGTCGGCGCCGACCTCGAAGCCCTCGCCGATCGCCCGCTCGTTGGCCATCAGGTTGCCGTGGCTGACCATCACGCCTTTCGGCGCCGACGTGGAGCCGGAGGTGTATTGCAGGAACGCGATGTCGCCGTCGTGCGGGGCGTGCGGCTGCCAGGCGGCGGCGAGCGCGGTGTCGTCGCCGGCATCGAGTTCGTCAAGCGCGATCGGTGCGGCATCACCGAAGCCCTCGCCGACCATCGCCAGCGTTGCGCGCGTCGCGAGCAGCGCCGCCGGTTGCGCGTCCTGCGCGATGCCGGCCAGCCGCGCCAGGTGCTGCGGCCGCGCCGATTCGGGCGGGAACGCCGGCACCGCGATCAGCCCGGCGTGCAGGCAGGCGAGGAAGGCCACGACGTAGCGGTCGTCGTTGTCGAGCAGCAGCAGCACGCGCTCGCCCGGGGCGAAGCGGCGCTGCAGCCGCGCAGCCAGCGCGCGAACCTGCTGAGACAGTCCGGCGTAGCGGATCGTCGTGTCGACAGTCGCGCCGTCGACGGCGCCAACGATCACCAACGCGGTGTCCTGCGGACGCTCGGCCGCGAGCCGCTGCAGGTGGTCGACGAAATTGCGGGGATCATTCATCAAGACAAGTCCTGGTCGAGGTTGCCGTGCGGCTCGGCCATCGCGACCACCACCTTGCGCGGGCCCTTGAACGGCGCGCGCGCATGCGCGGCCAGCATGTTGTCGAGCATCAGCACGTCGCCGGCCTGCCAGCGGAACGACACCGTCTGCGCCTGCAGCACCGCGCGCACCTCGTCGAGCATCGCGTCCGGGATCGGCGAGCCGTCGGCGAAGCAGGCGGTGCGCGGCATCTCGTCGGCGCCCAGCAGTTCTTCCAGCGATTCGCGCACCTCCGGCTGCAGGTTCGACACGTGGAACAAGTGCGCCTGGTTGAACCACACCGTCTCGCCGGTGCGCGGGTGCACCGCGGTGGCCTGGCACAGCTGCGTGGTGCGCAAGCCGCCATCGGGCTTCCATTCGAAGCGGATGCCCGAGCGCGTGCACCAGGCCTCGACCTCGGCGCGTTCGCTGGTGTTGAAGACCTGCTGCCACGGCACGTCGAACTCGCCGTAGTTGCGCACGTACAGCACGCCGGGCGCGAAGCGGCGGCGGATGGCCTCGGGCATGTGGCGCCAGATCGCGCGGCTGTCGGCGATCGGCGTCTCGCCGCCCTCGGGCGCCGCGGTCACGCAGTGGAACCAGATCTTCATCGGCC
The DNA here is from genome assembly GCF_900142965.1 of Rhizobacter sp. OV335. Taxonomy (GTDB): domain Bacteria; phylum Pseudomonadota; class Gammaproteobacteria; order Burkholderiales; family Burkholderiaceae_C; genus Rhizobacter. Next base: position 56,798 of record NZ_FRCQ01000030.1, read on the forward strand.
ACTCGCGGGTGTAGGCCTGCTCGTTGTGCAGCGGGATGTGCTGGTGCGCCGGGTACTCGGTGGAGGTGTAGATGCCGCCGCCGACCGCGCTGCGCGGCGTCGAGCCGAATTCGTAGGCGAGCAGCGGGTGGCCGAACGCCGCGGCAAAGCTGCGGAACGCGGCAACATCGGGCACCTCGAAGCCGCGCAGCAGCACGCCGCCGATGCGCGTCAGCAGCGCGTCGATGTCGGCACGCAGCGGCTCGACGGCCTCGAGCAGCGTTTCGCCGGCGCGCGACGGCGACAGCAGGGCCGGCAACGCAGGCCGGGCCGGGTTCAGCAGGTCGCTCATGGGGATCCTCGTCAGGACGGCAACGGTTCCAGCCGCAGCGGCTGCATCTCGTGGACGAGCGCGGCCAGCAGCTGCGGCTCGCTCTGGCGGATGAAGAAGTGCCCGCCGTCCAGCCAGGTCAGCGAGAACAGCGTGCGCGCCTCGCGGCGCCAGGCCGCCAGGCGCGCGGCGTCGATGTCGTCGTGCCGGCCGCCGAAGGCGTGGATCGGCAGGTCGAGCGGCCTCGCGGGCGGCAGCTCGGGCACGCTGGTGCAGACGCGGTAGTCGGCGCGCAGCGCGTCGAGCGTGATGCGCAGCATCTCGGGGCTCGCGAACACCTCGTCCGGCGTGCCGCCCTGGCGGCGCAGGTCGGCGATCAGCTGGTGATCGGTGTCCTTGTTCGCGAAGCGCTGCGGGTCACGCTGGCCGGGCGCCGGGCAGCCGCTGACGAACAGCGCCGCGGGCGCAGGCAAGCCGCGCTCGCGCAGGTGCCGGGCGATGCCCCAGGCCAGCAGGCCGCCCATGCTGTGGCCGAACAGCATGACGCTGCCGGCGGATGCGGTCATCGCGGCGGCCTGCTCGTCGCACAGCCGCGAGACGAGCGCCGCGAACGATTCGACGCAGGGCTCGCCGAGGCGGGCGCCGCGGCCCGGCAGCTCGACCGGCACGACCTGCACCCACGACGGCAGCAGGCGCCGCCAGCGCAGGTACATCGTCGCGCTGGCGCCGGCGCACGGCAGGCACAGCAGGCGGATGGAGGGCGCGATCATCAGCGGGAAGTCGTCGTCGCCTGCTCATCCATCCAGCGGCGCAGCGACAGCGGCCGCATGTCGGTCCAGGCCGCGTCGACGAAGGCCAGCACCGTCTTCTTGTCGCCGCTGGCGCCGGGCACCGCGGTCCAGCCCGGTGGCACGGCCTTCCAGTGCGGCCAGATGGAGTATTGGTCCTCATGGTTGACGAGGACGATGAAGGTGTCGTCGTCGCGGTCGAAGCAGCTGGTGGACATGGCAGGGCTCGTGGTTCGCGCAGTGCTGCGCCTTGCCTACCATGACGAGCCGGCGGCTGGTTTGTTCAGCGGCCGCCCTGCCCGAAGCTCACGTGTTCAATGCGGCAACCCGTCGTCCCCATGCGCCGGCGGCACCAGCCCGCTCAGCAGCCACAGCCGCGACGCCTGCGCATGCGCCGTGCGGTGCCGCGGGTCGGCCTCGAGCCAGCGCGCGAGCGCCTCGTGCTCCGCATCGCTGAGCGGCTGCTCGTGCGCCTTCATCACCCAGTCCCAGGCGGCCTGCATGGCGAGCTCCTGCGCGGGGTCTTCACGGTCCTGGTCGGCGCTCATCGGGCGGGCTGCGCGCGCGATTGCGCGCGGGGCTGGCAGTGGAAACCGCCGATTCTAGGAGGCCCTCATTCCGCCTCTAGAACGTGCCGGCAGCGCGCCAGGGCCTGGACCGCATCGCGGATCATCGTGTTGACCGTCGCCGCCGACACGCCGAGCCGCTCGCCGATCGCGCGCTGCGTCAGCCCGCCCATGCGGTACAGCTCGAAGGCCTGGCGCGTGCGCGCCGGCAGCCGGCCGAGCGCCTCGTCGACGATCACCAGGTTCTGCCGGCTGATCGCGTACTGCTCCGGCGTACCTTGCGGCGCCGCGACGTGTTCGCCGCTCTCGGCGTCGGCGAACACGCCAGCCTCGAGCATCATGCGGCGCCGGCAATCGATGGCGAGGTTGCGCACCACCTGGAAGCAGTAGCCGATCGGCTGCTGCACCGGCAGGCCCGGCGCCACGTCGGAGAGCTTCAGAAAGGCCTCCTGCACCACGTCTTCGGCCAGCTCGCGCCGGCCGGTGATCTTGTGGGCCAGGCCCTGCAGCTTGGCCCGGTGGGCCAGGAAAGCGCCGCCCAACCCGGTCGGCTCATGGTTGGTGATCGACACGCTCTACCCCCTGGATCATTTCGTTATTGTTGCGAATGATTCTCATTTTCCAGGGCCACGTCAAGCCTCCGCGAATGACCCTGCGACAGCCTGCGGAGGGCTTGCTCCAGAATGCGAACCTTGTTCCCGTGGCGAAACCTGGCCGACCAACGAGATGCGCGTACTGCTGGTGGAAGACGACCGGATGATCGGCGCGGCCGTGCAGCAGGCGCTGGCCGATGCCGCCTACGCGGTCGACTGGACCACCGACGGCCAGCAGGCGCTGGCAGCCGCGCTCGCGCAGGCCTACGACATCGTGCTGCTCGACCTCGGCCTGCCGCTGCGCGACGGCATCGACGTGCTGCGCCAGCTGCGCGCGCGCAATGCCCATGTGCCGATCCTGATCGTCACCGCACGCGACGAGGTCGAGGACCGCATCGCCGGCCTCGACCTCGGCGCCGACGACTACGTGCTGAAGCCCTTCGACGTGCAGGAGCTGCTCGCCCGCATGCGCGCGGTGGTGCGGCGCCAAGGCGGCTCGGCCTCGCCGCTGCTGACCAACGGCGCGATCACGCTCGACCCGGTGACGCGCGACGTCAGCTTCGAAGGCCAGAGCGCCGCGCTGTCGGGCCGCGAGTTCACGCTGCTGCAGGCGCTGCTGGTGCGGCCGGGTGCGATCCTGTCGCGCCAGGAACTCGAGGAACGCATCTACGGCTGGAACGAGGAGATCGAGAGCAACACCGTCGAGGTGCTGATCCACGGCATCCGCCGCAAGCTCGGACCGACCGTGATCCGCAACGTGCGCGGCGTCGGCTGGCGCGTGGACCGCACGGCATGAGGAACTCGCTGCAGTTCCGCCTGTCGCTGTGGATGGCCGTGCTGCTGCTGGCCACCGCGGTCGCGGCCGGCGCGGTGTCGTTCTTCTGGGCGCTGCATGAGGCCAACGAGCTGCAGGACGACCTGCTGGAGCAGACCGCCGCGCTGGTGCTGGCCGGCCAGCTCGCGATCAACCCGGTGGAGCCGGTGGCGGCGCCCGCGGGCCTGCAGCCGCGCGTCGTCGTCGAGCTGGTCGACTCGGTCGCGGGCGAGCCGCGCGTGAACGGCATCGGCCGGTTGCCGCGCGACCTGCCCGACGGCCTCGACACGCACGTCGCCGAAGGCCGCTCGTGGCGCATGCTGCTGACCCACCTGCCGGACGGCCGCCGCTTCATCGTCGCGCAGCAGACCGACCGGCGCGACGACATCGCACAAGACAGCGCACTCGCCGCGCTGGTGCCGCTGCTGGTGCTGCTGCCGGTGCTGCTGCTGCTGATCCACGTGGTGATCCGCAACACGCTGCGGCCGATCGCGCGGGCGTCGCACCAGCTCGACCAGCCGCTCGATCGCCAGGGCAATGCCGCGATGGTCAACGTGCCGGCCGGCGACATGCCCGACGAGGTGCGGCCCTTCGTCACGTCGATCAACGCGCTGCTGCGCCGCCTCACCGAATCGCTCGAACAGCAGCGCCGCTTCATCGCCGATGCGGCACATGAGCTGCGCTCGCCGATCACCGCGCTGACGGTGCAGGCCGAGAACCTGGAGCATGCCGAGATGTCGCCCGAGGCACGCCGGCGCTTCGCGCCGCTGCGCGAGGGGCTGTCGCGTTCGCGCGCGCTGCTGGAGCAGCTGCTGTCGCTCGCGCGGGCGCAGGCGCGGCCCGGCGTGGGTGGCGCGCGCGATGCGGCAGCGCAGCCGCCGGTCGCGCTGCACGAGGTGGTGCGCGAGGTGGTGTCCGACCTGGTCGCGATGGCCGAGGCCGGCAACGTCGACCTGGGCGTCACGCGGCTCGATGCGGTGCATGTCGCCGGCACGCCGGTCGACCTGCACACGCTGGTGCGCAACGCGGTCGACAACGCGGTGCGCTACACGCCGGCCGGCGGGCGCGTCGACGTGAGCATCGAACGCGCCGACGGCCACGCGCTGCTGCGCGTCGACGACACCGGCCGCGGCATCCCGCCGGACCAGCGCGAGCGGGTGTTCGATGCGTTCTACCGGGTGGTCGGCACGCAGCCGACCGGCAGCGGGCTGGGCTTGTCGATCGCACGCGGCATCGCGCAGCGGCTGGGCGGGCAGATCACGCTGGGCGCGGCGCCCGGCGGTGGGTTGCGGTTCGAGTACCGACAAGACAGCGTGCGTCATTAAGTTTCGGTATGGACGCGCCGGCTGGCGCCGCTACCGTGGCAGGTCCTCTGCAACAACGGGAGCCTCTGCATGGCCTTGTATCGCAACGTCGGCGGCATCGTGACCCTCGCACCCGGCGGCACGCACCACTGGGAATACGTGTTCGACGGCTTCGGCCGCGATGTCGGCGTCGCGGTCGCGGCGCCCAACATCCAGGAGCCGCAGCTCAACGTCGAACTGGTCACCGTCAGCCAGGGCGTCGTCGCCCGCTCGAACGGCGAGACCGACGGCATCCACTACACCGTCAACATCCGCAACGCCGGGGCGGCGGCGATCCACTACAACCTCAGCATTGCGGAATGGAGTTGACCGATATGAACACCGCCACCGTGATCACCGAGGACGGCCGCGTGGTCGGCGTCCAAGTCGACCTGCCCGCCGGCTCGCGCCGCATCGGCCCCGTCGCGATGCTGCGCGCCGGGCCGGCGCAGACGCTGCACCGCGTCGAGCTGGAGCTGCCCGCGTCGCTCGCCACCGCCGACGAGATCGAGCGCTTCCATGCCGGCATCGCGAAGCAGCTGGCGAGCGACGCGCCGGGCAAGTCGAAGTCAAAGCCCGCGAAGGCGCGAAAGTAGCGGCTGTCGCAGAATGCCCCCTCGTTCAGAAAAGGGGCAGCGATGAAGGTGTGCATCTACGGGGCCGGCGCGATCGGCGGGTTCATCGGCGCGCGGCTCGCGGCGAACACGACGGCGCAGGTCAGCGCCGTGGCCCGAGGCGCCACGCTGCAGTCGCTGCGCGAGCACGGCTGGCGGCTGCGGCAAGGCGGCCAGCTCGTCACCGAACCGGTCAACGCCACCGCCGATGCGGCCGAACTCGGCCCGCAGGACCTGGTCGTCATCGCCGTCAAGGGCCCGGCGCTCGCCGCGGTGGCCGGTCAACTCGCGCCGCTGCTCGGTCCGCACACCGTGGTGCTGCCGGCGATGAACGGCGTACCTTGGTGGTTCGGCCGCGGCATCGCGGCGATCGGCGACGCGCCGCTCGAAAGCGTCGACCCGGGCGGGCGCATCGCCGCGAAGATTCCGCATGAACAGGTGCTCGGCTGCGTCGTGCATGCGGCCACCACCAGCCCCGAGCCCGGTCTGGTCGAGCACAAGATGGGCCAGGGGCTGATCATCGGCGAGCCCGGCGGCGGCGAATCGGCACGCGCCCGCGAGGTCGGCGCGCTGCTGGCCCAGGCCGGCTTCGACGTCACGGTGTCGGCCAGCGTGCGCCAGGACATCTGGTACAAGTTGTGGGGCAACATGACGATGAACCCGGTGTCGGCGATCACCGGCGCCACCGTCGACCGCGTGCTCGACGACCCGCTGCTGCTGACCTTCTGCGCCAACGCGATGCGCGAGGCCTCGGCGATCGGCGCGCGCATCGGCTGTGCGATCGCGCAGACCCCCGAAGACCGCCAGCAGGTCACGCGCAAGCTCGGCGCCTTCAAGACCTCGATGCTGCAGGACGTGGAGGCCGGGCGCGGCATCGAGCTCGATGCGCTGGTCGGCGCGGTGCGCGAGATCGCGCAGCGGCTTCAGCTGCCGACACCGAACATCGATGCGCTGCTCGGGATGACAAGGCTGTTCGGGCGCGTACACGGTCTGTACCCCGACTGAACTTCAACCGGACACTGCCATGACCCTGCTTGCTCGCTCCTTCGCCACGGCGCTGCTGACACTCGCCGTCACGGTCGCACATGCCCAGACACCCGCTGCCCCGCAGCGCCTGCGCGGCACCATCGAATCGTTCGACAACACCACGCTGGTCGTGAAGGAACGCAGCGGCGAGGTGCTGCGCCTCGCGCTCGCCGACACCTTCGCCGTCAACGAGGTGGTGCCGACCGAGCTGGCCAGCATCCAGGCCGGCAGCTACATCGGCACCGCGGCGATGCCGCAGGCCGACGGCACGCTGCAGGCGCTGGAGGTGCTGGTGTTCCCCGAGCAGGCGCGCGGCAGCGGTGAAGGCCACTACCCGTGGGACCTGCAGCCGGGCAGCACGATGACCAATGCGACCGTCGCCGACGTGGTCGGCCAAGCCAAAGGCCGCACGCTGACGCTGCGCTACAAGGATGGCGAGAAGAAGGTGCTGGTGCCCGAAGGCGTGCCGGTCGTCACCGTGAAGCCGGGCGACCGTGCGCTGCTGGTGCCGGGCGCGAAGGTGCTGGTCACCGCGCAGCTGCGCGACGGCAAGCCGGTGGCGCTGCGGGTGATCGCGGGGCGCAACGGGTTCGCACCGCCGATGTGACGGCGGCCTGCGGCACCGGGCAGGCCGCTCTCGTGTGAGCGCTGTCCGACCCGCCAAGCCGGTGCCGTCCGGCAGATTCGCACCTCGGCAGGCTCGACCATGCAGCATCTCGTCTGCACGGAGACCCTCGATGGGCCTGACCAGCTTCCTCGGCCGCTCGGCGATGCCGTTCTTCAGCAAGGCCCTGCCCGCGATGGGCGACACCGAACGCGCCGCGCTCGAGGCCGGCACCGTGGGTTTCGAGGGCCAGCTGTTCGCGGGCCGCCCCGATTTCGACGCGCTCCTCGCGATCCCGCCGAACCGGCTGACGCCCGCCGAGCATGCCTTCCTCGACGGCCCGGTGCGCGACCTGATCGGCATGCTCGACGACTTCTCGATCGACACCGAAGGCGACCTGCCCGCCGCGGTGTGGCAGCACCTGCGCCGGCACCGCTTCTTCGGGATGATCATCCCGACCGAGCACGGCGGGCTCGGCTTCAGCCACCATGCGCATGCCACCGTCGTGGCGCGCATCGCGAGTGTCAACGTCGCGGCCGCCGTCACGGTGATGGTGCCGAACTCGCTCGGCCCGGCCGAGTTGCTGCTGCACTACGGCACCGAGGCGCAGAAGAGCCACTACCTCGAACGCCTGGCCGATGGCCGCGACCTGCCCTGCTTCGGGCTGACCTCGCCGTATGCCGGCTCCGACGCCGCCTCCATCCCCGACCGCGGCGTGCTGACCGAGCGGGTGATCGACGGCCGTCGCGTGCGCGGCTTCAGCGTCACCTTCGACAAGCGCTACATCACGCTCGCGCCGGTCGCGACGGTGGTCGGCCTGGCCTTCCAGGCGATCGATCCGACACGGCCCGAGGGCGAGCAGGAACTCGGCATCACCTGCGCGCTGTTGCCGGTGCCGACGCCGGGCATGGAGATCGGCCGCCGCCACCGGCCGATGGACTCGGCCTTCATGAACGGCCCGGTGCGCGGCGAGAACGTGTTCGTGCCGATGGACTGGGTGATCGGCGGCGAGCAGCAGGTCGGCCAAGGCTGGCGGATGCTGATGGAATGCCTGGCGGCCGGCCGCGCGATCTCGCTGCCGGCGATGGGTGCCGCGATGCAGCAGACCGCGCTGTTCGTGATGAGCGGCTACGGGCAGATCCGCGAACAGTTCGGCCTGCCGATCGCGAAGTTCCATGCCATCGCCGCGCTGCTCGCCCGCACCGCCGCCGACCTGTACGCCACCGACGCCGCGCGCCGCTACACCGCCGCTGCACTCGATGCCGGCCAGCGGCCCAGCGTCGCGAGCGCGATCCTGAAGGTGCATCTGACAGAAGCCGGCCGTCGCGCGGTGGTGCACGGCATGGACGTGCTCGGCGGCAAGGGCATCATCTCCGGCCCGAGCAACCTGCTGGGAGCCGCCTACCGCCAGGCGCCGATCGCGATCACGGTGGAAGGCGCCAACATCCTGACGCGCTCGCTGATCATCTTCGGCCAGGGCGCCGTGCGTTGCCATCCGCATGTGCTCGACGAGATGGCCGCGGTGCAGGCCGACGATGCCGAGGCGCTGGGCACCGCGCTGCTGGCGCACGGCCGGCATGTGCTGCGCAACCTGTGGGCGAGCCTGACGAGCGCCCCGCTGCGCGGCCGCGTGCCGAAGGGCCTGCAGAAGGAAGCGCGGCTGATCGCCCGCGTGTCGGCCAAGTACGCGTTGACCGCCGACCTGGCGATGGGCCTGCTCGGTGGCAAGCTGAAGCGCATGGAGCTGCTGTCGGCGCGGCTCGGCGACGTGCTGTCGAACCTGTACCTCGCGTCGGCCAGCGTCTGGCGCTACGAGCAGGAGGCCGATCCGGCGCTGCTGCCGATCGCGCGCGCCGCCATCCGCGTGCAGCTCGACCAGGCCGCCGCCACGCTGCGCGACCTGTACGCCAACCTGCCGTCGGCCCCGCTGCGCGCGCTCGCGCCGCTGCTGCTGAGCGGCACGCGGCACCTGGCGCCGTTGCGCGACCGCGACCTGGTGGCGCTGGCCGAATCGCTGCGCGACGAGCCGGCGGTGCTGGCACGGCTGTGCATCGACGTCGGCACGCCGCGGTCCGGCGGCCTGCGCGACCTGAAGGACGCGCTCGACCAGGCGCGCGCCCTCGGCGACGAGGCCGGCCAGCTGAACCAGGCGCTGCGCCACAACCATTCGCTGGAAGATGTGGCCAGCCATTCGCGCAACCCCGGCGCGGCACTCGCGTACCTGCGCGCGGCCGCGAAGGTGATCCGCGTCGACGATTTTCCCGGACCGGCCAAGCCGGCACCGACCACTCCCCGGGTGTCATCACCCTCACCCACCGCCGTCGCGGTGCCCGACCCTCTGGAGGTGCCATGAGCCAGACCATCCACCACGACATCCCGAATGCCGTCGCGAGCCCGATCCGCAGCGATGGCGTGCTGCCACCGGAGAACAAGATCTTCATGGCCTTCCAGGAGGCGGACGACCTGCAGGGCGCGCTGAATGCGCTGCTCGATGCAGGTTTCCAGGAAAGCGAGCTGCTGGTGTTCTCGCCGCAGCAGATGCAGCGCCAGATGCAGACAAACATCGACCACGCCGGGGCGCTGGCGTCGATCGGGCAGGACCTGAACCTGCTGAAGACGCACCTCGCGCTCGCCGAGCAGGGGCACGGCTACGTGGTCGTGCTGTGGCCGAAGAGCGACCACGAAGAGCTGATCACGCAGGTGGCGATCGAACACAACGCCGCGCGGGCGCAGAAGTTCGGGCGGCTGATCATCGAGGAGCTGATCGAGCCGCAACCGGGCCGGCAGCAGCATTTCGAGTCGCCCGACCGCGGGCTGGACCGCGAGACGCACCGCTGATCAGCGGGTGGCCGATCACGGCACGGCCGGCTCACAACACGGCGTAGCGCCCCGGCTTGTGGTTGACCGCGATGAACAGGTTCATCACGACGGCCGCGAGCACCGACCAGGCGACGCGCGCCGGGTCGACCACCGTCAGCGCCAGCAGCACGACGCTGCAGTCGACGACCATCTGCACCTTGCCCGCCCGCCAGCCGCGGGACTGCTGCAGGTACAGCGACACGATGGTGGCGCCACCCAGGCTGGCCCGGTGGCGCGCGAGGAAGAGGCACCCCGAGCCGAGCAGCAGCCCGCCCAGCACCGCGGCGTAGGCCGGGTGCAGCCGCTCGATCGCGAACAGCTGTGGCGACCATTCGGTCATCAGCGACAGCAGCGTGATCGCGACGAAGGTCTTCAGCGTGAACTCGCGGCCCATGCGGCGCCACGCGAACCAGTAGAACGGCAGGTTGATCGCGAAGAACAGCTTGCCCAGGCCGATGCCGGTCGCGTAGTGCAGCACGAAGGCGACGCCGGCCGTGCCGCCGGTCAGCAGCCCGACCTGCGCGAACAGGATCAGCGCCAGCGAGACGAACAGCGTGCCGGTGAAGATGGCCTGCGCGTCTTCGAAGGGCGTGTGGCGCTGGACCGGCGGCAGTGGCAGCGGGGCTTCGGCGGGGGCACTGGGGAGGCTCATGGCCCGGGATATTGCACGAAGCGTGCCGCCCGCGCGAAGCCTGGAGAGCTTCAGTGCCCGCCGCTGTCGCCCGAGCGGCCGGCCTCGAACAGGAACCAGGTGCGGCGCTCGCTCTCGTCGATCCACACCTCGATCAGGCTGGCGGTCGCGATGTCCTGGTGCTCATCGCAGACGCCGTGGGCCTGGCGCAGTTCGGCGACCAGCGTCTTGTTGTCTTCGCGCAGCTCGGCCAGCATGTCCGACGGCTCGACGTACTCGGCGTCGTTGTCGAGGATGCGCTGCGAGCGCGCGATGTGCCCGATCGAGCGCAGCGTGGTGCCGCCCACCTTGCGCACGCGCTCGGCGATCGGATCGGTCATCGCGTAGAGCTGGTCGGCCTGCTCGTCGAGCATCACGTGGTAGTCGCGGAAGTGCGGGCCGCTCATGTGCCAGTGGAAGTTCTTGGTCTTCAGGTACAGCGCGAACACGTCGGCCAGGATGCCGTTCATCGCGGCGGCGATGTCGCGGGTGGCGCCGGCCTTCAGGTCGGTCGGCGTGACCAGCGGCGCGCGCTGGCGTTCCTTGGCGCTGCGCGCCGGGGTCGGGGCTTTCTTCTTCATCGGGATTCCTCCGGGGAGTGGGGCTTGCAGCATAGCCTCGGGCGGCGGGATCCGCCTCCTCCGGGAGGGGCAGGCATGCCATCTTCGATCCCGCTGTCGGCTCGTCAGGGTTCGCAGCACTGCAAGAGGAGACCCGAATGAACCCCATCGTGAAGTGCGATCGCTCTGATGGAGTCACTGACCCTCAGCCATGGGCTGCAGATGGGCGATGCGCTGATTGCTGCAACGGCGCTGGAACATGGGCAACCCGTGCTGGCCGGCAACGTCAAACACTTCGCTGCCGCTCCGCATCTGCTCATCGAAGGCTTCGCGATCTGAGCATCCACGCACCGTCGATCCACGAGATGCCGGACAAGCCAACGAAAAAAAGGGACGCCTCGCGGCGTCCCTTCGGTCTGGCAGTGAACGGAAAACCGATCAGCGCACGACGGCGATCTGCTCGCGCTTTTCACCCTTGTAGGTGAAGAGCGTCAGCGCGCCGTTCTTGACGTCGCCCTTCTCGTCGAACGAGATCGTGCCCGTCACGCCCTTGTAGCCGTCGGTCTTGGCCAGCACCGGCAGGTACTTGGCCGGGTCGGCGGAGCCGGCCTTGACCATCGCGGCGACCATCACGTTGACGGCGTCGTAGACGTACGGCGAATAGATCTGCACTTCGGTGTTGAACTTCTTCTTGTAGTCTTCACGGAACTTCTCCATGCCGACCTTCTGCGTGCCTTCGACACCACCGGCTTCGGCGCAGACGACCTGGCCGTCGGCCATCGCGCCGGCAGCCAGCTTCGGCAGTTCGCCCGAGCAGATGCCGTCGCCGCCCATGAACTTGGCAGTGATGCCCAGTTGCTTCATCTGGCGGATCATCGGGCCGGCCACGGCGTCCATGCCGCCGTAGAACACCACGTCGGGGTTCTTCGACTTGATCTGGGTCAGGATGGCGGTGAAGTCGGTCGCCTTGTCGGTCGTGAACTGGTGCGACTGGACTGCACCGCCCGCGCCCTTGACGCCCTTTTCGAACTCGTCGGCAACGCCCTGGCCGTAGGCCGTGCGGTCGTCGATGACGGCGATCGACTTGCCCTTCAGTTCCTTGACGGCATAGCGGCCCAGCGTGCCACCCAGGTGCACGTCGTCAGCCACCACGCGGAACGTGGTCTTGTAGCCGTTGCGGGTGAACTTGGGGTTGGTGGCCGACGGGCTGATCTGCGGAATGCCGGCGTCGCTGTAGATCTTGGAGGCCGGGATCGACGTGCCCGAGTTCAGGTGGCCGATCACGCCGTTGACCTTGGAGTCGACCAGCTTCTGGGCGACGGCCGTGCCTTGCTTCGGATCGCCGGCATCGTCTTCAGCCTGCAGCTCGAGCTTGACCTTCTTGCCGCCGATCGTCACGCCCTTGGCGTTCAGTTCGTCAATGGCCATGCGCGCACCGTTTTCGTTGTCCTTGCCGAGGTGGGCGATGCCGCCGCTCGTCGGGGCGACGTGGCCGATCTTCACGACTTCCTGGGCGGACACCGCACCGGCGAACAGGGTCACGGCGGCGGCGACCAGGACATTGAATTTGTATTGCATGCAAAAACCTCCGGGGGTTGGAAAAGACTTGAATAACGAGTGAGGAGTCAGCCTCAGCGGGCGCAACGTTACCCCAAAAAAAACCGCCTCCATTGCGGGAATCCTCGGGGCTCGTCGCGCGATGTCCTCAGGGGAACAGGGGTTGGGCTCGCTGCGGCATGGCCACTCAACGAGCAAGAACCGGGCCGCGTTGATAGGGTTTCCAACTAGCCGCGTGGCTGGGAACGCATCAACGGCCGCGATGGCGATGCAGCTCTTGCGCGACCGCGCGGGTGACGACCTCGCGCAGCGTCGTCGCGAGTTCGTTGCGGGTGTCGCGGATCAGCGAATCGGCGATGCGCGCGAGCGCCGGCGTCAGCAATTCGCGCAGCTTGTATTCGAAGACGAGGTCGAGCTGGCGCTGCACGTCGGCCAGCACCCGTTGCACGACGGCTTCTTCGCTCAGCGGCGGAGCCACCGGCGCGGCGACCGGGGCAGCGGCACGGGGGGCCGGCGGCGGCGGTGACGGAGACAGGGGCGACAAGGCAGACGGCGCGGTGGCCGCGAAGGCCGGTGGCGCGATCGGCGCCGGCGCGACAGGCGCGCGCGGCGGTGGCGCGACAGGCGAGCGCGGCGGCGGTGGCGGCTCGACCACCTCGGCCACCGGCGGCGGTGCGCTGCGCGCGCTCGGCACCACCTCGGTCAGCACCGGCAGGCGATGCGACTGCTGGCGCGGTGTGGTGCTCATTCGCCCTCCTGCGCCACGTCGTGCCGCACGATCGGGTAGCCGCGGTCGGCATAGTGCTTCCAGCGCACCCGGCCCGACGGGCGGTCGTCGCCGTCGCGCGACACCAGCTCGATCACGCGGGCGAAGCTCTCGAAGCCGTCGGCGGTCTCTTCGCCGAGGTTCAGCAGCACGTCGTGGTGCGGCGCATCGGCCAGCCGCTCGACCAGCCACACCGGCGTCGGCGCGAGCCGCGGCGCGATCGGCTGGCCGGCCCGTGCATGCACATGGGGCACGAAATCGGTGGGCTCGAACACCCACAGCTGCTTGTCGAGGCGCCCGAGCACCGGTGCGGGGCCCGCGACCACCACGCGTGCACCGCGGCGAGTCGCCTTGCGCAGCAATCTGCACGCGTACGACAGCCGGTCCGGCACGTTGAAGTGGAAGCTGACCTCTGTCATCGCGTGGTCGCAGTTACTTGGCCCGACCTACTTGGCCTGCGAGAGCACGAACTGCGTCAGCAGCGGCACCGGCCGCCCGGTCGCGCCCTTGGCCGCGCCCGACTTCCAGGCGGTGCCGGCGATGTCGAGGTGGGCCCAGCGGTACTTGGCGGTGAAGCGGCGCAGGAACATCGCCGCGGTGATCGCACCCCCGGCGCGCGGGCCGACATTGCCCATGTCGGCGAAGTTGCTCTTCAGCGCCTCGTCGTACTCTTCGTCGAGCGGCATGCGCCAGGCCGGGTCGAGCGCGCTCTGGCCGGCGGCCAGCAGGTCGGCGGCCAGCGCGTCGTCGGCGGTGAACAGGCCCGAGTTGTGGTGGCCCAGCGCGATCACGCAGGCGCCGGTCAGCGTCGCGATGTCGACCACGACCGCCGGCTTGAAGCGCTCGGCATAGGTCAGCGCATCGCACAGGATCAGCCGGCCTTCGGCATCGGTGTTCAGGATCTCGATCGTCTGGCCCGACATGCTGGTGACGACGTCGCCCGGCTTCACCGCGCGGCCGCTCGGCATGTTCTCGCACGACGGGATGATGCCGATCAGGTTCAGCTTCGGCTTCAGTTCGGCCACCGCGCGCAGCGTGCCGAGCACGCTCGCCGCGCCGCCCATGTCGTACTTCATCTCGTCCATCTCGGCGGCCGGCTTGATCGAGATGCCGCCGGTGTCGAAGGTGATGCCCTTGCCGACCAGCACGATCGGCGCCTGCGTCTTGGCCGCGCCTTCGTAGCGCGCGACGATGAAGCGCAGCGGCTCGTCGGAGCCCTGGGCGACCGCGAGGAACGAGCCCATGCCGAGCTTCTCGACCGCCTTGCGGTCCAGCACCTCGACCTTCAGGCCGTGGTCCTTCGCGAGCTTCTTCGCCTGCTCGGCCAGGAAAGTGGGCGTGCAGTGGTTGCCGGGGCGGTTGGCACATTCGCGCGCCAGTTCCACGCCGGCACCGATCGCCTCGCCGACCGCCAAGCCCGACTGCACGGCCTTCGCCTGCGCCTTGTCGCACACCAGCGTGAGCTTGGCGATGGCCGAGGCGGCCGGTGCGCTGGGCTTGGTGTGGCGGTAGAGGTAGGTGGCGTCGCCGGCCGCGGCGACCAGCGCCTGCGCATGCGCCGCGCCCAGTTCGCCGGCCGAGGCCAGCGCGACGGCCACGTGCTTCGCGCCGCCGCCCTTCAGCTGTGCCAGCCCGTTGGCGACTGCTGCCTTGAAGGCCTTCGCGGTGCCGGAGGCGGCCGCGGCGACCACCACGCGCGGCGCCTTGACGCCGGCCACGCGGTGCAGGTACAGCGCCCGCCCGGCCTTCAGCGCGAAGTCGCCCTGGGCGATCGCCTCGTTGATCGGGGCCGCGAGCTTCGCGTCGAGCGCCGCATCGACCGCGTTGCCGCCGGCTGACGCATCGACCACGATCAGCAGTGCGTCGGCCTGCAGGGTTGCGAGGGCGCCGGAAGAAGAAACCTGATGTCTGAAGTCCATAATGCGAGCCAGTCCAGAATCCAACGATGTTATTCGATTCCTCCCTGCGGCGAGACCTCGCCCGCACATTCGGCGCCACGCTGGTCGTGATCCTCACCATCGTGCTGACGATGATGCTGATCCGCACGCTGGGCCAGGCTGCGCTGGGCCGCATCGCCCCGCAGGACGTGGTGCTGCTGCTCGGCTACGTGGCGCTGGCCCAGTTGCCGACCATGCTGAGCCTGTCGCTGTTCATCGCCACCGTCTCGACGCTGACCCGCATGTACCGCGACAGCGAGATGGCGATCTGGTTCGCCAGCGGCGTCGGGTTGTCGCGCTTCGTGCGGCCGGTGCTGCGCGTCAGCTGGCCGGTGCTGCTGGTGGTGGCGCTGCTCGCGCTCTTCGTGTGGCCGTGGATGAACGCACGCAGCGCCGAGCTGCGCGAGCGCTTCGAGCGTCGCTCCGACCTGTCGCGCGTCGCGCCGGGCCAGTTCCAGTCGTCGCGCGACGGCCACCGCACCTTCTTCATCGAGCGCGACAGCGAAGACGGCCGCACCGGCCGCAACGTCTTCATCCTGACCGCACAGGGCGACAAGGAGTCGGTCACCTCGGCGCGCAGCGGCCACATCGAGAACACCGACGACGACCGCTTCCTGGTGCTCGACAGCGGCCAGCAGAACGAGCAGAACCTGCGCAGCGGCGACAAGACGCTGGCGCGCTTCGAGACCTACAAGGTGCAGGCCGGCGACCGCGTGCTGAGCAGCGCGACCGCACCGCCACCGAAGGCGCGCCCCACCATCGACCTGATGAGCGAGCCGACGCCGGCCGCGCAGGGCGAGCTCACCTGGCGGCTCGGCCTGACGCTCGGCGCGGCCAACCTGCTGCTGCTCGCGATCGGGCTGTCGGCCACGCAGCCGCGGCGCGCCAGCAACTGGAACCTGCTGTTCGCGCTGCTGAGCTTCGTCGTCTACTACAACCTGATCAACCTGTCGCAGGCCTGGGTGGCCGGTGGCAAGGCCGGCATGGGCTCGATCCTGGTCACGATGCACGGCGGCGTGCTGCTGGCGGCGATCGCGCTGATCTGGTGGCGCGACAACGGCACGCACTGGAGCCTGCGCCGGCGCACCGCCGACGGCAACGGAAATGGCCAAGGCGGCCTGAAGCAGCGCATGCAGGAGGCCTGCAAGAAATGAGGACGGTCCGCCGATTGCTCTACGCCGACATCGTCTCGTCGGTGGCCTTCGTCGCGGTGGCCTTCCTGTCGCTGTTCTTCTTCATCGACTTCGTCGACGAGCTGGGCGGCATCACCAAGACCTACACCGCGCTGCATGCCGCGGTGTACTCGCTGCTCGAGCTGCCGGGCCACCTGTACGAGCTGTCGCCGATCGCGGTGCTGATCGGCACCATCTACGCGCTGTCGCGGCTCGCGCAGTCGTCCGAGTTCACCGTGCTGCGCACCGGCGGGCTGGGCCCGGGCCGCGCGCTGTTCCTGCTGACCGGGCTGGGCATGGCCTTCGGCGTGCTGACCTTCGTCGTCGGCGACTACCTCGCGCCGCTCAGCGAGCGCGGCGCCGCGCAGCTACAGGCGCGCTACAAGGGCGGCTTCAGCCTGGGCATCACCGGTGCGTGGCTGAAGGACCACCGCGTGACGCCCGAGGGCGAGCGCTCTTACGCGGTCAACGTCGGCAGTGCGGCGGCCGGCGGCGAGCTGCTGAACATCCGCATCTTCGAGTCCGACGGCAACGGCCGGCTGCTGCGCCGCATCAGCGCGGCCCGCGGGCGCGTCGGCAGCGACGACAACTGGTCGCTGCAGGACGTGAACCTCACCGACTGGCGCGATGCCGCCGCCGGCGGGCTGGTGAACGCGCAGCAGATGCCGCTCTACACCTGGGCGAGCACGCTGCCGGCCAACGTGGTGGCGGCCGCGGTGCTGCCCGAGGGCTCGATGTCGACGCTGGAGCTGTTCCGCTACATCACCCACCTGTCCGACAACGAGCAGACGGCGCAGCGCCACGAGATCCAGTTCTGGAAGCGCGCGCTGTACCCGCTCGCCTGCCTGGTGATGGTGGCGCTCGCGCTGCCGTTCGCCTACCTGCACGCCCGCGCCGGCGGCGTCAGCCTGAAGGTGTTCGGCGGGATCATGCTGGGCATCAGCTTCGTGCTGCTGAACAACGTCGCGGCGCACCTGGGCTTGCTGCAGAACTGGACGCCGTGGATCGTCGCGGCCACGCCGAGCGCGATCTACCTGATGCTGTCCCTCGCGGCGTTCAGCTGGCTCGTGCGCTACCGATGAGCCGCGGCCTGCTGCTGTTCGCCCACGGTGCGCGCGACCCCAACTGGGCCGCACCGTTCGACGATGTCGCCGCGCGCGTGCGCCTCGCCCATCCCGGCGTGCCGGTCGCCCTCGCCTTCCTCGAATTCATGGCGCCCGACCTGCGCACCGCCGGCCGGCAACTCGCCATGCAAGGCTGCACCCACGTCGACGTGCTGCCGCTCTTCCTCGGCGCCGGCGGCCACGTGCGCAAGGACCTGCCCGAGCTGCTGGCCGAACTCGCAGCGGCGCACCCAACCGTCCGCTGGCAACTGCACCCCGCCATCGGCGAACTCGACACGGTGATCGCCGCGATGGCCGACGCCGCCGGCCAGCTGCTCGCCGCGTCCACAGACACGAAGTGAAATAATCCGCGCAGTCCACAGATTGCAACGGAATATGAACCTGCACCAATTCCGGTTCGTCCAGGAGGCCGTGCGCCGCAACCTGAACCTGACCGAGACCGCCAAGGCGCTGTTCACCTCGCAGCCCGGCATCTCCAAGGCCATCCTCGAGCTCGAGGACGAACTCGGCGTCGACATCTTCGCGCGCCACGGCAAGCGGCTGCGCCGCGTCACCGAGCCGGGCGTCGAGGTGCTGAAGGCCATCGAGGTGATCATGCGCGAGGTCGGCAACCTGAAGCGCATCGGCGAAGAGTTCTCGAAGCAGGACGCCGGCACGCTGTCGATCGCCACCACGCACACGCAGGCCCGCTATTTCCTGCCCGAGCCGGTATCCCAGCTGCGCAAGCGCTTCCCGAAGGTCAACATCAGCCTGCACCAGGGCGCGCCGGCCCAGGTGGCGCAGATGGTGATCGAGGAGGTGGCCGACATCGGCATCGCGACCGAGGCGCTGGCCGAACACGACGAGCTGGTCAGCCTGCCCTGCTACGAATGGCAGCACGCGGTGGTGATGCCGGCCGGCCACCCGCTCGCGCAGCTCGAACGCATCTCGCTCGAGGACCTGGCGCAGCAGCCGCTGGTGTCGTACCACCCGTCGTTCAGCGGCCGCACGCGCGTCGACCAGGCCTTCGCGGCACGCCGGCTGAAGCCGAACATCGTGCTGGAGGCGATCGATGCCGACGTCATCAAGACCTATGTGCGGCTGGGCATGGGCATCGGCGTGCTGGCCGAGATCGCGGTGCGCGACGACCCGCCGAACGGCGACCTCGTCTCGCGCCCGGTCGGCCACCTGTTCGGCACCAACGTCACCCGCGTCGCGTTCAAGCGCGGGGCCTATCTGAGAAACTTCGTCTACGCGTTCGCCGAGATGCTGTCCGACCGCCTGAACCGCGGGTTGATCGCACGGGCGATGAGCGGCGATGCGGCCGACACAGGCCACGACTACCAGCTCTGACTCCACCGAGTTGATCACCATGCGAACCCCCACCATCGAGAGCCGCCTGCCGCAGGTCGGCACGACCATCTTCACCGTGATGTCGGCGCTGGCGCAGCAGCACGGCGCCGTCAACCTCGGCCAGGGCTTCCCCGATTTCGACGGCGATCCGCGGCTGCTCGACGCCGTGACCGGCGCGATGAAGCGCGGCCTGAACCAGTACCCGCCGATGACCGGCGTGCCGGCGCTGCGCGAGGCGGTGGCCGCGAAGATCGCCACCTTGTACGGCCACGCCTACGACCCCGGCACCGAGATCACGATCACCGCCGGCGCGACGCAGGCCATCATCACCGCGGTGCTGGCCATCGTGCACCCGGGCGACGAGGTGATCGTGCTCGACCCCTGCTACGACAGCTACGAGCCGAACATCGTGCTGGCCGGCGGCACCGCGGTGCATGTGCCACTCACCCCACGCACCTTCCGGCCCGATTTCGAGCGCATCCGCGCCGCGCTGTCGCCGCGCACCCGCGCGATCATCATCAACACGCCGCACAACCCGAGCGCCACCGTCTGGACCGAGGCCGAGATGCAGCAGCTCGCCGCGTTGCTGCGCCCGACCGACGTCTTCGTGATCGCCGACGAGGTCTACGAGCACATGGTGTTCGACGGCCAGCGGCACGAGAGCGTCGCGCGCCACCCCGAGCTGGCGGCACGCAGCTTCATCGTCTCGAGCTTCGGCAAGACCTACCACGTGACCGGCTGGAAGGTCGGCTACGTCGCGGCGCCCGCGCCGCTGACGGCCGAGTTCCGCAAGGTGCACCAGTTCAACGTCTTCACCGTCAACACGCCGGTGCAGCACGGGCTGGCCGAGTACATGGCCGACCCGGCGCCCTACCTCGAGCTGCCGGCCTTCTACCAGCGCAAGCGCGACCTGTTCCGCGCCGGGCTGGCCGCCACGCGGCTGAAGCTGCTGCCGAGCGCGGGCAGCTATTTCCAGAGCGTCGACTACTCGGCCGTCAGCGATCTCAGCGAGGAAGGCTTCTGCCGCTGGCTGACGAGCGAGATCGGCGTCGCGGCGATCCCGGTGTCGGTGTTCTATGCCGGCGGCTTCGAGCAGAAGCTCGCGCGCTTCTGCTTCGCGAAGAAGGACGAGACGCTGCAGCGCGCGCTGGAGCGGCTGGCGAAGCTATAGCCCTTCCCGTTCGCCCTGAGCCTGTCGAAGGGTCAGCGCGAACCGCGCGTCTTGGGCTTGCGGATGCTGTCGAGCTCGCTCAGTTCGCTGAGGTCGAAATCGAGGCCCGGGTGCGAGTCGGGCGCGTCGGGCGGCGGCATCACCGGTCCCGACAACTTGGCCGGGTCGGTCGAGATGTCGAGGTCGAGCGAGAGCCGCTCGACCTGCGGTGCCGGTGGCACCGGGTCGCTTTGCAAGGGCATCGGCGCGGAATCGGGCCGCGGCTCGGGTTGTGACAGATCGAGCGTGATGCCGAGCCCCGAATCGATCGGCAGCAGCAGGTCGACGCCCTCGGGGCGCACGTCGCGCTCGGCCAGGTCGCGCGCAATGCCGTACAGGAACAGCAGGTCGCGGTAGGCCGGCACGTCGAACGGCGGCCCCTGACTGCGGCGGAACAGCGCACCGTCGAGCGCGGCCATCGCCTCGGCCGGTGCCGACCACAGCGATTGCACGCGCGCCAGCAGCTCGGGGAAGCCCTCCTCGAGGTCGCGCTCCTTCGACGGATCGTGCTCATTCCACTCGATCGCGTAGGCGTTGAAGCGCCGGTTGAAGCGCTCGCGGATGCGGTCGTACGGATCGCGCTCGCCGCGGCGGCGGTAGATCTCCATCAGCTTCAGGTACGGCAGCGGGCTCACGCCGCCGGTGCTGCGCACGTGGCCCATCAGCAGGTCGACCGCGGCATCGTCCTGGCCGAGCACGACGAAGAACTCGACCTGCTGGTCGAGGTCGATCAGCTCGTCGGCCGACATCGGCCGGTGCGGCTCCAGCGAATCGGGGTCGATGTCGGGACCGGGCTCGGTCGCCCTCGCCAGCGTGGCCTGCATCGCGGCGACCGCGCGCGGGGTCAGCGTGACGTCGGAGGCCATCGGCGACATCGGCGCTGGCGCGGCGGGCCGCTTGCGCACCGGAGGCGGCGTGTCGACCAGCACCGCCCCGCCCCCGAACGGCTCGGGTGCCATCGCCGCCGGGATGGTGCGCGGCGGCTCGGCCGGCGTGCTCCCCGAGGCCGGCGTGGGCGTCGGGGCCGGCGGCTCGACCCACCAGGCAGCGGCCTGGCGCTCGCGCCAGCGCTGCCACACCAGGAAGCCGAGCCCGGCAGCGAGCAGCGCGCACAGCACGGCCAGCGCATAGACCAGCGGGTTGGCGTAGCGCGCCGCCTGGGCCTGCTGCACCCTGGCTTGCAGCTCGGCGAGCGACTGCTGGCGCGCCTGGCCCTCGACACGCAGCTGGTTCATCGCGGCTTCGAGCGCCTTCAGGCGGTCCTGCGCCTCCAGGCGCTGCACCAGTTCAGGATCGATGAAGCGGTACGGGGCCGAGCCGGCGGCCTGCGCAGCCTGGGCCAGCGGTGTCAGCTGGCTGCTCATGCGCAGCGACGGCGAGATCAGCGCATCGGTCTCGACCGGATCGAGCTGCAGCGTCGGGCCCCTCGGCCGCGCGGGCTCGGCGGCCGGTTTCTGCGCGCGTGGCGATTTGGTGGACGCGCCGGCCTTCGCGGTCGGTCGCGTCGCCGCGGCGCCCGCTGCCTGGCTGGCCGCGGCGCGCGGGCGCTGTGTCGACGGGCCGGGTGCGACGCGCGGCAGCGTGGAACGCGGCGCCGGCTCGGCCTGCGGCGAGATCACGCCGGCCAGCGGCGCGGCCGACGGGTCGGGTTGGTCGGAGGGGTCGGGCAAGGCATTGGCCGGTGCCACGGCGGAGGCCGACGGCGGATCGGCGAACACCACGTAATTGCGCGACAGCCGTGTCGGACAGCCGACATTCAGCGCGATGCCGACCACCGGCTCTTCGATCGGCACGGTGGTGGTGATGCGCAGCCGGCGTTCGGTGCTGCCGGGGCGGCCTTCGATGCGGACCTGCACCGACAGCGACGACAGCGGGTGATCGCCGATCGACACATCGGCCTTGACGCACGAGACTTCGATGCGCTCGTCGGGCTCCAGCCGCAGCATCACCGCGAAGTTCAACGGATGGCCGAGGGTGGTGGCACCGAGCGTGTTGCCGAACCCCATCGCGGTCGCTCGGCCCATGGGCAGGAGGCCCAAAGCGAGACTGACCGCGAGCAAGTTCGGGAATCTCTGCATTCGGATGAGCAGTTGATTGATTTTTTGACTCTAGCATGATCCTTCCTGCGGCGATCTCCGCAATAACGGGCATGATCGCGCGCCATGCGCTTGGCGCTGTCTGACGAATGGTGTGGCCATGCCCTCTGAATTGCGTGCCGAACGACGCGACGGCACCCTGGTGCTGACGATCAGCGAACCTGCCTCGCGCAACACCTTGTCCGAGCAGGTGTTCACCGCCGGCATCGAATCGCTGGGCGTGGCCGAATCCGACCCCGACGTGCACTGCGTCGTGCTGCGCGGCGACGGCGAGCACTTCTGCGCCGGCGGCAACCTGCAGCGGCTGCGCGCGAGCCGCGAGGCGCCGCGCGAGGTGCAGGCCGGGATGCTGGAGCGCTTCCACGAGTTCGTCGAGGTGCTGCGCGTGTTCCCGAAGCCGGTGATCGCGGCGGTCGAAGGGGCCGCGGCCGGCGGCGGCTTCTCGCTGGCGCTGGCCTGCGACCTGATCGTCGCGGCCGCGGATGCGCGCTTCGTGATGTCGTACGGCCGCATCGGGCTGTCGCCCGACGGTGGTTCGACCTGGCAATTGATGCAGCGCCTGCCGCGCGCGGTGGTGCTGCAGATGCTGTGGCTGTCCGAGCCCATGGGGGCGGTGCAATTGCAGGCGCTCGGCCTTGTCAATTGGGTGACAGACAGTGGCCAGGCGCTGACCCAAGCTCTGGCGGTGGCCGAGCGGCTGTCGCACCTGGCGCCGAACGCGGTGTCCAGCGTGAAGGAGCTGGTCAATGCATGGCCCGAGCGCAGCCTCTCGCAGCAGATGGCATCGGAGCGGGATCACTTCCTTGAGAACTTCTTTCATCGCAACGGCGGCGAAGGCCTGCAGGCCTTCCTGGACAAGCGCGAGCCGCGCTTCGAATAGCGTGGGCGCGGCATGAGCCGTTCACTTCCGAAGCGCAGGCGCATCTATCTGATGCGGCACGGGTCGGTGGACTATTTCCGTGAGGATGGCAGCGCAGTCCCGCCGGACACAGTTCCTTTGAACGCCCTCGGCCGAGACCAGGCCGATGCGGCGGGCCGGTTGTTCGCGCAATGCGGGGTGCAATTCGACAGCGTGCTGGTCAGCGGATTGCCGCGCACCGTCGAGACGGCCACACGCGTGCTGGCCGCGGGCGCGCAACCCGAGCTGCACCTGTTGCACGAGCCCGCACTCGAAGAGATCCGCCCCGGCCGGCTGGCCGACATCCCGAAGCACGAGATCGAAGCCGCGTTCCTCGGCGCATTCCGGGTCGGCCCGAACGTGCAGTCGCAGCGCTTCCTCGGTGGCGAATCGGTGGGCGAGTTGCTCGACCGCGTGCTGCCGGCCTTCGACGCATTGCTCGCACGCAGCGACTGGCAGTGCCTGCTGATGGTGATGCACGGCGGCGTGAACCGCGCGCTGCTGTCGCGCGTGCTGGCCGGCGAACGGGCCTTCTTCGGCCGGCTCGAACAGGCGCCGGCCTGCATCAACGTGATCGACGTCGGCGCCAACGACCAGATCGTGCGCGCGGTGAACCTGGCGCCGACGCAATGGCTGCACGAACGCGAGACGATGACGACGATGGAGAAGCTGCTGGCGCAATTCCTCCGACAGGCTTGACGACCTCGGCGACCCCTGTTTTTTTGAACAGCACCTTGGCATCAAGTGGCTTGCCCACTAGACTTACCGCTGGTCGTCGGATCTCACGGATCTCCGCGCAGTTCACTCCCATGCTCCGACCTTTCCCATAATTTTTATGGTTAAATCGAGCATCCCAGATGAAGCGTCCGAACGGTGCGCCCTCAAGTTGGTCGCTGGTGCAGACAGCCAGATGGATCCGGTTTCTCGTTCGGCAGGGTGATGTCGGGTTCGACAGAGCCGGGCATGCGGAACAGCGGGGCGAGGAGCGCGGCGTCTCCATCAAGGAGATGCTGGCAGCGATTCTCGACGGCAGAGCAGAATTCAAGGAAAGCCAGTTCGTTCACGAGCGTGACGGCGGATTCGATGAAGAGCGTGTTCGATTCAGGAATGAACCGCGCAGCAGGCCTGACGTTGCCATCGTTGTCATTGCAGGCCTATCAGACAGAAACCCGAACTGCGTCATCGTCAGTTGCTGGACCCAACGGAAGTGACCACCTTGAGACATCCATTCAACGCTGACCCCTTGCCGATGGTGTGGCTGTTGAACGGTTTTGTTCTGACCGTCGACGGTAACCGCGAGTTGGTCAAGTACGAACGCCTGGGAGGACTGATCGCCGCCTTGCATGCATGCCTCTTGTTGAAGCCGGCCCTGTTGAGCGCCCCTGAGATCACCTACCTGAGGCGAGCACTCGACATGTCTCAAGCGGATATGGCGCAAGTGCTCGGAACCACCGATCAGACGCTGTCGCTGTGGGAGCGTGGAAGCCACCCCATGGCAAGAGCGAGCGACACGCTGCTGCGCAAGCTGTGTGTTGAAAGCAAGGCATTTGCTGCGAAGATGCCGGCCCTGCAGACAAGGGTTCAGCCACTCTCGCGATTGGCGCAGGGCGTCGGACAGTTCATGTATGAAGGCAGGCTGGTGGCAGACCAATGGTCCTTCGAAGCCCGCCCATTGCATCAGGCAACTCATTCCGCGAAGACATCGTTGGCATTGCCGACCGCGTCTGCTCGCGGAGCACGCAGCGCGTGACAGGGCTGATGCCGATCTAGCGCCGATACCCGTCGTCGATCCGATCCAGCCGCCGCAGCAACCCGGGCCACGTCAACGCGCCCGCCCCCATCCCACGCGTCGCTCCCCTCGCCTGCTCCCCGGCCGTCTGGATGATCCGCGGATCGACGTGCGTCAGCGGCACGCCGCCGGCCATCGCGCGGACCTGGATCGTGCACACCGTTTCGAAGAAGTACATCGCCAGCACCGCATCGGCCACCGTCGCACCGACCGTCAGCAAGCCGTGGTTGCGCAGCATCAGGTAGGTCGCCCGGCCGAGGTCCTTCACGAGCCGTGGCTTCTCCTCGTCGCGCAGCGCCACACCCTCGTAGTCGTGGTACGCCAGGCTGGCCAGGATGAAGATCGACTGCTGCGACAAAGGCAGCACCCCACCCGCCTGCGCCGACACCGCAATGCCGTTCAGCGTGTGCGTGTGCAGCACGCATTGCGCGTCATGGCGCGCCGAATGGATCGCGCTGTGGATCGTGAAGCCCGCAGGGTTCACCGGGAACGGCGAGTCGTCGAGCTTGTTGCCCTGCAGGTCGATCTTCACCAGGCTCGACGCAGTGATCTCGTCGAACATCAGCCCGTACGGATTGATCAGGAAACGATCTTCCTCGCCCGGCACGCGCGCCGTGATGTGGGTAAACACCAAGTCGTCCCACTTGAAATGCGCCACCAGCCGGTACGCCGCGGCGAGGTCCACGCGGGTCTGCCATTCGGCATCGCTGACGCGGCCTTCTTTACTTGGGATGTCCATGCCCGAAATGTCCAGCACTCGATCGCCCATGCTGCTCTCCTTGTGAAAGGGAATCCGCGCACTCTTGCAGCAATGCCCTTCATGGACAATGAGGTCGCACCCTGTCACGTCAGAGACAAAACATGAATACCCCCGTTCTTACAATCGATGAGCAAGCCAACATCGAATCGGGTTCGTGGTTCTCCAAACTCTCGCAACCATTGCGCAATGCCATCCTCTCGCGAGCCGTCGTGCGCCGCGTGCACGATGGCGCCTTGCTGTCGTCGCGCGGCGAAGCGGCCGACGAATGGTGCGGCGTCGCGAAGGGTGCGGTGCGGGTCAGCTCGGTCTCGCTGTCCGGCAAGCAGATCACGCTGACCTACGTGGAACCCGGGCTGTGGTTCGGCGACATCTCGCTGTTCGACGGCCTGCCGCGCACGCACGATGCGAACGCCCATGGCGCGACCACGCTGCTGGTGGTGCGCAAGGCCGATTTCCGCGAGCTGCTCGCGCAACACACCGAGCTCTACGAGGCGCTGCTGAAACTGAATTGCCGCCGGCTGCGCCTGATGTTCGACGTGGTCGAAGACCTGAACACAATGCCGCTCGGCGCGCGGCTGGCCAAGCAGATCCTGCTGCTGTCGCGCAGCTACGGCATCGAGGAAGGCCAGGAGATCCGCATCGGCCTGCAGCTCGCGCAGGAAGACCTGGCGCAGCTGCTCGGCGCCTCGCGGCAGCGCGTCAACCAGGAGCTGAAGGGCTTCGAGCGCGACGGCGCGGTGCGCATCGAGCCGACGCGGCTGGTGGTGCTGTCGAAGGACAAGCTGCTGGCAATCTCTGAACGCTGACTGGACCGCATGGACGCCTACACCGGAACCAAACCCGTCGCCGACTCGCACGCCTTCGACGCCGCCGCGCTGCAGGCGTGGCTGCAGGCCGCGCTGCCGGGCTTCGCCGGGCCGCTGCAGGTCGAGCAGTTCAAGGGCGGCCAGTCGAACCCGACCTACAAGCTGGTGACGCCGTCGCGCTCGTACGTGATGCGCACGAAGCCCGGCCCGGCCGCGAAGCTGCTGCCGTCGGCGCATGCGATCGAGCGCGAGTTCCGCGTGATGCGCGCGCTGCACGGCAGCGCCGTGCCGGTGCCCGAGATGCTGCTGCTGTGCGAGGACGAATCGGTGATCGGCCGCGCGTTCTACCTGATGGAGTTCGTGCAGGGCCGCGTGCTGTGGGAGCAGTCGCTGCCCGGCTTCGAGACGGCCGAGCGCGGCCGGATCTACGACGAGATGAACCGCGTGATGGCGGCGCTGCACCAGGTCGACGTGACCGCCGCGGGCCTGGCCGACTACGGCAAGCCGGGCAACTACTTCGAGCGCCAGATCGCACGCTGGAGCAAGCAGTACCAGGCCTCGATCACGCAGCCGATCGACGCGATGGAACAGCTCGCGCAATGGCTGCCGGCCCATATGCCGGCCAGCGCGCGCGACGAATCGCAGGTGTCGGTGGTGCATGGCGACTACCGGCTCGACAACCTGGTCTTCCACCCGAGCGAGCCACGCGTGCTGGCGGTGCTCGACTGGGAGCTGTCGACGCTCGGCCATCCGCTGGCCGACTTCAGCTACCACTGCATGTCGTGGCACATCCCGCCCGGCGCGTTCCGTGGCATCGGCGGGCTCGACCTGGCCGCGCTCGGCATCCCGTGCGAAGCCGACTACGTGCGCCGCTACTGCGAGCGCACCGGCCGCGCCGACCCGCAGGCGGTGATGGCCGACTGGAATTTCTACATGGCCTACAACCTGTTCCGCATGGCCGGCATCCTGCAAGGCATCGCGAAGCGGGTCGAAGACGGCACCGCGTCGAGCGCGCAGGCGCGCCAGGCCGGCGCCGGCGCGCGGCCGCTGGCCGAGATGGGCTGGCGCATTGCGCAGCACGGCACCTGAACACGGCACCTGAACACCTCCCGGAGACTCCCGCATGGACTTCAGCTACTCCCCACGCACCCAGGAACTGCAGGCCCGGGTGGCCGGCTTCATGGACGCGCACATCTTCCCGGCCGAGGCCGCCTTCAACGAAGAGATCGAGGCCAACACCCGCGCCGGCAAGCGCTGGACGCCGCTGCAGTTGATCGAGGGGCTGAAGACCAAGGCGCGCGCGCAGGGGCTGTGGAACCTGTTCCTGCCCGAGAGCGAACTCGGCGCCGGCCTCACCAACCAGGAGTACGCGCCGCTGGCCGAGCTGATGGGCCGCGTGCCCTGGGCCAGCGAGGTGTTCAACTGCTCGGCGCCGGACACCGGCAACATGGAGACCATCGTCCGCTACGGCACGGCCGAGCACAAGAAGCGCTGGCTCGAGCCGCTGCTCGACGGCAAGATCCGCAGCGCGTTCGCGATGACCGAGCCCGACGTGGCCTCGTCGGACGCGACCAACATCGAGTCGAGCATCCGCCGCGACGGCGACGACTACGTGATCAACGGCCGTAAGTGGTGGATCTCGGGCGCCGGCGACCCGCGCTGCGCGGTCTACATCTTCATGGGCAAGACCGATCCCGAGGCGCCGCGGCATTCGCAGCAGTCGATGATCCTGGTGCCGGCCGATGCGCCGGGGGTGAAGGTGGTGCGCCCGCTGCCGGTGTTCGGGTATGACGACGCGCCGCACGGGCATTGCGAGATGACGTTCACGAACGTGCGCGTGCCGGCGAGCAACATGCTGCTCGGCGAAGGCCGCGGCTTCGAGATCGCGCAGGGGCGGCTCGGGCCGGGCCGCATCCACCACTGCATGCGGCTGATCGGGCTGGCCGAGCGAGCGCTGGAGCTGATGTGCAGGCGGGCCTCGTCGCGCGTGGCCTTCGGCCGCAAGGTGGCCGAACAGGGGGTGACCCGCGAGCGCATTGCCGAGGCGCGCTGCAAGATCGAGCAGGCCCGGCTGCTGACGCTGAAGGCCGCGTGGATGATGGACGTGGCCGGCAACAAGACCGCCAAGAGCGAGATCGCGATGATCAAGGTGGTGGCGCCATCGATGGCCTGCCAGGTGATCGACTGGGCGATGCAGGTGCACGGCGGCGCCGGCATGTGTGATGACTTTCCGCTGGCGTATTTCTATACGGCGGCGCGCACGCTGCGGTTTGCGGATGGGCCGGATGAGGTGCACCGGAACGCCATCGCGAAGATGGAATTGGGGCGTTACGCCTGACACCACTTCCCCGTTCGCCCTGAGCCTGTCGAAGGGTCGGGCTGAGCTTGTCGAAGCCCTGGCTCAATGCGAGCAGGCCCTTCGACAGGCTCAGGGCGAACGGGGGCTTGCGAGGCTCAATGCCTCGACTGATCCTTCGGATCGTCGGGGCCCAGTTGGGTCTGCCACGCCGTCGATGACGTGCTCGGCCAGCCGCTGGCCGCTCCCTCGCTCGCGCCCATCCCACCGGCGACCCGCACCGCCTGCAGCACGGCCACCTCGAACAGCCCGACCGCCTGGCGGATCGACGCGAGATCCGGGTTCGCGAGCTGCAGCCGCAGGTAGACCCGGCCGCGCAACAGCATCAGCACGAACGGCGGCTCCTGCGCGAGCAGATTGCCGGAGGCCTCTTCGAGCTGCCGCGCCAACGCGCCTTCGACCCACGACGCCGCCACCTGCGGCGTGTTGCCGACCAGCCCGAAGCGCATGCGCACCGCCTTCGACGCCGCGAACGTGACCTTGGCGAACATCGCGAGCCAGCGCATTTCTTCGGGCGTCGCGCCGTCGATCACCGTCTGCGTGCTTTCGGTGAAGCGCTCGAAGGTCTGCCGCTCGAGCGTCTCGCGCAAGGGTTGCGACAGCAGCAGCACCTGCAGGTTCGGCGGCAGGCCGAGCTCCATGCGCAGGCGCAGTTCGTGGCCTTCGATGTAGAAGCGCTGAGGCGAACCCCATTCGAGCCGCCACGGCTTGCTGTCCATGCCGCCGTCGATGACGAAGCCTTCTTCTTCGCGCACGCGCTTGAAGGCCATCTTGTTGTCGCGGGCCCACTCCGACACCGCCCGCCAGTCCGGGCCGTCGGGCCTGCCTGAGATCAGTCGTTTGATGGCGTCGAGCATGAAGGCCGTGCTTGAACTAGAGTCGCAATCCACACAGCACACCCGTGCTGCAGAAAGACGACCTGAGGAAGACAAGATGATCGAAGTGTATTCGTGGGCCACGCCCAATGGCCACAAAGTTCACATCATGCTCGAAGAGTGCGGGCTGCCGTACCAGGTGACGGCGGTGGACATCGGGGCCGGCGATCAGTTCAAACCCGAATTCCTCGCGATCAGCCCGAACAACAAGATCCCCGCGATCGTCGACCCCGACGGGCCGGACGGCCAGCCGATCTCGTTGTTCGAGTCGGGCGCCATCCTGATGTACCTCGCGGGCAAGACCGGCAAGCTGCTGCCCACCGGCACCACCGAGCGCTACCAGGTGCTCGAATGGCTGATGTTCCAGATGGGCGGCGTCGGCCCGATGCTCGGCCAGGCCCACCACTTCCGCATCTACGCGCCCGAGAAGATCGAGTACGCGATCAACCGCTACACCAACGAAGCGAAACGCCTCTACGGCGTGATGGACAAGCGGCTCGCCAAGTCGAAGTACATCGCCGGCCCCACGTACAGCATCGCCGACATCGCGATCTTCCCGTGGCTGAGATCGTGGAAGAACCAGGGCATCACCTGGGACGACTTCCCGCACCTGAAGGGCTGGTTCGACGAGATCGCCGCCCGCCCCGCGGTGCAGCGCGGCGTCGCGGTGCTGGCCGAGCACCGCAAGCCGCTCAACGACGAGCGCGCCCGTGCCGCGCTGTTCGGCAAGCAGCAGTACGAGCGGCGCTGACGCGGCCTATCTGACGCACGTCGCCGCCACGGCCATCACTTCTCGATGGTCTTGTTCCAGCGCGCGTTCCAGGCCGGCCGGTTCGCGTTGATGCTTTCCCAATCGAGCGTCACCGCATTCTTCATCCACTGAGAGATCTGCGCGACCTGGGCCGCGCCCTCGCCGACCGCGGGCGCCTTCGGGTTGGTCGGGATCTGGCTGCCGTACTGCAGCACGTTGGCCTGCGCCAGCGGGCTCAGCAGGAACTCGGCGAGCTTCTGCGCCAGCTCGGGCTCGCTGTTGTTCGCGATCACGCACTGGCCGACCATCAGCACCACCGAGCCCTCCTTGGGCTGCGCGTATTCGACCGGGATGCCCTTCACCTTCAGCGCCGCCACCGCGGTCGGCGTCAGCGGGAACAGCGCCGCCTCGCCGGTCTGAACCATCTCGGAGAGCTTGGCCGAACTCGGGATGTACTCGAGCACGTTCGGGCCGATCTTCTCGGGCCAGGCCTTGAAGCCGGGCTCGACGTTCTTGTCGTTGCCGCCCTGGATGCGGTTGAACATCAGGAAGCCGTGCAGCCCGAACGACGAGGACGAGGCCGACTGGAACACCACCTTGCCCTTGAACTTCGGGTCGGCGAAATCCATCCACGAGGTCGGCGCGGCCCAGCCCTTCTCGGTGAACATCTTCTTGTTGTAGGCGATGCCCGTCATGCCGAGGCTGACGCCGCTGGCCATGTCGCCCTTGAAGCGCGCGGCCGGGTACAGGTCGTTCAGCGCCGGGCTGGGCCGCTGCTTCTCGCACAGGCCCATGCCGATCGCGCGCACCATGATGCCGTCGTCGAGGAACATCACGTGCATCTGCGGCTTGTCCTTGTTGGCCTGCGCCTTCGCGAGGATGTCCGACGAGGTGCCCGGCACCACGACCACCTTGGCGCCGTACAGCTTCTCGAAGGCCGGGAACACGTACTGGGTGTACGCCTTCTCCATCGTGCCGCCATTCATGCCGATGTAGATCGTCTTGGCCTGCGCGTGCACGGCGCCGGCGGACAGCAGCGCAGCAACGGCGGCCGCGGCGCCCAGCAAGTGACGGCGGGCGCGGAGCGAGGAAGTGCTTGGCATGGTCGATCCTTTCAACGATGGGACAACTCGGGAATGGAGGCGGGAGCCGATGCAATCGGCGCCGTCTGTGATGTGGGCGGTGCAGCGAACCGCTCGATACCGAACGCCGCGATCGGCGTGCTGCTGCGGCCGTCGCGGGCCAGCTCGGCCAGCACCTCGCCGACGGCCGGCCCGATCTGGAAGCCGGCGCCGGCAAAGCCGAAGCCGTGGATCAGCCCCGGCATCGTGCGGCTGCAGCCGAGCACCGGCTCGCGGTCGGGCAGGTAGCCTTCGGTGCCACTCCAGGTGCGGATCAACTGCGCATCGCGCAGCGCCGGGATCAGTTCGATGGCCTGGGCGGCCAGCTTGGTGATCGCGTCGCGGTCCGAGCGCGCGCGGTCGGCGTCGAGCGCCAGGCCCGAGCCACCGCCCAGCACGAGGTTGCCGCGCGCCACCTGCCGGCAGTAGATGCCACCGCCCTCGACACCCAGGCTCCAGTCCATGAAATGCGGCACCGGTTCGGTGACGGCCATCGCCGGGTGGCCGGCCTGCATCGGCACCGGCTCGCCGAATTGCGCGGCCAGTTGCCCGGCCCATGCGCCGGCGCAGTTCAGCAGCAGCGGCGCTTGCACTTCCAGCGTGTGGCCCGCGCTGTTCCGTGACCTCAGCGTGAACCCATTGCGGTCGCCGATCACCTCGTCGACCGGCGTGCGTTCGAGCACCACCGCGCCCGCTCGCTCGGCGGCGCGTGCGAAGGCCGGCGACACCAGCCGCGGGTTGGCCTGGCCGTCCTCGGGGCACAGCGAGCCGCCCACCGCCTTCGCGCCCAGCCACGGGCACAGCGCGCGCAGGCGCTCGCCGGTGATCAGCTCCAGGTCGAGGTCGAAGCCTTGGGTGGTCGCGCGATAGCGTTCCAGCGAGGCCATGTCGGCCGCACTGCGTGCGATCTTGAAATGGCCGCTGCGCTCGTACTCGCCGTCGGTGCCGATCAACTCGGGCAGCCGGCCCCAGATCTCGTGCGCGCGCTGCGCGAGCGGCAATTGCGACAGCGGCCGCCCCTGCCGCCGCACGCCGCCGTAGTTGACGCCGCTGGAGCGCGACCCGCACAGGTCGCGCTCCAGCAGCACCACCTTCAACCCCATGCGGCGCAGCGCGAGCGCGGCCGAGCTGCCGACGATGCCGCCGCCGACGATCGCCACATCGGTGACGAAGCGCTTCGCTGTCATGCCGCGGCCTCCGACTCGTGCAACGTAGACGGCGCCGACAGCGCGGAGAACGGAACCGGCTTGATCGGCGCCTGCCCGCGCAGCCGGCCGACCTCGCCGACCGGCCGGCCGCAGGCATGCGCCAGAAGCTCTGTCGCCGCGACGCCGCACATGCGGCCCTGGCAGCGCCCCATGCCGACCCGCGACAAGGCCTTCAGCCGGTTGATGTCGTCGGCACCGGTCTCGCGCACGGTGGCGCGCAACTGGCCGGCGGTGATGTTTTCGCAGCGGCAGACGACGAGCTCGTCATCGGCACGCGCCGCCCAGTCGGTGGGGAACGGAAAAGCTCGTTCGAGGCCGCGGCGGAACGGCCGGATGCCGGCCAGGCGCTGCTCCAGCGCGCGCGCACGATCTGCATCGACCGCCACACCGCGGTCTTCCAGCAAGGCCAGCGCCGAGCGCTCGCCGGCCCACTCCGCGGCATCGGCACCGAGGATGCCGGCACCGTCGCCGGCCAGGTAGAGACCGGGCACGCTGCTGCGCCCTGCTGCATCGCGCTGCGGCAGGTGCGCGCGCTGCAATTCGTCGAACTCGAAGTCGCAGCCGAGCAGGTCGGCCAGTTGGGTCTCGGACCGCAGCGCGTGGCCCATGCCCACCGCATCGCAGTCGATCGTGCGGGTCTGGCCGCCCTGCTCGAACTGCACGCCTTCGACCCGCTCGCCACCGACGATTCGCAGCGGCCGCGCACCGCGCACGATAGTCACGCGATGCGCACGCAACCACGCGACGTACCACGCGCCCTTCATCAGCGTCGACGGCTGCGTCAGCATCAGCGGCAGCGCCGCGATCTGGTCGGCCAGACGTGCGCTGTCGAGCACCGCCGCGACGCGCGCGCCGGCCTTCGCATACTGGTACGCGACGAGGTACAGCAGCGGCCCGCTGCCCATCAGCACGACGCGCTCGCCGATCGCGCAGCCCTGGAACTTCAGCGCCACCTGCGCGCCGCCGAGCGTGAAGGCGCCGGGCAGCGTCCAGCCCGGCACCGGCAGCACGCGGTCGGTGGCGCCGGTCGCGACGATCAGGCCCAGGTACGGCACGCGTTCGATGCGGCCGCCGCGCAGCACGTCGAGCGCGCCGCCTTGTGCGTTCCACACCAGGCTGTCGGGCCGGTGGTCGATGCGGTCGGCGAGCGAGTCGGCGGCGGCATGCAATGCGATGGCGCGCGCGGCTTCGCTGCCGTAGAGCGCGGCGGCCGTGCGGCGGAAATGCGCCGGCGGCCGGCGGTAGATCTGCCCGCCGGCCCGCGGCGCCTCGTCGATCAGCACCGGCCGCAGGCCGTGCGCGGCCAGCGCCTGCGCCGCCCGCACGCCGGCCGGGCCGGCTCCGACGATCACCGGTGGCGTCATGCGTCCTCCCCGCTCAGCAAGGCCATGCCCGGCGCGATAAAGGTGGCGCAAGCGCGCAGCCGCTCGCCATC
Source organism: Rhizobacter sp. OV335 (assembly GCF_900142965.1). GTDB lineage: Bacteria > Pseudomonadota > Gammaproteobacteria > Burkholderiales > Burkholderiaceae_C > Rhizobacter. The sequence goes on from NZ_FRCQ01000030.1 coordinate 90,738, forward strand.
GGCCGTCGCGATCCAGCAGTCCTGGCAGGCGCCCATCAGGCAAAAGCCGGCTCGCGGCGCGTGGCTGAACTCGTTGCGCCGCAAGCGATCGTGCTGCGTCAGCACGGCGGTCAGCACGGTGTCGCCCTCGAGCGCGGTGGCCGGTTCGCCGTCGAGCGTGAAGGCCACGCTGGCGCGATCGGTCTCGGCCAGGCGCACCAGCAGCGGTCGGCGCGCGTTCATCAGCGTCTTCCCACCAGCACGCGGTCGAGTCCGTAGACCCGGTCGAGCAGCACCATTGCGAGGGCCGTCACGCCGACCATCAGCGCCGACACCGCGGCCATCAGCGGGTCGATCGATTCGGTCGCATACATGTACATGCGCACCGGCAGCGTCACCGTGCTCGGCGAGGTCACGAAGATCGACATCGTCACCTCGTCGAAGCTGTTGATGAAGGCGAGCATCCAGCCGCCGGTGACGCCGGGCAGGATCATCGGCAGCGTGATGCGCCGGAAGACCGTGAAGCGGCCGGCCCCGAGCGAGGCCGCCGCCTGCTCGGCGCTGCGGTCGAAGCCGACCAGCGCCGCCACCACCAGCCGCAGCGTGTACGGCGTGACGATCAGCGCATGCGCGAACACCAGGAAGCTGAAGCTGCCGCTGCCACCGACCAGCGCGAACAGCCGCAGCAGCGCGACGCCCAGCACCAGGTGCGGAATGATCAGCGGCGACAGGAACAGGCCGTTCAGGAACTCGCGCCCGGCGAACTGGTGGCGCGTGATCGCGAGGCCCGCCGGCACCGCCAGCAGCGTGGCGAGCGTGGCCGAGCCGAGCGCCAGCCACAGGCTGTTCCAGAACGACTGCACGAAATCCGGATGCTCGAACACCGCGTGGAACCAGCGCAGCGAGAAGCTGGTGGTCGGCAGCGTCAGCGTGTTCTCGGGCGTGAAGGCGACCAGGCAGACGACGACCAGCGGCGCCAGCATGAAGGCGATGACGAGCGCGTTGAACGCGAGTGCGAGCGGGCCGTTGCGGTTCATCGTGCGCTCACCCCAACGCGCGCCGGTAGCGGCCTTCGACCAGCCGGTTCCAGCCCAGCATCACCGCGAGGTTGGCGGCCAGCAGCGTCAGCGCGATCGCGGCGCCGAGCGGCCAGTTGAGTTCATGCAGGTACTCGTCGTAGACCACGGTCGCGACCATCTTCAGGCGGCGCCCGCCGAGCAGACCCGGGATCGCGAACGAGCTGGCCGCGAGGCCGAACACGATCAGGCTGCCCGACAGGATGCCCGGCATCACCTGCGGCAGCACGACGCGGCGCAGCGTGGTGAACGGCGACGCCTTCAGCGACAGCGCCGCGTTCTCGATGCCGGGGTCGAGCTTCTGCAGCGAGGTCCAGACGGGGATCACCATGAAGGGCAGCATCACGTGCACCAGCGCGATGACGACCGCCGTCTCGGTGTAGAGCAGCTTGAACGGCCCGAGGCCGAACGCGCCCAGCGCCGCGTTGACGAGGCCCTCGGGGCCGAGCAGCATGCTCCAGCCGAAGGCCCGCACCACCACCGAGACCAGCAGCGGCGCCAGCACCACCAGCAGCATCACCGAGCGCCACGGGTTGCGCATGCGGCTCAGCACATAGGCTTCGGGCGCGCCGACCAGCACGCAGATCAGCGCCACCAGCGCCGAGATGCGGAAGGTGCGCCAGAAGATGCCGTGGTAGTACGGATCGCCGAACACCATCGCGTAATGCGCCAGCGTGAACTCGCCGGCACGCGCGCCGGTGGCCGGGTCGTAGACGTTGAACGACAACACGGCGGTCAGCGCGAGCGGCACCAGCAGCAGGCCGGTGAAGAGCAGCGCCGCCGGGCCGCTGAGCCACCACGGGGCGAGCTTCAAGGCGCGGTCTCCGCCGCCGGGCTCGCGGAGTCGACCGGCAGCAGGCGGCTGCAGTGCACCGGCCAGTCGATGCCGGTGCGTTGCCCGGCTTCGAGTGCCGCGCGGCCGTCGTTCGGGCACAGCACCGCCAGCGCGCCGACCGCGGTGTCGACGCGGTACAGCCACTGGCTGCCGAGGAAGAAGCGCTCGGCGACCTCGCCGTCGATCCGGCCGAGGCCGGCCACGACGAACTGCAGCTTCTCGGGCCGCACGCTCAGCAGCACCGCGGCACCAGGGCGGAAGCCGGTGTCGTCGACCACCACGCGCAGCGGGCCGACATCGACCGCGCCTTCGCCGTTGACGCGCCCCTCCAGCAGGTTGGCCTTGCCGACGAAGGTCGAGATGAAGCGCGTGCGCGGGTGTTCGTAGAGGCGCTGCGGCCGGTCGACCTGGGTCGCGCGGCCCTGCTCCATCACGACGACGCGGTCGCTGATCGACATCGCCTCGCCCTGGTCGTGCGTGACCATCACCGTGGTGGTGCCGACCTGGCGCTGGATGCGGCGCAGCTCGAACTGCATCTCCTCGCGCAGCTGGGCGTCGAGGTTGGACAGCGGTTCGTCGAGCAGCAGCACCGGCGGCTCGATCACCAGCGCGCGGGCCAGCGCCACGCGCTGGCGCTGGCCGCCCGAGAGCTCGCGCGGGTACTTGGCGGCATGCGCTTCCAGGTGCACCAGCGCGAGCGCATCGCGCACGCGCTCGGCCCGCTCGGCGCGCGGCATCTTGCGCATCTCGAGCCCGAAGGACACGTTCGCGCTGACCGTCATGTGCGGGAACAGTGCATAGGTCTGGAACACGATGCCCAGCCCGCGGGTGTTGGCCTTCGCGTGCGTGATGTCTCGGCCGTCGAGCTCGATGCGGCCGCGCGTCACCGGCTCGAAGCCGGCCACCATCTGCAGCGTGGTCGTCTTGCCGCAGCCCGACGGGCCGAGCAACGAGACGAACTCGCCCTTCTCGACCGACAGGTTCATGTCGGCGACCGCGCAGGTGTCGCCGTAGAACTTGGTCAGGCCGGTCAACTGCAGGAAAGACATGGTGCCCTTTGGGAAATCTCTTTCGATAAATTGCAAGTTGCGGGCCATCTTGACCCGAGAATTCCAATCAATCAAATACTCCATTTCCCTATTTCGTTTGATGGAATACTTCGGGCATCCGTGACCCCCAGGATTCCACAGGATCGAGCATGAGCGAAGACAGCCCGTCGACCGCCGCCGCCAGCCGGCTGTTTGCCGTGATCCGCGCGCTGGCGCAGGGGCCCGCCGATGGGGGGCGCGTCACGCAGATTGCACGCAGCGTGGGCCTGACGCAGGCCACCACGCACCGCCTGCTGCAGTCGCTGGTGGCAGAGGGCATGGTCGAACAGGACGCGCGCAGCAAGCTCTATCGCCTCGGCATCGAGTTCTTCGCGCTGGCCGCGTCGGCCGGCAACCCAGCCGACCTGCGCACGCTGTGCCGGCCCGCGCTGCTGCGGCTGTGCGCGAGCCTGGGCGACAGCATCTTCCTGCTGGCGCGCAGCGGCTTCGATGCGGTGTGCCTGGACCGCAGCGAGGGGCCGTTCCCGATCCGCTCGTTCACCGGCGATGTCGGGGGGCGGGTCGCGCTGGGGGTCGGGCAAGGGGCGCTCGCGATCCTTGCGTTCCTGCCGGAGGCCGAGCGCGAGGAGGTGATCCGCTTCAACCTGTCGCGGGTGCGCGAGTACGGCGTGTACGACGAGGTCTACCTGCGCACCGAGATCGATCGCGTGCGGCAGAGCGGCTTCGCAGGGCGCAACACCGGCTTGCTGGAAGGCATGGCGGGCGTCGCGGTGCCGGTGCTCGACCGCGAGGGGCGTGCGGTGGCCGCGTTGTCGGTGGGCACGATCTCGGACCGGCTGAATGCCGACCGCATGCCGACGGTGGTGGAGCTGCTCAAGCGCGAGGCGGCCGCGATCGGTCCGCAGATCCATCCGTTCGACCCGAGCCTGCGGCGGCCGGCGCAGAGCCTGGCGTCGCGCTGATTTCGTTGTAGGCGGACCGTCCGTCGGATACACGGGCGGCAACCAATTGGGGGTTGCGGCTCCTGGCGGCGCGTTCTTCAATGGGCGATTTCCGGAAGTGGATCCGGCAGGGAGAACCCAGATGAAGATGATGTGGATCGCCGCCTCGGTGTGCGCGCTCGGTGTATGCGGTGCGGCGCAAGCGGGATCGGACGCGGTGCCGGGTTCGGCCTCGGCAACCTTCACGCTCGGCACGCCGACCGGGCTCGACACCGGCGAGCCGGGGCACTGGCTGGCGGACAACGGCTTCCAGGCATCGCTCGTCACCGCGCACGAGGTGCCGGGCCCGAACGACGCGCAGTCGCTGAACCTGAAGTCGCGCCTGCTCGACGCGTCGGCGCGCGCGGGCACGCCCTTTGGCGAGGCGGCGATCGAGTTGCCGAAGGCACCGGAGGAGACGCTGTCGGCCCAGGCCTCGATCGGGCACGGCAGCGTGTCGAGCGGCTGGCACGCCGATCGGCAGGACGACGAGGCGAGCGCGACGATCAACTGGCAGCGCCCGTTCGTGCTGAACCCGTTCGCCTCGGTGACGTTCTCGGGCATCGCGATGCTGACGAACTCGCTGGGGTCGACGCCGCTGCCGCGCTTCACCGAAGACAGCACCCGACCCGACATGTACGTGCACCAGGCGGCGCTGATTTTTCGTGACGAGACGTTCGCGACCAATGGCGTGAACCTGATCGCGAACATCTTCAACGGGAACCCGGCCGCGCCCGGCACCGGCGCGCAGCAGCGGTTGCCGAGCTTCGACGATTTCACCTACAGCGCCGACCCGCTCGGGCACCTGTCGCTGACGGTGCACAACCACTCGGGCAACGTGCTGTTCGGCAGCTTCGAGCTGTTCGCGTACAGCTGGAACAGTGCCGCGCCGGTGCCGGAGCCGGCGATGTGGGGGTTGATGGTGCTGGGGTTGGCGGGGTTGGGGGTGAGGCGGGCCGGGTTGAAGCTTCCGTAGGTTCTATGTTCCCCGTCAAGCCAATCCGACCCTTTGAGGGTTGAAGGGCTGGTTGGAACGCCAGACGGCGAAGGCGATGCGCAGGAGCTTGCGAGCGATGGCGCAGTAGGCCTGGATGGGGGAGAAGCCTCGATCGACGAGCTTGTCGCGCATGGATTTGAACGGAGGATATCGGCAAGCAGCCATGGCGGCGCAGTAGATGAGCCTGCGCTCCTCGGCGTTGCCGCGCTTGGAGAGCTGACGTGTGCCGCTGTACTGGCCGGAGTCGCGTGGGCGAGGGTCCATGCCGAAGGCGGCGACGACGGCGTCGCTGTTGGCGTAGGGTGCG
>NZ_FRCQ01000049.1 GCF_900142965.1 Rhizobacter sp. OV335
CGAGGCACTTCGATGCGCAGCGGCCCGTCCTCGGTGATCACGGTCTTGCCGCTCTTGCCGTTGCGCTGGTTGGTCGCGGACTCGGGCTTGGACGCGCCGCTCGCGTAGCCCAGGTGATGACCCAGCTCGGCACCCAGCGCTCGCTCGATCAGCGCCTTCTTGAACGCCATCGACGCAGCGTTCACCTGCTCACCGGTCATCGGCCCGCTCACAAACTGCTCAAGCAGTTCCTTGGGAATCGTCGGCAATGCCGCCGACTTCGCCGCAATCGCGGCGTTCTTCATCCTCGTCTTGCTTATCGGCATAGATGCTCCTGGGGGGTCATGCTATGCCTTGAACACGAAATTAATGACAGGCTCTCGGCCCATCCCGCACCTCGCCGCGGTTCGGCGCCTAGGGTTTCCACGATGGCCCCCACGCACATCCACAGCCCGCTGCCGATGTGCCTCTTCGCCATTGAGTCCTGGGTCGTTCGAACAAAGACTGGCCCCTTCCCGACCGCGCACCCACCAGAGTTGCCGAGGCCGTATTCAGCGACCGCTGGACACGCAGCCTCATCGGGCCGACGACAACACACGCCAGGAGACACGACATGACAAAGCCCGGACCCGGAATCGGCATCGGCATCGCGCCGCTCTTCGCTCTCTCCCTGCTGCTCGCCGCCTGCGGCGGCGGCGATGACGGCGGCGGAGGAGGCGGCACACCACCTCCGACGACCTCCACGCCACTCACCTGCGCGCAGCTCGCAGGCACCACCATCCCCGCCGCCTCCATCGGCTTGCCGACCTCCGGCGCCACCGTCATCTCGGCCACCGTCGTCGCCCCCACCGGCACGGCCCCCAAGGCGATCCCCGAGCACTGCCTCGTCGTCGCCAAGATCTCCCCGGTCGACCCCGCCGCACCCGACATCCGCTTCAACCTGGCCCTGCCGACAGACTGGAACCACAAGGCCGTGATGTTCGGCGGCGGCGGCTTCGATGGCAGCATCCCCGCCGTCACCGGCAACGTGCCGGTCGGCCCGACCGACCAGCCCAATCCGCTCGGCCGCGGCTACGCCACCTTCGCCAGCGACTCCGGGCACCAGGCCAACGCCTTCGGCTCGCAGGACGGTTCCTTCGCGCTCAACGACGAAGCGGCAGACAACTTCGGCGGCGACGCGATCAAGAAAACCCGCGACGCCGCCACCTTCCTGATCAAGGCCCGCTACGCCGTCGATGCGGTCCGCAAGGCCTACTTCGCCGGCGGCTCCACCGGCGGGCGCGAGGCCCTCGCCGCTGTCACGCGCTGGCCTGCTGACTGGGACGGCGCGATCTCGCTGTACCCCGCCTGGAACGACGCCGCCGCGCTGCTGCACGGCCAGCGCGTCAGCCGCGTGCTGTCCAAGCCCGGCGCCTATCCGAACACCGCCAAGCGGTCGCTGATCTACGCCGCCGCGATGGAGGCCTGCGACGGCCTCGATGGCGCGGTCGACGGCCTCATCAGCAACCAGCAGCGCTGCAACGCGGTGTTCGACCCGGCCACCGCCAGCGTCGCCGGCAACCCGCTGCGCTGCCCCGATGGCGCCGACACCGGCGACACCTGCCTGTCCGATGCGCAGATCACCGCGTTGAAGGCGATGAACACCGACACGCAGTTCCACTTCGCGCTGGCCAGCGGCGAGACGCACTACCCCGGCTACAACGTCTGGGGCGCCGACCTCGGCATCACCACCAACCCGTCTCCGTTGCAGCCGACCATCACCTTCCTCGCGCTCGGCACCGCCGCGCCGGCCACGCCGATGCCGCGCAACTCGCCGTACATCGGCACCTTGCTCGACCAGTGGATCAAGTACTCGGTGACCCGCGACGCCGGCTACGACTCGCTGTCCTTCGATCCGGAAAACCCCGGCCCGTGGGCCAACCGCGTCAGCCAGCTGAGCACGCTGCTCGACACCCGCGTCGACCTCGACGCCTTCGCGGCCAAGGGCGGCAAGCTGCTGCTGGCGCACGGCCTGGCCGACGTGCTGGTCAGTACCCGCGCCACCGAGGAGTACTACCAGCGCCTGCAGGCCCGCATGGGGCCGAGTGAAGTCGACACCTTCGTGCGCTACTACGAGATCCCCGGCCTCGGCCACGCGGTCAGCACCGCCTTCAATGCCGCGTGGGATTCGCTGACGACGCTGGAGCACTGGGCCGAGGACGGCACGGCCCCGAGCGCGCAGGTGGTGGCCGACACGGCAGGCGTGCCCGGCCGCACCCGTCCGTTGTGCGACTACCCTGCATGGCCGCGCTACAACGGCACCGGAGACGTCAACATGGCCGCCTCGTTCACCTGCGCCAACCGCGAGAACGCCTCGCCGACGCAGCGCAGCACCTCGCTCGGCGATGTGATCGGCACCGACCACTCCGCCACCAGCGGCACCTACGCGTGGAAGGGCATCCCGTACGCCAAGGCACCTGTGGGTGACTTGCGCTGGAAGGCGCCGGCCGCCCCCGAGCCGTGGACCTCGCCGAAGGCCACGCAGCAGTTCGGCAATGCCTGCGCGTCGTTCGGCCGCCTGTACGGCCCGGGTTCCAACAACAAGTACGACGCGACCATCGGCACCACCGTCGGCCAGCCGGTCGGGTCGGAGGATTGCCTCTACCTCAACATCTGGCGTCCGACCTCGGCGGCCACCAACCTGCCGGTCATCGTGTTCGTGCACGGCGGCAGCAACGTCACCGGCTACACCGCGGACCCGGTCTACGACGGCGCGGCGCTCGCCCGCACCGCCAACGCAGTGGTCGTCACGGTGAACTACCGTCTCGGCCTGCTCGGCTTCATCAACCTGGGGCAGCTGAAGACCGGCGATGCGCTGGACGACTCCGGCAACTTCGCGCTGCTCGACATCCTGCAGGCGCTGAAGTTCATCAACGGCAACGTGGCGGCGTTCGGCGGCAACCCTGGCAACGTCACGCTGATGGGCCAGTCGGCGGGTGCCGTCAACGTCTATGCGCTGATGACCTCGCCGCTGGTCGCGCAGGCCAACCCGGCGCTGGTGCACCGTGTGATCCCGATCAGCGGCGGCATCTCGCGCGCCAGCGAGCTGCCGGCCGGCAGTGTCGCCACGCTGGCGTCCCCGTCCGACTTCCGCGGGCAGGCCGATTTCCTGGTCGCCAACTTGGTGCTGGCCGATGGGCTGGCGGGTGACCTGACAGCGGCCTATGGCTATGTCGCGTCGCGCACGCCGGAGCAAGTCGCGACCTACATGCGCGGCAAGAGCGCCGAAGCCATCATCAACACCGTGACGAGCAAGCTGGCCCCGATCGGCGCGTCAGGCTCCGGCCCGATCGCCGACGGCAACGTGCTGCCGGTCAGCCCGATCGCCGCGATCCAGGCCGGCCAGTACCTGAAGGTGCCGGTGCTCGCGGGCAATACGCGCGACGAAGGCAAGCTGTTCCCGACCCTGCTGCCGCTGGCCGGCGGCACCGGCAGCGGCCGCCTGCTCGATGACCCGACGGTCTTCGCGATGGCCTTCAACTACAAGCCGAACGGCCCGGCGACGACGACGATCGCACAATGGATCCCGCCGTCGTACCTGCCGATGGACGCACCGGTCACCGGCTTCAACGCGCGCTCCGACCTGCTGAACCGCTTGTTCTTCCTGAACAGCCGCGACAGCGTGCTCGGGGCACTGCAATCGCAGCAGAACCCGATCTGGTACTACCGCTTCGACTGGGACGAGCTGCCGGCCCCGTTCAACGAGATCTACGGCGCGGCGCATGCGTTCGACCTGCCGTTCGCGTTCGGCAATTTCGGTCCGTCGCTGTATGCCAACTTCACGAACACCGCGGCGAACGCGCCCGGCCGGCTGGCGCTGTCGGACGCGATGATGCGCAGCATCGGCGCCTTCGCCCGCAATGGCGACCCGAACAACACCGGGCTGGGCACGACCTGGCCGCAGTGGCCGGCCACGCTGGTGTTCGACGCGTCGTTGACCGCGAAGCAGATCAGCGTGCAGTGACGCGCCGGGGCGCCCTCACTCCGAGGGCGCGCTCAGGTGCCAGAGCCTCAGCGCGATGTGGATCTCCAGCGCGCGTGAGGCCTGGCCCCAGTGCCCGAGCAGCGTCTCGATGGTGGCCAGCCGCTGCCGCACCGTGTTGACGTGGATGCCCAGGCGCTGCGCGGTGGTCTTGGCGTTCTGGTTGTTGTCGAAGTAGCTCAGCAGCGTCGGCGCCAGCTCGGCGCTGCGCTTGCGGTCCAGCGAAATCAGCGGGCCGATGGTGGCCTGCAGGAAGCTGTCGAGGCTGGTCTGGTCGTGGGTCTCGAACAAGGTCGAGTACAGCGCCAGTTCGTTCTGGTTGACGATCTGCCCCTGCACGCCGATGCGCCGCAGCACCGGCAGCGCGCGGCCCAGCGTCGCGTACAGCGCCGGGATCTCGGCCGGCCCGCCGATCGGGCGCGACAGCACGCCGCGGTGGGCCGCATGCAGTTCGCTGCGCGCCCAGGCCGAGACCGCGAGCCGCGCTTCGAGTGCGCCGGTGGCGCCGCACAGGATGACGAGCGTGCCGTCCAGGTCGTCGACCAGCGCATCGGGCAAGGGCCGCATCGTGCGGAAGCGCCGCGCCGCGTAGCCCGCGCTCGGGCCGTCCATCTCCACCAGCATCAAGGCCAAGGGCCGTGACAGGTCCACGCCGTGCAGGTCGGCACGGCTCACCAGCTCCTTCAGCTCGCCCTGGCGTGGCCACACCAGCGAGCGCAGCAGGTCCGAGGCGTCGTGGCTCTTCGAGGCCTCCAGCCGCTGGCGCGACAGCAGCACGACGCCGATCACGCTCGCGCTGCGCTCGAAGGTGCGGATCGCGATCTCCTCCAGCTCGCCGTTGTGGAAGAGCAGCGCGGCGCCGAGGATGCCGTCGCCTCCGATCACCGCCATGACCCTGCAGGACTCACCGTCGAGCGCCCATGCCGGCACCGAGCGCCCCGTCTCGCGGCTCTGGCGCAGCGCGCGCGCCACCTCGGCGCTGCGTTCGCCGTGCGGCGTGTAGCCGTTCGCCCCTTGGTCGGCATGGCCGGGCGGCGTTGCCGCGCTGACCACCTGCGAGCCCTCGTCCAGCACCAGCACGCTGCCCCCCAGCAGCCTTGCGACCGATTCGCACAGCGTCGCGAGCGATGCGCCGCGCGCCAGCAGCGAGGTCAGCTGCTCGTGCGCGTCGGTGGCCGCCTGGATGCTGCGCACATGCCGCTCCAGTTCGGCGCGCGCCTGGTCGGCATCGTGCAGCGCCGCGTTCGCGCGCTCGAAATCGCGCGCGTTCTTCAGCGCCACCGCGCCGTGCGTGGCCAGCGTGCACAGGATCGAGATGCTTTGCGCGTTGTGCAGCCGGTGGTAGCGGTCGGCGACGAACAACAGCCCCGTCACCTCGCCGTCCCACACCAGCGGCACGCCCACCAGCGCCGCGATGCCTTCGTCGCGGAACGCCGCGTCGAGCCCGCCGTCGTGCTCGAAGCGCGCGTCGTGCAGGTAGTCCGGCGTCACGAACGGCAGGCGGGTCGACATCACGACGCTGGCCACGCCGCGGTCGTGCCGCGCGACCATGCCGGAGGTGGTCTGGTGCATCGCGCCATCGGCGGCCAGCACGTGGAACTCGCCGCGCCCGGCGTCGTAGACCGACAGCCACGCGATGTCCGAGCCCAGCAGGTTGCGGGCGCGCAGCACCAGCGCGCCCAGCAGGCTCTCCAGGTCGAGCCGGCTCGACAAGGCCTGTGCCGAATCGATCACCGCCAGCATGCCGCGCTCACGCTGCTGCTGCAGCTCCAGCCGGTTGCGGATCGCCATCGCCATGCGCACGGTCTCGGCCAGCGTCGACTTGCCGGCGATGTCGTCCGGCAGCGCCTCGACCTCGGCGAGGTGGCGGGCGAAATCGCTGGCGGGGGCGCCCTGGTGCAGCAGGTGGATCAGCTCGGCGGGCGAGGGCGGGGCAGGGCTCCGCATGGTGTGTCTCCTGTACTTCTGGTGCGTCGCGCAGGCTACCAGAGGGGGCGCCGCCGCAGCCGGTCGCCCGCAGGCCGCTAGAGACACTGAATCCGGGCCGAAGGTGTGCGCACCGCACATTGGCCGCGCATCACCGCGCACCGAGACTGGCGCCTCTTTGAACAGAGGACCTGCATGCCCATCCTGGATTCGCTTCGGCCCGCGCCCCAACTGCGCGTCCTCGTGACGGCCGGCGCCAACGGCATCGGTGCGGCGATCGCCCGGGCCTTCCACGAGACCGGGGCCCGCGTGCACGTCTGCGACATCGACCGCAGCGCGATCGATCGCCTGACCACCGAGCTGCCCGGCGTCACCGGCAGCATGGCCGATGCGTCGGTGGCCGCCGACGTCGACCTGGTGTTCGACGACGTGCAGGGCGCGTTCGGCGGCCTCGACGTGCTGGTCAACAACGCCGGCATCGCCGGACCCACCGGCGCCATCGAGGACATCGACGGCCCCGGCTGGGAACGCACCATCGCCGTCAACCTGAACAGCCAGTACTACTTCGCCCGCCGCGCGGTGCCGATGCTGAAGCGCTCGGCGGCCGGCCCGTGCCTGATCTCGATGGCCTCGGTGGCGGGCAGGCTCGGCTACCCCTACCGCACGCCGTATGCCGCGAGCAAGTGGGCCATCGTCGGGCTGACGAAGTCGCTCGCAGTGGAGCTCGGGCCGCACGACATCCGCGTCAACGCGATCCTGCCGGGCACAGTCGAGGGCGAGCGCATGAACGGCGTGATCGCGGCGCGCGCGGCCTCGGTCGGCATCGGCGTCGACGAGATGCGCCAGCAGTACCTGAACAAGATCTCGCTGCGCCGCATGGTGAGCGCCGACGACGTGGCGGCACTGGCGCTGTTCCTGTGTTCGCCCGCGGCCCGGAACATGACGGGCCAGGCCATCAGCATCGACGGCAACGTCGAGTACCTCTAAAAAATGACAGGAGACAGAAGATGAATGCCGTTCGAATTGCAACCCGCGTTGTTGTCATGCCCTTGCTCGCGCTGCTGGCCACCGCGGCACAAGCCGCCCCGGTCAAGATCGCGGTGCTGGAGACGCTGTCCGGCCCCCAGGCCTCCACCGGCCTGGCCTACCGCGCGGCGGTGCGCTACGCGGTCGACAAGCTGAACGCGTCCGGCGGCTGGAACGGCCAGCCGGTGCAACTGCTGGAGTACGACAACCAGGGCGGCCCGGCGGGTGCCTCCGACAAGCTGAAGGCTGCTGCAGCCGACGGCGTGCAGATCGTCGTGCAGGGCGGCTCGTCGGCGATCGGCGGCCAGATCACCGAAGACGTGCGCAAGCACAACCTGCGCAACCCGGGCAAGGAGATCGTCTACATCAACGTCGGTGCCGAGGCGCTGGAGCTGACCGGCGAGAAGTGCAACTTCCACCACTTCCGCTTCGCCGGCAACGCGCAGGTGCGCACCAAGGCGCTGGTGCAGGCGATGAAGCAGGTGCAGGCGCTGGGCACCAAGGTCTATTCGATCAACCAGAACTACTCGTGGGGCCAGGACATGGAGCGGGCCATCGTCGACAACGCCGGCGCGGGCGGCTACCAGGTCGTGGAGAAGACGCTGCACGACGTCAACAAGATCCAGGACTTCGCGCCCTACGTCGCGAAGATCAGCGCGTCGGGTGCCGACACGGTGATCACCGGCAACTGGTCGAACGACCTGCTGCTGATGATGAAGGCGTCGAAGGCGGCCGGGCTCAAGGTGCGCTTCGGCACGGTGTACCTCGACCAGGTCGGCAACATTGCCAACGCCGGCGAGCAGGCGATCGGCCACTTCGTCGTGCAGGCGTTCAACCCCGAGGCCGCCGGCGCGGAAGGCGAGCGCTTCGTCGCCGACTACAAGGCGAAGAGCGGGCACCCGCCGGTCGCGACCGAGCCGCAGACGGCGTTCGGCCTCGAGATGGTGGCCGATGCGCTGAAGCGCACGAAGCCGGTCGACGGCGCGCTCGACGTCAACGCGCTCGCGCGCAACCTGGAGACCGCGAAGCTGAAGACGCCGATGGGCGAGGCCAGCATGCGCGCCGCCGACCACCAGGTGCTGCTGCCGCTGGTGGTGTCGGTGGTCGCGAAGGACGCGAGGTACAAGGCCGACGACACCGCGCTGGGCTTCAAGCCGGTCAAGGTGTTCACGGCCGAGGAGGCTGCGGTGCCGGCGCAGGCCGCGTGCAAGATGCAGCGCCCCTGAAGTGATGGAGACCGTCGTCTTCTCGTTGCTCAACGGAACCGTCTACGGGCTGCTGCTGTTCATGGTGTCGGCGGGGCTGACGCTGGTGTTCGGGATGATGGGCGTGCTGAACTTCGCGCACGCGTCGTTCTACATGCTCGGCGCCTACTTCGCGTACACGCTGCAGGGGCTGCTCGGCTTCGGCCCGGCGGTGGTCGCGGCCACGCTGCTGTCGGGCGCGGTCGGCGCGGTGGTCGAGCGCTGGTTCCTGCGGCGCGTGCACCACCACGGCCACGCGCATGAACTGCTGCTGACCTTCGGGCTGTCGTTCATCATCGCCGAGGCCATCAAGCTGTTCTTCGGCAACCACCCGGTCGACTACCGCGTGCCGCCGGCGCTCGACTTCGCGGCGTTCAGCCTGGGCCGCCAGCAGTACCCGGCCTACCGCGTGCTGATGGCTTCCGTGGCCCTCGCGATGTTCGCCGCGCTGTGGCTGCTGCTCACGCGCACGCGCATCGGCATCGTCGTGCGGGCCGCCATCCACAAGCCGCGCATGGCCCAGGCGCTGGGCCACAACGTCCAGCTGGTCTTCATGGGCGTGTTCGGCGTCGGCGCGGCGCTGGCCGGGCTGGCAGGCGCGACCGCCGGCGCCTTCTACACGACCAACCCGAACATGGCGCTCGAAGTGGGCGTGATGGCCTTCGTCGTGGTCGTCGTCGGCGGGCTCGGCTCGCTCGGCGGGGCGATGCTGGCGTCGCTGCTGATCGGCGTGATCACCTCGCTGGCGGTGGGAGTGGACCGCAGCCTGGCCGACCTGCTGGCCCTCGTCGGCGCCGGTGCGTGGGCCGAGGGCGTCGGCGGGTTGCTGACGCTGAAGCTGTCTAGCCTGGCCGCGACGCTGCCGTTCGCGCTGATGCTGCTGATCCTGCTGGTGCGGCCCGGCGGGCTGATGGGCGAGAAGGCCTGATGCGATGCGCATGAACCTTTCCCTTCTCATCGCCGGCGTGGCGCTGTTGCTGGCGCTGCCTGCCGTGCTGCCGGGCGGCCTGCTGATCGCATCGATCCAGATGCTCGTCGCGGCGCTGTTCGCCAGCGCCTACGGCATGCTCAGCGGCCGCGCCGGCATGCTGTCGTTCGGGCATGCGGCCTGGTTCGGCATCGGCGCCTTCGCGACGGTGCACGCGATGAACGCCTTCGGCGGCAACGGGCTGCTGCCGACGCCGCTGATGCCGCTGGTCGGCGCCGCGGCGGGGCTGGCCGTCGGCATCGTCGGCGGCTGGTTCGCCACGCAGCGCAGCGGCACCACCTTCGCGATGATCACGCTGGCCATCGCCGAGCTGCTGCACGCGCTGGCGCCGCAGCTCAAGGGCTTGTTCGGCGGCGAGTCGGGTATCTCGACGATGCGCGCCCCGGCCTGGGGCCTGGGCTTCGGCTCGACGGCGCAGGTCTATTACCTGACGCTCGCGTGGGTGCTGCTGTCGCTCGGGCTGCTGTACTTCCACAGCCAGACGCCTGCTGGCCGGCTGATGCTGGCGCTGCGCGAGAACGGGCACCGGCTGCGCTTCCTCGGCTACGACGTGCATGGCCTCGGGGTCTCGGCCTTCGCGATCTCGGCGATGTTCTCCGGCCTGGCGGGCGGGCTGCAGGCGCTGAGCAACGAGGCGGCGAACTACGCGGTGTTCGATGCCGGCGTGTCGGCCACCGTCGTGCTGAACAGCTACATCGGCGGCGTCGGCAGCTTCCTCGGCCCGGCGCTCGGCGCCGCGCTGATGACCTTCTTCGGCTACGCGGTGTCCGACGCCACGCAGTCGTGGCTGCTGTACCAGGGCGTGCTGTTCGTGGGGGTGATGATGTTCGCGCCGACGGGGCTGTCGGGCCTGTTCGGTGCGGGGGCGCGGCTCGTCGAGCGGCGCGGCTGGCGGGCTGCCGCATTCACCGTGCTGCTCGCGGCAGGCGCGGCCGTGCTGCTGAGCGCGGGCGGCGTCTTCGCCGTCGAGATGCTGCAGCGGCTGTGCTCGCAGGACTACCGGGCGCTGGCGCGGGCGGCTGCCGAGTGGCCGGCGATCCCGCTGCTGGGGCGGCCCTGGTCGCCTGCCGCGGTGATCACCTGGATGGTGCCGGCGGGCCTGCTGGCGTGCGGTGGCCTGCTGACCGTCGTCACGCGGCGCCGCTTCGGGAGTGCGTCATGACCACCGATCCGATCCTCAGCATCCGCGGCCTGCGCAAGTCCTTCGGCGCGGCGGAGATCATCCGCGGCATCGACCTCGAGCTGCGGGCCGGCGAGCGCCATGCGCTGATCGGGCCGAACGGGGCCGGCAAGTCGACGCTGTTCCACCTGATCTCCGGCAACCTTCTGCCCAGCGCGGGCGAGATCGTGCTGGATGGCGAGCACATCGAGGGCTGGACGCCGGAGCGCGTGAACCGCCGCGGCCTGGCGCGCTCGTTCCAGATCACCAACATCTTCCCGAAGCTCAGCGTGTTCGAGAACGTGCGCATCGCGGTGATGCAGCGCCACCGGCTGGAATACAACTTCTGGCGCCGCATCGAGCGCATGGGCAGCATCCGCGAAGCGACCGAACGGCTGCTGGAGCGGGTGCGCCTGCAGCACCAGGCGTCCACCTTGGCCGGCGAGATGACCTACTCCGCGCAGCGCTCGCTCGAACTCGCAATGACGCTGGCCTCGGACCCGCAGGTGGTGCTGCTCGACGAGCCGATGGCCGGCATGTCGAGCGAGGAGACGCACTACACCGCCGAGCTGATCCGCGAGGTCACCGCGGGGCGCACGCTGCTGCTGGTGGAGCACGACATGGACGTGGTGTTCTCGCTGGGCGAGCGCGTCAGCGTGCTGGTCTACGGCCAGGTCATCGCCACCGGCACGCCCGACGAGATCCGCCGGCACCAGGGCGTGCGCGAGGCCTACCTGGGCGAGGAGCACGAGGCATGAACGCGATTGACCAACCGTTGTTGCGTGTCGACGGCCTGCATGCCCACTACGGCAAGAGCCACGTGCTGCGCGGCGTGACGCTGCAGGTGGGCCGCGGGGAGGTGGTCAGCCTGCTGGGTCGCAACGGCTCGGGCCGGTCCACCACGCTGAAGGCACTGATGGGCCTGGTGCCGCCGAGCGCCGGCCGCATCGAGCTCGCCGGCCGCGCACTGGCCGGTGCGCCACCGCATGCCATCTGCCGTGCCGGCCTGGCCTACGTGCCCGAGGAGCGCGAGGTGTTCGCGAACCTGACGGTCGACGAGAACCTGCGCATGGGCGAGCAACCGCCGGTGGCCGGCGCGGTGCGCTGGAGCGTGGCGCAGATGTTCGACTGGTTTCCGCGCCTGAAGGAGCGCCGCGGCACCAAGGCGGGCAGCCTGTCGGGCGGCGAGCAGCAGATGCTGACGATGTGCCGCTCGCTGCTCGGCAACCCGCTCGCGATCCTGATCGACGAGCCGACCGAGGGCCTCGCGCCGAAGATCGTCGCGCAGGTGGCCGAGTGCATCCAGGACATGCAGCGGCAGGGCGTCTCGGTCGTGCTGGTGGAGCAGAAGCTCGCGATCGCGCTGAAGGTGTCGACCCGCGTCTGCGTGATGGGCCACGGCCACATCGTCTTCGAAGGCAGCCCGGCGCAGCTGCTGGCCGACACCGCGATGCAGCAGCAGTGGCTCGCGGTCTGAACACATCCCTCTTCCCACATTCCTCTTCCACTTCCGGAGCGCCCATGGCCTCACTCCCTGACAAGGTCATCATCAGCTGTGCCGTGACCGGCTCGGTCCACACGCCGACGATGTCGCCGCACCTCGCGCTGACGCCGGACCAGATCGCCGAACAGGCCATCGAGGCGGCCGAAGCCGGCGCGGCCATCCTGCACCTGCATGCCCGCGATCCGGTCGACGGCCGGCCGACACCGGACCCGAAGGTGTTCGACCAGTTCGTGCCGCGCATCAAGGCGGCGACCGATGCGGTGATCAACATCACCACCGGCGGCAGCACGCGCATGACGCTGGACGAGCGCCTGGCCTACCCGCTGCAGGCGCAGCCCGAGATGTGCTCACTGAACATGGGCTCGATGAACTTCTCGATCCACCCGATGGCGCGCAAGGTCAGCGAGTGGCGCTACGACTGGGAGAAGCCGCACATCGAGGGCATGGAAGACCTGATCTTCCGCAACACCTTCGCCGACATCAAGCACATCCTCGAGGTGCTGGGCAAGGGCTGCGGCACGCGCTTCGAATTCGAGTGCTACGACGTGGGCCACCTCTACACGCTGGCCCATTTCGTCGACGAAGGCCTGGTCGAGGGGCCGCTGTTCATCCAGAGCATCTTCGGCATCCTCGGCGGCGTGGGGGCCGACCCGGAGAACCTGTTCACGATGCGCTCGACCGCCGACCGCCTGTTCGGCCGCAAGAGCTACCGCTTCTCGGTGCTGGGCGCGGGCCGCCACCAGATGCCCTTGCTGACGATGGCCGCCGTGATGGGCGGCAACGTGCGCGTCGGCCTGGAAGACAGCCTCTACCTGGAGCGGGGCCGCCTGGCGCGCTCCTGCGCCGAGCAGGTGCGCAAGATCCGCCGCATCCTCGAAGAGCTGTCCCTCGACATCGCGACCCCGGCCGAGGTGCGCGCGATGCTGGCGCTCAAGGGCCGCGACGCCGTATCGATCTGATTCACATGAAGGACAGCATGAAGAAACGTCTGCAAGACAAGGTGGCGATCGTGACCGGCGCGGGCGGGGGGCTCGGGCGCGCGCATGCATTGGAGCTGGCACGCCACGGCGCGCGGGTGGTCGTCAATGATCTGGCGGGGCGCGACGACGGCGCCGCGGCGCGCGCGGTGGCCGACGAGATCCACCAGCGCGGCGGCGAGGCGCTGGTGCAGCTGGGCGACGTGACCGTGCCGGCCGACATGCAGGCGATGGCCGACGCCACCGTGGCCCGCTGGGGGCGCATCGACATCCTGGTGAACAACGCCGGCATCCTGCGCGACAAGAGCTTCGCGAAGATGACGCTCGACGATTTCAAGCTCGTGCTCGACGTGCACCTGATGGGCGCCGTCAACGCCACCAAGGCGGTGTGGGCGCAGATGCAGGCGCAGCGCCACGGCCGCATCGTGATGACGACCTCGTCCAGCGGCCTGTACGGCAACTTCGGCCAATCGAACTACGGCGCGGCGAAGATGGCGCTGGTGGGGCTGATGCAGACGCTGGCGCTCGAAGGCGCGAAGTACGGAGTGCATGTGAACTGCCTGGCGCCCACTGCCGCGACGGCAATGACCGAAGGCGTGCTGCCGCCCGAGGCGCTGGCCCGCTTGACCGCCGAGCGCGTCAGCCCGGCGCTGCTCGCACTCGTCGGCGACGAGGCACCGTCGCGCATGATCCTGCTGGCCGGTGCAGGCAGCTTCGAGAGCGCGAACATCACGATGACGCAGGGCCTGCACCTGGGCGATGCGGCTGACGTGGCCGAGCGGCTGTGCGCGCGGCTCGATGAAGTCACGGCGCGTGCCGACGAGGTTGTTCCGGCGTCGGGCTGGGAGCAGTACCAGCTGGAGCTGGCGAAGGCCGTGGCGGCCTAGGCATTTCTGACACGGTCGCTGTGCGGTGCTGGCCCCTGCGGCGGTAGGTTTTTCCGGCGGTAGGTTTTCCCGGGGAAGCCGGCAGGGCCACGGCTTGCGCACTGCCTGTCTTATCGCCTTCAATCCGGCATACGCCAGCAACCGGGAGAGGTGATGAAGACAAGCACGATGTTCGCGCTGCTGATGTCGGCCGCCATGGCCACCAGCGTGCAGGCCGATGAGTCCTCGGTCGATTTCCGGCTCGATCCGATCGTCGGCCTGTCGAGCAGCGGGAGCACGGCCCCCGGCACCGTCGGCCAGTGGCTCACCCCGAATGCCTTCTACGGCTACGCCGACGTCAACTACACCTCGGCCGACGGCAGCAGATCCTGGAACCAGGAATCCTTCACCTCGGACGGTCTGCCGGCGGGGCCGAGAAACGGCGAGCCCTTCGGCCCGCGGCGCGAGGGCGTGCTGCCGGCACCGGCCGCCGATCTGCCGTCGGCACGCTCGCTGCTCGAAGCGGGCCGCCTGCAAGCCGACGTGACGCGCGTGCACCCGTGGGACGAGGCCTCCGCCGGGGCCAATTGGGACCGCACGTTCTCGCTGCTGCCCAACACCTCCATCACCTTCTCGGGCACCGCGACCCTCGGGTCCGACCGGCCGATCACGACCGAGAGCAGCTTCGAGGCCTCGCCCAACCTGAACCCGCAGTACGCGAACCGCGGCGTGCTCGGGTTCCACAGCGTCGCCGACGATGGCCTGGGGTGGCGCAACGGCATCAGCGTCATCGCACGCATCATGAACTTCGACCCACGGCTGCCTGCCGGCTCCCCGTCGCTGGGACGCCTGGGGTCGGTGGATGACTTCGCGTACAGCAGCGACGAACAGGGTCACGTGTCGCTGACCCTCTTCAACCATTCCGACGAGCTGATGTTCACGAACCTGTCGATCGGCGTGTTCGCCAGGGCGCCCTTCATTTCGCCCATTCCCGAGCCGGCCACCTGGTTGGCGATGCTGCTGGGCCTGGGCGTGCTGGGCTGGCGCCGCTTGAAGATTCGCAAGTGGCTCCCCGTGCTCGCCGCCGTCGGGCTGGCCGGCGCGGCCCACGCCGAGAGCATCAGCGTCGACTTCCAGCTCGACCCGATCACCGGCTTGTCCACCGACAGCAGTTCTCCGGCCGGCACCGTGGGCCACTGGATCACGCCCAACAGCTTCTTTGCATCCGAGACCACGAGCTACCACCGGCCCGACCAGACGGGCTCTTATCGCTCGACTTCTTTCGGGTCCGGAAGGCTCGCCGACAGCGCCGTCGGCACCCAGCCCTTCGGCAACTTCAGCCGCAGCGTGGACCCGGTGGCCGCCGATGCCCCATCGGCCCGCCTGGCAGTCGAGCCCGGGCACCTGCGGGCCGAGATCTCGCGCCAGAAACCCGAGGACACCGCCGAGACCTATCTCAGCTGGCGACGAGCCTTCACGCTCGACCCCAACAGCTCGATCACGCTGTCCGGGTTGCTGGCGTTCAATCCGCCGATGCCGCTCGCGCTGGTGCCACGGTTCAGCACGACACCGAAGCCACAGGACACGGTCGCCAACACCGCCTGGTTCTCGTTCCGCGACGACGCCAGCTGGGGCTGGGGCAACGGCATCAGCATCGTCGCGAACATCCTGAACCAGGACCCGAGGGACTTCACTGCGCCCTTGCTGGGCCGCGAGCCGGGGCCGGACGATTTCGCCTACAGCGCCGATCCGCAAGGGCACCTGTCGCTGACGGTCTTCAACCGGTCCGACCAGTCGATGTTCGGCAGCTTCGAGGTCTTGTTCCTGAGCTCGCTGGTCCAGGCGCCCATTCCCGAGCCGAGCACCTGGCTGGCGATGCTGCTCGGGCTGGCCGTGCTGGTCTGGCGCGGCAGGCCCGGTGTCAGAAGGACCGGGACCGGCTCCTGGCCGTTCGACGGCAGCTTGAAGACCGCCACCGCCTGAACGAGTCCTACAGGCAACTCACCACTGCATCTCGCCCTTGCTGACCTTGGCGCCGATGTCGAGCGCGATGCCCAGACCGGCCTGCGGGTAGGCCTTCTTCATCGCGTCGATCAGCTCCGAAGCGGTCTTGGCTTTCGCGGCTTCCACGTCGAAGCGCTGCAGGTAGTCGCGGGTGTAGCGGATGGTGCTGGCGTCGAGGGGCGTGCCGGCCGCCATGTGGCCGGGCACGACGGTGGCGGGCTTGAGCGCCTCGATCTCGTCGAGCTGCGCGAACCAGGCCTTGCGTTCGCTGGCCTTCTGCGTGTCGGCGGTCCACACATGCAGGTTGCCGAAGATCGCGATGTTGCCGGCGACTGTCTTGATCGACGGGATCCACACGTAGGGACGGTGGGCGAGCTCACCGGTGGTGCCGCGCACCTCGATCGTCTCCCCATCGACGCTCAGCGTCGTGCCCTGCAGCAGCTCCGGAACGATCGGCTTCTGCGGTGCATTGAGGCCCATCTTGGGCGACCAGAACGCAAGCTTGCCGGCCAGCTTGGCCTGGATCTTCTCGCGCACCGCCGGCGTGGTCAGCACCTGGGCTTGCGGGAAATAGCCCTTGAGCACTTCGGCGCCGAAGTAGTAGTCGGGATCGGCGTTGCTGATGAAGATGGTCCGCAGCGACTTGCCGCTGTCGAGCACATTGGCCGCCACGCGCAGCGCATCGGCACGGGTGAAGCCGCTGTCGATGACGATGGCCTCTGTCTTGCCGCTGATCACGACGGCATTGACGTTGAAGCTGTTGCCGTCCGCGTTGTAGACCTTCACGGTCAGCGGGGGCGGTGTCTGCGCGCCGGCAGGGGTGGCCGCGACGACGCCCAGCGCCAAGGCGGGGAGGAGGACGCGGGCGAGGGTGCTGAGTTGGATCATGAGGATCTCCGTGGGTTGGGATGGCATGGCTTGCCACGACGTCGACTCTATTTGCATCGCCACGGTTGATAAACGTTGGTAGAGTTGAATAGTTATTGCATGGATCGATGAAATGGACCGTTTGAAGGCTGTGCGGGTGTTCGTCGAAGTGGCCGATCGCAGCAGCCTCACGCAGGCCGCGGAGCACCTGGAGATGTCGGCCGCGATGGTCAGCCGCTATCTCGCGACGGTGGAAGACTGGCTGGGCGCCCGCTTGCTGCACCGGACCACGCGGCGCGTCAGCCTCACGGATGCCGGCGTGGCCGCGCTGCCCTCGTGCCGGCAGTTGCTGGGCATCGCGGACGAAGTGCGGCAGCTTGCCGCCGAGCGCAGCCTTGAGCCGGCGGGCCTGCTGCGCGTCACCACCGCCGGCTCCTTTGCCGAAGCCCAGCTCACGGCCGCGCTGGTCGATTTCCAACGCCGGCACCCGCAGGTGGAAGTGATGCTGTCGGTGGGCGACAAGGCCACCGACCTGGTCGCGGAGCGGGTCGACCTGGCGGTGCGCATCACCAACAGCCTGGACGCGGCGGTGATTGCCCGGCCGCTGGCGCGCTGCCGGTCGATGCTGTGCGCTTCACCCGACTATCTGCAGCGGCACGGCGTGCCGCGCGCAGCCGAAGATCTGCACCGGCACCGCTGCGTGGCCCATGCCTTCGGCATCGGCAGGCAATACGGGTTCACGCGCGGCGGCGAGACGATCACGGTGGAGGTCGACTGGAGCTTCCACACCAACGAGACGGCGGTGCTGCGGCGCGCGGTGCTGTCCGGGGCCGGCATCGGCATGCTGCCGACCTACTACCTCGGCGATGACCTGCGCACCGGGCGCCTGGTGCAGCTGCTGCCCGACCATGAGCCGGACGTGCTGGGCATCCACGCGATCTATCTCTCGCGCCAGCACCAACCGCTGGCGCTGCGCATGCTGGTGGACTTTCTTGCGGCGCGCTTCGCCGGGGAGCAGGCGCCGTGGGACCTGGCGCTCCAGGCGCACGCGCCGCAGGCCGACTGATCGCCGTCGCGGCGCTGCCGCCGGTTCAGCAAAAGCCCGTCAAGGCTGTCGCCACCTCGTCAGGCCGCTCGATCGCCATCCAGTGCCCCACACCCGCCACCACGCGATGCGGGATGCGCGGACGAAGCTTGTACAGCGCACGTTGGGCATCGGTGCCGGGAGACGCCAGCACGAAGATCGGACCCGCACAGGCGTCAAGCGCCGGCTCGGGATTCCACGCTGCCAATGCTGCGGTGACGCCGGCAATCGCGGCGGCGTTCGTCGCAGCCACGTCCGCGAGCACGCGCGTGCGCACCTCGGGGTTGCTGCCCGCGATGCTGGCGTAGAACGCCTGCGTGGCCTCGAGTCCCTTGTCGCCAGCGGCGTCACGCACGAACTGCTCGCGCACGTTGGGTGGGATTGCGCGCGGGTCGGCGGGTGGATCGACCAGCATCAGCGCCGCCACGCGGGCAGGTGCCTGTTCCGCATAGGCGAGTGCCACGGCCGAGCCGCCGCTGTGGGCCACGAGCACTGCCTTCTCGAACCCGAGTTCGTTCATCACCGCGCCGACGTCGGCCGCGCGCCCGCTGAAGCTGTAGTCGGCGTCGGCTGCGGGTGCCGAATCGCCGTGTCCGCGGAAATCGAAGGCGGCGATCGTGCGATCGCGCGGCAGCACGGCGATCAGCGCATCCCACTGCGATGCGCGGCCGGCATCGGCATGCAGAAGAATGAGAGGAAGTTGGCGGGAACGCGTCCCGGCAACCGGGTCGGCCGGGTGCATGCACGCAGCGAGCGACCCCTGCGGTCCTCGGATGGAGCGCAGTGTCGGCGACAACGGTCGGGCTTTCACGATGGCGGCTCCGGGAAGGGCTTCAAGCTGGCCTTCACGGCGCGAAGCGCATCAGCGCCTCGACGAAGGCACGGGGCGCCTCGAGCGGCGCGAACTCGCCGCTGCCCGCCAGCACCGCGGCCGTGAGATGGCGCACGCCGGCCTGGCGCAAACCGGGCAGGTAATCGTCGGGCGAGCGGCCGTCGGCGTCTCCGCGCAGGTACAGCAGCGGCGTCTCGATGGCCTTCGGACGGGCGTTGTGCTTCGCATCGGCGGCGAGCGCGCGGTACCAGTCGAAGCCGGCCTTCAGCGCTTCGGGCCGCGCATAGGCGGCAGCGAAGCGCTCGCGATACGCGTCGGTCACCGCGTCGGCGTTGCCGGCCAGCGCGTTGGAGAAGTAGTCGAAGTAGGGCCGCTGACGACCTTGCACCATCGTCTCGGGCAGGTCGGGAATCGCATGAAAAGCGAAGTGCCAGATGCGCGGATCGGCCAGCAGCTTCTCCCACGGGTCCAATCCAGGGATGACGGTGTTGGCGACGACCGCGCGCCGGATGCGCGCACCGTGATCGCGGGCGGCGGCAAAGGCGATCATGCCGCCGACGTCGATGCCGGCAACGATGATGTCGTGCGCCCCGGCCTGCTCGGCAGCGGCGAGCAGCACGTCGGCGAGCACCGTCTTCTCGGCCGACTTCGGCGCACCGCGTGATTCACCGATCTCGGGCAGGTCGGGCACCAGCACGAAGAAGCGCTCGGCCAAGGCGTCGACCACCGGCTCGTAGAGTGCGTGCGAATGGGGCCACCCGTGCAGCAACAACAACGCCGGGCGACTCGCGACGCCGGCCGCTTGCAGCGCTATCTCGACACCGTGGCCCGACACCTTGATCGTGTCCATCATCTCCTTCGGCTGTGTGGTGACTTGGGGCAATTCGCATGCCCAGGGGCGGCGGGCTACCCGTTCACAGCGGCCTGACAGCGACGGCTTCGAGGCTGATCGCCAACCCGTCGATCATCAGGTCGACCTCGGCTCGCGTGACGGTGAGCGACGGCATGAAGCGCAGCACCGAAGGCCGCGGCGCATTGAGCAGCAGCCCGGTGTTTCCGGCCGCCCCGCCGAGCATCAAGCGCTCGCGGGCATGGGCCACCACCTCCGCGGCGACGGGCCGGCCGAGGTCCAGCGCGCGCAACAGCCCGATGCCGCGGGCCTCGCCCAAGCCGTATTGCGCGGACAAGGCCTGCAGCCGCGCGCCCAGGTGGTCGCCGGTGGCGCGCACCTCGGCCAGGAAGCCGTCTGCCAGCACCGCCTGCATGACAGCCAACCCGACCGCGCACATCAGCGGGTTGCCGTTGAAGGTACCGCCCTGGTCGCCGTGGACGAACACGCAGGCGTGCCGGCGGGCCAGCAGCGCACCGATCGGCACGCCGCCGCCCAGGCCCTTGGCCAGCGTGATGATGTCCGGCACGACGCCGAAGTGCTGGTAGCCGAACAGCGTGCCGAGCCGGCCGATGCCGGTCTGCACTTCATCGAAAATCAGCAGCAGCCCGTGCTGGTCGCACAGCGCGCGCAGGCCCTGCAGGAAGACGGGCGTGGCCGCGTTCACACCGCTTTCGCCCTGCACCGGCTCGAGCAGGATGGCCACGGTGTCCGGGCCGATCAGCGCCTGCACCGACGCCAGGTCGTTCAGCAGCGCCTTCGGAAACCCCGGCACCTGCGGCGCGAAGATCCGGTCCCAGCCCGGCTTGCCCGAGGCCGACATCGTGGCCAGCGTGCGGCCATGGAAGGCATCGCGGAAGGTGATGATCTCGTGCGCGCCACCCTTGTGCAGCTGCCCCCACTTGCGCGCCAGCTTGATGGCGCCTTCATTGGCCTCGGCACCGCCATTGGTGAAGAACACCTGGTCGAAATCGCTGTGCCGGCACAGTAGCTCGGCCAGCGCGCTCGCGGGTTGGTTGTGGAAGGCCGGGCTCGGCGTCAGCAGCAACGCGGATTGCCGCGCCAGCGCGTCGCGGATGCAGGCCGGCGCATGGCCGAGCGTGTTGACGGCCCAGCCTTGCACGAAGTCGAGGTAGCGCCGGCCCCGGTCGTCCCACAGCCAGCTGCCGTCGCCGCGCAGGAACAACTGCTCGGGGCGGGCGGTGATGTCCATCAGCGAACCGATGGCGGAGTGCGGTGCGTCGCGTTTCATGCGGCTTGCTCCAGAGGCTGAACTGAGAGGGAGTCGATGTCGATGGCGGAGGCGTCGGCCAGGCCCAGCATCAGCGCCAGGTTCTGCACCGCGGCGCCCGACGCGCCCTTGCCGAGGTTGTCGAAGACGGCGCTGAGCAGCAGCTGGCCGTGGGCGTCGTTGCCGAACACCGCCAGTTGCAGGTCGTTGCTGCCATTGAGGGCTTGCGGGTCCAGCCCGGTCATCGCCTGCGTGCGGCTGGCGTCCAGCACCTGCACGTGGTGGTGGTCGCGATAGCGCTGCGCCAGCAACTCGCGCACCGCCTGCGCCGTCAACGGCCGCTGCAGCATCGAGGCGTGCAGCGGGATGGTCAGCGCGATGCCTTGCCGGAACGCGCCATACGAGGGCACGAAGAACGGCCGGCCCTGCAAGCCCGCATGCTGCTGGATCTCAGGCACGTGCTTGTGCTGCAGCCCGAGGCCATAGGTCTGGAAGGGCAGCGCCGCCGCGGCGCCCGGGCCCTCGTGGGCCTCGATGCCTTCGCGTCCGCGACCGGAGTAGCCGGAGACGGCGTGGATGCTCAACGGTGCATCGGCCCGCAGCACACCGGCGTCGACCAGCGGGCGCAGCAGCGCGACGGCGCCGGTCGGGTAGCAGCCTGGGTTGCTGACGCGCCGCGCCTCGGCAATGCGGCCGGCTTGTTGCGGCGACATCTCGGGGAAGCCGTAGACCCACTGCGCATCGGTGCGGTGCGCCGACGACGCATCGATGACACGCACGCGCGGATTGCGGATGCTGGCCACTGCCTGGCGCGCGGCCTCGTCGGGCAGGCACAGCACGGCCACGTCGCAGTCGTTGATGGCCGCGGCACGCGCGGCGGCGTCCTTGCGCCGTGCGTCGGGCAGCGTGACGAGCGTGATGTCGCGTCGCCCGGCCAGCCGCGCCAGGATCTGCAGGCCGGTGGTGCCTTGGTCGCCGTCGATGAAAACGCTCGCGCTCATGAGGGTGCTCCTGTGGTGAGGAGTGGAGCTTGCGGCGGCGCCGGAGATTGGTAAAGTTGAATGTCATGAACATCAAGTTCATGAAACCTGAAGGACCATGAGAGAACTG
This sequence comes from Rhizobacter sp. OV335, assembly GCF_900142965.1. GTDB lineage: Bacteria > Pseudomonadota > Gammaproteobacteria > Burkholderiales > Burkholderiaceae_C > Rhizobacter. Next base: position 21,708 of record NZ_FRCQ01000049.1, read on the forward strand.
AAGCTCGACCAGCTGCGAACCCTGGTGACGATCGCCGAGCTCGGCTCGTTCGCGGCGGCGGCGCGCGCCTTGCACCTGGCCGCGCCGACCGTCAGCCTGCATGTGGCCGAACTCGAGTCGCGCCTCGGCGCGCCGCTGCTGCTGCGCCAGCGCCAGCGGGTGGTCGCCACCGGCATCGGCGAGGGGCTGATCGAGCGTGCGCGGCGCCTGCTCGTCGACGTGGATGCGGCGCTCGATGACGTGGCCCGCCAAGTCGAAGGCCGTGCCGGCCGGGTGCGGCTGGGTGCTTCGACCGGGGCGCTGGCCTGGCTGCTGCCGCAGGCGCTGGAGACGATGGGTCGCGACCACCCCGGCATCGACGTGCAGGTCGCGGTGCTCACCTCGCAAGAGGCCTTGTCGCGCCTGCAGGACGGCACGCTCGACATCGGCCTGGTGGCGCTGCCTCAGGCGGCCGTCAACGGCCTGCAGATCGTGCCGTGGCGCCGCGACCCGGTGATGGCCTTCGTGCCGCGCAGCTGGACGCTGCCGCGCGCGATCACGCCGGTGTGGCTCGCGGCCCGCCCGCTGATCCTCAACGATGCCACCACCCGCCTGCACCGCATGACGATGGACTGGTTCTCCGCCGCCGGCGAGCAACCGCAGGCGCGCATCGAGTTGAACTACAACGATGCCATCAAGAGCCTGGTGGCCGCGGGCTATGGCGCGGCGCTGTTGCCGCGCGAGGAGGGCGCCGCCGCGCTGGACGAGCGCATCGCGATCGCGCCGCTCACGCCGCGGCTGTGGCGCCCGCTGGGCCTGGCGCACCGGGCCGGCAAGCCCGAGCCCGCCACGCGGCACGTGCTCGACGCGCTGGCGGCGATCCGGCAGCGCTAGGGAACTGTCGGCAGGTCGGTGCCCGCGAGCAGGAAATCCCGCAACAGCCGCGCGCTCGGGCCGATGCGCTTGCCGTGCACCAGGTAGATCTCGAGCGGTGCGGTCTGCGCCTCGGGCAGCACGCGCACCAGCTCGCCCGAGGCGAGCGGCGCCGCGGCGTCGTAGGCCGGCAGGCGCGCGATGCCTTCGCCGGCCAGCACGAAAGCCAGCCGTGACGCGGCGCTGTCGGTGACGATGTCGCCCTGCACCGCGACCTCGGTGGCCTGGCCGTCGTGCGTCACCGTCATCGATCGCTGCTTCGGCGGATAGACCACCCAGCGCTGCTGCGCCAGCTCGGCCACTGTCGCCGGCGCGCGGTGCCGGCGCAGGTAGGCGGGCGACGCGCAGAGCATCGTCGGCTCGCTCACCAGGCGGCGCGCGACCAGCTCCGAATCCGCCAGCGGCCCGGCGCGCACGGCCAGTTCGATGCCGTGCTGCACCAGGTCGACGTTGACGTCGTTCATCGCGACGTGCAGGCGGATCGCCGGATAGCGCCTGCGGAACGCCAGCAGCCCGGGCAGGATGCGCTTGTTGCCGAAGTGGTGCGAGCAGGTGATGCGCACTTCGCCGCGCGGCTCGGCGCGCAGCAGCTCCATGCCGCGGATGCCGTCTTGCGCCTCGTCGAGCAGGCGCTCGCAGTGCACGCGGAACGCCTCGCCGGCCGGCGTCAGGCTGAAGCTGCGGGTGCTGCGCTGCGCCAGCGGCACGCCGAGCCTGGCCTCCAGCGCGCCAACGTGGTGGCTCACCACCGCACGGGTCAGGCCCAGCGCCCGCGCGCCGGCCGCGAAGCTGCCGCTGCGCACGACGGTGGCGAAGACCGCCATCGCGCGCAGCTCGTCGAGGATCTGGGGCGGGGCGTTGCTCATGCCTTGATTGTCAAACCAGACGAGACAATACGTCAACATTGGCGCCTCTACCGGCCGGACGCCTGGCGCCCTAATCTTCGTTTCACCCGGAGTCGCCGGGTGCCCCGAACCCCAAGGAGAGTGTCATGAGTGTCAAGCATGTCCTGTTTGTTGTGACAAATGCAGCGGTGATCGGCCCGAACCATCGCGCCACCGGATTCTTCTTCCCGGAGATCGCCCACCCGTTCGACGTGCTCGACCAGGCCGGCATCGCGGTCGAGTACGCGTCGCCGGCCGGTGGCAAGCCGCCGGAGGATGGCTTCGACGGCAGTGATCGCGTGCAGGCCGGTTTTCTCGCGAGCGATTCGTACCGCCGCCTGGCGCACAGCCGCAAGCTGTCCGAGGTCGACGTGCTGGACTACGACGCGGTCTTCTTCCCCGGCGGGCTGGGCCCGATGGTCGACATCACCGGCAATCCGGAGGTGCAGAACGCGGTGCGGCGCGCCTGGGACGGCGGCAAGATCGTGGCCGCGGTGTGCCATGGCCCATCGGCGCTGCTTGGCGTCACGCTGGCAGACGGCACGCCGCTGCTGCGCGGCCGCAAGGTCGCTGGCTTCTCGAAGGCGGAGGAAGACGGCTACGCCCGCAGCGACGTGCCGTTCGATCTGGAGACCGCACTGCGCGAAGAAGGCGCGCTGTACGAATCGGCGGAGGCCTGGCAACCCAAGCGGGTGGTCGACGGGCGCTTGATCACCGGCCAGAACCCGGCATCGGGCCACCTGGTCGGCGAGGCGATCGTCGAAGCGCTGGGGAAGCGGGCATGACGGGCGCGGCTGCACCGGTCGTGGTGGTGGCCCGCTGGCAGGTGCGCGATGGCTCGCTCAGCGAGGTGCTCCGCCACGTCGCCGAGCTGCGCGAAGCCTCGCTGGCCGAGCCGGGTTGCCTGGGCTACGAGGTGTTCGAGGCCGTCCACGGGCCCGGGAGCCTGCTGCTGCTCGAGCACTACCGCGATGACGCCGCGCTCGAGGCGCATCGGCAATCCCCGCACTACCGGGCGGTGGTCGTCGATCGCATCCTGCCGCTGCTGGCCGCGCGGCAGGTCGAGATCCTGCGGCCCCGCGGCGCCGGGTGATGATGGCCTGGGTGGCCTGCGGCGTCGCTAAACCCGTCGGCGCACCACCAGCTCGCTGAACCCCGTCGCCGCATCGTGCTCGCGGGCTAGCGCTCCCTCCGGCAGCAGCGCCAGCAGGACCTCCGCCGTGGTCCGGACCCCATTGCCGAGCCCCACGTGTCCGCCGTGGACGCGGCCCGACGCATCAGAGACCGACATGTGCAGGTGCGGGCCGGAACGCGTCAGGGTGCCCGACAGCGACACGATCTCCAGCGGGCCGGGGATCGTGGCTTCCACCGACTCGCCGGCGTAGCGCAGCTTCGCCCCTGTCAGGCTGCCGATGCCGCAGATGACGAAGGCCGAATCCGTGCCGGCCTGGCGCAAGGCCTCTTCCAGCGCAGCGCGAAGGTCTGCACCGGGTGGGAGTCGAAGGGGAAGGAAGTGCACGGCCGGCTTCGCGCGGCTACTTGCCGCTGAAGTTCGCGACGTAGTAGGCCAGCAGGTCCAGGTCCTGCACCGGCACCTGGCTCAGTGCCTCGGTCATCGCGCGCGTGTAGCCCGGTCGCTCGCCCGACTTGAAGCCCTGCAGCGTCGCGCGCACGTACTCTTCCTTCTGGCCGCCGATGCGCGCCACCCCCTGGCCGCCTGCCAGATCGGCGCCGTGGCAGAACACGCACTTGTGCTGCTGCGCGAGGGCCTGCCCCTGGCTCATGCGCGCCGCATCGGGCGGCGTGGCGGGCGCCGGCGCGGGCACCGGCGGCAGCGTGCCGATGTAGTCGGAGAAGCCTCGCAGGTCGGCGTCCTTCATCGGCTTGGCCAGCGCGATCATCGCGTCGTTGTTGCGGCGGCCCTCGCGGAACAGGAACAGCTGCGTGATCACGTACAGCGACGGCTGGCCCGCCAGCACCGGCACGCCGGCCATGTCGCTGCGGCCGTTGGCGCCGTGGCAGGCGGCGCAGACGGTGCGGAAGCGCTCGGCATAGTCGGCCGGGGCAGCCGCAACGGCTGTGCTCACAGCCAGCATGGCCACGGTCGCGAGGCGTCGCCAGCCCATGTCACTTGCCGGCATAGCTGATGCGGTAGATCGCACCGGCGTGGTCGTCGCTGACGAGCAGCGAGCCGTCCTTCATCACGAGGAAATCCACCGGCCGGCCGAGGTAGGTGTTGTCCTCGACGAAGCCCGTCATGAACGGTTCGACCTTGGCGCCGCCCTTGCCGTTCGGCCACGCCACGTAGACGCCGTTGTACTTCTTCGTGCGGTTCCACGGCCCGTGGATGGCGATGAACATCGCACCGCGGTACTTCGCCGGGAACATCTTGCCGGTGTAGAACTTCAGGCCGAGCGACCCGGCGTGCGGGCCGAGCAGCGCGGCGGGCTTCACGAAGTCGTCGCAGGACTTGCCCCATCCGAACTCGGGGTCGGGGATGTTGCCCTGGTGGCAATACGGGTAGCCGAAGTGCTGCTTGCCGGGCTGCGTGACGTGGTTCAGCTCGTCGTTCGGGATCTCCTCGCTGAGCCAGTCGCGGCCGTTGTCGGTGAACCAGAGGTCGCCGGTCTTCGGGTCGAAGTCGAAGCCGACCGTGTTGCGCACGCCCGAGGCGATGGTTTCGATGCCCGAACCGTCGAGCTTCATGCTGTAGATCTTCGCGTACTCGCCCGGGTCGCAGATGTTGCAGGGCGCGCCGATGTTGTAGTAGAGCTTGTCGTTGTGCACGCGCAGGAACTTCCAGCTGTGGTCGCTGCCGCCCGGCAGCTTGTCGTTCAGCACGGCGCTCGGCTCGCCCAGGTTGTCGAGCTTGTCCTCGACGTTGTCGTAGCGGACGATCTTCTTGTGGGTGGCGAAGTACAGCGAGCCCTTGTAGAACTCGATGCCGGTCGCCTGTTCGGTCTTGTCGATGATGACCTTCGGCTCGCGCTTGCCGTCGACCGCCTTCTCGGGCAGCGCGTAGACCTTGTTGCCGACGAACAGCGTGCTGACGAAGATGTTGCCCTTGGCGCCCTGGCGCATCTCGCGCGCGTCGAGCACGCCCGACGCCCAGGTCTCGACCTTGAAGCCGGGCGGCAGCTTGAACTTGCGGGTCGGCAGCTGGTCGGCCGCGGTCGGGATCGGGAACGCCGCCACCGGCGCCATCTTCATGGCCGTGTCGGTCTTCGGCCGGCCCTTGGCCCAGCCGGGTTCGGCCTCCTGGGCGGGCGCCACGGCGGCCGCGCAAAGCAGCGGCAGCGCGGCGACGAATGAACGCAAACGGATCTGATGCATGTCTCTCTCCTGTGTGGTTGTGGGAGAAGCCAGCTGCCCGAGTGGCGACGAGCCTGTGGCTCTCTGCGGCGATCGGTGTCGCGGGGGGCATCTTGAGCGATGACGGCGGCGCTGTCCAGGCAACACCCTGATACACACGAAAGTCCGGACTTACCCTCAGGCGCGCGCCCACCAGGAATGATCAAATCGCCTGCCCGACTGGAATCGGTTCCACTTTTCAGGCTCGTCGACAGTACGAGTCTTGCAAAGAGACACAGGAAAAGGCCGGGCGGGCTCATAGATTGGGAAGACTTGCCACGGGTGCAGCCTCGCCACGAGGTGCGGTGCGACCGCGGAAGCTTAAAAACCTTCAAGGAGAAGAACACATGCAGTGGAGTACTCGACAGTACGTCGCGATGGCCGTGATGCTGGGCGCCTTCGGCGCCGCGGCAGACGCGGCGACCCTTCGCGCCGTCGCCAACAACAACTTCGTCAGCGCCACCGCGACGGGAACCTCGTTCCTGAACGCCACGGCGCCGGTCGCCAGCACCTGGGAAGACTTCGAGGTCATCCGCAATGGCAACGGCACGGTCTCGTTCCGGGCCACCATCAGCGGCAACATCGTGTCCGCCGACCAGGGCCTCGGCGCGCCGAACACCAACCGCCTGATCGGCAACCGCCAGGCCATCAACGCCTGGGAGCAGTTCACGCTCGAGACCCAGTCCAACGGCACGGTCGCGATCCGCTCGGCCACGACCGGGCTCTACGTCAGCGCCGACCTGAACCGCGGTGGCTTCCTGGTCGCCGACCGTCCCACGGTGCAGGCCTGGGAGCAGTTCGTTCTGTCGGACACCACGACCCCGCCGCCGACCAACCCGCCGCCGACCGGCACGACGCCGGACTTCGGCCCGAACGTCCACGTCTTCAACCCGTCGACGCCGAACCTGCAAAGCCAGATCGACGGCATCTACAACGCGCAGCAGCCGAACCACTTCGGTCCGCGCCGCGATGCGATCCTGCTGACGCCGGGCACCTACAACAACCTGCGCATTCCGGTCGGCTTCTACACGCAGGTGCTGGGCCTCGGAAGCCACCCGGACCAGGTGCACGTCATCGGTGACCTGCGCTCCAACGCCTTCCTCGGCGGCGACAACGCGACCCAGAACTTCTGGCGCGGTGCCGAGAACTTCTCGGTCACGCCGAGCCAGGGCATCGGCAACAACACGATGCAGTGGGCTGTCTCGCAGGCGATCCCGTTCCGCCGCATGCACGTGCGCGGCAACATCAAGCTGAACCAGAACAACGGCTGGTCGAGCGGCGGCTGGTTCTCCGACGTGCTGGTCGACGGCAACGTCAACTCGGCGTCGCAGCAGCAATGGATCTCGCGCAACAGCCAGTGGGGCAGCTGGAGCGGCTCGAACTGGAACATGGTGTTCGTCGGCGTGCCGAACGCACCGGCCGGCAACTTCCCGACGCAAGGCCAGCGCTACACCAAGATCGCGCAGACGCCGGTCATCCGCGAGAAGCCGTACGTGTTCATCGACGCCAACGGCAGCTATGCGGTGCGCGTGCCGGCACTGAGCACCAACAGCGCCGGCATCAGCTGGAGCAACGGCGCCACCACGCCGGGCACGACGCTGCCGATCAGCAGCTTCTTCCTCGCGAAGCCGAGCGACAGCGCGGCCACCATCAACGCGCAGCTGGCGGCCGGCAAGCACATCCTGTTCACGCCCGGCACCTACGTGCTGACGCAGACGCTGCAGGTGAACAACCCCGGCACGGTGATCCTGGGACTGGGCTTCGCGACGCTGCGGTCTGACAACGGGCAACCGCTGATCAAGACGGCCGACGTCGACGGCCTGACCATCTCGGGCCTGTTCCTCGATGCGGGGCGTGCCGAATCGGGCGTGCTGATGGAAGTCGGTCCGAGCGGCGCCAGCGCCAGCCACGCGGCCAACCCGACCGCGCTGCACGACCTGTTCTTCCGCATCGGCGGCGCAGCGGCCGGCCGTGTCGGCATCGCGTTGAGCATCAATGCCAACAACACGATCGTCGACCACACCTGGCTGTGGCGCGCCGACCATGGCGACGGCGTCAGCTGGAACGACAACCCGTCCGCCAACGGCCTGTGGGTGAACGGCAACGACGTCACCATCTACGGCCTGTTCGTCGAACACTTCCAGCAGCACCAGGTGGTGTGGAACGGCAACGGCGGCCGCGTGTACTTCTACCAGTCGGAGATCCCGTACGACCCGCCGAGCCAGTCCGCCTGGAACAGCACGACGGGCCGCGGCTGGGCCTCGTACAAGGTGTCGAACAACGTGACGAGCCATGAAGCCTGGGGCCTGGGCATCTACAGCGTGTTCACGAACGGCGGCATCCTGCTCGACCGCGCGATCGAGGTGCCGACCACGTCGGGCGTGCGCTTCCACGACATGATCTCGGTCTGCCTGGGCGGCAACGGCGGCATCGTGCACGTGATCAACAACACCGGCTCGCAGACCGGCTGCAATGCGTCGTTCACGCCGACGGTGACCACCTTCCCGTAACGCAACGTTCTTCCGCGAAACGAGCCCCCGGTGCAAGCCGGGGGCTTTTTGTTTTTTTGCTGACGTTTGGTGACAGACGGGCAGATCTCCAGAACGCCGCGGTCAACACTGGCTTGTCGCCGTCTTCCAGAATCGCGCCACTTTTCAGATGGCACGCATTCCAACGCACAGGGAGAAGACGATGAAGAAGATGAATCGCATGAGGATCGCCGCAGCCGCTGCGACGATCATGGGCAGCCTGGGGGCCGCACCGGCCTTCGCGGCCGACTGGCCGAGCGGCTACACGTTCTGCGCCAGCGAGCGCGCCACGTGTGCCGTGGGATCGAAGCCGCGCCAGGTGTCGTACGGCGCGCAGGGCAAGTGGGTCGTGAAGCCGAAGTCGGGCACGATCGCCTGCAGCAACGCCACCTTCGGCGACCCGGTCGTCGGCAAGCGCAAGGCCTGCGCGATCGGGCCGCTGGTGGCCGCGCCGGCACCGGCGCCCGCTCCGGCGCCCGCACCAACCCCTGCGCCCGCACCGGCACCTACGCCGGCGCCTGCGCCAGCGCCCACACCTGCGCCGGCTCCTGCGCCCGCACCGACGCCTGCTCCCGCACCGGCCCCTGCCCCCGCCACCGTCGACCAGGGCAGCACGCTGACCACCTGGGCCGCGCCCGGCACCACTCCGAAGCCCACCGTCACGCCCGGCACCTGGCGCGCGGGCGGCCCGAACCCCGAGCAGTCCAGCTTCAGGCTCGTCAAGGAGTCGGCCCACTTCGCGTTCTATTCGGACGAGACCATCTCCGACGCCGACCTGACGCTCGCGGCCACCACGCTCGAGAACACCGTCTGGGAGAACCTGTTCAACTCGAACCTGTTGATGCCCGAGCCGTTCTTCAACAAGACGGACAAGATCAAGCCGGCCATCCACATCCATTCCGATTGGGGCCTGACCGGCGGCGCCTGGGTCGACAACGCGCGTGGCCTGCACCTGGGCATGTGGATCGCGCCGGCCGCGCTGAAGGACCACTGGGGCCTGACGCACGAGTTCACGCACGGCTGGCAGTCCTGGGCCGGCAACAACGGCGGCCTCGAGTGCTACCAGTCGAACACCTGCGGCTGGCTCTTCGAGAGCCACGCGAACTTCACGCCGCACCAG
>NZ_FRCQ01000003.1 GCF_900142965.1 Rhizobacter sp. OV335
ACCAAGCGCGAAGACGTGCAGCGCGGCCAAGTGCTGTGCAAGCCGGGCAGCATCAAGCCGCACACGCACTTCACCGCCGAGGTGTACGTGCTGAGCAAGGAAGAAGGCGGCCGCCACACGCCGTTCTTCAACAACTACCGCCCGCAGTTCTACTTCCGCACGACGGACGTGACCGGCGCGGTGGAGCTGCCGAAGGACAAGGAAATGGTGATGCCTGGCGACAACGTGAGCATCACGGTGAAGCTGATCAACCCGATCGCGATGGAAGAAGGCCTGCGCTTCGCCATCCGTGAAGGTGGTCGCACCGTCGGCGCCGGCGTCGTCGCCAAGATCCTCGAATAAGGTGGAGTCATCGGTCGGCTGGCGTGCTGCTTCGGCATCGCGCGGGCCGGCCACTCTCTCCCTCCATCGATTTCGCGGTCCGCGAGGACCGCATGCTCTTTTCAGGAAACTGCCATGGCCACCAAGCAAAAGATCCGCATTCGCCTGAAGGCGTTTGACTACAAGCTGATCGACCAATCGGCGCTCGAGATCGTTGACACCGCGAAGCGCACCGGCGCGATCGTCAAGGGCCCGGTGCCCCTGCCGACCCGCATGCAGCGCTTCGACATCCTGCGCTCGCCGCACGTCAACAAGACCTCGCGCGACCAGTTCGAGATCCGCACCCATCAACGCCTGATGGACATCGTCGACCCGACCGACAAGACCGTGGACGCGCTGATGAAGCTCGACCTGCCGGCTGGCGTCGACGTCGAGATCAAGCTGCAGTAATCGGAGCGCCTGCGAGGAAGTGGTTGCGGCTTTGGCCGCAGCTGGCTAGAATCGCAGGCTTTCCGCAGTAGCCGGCCTTTCGAGGTTGGCTACTGAAGAAGTAGCCGGCCCTCGCGGGCCGGTTCGGCGCTTGTTCCCAGGAGCAAGACGCCACCAAGTCAGTCCGGCCAATCGATGTCGGGCATGTCAAACAAAGGCTTCCAAGCGCTCCCAGTTGTTGGGGGTGGTGCGGGGGCTGGAGAATATTCATGAGTCTTAGCGAACAAGTCGGTTTGCTGGGCCGCAAGGTGGGCATGATGCGCATCTTCACGGACGACGGCGATGCCGTTCCTGTGACGGTGCTCGATGTGTCGAACAACCGTGTCGTCCAGGTCAAGACCGAAGCCACCGACGGCTACAACGCCATTCAAGTGGCGTTCGGCGCGCGCAAAGCATCGCGCGTCATCAAGCCGGCAGCCGGCCACTTTGCGAAAGCAGGGGTCGAAGCCGGTGTCGTCCTGAAGGAATTCCGCGTCACCGCCGACGTCGTCGCAGGCTTCAAGCCCGGCGCGCAGGTGCCGGTGACGACGTTTGCCGTGGGCCAGCTCGTGGACGTGCAAGGCACCTCCATCGGCAAGGGCTTCACGGGCACCATCAAGCGCCACAACTTCAAGTCGCAGCGCGCGTCGCACGGCAACAGCCGTTCGCACAACGTGCCGGGCTCGATCTCGATGGCGCAGGATCCGGGTCGCGTGTTCCCGGGCAAGAAGATGTCCGGCCAGATGGGCGACGTCACCAAGACCGTCCAGAACCTCGACATCGTCCGCATCGACGAAGCTCGCCAGCTGCTGCTGGTCCGCGGCGCGGTGCCGGGCGCGAAGAACGGCCATGTGGTCGTGCGTCCCGGCGTCAAGGTGAAAGCCAAGAAGGGAGCCCACTGATGCAACTCGAGCTCCTCAACGATCAAGGCCAGGCGACCTCCAAGGTCGACGCACCTGACACCGTGTTCGCCCGTGACTACAACGAAGCCCTGGTCCACCAGGTCGTCGTCGCGTTCCAGGCCAACGCCCGCCAAGGCACGCGCGCCCAGAAGGACCGCGCCGTCGTGAAGCACTCGACGAAGAAGCCGTGGCGCCAAAAGGGAACGGGCCGCGCCCGTGCCGGCATGACCTCGTCGCCGCTGTGGCGCGGAGGCGGCCGGATTTTCCCGAACAGCCCGGACGAGAACTTCACGCACAAGGTCAACAAGAAGATGTACCGGGCCGGTATGGCCGCCATCTTCTCGCAGCTGGCCCGTGAAGGCCGTGTCGCGGTGGTCGATTCGATCACCGTCGACTCGCCGAAGACCAAGCAGCTCGCCGCCAAGTTCAAGGCCATGGGCCTCGACTCGGTGCTGGTGATCGCCGACCAGGTCGACGACAACCTGCTGCTCGCCGCGCGCAACCTCGCCAACGTGATGGTGGTCGAGCCGCGTTACGCCGATCCCCTGTCCCTGGTCTTCTTCAAGAAGATCCTGGTGACCAAGGGTGCGATCGAGCAACTCAAGGAGATGCTGGGATGAGCACGACCAAGCATGACGAGGGCCGCCTGGCCCAGGTGCTGGTGGCGCCGATCGTGAGCGAAAAAGCCACGTCCGCTGCCGAGAAGCACAACCAGGTGCTGTTCAAGGTGCTGCGCGATGCCACCAAGCCCGAGATCAAGGCAGCAGTCGAACTGCTGTTCAAGGTCGAGGTCGAGTCGGTGCAGACCGTCATTCAAAAGGGCAAGGTCAAGCGCTTCGGCCGTTCCATCGGCCGCCGCGACCACGTCAAGAAGGCGTATGTGTCGCTGAAGGCTGGCCAGGAGCTCAACTTCTCCGGGGAGGCCGCGTAATGGCCGTCATCAAAGTCAAACCGACGTCGCCCGGCCGCCGTGCCGTCGTGAAGGTGGTTCACAGCCACCTCTACAAGGGTCGTCCGGAAGCCTCGTTGCTCGAACCGCAAATGCAGAATGCGGGTCGCAACAACAACGGCCACATCACGATGCGCCACAAGGGCGGTGGTCACAAGCACCACTACCGCGTGGTCGACTTCGTGCGCAACAAGGACGGCATTCCGGCGAAGGTCGAACGCATCGAGTACGACCCGAACCGCACGGCGCACATCGCGCTGGTGTGCTACGCCGACGGCGAGCGCCGCTACATCATCGCCCCGCGTGGCCTCGATGTCGGTGCCACCGTGCTGAGCGGCGCTGAAGCGCCGATCAAGGCCGGCAACACGCTGCCGATCCGCAACATCCCGGTGGGCTCGACGGTCCATTGCGTCGAACTGCTGCCGGGCAAGGGTGCACAGATCGCACGCTCGGCCGGCACCTCGGTGACGCTGCTGGCACGCGAAGGCACCTACGCCCAGCTGCGCCTGCGCTCCGGTGAAGTGCGCCGCATCCACATCGACTGCCGCGCGACGATCGGTGAAGTGTCCAACGAAGAGCACAACCTGCGCCAGTACGGCAAGGCCGGTGCGCGTCGCTGGAAGGGCATCCGTCCGACGGTTCGCGGTGTCGCGATGAACCCGGTGGATCACCCGCACGGTGGTGGTGAAGGTCGTACCGGCGAGGGCCAGGTGCCTGTGTCGCCGTGGAACACGATGACCAAGGGCTACCGCACTCGCAACAACAAGCGCACGCAGACGTTCATCGTCTCGCGTCGCAAGAAGTAAGGGGCTGCCATGACCCGTTCGCTCAAAAAAGGTCCGTTCGTCGACCACCACCTGATGGCCAAGGTCGAGAAGGCCGTTGCCATCAAGGACAAGAAGCCCATCAAGACCTGGTCGCGTCGCTCGACGATCCTCCCGGACTTCATCGGCGTGACGATCGCGGTGCACAACGGCAAGCAGCACGTGCCCGTGTACATCACCGACCAGATGGTCGGCCACAAGCTCGGTGAATTTGCGCTGACCCGCACGTTCAAGGGCCACCCGGCCGACAAGAAGGCCAACAAGAAGTAAGGATGACGACGATGGAAACCCGTTCAATCGTTCGCGGCGTCCGCCTCTCTGCCGACAAGGGCCGGCTGGTGGCCGACCTGATCCGCGGCAAGAAGGTCGACCTGGCGCTGAACATCCTGAGCTTCACGCCCAAGAAGGCCGCCGGCATCATCAAGAAGGCTCTGGAGTCGGCAATCGCCAACGCCGAGCACAACGACGGTGCCGACATCGACGAGCTCAAGGTCAAGACGATCTTCGTCGAGCAAGCCGCCACCCTCAAGCGCTTTTCCGCACGGGCCAAGGGCCGCGGCAACCGCATCAGCAAGCCGACGTGTCACATCTTCGTGACCGTGGGCAACTGAGCGCAGAAGGAAAACCATGGGACAGAAAATCCATCCGACCGGTTTCCGGCTGCCGGTCACCCGCAACTGGGCTTCGCGCTGGTACGCATCGAACGCGAATTTCGCGACGATGCTGGCCGAAGACCTGAGGGTCCGCGACTTCCTGAAGATCCGCCTGAAGAGCGCCGCCGTCTCGCGCATCCTGATCGAGCGCCCCGCCAAGAGCGCCCGCGTCACCATTTTCTCGGCTCGTCCGGGCGTGGTGATCGGCAAGAAGGGCGAGGACATCGAGAAGCTGAAGGCCGAACTGACGCGCCGCATGGGCGTGCCGGTCGCGGTCAACATCGAAGAAGTGCGCAAGCCCGAAATCGATGCACAGCTGATCGCCGACAGCATCACCCAGCAGCTCGAGAAGCGCATCATGTTCCGCCGCGCCATGAAGCGCGCGATGCAGAACGCGATGCGCCTGGGCGCCCAGGGCATCAAGATCATGTCGTCGGGTCGCCTGAATGGCATTGAAATCGCACGTTGCGAGTGGTACCGCGAAGGCCGCGTGCCGCTTCACACCCTGAAGGCCGACATCGACTATGGCTTCTCCGAAGCCAAGACGACCTACGGCATCATCGGCGTGAAGTGCTGGGTCTACCGTGGCGACCGCCTCGCCAATGGCGAAGTGCCGCAACTGAAGGCCGAGGTGCCTGAAGACGATCGCCGTCCGCGTCGCAACACGCGCCCCGGCGCTCCGGCTGGCCGTGGCCGCCCGGGTGGCGGTGCCGGTGACCGTGGTGGCGATCGCGGCGGAGACCGTGCACCCCGCCAAGGCGGTGCCCCGGTTGAAGGCAGCGACAAGCCGGCCGAGGCGACGGGTGCTCCCGCCACCGACGCGCCGACCAGCGCAGCCAAGCGCGTGCGCAAGGCCCCCGACGCCACCGGCTCGGGCAAGGCCTAAGGAGAACTAGCATGATGCAACCGTCTCGGCGGAAATACCGCAAAGAGCAGAAGGGCCGCAACACCGGCGTCGCCACCCGTGGCGCGAACGTGTCGTTCGGTGATTTCGGCCTGAAGGCCACGGAGCGTGGTCGCCTGACCGCGCGCCAGATCGAGGCCGCACGTCGTGCGATCTCGCGTCACATCAAGCGTGGCGGCCGGATCTTCATCCGCATTTTCCCGGACAAGCCGATCTCGCAAAAGCCTGCCGAAGTCCGCATGGGCAACGGCAAGGGCAATCCGGAGTACTACGTCGCTGAAATCCAGCCCGGCAAGGTGCTCTACGAACTCAACGGTGTGCCCGAAGAGCTGGCCCGCGAAGCGTTCAAGCTGGCTTCGGCCAAGCTGCCGCTGAGCACCACCTTCGTGTCGCGTCAGGTCGGCTCTTGAGGCCTGACTGGAGAACCACATGAAAGCATCTGAACTCCGCACCAAGGACGTCGCCGGCCTTGAAAAGGAAGTGGCTGACCTGCTGAAGGCCCACTTCGGTCTGCGCATGCAGAAGGCGACTCAGCAACTGACCAATCACTCGACGCTGGGCAACACCCGCCGCGACATCGCGCGTGCGAAGACCGTCCTGGCCGAGAAGAAGAGGGCTGCCAAATGAGCACCACGCAAACCACGACCGAAGCGCCGCAGAAGAACACCCGCACGCTGGTGGGCAAGGTCGTCAGCGACAAGCGCGCCAAGACCGTCACCGTGTTGATCGAACGCCGCACCAAGCACGAGCTGTACGGCAAGATCGTCGGGAAGTCGAGCAAGTACCACGCCCATGACGAAAAGGGCGAGTACAAGCTGGGCGACGTGGTCGAGATCGCCGAAGGCCGTCCGATCTCCAAGACCAAGTCTTGGGTGGTCACGCGCCTGGTCGAGAAGGCTCGCGAAGTCTGATTTGAGTTGACCCTGGGGCCTTCGTCAGAAGGCACCCCGAAGACGGTCGGAACGCTGGGATACTGGCGTCCGGCCGTTTTTTCATTTGGAGATCGAGATGCTCAAAGTTGGTGACAAGCTGCCCGCAGGCTCGCTGCAGGAATTCATCGAGGTCGAAGGCAATGGCTGCAGCCTGGGCCCGAACACCTTCGACGTCGAGAAGGAAACCGCCGGCAAGAAGATCGCGATCTTCGCGCTGCCTGGCGCCTTCACGCCGACCTGCTCGGCCCAGCACGTGCCGGGCTACGTGAAGAACGCCGAGGCGCTGAAGGCCGCCGGCGTCGACGAGATCTGGTGCGTGTCGGTCAACGACGCGTTCGTGATGGGCGCCTGGGGGCGCGACCAGCACACCCAGGGCAAGGTGCGCATGATGGCCGACGGCAGCGGCACGTTCACGCAGGCCACCGGCCTGACGCTGGACCTGGTCGCCCGCGGCATGGGCGTGCGCTCGCAGCGCTACTCGATGCTGGTCGACAACGGTGTCGTCAAGACGCTGAACATCGAGGCGCCGGGCAAGTTCGAGGTCAGCAACGCCGAGACGATCCTGGCGCAGGCGAAGGGCTGATCCGGGCTACGCCATCCAGCGCTCGGTGGCGCTGTGCACCACCGACGACAGCGGCTCGCCGGTGGCGCGCAGCCCACGCAGCCACTGCGCGTCGTTGCCGTGCCGCAGGCTGTCGCGGATCAGGTTGCTCGCGTCGAGCGAGCGCAGGTCGAGCGCATGCTCGTCGACCCGCGCGAGCGTGCGCACGATGTTGTCGCGCAGCTTCTCGCGCTGCTTGGTCTGCGGGTCGACGATCTCGCCGTCGAGCCCGAAGCGGCAGGCCTGGAAGCGGTTGAAGGTGTAGACGAGGTAGTCGTCTTCCGACGGCTCGAACGGCCGCTCCTCGCGCAGGTAGCGGCAGATCGCCTGCAGGTAGCAGGCGAGCGCCGCGGCCTTGTCGACATCGAGCGGCGTGTCGCACACACGCAGCTCGATGGTGCCGAACTCGGGCTTCGGGCGGATGTCCCAGTAGAAGTCCTTCATCGACTGCACGACGCCGGTGCTGGTCATCTTGTCGAAGTACAGCCCGAAGTCGTCCCAGGTGGTCACGAACGGCGCGCGCCCGGACAGCGGGAACGCAAACACCGAGTTCAGGCGCGCCGAATCGAAACCGGTGTCGACGCCCTGAACGAACGGCGACGACGCGCTCAGCGCGATGAAGTGCGGCACGTAGCGCGACAGCGCATGCAGCAGCCACAACGCCGTGTCGCCATCCTCGCAACCCACGTGCACGTGCTGGCCGAACACGGTGAACTGCTTCGCGAGGTAGCCGTACAGCTCGCTGATGTAGTGGAAGCGCTCGGTGGGGAAGATCTGCTGGTCGCTCCAGTGCTGGTACGCATGCGTGCCGCCGCCGGCGATGCCGATGTTCAGCTTGCGCGCCGCCTGCGACAACTGGCCGCGCAGGTCGTGCAGTTCGGCGACCAGCCCGCTGTGCTCGCGCTGGATCGAGGTGCCGATCTCGATCATGCTGCGCGTGATCTCGGGCTTCACGTCCCAGGCACCGGTGTGCTTCGCGAGCACGCGCAGCAGGTCCTCGGCTTGCGGTGCCAGGTCGAAGTCGTGCGTGCTGACGAGTTGCAGTTCCAGCTCGACACCCAGCGTCAGCGGGTCGGAGGTGGTGAATTCGGCGAGTGCCATGTCAGGGGACCTTCTTGTTCGTGACGGGCGCGCACTCCTGCGCCAGGTCGCGCACGGCGCGCTCGGCCAGCAGCGGGCCGATGAACTGCAGCAGCGTGGTCGAGATCAGCAGCGCCTGCAGCACGCCACCGTTGGCGCCGGGCAGCTGCGACGGCCAGCCGAAGGTGTCGGCGGTGAGCAGCACCGCGAGGCTGCTCATCGGCTGCAGCGCGATGGTCAGCGCGCCGGCCTGACGCCAGCCGAGGCCGCTGGGCCGGGTCAGCACGGCGATCGCGATGCCCTTGCCGATCAGCCGCGCCACGATGATCACGAGCACCCACGGCCACAGCGTCGAGAAGCCGTCCAGCGTGAACAGCATGCCCAGGCAGATGAACAGCATCACGCTGAGCGTGGCGCCGGCCGTGCCGAGCTGCGGCTCGACGGTCAGGCCGTGCGCCATCCGCGAGCGCGCCACCATGCCGGCCACCAGCAGCGCCAGCAGCGGCGACAAGCGCCACTGGGCCGCCAGCATCGCCGCGATGATGACCAGCGCGATCTGCAGCACCGGCGCGGTGGTCAGGCCGCGCACCTGCTTCGTGAGTTGCGTCAGCACCCAGCCGGCCGCGACGCCGAGCAGGAAGGAGCCGCTGACCACCAGCAGCGCGCTGGTGATGGCCGGCTCCAGCCCGGGCTCCACGGTGATGCCACCGCTCGCGGCGAGCACGCCCCAGGCCTTCAGCGCCACCACCGCGAGCACGCTGTTGATGGCGGACATCATCAGCAGGCGCTCGGTGACCTGGCCGCGCGGCCGCATCTGGTGCACCAGCGCCAGCACGATGACCGGCGAGGTCGACATCGCGACCGCACCGGCCAGCGCGGCCGAGATCGACGGCGCATCGAAGGCCAGCAGCCCGACGTAGACCGCCAGGCCCGACAGCACGCCCTCCAGCACGCAGGTCAGCGCGAGCCAGGGGTTGTCGATCAGCCAGCGCGGCCGGATCCGGCTGCCGAGTTCGAACACCAGCACGCCGATGGCCAGGTCGATCAGCGGCTTGACCGGATCGAGGTCGGTGCGCTCCAGCAGCCGCAGCGCCAGCGGGCTGGCCAGCGCGCCGGTCAGCATGTGGCCGCACAGCCGAGGCAGCCGGAAGCGCCGCCTCAGGATCTCGCCCAGCACCACGGCGACGACCATCACGATCGCGAAGCCCAGCACCGGGTCGATCCCGCGCAACCTGTCGAGCGTCCAGGAGGCGGTGGCGGCGGAGGGGGCGAACCAGTTCTCGAGCGTGGAGGACAGGGACATCGGCAGGGGCATCGGCAGGCGGCAAGCGAAAGACGCGACGGTCGCCCGGATCGCCGCAAGGATGGTGGAAACTTCGGGGGCCTTGAAGGTAACCGTATCCGACCTCAGGTGCAGCGCCTGCGCGGCGCAAACTTGTGTCAGACAGCGCCTACAAACTCGCCCTCGGACGTTCGCTCTCAACGCACGTCTTCAACCCTATTTCAGCTTCAGCAAGACCATGGACAAGCAAACACTTTCCTTCCAGGCCGAGGTCAAGCAGATCCTGCACCTCGTTACGCATTCGCTGTACTCCAACAAGGAGATCTTTCTTCGCGAGCTGGTCTCGAACGCGTCGGACGCCTGCGACAAGCTGCGCTTCGAGGCCCTGAACAACGCCGGGCTGTACGAAGACGCGCCGAACCTCGAGGTGCGCATCGCATTCGACAAGGCCGCCAAGACGCTGACGATCACCGACAACGGCATCGGGCTGTCGGCCGACGAGGCGGTGGCCAACCTCGGCACCATCGCGAAGAGCGGCACGCGCGAGTTCATGAGCAAGCTCGAAGGCGACCAGAAGAAAGACGCGCAGCTGATCGGCCAGTTCGGCGTCGGCTTCTACAGCGGCTTCATCGTCGCCGACCGCATCACCGTCGAGTCGCGCCGCGCGGGCGTGCCGGCCGAGCAGGGCGTGCGCTGGAGTTCCGAGGGCAGTGGCGATTTCGAGGTCGAGACGATCACGCGGACGCAGCGCGGCACCTCGGTGACCCTGCACCTGCGCGAGGGCGAAGAAGAGTTCCTCACGGCCTGGAAGCTGCGCTCCATCATCAGCAAGTACTCCGACCACATCTCGCTGCCGATCCTGATGCAGAAAGAGGAGTGGGACGCCGACAAGCAGGAGCAGGTCGTCCAGGACGAGTGGGCGCCGGTCAACAAGGCCGCGGCACTCTGGACGCGCAGCAAGAGCGACATCACGCCGGAGCAGTACACCGAGTTCTACAAGCAGATCAGCTACGACACGGAGGCGCCGCTCGCGTTCACGCACAACCGCGTCGAAGGCCGCAGCGAATACACGCAGCTGCTGTACGTGCCGGCGAAGGCGCCGTTCGACCTGTGGAACCGCGACAAGCGCGGCGGCGTGAAGCTCTACGTGAAGCGCGTCTTCATCATGGACGACGCCGAGGCGCTGATGCCGGTCTACCTGCGCTTCGTGAAGGGCGTGATCGACAGCGCGGACCTGCCGCTGAACGTCTCGCGCGAGCTGCTGCAGGAAAGCCGCGACGTGAAGGCCATCCGCGAGGGTTCGACCAAGCGCGTGCTGGGCATGCTCGAGTCGCTGGCCGACAGCGAGGACGCGGCCGAGCGTGCGAAGTACGCCGCCTTCTGGAAGGACTTCGGCGCGGTGCTGAAGGAAGGCGTCGGCGAGGACCACGCGAACCAGGAGAGGCTGACCAAGCTGCTGCGCTTTGCGTCGACGCATGCCGATGAAGGCGTCTCGTTCGCCGACTACCTCGGCCGCATGAAGGAAGGCCAGGACGCGATCTACTACATCACGGCCGACACCCTGGCCGGTGCCAAGAGCAGCCCGCAGCTCGAGATCTTCCGCAAGAAGGGCATCGAGGTGCTGTTGCTGGTCGACCGCGTCGACGAGTGGCTGCTGAGCCACCTGTACGAGGTCGAGGGCAAGTCGCTGCAGAGCGTCGCGAAGGGCTCGGTCGACCTCGGCAAGCTGCAGGACGAGGCCGAGAAGAAGCAGGCCGAAGAGGTCGCGACCGCGTTCCAGCCGGTGCTCGATCGCCTGAAGGAGGCGCTGAAGGACCGTGCGAAGGACGTGCGCGCGACCTCGCGCCTGGTCGATTCGCCGGCCTGCCTGGTCGTCGAGGAGGGCGACATCAGCGGGCACCTCGCGCGCCTGCTGAAGCAGTCCGGCCAGAGCGCGCCGAAGACGAACCCGGTGCTCGAGGTGAACGTCGAACACGCGCTGGTGAAGCGGCTCGAGAACAGCGCGCAGTTCGACGAACTCGCGAACATCCTGTTCGACCAGGCCGTGCTGGCCGAAGGCGGTCAGCTCGAGGACCCGGCGGCGTATGTGCGCCGCGTCACGGCGCTGCTGACGGCCTGATCCAGGCTCAGTACGCGGGGCCGCCGAAGGCCGGCGGCTCCCGCAGCGTCGCGATCTGCTCGCGCAGGCGCACCGCCTGGTCGGTCCAGTAGACCGGGGCGCCGAACCACGGGAACGCGATCGGGAAGGCCGGGTCGTTCCAGCGCCGCGCGAGCCAGGCGCTGTAGTGGATCATGCGCAGCGTGCGGAAGGCTTCGATCAGGCGCAGTTCGCGCCAGTCGAACTCCATGAAGTCCTCGTAGCCGCTCAACAGCGCATGCAGCTGGCGGGTCGCGACGCTGCGCTCGCCCGACAGCAGCATCCACAGGTCCTGCACGGCCGGGCCGGACAAGGCATCGTCGAGGTCGACGAAATGCGGGCCGGCGTCGGTCCACAGCACGTTGCCGGCGTGGCAGTCGCCATGCAGGCGGATCGTTCGCATGCTGCCGACGGCCTCGAAGCAGGCGGCGATCTCGGCCAGCGCGTCGCGGGCCGCGCGCTCCCAGCCGGGCTTCGCGTCGGGCGGGATGATGTCGCCGGCGAGCAGCCAGTCGAGCGGGCCCTGGCCGTAGGTCGCGATGTCGAGCGTCAGCCGGTGCGCGAAGGCCGACTTCGCGCCGACCAGGTGCATGCGGCCGACGAAGCGGCCGATCCACTCCATCGTGGCCTCATCTTCCAGCTCGGGCGCGCGGCCCGAGCGGCGCTCGGTGATCGCGAAGCGGTGCGGGTCGGCGCCGCCGGTGAAGCGGCACAGCGTCGAGGTGATGCCGCTCTGCTCGCTGGTCAGCGACCACGGGTTGACGATGGGGATCTCGGCCTCGGCGAGTTCGTTCGCGAACGCGTGCTCCTCGAGGATCTGCTCGTCGCTCCAGCGGCCGGGGCGATAGAACTTCGCGACCACGACGCGCTTGTCTTCGAGGAACACCTGGAAGACGCGGTTCTCGTAGGAATTCAGCTGGATCAGCCGGCCGTCGCCGCGCAGGCCGACCGAATCGAGGGCGTCGAGGACGACTTCCGGCGTGAGGCCGGCGTAGGGGGTTTCAATCGGCGAGGCGGATGACATGCCCGCATCGTAAGCGGCAGCCGCGCCGCCGCCGCGAATCAATGCCGCGTGCTCGACGCGTAGTGCGGCGGATCGACCACGACGCCGCCGACCTCGTCGCCCAGCGTGCTGTCGCCCGGGTTGGTGGTCGCGAACGCCGGGCCCTGGCGCGCGGCGGGCTTGCCGCTGCGGTCGGTGAGCCCGGAGAACTCGCTGCTCGAGAAGGCATCGAGCCGGCTGTCGGGCGAGAAGAACGAATCCTGGAACAGCGTCGAATCGCTCCACAGCGCGGTGCGCTCGGCCCGCTTGGTCGCGACGGTGGTCGACAGCGTGTCGCGCGCCTCGTGCAGCGTGTGGGTCGGCGCGGGTTGCGGCGCGCGCGAGGCGGCACCGCTGTGCGGCACGAGCAGCTGCAGTTCGGCGATCGACGGCAGGTGCTCGGTCGAGCAGCGCAGGTAGCGCACGCGGCAGGCGGCCAGCACCGATTGCTTGATCTGCTGCAGCCGGCGCGAACCGCCGCGTTCGACATCGAGGTCGATGGCGGCGAGCACGCGGCCGTTCGCGCTGCAGACCGCGAAGGTCACATGGTTGGAGCCGAGCAGGTCGAACCAGAAACGGACCTCGGCCGGATCGTTCGGCTGGCAAAAGCGCACCAGCGGAAGTTTCGACAGCACGATGTGGTGCGGCAACGCCTCGCGCAGCAAGCGGTAGATGCGGCGCTCATCGGTGCTGAAGACGGGGCGGGCGGTGAGCGCCCACTCGGTCGGCAGCGGCTTGGGTTGTGGCGGCTTGCGACCGCGCCACAGCAGCACGAGGAGCGCGAGGGCCAGCAGCGTGGTGACTGCCAATGCGGCGATCCAGGGCAGGACTTGCATGATCAGGGCACAGACTCGATAGGGTCCATCGGACCGGGGCCGAAGGCACCCGTCGAGCGACGAACCGAAGGCATCCTAGCGGCCGGGCTGCGGGGACGCATCCCCCACATCGGGGCCGTACAGTTGTCAGATTTGTGTCTGAAAACGCGTTTCTTCGCTCATTCCGATGCGACGCGTCGCGTGCCGCTCACGTGGGCCTTCACTTCCGTGACGGTGTCGAGCAGGCTGCCGATGCGCTGGGTGTGGCGCTTGAACTGGTAATTCAGCTCGGCGGCATGGCGCTCGACCAGCTGGCCCATCTGCGACGCGAGGCTGTCGGGCGGCAACTTCAGCCAGGCTTCCGATTCGGAGCCGTCGCGCTCGACCAACGCGCCGGCGCGGCGGGCGATCTTCAGCATCGCGGTGTTCTCGCTGAGCGCATGGATAAACAGGCGATCACAGCCGCGGTTGCGCGCCTGCAACACGGCGCGTTCGAAGAGCCGGGCGCCATAGCCGCGGCCGCGTGCGTGGCTGGCCACCGACACACCGAACTCCGCCATCGCCGCGTCTTCCGGCCGGCTGACCGGCGCGTAGGCGAGGTGGGCCAGCGCGATCAACTGGAGGCGCCGATTGAAAATGCCGAACAGCTCGTCGCGCTCGAAATTCAGCGATGCGACGTAGCGCTCGATCTGCGCATCGGTGGCCGGATAGCCGAATCGAAGATAGCGATCACTTTCGTTCAACGAAAGCAAGTGCATCGAGATGCGCTCCCGATGGCGCTCGGACATCGATCGGATCGGCACCCAGCTGAAACGCGATGACTCGGGCGCACCGCCAGGGTTCGACGCGAGAGGCGACGAACGTTCGGGAGAGGTGGCGATGCTGCTCATGGAGTGGTCTTAGTAGAAACCCTAATGTACCAGTTCAGACCTCCTCTTGCGAACGAGGCGAAGCAAGCGAGCCCCCTAGCCAGTTCCGATCGTGATCCGCTACACTAGAAGGCTTTTCCGTCATGGCCCGGAGAGAACCGTGCAAAACCACGGGATGGCGCGTCCACCAGGCGCACCGCGACGCCATCCTGCCTGAGAGGCTGCCCGAACAAGCAGCACCGATCGCAGCGAAGGAAGTCAGGCCGTAAACCGCTGGTCGCATGTCGCGACCGGCTCATTGAAAGAACCTCATGAAGACCTTCAGCGCCAAGCCGGCCGAAGTGACGCACGAGTGGTTTGTGATTGACGCCACCGACAAGGTGCTCGGACGTGTTGCCAGCGAAGTGGCACTCCGTTTGCGCGGCAAGCACAAGGCCATTTACACGCCTCACGTCGACACCGGAGATTTCATCGTCGTCGTCAACGCAGACAAGATCCGCGTCACGGGCAACAAGGCCACCGACAAGATCTACTACCGTCACTCAGGCCACCCGGGCGGTATCCACGCCACGACCTTCAAGGACATGCAAGCCAAGCACCCCGGCCGCGCGCTGGAAAAGGCTGTCAAGGGCATGCTCCCCAAGGGGCCGTTGGGTTACGCGATGGTCAAGAAGCTGAAGGTGTATGCCGGTGGTTCCCACCCCCACACCGCCCAGCAGCCCAAAGTGCTGGAAATCTAAGGAGCGGTGATGATCGGAAATTGGAACTACGGAACCGGCCGCCGCAAGTCGTCGGTGGCTCGCGTCTTCATCAAGAAGGGCACCGGCCAGATCGTCGTCAACGGCAAGACCGTCGACGAGTATTTCGGTCGCCAGACGTCGATCATGGTGGTCAAGCAGCCTCTGGTGCTGACCTCCAACGACGGCGCGTTCGACGTCAAGGTCAACGTGCACGGCGGTGGTGAGTCGGGTCAAGCCGGTGCGGTGCGCCACGGCATCACCCGCGCGCTGATCGACTACGACGAGACGCTCAAGCCCGCCCTCAAGCACGCTGGCTTCGTGACGCGCGATGCGCGTGAAGTCGAGCGCAAGAAGGTCGGCCTGCACGGTGCTCGCCGCAGGAAGCAGTTCAGCAAGCGCTGATCGACGCTCACGCGTTGCAAGAAGGGGCCGCTTTCGAGCGGCCCTTTTGCTTTTGGGGTCGCGGTTCCGGCAAGGTTTGGAAACAAGCACGCGGGCGGCCGCTTCTACAATCCCTAGCTCGAACAGGGGCGCCGGGCTCCGCAGCACGAGCCCTTCACTTCCTCTTCTCCTGACCCCATGCGCTGGAAACTGCTTCGTCGTCGCATGTCCATCAGCGCCCCGCGCATGATCGTCAGAAGCCACCTGCCGTGGCCGTTGCGCTGGGCGCTCGTGGCCCTGGTGTTCGGCTTCTCCGCAGCGCTGGCGTTGTGGGCCTTCGAGTTCGGCAAGGACATCGCCGGCCTGGACCGCGATGCCAAGGCCGAGCTGGGGCAGTTGCGGGTCGAGGTCGCGCAACTGCGCGCCGAACGCGAAGGCGCGCAGTCGATCGCCAACACCGCCGGCAGCCTGCTGCGCACCGAGAAGGTGGCGCAGGACAAGCTCGCCCAGCAGCTCAAGCAGCTCGAGTCCGAGAACATGGCCTTGAAGGCCGATCTCGGCTTCTTCGAGCGCTTGCTGCCGGCCGGCACCACCGAGGCCCTGACGGTGCGCGCGCTGCAGGCTGAGGCCAAGGCGCCGGGACAACTTCGTTACCAATTGCTGGTGATGCAGATGGGCAAGTCGGCCCCGGAATTCACCGGTCGCTACGACATCGTGCTGACCGGCCTGCTCGACGGCAAACCCTGGTCGATGTCGATGCCCAACGGGGGCCTGCCGCTGGCCGTGAAGCAGTACCTCCGTCTCGAAGGAATGATCGATCACCCGCTGCAGGCCGTGGTAAAAACCGTGCAGGTCAAGGTCATCGACAGCCGCGGCGCTGTCAGGGCGACGCAGATGCTCAAGCTCTGAAGCCAGCCTCCGAAGAAGCACTGAGCGCACCCGCCGCAAGACCCTGGCAAGAGCCACACAGACGGCACCCCTCGTTG
This sequence comes from Rhizobacter sp. OV335, assembly GCF_900142965.1. Taxonomy (GTDB): domain Bacteria; phylum Pseudomonadota; class Gammaproteobacteria; order Burkholderiales; family Burkholderiaceae_C; genus Rhizobacter. The sequence continues at coordinate 15,887 of NZ_FRCQ01000003.1, forward strand.
GATCACGTTGGAGCAACCACCATGTTCGGCAAAACCAAGCAGCCTCCCATCCGCACCCTGATCGGCGAGGGCACCGTGATCACCGGCGAATTGCGCTTTGCCGACGGCCTGCGCATCGACGGCGAAGTGCAGGGCGACGTGATCGCCAGCAGCGAGGCCTACAGCATTCTCGTGATCAGCGAGAAAGCCAAGGTGATCGGCAAGGTCAAGGCCGGCCACGTGATCATCAACGGCACCGTGATCGGCCCCGTTCTGTCAGATCAGCTGCTCGAATTGCAGCCCAAGGCCAGCATCGTCGGCGACGTGCGCTACGAATCGCTCGAAATGCACCAGGGCGCCCGGATCGACGGCGAACTTCACCCGCTGAAGGCCGATGAAAAAGCCCCTTTGAAGCTCGCCACCGCGAATTCGGGGCCGGCAATCAATCCCACAACGGCACAAGCGGCGTGAGCCCGACGGATAATCGGTCTGTTCGTCTCCCAAGGAATACCCCATGAGCGCAGTTGCAGAGAACATCCAGAGCCTTGATTCCAGTGAGCCGCCGGTGCCGCTGGTCTTCACCGACAGCGCCGCGAGCAAGGTCAAGGAACTGGTCGATGAAGAAGGCAATCCCGAGCTGAAGCTGCGGGTTTTCGTGCAAGGCGGCGGTTGCTCCGGCTTCCAGTACGGCTTCACCTTCGATGAAATCGTCAACGACGACGACACGCAGATGAGCAAGAACGGCGTCACGCTGCTGATCGACGCGATGAGCCTGCAGTACCTGGCCGGCGCCGAGATCGATTACAAGGACGACCTCGAAGGCGCGCAGTTCGTGATCAAGAACCCGAACGCGACGACGACCTGCGGTTGCGGATCCAGCTTTTCGGTCTGAGCCTTCGGGCTCCCGCACCAGGCCGCTTTCGAGCGGCCTTCTTCATTTCGGATACAGCGCGCCCAGCACCCGCGGGCCGCGCGCCCCGGTGACCGACACCAGGTTGCCCGGTTCGCGCCGCACATGCGCCCGCGCCAGCCACGCAAACGCGGCCGCCTCGACCTCGCTGGCCGGCAGGCCGCGGTCATCGCTGCGGACCACCTTGCGGCGCGGCAGCAGCGCGGCCAAGCGGCCCATCAGCTGATCGTTGAAGGCGCCGCCGCCGCACACCACCACCTCCGGCGCCGCAGCGGCATGGCGGTCGACCGAATCGGCGCAGGCCTGGGCCGTCAGCTCGCACAGCGTGGCCTGCACGTCTTCCGGGCGCAGTGCATGGCCGACGCGCGACAGCTGATCGTCCAGCCACTCCGGGTTGAACAGGTCGCGGCCGGTGCTCTTCGGCGGTGTCAGCGCGAAATACGGATCGGCGCGCATCGACGTCAGCAGGCTGGCCTCGACGCGCCCCGAGGCCGCCCAGGCGCCGCCGGCATCGAAGGGGCGGTGGCAGTGGCGCTGGCACCAGTGGTCCATCAGCGCGTTGCCGGGGCCGCAATCGAAGCCGATCGTGTGCCCGTCGTGCGCCGACCAGGCGGTCAGGTTGCTGATGCCGCCGATGTTGAGCACGGCACCGGCGCGGTCGACCAGGCCGAACACCGCGCGATGGAAGGCCGGCACCAGCGGCGCGCCTTGGCCACCGGCGGCGATGTCGCGGCTGCGGAAATCCGCGACGACGTCGATGCCCGCCAGCTCGGCCAGCGCGGCCGGCGCGTTCACCTGCACGGTGTACGGCAGCTCGTCGCCCGGTCGGTGCCGCACCGTCTGCCCGTGTGCGCCGATGGCCCGGATGTCGGCTGCGCTCAGGCCGGTCTGCGCCAGCAGCAGGCTGACGACGCCGCCATAGACCTGCACCAGCGCGTGCCCGGCGTGGGCCGCGCGGTTCAGTTCGTCGTCGCCGGCGCGCTGCAAGGCCATGAAGGCCTCGCGCACATGCGCGGCAAAAGGAAGGTGGGCATGCGCCAGCACCTTCATGTGGGCGCCGCTGAAATCGGCGATCACGCCGTCCACGCCGTCCAGCGAGGTGCCGGACATCAACCCGATGTAGCGTTCCGCGATGAGGTGCTCGGTCATCGCGCGATGGTAGCCGTGCGGCGCCGGCTTGCGAGGCCCGCCGGGTTTACTCGGCGTCGCCGGTGTAGCTCGCGAGCGATTCGGCGCCCTTGAGCTGCTGGCGCCAGGTGCCGGTGACCTTCGCCAGCTCCTGCTGCGCCGACGCGGTCAGCACGATCGCTTCCGAGGTCTTGGCGACCACCAGCGGATCCTGCTGCTGGCCCTTCAGCTTGAACTCGAAGTGCAGGTGCGGCCCGGTCGCCCAGCCGGTCATGCCGACGTTGGCGATGTGCATGCCCTGCTCGACATGCTGGCCGCGCTTCACGTCGATGCGGCTCAGGTGGGCGTAGACCGTCTCGCGGTCGTTGCTGTGGCGAACCTTGACGACGTTGCCGTAGCCGTTCTGCCAGCCGGCGAAATCGACCACGCCGTCGCCGACGCTGCGCACCGAGGTGCCGGTCGGTGCGCCGTAGTCCACACCCAGGTGGGCGCGCCAGCTCTGCAGGATCGGGTGGAAGCGCATCGAGAAGCCCGAGGTCACGCGCGAGAACTCCAGCGGGCTCGCGAGGAACGCACGGCGCTTGCTCTGGCCGTCGAAGCCGAAGTAGCCGCCCTTGCCGGACGGGTCCTTGAACCACACGGCCGAGTAGCTGCGGCCGTTGTTGACGAACTCGGCGGCCAGCACGCGGCCGGCGGCCTGGTTCCAGGTGATCACTTCGCCGTCGGCGGTCAGCGCTTCGTAGACGACGCTGAAGGTGTCGTTCTTGCGCAGCTCGCGGTGGAAGTCGATGTCGGTCGAGAAGATCTCGGCGACCTGCACGGCCACCGGGTCGGGGATGCGCGATTCGTCGGTGGCGGCGAACAGCGAGCTGCGGATCGTGCCGCTGCCCAGCCGCACCTGGGCGGCCAGCGGTGCCAGTTCGACCCTGGCCTCGAAGCGGCCGTCGACGCGCTTCACGCTGAGTCGCGAGAAGTGGGTCGACCACTGCGCCGGATCGGCGGCCGGGAAACGGGCGACCAGTTCCTCGAGCTGGCCCGATTCATCGCTGCGCACCTGCACCATCTTGCCGGCGCGGCCTTCGAGCAACAGGCGGGCGGTCTTGTCGGTGCGCAAGAAGGTGGCTGCCGCGACATCGGTCACGTTCACGCGGCGCAGCAGGCTGTCGGCGGTGTCGGCGTTGCGGGTCAGGTCGCTGCGGTAGAGCGACAAGTCGTGGCTGGCCAGCGCTTCGAGCTGCGATCCGACGTCTTCCGGGGTGACGCTTTCCGTCACCACGCGGCGCGGCAGGTCGGACGCATCGGGGGCCATCGGCGCGATGGCGAAGGCGGTGACGCCGGCGCCCATCAGCAACGCGACCACCGTGCCGGCGAGCGTGCGCGGATGGCGGTGGACGAAATGCTGGGTGGTGGTGCCGGCCGAGGCCAGCGCTTGATCGAGAGAATCCAACGAGTTCACTGCTGTGAAGGGCGGTGAAGCCCTGTCTGCAAGCACACCGCCATCGGACGCCGCGCTCTGGTCTGTCTTGCTGCCTGCAGGCGTCCACTAGAATCGCGGTCGCTTGCGGGCCCCTGTGTCTGGAGGGGGCCGGCACCCGGAAGCGGCGCAGTATAGCCACCGACTTCCGCGCCAATGTTTCTGGCGCTAATCCCGGAATACCCCCACAAGTTCGTTCTGCAACCGGCCCCGAAAACCATGTCCGCCCAGCCGCCTTTTCCGATCACCGACCGCACGCGCGAGGCGCTGGCGGTGTCATTGAGGGGCTGTGACGAGCTGTTACCCGAGGCCGAATGGCTGAACAAGCTCGCACGCTCTGAAGCAACCGGCGTGCCACTGCGAATCAAGCTCGGCCTGGACCCGACCGCGCCCGACATCCACATCGGCCACACCGTGGTGCTGAACAAGATGCGCCAGCTGCAGGACCTGGGGCACACGGTGATCTTCCTGATCGGCGACTTCACGTCGATGATCGGCGACCCGTCGGGGCGCAACAGCACCCGCCCGCCGCTGACGCGCGAGCAGATCGAGGCCAACGCGCAGACCTACTACCGCCAGGCGGCGCTGGTGCTGGACGAGAGCCGCACCGAGATCCGCTACAACTCCGAGTGGAGCGATCCGCTGGGCGCGCGCGGCATGATCCAGCTCGCGTCGCGCTACACGGTGGCCCGCATGATGGAGCGCGACGATTTCACGAAGCGCTTCAAGGCCGGCACGCCGATCAGCGTGCACGAGTTCCTGTACCCGCTGATGCAGGGCTACGACTCGGTGGCGCTGAAGAGCGACCTCGAGCTCGGCGGCACCGACCAGAAGTTCAACCTGCTGGTGGGCCGTGCGCTGCAGAGCGAATACGGCCAGGAGCCGCAGTGCATCCTGACGATGCCGCTGCTCGAGGGGCTGGACGGCGTCGACAAGATGTCGAAGAGCAAGAACAACTACATCGGCATCACCGACGCGCCGAACGACATGTTCGCGAAGATCCTGTCGATCAGCGACACGATGATGTGGAAGTACTTCACGCTGCTGAGCTTCCGGCCCGAGGCGGAGATCGCGGCGCTGAAGGCAGGCGTCGACGGCGGGCGCAACCCGAAGGACGCGAAGGTGCTGCTTGCCAAGGAGATCACCACCCGCTTCCACAGCGCGGCGGCGGCCGAGGCGGCCGAGGCCGACTTCAACAACCGGGCGAAGGGCGGCATCCCCGATGTGATCGACGAACTCGCGCTGTCGGGCGCGCCGCTCGGCATCACCGCGCTGCTGAAGCAGGCCGGCCTCGCGCCGTCGACCAGCGAGGCCGGGCGGCTGATCGAAGGCGGTGGCGTGCGCATCGACGGCGACGCGGTCAGCGACAAGGGCCTGAAGCTGAACGCCGGCACCTACGTCGTGCAGGTCGGCAAGCGCAAGTTCGCGCGCGTCACGCTGGGCTGATCGCGATGCGGCGGCGGATCGTCCTCGGCCTGCTGGCGGCTGCATTCGCGTTGACTGCGCAGGCTGCGCCGTCCGAGGCCGAACGGGCGCGCATCGAGCGGCTGATCGCCTTCGTCGCGGGCCAGACCGGCCTGAAATTCGTCCGCAACGGCGGCGCCTATTCGCCGGCCGATGCGGCGAAGTTCCTGCGCGGCAAGTTCGACAAGATGGGCGAGCACGTCACCACCGCGCAGCAGTTCATCGACGAGATCGCGAGCCGCTCCAGCACCACCGGGCAGGCCTACCAGATCCGTTTCGCCGACGGTCGCAGCCTGCCCGTGGCGCAGTTCCTCGGCGACGAACTCAAGCGCATGGACCGCTGATGGGCACGCCGATGGGTGTCGAGGCACTGCTGCGCCTGTCGGTGATCGCGGCGCTCGCGACCATCGGGCTGAAGACCTGGGCGTGGTGGGTCACCGGCTCGGTCGGGCTGCTGTCGGACGCGATGGAATCGGTGGTCAACCTGGCCTCGGCGCTGTTCGCGCTGCTGATGGTCAACATCGCGCGCCGGCCGGCCGACGAAGACCATCCGTCGGGTCACACGAAGGCGGAGTACTTCTCGAGCGGCTTCGAAGGCATGCTGATCGCCGCGGCCGCGGTGAGCATCATCTGGGCCGCGGCGCAGCGCTTCGCGCACCCGCAGCCGCTCGAATCGCTCGGCTGGGGTCTGACGCTGTCGGTCGCCAGCTCGGCGATCAACGGCCTGCTGGCGTGGTGGATGATGGCCGGCGCGCGGCAGCACCGCTCGATCGTGCTCGAGGCCGACGCGCGTCACCTGATGACCGACGTGTGGACCTCCGCCGGTGTCGTCGCCGGCTTGCTGCTGGCCAAGTTGACCGGCTGGCTGTGGCTCGATCCGCTGCTCGCGATCGGCGTGGCGCTGAACATCCTGCGCGAAGGCGGTCACCTCGCGTGGCGCTCGATCGAGGGGCTGATGGACAGCGCGGTCGAGCCCGAGATCCGCGAACAGATCGACGGCACGCTGGCGCAGTTCGCCCCCCACCCGATCCGCTTCGACCACGTCGTCACCCGGCGCGCCGGGCAGCGGCGCTTCATCGACATGCACATGCACGTGCCGGCCGACTGGACGCTCGGCCGCGCGGCCGCGCTGCGCGCCGATGTCGAGCAGGCGCTGATGCACGACGTGCCGGGCTTGCGGGCTTCCATCCAGCTGCTGCCGACGAACGTCGAGGCGCAGTCCGCCGACGGGCTGGCGCGATGATCTCCATCACGCAGCGGGTGTCGCAGGCGCGCGTCGAGGTGGCCGGGCTGGTGATCGGCGCGATCGACGCCGGCCTGCTGGTGCTGGTGTGCGCCGAACCGGACGACACGCCGGCGGTCGCCGACAAGCTGGTCGCGAAACTGCTGAAGCTGCGCATCTTCAGCGATGAGAACGGCAAGATGAACCGCAGCGTCACCGACATCGGCGGCGGGCTGCTGATCGTCAGCCAGTTCACGCTGGCGGCCGACACCTCGGGCGGCAACCGGCCGAGCTTCACCGCGGCGGCGCCGCCTGCGCTCGGGCGTGAACTCTATGAACGGGTGCTCGCCACCGCGAGGTCACAGCACCCGAACGTCGCCAGCGGCGAGTTCGGGGCGGACATGAAGGTGCACCTCGTCAACGACGGCCCCGTGACCATCCCGATCACGTTGCGGGCCTGAACCCACTCAGTCGGCGTACTGGCCGGCGGCCTTGATGATCGGGCCCCACTTGTTGATCTCGGCCTCGACGAACTTCTTGTGCTCCGGGCCGTTCACGCGCGCGTCGGTCATCACGACGGCGCCCAGGCCTTCTTCGCGGTGGATGAAGTCGGGGTCCTTCAGCGCGATCTTCAGCGCCGCGTTGATCTTGTCGGTGACGGCCTTCGGCGTGCCCTTCGGCGCGTACAGCGCGTGCCAGATGCTGACGTTGAAGCCCTTCAGCCCCGATTCGTCGAGCGTCGGCAGCTTGGCCAGCGCCGGCGTCGTCAGGCGCTTGGTGCTGGTCACCGCGTACGCCTTCACCTTGCCGCCGGCGATCTGGCTGGTGGTGTTGGTGGTCTGGTCGCACATCAGGTCGACCTGGCCGCCGAGCAGGTCGGTCATCGCCGGGCCGGTGCCCTTGTACGGCACGGTCGTCATGTCGACCTTGGTCGTGCTCATGAACAGCAGGCCGCACAGGTGCGAGGCCGATCCGAGCCCGGCGTTCGCCAGGTTGATCTTGCCCTTGTTCGCATCGAGCCACTTGGTCAGCTCGGCGTAGTTGGTGGCCGGCAGCGAGGGCTTGCCGATCAGCGTCATCGGCACTTCGTTGATCATGCCGAGGTACTCGAAATCCTCCAGCGTCTTGTACTGCATGTTGCGGTACAGCGCGGGCGAGGTGCTCATGCCGATGTGGTGCAGCAGCAGCGTGTAGCCGTCGTTCGAGGCCTTGGCGACCTTGGTCGCGCCCAGCGTGCCGCCGGCACCGCCGACGTTGTCGATGATGATGACCTGGCCGCCCAGCGGCTTGCGCAGCGCCTCGGCCAGGTCGCGCGCGACCTTGTCGGTCGGGCCGCCGGCGGAGAACGGGACGACGATGGTCACCGGCTTCTCGGGGTACTCGGCCAGTGCCGCGGTCGCCGTCAGCAGTGCGGCGCCGGCCAGCAGGAGTTTCTTCATGGTCGTGTTCCTTTCGAGCGAGCGTGTCGGTGAGTCAGAAGACCCGAGCTTAAGGAAGCGCCGAGGCACCGGCATGGCGGAAACTACGTAACCCGGAGGCGACGCAAGGCCATTCAGCCCAGGTGATCGGCCAGTACCCGGGCGACGTGCAGGGCCTCGCGCTGCGCACCGTCGGCGATCTGGTGCCTGCAGCTGGTGCCGTCGGCGACGATGATCGCGTCGGGCGCCTCGCGCACCGCCGGCAGCAGGCTCAGCTCGGCCATCTGCATCGACACCTCGTGGTGGCTCGCCTCGTAGCCGAAGCTGCCGGCCATGCCGCAGCACGAACTCTCGATCAGCGTCGGCTGCGCGCCGGGAATCAGCTTCAGCACGTCGAGCACCGGCTGGATCGCGCCGAACGCCTTCTGGTGGCAGTGGCCGTGCACCCGCATCGCCTGTGCCGCCGGCTTGAAGCGCGGCGCGAAGCGGCCCGCCTTGGCTTCGCGCGCGAGGAACTCCTCGAGCAGCAGCGCCTGGTCGGCCAAGGTCTTCGCGTCGTCGCCCAGGCCCATCACCAGCATCTCGTCGCGCATCGTCAGCAGGCACGACGGCTCCAGCCCGACGACGGCGATGCCGCGCTGCGCGAACGGCAGCAGTGCCTTCAGCAGCTCGCGCGCATTCGCCTTCGCCTGCTCCGGCATGCCGGCCGCGAGGTACGTGCGCCCGCAGCACAGCGCCGCGCCCGGGCGGCTCGCGGCATGCACGGTGTAGCCGGCCGCCTGCAGCACGCGCACCGCGGCGGTCGCGTTCTCGCTCTCGAAGCTGCCGTTGAAGGTGTCGACGAACAGCACGACCGGCTTGTCGGCCTTCAGCACGTCGGCGCGCGTGGCGAGGCCGATGTGCGGCGCGACGCGCCGGAAGGTGTCGCGGCGAAAGCGCGGCAGACTGCGTTGGGCCGACAGCCCGAGCCAGCGCTCGGCCAGCCGCTTGGCGCCGGGCAGCGTCTCGCGCAGGTTGAACAGCCACGGCGCGGCGCTCGCGAGCCGCGCATACGCGGGCAGGTGCGCGATCAGCCGGTCCTTCAGCGTGTGGCCGTGTCGCGCCTTGTCGTGTGCGGTGAACTCGAGCTTCATCTTCGCCATGTCGATGCCGGTCGGGCAGTCGCGCTTGCAGCCCTTGCAGCCGACGCACAGGTCCATCGCGTCGCGCACCGCATCGCTCGTGAAGCCCTGTTCGCCAAGCTGGTTCGACAACGCGAGCCGCAGCGTGTTCGCGCGGCCGCGCGTCAGGTGCTGCTCGTCGCGCGTGACGCGGTAGCTCGGGCACATGGTGCCGGCGTCGAACTTGCGGCAGTGCCCGTTGTTGTTGCACATCTCGACGGCCTTCGCGAAGCCGCCGCTCGCGTCGCCGCCGGTGCCGGGCGCGGTGGTGGTTTCGGTCGCCGGGTCGTTCTGCACGTTCCACGCCGACCAGTCGAACACCGGCTTCAGCGCGATGGTCTTGTAGCCTGGCGCATAGCGGAACAGGCTCGCATCGTCCATCTTCGGCGGATCGATGATCTTGCCCGGGTTCATCAGGTTGATCGGGTCGAGGTGCTGCTTGATCGCGCGGAAGGCTTCGTTGATGCGCGGCCCGAACTGCCACGCGATCCACTCGCCGCGGCACAGGCCGTCGCCATGCTCGCCGCTGTAGGCGCCCTTGAACTTGCGCACCAGCGCGCTCGCTTCCTCGGCGATCGAGCGCATCTTGTGCGCGCCGCCGCCCGGGCCGCCTTGCCGCATGTCGAGGATCGGCCGCACGTGCAGCGTGCCGACCGAGGCGTGCGCATACCAGGTGCCCTTGCTGCCGTGGCGGCGGAACACCTCGGTCAGCGCGTCGGTGTACTCCGCCAGGTGCTCCAGCGGCACCGCGCAGTCCTCGATGAAGCTGACCGGCTTGCCGTCGCCCTTCAGGCTCATCATGATGTTCAAGCCAGCCTTGCGCACCTCCCACAAGGCCTTCTGCGGTGCCTCGTCGCGCATCTCGACCACGCTGCCGGGCAGCTTCAGTTCGCCCATCAGCTCGACCAGCTGCTTCAGTTGCTTCAGCAGCACCGCCTTGTCGCCGCCGCTGAATTCCACCAGCAGGATCGCCTGCGGCTCGCCGATCAGCGCCGCGTCGATGGTCGGGCGGAAGGCCGGGTTCGCGCGCGACAGCTCGATCATCGTGCGGTCGACCAGCTCGACCGCGCTCGGGCCGAGCTTCACGATGTGCTGCGCCGAATCCATCGCCGCATGGAAGCTCGGGTAGTTGACGACGCCGAGCACCTTGTGGCCCGGCAGCGGCGCGAGCTTCAGCGTCAGCGTGCGCGTGAAGCCGAGCGTGCCCTCGGCGCCGATCAGCAGGTGCGCGAGGTTGACGCTGCCGTCGCTGGTGTAGGGCCGCTCGCTCTGCGGCCGGAAGATGTCGAGGTTGTAGCCGCCGACGCGGCGCATCACCTTCGGCCAGCGCAGGTCGATCTCGTCGCGCTGCGATGCCGCGAGATCGCGCACGAAATCGGCGATCGCGGCCTCCTTTGCGCCCAGCTGGTCGACGCGGCCGAAGCGCACGTTGCTGCCGTCGCTCAGCCAGGCCTCGGCCGCGAGCACGTTGTGCACCATGTTGCCGTAGGCGATGCTGCGCGAGCCGCAGGAGTTGTTGCCGGCCATGCCGCCCAGCGTGGCCTGCGCGCTGGTCGACACGTCGACCGGGTACCACAGCCCGTGCGGCTTCAGGTACGCGTTCAGGTGGTCGAGCACGATGCCGGGCTCGACCTGCACCGTCATCGCGTCGCGGTCGAACGCGAGCACGCGGCGGTAGTGCTTGCTGGTGTCGATCACCAGCGCCGCGCCGGTGGTCTGGCCGCATTGCGAGGTGCCGCCGCCGCGCGGCAGCAGCGGAATCTTCAGGTCGCGCGCGATGTCGATCGCGATGCCGATGTCCTGCGCGGTGCGCGGCACGAACACGCCGACCGGCATGATCTGGTAGATCGACGCGTCGGTTGCATAGCGGCCGCGCGACGCGATGTCGAACAGCGTCTCGCCCTGCGTGTTGGCGCTGAGGCGCCGTGCCAGCTCGGCCGCTTCGGGCAAGGATGACAGCCCCTCGCTCGACGAGTACATCGATCGATCCCCCGAGGGGATGCGGGCCGGCTTGGGAGCGGCCCGGCGCTCGGCCCGCGTCATGCGGACACCTTCGGGGAGGAATCGAGTTCGCCGTGCTTCATCAGCTCGAGCACCACGTCGCGCTTGTTCAGCAGGTGCTGCACCAGCAGCCGGTGCAGGCCGGCGCCATCGCGTGCCGACAGCAGCTCGATCATGCGCTCGTGCTCGCTCATCGCGCGCGCCCACTTGGCCTCGTCGCAGTTCGAGCGGAAGCGCAGCGCCTGCAGCCGGGCGTTCACCGTGCCGTAGGTCTGCGTCAGCACCGGGTTGCGCGCGGCCGCGTTGATGTGCTTGTGGATCACCGCGTTGATGCTGTAGTAGGTCGGCAGGTCGCGCCGCGTGTAGGCGGCCAGCATCTCGAAATGCAGCGCGCGGATCTCGGCCAGCTCGGCATCGGTGATGCGCTGCGCCGCCAGCTCGCCCGACAGGCCTTCGAGCCCGGCGATCACCTCGAAGGTGTCGGCGATGTCCTGCGCCGACAGCTCCATCGCGACCGCGCCGCGGTTCGGCAGCAGCTCCACCAGGCCTTCGGCGGCCAGCATCTTGATCGCCTCGCGCAACGGGGTGCGCGACACCTTCAGCTCCTCGCACAGCGCGCGCTCGTTGAGCTTGCTGCCCGGCGGGATGTGGTTCTCGACGATCAACTGGCGCAGCCGCGTGCACACCTGTTGGTGCAGCACCTGGCGGGGAATGGAAATGATGTCGGCCATGGCGAGCTTTCTGAATTTGTATTCATTTTCTGTGCAGGTCGATGGTCATCATACGGATGCCATCGCGGGTGACAACCATTGACAAATGAATTTTGTATGCAAAACTAAATCGCATTCGGACCTCGTCAGGAGTCGTCATGATCGCGCTAGACCAGCATCCCAGCGGCCGTCATTTCCTGCAGATCCCCGGGCCCAGCCCGGTGCCGGATCGCATCCTGCGGGCCATGAGCCTGCCCACCATCGACCACCGCGGGCCGGAGTTCGGCGTGCTGGGGCTGAAGGTGCTCTCGGGTATCCGGCAGGTGTTCCGCACGCGCCACCCGGTGGTGATCTACCCGGCCTCCGGCACCGGCGCGTGGGAGGCGGCGCTGGCCAATGTGCTGAGCCCCGGCGACGCGGTGCTGATGTACGAGACCGGCCACTTCGCGAGCCTGTGGCAGAAGATGGCGCTGCGCCTGGGCCTGAAGCCCGAGTTCCTCGCGCTGCCCGGCACCGATGCGCTGACCGGCCTGCCGAACAGCTGGCGCCACGGCGTGCAGGCCGACCTGATCGAGCAGCGCCTGCGCGCCGACGGCGGCCACCAGATCAAGGCCGTCTGCGTGGTGCACAACGAAACCTCGACCGGCGTCACCTCCGACATCGCCGCGGTGCGCCGCGCGATCGATGCCGCGAAGCACCCGGCGCTGTTGCTGGTCGACACGATCTCGGGCCTGGCCAGTGCCGACTACCGGCATGACGACTGGGGCGTCGACGTCACGGTGAGCGGCTCGCAGAAGGGCCTGATGCTGCCGCCGGGCATCAGCTTCAACGCGGTTTCGCCGAAGGCGATCGAGGCCAGCAAGAAGGCCACGCTGCCGAAGGCCTTCTGGGCCTGGGACGAGATCATCGAGATGAACAAGACGGGCTACTGGCCCTACACGCCGAACACCAACCTGCTGTACGGCCTGAGCGAGGCGCTCGACATGCTGCTCGACCAGGGGCTCGAGAGCGTGTTCGCCCGCCACCACCGCTGGGGCGAGGCGGTGCGCGGCGCGGTGCGGGCCTGGGGGCTGCCGATCCAGTGCGCCGACCCGGCGGTGTACTCGCCGGTGCTGACCGGCGTGATCACGCCCGAAGGCGTCGACGCCGATGCGCTGCGCAAGCTGATCCACCAGCGCTTCGACCTGTCGCTCGGCACCGGGCTCGGGCGGGTCAAGGGCCGCATGTTCCGCATCGGCCACCTCGGCGACTGCAACGACCTGACGCTGATGGCGGCGCTGTCGGGCGTCGAGATGGGGCTGAAGCTGTCGGGCATCGTGACCGCCGGCAGCGGCGTGCAGGCGGCGATGGACTTCTTCGCTTCGCATCCGCAGTCCCCGGCCCTGCAGGCCGCGGCCTGAAGACAGCGCATTCCCACAACATTCAGGAGGTTCGCATGCAACGTCGTTCGCTACTCCAGGCCGCGGCTGGCACGGTCGCCAGCCTCGGGACACCGCGCCTGTTCGCGCAGGGACTGCCCTCGGGTCCGATCCGCATCATCGTCGGCTTCCCTCCGGGCGGCGGCACCGATGCGCTGGCCCGCGTGCTGGGCCAGAAGCTGGGCGTGATGTGGGGCCAGCAGGTGATCATCGAGAACAAGGCCGGCGTCGCGGGCGTGCTCGCGGCCGACTACGTGGCGCAGCAGCCGAGCGACGGCAGCACGCTGCTGATGGCGCACATCAACAGCCATGCGCTGGCGCCCAGCCTGCAGCCCAAGCTGAACTACAACGTCGAGCGCGACTTCGTGCCCATCATGCTGGTCGGCGTGACGCCCAACCTGCTGATCGCCGGCACGATGCAGCCGGCCGTCACGGTCAAGGACATCGTCGCGCTGTGCAAGGCCAAGCCGGGCGAGATCAGCTTCGGATCGGCCGGCTCTGGCTCGGCGCAGCACCTGGCGCTGGAGATGTTCAAGCTGAGCGCCAAGGTGAATGCGCTGCACATCCCGTACAAGGGCAGTGCGCCGGCCATCACCGACCTGATCGGCGGGCAGATCAACTACTGCTTCGAGACGATGACGGCGGCCACGCCGCACGTGAAGGGCGGCAAGGTGATCGCGATCGCGCAGACGCGCATCAAGCGCGCGAAGGGCCACCCGACGGTGCCGACGATGGCCGAGCAGGGCTTCCCCGATTTCGAGGCCACCACCTGGTACGGCCTGGTCGGCCCGGGCAAGCTGCCGAAGGGGCTGGCGCAGAAGATCAACGAGGACGCCAACAAGGTGATGGCGATGCCCGACGTGCAGGAACGGCTCGACAGCTACGGCGCCGAAGATGGCGGCGGGTCGTCGGAGAAGTTCACCGCGTTCATCCACACCGAGATCGCGAAGTGGGCGAAGGTGGTCAAGGAAGGCAACGTCAAGTCGGACACCTGATCAGTCGTATTTGCGCGCGTCCTCGATGACGCGCCCGTCGTTCGGCAGGCTGCCTGGCGCGCACAGCTCCACCTCGCCGCGCAGCTTGGTCACGTCGCGGATCGCGTCGGCGATGCGCGTGGCCAGGCCCTCGGGGGCGCCGGCCACCTCCACCCGCAGCGTCATGCGATCGCTCGCCATCTCGCCGCTGACCACCAGCCGCGCCCGCGCGATCTCCGGGAATCGCTTCACCACCTCCGCCACCTGCGACGGGTGCACGAACATGCCGCGCACCTTGGCCGTCTGGTCGGCGCGCCCCATCCAGCCCTTGATGCGGGTGTTGGTGCGCCCGGTCGGGCAGCGGCCGGGCAGCACCGCCGACAGGTCGCCGGTGCCGAAGCGCACCAGCGGGTAGTCCGGGTTCAGCGTCGTGACGACCAGCTCGCCGACCTCGCCCTCGGGGACCGGGTCGCCGGTGCCCGGCCGCACGATCTCGACGATCACGCCTTCATCGAGCACCAGCCCCTCGCGGGCCTCGGTCTCGTACGCGATCAGCCCGAGGTCGGCCGTCGCATAGCACTGGTAAGCCTCGATGCCGTGGCCGCGCAGCCAGTCGCGCAGCGCCGCTGGAAAGGCCTCGCCGCTGACCAGCGCGCGCCGCACCGAGCCGAGCGATCCGCCCGCCTCGAGCGCCTTGTCGACCAGGATCTTCAGGAAGCTCGGCGTGCCGACGTAGCCGTGCGGCCGCAGCTCGCGCATCGCCTGCAACTGCAGCTCGGTGTTGCCGACGCCGCCGGGGAACACGGTGCAGCCGATCGCGAGCGCGCCGCCTTCCATCATCGAGCCGGCCGGCGTCAGGTGGTAGCTGAAGCTGTTGTGCACCAGGTCGCCGGCGCGAAAGCCGGCCGCATGCAGCGCGCGGGCTGCGCGCCAGTAGTCGGTGGCCTCGCCCTCGGGTTCGTAGAGCGGCCCGGGCGACTGGAACACCCGGCGCGCGCCGTTCGGGCGGCGCAGGCCGCGCCAGCCGATGGTCGAGAAGCCGCCGAACACATCGTCGACGACACCGCTGCCGCGCTCGGCCTGCTGGCGCGCCAGCAACTCGCTCTTGCGCGTGACCGGCAGGGCCGCGAGTGCCGCGCGATCGGTCACGCGGTCGGCCTGCAGGCCGCTCGGCAGCGCGGCGAACGCCGGGGCGTGGGCCTGCGCATGGGCCAGCAGCGCGGGCAGGGCGGTGAACAGCGCGCGCTCGCGCTCGGCCGGCTCGCGGGTTTCGAGGGCGTCGAAGAAGGCCGCCATCATTCGTCATCCGCCCAGCGGGCCAGGCGCCTGCGGACCTCGTCGACCAGCTTGCGCACGTCGGCACCGCTCTTCAGCACCTGCGTGTCCCATTCCGGCGTCGTGATCGGCCGGCGGGCGATGCGCGCGGTGATCGCTGCGGCATCGCTCGCGAGCTGAAGCACCGGCTTGCCTTTCCAGTCGAACGCCGCACCGCGCTCGGCCAGCGGCTTCAGCTCGCGCAGCTGGCGCTTCAGCGTGACCAGCGTCTCGTCGGGCTTGAAGGCCGGTGGTGCAAAGAAATCATCGGACATCGTCGTCTCCCTTCAGCTCAGCCAGCGTTTGCGGCGCTTGTAGCTTTTCACGTCGCGGAAGCTCTTGCGTTCCACGTCGTCCTTCGCGCCGCCGGTGCCGAGGTAGAACTCCTTGACGTCCTCGTTCTCGGCCAGCGCCTTGGCCGCACCGTCCATCACGACGCGGCCGTTCTCGAGGATGTAGCCGTGGTCGGCATAGCGCAGCGCCATCGCGGTGTTCTGCTCGGCCAGCAGGAAGGTCACGCGCTCGCGCTGGTTCAGGTCCTTCACGATCTCGAACACCTCCTCGACGATCTGTGGCGCGAGGCCCATCGACGGCTCGTCGAGCAGCACCATCTTCGGGTTTGCCATCAGCGCGCGGCCGATCGCGCACATCTGCTGTTCGCCGCCCGAGGTATAGGCCGCCTGCGAGCCGCGCCGCGTCTTCAGCCGCGGGAAGTAGCCGTAGACCTTCTCCAGCGTCTGCGCGATCGCGGCCTTGCCGTCGCGCCGCGTGTACGCGCCGGTCATCAGGTTCTCCTCGATCGTCAGGTGCGCGAAGCAGTGCCGGCCTTCCATCACCTGCACCACGCCGCGGTTCACCATCTCGGCGGTGGAGAGCGCCTCGATGCGGTCGCCGCGCAGCTCGATGCTGCCCTTGGTGACCGCGCCGCGCTCGCCCGCCAGCAGGTTGCTGACGGCGCGCAGCGTCGTTGTCTTGCCGGCGCCGTTGCCGCCCAGCAGCGCGACGATGCCGCCCTCGGGCACCTGCAGCGAGACACCCTTCAGCACCAGGATCACGTGGTGGTAGATCACCTCGATCCCGTTGACGTTGAGCAAGACCGGCGCGTTCATGAGATCAGCTCTGGCAGTCTTCAGGGGTGCGGCGCGTCAGCTTCTTGTCCGTCGCGTACTTGTCCGCCGCCACCTTCACCATCGGCTTCAGGATCTGCTCGTCGGCCTGGTACCAGTCGGAGCTGAAGTTCCACTTGCTGCCGTCCCAGGTGTGCACCCGCGTCCAGCTGGTGCCCATGTGGTCCAGGCACGAGGTGCTGACCGGCCGCATCACGCCGGCGAAGCCGAGCGCATCGAGCTTCTTCTGGTCGAGCGCCAGGTTCTCCAGACCCCAGCGCACCTGCTCGCCGGTCATCACCTTGCCCTTGCCGTAGCGTTCCTGCGCGCGTCGCACCGCCTCGACGCCGAGCATCTGGATGATCAGCCCGCGCGTGTACAGCACCGAGCCGACCTCGTCCTTCGGGCCGGCGCCCTGGCCCTTGTCGTGCACGTACTTCAGGATGTCCTGGATCACCTTCGGCTGCTGGCCCGAGGTGTTCAGCGCGAGCGCGTTGTAGCCCTTGGCCGCGTCGCCGACGTCCTTCACGTCGGGCTCGGCGCCGGCCCACCACACGCCGTACATCTTCTCGCGCGGGTAGCCGGTGGCGATCGCCTCCTTCAGCGCGGTCGAGTTCATCACGCCCCAGCCCCACAGCAGCACGTAGTCGGGCTTCTGCTGGCGCACCTGCAGCCACGCCGACTTCTGCTCGACGCCGGGCGCCGTCACCGGGATCTTCACCAGCTCGAAGCCGTGCGTCTTCGCGCGCTCTTCCAGCAGCGGCATCGGCTCCTTGCCGAACGGCGAGTCGTGGTAGACGAGCGCGATCTTCTTGCCCTTCAGCTTGTCGAGCCCGCCTTCCTTCTTGCCGATGTGCTGGATCAGGATGTCGGCGGCCGTCCAGTACGAGCCCATCAGCGGGAAGTTCCACTTGAACACGCCGCCGTCCTGCGAGGCCGCGAGCCCGTAGCCGAGCGTGATCAGCGGGATCTTGTCGGCCGGCACCTTGTCGGTCAGCGCGAAGGTGATGCCGGTGGCCTGCGGGTCGAACAGCGTCACGCCGGGCCGGCCCTTCAGCCGTTCGTAACATTCGACGCCGCGGTCGGTCGCGTAGCCGGTCTCGCATTCCTCGAAAGTCAGCTTGACGCCGTTGATGCCGCCGTCGCGGGCGTTGATCATCTTCAGGTAGTCCTGCTTGCCGTTGGCCCACGGCGTGCCGTTGGGGGCGTAGGCGCCGGTGCGGTAGACGAGCAGCGGGAAGAACTGCTCCTTGGCCTGCGCCTGCGCGGCTGGCGCGGCAAGCAGGCCGGCCCAACCCACCGCGGCGATCGCGGCAACCCGTGCGAACGACTTGAATTCCATGTCTGTCTCCGTTGTGGTTGTTGAATGCGAGGTCAATGGGGGAAAGGCCACAGCCGCAGCTTCTCGCGTGCGGTGGACCACAGCCGCGCGAGCCCGTGCGGCTCGACGATCAGGAAGAACACGATCAGCGCGCCGAAGATCATCGACTCGAGGTGCGACGCGAGCGCGGTCGACAGCGGCATGTCGAACCAGCGCGGCACCTGGTTCAGCAGCAGCGGCAGCAGGATGATGAAGGCCGCGCCGATGAAGCTGCCGCTGATCGAGCCGAGCCCGCCGATGATCACCATGAACAGCAGCTGGAACGAGCGGTCGATGTTGAACGCGGCCGGCTCCCAGGCCCCGAGGTGGATGAAGCCCCACAGCGCGCCGGCCACGCCGACGATGAACGAGCTGACCGCGAACGCGGTGAGCTTGGCGTACATCGGGCGGATGCCGATCACCGCGGCGGCGACGTCCATGTCGCGCATCGCCATCCATTCGCGGCCGATGCTCGCGCGCACCAGGTTCTTCGCGAGCAATGCGAACACGCTGACGAACACGAGGCACAGCAGGTACTTCGACACCGGCGATTCGATCGGCAGCCCGAACACGTTCAGGCCCGACACGCTGACCGAGCCGGACGACGAGTTGTTGGTGAACCAGCTGATGCGCAGGAAGGCCCAGTCGGTGAAGAACTGCGCGGCGAGCGTCGCGACCGCGAGGTACAGACCCTTGATGCGCAGCGACGGGATGCCGAACAGCACGCCGACGCCGGTGGCGCACACGCCGCCGAGCAGCAGCGACGCGATCAGCGGCATGCCGGGGATGCGCACCTGGAAGTTGTAGGCCGCGTAGGCGCCGACCGCCATGAAGGCGCCGGTACCGAGCGAGATCTGGCCGCAGTAGCCGACGAGGATGTTGAGGCCGAGGGCCGCGAGCGACAGGATCAGGAACGGGATCAGGATCGCGCGGAACAGGTACTCGGGGGCGGTGAGCGGCAGCACGACGAAGGCGACCGCCAGCAGCGCGAGGACCGCGATGCGGTCCTGCAGCACCGGGAAGATCTGCTGGTCGGCGCGGTAGCTGGTCTTGAACTGGCCGTTTTCTCTGTACAGCATGCTCAGACCCGATCGATGATTTTCTCGCCGAACAGGCCCTGGGGCCTGACGAGGAGGAACAGCAGCGCCAGCACATACGCGAACCAGATCTCGATGCCGCCGCCGAGCATCGGCCCGAGGTAGATCTCCGACAGCTTCTCGCCGACGCCGATGATCAGCCCGCCGAGGATCGCGCCGGGGATCGATGTGAGCCCGCCCAGGATCACCACCGGCAGCGCCTTCAGCGCCACCAGCGACAGCGAGAACTGCACGCCGAGCTTGCTGCCCCAGATGATGCCGGCCACCAGCGCGACGATGCCGGCCACCGACCACACGATGACCCAGATGCGGTCGAGCGGGATGCCGATCGACTGCGCCGCCTGGTGGTCGTCGGCCACCGCGCGCAGCGCGCGGCCGGTGGCGGTCTTCTGGAAGAACAGCGCCAGCAGCGCGACCAGCGTGGCCGCGATCAGCGCCGCGACCAGGTCCTCCTGGCTGATCAGCACGCCGCCGTCGAAGCTGCCCTGCAGCACCAGCAGCGGCTCCTTCGGCATGCCGACGTCGATCTTGTAGATGTCGTTGCCGAACAGCGTCTGGCCCAGGCCGTCGAGGAAGTAGGCGATGCCCAGCGTGGCCATCAGCAGCGTGATGCCGTCCTGGTTGACCAGCCGCGACAGGCACAGCCGCTCGATCAGCCACGCGACCACCACCATCAGCGCCGCCGCGGTGACGAAGCCGAGCAGGTTCGCGAGCAGCTTGCTGTCGAAGTGGAACCACTGCGGGTACCAGCCGGAGAAGCGCGCCATCGCGAGCGCTGCGAACAGCACCATCGCGCCCTGCGCGAAATTGAACACGCCCGAGGCCTTGTAGATCAGCACGAAGCCGAGCGCGATCAGCGAATACAGCATGCCGGCCATCAGGCCGCCGAACAGGGTTTCGAGGAAAAAGCCCATCAGTGCTGAACCCCCAGGTAGGCGCGGATCACGTCGGGGTTGCCGCGCACCTCCGACGGAGTGCCGTCGCCGATCTTCTTGCCGTAGTCGAGCACCACCACCCGGTCGCTGATGTCCATCACCACCCCCATGTCGTGCTCGATCAGCACGATGGTCGTGCCGAACTCGTCGTTCACGTCGAGGATGAAGCGGCTCATGTCCTGCTTCTCCTCGACGTTCATGCCGGCCATCGGCTCGTCGAGCAGCAGCACCTGCGGCTCCATCGCGAGCGCGCGGCCGAGGTCGACGCGCTTCTGCAGCCCGTACGGCATCTTGCCGACCGGTGTCTTGCGGTACGGCTGGATCTCGAGGAAATCGATGATGCGTTCGACCACGCGCCGGTGTTCGATCTCCTCGCGCTCGGCCGGCCCGAAGCGCAGCGCCTGCAGCAGCAGGTTGCTCTTCATGCGCAGGTTGCGGCCGGTCATGATGTTGTCGAGCACGCTCATGCCCTTGAAGAGTGCGAGGTTCTGGAAGGTGCGCGCGACGCCCATCTCGGCCACCTGGCGCGAGTTCATGTGGCGGAAGGTGCGCCCGCGCAGCGCGATCGAGCCCTGCTGCGGCTGGTAGACGCCGTTGATGCAGTTCAGCATCGAGCTCTTGCCGGCGCCGTTCGGGCCGATGATGGCGCGGATCTCGTGCTCGCGCAGGTCGAAGCTGATGTCGGTCAGCGCCTTCACGCCGCCGAACGACAGGCTGATGTTCTTCACGTCGAGGATCACGTCGCCGACCTGTCGTGTCATGCGGCGCTCCTCACCGTGGCGAAGGTCTTCGCGTCGGCGATGCGCAGCTCGGCCGCGACCATGCCGCTGCGGCCGTCCTCGAACTTCACCGCGGTCTCGATGTACTGCGAGGCCCGCCCGCCGTACAGCGCGTCGACCAGCACCTGGTAGCGCTCGCCGATGAAGCCGCGCCGCACCTTGCGCGTGCGCGTCAGCTCGCCGTCGTCGGCGTCGAGCTCCTTGTGCAGCACCAGGAAGCGGGTGACCTGGCTGCCGGCGAGCTTCTCGTCGGCGGCGAGGTCGGCGTTGACCTGCTCGACGCAGTCGCGCACCAGCTCGACCACCTCGGGCTTTTGCGCCAGGTCGGTGTAGCCGGCGTACGGCAGGTTGCGGCGCTCGGCCCAGTGGCCCACCGCCTCCATGTCGATGTTGATGAAGGCGCAGACCTTCTCGCGCCGGTCGCCGAAGGCCACCGCCTCCTTGATGTACGGAAAGAACTTCAGCTTGTTCTCGACGTACTTGGGCGCGAACATCGCGCCGTCGTTCGCGCCGCCCAGCAGCCGGCCGACGTCCTTCGCCCGGTCGATGATCTTCAGGTGGCCGTGCGCGTCGAGGAAGCCGGCGTCGCCGGTGCGGTACCAGCCGTCGGCCGACAGCACCTCGGCGGTCGCCGCCTCGTTGCGGTAGTAGCCCTTCAACAAGCCGGCCGAGCGCACCAGCACCTCGCCGTCGGCAGCAACCTTCAGCTCCACGCCGTCGATCGGCACGCCCACCGTGTCGGCGCGCGCCTGGTGGTCGGGCTGCAGGCAGACGAACACGGCGGTCTCGGTCGAGCCGTAGAGCTGCTTCAGGTTGATGCCGATCGAGCGGTAGAAGCTGAACAGGTCCGGCCCGATCGCCTCGCCGGCGGTGTAGGCCACGCGCACCCGCGACAGGCCCAGCGTGTTGCGCAGCGGGCCGTAGATCAGCAGGTTGCCGAGGCCGTAGGCGATGCGATCAAGCAGGCCGAGGCGCTGGCCGTCCATGCGCGCCGGGCCGATGCGCCGCGCCAGCGCCATGCAGCGCCGGAACAGCCAGCGCTTGGGCGCACTCGCGTCTTCCATGCGGATCATCACGCTGGTGAGCAGCGCCTCGAACACGCGCGGCGGCGCGAAGTAGTAGGTCGGCCCGATCTCCTTCAGGTCGATGCCGACGGTGGCCGCCGATTCGGGGCAGCTGACGACGTAGCCGCAGGCCAGCCACTGGGCGTACGAGAACACGTTCTGGCCGATCCATGCCGGCGGCAGGTAGGCGAGCACCTCTTCGCGATCGGTCAGCCTGTCGAAGCGGGCGCCGGCGCGGGCCCGGTCGATCAGGCTCGCATGCGTGTGCACCACGCCCTTCGGGTGGCCGGTGGTGCCGGAGGTGAAGAACATCGCGGCCACGTCCTCGGGCCGGTTGCGCTGCAGCTCGTCGTCGACGTGGGTCGGGTGCGCGGCATTGAACAGGCGTCCGGCGGCGACCAGCGCGTCGAGCGAGGCCAGGCCCGGCTCGTCGTAGTGACGCAGCCCGCGCGGGTCGTCGAACCAGAGGTGGGTGAGGGCGGGACACTGCGGGCGGATCTCGAGCAGCTTGTCGACCTGCTCCTGGTCCTCGACCACCGCGAACGCGACGCCGGCATTGACGATCGGGAACACGAACTCGGTCGCGACGGCATCCTGGTAGAGCGGCACCGGGATCGCACCGAGCGACTGCGCGGCGAGCATCGTCGCGTACAGGCGCGGCCGGTTCTCGCCGACGACGATCACATGCTGGTCGCGCTGCAGGCCGGCCTGCGCCAGCCCGCCGGCGAGCTCGCGCACCAGCGTGGCGAGTTGCGCCCAGCTCAGCGTCTGCCAGATGCCGAACTCCTTCTCGCGCAGCGCCGGGGCGTCCGGCCGTTGCGCGGCATGGTCGAGCATCAGACGGGGGAACGTCGTCAGCACCGCGTGTCTCCTTGTTGTGTCCTGCCGTTTGCGACGACTGTACGAACAAGTTTGACGCCAGGTTGTCGTTCTGACGACAATCTTCGGGACATCCCCCTTCGGTCTTACCCGGGGCTACGCGCCGATCGTGCGCAGGCCGGTCGGCGTGTGGATGTGCGCGACGAGGCGGGGCGTGGCGCCTGCGGGGAGCGGCGACACGCGAACGGTCTGGTCCAGGCCGAGCGTCGCGAGCAAGGCCGTCACCCGATCAGGCTCCGGATGCTGGGCCTCGAAGCTGTGCAGGCTGCAGCCCACGTCCTGAAGGCGAGAGGCCGGGTGCACGGGCGCCTGCCATTCGATGAGCGCCGGTGCGATGCCCTCCATCGGCAAGCTCCCGTCAGACGGGATGGTGATGAGCCACTGCAACGTGGCGCGGGTGATCGGCTCGACCGTGCCCAGCGCTTCGGAAGCGGCCGCGGCGGCGTGCCGGATGTCGTTGGTGCGCGCGACCCAGTTGGACAGGCGGGGCGGGGTATCCGGTCGCAGCGTGTCCAACGCAAACCAGCGCGGTCGGGTCGGCGCAGGCGCGTCGGGATTCACCGCGATGACCTCGAGGAAGAGGCTGTCGCCCAGGCGCAGCAGCAGGTTGTGCGTGCCCATGCGTGGGTGCTCGCCACCGGCCTGCATCTCGACGCCGAGCGCATCGCGGACGAACGCGGCACCTTGCGCCAAGGTGGGCGCGGTGACGGTGATGTGGTCGAGCTGGCAGCGGCGCATCGAAGATCCTCGGGGGCAGGTCACCCCGATTCTGCGGGACGGCGTTTCGCATAGAGTTCAAGCGATGACGCGAGGGCGGATCCATGGGCGCAGCGATTCCACCGGTGGTGCAGAAGGCGGGGCAGCCGCCGCTGCGGGTGCGCGCCCGCCAGGCCAGCGTCGACGAGCTGCGCGACATCCCCTGGCTGCAGTCGCTGCAGGCCGATGAACGCGAGCGCGCGGTCGACGACCTGAAGGTGGTGCAGGTCGAGGCCGGCGAGCTGCTGTGCCGCGTCGGCAAGCCGGCGACCTTCTGGTTCGGTGTGGTCGACGGGCTGCTGAAGATGAGCAACGACTCGGCGCTCGGCATGCCGATCACCTTCACCGGCGTGCCGCCCGGCGGCTGGTTCGGCGAGGGCACGGTGCTGAAGCGCGAGGTCTACCGCTACAACATCCAGGCGCTGCGCAAGAGCGTGGTGGCGGGCATCACGGTCGAGACCTTCCACTGGCTGATCGACCGCAGCATTCCGTTCAACCGCTTCGTGATGCAGCAGCTGAACGAGCGCCTAGGCCAGTTCATCGGGGCGCGCGAGATCGACCGGCTGAACGATCCGGATGCGCGGGTGGCGCGCAGCCTGGCCTCGCTGTTCCATCCGGTGCTGTATCCGGGGGTCGGCACCTTGCTGCGGATCACGCAGCAGGAGCTGGGCTACCTGGTCGGGCTGTCGCGGCAGCGGGTGAATGAGGCGCTGCATGCGCTGCAGGCCGAAGGCTTGATCCGCATCGAGTACGGCGGGCTGCGGGTGATCGACCTCGAAGGCTTGCGTCGACGCCTGCAGCGTCCCGCCGAGGCTGGCGCTACTCCTCCAGCTCCGCCTTTGCCATCTCCACATCCAGCCGCTCCATCGCATCGGCCGGGTTGAAGGCGGCCGCATCGGCATACAGCTGCTCGGCCTCCTTCATCTTCTTGTCGCCCTCGAGCATCACCAGCCCGTTCGCGTACTCCACCATCGCGATCGCCGAATCCGGGTTCAGCTTCAGCGCGGTCTTGAACGCCGCCAGCCCCGCCTCCTTGCTCGCCCCTTGCGTGCGCCCGAGCAGCGAGCCCACCTTGTCGATCACCTCGGCGTGGAAGGTGCCGAGACCGATGTGCGCGTCGGCATGCTTCGGCTGCAGCTTGATCGCCGTCTCCAACGCGCCCTTGACCTTGCTGCCCAGCCCCTGCGTCAGCGCCTTCGCGACGCTGATGCCCTGGCTGTAGCGCCCGAGCGCATAGGCCGACAGGTACCAGGCGTTCGCGTTCTTCGGGTCTTCGGCGGCCTGCGCCTCGGCGCGCTCGGCGACCTCCTGGAACAGCGCGAGCTTGGTCTTCTCGTTCTTCTCCAGGTAGTTCGCATAGATGGCCTGCGCCTTGTTGGCCACCGTGATGCCAGCACCGCCCGCCTTCAGCCCGGCCTCGGTCGCCTTCTGGAACTCGCCGGCATGGAACAGCGCCCAGGCGGCCAGCACTTTGTCGTCCTTCGGCAGCGGCTCGGCATCGCCGGCATGCAGCCGGGCCCACTTCTTCTTCAGGCTCGCGGCGTCGAAGCTGTACTCGGCGGCGTCGTACGGGAAAGCGGTCCACTTGGCCATGGTTGTCTCCTGGGGTCAGCGCTTCGGCAGCGCACTCTGGTAGTTGCCGACCAGCGCGAGCAGGTGTTCGCGCGCGGCGGCATCGAGGTAGGGCGTCAGCAGGCTCAGCACATGGAAGGCGCCGCGCAGCAGCGCCGCGCCGGCACCCTCGGGCTCGAGCGCGCGGCGCGGGTCACGCACGTACTCGTAGCTCAGCCAGTAGGTCAGCACCACCACCATCGCGGTGGCGACCGGTTCGGTCTCGCGGCTGTCGAAGGAGGACTTGCCGGGCTTGGCGGCCTTGGTGATGGCGCCGCCGCGCACCAGGCCGGCGAGCACCGCGCGCACCGCGCGCGATTTCTCGTCGAGGATCTTCTGGAACTGCGTCTCCAGCCGGCGGTTCTTCGACAGCAGGTCGTTCAGGTCGCGGTACAGGAAGCGGTACTGCCAGATCAGCTCGAACAGCATGTGGAAGAACAGCCAGGCGTCCTCGACATGGCGCACGTCGTCGGCCGCACGCAGCAGCTCGCCAAGGGATTGCTCGTAGCGGCCGAACAGCGTGTTGATCAGCTCGTCCTTGGCGGGGTAGTGGTAGTACAGGTTCCCAGGGCTGATCTTCAGCTCGGCCGAGATCAGCGTGGTCGAGACATTCGGTTCGCCGAAGCGGTTGAACAGGTCGAGTGCCACTTCGAGGATGCGCTCGGCGGTGCGGCGCGGCGGCTTCGGGTCTTTCGATGCGGTGGCCATCGTCGTTGTCGTTCTGGCGTGGAGCGCGGGGCAGGTCCCTTGCGCGGGCAATCTAGCACCAAGTTCCGCGCTGGCCGGCCGGTATTTGCCCGTGCCAGCAGGAATGGCGGGCGCTGCCTACAATCGCCGCCTCTTCCGGATCAACATGCCAGCCATCTCGTTCCAGCAGGTCAGCAAGACCTATCGCTCAAAAAGCGCGCACAACGAGGTGCGCGCCCTGTCCGAAGTCAGCATGGACATCGAGCCCGGCGAGTTCTTCGGGCTGCTCGGGCCCAACGGCGCCGGCAAGACCACGCTGATCAGCATCCTCGCCGGCCTGTCGCAGGCCACCAGCGGGCGCGTGCTGGTGCATGGCCATGACGTCGTCACCGACTACGCAGCCGCGCGCCGCAGCCTGGGCATCGTGCCGCAGGAACTGGTGTTCGACCCGTTCTTCACGGTGCGCGAGGCGCTGGTGATCCAGAGCGGCTACTTCGGCGTGCGCGGCAACGACGCCTGGATCGACGAGCTGCTGCACCACCTCGGCCTGGCCGACAAGGCCAACGCCAACATGCGCCAGCTGTCCGGCGGCATGAAGCGCCGCGTGCTGGTCGCGCAGGCGCTGGTGCACCGCCCGCCGGTGATCGTGCTCGACGAGCCGACCGCCGGCGTCGACGTCGAGCTGCGCCAGACGCTGTGGCACTTCATCGCGCGCCTCAACAAGGAAGGCCACACGGTGCTGCTGACCACCCACTACCTCGAAGAGGCCGAGGCGCTGTGCAACCGCATCGCGATGCTGAAGCAGGGCCGGGTGGTGGCACTCGACCGCACCTCGGCGCTGCTGGCCGGCACCGCGAGCACGATGCTGCGCTTCAAGATGGATGCGCCGCTGCCGGCCTCGCTGGCCGCGCAGTCGCGCGTGACCGGGCGCATCGTGCAGATCAAGGCGCATGACGCGCACGAGGTCGAGACGGTGCTGGGCGTGCTGCGCGCCGCCGGCTGCCAGCCGGAAGACCTGGAGATCGGCCGCGCCGACCTGGAGGACGTGTTCCTCGACATCATGAACGGCCCCGAGGTGAAGGCATGAGCGCTGTCCCTGGCTTGTTGTCGGGCACGCGCACGCTGCTCTACAAGGAGGTGCTGCGCTTCTGGAAGGTCAGCTTCCAGACCGTTGCCGCGCCGGTGCTGACGGCCGTGCTGTACCTGCTGATCTTCGGCCACGCGCTCGAAGACCATGTGAAGGTCTACGGCACCGTCAGCTACACCGCGTTCCTGATCCCCGGCCTGGTGATGATGAGCGTGCTGCAGAACGCGTTCGCCAACAGCAGCTCGTCGCTGATCCAGAGCAAGATCACCGGCAACCTGGTGTTCCTGCTGGTCACGCCGCTCAGCCACTGGGCCTGGTTCCTGGCCTACGTCGGCGCGGCCATCGTGCGCGGGCTGGTGGTCGGGCTGGGCGTGCTGCTGGTGACGGCATGGTTCGCGCCGCTGACGGTCGCGCAGCCGCTGTGGATCCTGGTGTTCGCGATCGCCGGGGCCGCGCTGATGGGCGCGCTCGGGCTGGTGGCCGGCCTGTGGGCCGAGAAGTTCGACCAGATCGCCGCGTTCCAGAACTTCATCGTGATGCCGATGACCTTCCTGTCGGGGGTCTTCTACTCGGTGCATTCGCTGCCGCCGCTGTGGCTGAAGGTGAGCCACCTGAATCCGTTCTTCTACATGATCGACGGCTTCCGGCACGGTTTCTTCGGCGTCAGCGACGTGTCGCCGTGGACCAGCCTGGCGGTGGTGGCGGGCAGCCTGGCGGTGGTCTGCGGGCTGTGCCTGCACCTGCTGCGCATCGGCTACAAGATCCGGCACTGATCCTCCGGGCTTTCCGGCTGGGTGATAATCGCCGTCCTTATGGCCGACCCCACCCCCGACGACGTCCAGCGCTACATCGCGCAAGGGCTCGCCTGCGAGCACTTGCAGGTCGAGGGCGATGGCCGCCACTTCTTCGCCACCATCGTGTCGGCGGAGTTCGAAGGTGCCAGCCGCGTCGCGCGCCACCAGCGCGTCTACAAGGCCCTGGGCGATAGAATGCGCGAGCAAATCCACGCGCTGTCGATGAAGACCCTCACGCCCGCCGAGTGGGCCCACGCTGCCGAGCCCGCCTCGGCCCACCACCACCACTGAACCCAGCCGCAGTGTCCGCTGCGGCTGGCGGGCCTGCGGGTGCAGGTCATCCAGCCGTGTCGGGCCTGGGCGATTCCCACGCCATGGACAAACTCCTCATCCGCGGTGGCCGCCAACTGAACGGCGACGTCACGATCTCCGGTGCCAAGAACGCCGCGCTGCCCGAGCTGTGCGCCGCGCTGCTGACGGCCGAGCCGGTCACGCTGACCAACGTGCCCCGCCTGCAGGACGTCAGCACCACGCTGAAGCTGCTGCGCAACATGGGCGTCAGCGCCGAGCGCAGCGAATCCGAACCTGACACCGTCTCGCTGAACGCCGCGGCCGTCACCTCGCCCGAAGCCCCCTACGACCTGGTC
This sequence comes from Rhizobacter sp. OV335, assembly GCF_900142965.1. Taxonomy (GTDB): domain Bacteria; phylum Pseudomonadota; class Gammaproteobacteria; order Burkholderiales; family Burkholderiaceae_C; genus Rhizobacter. Next base: position 43,861 of record NZ_FRCQ01000003.1, read on the forward strand.
AAGACCATGCGCGCGTCGATCCTGGTGCTGGGCCCGCTGCTGGCCCGCTTCGGCGAGGCCACCGTCTCGCTGCCCGGCGGCTGCGCGATCGGCTCGCGCCCGGTCGACCAGCACATCAAGGGCTTGCAGGCGATGGGCGCCGACATCGTGGTCGAGCACGGCTACATCATCGCGAAGACCAAGCGCCTGAAGGGCGCCCGCATCACGACCGACATGGTCACCGTGACCGGCACAGAGAACCTGCTGATGGCCGCGACGCTGGCCGAGGGCGAGACGGTGCTGGAGAACGCCGCCCAGGAGCCCGAGATCCGTGACCTGGCCGAGATGCTGATCGCGATGGGCGCGAAGATCGAAGGCCACGGCGGCAGCCGGATCCGCATCCAGGGCGTCGAGCGGCTGGGTGGCGTGCAGCACCGGATCGTTCCCGACCGCATCGAGACCGGCACCTTCCTGTGCGCGGTGGCCGCCACCGGCGGCGACGTCGTGCTGCGGCGCGCGCGCGCCGACCACCTCGACGCGGTGATCGACAAGCTGCGCGAGGCCGGCGTCACGATCGAATCCGGCGACGACTGGATCCGCGTGAAGAACGCGAAGCGCCCGCGCGCGGTGAGCTTCCGCACCAGCGAGTACCCGGCCTTCCCGACCGACATGCAGGCGCAATTCATGGCGCTGAACTGCATCGCCGAAGGCTCGGCCAAGGTCACCGAGACCATCTTCGAGAACCGCTTCATGCACGTCAACGAGCTGGTGCGGCTGGGCGCGAAGATCGAGGTCGACGGCCACACCGCGGTGATGAACGGCGTCGAGCGCCTGTCGGGCGCCACCGTGATGGCGACCGACCTGCGGGCCTCCGCCAGCCTCGTGATCGCCGGCCTGGTGGCCGACGGCGAGACGGTGGTCGACCGCATCTACCACCTGGACCGCGGCTACGACCAGATGGAAGCCAAGCTGCGCGGCATCGGCGCCGACATCGAGCGGGTGAAGTGATGCTGACGCTCGCCCTGTCAAAAGGTCGGATCTTCGACGAGACGCTGCCGCTGCTGAAGGCAGCCGGCATCGAGGTGACCGAGGACCCGGAGAAGTCGCGCAAGCTGATCCTGGGCACCAACCAGCCCGAGGTGCGTGTGGTGCTGGTGCGCGCGACCGACGTGCCCACCTATGTGCAGTACGGCGGCGCCGACCTCGGCGTGGCCGGCAAGGACATCCTGCTGGAGCACGGCGGCCAAGGGCTGTACCAGCCGCTCGACCTGCGCATCGCGAAGTGCCGCATGAGCGTCGCGGTGCGGGCCGATTTCGACTATGCCGCGGCCGTCAAGCAGGGCTCGCGCATCCGCGTCGCGACCAAGTACGTCGGCGTCGCGCGCGACCACTTCGCCGAGAAGGGCGTGCACGTCGACCTGATCAAGCTGTACGGCTCGATGGAACTCGCGCCGCTGACCGGCCTGGCCGATGCCATCGTCGACCTGGTGTCGACCGGCAGCACGCTGAAGGCCAACCACCTGGTCGAGGTCGAGGAGATCATGCAGATCTCGTCGCGCCTGGTCGTCAACCAGGCGGCGCTGAAGCTCAAGCGCGAGCCCTTGCGCCAGATCATCGATGCCTTTTCCACTGCCATAGAGTCCCGACCATGAGCGTGAAGATCCGCCAGCTCGCCACCACCGCCCCCGGCTTCGAGGCCGATTTCCAGCGGGTGCTGCATTGGTCGGCGGAGACGGATCATGCGATCGAGGAGCGCGTCGCGGCCATCCTGGCCGACGTGCAGGCACGTGGCGACGCGGCGCTGCTGGAGTACACGCAGCGCTTCGACGGGCTGACGGCTGCCTCGGTCGCGTCGCTCGAGATCACCCGCGACGAGCTGCAGGCCGCGCTGCAGGCGATCACGCCGGCGCAGCGCGCGGCGCTCGAAGCGGCGGCCCAGCGCGTGCGCAGCTACCACCAGCGCCAGCTCGACGCCTGCGGCCGCTCGTGGAGCTACCGCGATGAAGACGGCACGCTGCTCGGCCAGAAGGTCACGCCGCTCGACCGCGTCGGCATCTACGTGCCGGGTGGCAAGGCGGCGTACCCGTCGAGCGTGCTGATGAACGCGGTGCCGGCGAAGGTGGCCGGTGTCGGCGAGATCGTGATGGTCGTGCCCACGCCCAAGGGTGATCGCAACGCGATGGTGCTGGCCGCGGCCGCGATCGCCGGCGTCGACCGCGCGTTCACGCTGGGTGGGGCGCAGGCCGTGGCCGCGCTGGCCTATGGCACCGCCACTGTGCCGGCGGTCGACAAGATCACCGGCCCGGGCAATGCCTATGTCGCGAGCGCCAAGCGCCGGGTGTTCGGCAAGGTCGGCATCGACATGATCGCCGGGCCGAGCGAGATCCTGGTGCTGGCCGACGGCAGCACGCCGCCCGACTGGGTCGCGATGGACCTGTTCAGCCAGGCTGAGCACGACGAGCTCGCGCAAAGCATCCTGCTGTGCCCCGACGCGGCCTACATCGCGCGCGTGGCCGAGGCCATCGAGCGCCTGCTGCCCGACCTGCCGCGCCGCGACGTGATCCGCGCGTCGCTCGAAGGCCGCGGCGCGCTGATCCACACCCGCAGCATGGAAGAGGCCTGCGAGATCAGCAACCGCATCGCGCCGGAGCACCTGGAGGTCAGCTCGGCCGAGCCGGCGCGCTGGGAGCCGCTGCTGCGCCATGCCGGTGCGATCTTCCTCGGCGCGTTCACCAGCGAGAGCCTGGGTGATTACTGCGCCGGCCCGAACCACGTGCTGCCGACCTCGGGCACCGCGCGCTTCTCGTCGCCGCTGGGCGTCTACGACTTCCAGAAGCGATCGAGCCTGATCGAGGTCAGCGAGGCCGGTGCCCAGGTGCTCGGTCCGATCGCGGCCGAGCTGGCATACGGCGAAGGCCTGCAGGCGCATGCCCGGGCCGCCGAACTTCGACTGAAAGGGAACCGCTGATGAGCGCCGCGCTGGAACAACGCATGCAACGGGTGATCCGCCAGGACATCCAGTCGATGCACGGCTACGCGGTGCAGCCGTCGGCGGGGCTGGTCAAGCTCGACACGATGGAGAACCCGTTCCCGCTGCCGCCTGCGCTGCGCGAGGCATTGGGCAAGCGGCTGGCCGACGTGGCGCTGAACCGCTACCCGGCCGAGCGAGGCGACCTGCTGCGCGAAAAGCTCGCCGCGCACGCCGGCATGCCGGACGACTGCGACATCATGCTGGGCAACGGCTCCGACGAGCTGATCTCGCTGCTGGCGCTGGCCTGCGACGTGCCGGGCAACAGCGTGCTGGCGCCGCTGCCGGGCTTCGTGATGTACGCGATGTCGGCCAAGCTGCAGGGCCTGCCGTTCATCGGCGTGCCCACCACGGCCGATTTCGAGCTCGACCTGCCGGCGATGCTGGCCGCGGTGCGCGAGCACCAGCCGGCGCTGGTCTACCTCGCCTACCCGAACAACCCGACCGCGAACCTCTGGGACGATGCGGCGATCGACGCGATCATCGAGGCCGCGCCCGGCCTGGTCGTGATCGACGAGGCCTACCAGCCATTCGCCGCGCGCGATTCGATGGCCAGGCTGAAGCGGCATGAGCACGTGCTGCTGATGCGCACGATGAGCAAGTTCGGGCTGGCCGGCGTGCGCATCGGCTACCTGATCGGCCGCAAGCCGCTGGTCGCCGAGGTCGACAAGCTGCGCCCGCCGTTCAACATCAGCGTGCTGAACTGCGAGGCGGCGCTGTTCGCGCTGGAGCATGTCGACGAGTACGCGCGCCAGGCGGCGATCATCCGCAGCGAGCGCGACCGGCTGCTGGCCGCATTGCGCGATCTGCCGGGCGTGAAGCCGTTCCCGAGCGAGGCCAACATGATCCTCGCGCGCGTGGCCGATTCGGCCGCCGCGTTCGCCGGCATGAAGGCGCGCGGCGTGCTCGTGAAGAACGTCGCCGGGCTGCACCCGCTGCTGGCCAACTGCCTGCGCCTGACGGTGGGCACGCCCGACGAGAACGTGAAGATGCTGCAAGCCCTGAAGGAAAGCCTCTGATGAGCACCGTGGAACGCAAGGCGGAGGTGGTCCGCAACACCAACGAGACGCAGATCCGGGTCGCGCTGAACCTCGACGGCACCGGTGCCGCGAGCTTCCACACCGGCATCGGCTTCTTCGACCACATGCTCGACCAGATCGCCCGCCACGGGCTGATCGACCTCGACATCGACGCGAAGGGCGACCTGCACATCGACGGCCACCACACGGTGGAAGACGTCGGCATCACGCTTGGCCAGGCGATGGCCAAGGCGGTGGGCGACAAGAAGGGGCTGCGGCGCTACGGCCATGCCTACGTGCCGCTCGACGAAGCGCTGTCGCGGGTCGTGATCGACTTCTCCGGCCGGCCGGGGCTGCACATGCGGGTCGACTTCAAGAGCGGCATGATCGGCGCGCTCGACACGCAGCTGGTCTACGAGTTCTTCCAGGGCTTCTCGAACCACGCCGGCGTCACGCTGCACATCGACAACCTGCACGGCGAGAACGCGCACCACCAGTGCGAGACGATCTTCAAGGCCTTCGCGCGGGCGCTGCGGATGGCGCTGGAGATCGATCCGCGGGCGGCCGAAGTGATCCCGTCGACGAAGGGGAGCCTGTAAGTGGCACGAACGGTCGCGGTCGTCGACTACGGCATGGGCAACCTGCGCTCGGTGTCGCAGGCGGTGCTGCACGTGGCGCGCGGCGAAGGGGTCGACGTGATCGTCACCTCGAAGCCCGACGAGGTGTACGCCGCCGAGCGCGTCGTGCTGCCCGGCCAGGGCGCGATGCCCGATTGCATGCGCGAGCTGCGCGATTCCGGCCTGCAAGAGGCGGTGCTGCACGCCGCGGCCAACAAGCCGCTGATGGGCGTGTGCGTCGGCATGCAGATGCTGCTGTCCACCAGCGAAGAGGGCCCCACCGATGGGCTCGGGCTGATCCCCGGCGCGGTGCGGCGCTTCCAGCTTGCCGGGCAGTTGCAACCCGACGGCAGCCGCTTCAAGGTGCCGCAGATGGGCTGGAACCAGGTCTGGCAGCGGGCCCAGCCGCGCGTGCACCCGATCTGGGCAGGCGTGCCGGATGGCGCGTACTACTACTTCGTCCACAGCTTCTACGCGCAGCCGGTCGATCCGGCCGACAGCGCCGGTGAAACCGATTACGGCGTTCGCTTTACCTGCGCGCTGGCTCGGGATAACATTTTCGCCACGCAGTTCCACCCCGAGAAAAGTGCCGAGCACGGGCTTGCCCTGTACCGCAACTTCCTGCATTGGACTCCTTGACCACACGTCAGCGCTTTCCAGCGTGTTCCTTGCGACCTTCTCGGTTTGTTCGCTCACCTCTCCCCACCCCACTGATTCGGCCATGCTGCTGATCCCCGCCATCGACCTGAAAGACGGTCACTGTGTCCGCCTGAAGCAGGGTGACATGAACGACTCCACCACCTTCAGCGAGGACCCGGCCGCGATGGCGCGACGATGGGTCAACGCCGGGGCGCGGCGCCTGCACCTGGTCGACCTGAACGGCGCGTTCGCCGGCAAGCCGGTCAACGAGGCGGCGATCAAGGCCATCCTGGCCGAGGTCGGCGACGACATCCCGGTGCAGCTGGGCGGCGGCATCCGCGACCTCGACACCATCGAGCGCTACCTGGATGACGGCCTGAGCTTCGTGATCATCGGCACCGCCGCGGTCAAGAGCCCCGGCTTCCTGAAGGACGCCTGCAGCGCGTTCGGCGGCCACATCATCGTCGGGCTGGACGCGAAGGACGGCAAGGTCGCGACCGACGGCTGGAGCAAGCTGACCGGCCACGAGGTGGTCGACCTCGCGAAGAAGTTCGAGGATTACGGCGTCGAAGGGGTGATCTACACCGACATCGGCCGCGACGGCATGCTGAACGGCATCAACATCGACGCGACCGTCAAGCTGGCGCAGGCGCTGTCGATCCCGGTGATCGCGTCGGGCGGGCTGTCCGACCTGGCCGACATCGAGCGGCTGTGCGCGATCGAGGACCAGGGCGTCGAAGGCGTGATCTGCGGCCGGGCGATCTACACCGGCAACCTCGATTTCGCGCTGGCGCAGAAGCGCGCCGACGAACTGAACGGCACACTGAACGGCGCCTGATGCTGGCCAAGCGAATCATTCCTTGCCTCGACGTCACCGGCGGGCGGGTCGTCAAGGGCGTCAACTTCGTCGAGCTGCGCGATGCCGGCGATCCGGTCGAGATCGCCGCCCGCTACAACGAGCAGGGCGCCGACGAGATCACCTTCCTCGACATCACCGCCACCAGCGACGGCCGCGGCCTGCTGCTGCACATGATCGAGGCGGTGGCCTCGCAGGTCTTCATCCCGCTGACGGTGGGCGGCGGCGTGCGCACGGTGGACGACGTCCGCACGCTGCTGAACGCCGGGGCCGACAAGGTCAGTTTCAACTCGGCCGCGGTGGCCAACCCGCAGGTGATCCGCGATGCGTCGGCCAAGTACGGCGCGCAATGCATCGTGGTGGCGATCGACGCCAAGTCGCGCGAGGACGGCCAGTCCGGCTGGCAGGTCTACACCCACGGCGGGCGCCGCAACACCGGCCTCGATGCGGTCGAATGGGCGCGCACCATGGCCGAGCACGGCGCCGGCGAGATCCTGCTGACCAGCATGGACCGCGACGGCACGCGCATCGGCTTCAACCTGCCGCTGACGCGCGCGGTCAGCGATGCGGTCGACGTGCCGGTGATCGCCTCGGGCGGCGTCGGCACGCTGGAGCACCTGGTCGAGGGCATCCAGCAAGGCGGTGCCGATGCGGTGCTGGCGGCCAGCATCTTCCACTACGGGCAGCACACGGTCGGTGAAGCGAAGGCCTTGATGGCCGCACGCGGGATCCCGGTTCGCCTGTGAGTGCCGCGAAGAAGGCTGGCCCGCCGCGCGAGGTGCGCGTGATCGGCGGCGTGTGGAAGCGCAGCAAGCTGCCGGTGGCCGACGCTCCGGGCCTGCGGCCCACGCCCGACCGGGTGCGCGAGACACTGTTCAACTGGCTGGGCCAGTCGCTCGACGGCTGGCGCTGCCTGGATGCCTACGCCGGCAGTGGCGCGCTCGGCTTCGAGGCCGCATCGCGCGGCGCGGCCGAGGTGATGTTGATCGAGCGCGACAGCCGGCTGGCGCGCGGCCTGCGCGAGGTGCAGGAGCGGTTGAAGGCCGTGCAGGTGCGCATCGAGGCAGCGGACGCACTGGCCTGGATGGCGCGCAGCGCGCCGGGCCGCTTCGAGCTGGTCTTCATCGATCCGCCCTTCGACGCCGATGTGTTCCTGCCGGCGCTGAAGGCCGCGGCCCCGCTGGTCGTGGACGGCGGCTTCGTCTACCTGGAAGCCGACCGGGCCTTCACCGAGGCCGAGCTGGCGCCGCTCGGCCTGGTGCTGCAGCGCCACGGCCGCGCCGGTGCGGTGCATTTCCATTTGCTGCGCCGCAGCTACACTGCGCCGCAAACGCCCGTGGAAACCGTGTGAGCCCGATCCGAAGGAGCCTGTCTTGACCTCTGTGACCCGCCTCACCGCCGTCTACCCCGGCACGTTCGATCCGATGACGCTCGGGCACGAAGACCTGATGCGGCGCGCCGCGCGCCTGTTCGAGCGGCTGATCGTCGCGGTGGCGGCCGGCCACCACAAGCGCACGATGTTCACGCTCGACGAGCGGCTGGAGATCGCGCAGGAGCTGGCGGCCAAGCACCCGAACATCGAGGTGATCGCGTTCCGCGGGCTGCTGCGCGACTTCGTGGTCTCGCATGACGGCAAGGTGGTGGTGCGCGGGCTGCGCGCCGTCAGCGACTTCGAGTACGAATTCCAGATGGCCGGCATGAACCGCCAGCTGATGCCCGACGTGGAAACGGTGTTCCTGACGCCCAGCGACCACTACCAGTTCGTTTCCGGCACTTTCGTGCGCGAGATTGCCACCTTGGGCGGTGATGTCTCGAAGTTCGTGTCACCCTCGGTGCTCAACCGACTTCAACAACGCGTCAAACCGGACGCGTGATCGAGCCTCTTGCGGGACCCATGCCATGGCCTTGATGATCACCGACGACTGCATCAACTGCGATGTGTGCGAGCCCGAGTGCCCGAACCAGGCGATCTCGATGGGTGCGGAGTACTACGTGATCGACCCGGGCAAGTGCACCGAGTGCGTCGGCCACTTCGGCGAGCCGCAGTGCGTGCAGGTCTGCCCGGTCGCCTGCATCCCGGTCAACCCGGAGCACGTCGAGACGCAGGAAAGCCTGTGGGACAAGTACCGGCGGCTGCAGGCGCAGGCCGCCGGTTGACCGTCACCTGATCACTTCGCGGGCTTGCCCTTGGCGGCGGGCACGATGATGCGCACCTCGTCGTCGCCTTGGCGGTCCTTCGCGGACTTGCTCTTCGTCTTGCCGGACTTGCCTTTGGCGGCTTTTGCCTTCGGTGCCGAGGCCGCATGCGCGACCGGCGCGAGGTTCATCGCGCTCGACGGCCGGACGGCGGCTTCACGTGCCAGCCGGTCCTGTTCCATCTTCGAGCCGATCTCGGCCTGCTTGTGTGCCGCCGCTTCGGCCTCGGCGCGCTGCTTCGCGGTGCGGCCATCACGGGCATCGACCGCCTCGCCATCGGCACACGGCAGCTGAGAGTAGACGTTGTGGTCGGGGCCACAGCGGTACACCGTCGGCCCAGCCATCGCGCTCGAGCACGACAGGGCGCTCAGCATCGCGATCAGCGCCGGCTTCATTCGGTTTTCTCCACGGGCACCCCAGGGGCGTCAGGCGCCGCAGGCCGCGGCGGCTTCGGGCGCGGAGGCTTCGCGTTCAGCTTCATCGTCGCGCGCTCCATCTCGCCGGCGGCGATCAGGTCGAGCACGGTCATCGTCTTCGCGATGGTCTCTTCGATCGCATCACGCGCCTCGGGCTTGGGCTTGCGCAGCACGTAGTCGATGACCTCGGCCTTCACGCCCGGGTGGCCGATGCCCAGCCGCAGCCGCCAGTAGTCGGCGGTGCCGAGTTGCGCATGGATGTCGCGCAGCCCGTTGTGGCCGGCATGGCCGCCCCCGCGCTTGAACTTGGCCTGGCCGGGCATCAGGTCGAGCTCGTCGTGGGCGACCAGGATTTCCTCGGGGGCGATCTTGAAGAAGCGCGCCAGCGCCGCGACCGACTTGCCCGACAGGTTCATGTAGGTCTGCGGCTCCAGCAGCCAGACCGGCCCGTCGGGGCGGTTGACCCGCGCGACGAGCCCGAAGTAGCTGCGCTCGGGCACGAGCGAGGCCTTCCATTCGCGCGCGACCGCATCGATCCACCAGAAACCGGCGTTGTGGTTGGTCGCTTCGTATTCCGGCCCGGGGTTGCCGAGGCCCACCATCAGTCGAATCATCCGCGGATTATCGACTGGGGGCCCGGCGTGCCGGACCGGTACAGGTTTACTTCACTGCTTCACCAGAGGCGCCACGCCGTTCGCGAACGGCCAGCCCTGCGTCTCGTCGGTGCCGATTTCCCAGTCGAACGCGCCGCGGATCGTCGGGTGGTTGGCCTTGACCTGGTTCCAGGTGTCGATCGCCTGCTGGCGCGTCATGTAGTTCGTGACGCCGGCATTGATGCCGAAGCCGACGACCACGTGCTCCGCGCCCAGCAGCCCGACCCATTCCTTGATGCTGTTGACGACGTAGGCCGGGTCGGCCAGGTTCGGGCCGTCGTAGTACTGCGGCGCGCAGTAGTCGATTGCGCCAGCGTCCACCATCGACTTGCAGAACACCTTGTCGACCGAGTTCCACGGCGCCGGCGGCGCGCTGATGACGAAGCCGGGGAACTGGCGCTTGAGCTCCAGGCTGATCCAGATCATCTCGTTGGTGTCCGGCGCCTGGCTGCCTTCGAAGGTGTTCCAGTCCATGCCGTCGAGGCCGCCGAGCTGGTTCGCGATCCCGACCACGCTGTTGACGAAGGTCTGCGACTTGGTGCGGTTCGGGAAGCTCATGCCGTTGCCGGCGCCGCCGACCGACAGGATGATCTTGCGGCCCTGTGTCGTGCGGGCGTACTGGATGTCGGCCTTCAGGTTGGTCGCGGCACCGCGGCCATCGCCGGGGGCGCTCCAGGTGACCGCGCCGGTCGTGCCGGGCGAGCCGCCGACCGGGCGCGCGGCGAACAGGTAGACGAGGTTGTAGTTCGCCGGCAGGTCGCGGATGCGCAGCGGCGAGGGCTTCCAGTCGGGGTAGTAGCCGCCGGCGATCTTGGCCGGCAGGCCGCCCGGGTTCCCGTTGCCGCCGTCGCAAGTGGTCGGCTGCCAGTACCAGGTGCTGATCGTCGGGTTGGTCGCGTCGCTGCCGTTCGCGGTGACGTTGACGAGCTTGTAGTAGTTGCCGTTCGGCAGGTAGTGCACGACCGTGCCCACGGTGCGGTAGACGGTGCCCTCGACCCAGTCGACCGCGCCGCAGCTCGCGGCCTGCGTCAGCTTGTACGACGAAACGAAGTCGTTGAAGCCCAGCGGCACCAGGTTGGCGTTGTCGGCGGCGAGCTTCAGCGAGCGGCCGCCGTAGTTCGAATGCTCGAACAGCTCGACCTGGTAGCCGCTGCGCAGCTTGATCGACGACGCGCGGTCGTTCCAGGCGCTGCCGATCCAGCCGCTGCCGGTGCCGCTGCAGGTCGACGCACCCTGGTAGTTGACGTGCTCATAGAAGCACACCGCGTCGGCGTCGGCCGCCTGGGCGGCGGGGGCGAGTGCGCTCCCCAGCGCCAGCAGCGCGGCCCAGCCGGCCCGCCGCAGTGGATGGGTGATGGAAATCGACATGCTTGCTCCCCGGGGTTGGATGGGGCTGGACGGTAAGCCCATCGGCGTGTGCAAACCGTGTCTCAAACGTGACGACTGAAACCGCTTTCAATCTGCGTGCCCATAAAAAAGCCCCGCCAAGGCGGGGCTTCGTGCGGGCAGCAGGCCGGAGGTCTCAGCCTCGGTTCTGCTTCTCGCTCTTCTTGGCCTTGGTCGGGGCGGCGGCCACCGGGGCCACGACCACCGGAGCGGCTTCTTCTTCGACCGGCATCGAGGTCGAGACGATCACCGGGTTCGGCTTGCCCTGCGTGACGACCTTGATGCCGTCAGCCAGCTTCAGGTCGCTGACGTGCATCGACTGACCCTTGGTCAGGTCGGCCAGGTCGACGGTCAGGAACTCGGGCAGTTGCGAAGCCAGGCACTGGATCTTCAGTTCGGTGGCGACGTGGTTCACCAGGCAGCCGTCGGTCTTGACGGCCGGCGAGTTTTCCTCGTTGATGAAGTGCAGCGGCACCTTCTTGACGATCTTGGTGGTGGCATCGACGCGTTGGAAGTCGATGTGCAGCACGATCTGGCGGAACGGGTGCATCTGGTAGTCACGCAGCAGCACCTGTTCGGTCTTGCCGGCCAGTTCCATCTCGAGGATCGACGAGTGGAAGGCTTCCTTCTTCAGCGCATGGAACAGCGCGTTGTGATCGAGTTCGATCATCGAAGGGGTGCCGGCGCCATAGACGATGCCGGGAACTTTTTCAGCCAAGCGCAGGCGGCGGCTCGCTCCGGTCCCCTGCAGCTTGCGCTCGAATGCGACGAATTTCATGTTGACTCCAAAAGATTGGAAGACACCCGCGACCAGGCGTCTCGAATGGGGCCTTGCGGCCCCGCGAACTCGACCGGCGCCAAAGCGCCGGCCGTCGTCTGCGGATCAGAAATTGCTGTTCTGTTCCGCGAACAAGGAAGTCACCGATTCACCGTCGGAGATCCGACGGATGGTTTCGGCGAACAGGAATGCCACCGACAGCGGACGCACCTTCGAGCAGGTCTTGCCCTCGTCGCTGAGCGGGATGGTGTTGGTGATGACGACTTCGTCGAGCTGCGAGCCCTTGATGCGCTCGATCGCCGGGCCGGAGAACACCGCGTGCGTGCAATACGCATAGACGTTCTTCGCGCCGCGTTCCTTCAGCACCTCGGCCGCCTTCACCAGCGTGCCGGCGGTGTCGATCATGTCGTCCATGATCACGCAGTTGCGGCCGTCGATGTCGCCGATCACGTGCATGACCTCGGAGACGTTGGCCTTCGGGCGGCGCTTGTCGATGATGGCGAGGTCGCAGCCGAGCTGCTTGGCCAGCGCCCGGGCACGCACCACGCCGCCGACGTCCGGCGACACGACCACGAGGTCTTGATACCGCTTGCTCTGCAGGTCCGACAGCAGCACCGGCGACGCGTAGATGTTGTCGACCGGGATGTTGAAGAAGCCCTGGATCTGATCGGCGTGCAGGTCCATCGTCAGCAGGCGCTCGACGCCGACGGCCTCGAGCATGTTGGCGACCACCTTGGCGCTGATCGGCACGCGCGTCGAACGCGGGCGGCGGTCTTGCCGGGCATAACCGAAGTAGGGGATCACGGCCGTCACGCGGCGGGCCGAGGCGCGCTTCAGTGCATCGACCATGATGCACAGCTCCATCAGGTTCTCGTTCGTCGGCGCGCAGGTGGGCTGGACGACGAAGATGTCACGGGCGCGGACGTTCTGCTGGATCTCGATGGCGACTTCACCGTCGGAGAAGCGGCCGACCGAAGCCTTGCCGAGTTCGATGCCGAGATGCGATGCGATCTCCTGCGCGAGGGCGGGATTGGCATTGCCGGTGAACAGCACGGTGTTGAAAAGCACGTTTCCTCCGTCGACGCTCTTGTGGGGTGCGTTGCGGGGTGCATCGAGGGGCGCATTCATGGTCCAGCGCACCCACCCTTCCGTTTCAGCCCCGCGTGCGCTGGTGTGAGCACCGGGAAACAAGGCACATCAAAGAATTTGGCAGGGGAGGAAGGACTCGAACCCTCGCATGTCGGAATCAAAATCCGATGCCTTAACCAACTTGGCGACTCCCCTACACCGGTCGACCGCAATCATCGGATTGCGACCCACCTTCAACTTTTTCAGTCTCTGCGCAGCATTGGCAGTCTCTACCAGCCCTGCAAGGGATGCTGCACCAGACTTCGGCACATCCGACCCACCCAACCCGACGGCAGGTCCGTCGGCATTGTCGCCGTGGGTACGTCGGCTGTGCTCTTCAAGATACCAGCCCTGGAGAACACCGCACTGCCTGAGCCCGTCATGCGGCTGTTGCCGAACCGGGCCTCGAGCAGACGGGCGGCTTGCGCCACCTCGGAACACTGGCTCTCGGCAGGCGGCTGCAAATCGTTGCGACCGAACCCATCGAGAAGGCTTTGTATTCCGCCGTCCTCAAGGAAGCCTGCGACTATAGCAGCATCTGTATTGCGAACCAACAGGGGGCTGAGAAAGATGCCACGGGTTTCGATGCTTGCTGCGGGTTTCACGACGGCCAGCCATTGCGCGGGCAGCTCCAACGGCGTCAGTTTCTCGCCGATGCCCTCGACCCACGCAGGGCCGCGGCCGAGGAAGAACGGCACGTCGGCACCCAGCGTCAGCCCGAGCGCCATCAGCTGCTCGCGCGGCCAGTTCAGCTGCCACAAGCGGTTCAGCGCGAGCAGCGTGCTGGCCGCGTCGGAGCTGCCGCCGCCCATGCCGGCGCCCCAGGGCACCTGCTTGTCGATCGAGATGTCGGCGCCGAGCGGCGTGCCCGACGCCGCCTGCAAGGCCCGCGCAGCGCGCAGGCACAGGTCGTCGGCCGGCAGCGTGGCGCTCAGGTCATGGCGCGCGAGCTGCCCGTCGCGGCGCAGTTCGATGTGCAGCGTGTCGGCCCAGTCGATCAGCACGAACACCGACTGCAGCAGGTGGTAGCCGTCGTCGCGCCGGCCGATGATGTGCAGGAACAGGTTCAGCTTGGCCGGCGCGGGCACGTCGTACAGGGCGGTCAGGCTCATCGGGAGGCGGCGTTCTTGAAGCGACGGCGATCAAGGGCGATCGATGCGCGCACGCACGACGACGGCTGGCGCTTGCGCGCGCTGCGCCACCACCCAGCCCTCGTCGAAGCGGGCGAGGTCGACGTCCCAGCCCAGTTGCTGGAAGCCCGCTTCGGCCGGCGGCACGGACGGACGGCTCGGCGCCCCGGCCCAGGCGCGCCCGCGCAGCCAGTCGAACAGCGCGACGATCGGCAGGCTCTCGCCGAGCATGTCCTGCGTCAGCGCGTCGAGGTCCGGGTAGCTGCGTTGTTCGCCGCCGGTGGTCAGCAGCGCCTTGCGGCCGGACCAGCGCGCCTGCGCGATCGTCGTGCCGAGGGGGGTCGACAGGTCGAGCCGGCCGTCCTGCGGCGTGCCCTGCAGCTCGAAGCTCGCGCTGACCGAGCGCGCCGGGGTCGACGGCGTCGCGTCGACCTTCACCGACATCCGCCCCGACAGCGATTCGGACGACGCGGTCGGCGTCACCGGCTGCAGCGTCGTGCAGCCAGCCAGCATCACGCCGGCCAGCAGCGTCGCGAGGGCTCGCAGGCTCACAGGTCGACCCGCAGCCGCGCGAGCGTTTCCTTCAGCACGTCGTTCGCGTTGTCGCGCGTGCGGGCGTCGCGAAGCACCTTGCGGGCTTCATCGCGCTGGCCGCTGATCCACAGCAGCTCGCCCAGGTGGGCGGCGATCTCGACGTCCGGCCGCGAGCGGTAGGCCTGTTGCAGCAGGCGCAACGCTTCAGGGCGGTTGCCCAGCCGGTACTCCACCCAGCCCAGGCTGTCGGTGATGAAGGGCTCGCCCGGCGCCAGGTCGAGCGCCTTGCGGATCAGGTCGCGCGCCTCGGGCAGGCGCTGGTTGCGCTCGGCGAGCGAGTAGCCCAGCGCGTTGTAGGCATGGTGGTGATCGGGCTTCAGCTCGATGACGCGGCGAAGCAGGCGCTCCATCTCGTCCATGCGGTTCAGCTTCTCGGCCATCATCGACTGCTCGTACAGCAGGTCGGGATCGTTCGGGAAGCGCTGGTTCGCCTTCGCGAGCACCGTGTTGGCCTCGTTCCATTGCTTCACGTCGCGCAGGATCTGCGCTTCGGCGAGCAGCTTGGCACGCGCGTCTTCGGTGGTTTTCTCGGGCGCGCGGCGGATCAGTTCGCGGGCGTCCTTGACCTTGCCCTGGCGGGCCAGCAGCGAAGCGCGCCGCGTCTGCACCTCGAGCGCACGCTGCGGGCTGTCGACCTTCTTCAGCCAGGCTTCCGCGCCGGCGTAGTCGCGCTGCTGCTCTGCCGCCTGCGACAGCAGCAGGTAGGCCTGCACCAAGCCCTGGTCCGTGGTCGGCGGCGCTTCGTCGTCATCGTCGTCGCCGCCGGGCAGGACCGGCGCCGGCGCCGGCGCCTGCGTGAGGCTGCCGCTGCCGGCGCGCTGCACGTACTGCATCAGCGCGGCCTGCGCTTCCTTCGGGTGGCGCAATTCGAGGTGCAGCGCGCCGAGCGTGAGCCACGGCGTCGGCAGCTGGGGCTCGGCGCGGGTCACTGCCTCGAGTTGCGGCACCGCATCGGCATAGCGTTGCGCCGAATTCAGCACCCGCGCGTAGAGCAGGCGGAACGAGCTGCTCTTCGGCTGGGCGTCGAGGTAGTCGGCGATCAGCGGCTCGACCGGCTGGCCGGTCGTCAGCAGCTCCAGCGCCAGCAGCGCCGGGCCTTCGGCGTCGCGGTCAAGTGAATGGGCCTGCTGCGCGAGTTCGAAGGCGCGCTTCGCATCGCCTGCCGCGAGCCACGCGCGGCCGATCGCGACCCGCGCCGCGGCGCGCGTCTCGGGAACACCGAAGGCCGGTTCGAGCCAGGCCTGCAACTGGGTCGCGGTCTGCGTCTTGTCGGTGGTGCGGGCGAACAGCCGCGGCAGCGAGGCGATCAAGGCGCCGCGTTCGTTGACCGGCGTCGCCGCGAGCATCGCGCGCACCGGTTCGTCGGCCTCGGCCTGCCGGTTCAGCGCGATCAGCAGCCGCACCTGGTAGCCCATCGCCTCGACCGAATCGGGGATCGCGCTGCGCCAGGCCTGCGCGGACGCCAGCGCCTGGTCGCCGGCGCGCGCCTGCAGCGCGATCTCGGTGGCGCGGCGGAACAGCTCGGGGTCGCGCGTCTTGCGGGCGGCGTCGAGCAGCACCTGGTAGGCGGTGCCGACCTCGCCGGAGCGCAGCTCCATCTCGCCGATCAGCAGTTGATAGAAGAGCGGCGCGTCGATCGTCGAGTTCTCGAACGGCTCGGGGGGGACGCCGCTGGCGGCTTCGGAGGCCGGGGCGGGCAGGGCGCCGTCACCCGGGGGCGGCACCTGGGCCTGCGCACCGGTCATCAGTGCCAGCGCACAGGCCACCGCGAGCGCCGTGCGCGCTGCGTGGGGAACGAGGGAAAGGGCCGGCATGCAATGCTCTCCTGAAACCGTGGACGATTCTAGGGTCTGGTGAGCGCCCCCGGAGAAGACCCCGGAGAAGCGGCGCAAGCCCCCGCAGCCGGTCCGACCCGGGCGCGTCGTGATAATTCCCTCCATGCCAGAACTTCCGGAAGTCGAGGTCACCCGACAAAGCTTTGCCGAGCGCATCGCCGGTGCCCGCGTGACCAGCGTGCGCCTGGGCAAGCCACTGCGATGGCCGCTCGGCCACGAGCCGGCGGCGCTTGTCGGACAGCGCGTCGGCGACGCGACCCGCCGAGGTAAATATTTGTGGCTGCCGTTGTCGGCCGATGTCGAAGGCCGGGCCGGGCTGCTGATGCACCTCGGCATGTCGGGCTCGCTCGCGTTCAGCGACCAGCCCGGCCCGCCGGGGACGCACGATCACTTCGACCTCGCGACCACCCGCGGCACGCTGCGCCTGACCGATCCGCGGCGCTTCGGCGCGGTCGTCTGGTCCGAGGCGCTCGACGGCGGCACGGCGGGCAAGCTGATTGCCGGTCTCGGGCTGGAGCCCTTCGATCCGGCCTTCACCGGCGCCTACCTGCATGCGGCGCTGCAGCGGCGGCGCATCGCGATCAAGCAGGCCCTGCTCGGCGGCGACATCGTCGTCGGCGCCGGCAACATCTACGCCTGCGAGGCGCTGTTCACCGCCGGCATCAACCCGCGGCTGCGCAGCGACCGCCTGAGCCGCCCGCGCGCCGAGCGGCTGGCGGTGGCGGTGCGCGAGACGCTGGCGCGGGCGCTCGCGCTGGGCGGCTCGACGCTGCGCGACTTCCGCGATGCGCACGGCATGGCCGGCGCGTTCCAGCTGCAGGCCGGCGTCTACGGCCGCGAAGGCGAGCCCTGCAGCGTGTGCGCGACGCCGATCCGCCGCATCGTGCAAGGCCAGCGCTCGACGTTCTTCTGCCCGCACTGCCAGCGCTGAGTCAATCCCGAATCGCCGCCCGGGAGCCCGCCACAACCCCAAGGAATCGACACTTCGCGCCGGGCTCGGGTGTCGAGATGTTTCCACCGGAGGTCGTCCGACGACCTTGCGCTACCATGAAAGCGCGACGCGCCTCTTGCCTGCGCGCCCGCCCACCCATGTCAACTTCCTTTGCTAGCAGCGTCGATGAGCTGGGCCAGTGGCGACAGTCGATCGGGCGCCGGCTCGACGAGTTCGGCCGCTTCCTGACCGACAACGACCTGGCCGATCCCGCGGCCAGCGAAGCGCTGGACGCGTTGCGCCGCAACCTGGTGGGCGAGAAGCTCGTGGTGGCCTTCGTCGCGGAGTTCTCGCGCGGCAAGTCCGAGCTGATCAATGCGATCTTCTTCTCAGACACCGGCCGCCGCGTGCTGCCGGCCACGCCGGGCCGCACGACGATGTGCCCGGTGGAACTCGGCTACGAGGCCGGCGAGGCGCCGGCCCTTGCGCTGCTGCCGATCGCGACCCGCCTCGAGGGCCTGTCGCTGGCCGAACTGCGCGGCCAGCCGAAGGCCTGGGGCCACATCCCGCTCGACATCCATTCGCCCGACCAGCTGACCGAGGCGCTGCGCGAGGTGATGCGCACGCAGTGGGTGTCGGTCGACGATGCGCGCGCGCTCGGCTTCTGGAGCGACGACAACGGCGAGGACAACCCGCCGACGAACGACGCCGGCGAGGTCGAGGTGCCCGCCTGGCGCCACGCGATGATCAACTACCCGCACCCGCTGCTGCAGCGCGGCCTGGTGGTGCTCGACACGCCGGGCCTGAACGCGATCGGCGCCGAACCCGAGCTGACGCTGAGCCTGCTGCCGGCCGCGCACGCGATCGTCTTCATCCTCGGCGCCGACACCGGCGTCACCAAGTCCGACATGACGATCTGGCGCGACCACCTCGGCTCGCCGTCGAGCTCGGCCTTCGTCGTGCTGAACAAGATCGACGCGCTGCAGGACCCGCTGGCCACCGTCGAGCGGGTGAAGGAGCAGATCGAGCAGCAGCGCCAGTCGACCGCGCGCACGCTGGATGTCGCGGCCGAGCGGGTGTTCCCGCTGTCGGCGCGCCAGGCGCTGGCCGCGCGCATCGACGGCGATGTCGCGGGCCTGGCGCAGAGCCGCCTGCCCTTCCTCGAAGAAGCGCTCGGCGCGCAGTTGCTGCCGCAGCGCCGCGAGGCCTTCCAGCAGACGGTGATGGAATCCGCCAACCGCATGGAGGCGCAGGTCAACCGGCGCCTCGGCGACCGCCGCCGGCAGATGGCCGAGCAGGTGCTCGAGCTGCGCGGCTTGCGCGGCAAGAGCGGCGCCAAGGTGCGCCTGATGCTCGAGCGCGTGCAGGCCGAAACCACCGAGTTCGAGCAGTGCACTGCTCGGCTGCAGGCGATGCGCATGGTGCACAGCCGCATGCTGAAGAACGCGCTGCTCGACCTGACCAGCGACCGCTTGCGCCAGGAGGTGGTCGAGATGCAGGGCGCGATGACCGCATCGCTGCTGCACCTGGGCGCGAAGAAGGCCTTCATCGCGCTGTGCGGCCGCCTGCGCGAACTGCTCGAGGCGGCGCAGGTGCGCGGCATCGAGATCCACGACATGCTCGGCGCGTCGTTCGCGAAGCTGAACGCCGAGTTCGGCTTCAGCCTCGCGATCACGAAGGCGCCCGACTTCGGGCGTTTCATCAACGACCTGACGCTGATCCAGCGCAACTACGTGCAGTACCTCGGGCTCACGCAGGCGCTGCGGCTGTCGCAGCCGAAGTTCATGGAGCAGTTCCGCCGCATGCTGGTGTCGAAGCTGCGCGTGGTGTTCGAGAACGCGAGCGGCGAGTTCGAGTTGTGGAACAAGACCGCGTCGGCCCAGGTCGATTCGCAGCTGCGCGAACGCCGCCGCGGATTCCGCCGGCGCCGCGAGGCGCTGGAGCGCATCCAGTCGGCCGCCGGCGACCTGGAGCAACGCCTGTCCGAGCTGGAGGCGCAGGACGCGCAGTTGCAGCAGTTGCAGGCGCGCAGCACCGAACTCGGCAACCGGCTCAAGCAGCAGGCGCAGCGCGAGCTGACCGGCACGGCGAGTGCATCCCCCAGCGGCGCGATGCCGCTGTACGCGGCCCAGGCCTGAGTTGTCACCCCAGGACAGTTTCGCGAAGCCGCTGATCGCGTGGCAGCGGGAGCACGGCCGCCATGCGTTGCCGTGGCAGCAGACGCGCGACCCGTACCGCGTGTGGCTGTCCGAGATCATGCTGCAGCAGACCCAGGTCACGACGGTGCTGGGCTACTACGCGCGCTTCCTCGAACGCTTTCCCGATGTGCAGGCGCTGGCCGCCGCGTCGCAGGACGACGTGCTCGCGCTGTGGAGCGGCCTCGGCTACTACAGCCGTGCGCGCAACCTGCATGCCTGCGCGAAGGCGGTGGTGGCGGAGCACGGCGGCGCGTTCCCGCGCAGCAGCGCGGTGCTGCAACAGTTGCCGGGCATCGGCCGCTCGACCGCGGCGGCGATCGCGGCCTTCTGCTTCGGCGAGCGGGTCGCGATCCTCGACGGCAACGTCAAGCGCGTGCTGACGCGCTTCCTCGGCTTCGACGGTGACCTGGCCGAGGCGCGCCAGGAACGCGCGCTGTGGGATGAGGCCACGCGCCAGTTGCCCGACGACGGCATCGAGTCATACACACAAGGGTTGATGGACCTCGGCGCCACGCTGTGCATCACGCGTTCGCCGAGCTGCCTGCTGTGCCCGGTGCAGGCCGGTTGCCAGGCGCTGCGCGAAGGCGCGCCCGAGCGCTACCCGTTGAAGACGCGCAAGCTGAAGCGCGGCCGGCGCAGCAACGCCTGGCTGTGGCTGCAATGGGGCGAACGCCTGTGGCTGGTGCAGCGGCCCGGCAGCGGTGTGTGGGCCGGGCTGTGGAGCCTGCCGGAGTTCGACGCGCCCGAGGCGCTCGACGCGGCGTCGGCCGACTGGCCTGGCACGCCGCAAGGCCTGCCGATGTTCACGCATGTGCTGACGCACCTCGACTGGACGCTGCAGCCGGTGCGCTGGACCTTGCCGGGCGATGCCGCGGCTGGCGAGGTGGCCGCGATCACCGCGACGCTCGCGGGCGACGGTCAACGCGGCGAATGGGTCACGCTGCCGCAGGCGCTCGCGATGGGCCTGCCTGCGCCGCTGCGCAAGCTGCTGACCACCACGCCTACTTGACGACGCCCTTGCTGCGCAGGAATTCGTCGACCAGCTGAAGCCGCACCGCGGCGTCCGGCAGTTCCATCAGCTTCTGTTTCGCGGCCAGCGAGATCGGCAGGATCTCGCACCAGCGGTTCGCGACCCAGCCGGCGTTGTCGAACAGGAAGGGCTTCAGGAAGGGCTGCGCGCCCTGCTGCTTCAGCGTCGCGATCGCGTTGGCGAGGCCGCGCACCGTCTCGATCATCGCGTCGGTCGGCAGCGAGACCTCGTCGTCGGCGAGCAGGTCGACGTTGGCGAGCCACAGGCCGTCGGCCTGCTGGCGCATCCGGTTCACCGCGAAGCGCCGGGTGCCGCGGCAGCGCACCTGCAGGATGCCGGGCTGCGTGCTGTCGACGTCGAGCAGCTCGGCCAGCGTGCCGGTCTCCTCGAGGGCCACCGGTTCGCCGGGCTTGCGCACCTCGGCGCCCTGGCGCAGCGAGACGACGCCGAACGGCGTGTTCTCGCGCAGGCAGGCGCTCATCAGGTCGAGGTAACGCGCTTCGAACACCTTCAGGCTCAGCAGCCCGCCAGGAAACAGCACCGCCTGAAGCGGGAACAACGGAAGGTCGGTGGTGGAGATGTCGGAAGTCATTCAACGGCGCGGCCGGGTGGGCCGCGTTTTCAATCGCGGGCGTCGAGCTCGCGGTGGCGAATCAATGTACCGCTGCGCGCGGCAAAACGCTTCGCCAGGGATTCGGTGAGGTAGACCGAGCGGTGCTGGCCGCCGGTGCAACCGATGGCAACCGTCAGATAGCTGCGCTGGTCGCGTTCGAACGACGGCAGCCAGCGTGCAATGAAGGCTTCGATCTGGGCCAGCATCTCGGCCACTTCGGGTTGGGCTTCCAGGTAGGCCGCGACCTCGGGATCGCGGCCGGTCTGCGGGCGCAGCTCGCGGATGTAGTGCGGGTTCGGCAGGATGCGCACGTCGAACACGAAATCGGCGTCGAGCGGCACGCCATGCTTGAACGCGAACGACTCGAACACCAGCGTCAGCCGGTGCGCCATCGCCTTCACCAGGTCGCGCATCCACAGGCGCAGCTGGGCGGGGCGCAGCTGGCTGGTGTCGACGACGGTGGAGACCTCGCGCAGCTCGGCGAGCAGCTCGCGTTCGAGTTCGATCGCTTCGGTGAGCGCGCGGTGGCCGTCGGCCGCGCGGTCGTCCTTGCGGCGGCCGGGCGACAGCGCCGAGGCCTCTTGCGACAGCGGGTGCGGACGGCGCGATTCGGAGAAGCGGCGCACCAGCGTGTCGGTGTTCGAATCGAGGAACACCGAGCGGATCGCGATGCCTTCGCCGCGCAACTCGGCGATCAGCGGCAGCAGGTGGGGCAGCGAGCCGGCGCTGCGCACGTCGACCGCGATCGCGACGCGGCGCATCGAGCGTTCGTGCTCGAGCCGCAGGAAATCGCGCAGCAGCTCGGGCGGCAGGTTGTCGACGCAGAAGAAGCCGGCGTCTTCGAGCGCATGCAGCGCGACCGACTTGCCCGAGCCGGAGATGCCGGTGACGAGCACGACCTCGTGTGGCGACGCCGCGGCCGGCGCCGTTGGAACATCCGGCGGGATCTCGTTCATGGGATCGCGCTCATGATTTCTTGCGTCCGCGCGGCGCAGGCGCCAGCGCATCGGCGGCCACCGACAGCATCTCCTGCGCGTGCGCGAGGCTGGTGCCCGACATGCGTTCGCCGCCCAGCATGCGGGCGATCTCGGCGACGCGCACCTCGCCGGCGACGGCGTGGATGTCGCTGTGCGTGCTGCCGGCCTCGGTGCGCTTCGAGACGACGTAATGCAGGTCGGCGCAGGCGGCGACCTGCGGCAGGTGGGTGACGGCGAGCACCTGGCGGTCGCGGCCCAGCTGCTTCATCAGCCGGCCGACGGTGTCGGCCACCGCGCCGCCGACGCCGGAATCGATCTCGTCGAAGATCAGCGTGCCGGCGGCATCGGCGCCTTGCGAGAGCTGGCTGGTCGTCACCGCGATCGCGAGCGCGATGCGCGACAACTCGCCGCCCGAGGCCACCTTGCCCATCGGCCGCGGCGTGCTGCCGGCGTGGCCGGCGACCAGGAACTCGGCCGACTCGAGGCCGAAGGACTGCGGCGCCTCTTGCGCGGTCAGCGCGACCTCGAAGCGGCCGCCGGCCATGCCGAGCTGCTGCATCGCCTGCGTGACGGCCGCGGCCAGCTTCGGGGCCGCCGCCTTGCGCGCCGCGGAAACGCGCTTCGCTTCGGCGCTGAACGCCGCATGGGCCGAAGCCAGCGCGGATTCGAGCGCGTCGAGGTCGGTGGCGGCGTCGAGCGCGCGCAGCTCGTCTTTCCACTGGTCGAGCAGCGCGGGCAGCTCGGCCGGCGCGCGGCGGTAGCGGCGTGCCAGGCTGACCCAGGCGGACAGGCGCTCGTCGAGTTCCTGCAGCCGCTCGGGCTCGAGCTCGGTGTGGTGCAGGTAGCCGCTGAGCGTGTGCGCCGCATCCTGCAGCTGCGCCTGCGCGCTCTGCAGCACCTCGGCCACGTCGGCGAGGCGGGTGTCGAATTCGGCCACATTGCCGAGCGCATCGGCGGCGCTGCTGGTCAGCGATTCGGCATTGACCTCGGCCTCGCTCAGCGCGTCGAGCGCGCTGCGGGCGGCGTCCATCAGCGCCTGCGAGTTCGACAGCCGGTGGTGGTCGGCATTCAGCGTCTCCCACTCGTCGGCTTCGGGGCCGAGCTTGTCGACCTCGCCGATCTGCCAGGCGAGGCGCTCGCGCTCGCGTTCGAGGTCGGCCTGCTGGCTGCGCGCCTTGTCGAGCGCATCGCCGGCGGCCTTCCAGCGCGACCACACCGCGCCGAGCGGCGCGACGTCAATGCCGGCGTAGGCATCGAGCAGCGCGCGCACCGAGGGGCTGCGCGTGAGGCTCTGCCACGCGTGCTGGCCGTGGATGTCGACCAGGTGGTCGGCCGCCTCGCGCAGCTGCGCGACGGTGGCCGGGCTGCCGTTGACCCACGCGCGGCTCTTGCCTTGCGCGTCGATGACGCGGCGCAGCAGCAGCGTGTCGGCGTTGTCGAAGCCGGCGTCGTCGAGCCAGGCCGCAAGGCTGTCGGGGGCGTCGAACTCGGCGCTGATGTCGGCACGGGCCGCGCCTTCGCGCACCACGCCGGCGTCGCCGCGGCTGCCGAGCGCCAGCTGCAGCGCGTCGATCAGGATCGATTTGCCGGCGCCGGTCTCGCCGGTCAGCACCGAGAAGCCGCCGGCCAGTTCGACCTCGAGCGAGGTCACGATGACGAAGTCGCGCAGCGCGAGTCGTTTCAGCATGGGGTCAGAGTCCGGCGTTCCAGTGAAGTTTTCCGCGCAAGGTCGCGTAGTAGCTCCAGCCGCGCGGGTGCAGGAAGCGCACCTGGTGCGCCGAGCGGCGCACGATGATGCGGTCGCCGTGCAGCAGGCTCGCGAGGCTTTGCATGTCGAAGCTGACGCTCGCATCGCGGCCGGCGACGATCTCGATGCAGATCTCGCCGATGTCGGGCAGCACGATCGGGCGGTTGGAGAGGTCGTGCGGCGCGATCGGCACCAGCACCCAGCCGGCGATGCCCGGGTGCAGGATCGGGCCGCCGGCCGACAGCGCGTAGGCGGTGGAGCCGGTGGGCGAGCCGACGATCAGGCCGTCGGCGCGGTGGTTGGCGACGAATTCGTCGCCGATGTCGATCTTCAGCTGCACCATGCTGGCGGTGGCGCCGCGGCTGACGACCACGTCGTTCATCGCGATGCCTTCGAAGATCACCTGGCCGTCGCGCCAGACGCCGCCTTCGAGCATGGTGCGGCGTTCTTCTTCGTAGTCGCCGGCGATCATCGGTGCGAGGGCTTCCTCGAACTGGTCGATCGGCAGGTCGGTGATGAAACCCAGGCGCCCCTGGTTGATGCCCACCAGCGGCAGGTTGAAGGGGGCGAGCTGGCGGGCGATGCCGAGCATGGTGCCGTCGCCACCGACCACGACCGCGAGGTCGCAGTGCTGGCCGAGCTGTTCGGGGGTCAGCGCCGGGTAGTCGGTCATGCCGGTGTTGCGCGCCGTTTCGGCTTCGAGCGAGACCTCGAGTCCTTGCCGGCCCAGAAATTGCGCAATGTCCTGCAGCACCCCCCGCATTCCGAGGGCCTGGTACTTTCCCACCAGCGCTGCGTGTCGAAAACGGGTCGGCATGCGCGGGATTACACCACAGCGCCCCTCGCGAACCGGGGCGGAAAATGGCCTCGCGCCTACAATGAAAGCATGCTGGACGAGCGAGCCAAAACACTGCTGAAAGCGCTGGTCGAGCGCTACATCGCCGACGGGCAACCGGTGGGGTCGCGCACGCTCTCGAGGGCGTCGGGGCTCGACCTGTCGCCGGCGACCATCCGCAACGTGATGGCCGACCTGGAAGAGCTGGGGCTGATCGCGAGCCCCCACACCAGTGCGGGGCGCATCCCGACGGCGCGTGGTTACCGGTTGTTCGTCGACACGATGCTGACCGCGCAGCCGCTCGACCTGGCGCGTGCGACGCCCGCGATGGAGCAGCCGCAACTGCACCCCGACCAGCCGCAGCGCGTGATCGCGAACGCGGCGCAGCTGCTGTCCAGCCTGTCGAGCTTCGTCGGCGTGGTGACGGCGCCGCGCAAGACGAGCGTGTTCCACCACATCGAGTTCCTGCGGCTGTCGGAGCGGCGGGTGCTGGTGATCCTGGTGGCGCCCGATGGCGACGTGCAGAACCGGGTGATCTTCACCGCGCAGGACTACACGCAGAGCCAGCTGGTCGAGGCGAGCAACTACCTGACCGCGCAGTACGCCGGCCTGACGATCGAAGAAGTTCGCGAGCGGCTGAAGACCGAGGTCGATGCCTTGCGCGGCGAGATCGCGGCGCTGATGCAGGCGGCGGTGCAGGCCGGCAGCGAGGCGATGGCCGACAGCCAGGAGCAGGTGGTGATCTCCGGCGAGCGCAACCTGTTGACGGTGCAGGATTTCAGCAGCGACATGGGTTCGCTTCGCAAGCTGTTCGACCTGTTCGAGCAGAAGACGCAGCTGATGCGTCTGCTCGACGTGAGCAGCCGCGCCGAGGGCGTGCGCATCTACATCGGCGGCGAGAGCATGGTGGTGCCGTTCGAGGAGCTCTCGGTGGTGTCGGCGCCGTACGAGGTGAACGGCCAGGTGGTCGGCACGCTGGGCGTGATCGGGCCGACGCGGATGGCCTACGACCGGATGATCCAGATCGTCGACATCACGTCGCGGCTGGTGAGCAATGCGCTGAGCCAGAAGTAGGTCCGTTCGGCTGCACAGCAGCGCGAGTTGCCCACCTACAATCGCGCTCTCTCCCCGAGGGCCGTTAGCTCAGTTGGTCAGAGCAGAGGACTCATAATCCTTTGGTCGCTGGTTCGAGCCCAGCACGGCCTACCAAATTCTGCGGGTGATCACGGGAGTGATCACGCTTCAGAACGCAGGGAGTCAGCGAGGTGCGAGCTGTCGGTGCACCTCTTGCGCGACGCGCAGCAGATCCTTGCGGTCGGAGCCACCGGAGATGGCATAGCCGAACTGCTTGTCGACCCAGTAGAAGACGTTCACTGGCCCGTCGCGCCCGAAGCTGAAGGCCGTGTTGCTGCCGTCAGCGGCCGAGGGTGCCTCCCGCGTCACGTACAAGGTCATGCGCTGACCGGCGGCGTCGTTGTACATGAACTGCGCAACCGGACCCTTGTCGCCAGGCAGCAGCCGCCCGCCGATCAGTTCGTAGCCGACGGTCTTGAGCAGTGGTGGCCTGACGTCCGAACCCAAGCGCTTGGACAGCCATGACACGAGCGCCTGCTCCTCGTCGGCGCCGACTTCCACCGGTCGACGAACGTCGGGGCTGTAGACGACGTGGGCCACGGCTGCGCGACGGGCGAAGCCATGCAGGGCTTCATCGGTCGACGCCACCTGTTCTTGCGTCGACCGCGCACCTTCGGCATAGGCCAAGCGCACGCGTTCCGCATCGACCGATCCGCGCGCCCACCACGATGACCCCGCACTCAGCGCGGCGATCGCGATGCCGGCCGCGAGGCCGCGCCACGGCACGGGCTGGATGCGGCGTTGCAGCAGGGCCGGTATGCGCGCCGGCAGATGCGGCGGCACCGCCTCATGCAGCACGGGGTCGAGCAGGCGATGCAAGGCCTCGTTCTGTTGCTGCCAGGCTTGCACGCGCGCCAGCTCGCTCGGGTGGGCGTCGAGGTACATCATCACCTCGGCATCGCGTGCCGGGCTCAGCTGGCCGTCGACGTGGGCGTGCAGGTCGGCCTCGGTGATCGGAGCGCCGGGGCCTTGTGGTGTCAGTTGAAGATGGTCCATGGTCGTTACTTCACCCGCTGGATTCTGGATTGCATGGTGCGGCCCTCGAGCTCGGCACGAAGCCGCTCGCGAGCCCGCGACAGGCGCGACATCACGGTGCCGATCGGCACGCCGATCGCGCTCGCCACGTCCTGGTAGCTCATCTCCTCGAGGCCGACCAGCAACAGCACCTCGCGCTGCTCGGCCGGCAGCCGGGCCAGCACGCGCTCCAGGTCGCGCAGCTCCAGCCTGTCGGCCTGCATCGGCCGCTCGGGCTGCTCCGGCAGTTCGGAGTCGACGAGTTGCTCCGGATTGCTGCGCTGGCTGCGCACGCGGTCGATGAACAGGTTGTGCATGATGCCGAACATCCAGGCCCTCACCTCGCCGCGCCGCTGCCACAGCGAGAACTTGCTGCAGGCCCGCTCCAGCGTGTCCTGCACCAGGTCGTCGGCACGCTCGCGGTCGCCCACCAATCCCCGCGCGTAGCGGCGCAGGTGCGGGATGCCCGCGACGATCTCGGCTTCGTCCTCTGAACGCATGGTGGCGGCTCGGTGAGGTTCAGGGCGTGATGACGTGCCAGACGTCCTTGAACTTGTCGCCGGTGCGGTCACCGGGCTTGGCGTCGGCAGCGTACAGGTAGACCGGCTTGCCGTGGTGGGCCAGCTGGCGGCTGCCGTCGTCGCGTGTCACGACCTGGTCGGCGCGCGTCTCGGCGGGTGCCGGCACCGGCGGCCACAGAGCGGCGCAGCCGCCGTTGCAGGTGCTCCTGCCGCTGCCCGCCACGTCCTTGTCGAAGGTGTAGACGGTCATGCCGGCGGCATTCACGGCCACGCCGTCGACCACCTTGAGCGGCGGCTCGACATGCGCGAGCGATGCGAGCGTGACCGCGGCCAGCACTGCCCCGATGAGAGTTCGTTGGATCATCATGGCTCGCACCCGCTCAGTAGGCTGCGGTCTTGGCGACCGGGGCGGCGCTGATCGACAGCTTGGGGTCGATCTGCCAGGTTTCGGAGACCAGCAAGTTGTCGCGGTACACCAGCGCGTAGCGCACCTTGATCGGCATCTTGCCGACGAACAGCAGGTTGGCGGTGACGGTCGAGCCCTTGGGGTTGCTCGACTCCTGCACGTTCTCGACCATGACGGTCAGGTTGCCCTGCGAACCGGTGAACTTCTCCCAGACGCCGCGGATGGCGTCCTTGCCGAGGTAGCTGCCGTCCAGCGGTCCGCCGACCCATTGCAGCTGGGCGTTGTCTTGATAGCCGCGCATCAGCACCTGCACGTCACCGCTGCCGATGGCGCGGAAATGGGTGTCGGCGTTGTCGCTGGCGGGGCTGGCGATGGCATGGCCCGCGACGGTGAGTGCGGCGAGCGAAAAGAAGGAGAGGGATTTCATGGCGGTGTCTCTGCGTGAGGTGTGGATGACATCTGCACAGACGGAGGAGCCCACCGCAATATTCCATGCAGGCCGGACCGGCGTGCGAACATGCCCGCGTGAACGGTACGTCAACCCTCTGCCGCGTGGCTTGCGCGCGCTGCCTGCGGCCGCAGGTGACCTGTTTGTGTGCGCTGGCAAAAGCGACCGCCCATCGCACCGAAGTGCTGGTTCTGCAGCACCCGCATGAACAGCGGCAGGCCAAGAACAGCGTCGCGCTGCTGCGTCTGTCTCTGGCGCACTGCGAGGTGGTCGTTGGCGAGCGCTTCGAGCCTGGGGCGTTGGCGGCCCTGTTGAAGAGGCCTGGGAGGGACACGCGGCTGCTCTACCCGGACGTGCCTATGGCCCCGGCGTCGTCAGCCGCTGGGACCACGGCGGGTGCGTCCGTGCGTCTGGTGGTCATCGATGCGACGTGGCGCAAGAGCCTGCGCATGCTTCTGGAGCACCCGACCCTGGCGGCGCTGCCGCGGCTGTCGCTGGACGCGCCAGCGCCGACCCGCTACCGCGCGATTCGCGCGGCGCGGCGAGCTGACCAAGTCTCGACACTGGAGGCTACCGTGCAGGCGCTGGCGACACTGGAGGGCCCGTCCTTCGACGCCGCGCCGCTGCTCGACGCATTCGGCCTCTTCGTCGCGGGCGTTGCGGCCCGTCAGCGGCATCAGGACCCGTGATGTCGATTTGGCTTCCCGTCGTTCGTCGTTGGGTATGAGGTGCCTCGGGCGGGCGCACCCACCGTTCAACTCAACAGGAGCGAAGACATGTCCTACATCGATGGTTTCGTGATCGCGGTCCCCACCGCCAACAAGCAGAAGTTCATCGAGCACGCGCGCCATTTCGACCAGATGTTCATCGAGCTGGGCGCGATCCGCGTGATCGAAGGCTGGGGCGACGACGTCCCCGACGGCAAAGTGACCGATTTCCGCCGCGCAGTCCAGGCCACGGGTGAGGAGACGGTGGCCTTTTCGTGGGTCGAATGGCCGGACAAGGCCACGCGCGACGCCGGCATGAAGAAGATGATGGAAGACCCGCGCATGGATCCTTCCACGCCCGGCAACCCGCCCATGCCCTTCGACGGCAAGCGCATGATCTTCGGCGGCTTCGAACAGGTGGTCGAAGTGAAGGCTTGAGGGGCGACCTCGTGACTCTTCTCACGCACCGGCGCGGCGACGCCCTCGGATCGCCGTCGGCGCAAACCCGAATCACTCCCTGGACCGGATGGCAAAACGCGAGGATCAGGCGGTCTGGCGCAGCGCCTTGGCCGCCGACACCATGTTGGTCAGCGCCGGGATCACCTCGGCCCACTGGCGCGTCTTCAGCCCGCAGTCCGGGTTGACCCACAGCCGCTCGGCCGGCACGCGTTCGGCCGCCTTCTTCATCAGCTGCACGATGTGCTCCTGCGTCGGGATGTTCGGCGAATGGATGTCGTACACGCCCGGGCCGATCTCGTTCGGGTACTTGAAGTTCTCGAAGGCATCGAGCAGCTCCATGTCCGAGCGCGAGGTCTCGATCGTGATCACGTCGGCGTCCATGTCGGCGATCGACGCGATGATGTCGTTGAACTCCGAATAGCACATGTGGGTGTGGATCTGCGTCTCGTCCTCGACGCCGTTCGCGGTGATGCGGAACGATTCGACCGCCCAGTCGAGATACCCCTTCCACTGCGACTTGCGCAGCGGCAACCCTTCGCGCAGCGCGGCCTCGTCGATCTGGATCACGCGCACGCCAGCCTGTTCGAGATCCAGCACCTCCTGGCGGATCGCCAGCGCGAGCTGGTGGCAGGACACCGAGCGCGGCTGGTCGTCGCGCACGAAGGACCAGTTCAGGATCGTCACCGGGCCGGTCAGCATGCCCTTCATCGGGCGCTTCGTCAGCGATTGCGCGTAGCGGATCCACTCGACCGTCATCGCCTTCGGCCGGCTGATGTCGCCGAACAGGATCGGCGGCTTCACGCAGCGCGAGCCATACGACTGCACCCAGCCGAACTGGCTGAAGGCGTAGCCGTCGAGCTGCTCGCCGAAGTACTCGACCATGTCGTTGCGCTCGGCCTCGCCGTGCACCAGCACGTCCAGGTCCAGCGCTTCCTGCTCGCGCACGCTGCGCTGGATCTCGGCCTGCATCGCGGCCTTGTAGCCGGCTTCATCCAGGCGCCCGGCCTTGAACTCGCTGCGGGCGTGGCGGATGTCGGCGGTCTGCGGGAACGAACCGATGGTGGTGGTGGGGAAGGGCGGCAGCTTCAGCAGCGCGGCCTGCTTCGGGGCACGCGTCGCATAGGCGCTCTTGCGCTCGCCGAGCGCGGCGTTCAGCTTGGCGACGGCGGCCTTCACCGCCGGGTTGTGGACGCGCGGCGAACTGCGGCGCGCCTCGATGGCGGCCTGGTTGGCGGCCAGCTCGGCCTTCACCGAATCGCGGCCGTTCTTCAGCGCGGCGGCCAGCAGCCGCAGCTCGTCCAGCTTCTGCAGCGCGTACGCAAGCCACGACTTCAGGTCGGCATCCAGCTTCTGCTCGCTCGCCAGGTCGACCGGCACGTGCAGCAGCGAGCACGAGGGCGCGATCCACAGCCGCTCGCCCAGGCGCTCCTTCAGCGGCTCGATCCAGTCGAGCACCGCGTTCAGGTCGGTCTTCCAGATGTTGCGGCCGTTGATCACGCCCAGCGACAGCACTTTCAGCGGCGACAGGATGTTGAGCAGCGGCTGGATGTCGTCGCGGCCGTTGATCGCGTCGATGTGCAGCCCGGCCACCGGCAGGTTGGCGGCGAGGTGCCGGTTCTCCTCCAGCGGGCCGAAGTAGGTGGCCAGCAGCAGCTTGACGCGGCTGCTCTTCAGGTCGTGGTACGCGGTGTTGAAGGCGTGCTGCCAGTCGGCATCGAGTTCGGTCACGAGGATGGGCTCGTCGATCTGCACCCACTCCACGCCCGCGGCGGCGAGCTTCTCCAGCAGCTCGGCGTAGACCGGCACCAGGCGTTCGAGCAGCGCGAGCCTGCTGGAATCGTCCTTCGCCTTGCCCAGCGCCAGGTAGGTGACGGGGCCGACGATCACCGGCTTGGCCTTGACGCCGGCCTGGCGCGCTTCTTCCAGCTGTTCCAGCAGGCGCGAGGCGTCCAGCTTGAACTGCGTGGCCGCGGTGAACTCGGGGACGATGTAGTGGTAGTTGGTGTCGAACCACTTGGTCATCTCGCCGGCGGCGACGCCACCGCCGCAGCAGCCGGCGTGGGCCTCGGCCCCTCCCGTTGCCTGGGCTGAGCGGCCGCGCGCGACGCGGAAGTAGTTGTCCAGCACATCGCCGTGGAAGCCCTGCACCCGCTGCGGCAGGTTGCCGAGCGTGAAGCTCATGTCGAGCATCTGGTCGTAGAACGCGAAGTCGCCGACCGGAACGAGGTCCAGGCCGGTCTGGTTGATCCAGTGGCGCTGGCGCAGGTGGGCACCGAGGGCCTTGAGTTCGTCGCGCGAGGATTCGCCCTTCCAGTAGGACTCCAGCGCGAATTTCAATTCGCGCTTGGCGCCGATGCGGGGAAAGCCGAGGTTGTGGGTCGTGGTCATGGCGGAGGCAATGGCGATCGTGGAAAAACAACCCCAGGTTACGTAGCCTTTTGCATGAAGTAAAATGGTATTAATTTGACAATCCATGAGAACAGCTCATACACATGCTGGAGCGAAGTCATCTGGCCATCGTTCAAGAGGTCGAGAAGCAGGGCTCGTTGACGGCGGCTGCCGCGGTGCTGTGCCTGACGCAATCGGCCCTCAGCCATTCGATGAAGAAGCTGGAGCAGCAGCTGGGCACCGACATCTGGTTGCGCGAAGGCCGCAGCCTGCGGCTCACGCAGGCGGGGCAGTACGTGCTGGCGGTGGCCAACCGCGTGCTGCCGCAACTCGACCTGGCCGAAGAGCGGCTGCGCCAGTTCGCGCAGGGCGAGCGCGGCGCGCTACGCATCGGCATGGAATGCCACCCGTGCTACCAGTGGCTGCTGAAGGTCGTTTCGCCGTACCTCGCAGCCTGGCCCGACGTCGATGTCGACGTGAAGCAGAAATTCCAGTTCGGCGGCATCGGTGCGCTGTTCGGCTACGAGATCGACATGCTGGTGACGCCCGACCCGCTCTACAAGCCGGGGCTGCGCTTCGAGCCGGTGTTCGACTACGAGCAGGTGCTGGTCGTCGGTCGTGATCATCCGTTGGCGGCGGCGGCCTACGTCAAGCCGAAGCAGTTGACGCCGGAGGTGCTGATCACCTACCCGGTCGCGACCGACCGGCTCGACGTCTACACGCAGTTCCTGATGCCGGCCGGCGTGACGCCCAAGGCGCACAAGACCATCGAGACCACCGACATCATGTTGCAGATGGTCGTCAGCGGCCGCGGCGTCGCGGCGCTGCCGCGCTGGCTGGTGGAGGAGTACGCGCGGAAGATGGATGTCGTGGCCGTGCGCCTGGGGCCGCGTGGCATTGCCAAGCAGATCTTCCTCGGTGCCCGCGAGGCGGACACCGACATCGACTACCTGCAGGCCTTCATCGACCTGGCGCGCCGGTCGCCATGAAAAAAGAGGCCTGTCCCGATCAGGGAAGGCCTCTCGACGCGCAGGCCACACACCCGGGCGGGTGTGCGACGACGGCGTGGCTTACTTCGCGCCGGCGGTGGCTTTCATCAGCTCGCCGCTCAGGTCACCGTCCAGCGACCAGCTGAAGATGCCACCCAGTCCCTTGGACTTCAGGTAGTTGATCTTGGTCTGGATCACGTCCGGCGTGTCGTAGCTCCAGAAGTTCGTGCCGTCGAACTTGTAGCTCTGCTTCGTCACCGGATGGACGAACACCGTGCCCGGGGCGTTCTTCAGGACCTTGTAGTCCTCGATGCCCGCCTCGTAGGTGCCGCGCGCCGGAGCGCTGGCCTTCTGGTACAGGCCGTTGTTGACATTCGGCACACCCGTCCAGCCCCGGCCGTAGAACGGCACGCCGAGGTTGATCTTGCCCGGCGGCATGCCGGACTGGACCAGGATGCCCACCGCCTCGTCGATGTTGTAGTACGACGCAACGGAGCGCACACCCGGCTTCAGCGGATCGAAGTAGTTCGGGCTGGACTGGTCCGGATAGAGGTTCGACTGGAAGTCGGTCGGGCCTTGCGGCTCGAACCCACCGTGGAAGTCGTAGCTCATCAGGTTGACCCAGTCCATGTACTGGCCGTACTGCCCGGGCTCGGTGGCGTCGATCTTGTCCTTGCCCGAGCCGAGCGCGGCGGTCAGCAGGTAGTGCTTGCCGTTCACCGCGTCGAGCTGGGTGCGGAACTCCTTCATCAGCAGCGTGAAGTTGTGGCGGTCGGCCGCGCTCACGGTGTTGTACGGCTGGCCGATCACGGCCGGGAATTCCCAGTCGATGTCGACGCCGTCGAACACGCCGGCCAGCACGCCGTCACCCCCCTTGCCGCTGTACGCCGGCAGGTTGCCCTTGATGTAGATGTTCAGGCAGGAGCTGACCAGCTGCTTGCGCAGCGCATCGGTCTGCGAAGCGGCGGAGAACCACTTCGACCACGTCCAGCCGCCGAGCGAGATCAGCACCTTGAGGTTCGGGTACTTCGCCTTGAGGCCCTTCAGTTCGTTGAAGGAACCGGCCAGCTTCGAATCCCAGGTCGGTGCGGCACCGACCAGGCGCAACGGCGTGCGGCCATAGTCGGCCCAGGCGTCACCGCCGGTGCCGGCGCTCGGATCGTTCGGGTTCGTCGCACCCGGCTCGAGCTTGTCGATGCCTTGTGCGCACTCGTACCCGCCATTCTTCTGGTAGATGTTCGCGAAGGCGTAGTTGACGAAGGTCAGCGCGTTGGCCGAGCCCGACGAGATGATGTCGGCGACCTCATAGCCGCGGCCATACACGCCCCACTGCGTGAAGTAGGAACCGACCTGGCGGCCGCCGGGAGCCGGGGCGGGCGCGGGCGCCGGGGCAGGTGCCGGAGCGGGAGCCGGTGCAGGCGAGGGTGCCGGCGCCGGCGCGGGGGCTGGCGCGGGAGCCGGTGCCGGGGCGGGCGCCGGCGCAGGGGCCGGAGCGCCTGCGCAATTGCCGACGGCCGTCCACGGTTGGCCGCTGCCTGCGGGGCCGCTGCTGGAGGCCGGGTTGTTGTTCTGCGTCCAGTAGTTGGCCTTGTAGTTCACGCCGTTGTAGCTGACGGTCGCGCCACCGGTGTACGCGGTTCCAGCCACCCACGCGAGGTAGCAGGTGCCGCCCGGGTTCGGCGCGGGGGCCGGTGCCGGCGCGGGGCTCGGCGCCGGTGCGGGCGATGGCGCGGGGGCAGGAGCCGGTGCGGGGGCGGGGGTGCCGCCGTTGGTCGGCGACCACAGCGATGGCGTGGTCGCCGGCGTCCAGTTGGTGCCGGCCCAGGCGGTGTGCGTGACCAGCGCGACATAGTCGCGGCCGCCGTAGCTCACCACCGTGCCGACGGTGTAGGTGACGCCTTCGCGCCAGGCGGGCGCGCTGGACTGCGCCAGTTGCACGTCGCTGGCCCAGACGCGCTGCGTGTCGTTGGCCGTTGCGGCCTGGACCTGCCCCCACATGCTGCCGATCGCGACGGCAACCATGGTCATACCCAATGTTTTCATCTTCATCTCTCCTGTGGATCCTTGAACCAGGAGGGAGTGTGCTGGTACTGAATTGGTATTCCAATCTCGGTTTCTCAAAGATACCAATTCCAACCGCTTGAATAGCCGTGTGTGCGCCCGAAGCGGTCATTCACTGCGTCGATCCCCATGGCCCGTGGGGCCTTGTCGGGTGCGCTACAAAGCCGCGTCAACCTGGCTCAAGCAATGCGCCCTTCGACCCGGCAACGACTTCGCCTGTCTGGCGGCACGGAACTGTCTTTCATCACGGCTGGTGAGGCGTCCCGGCCTGCCGTGCTGCTGCTGCACGGATTCCCGAGCTCCGCGCGAACGTTTCGCGAGGTCGTGCCGGGGCTGTCGCAGGCCGCCTATGTGATTGCACCCGATCTGCCGGGCTTCGGCGAATCCGATGTGCTGCCGGCGGTCTCGTTTGCCGCGCTCGGTCAGGCCATCGCAGAACTGCTGGACCGGCTCGGGGTCGGCCCGCGCTACCTCTATCTGCATGACTTCGGCGCGCCGGTGGGCTTCCACATCGCGATGCAGGCGCCCGAACAGGTCCTCGGCCTCGTTGTCCAGAATGCCAACGCGCATCGAAGCGGGTTGGGACCGCCCTGGGCCGCGACGATGGCCTACTGGTCGCAGCCGAACGCGGACAACGAAGCGGCGGCGACCGCTCACCTGACTTTCGAAGGCACGCGCGACCAGTACCTCGCCGGTGTCCCGCCGGAAGTGGCCGCGCGGATTCCGGCCGACAACTGGGAGGAGGCGTGGCGGGTGATGTGCCTGCCGGGTCGGATGGAAACGCAGCGAGCGCTGATCGCGGACTATGGGCGCTACGTCGCCCGGTTCGACGCCATCGCCGAGTACCTCGCGCGCTGGCAGCCGCCTTCGCTGATGCTCTGGGGCAGGCACGATGCGTTCTTCGATCTCGCCGAGACCCTGTCATGGATGCAGGCGCTGCCGAGGATGGAGGTGCATGTCTTCGACGCCGGCCACTTCATGCTGGAGACGCATGCGGCCGCGGCCGTGTCGTTGATGCTCGACTTCATCGGGCGGTTTCAGTCTTCGCCGCTGCCCGCATTGGCGTCCAGCGAGCGTCGGCGCTCGGCCAGCGCATCGTCGAGCGTGGAGACCTGACTGCGCGGCGAGAAGCGCAGCTCATGCCCCAGCGCATCGAGCAGGCGCAGCAGCTTGCCCGATCCGAACTCGGCGACGCCGCCGGTCTCGAAGCGCGCGAGCGTCGATGGCCCGATGCCGCTCAGCTCCGCCAAGGCCTTCTGCGTCAGCCCTTGGGCTTGACGGAGGCGGGCGATTTCTCGGCCCAGTAATGAGAGGTTGTCCATATGCTGTATTTGCTATGCGACTTGGTGAGGTCTCCCGGGCGAATCCACGGGATCCGCAGAGAAGATATGTCATATACGGCATAAAAATAAGGGGCATTTCACGGCTGCAGCAAGCTCCGGACCTCCTCGTCGCTCGTCTGCGCAAAGTCCTCGTACCAGCAACCCACCGCGCGGAAGGGCTCGGGCGTCGTCGCGCAGACGACTTCGTCGGCCTCGCGCCGCAACGCGTGGCAGGTGCTGCGGGCGCCGGTCGGCACCGCGATGACGATGCGCGCCGGATTCATCGCGCGCAAGGCCCGCGCCGCGGCCCGCATCGTCGCGCCGGTCGCGATGCCGTCGTCGACCAGCAGCACCGTGCGCTGCGCGATCACCAGCGCCGGGCGCGCGTCGCGGTAGAGCTGCTCGCGCCGGGCCAGTTCGAGCGCCTCGGCCTGTGCGACCACCTCGATCTGCGCCGCGGCGATGCCCAGCATGCGCACCACGTCGCCGTTCATCACACGCACGCCGCCGCTGGCGATGGCGCCCATCGCGAACTCACCGTGGCCCGGCACGCCGAGCTTGCGCACGACGAACACATCGAGCGGCAAGCCGAGCGCCTGCGCCACCGCGTGGCCCACGGGCACGCCGCCGCGCGGCAGCGCGAGCACCAGCGTGTCCGGCCGGGCACGGTATGCGGACAGGCGCCGGGCGAGCACCTGCCCCGCATCGCGGCGGTCGTGGAACAACGGCTCCTGCATCGACGACTCCTTCGTCAGCAGAAGCTACTGTGCCGCGGCGTCACTTCTTCTGCCAGACCTTCACGTAGTCGACCTCCATGCTGACCGGGAAGATCGTGTCGTCGACCGATCCGCCCATGTCGCCGCCGATCGCCAGGTTCAACAGCAGGTACTGCGGCTTGTCGAACGGCCAGCTCGCGGAGCCCTGGTGCTTGTTGGCGTAGGTGTGGAAGGGCTTGTTGTCGACGCCGATGACCAGGCTCTCGGGCGTCCAGGTCAGCTGGTAGTTGTGGAAGGCGCTGCAGGCGTCGTTGATCTTGGTCTCGCCGCCGTCGCCGAAGGTGCCGGCGGTCGAGGTGGTGTGGATGGTGCCCTCGATCGCGGTCGGGTTCTTGCCGACCTGCTCCATGATGTCGATCTCGCCGCCGGCCGGCCAGTCGCCGGTGCTTCCCAGCATCCAGATCGCCGGCCAGGTGCCGCGCCCGCAGGGCAACTTGGCGCGGATCTCGAAGAAGCCGTAGGTCCAGCTCACCTTGCCGTTCGTGATCAGGCGCGCCGAGCTGTAGTCCTGGCCGCCGTAGTCCTTCGCGGTGGTCAGGCGCTCCTTGCGCGCGGTGATGACCAGCTTGCCGTCGCTGATCTTCGAGTTCTCGGCGCGGGCTACCGCGTAGTACTGCAGCTCGTTGTTGTACCAGCCGGTCGCGTTGGCCTCGGTGTCGTAGACCCACTTGCTCGCATCGGGCAGCGTGCCGGTGTCGAACTCGTCGGACCAGACGAGGGTGTAGCCGGCTGGGGCGTTGCTCGGGGCTGGAGCCGGTGCGGGTGCGGGTGCGGGTGCGGGTGCGGGTGCCGGGGCGGGAGCTGGTGCGGGTGCCGGGGCGGGAGCTGGTGCCGGAGCAGGGGAGGGCGACGGCGCAGGAGCGGGCGCCGGTGCAGGCGATGGGGTGGGTGCAGGAGTAGGCGCGGGCGATGGTGCCGGCGCAGGTGCGGGTGCGGGAGCCGGTGAAGGCGCCGAGCTGACCGGCGGCGGTGCCGCGGTGTCGTCGCTGCCGCCGCAAGCGGCCAGGGCCAGCACGCCGGCGCACAGCGCGGCCAGGCGAGCCATCGAATGAAGTCGGTTGTTGTTCAGCGTCATGATTCTTCCTCTGGCGCGCAGCATGCCTGCTGCAGCGCCCACCACCCGCAAGCCCGGCGTGACGATCGCTACATCTTGTAGTCGCTCCCGTACCATATGAGCGCCGAGCCCGTGTCTTATTACTAATCTACTTGCCGTCGACATGCCCGCCAAAGCGCCGCCCGCCACCGAGCCTGCCCGCCGCGTCACGATGACCGATGTCGCGACGCAGGCCGCGGTGTCGCAGTCGACGGTGTCGCTGGTGCTCAACGGCATGACCGGCACCCAGCTGTCGGACGAGACGCGCGCCCGCGTGCTGCGCGTGGCCGCCGAGCTCGGCTACCGGCTGCCGGATCGGCGCGGCACGGCCGCCGCGGCGGGGCGTCGTGGCAAGACCCGCATGGCCGCGACGTCCACGCCGCTGATCCTCTACCTGGTCGACGAGGTCTCCACCAGCCCGCACCCGGTGCTGTCGATCGACGGCGCGAAGGACGAGGCCTGGAACCAGGGCGCGTTAGTGGCAGTGTTCGCGACGCGCTCGAATGCCGGCATCGAGGCCGCCGTGCTGTCGACGATGCTGGCCAACCCGGCGCTGATCGGCGTCATCTACTCGACGATCTTCACGCGCCAGGTCAGCGTGCCGCCGCAGCTCGGGCGCGTGCCCACCGTGCTGCTGAACTGCAGCGAGGCCGAGCCCGCGTCGGGCGGCGAGCCGCGCTTCTCGTCGGTCGAGCCGTCCGAGGTGCTGGGCGGCTTCGTCGCGACCGAATGCCTGCTCGATGCCGGTCATCGCCGCATCGCCTTCATCAACGGCGAACCCTGGATGGACGCCGCGCGCGACCGCCTGAAGGGCTACCGCCGCGCGCTCGCGAGCGCCGACATCGCCTATGACGCGGCCCTCGTGCGCGAGGGCGACTGGCAGGTCGCTTCAGGCCACGACCTCACGCTGTCGCTGATGAAGCAGCCGAAGCCGCCGACCGCGGTCTTCTGCGCCAACGACCTGATGGCCGTCGGCTGCCTCGAGGCGCTGCGCCAGCTCGGCAAGCAGGTGCCGCACGACGTCGCGGTGATCGGCTACGACGACCAGGAGATCGCGCGCCACACCAGCCCGCCGCTGACCACGCTGGTGCTGCCCAACTACGAGATGGGGCGGCTCGCCGTGGAGATGCTGCTGGCCCAGGTCGCCGCGCCCGACGGCCGGCGCAGGCGCGTCAAGGTCGACGGCCGGCTGGTGCCGCGCCAGACGGTCGGCTGATCAGGGAATCCTTCCTCCTCACACGGCCTTACACCTGCGCAGTTGACGCGCGGCAGTTGGCGTGCGCCTAATATTAGTCAATTATTAGCGATGAGCCGTGCCCCTGGCGCGAGCCGTCCGTCATCGAGCTGGCGCCGCAAACACCCGTTCCGAGGCCACAGAAGGAGACACGATGAACACCACCTACCGGCGATGGCTGGCGAGCCTGCTCGTCCCATTGATCACCGCAAGTTGCGGCGGCGGCTCCGAATCCGCCGCCGCCGATGAAGCCCCGCAGCGAGCGGGCACGGCCCACGAATCCGCCCAGGCCGTCAGCGCACGCCTGACGACGCCGTGGACCGCCGCCGCGCAGCAGGCCGCGGTGCCGCTGCCCGAGTACCCGCGCCCGCAGCTGACGCGCACCGACTGGCTGAACCTCAACGGCACCTGGAGCTACAACGGCGGCAGCGCCGCGCCGAACGCCGACAGCCCGCCGGCCACCGCGCCCGGCTTCCCGGCCAACCCGGAGCAGATCAAGGTGCCGTACCCGGTGGAGTCCTACCTCTCCGGCATCCAGCGCATGAACGACCGCAACCTCTGGTACAAGCGCGCGTTCACCGTGCCGGCCGGCTGGAGCGGAAAGCGCGTGAAGCTGAACTTCGGCGCGGTCGACCGCAAGGCCACCGTCTACGTGAACGGCCAGCAGGTCGGCCAGCACAGCGGCGGCTACGACGCGTTCAGCTTCGACATCACGCCGTACCTGCGCAACGGCAGCAACGACCTGGTGGTCGGTGCGTTCGACCCGACCACCGGCGACGACATGCTGGGCAAGCAGACGCTGAACCCCGGCGGCATCTTCTACACGCCGAGTTCGGGCATCTGGCAGACGGTGTGGCTGGAGCCGGTCGCGACGCCGCACATCACGCGCCTCGACATGACTCCCGACCTGCCGAACAACCGGCTGCGCGTGATCGTGCGCGGCAGCGGCCTGGCCGGCCAGGCGATCGAAGCCGTCGCGTCGAGCGGCGGCGCGCAGGTGGGCGTGGCCACCGGCAGTGCCGATGTCGAGTTCACGGTGCCGGTGCCGAATGCGCATCGGTGGTCGCCCGACGATCCCTTCCTGTACGACCTGACGATCCGCGTGCGCAGCAACGGCGTGCTGGTCGACGAGGTCGGCAGCTACTTCGGCATGCGCTCGATCGCCGTCGGCACCGTCGACGGCGTGCCGCGCCCCTTGCTGAACGGCAAGTTCGTGTTCCAGTACGGTCCGCTCGACCAGGGCTTCTGGCCCGACGGCCTGTACACCGCGCCGACCGACGAGGCGCTGAAGTCCGACCTGCAGGCCATCAAGGACCTGGGGCTGAACATGGTGCGCAAGCACATCAAGGTGGAGCCGCAGCGCTGGTTCTACTGGGCCGACAAGCTGGGCCTGCTGGTGTGGCAGGACATGCCGCATGCGTGGGACGCCGAATCGAGCGCCGCGGTGCGCGCCAAGGTCGAGGCCGAAGACCGCGAGATCGTCGACGAGCACCGCTCCTCGCCGGCCGTCGTCACCTGGGTGATCTTCAACGAGAGCTGGGGCGATTTCGACATGGTCCGCATGGCCAACCAGTTCAAGGCCTGGGACCCGAGCCGGCTGACCGACACCCACTCCGGCATCAACTTCGCGCCCGGCGACCAGGGCACCGGCGACCTGATCGACAACCACGACTACCCGGGGCCGAGCGCGCCGGCGTACCAGCCGAACCGCATCTCGGTGCTCGGCGAATTCGGCGGCAACGGGCTGCGCGTCGACGGCCACATGTGGAACCCGGCATCGACCTGCTGCTACACGCTCTACCCCGATGCGGCGACGCTGACCAACGTCTACCTCGAGCAGGTGAACGGCCTGCGCGAGCTGGCGGTGTCGCGCGGCCTGAGCGCGGCGGTCTACACCGAGATCACCGACGTCGAGGACGAGCTGAACGGCTTCCTGACCTACGACCGGCAGGTGCGCAAGATGGATTTCGCGCGGCTGAAGACGGCGCACCAGGCGCTGATCGGCGGCGAGCCGTACCTGCGGCGCGGCAGCTCGTATTCGTTCCGCACCGTGACGCCGGGCGTGACCAACCGCTACCTGCGTCACGCCGGCAGCCTGGGCGTGACCGAGGTGGTCGATG
Organism: Rhizobacter sp. OV335; assembly: GCF_900142965.1. GTDB lineage: Bacteria > Pseudomonadota > Gammaproteobacteria > Burkholderiales > Burkholderiaceae_C > Rhizobacter. The sequence goes on from NZ_FRCQ01000003.1 coordinate 85,118, forward strand.
CCAGCAGCAGCGAGCTGCTGAAGAAGGACAGCTCGTGGAAGGTCGTCAACGGGCTGGCCGACAGCAGCTGCCTGTCGTTCGAATCGGTCAACCAGCCGGGGCAGTTCCTGCGCCACCAGAACTTCAGGCTGCGCATCGACCCGAGCGACGGCAGCGCGCTGTTCCAGGCCGACGCCACCTTCTGCCCGCGCAAGGCGCTGGACGGCGGCGGCGGGCTGTCGCTCGAATCGAAGAACCTGCCCGGCCACTATGTGCGGCATGCCAATGCGGAGGTCTGGCTGAACCCGCTGCAGGACACCAGCGGCTATCGCGCCGATGCGTCGTGGGCACCGGCCACCGGCTGGTGGCGCAGCAGCGTGCTGGTGGCGGCGAACACGGTGCACTCGCTGCGCGTGCTGACGCCGGGCTTCGACAACCGATACCTGCGGCACCAGAACGCGCTGGCCTACACCGAGGTCGTTACGGCTGGCAGCGACGCCACGCTGAAGCTGGATGCCAGCTGGCGCATGGTGCCGGGGCTGGCGGATGCGAGCTGCTACTCGTTCGAGTCGCGCAACTTCCCCGGCGAGTACCTGCGGCACAGCGCATCGCGCGTGCGCCGCGACGCGCTGCAGGACAGCGCGCTGTACCGGGCGGACGCCACCTTCTGCGCGCAGGGCACGGCCGACGGCAGCGCCGGCACGCGCTTCGCGGCATCGAACTACCCGAACCGCTACCTGCGCCACTACGCGGCCGAGGTGTGGATCGCCGACGGGCAGGGCGGCAGCAGCTGGAACACCTCGGGCAGCTTCGATGCGGACACGAAGTGGGCGGTGGAGAACGCCTGGGCGCCCTGATGCGGCCGGGGCGGGCAGTCAACAGGGTGAACAGGCCCTAAACTGCCCGCCCGACCGACGATGGAGCGCCAGCGCATGAAGCCGAAGCCGTTTTCGATGATCCGCGAGTTCCACCTCGCCGACTGGTTCACGCTCGGCAATGCCGTGTCGGGCACCGGCGCGCTGTTCTCGATGATGTCCTACCTCGCGAGCGCGAACGTGGTGCACATCCACTTCGCCTGCGGCCTGGTGATCGCCGCGCTGGTGTTCGACGTGCTCGATGGCCGCGTCGCGCGCTGGCGCCAGAAGGCTTCGGCGCTGGGCCGCGAGCTCGATTCGCTGGCCGACGTGATCTCGTTCGGCGTCGCGCCGGCGATCATCGCCTACGGCTGCGGGATGCGTGGCCTGTACGACCGCATCGTGCTCGCGTACTTCGTCGCCTGCGGCGTGTCGCGGCTGGCGCGCTACAACGTCACCGCCGAGGCGCTGTCGGACGACAGCGGCAAGGTCACGCATTTCGAAGGCACGCCGATCCCGACCTCGATCGTGCTGGTGCTGATGCTCGGCGTGGCCGCGTGGGCCGGCGCGCTCGGCCCGAACCTGTGGTTCGGCGAGGTGATGGTCGGCGAGCATTTCTTCCACCCGCTGGTGCTGCTGTTCGGGCTGTCGGGGTCGCTGATGATCAGCCGGATCAAGATCCCGAAGCCTTGAGCTTGCGCCGTGGCTTCAGCTCGTGCGGCTCCAGAAAGAACGCCGCATTCCCCGCCACCCGCTCCACCACCAGGTCGATGAAGGCCCGCACGCGCGCCGGTTGCGCGATGCGGCTGCCGTAGTACAGGTACAGGTTCAGGTGCTCGGCCACATGCTCGGTCAGCACCGGCACCAGCCGGCCGCTGCGCACCAGCGGAGCGGCGGTCGCTCCCACCAGCTGGCCGATCGCATGGCCTGACAGCACCGCGTTGGCCTCCAGCTCGACATCGTTGGTGCACAGCACCGGCGCGAAGTCGCGCGCGACGATCTCGGCGCCGACCTTGAATTCCCATGGCATCACCTTGTTGGTCGACGGATGCCGGAAGCCGCTGCAGCGGTGGTGCGCCAGATCGTCGATGTGCCGTGGCGTGCCGTGCTTCGCCAGGTAGCCCGGTGTCGCGCACACCACCAACTGCAGCGGGAAGAGTCGGCGCGAGATCACGCCGTCGTCCGGCGGCGTGCCGGCGCGAAAGCCGACGTCGACCCGGTCCGCGACCCAGTTGCCCAGGCGATCGTCCAGCTGCACGTCCGGCTCGATCTCAGGATGCCGCTCGCAGAACTCCGCCAGCACCGGCCACAGCACCGGCAGCATCAGCGAGCGCGACGCGACGATGCGCAGCGGCCCGGCAATCTCTTCGCGGTCGCGGCGTGCGCCGTGCAGCGCGCGCTGCAGCGTCGACAGGCCCGGCTGAGCGGCCTCGAGGAAACGGCTGCCCTCTTCGGTCAGGCTGAGCCGCCGCGTCGTGCGGTGGAAGAGCCGCACCCCCAGGTGCGATTCGAGCTGCGCGAGCGCTTGGCTGGCCGCCTGCGGCGTGATGGCCTGGGCCGTGGCGGCCTGGCGCAGGCTGCCCAGCTCGGCGGCGCGGATGAAGGTGGCGATTGCCCGGAGTTCGTTGAAGGCCATGGCGGGATTGTCACGATTGGCTTGCGGATGTCTCCAGTGATTGTGGGCTAGTTCAAGCTCAATCGAGTGCCTAAAGTTGCGTCACTCCACCACCACATCAAGGAAATCACCATGGCAAGCACTTCCGATTTCAAGCGCGTCTGGTTCGTCACCGGCGCGGCACGCGGCATCGGCGCGCGCATCGTCGACGCGGCGCTCGCGCAGGGCGATGCGGTTGTCGCCACCTCGCGCGATGCGAGCACGCTGGAACAGCGCTTCGGTGCGCAGCCCGGCCTGCTGGCGGTGGCGCTCGACGTCACATCCGAGGCGCAGTCGGCCGCCGCCGTCACGGCCGCGCTGGGGCGCTTCGGCCGCATCGACGTGCTGGTCAACAACGCCGGCTTCGGACTGCTCGGTGCCGTCGAGGAGGCGAGCGCCGACGAAGTGCGCCGCCTGTACGAGACCAACGTCTTCGGGCTGCTGAACGTCACGCGGGCGGTGCTGCCGGCGATGCGCGCGCGCCGCAGCGGCCACGTGATCAACATCTCGTCGCTCGGCGGCTACCGCTCGGGTGCCGGCTTCGGCGTCTACTGCTCGACCAAGTTCGCGGTCGAAGGGTTGACCGAGGCCTTGCATGCCGAGCTGCAGCCGCTGGGCATCCACGCCACCGTGGTCGAGCCCGGCTACTTCCGCACCGAGTTCCTCGAAGGCTCGTCGCTGGTGGTCTCGCCGCGCATCGTCGACGACTACGCGCCCACCGCCGGCCAGGTGCGCGAGGCCGCGAAGCGCATCAGCCTGAACCAGCCGGGCGATCCGCTGCGGCTTGCTCAGGCGATGCTCGCGCTGGTCGAGTCGGCCACGCCGCCGCTGCGGCTGCCGCTGGGCACTGACACGCTGCAGACGATCCGCGACAAGCACGCGTTCGTCGAGCGCGAGACGGAGACGTGGGAGCAGTTGTCGGCATCGACCGATTTCCCGAAAGGCACCTGAGCGGCACTGAGGTGACATCTGTCGGACACTGCGGCCCTCGCCACTCCGAAGACCGCCATGGACCGCAGCTCCGTCACCCCCTGGACCGTCGCCGTGATGGGCGCCGGCGCCGTCGGCTGCTACTTCGGCGGCATGCTGGCGCGCGCCGGCCACCATGTGACGCTGATCGCGCGGCCGCAGCATGTGGACGCCATCGCGCGCGACGGCCTGCGCATGCAGACGCGCACGTTCGACGAGCGCGTTCGCCTGCAGGCCAGCACCGACGTGGCGGCGGTGCAGGGCGCGCAGCTGGTGCTGTTCTGCGTGAAGTCCACCGACACCGAATCGGCCGCCGCGGCGATGCGCCCGCACCTGTCGCCCGGGGCGCTGGTGCTGACGCTGCAGAACGGCGTCGACAACGACGAGCGGGTGCGCGGCGTGTTGTCGAACGAGGTGGCTGCCAGCGTGGTCTACGTGGCCACCGAGATGGCGGGGCCGGGGCACCTGCTGCACCACGGCCGCGGCGAGCTGGTGATCGCGCCGAACAGCGTCGCGGCGAGCCTGGTCGAGGTGCTGGCCGCCGCCGGCGTGCCGGCGACGGTCTCCGACAACGTGCGCGGCGCGCTGTGGGCCAAGTTGATCCTGAACTGCGCCTACAACGCGATCTCGGCGATCGGCCGCGTGCCGTACGGCCGCTTCGTCGACCACCCCGGCGTGCCGCAGGTGATGGGCGACGTGATCGCCGAATGCCTGGCGGTCGCGCAGGCCGAAGGCGTGCAGGTGCCCGGCGATGTGGAGGCCACGGTGCGCGGGCTGGCCGCGACGATGCCGGGCCAGTTCTCGTCGACCGCGCAGGATGTGATGCGCGGCAAGCCCAGCGAGATCGACCACCTGAACGGGCTGGTCGTGCGGCGCGGTGAGCGGCACGGCGTGCCGACGCCGGTCAACCGCGTGCTGCACACGCTGGTCACGCTGATCGAGGCCGAAGCCCGAACAGCGCCGGATCTCAGCTCGCGATCTGCTTGAACTTCGGATTGCGGACCACGTCCTCGATCAGCTTCTGCACGGCCGGGCCGAAGGCCTGTGCCACTTCCTGGCAGGCCTTGTCGGCGATGAAGCTGCCCGAGAACGGGAACTTCGACTGGGTCGAGAAGCTTTCGTTGCGGGCGTTCGAGACGACCAGCGTGAACGTCCAGTTGCCATCGCTGATGCCCGAGCTGAAATCGATCTGCTCGAGCTTGCCCGACAGCTTCAGGCTCGAAGCCGGGTCGTACAGGCCGGCCAGCTTCAGCTCGTCGATGAAGGCTTTCTCGATGTAGGTCTCGAAGCTGGGCTCGACCTTGACGGAGCCGGCGGCACGGCACGAGATCGAAGCGTCGCCAGGCTTGGCGGCCTGGAACTTCGCGACCGACACCGGCTTGATGCTGGTCGCCTTGAGGGCTTCCACGTTCTTGACGGAAGCGCCGTAGGGCGCGACGTTGAAGGCACAACCGGTCATCAGGGCGGTCGCGGCGAGGAAGGGCAACAGGCGAAGGTACATGACGCGTTCCAAGTGGATGAAGCCGCGGATCATACGGAACGGTCTGTCAGATATCGATGCGGATGACGTGGCGTCCTTCACGTTGATGAGGCGGAATCCGCACAAGGCGAGCTTGGATCGAAGCCGGTGGCCAGCAGCGACGCGAGCGGCGCGAACAGCGGCTGCGGCAGCGCCGACCCGTCGAACCACTGCCAGCCGTCGCACTTGTCCGGCTCCAGCGTCGCCGGCTCGCCGAGCGTGTGCCGCGCCACCACGAAGACGGTCAGATAGTGCTGGCGGACCTCGTCGAACACATCGCTGGTGTAGGGGCCGCGCTCGCAGGGGCCGAGCACGAGCCCCGTCTCTTCGAGCAACTCGCGGCGCGCGCAGTCTTCGATCGACTCGCCGTACTCCAGGCGCCCGCCGGGGGCCGACCAGGTGCCTGCGCCGTGCGAGCCGCGCCGGCGGCCGAGCAGCAGCTGGCCGTCGCGCAGCACGAGGATGCCCACGCCCACGCCGACGTGTGTCATGGCGCTGCGGCCTTCCGGGTCCTGCCGATGAGCACCGGCTGGAACAGCACATCGTCGCGGCGTTGCACCTGGGCGAAGCCGGCTTCGTGCATCAACGCGGTCAGTCGCTCGATGCTCACCGCGTAGTAGCGGCTTGTCGCGACACGGGTCGTGCAGGTGCCATCCGGCGCTTCGGTCGTCAGGTACATGCGCAGGTCGTAGTGCTCACCGTCCCACTCCCAGACCTGGACGGCGATGAAGCGGTGGCCGTCCGCGTGCTTGTGCATGCCATACGGATGCACGTCGGGCGTCTTGCGGACGACGGCGGCGTAGTCGCGCACGGAGATCACGAGGCTGCCGCCCGGCCGCAGGCAGCGGTGGGCCTGGCGAAAGCACGCCAGCAGATCGTCGTCCGTCAGCAGGTGCGGCACGCTGTTGTCGCAGGCGAGCACGGCGGCCATCGAGCCGGTGGTCACGTGCGCCAGCGTCCGCAGGTCGTCGACGCCGGCCAGCGCGTTCAGCGAGCGGCGCTGCAGCTCCGCCTTCAGTCGTTCCACCGCCGCGGGCGAGATGTCCGACGCGACGACGCGGTGGCCGTGCGCGAGCAGTCCGAGCGTCTGTGTGCCTATGCCGCAGGCTGCGTCCAGCACCGGGTCGCCGGGCTGCACGCCTTCTTCCGCCAGCAGCGTGGCCAGCGCCTGCCCTTGCCGCCGGATCGCGCTCTCCCAGTCGCCGTAGAGCAAGTGGTAGTGCGGTGCGAGGTGGTCGTAGAAGGAGCTTGTCATTTCGCCAAATCATGCATGACATCGCACGCGATGCCGCCCGCGACCCGGACGGCGCGCAGCATGGGAACCACAGGCCCTTCCAGAAAGACCCGCCATGAGCATCACCGTCAGCGCCGCACCGTCCCCGCTCGCCTCGTACCGGTCGATCGGACCGATGCCGTTGCAGCCCGGTCAGTCCGCCTTCCAGGCGGCATCGATCGGTGCGTTGCGACGGCCGGCCGGCGATCCTGCCATCGAGGCGCCCGGCGCGAAGCCGGCCGAGCCCGGCGTCGCCCACACGACGCGCAGCCCCGAACTCGTCGAGATGTTCGACTTCATGCTGCAGCAGCACATGCAGCAGCAATGCCAGAAGTCGCCGCTCGACGAGCACAAGTCCGACGGCATCGCGGTCGAACTCGCGCAGGACAAGGTCAGCGAGCAGCGCAACTACGCCAGCCACCCGCACCTGATGCTGGCGGTCTGATCAGTCGCTGATCAGCTTGCTGTCGTAGAACGACAGCGTCTCGTTGAAGCGCATGCACGACTTGGCGGTGACCGTCGGCGCCATCTCCTGGTCGTAGCGGTCCTTGAAGCGCACGAACAGGCCGAGCGCGACGTCCCTGGCCTGCGCCGGCGTCACGCTGCCGGAGGCCATCGCGTGCTTCTCGATGCGATCCATCGAGCTCACCAGCAGCGCGGCATGCGATTTCTCCCAGCGCTTCTGCGCCGCCATCGACGGGTAGCCGAGCTTGTCGCACTGCTCCGCGCCCTTCATCGCGAACGCGAAGTGCATCAGGTTGCTGGCGGCATCCTTCTCGGTCATCGCCATCGCGGCGCCGGCCGCGAGTTGCAATGCCAGGGCCACGGCCACGGTGCGCAAAGAATTCGGCTTCATCGGTTGGACCTCCCCGTCCGCAAGGATTGCGCCGCGATGGTAGCGCTGTCAGCGGCGTTTCGCGTTCCACTAGAATGCGAACGATTCCTATTTGTCAATCGTGAGATCCCCATGAACCGTTGTACGCCGATCGCCTGCGCCGCCGCGCTGGCCTGCCTGATGCCTGTCGTGCAGGCCCAGACCGCCGCCGCACCCGAGGCCGCTGCCAGTGCGCCGGTGACGACGCTGCCCACGGTCAACATCAGCGCGAGCGCCGACGCATCGGCGGCCGGCCTGAGCAAGCCGTATGCAGGCGGCCAGGTGGCCCGCGGCGGCCGTGCCGGCATCCTCGGCACGCGCGACAACATGGAGACGCCGGTCAGCATCACCAGCTACACCAACGAGCTGATCCAGGATCGCCAGGCGCGCAGTGTCGGCGAGGTGCTGCAGAACGACAGCGGCGTGCGCATGGCGCGCGGCTTCGGCAATTTCCAGGAGGCGTATTTCATGCGCGGCTTCATCCTCGGTTCGGATGACGTGGCCTACAACGGCCTCTACAGCCTGCTGCCGCGCCAGTACATCGCCACCGAACTGTTCGAGCGCGTCGAGGTGCTGCGCGGAGCATCAGCCTTCCTGAGCGGCGCGGTGCCGGGTGGCGGCGGCCTGGGCGGCACGATCAACCTGGTTCCCAAGCGCGCCACCAACGAGCCGCTGACGCGCCTGACCACCGGCATCGCCAGCGGCGATCAGGCGAACCTCGCTGCCGACGTCTCGCGCCGCTTCGGTCCGGACAACAGCGCCGGCATCCGCGTCAATGCGGCCTGGCGCACCGGAGGCACCGCGGTCGACGACGAGAAGGCCGACCTGGGGCTCGCCGCGGTCGGCCTGGACTGGCACGACCGTAACGTGCGGCTGTCGGGCGACCTCGGCTACCAGGACAACCAGCTCAAGCGCACGCGACCGAGCGTCACGTTGGCAGGCGTCACCGCATTGCCCTCGGCACCGGACGGCGCGTCGAACTTCGCGCAGCCCTGGTCGTATTCGAACGAGCGCGACCTGTTCGGCACGCTGCGCGGCGAGTTCGATCTCACGCCCGAGCTGACCGCCTGGGCGGCCTATGGACTGCGGCGCAGCGACGAGTCGAACTCGCTCGCCAACCTGACGGTCGGCGCCGACGACGGCAGCGGTTCGACCTACCGCTTCGACAACGCCCGCGAAGACAGCGTCGACACCGCCGAACTGGGCCTGCGCGGCAAGCTGCGCACCGGGCCCGTCGGACATGAATGGGTGGTGTCGTATTCGGCGTTCCGGCTGAAGTCGAAGAACGCCTATGCCTTCGACCCCGCGGCGGCATTGGCGACCAACCTGTACACGCCGAGTTCGTACGCCGAGCCGGCATGGAGCGCCACGGCCGGCTTCGGCAACAACCTCGCTTCGCCGGCGCTGACCAACCGCACCCAACTCACCAGCTTCGCGATCGGTGACACGCTGTCGCTGCTGGACGACCAACTGCTGGTGACGCTGGGGGTGCGGCGCCAGAAGTTCGACGTCAAGGGCTACAGCTACGGCGATCGCAACGGCGACGGGGGCGGTGCCGAGACCGGCTACGACCGCTCGCGCACCAGTCCGATGCTGGGCGTGGTCTACAAGGCGACCAAGCAGTTGTCGCTGTACGGCAACCATGTCGAAGGCCTGACGCCGGGCGAGACCGCACCGACCTGGCTGACGCCGCCGCCGTTGAATGCCGGCCAGTCGCTCGATCCGTACGTGTCGAAGCAGAACGAGCTCGGCCTGAAGTTCGACGGCGGGCGCCTGGGCGGCAGCTTGGCGTTGTTCACGACGACGAAGCCGCGCTCGCTGGTCAATGCGGCCAGGGTCTTCACATCGGAAGGCGAAGATCGCCACCGCGGTGCCGAGCTGAACGTCTTCGGCGAGGCGGCTCCCGGCGTCAAGCTGCTCGGTGGACTGACCTGGCTCGACGCCAAACAGCAGACCACCGGCAACGCCGCCACCGAAGGCAAGCGCGTGCTGGGCGTGCCGCGCGTGCAGGCCAACCTGGGCACCGAGTTCAACGTGCCGGGTGTCGAGGGCCTGGCGCTCGACGGCCGCATCGTCCACACCGGCAAGAGCTTCGCGGATTCGGCCAACACGCTGGAAGTGCCGGCCTGGACCCGGCTGGACCTGGGCGCGCGCTGGCTGCTCAACCTGCAGGAGCGTCTCGTGAGCCTGCGCCTGCGGGTCGACAACGTGACAGGCAAGGACTACTGGGCCTCGGCCGGCGGCTATCCGGACAACGGCTACCTGGTGGTGGGTGCGCCGCGCACCGTGTCGCTCAGCGCCAGCATCGACTTCTGACCATGCTGAGCGCCAGCGCCCTGAAGACCTGGTCGTGGTGGCACAAGTGGAGCAGCCTCGTCTGCACCGCGTTCATGCTGCTGCTGTGCCTGACCGGCCTGCCGTTGATCTTTCACCATGAGATCGATCACCTGACCGGCGGCGAGATCGAGGCGCCGGAGATGCCGGCCGACGCGCCGCGCGCCAGCCTCGACCAGGTGCTCGCGTCGGCGCGCGCGCTGTACCCGGAGCGCATCGTGCAGTTCGCGTCGCAGCCCGAGGACGACGACCGCCTGTGGCACATCACGCTGACCCCGACGCCCGCGCCGACGCAGGACTTCAAGTCGATCGCGGTCGATGCGCGCACCGGCGGGGTGCTCGGCGAGGTGCCGGTCAACACCGGTTTCATGAGCGTGATGCTGCGCCTGCACGTCGACCTGTTCGCCGGTCTGCCGGGCAAGCTGTTCCTCGGCGCGATGGGCCTGCTGCTGCTGCTGGCGATCGTCTCGGGGCTGGTGCTGTACGCGCCGTTCATGCGCAAGCTGCGCTTCGGCGAGGTGCGCCGCGAGCGCTCGGCGCGCGTCAAGTGGCTCGACCTGCACAACCTGCTGGGCGTCGTCACGCTGGTGTGGGCGCTGGTCGTCGGCGCCACCGGCATGATCAACACCTGGGCCGACCTGCTGATCAAGCTGTGGCAGTACGACGCGCTGACCACGCTGCTCGCGCCCTACCAGGGCCAGCCGCTGGTCGAGGAGGGCGCCCGCGCACCGACGCAGCGCATGCTGGTCGCCGCCAAGGCGCAGGCGCCGCACATGCGCGTCGGCTTCATCGCGTTCCCCGGCACCAGCTTCTCGAGCCCGCACCACCACACCTTCTTCATGCGCGGCACCGAGCCGCTGACGGCCCGCCTGCTGCAGCCGGTGATGGTCGACGCGCAGACGGCACAGGTCACCGCGTCGCCGCAGGTGCCGTGGTACATCGCGACGCTGCTGCTGTCGCAGCCGCTGCACTTCGGCGATTACGGCGGCTTGCCGCTGAAGATCGTCTGGGCGCTGCTCGACCTCATCACGATCGTCGTGCTGGGCAGCGGGTTGTACTTGTGGTTCAAGCGCAGGCAGCCGAGGTCGCTGCTCGACGAGGCCGGCGTGCGGCTGGCCGGGGCGTCGCAGGACTTGCCGCAAACCTGACCGCAGGGCGCCCGGTTCGCGACTGGCGGCGGCGGTGCGCCCGGCTCGGTCACCGGATCCGCCGGGTGCGGTGACGGCGGGTCGTCGATCTCGGGCAAGGACGGTGGAGCGCCCGGCGGCACGGATGGCGCGGCCGGCGGTTCCGGCACGGTGTGCAGCAGAAGCGGCCGAATCGATGTCATGGCGGAGCCTGTGTGCGTTGGCGACACAGGCCCCCGGGCAATCGGCGTTCCCTCCGCCGATTCGCTCACACCATTCAGTTCACCGTGAACAGGTTCAGGTTCACCGAGTTCGCGATCGCTGCATTCCCGGCGGTGTTCGGGTGAAGGTGGTCACCGGTGTCGTTCGCCGGCAGCATGCGCGCCGGATTCGACGGATCGCGCGTGGCCAGGTCCTGGTCGATCACGCCGTCGCAGCCGCTCGCGCTGCTCTTCACGAAGTTGTTGTAGGCCTGCCGCGTCGTCTCCTGCGACGGCGTCCAGACGTTGTCGCTGTACGGCGTCAGCGTCGAGCAGAGGAACTTCACCTGCCGCGCATGGGCCTTCGCGATCATCCGCTGCAGCGGGCCGAGCAGCTGCTCGAGCGTGGGCTGCGGGTTGCCGCGCAGGTCGTTGATCGGGTCGTCCGAATAGATCACCCACTTCACGCCGGCCTGGCCCAGCACGTCGCGGTCGAAGCGGTTCTCGGCGCTCGGGCCGGCGCCGTCGCGCAGGCTGCTGTTGCCGCTGATGCCCTGGTTCAGCACGCCGACGCCGATGCCGGCCGCGTTCAGCCGGTTCGCCAGCACGTTCGGCCAGCGCTGGTTGGCGTCGAAGTTGGTGCCGACGCCGTCGGTGATCGACGCGCCCAGCGTCGCCACGCTGCCGCGCAGGCTGCTGTTCGACACGTCCAGGTTGGTCAGCACCCGGTAGCTGCCGCTGGTCGCGCTGGGATTGATCGTCGCGTTGCCGCTGACGTTGCCGGCCGCCACGTAGTTGGTCTGCAGCCCGGTCTGGTGCTCGGTGCTGACCGTGGTCGCGTTCGGCATGTAGAAGCTGATCGCCACGTCGGACAGCGCGGCGACATTGAAGTCGACCGAATCGCTGACCGCCTCGCCCCCGGCCGGGATCACCACCGTGGCCTGGCCGCCGAAGCTCAGCGTGCGGTCGCTGGCCGCGACGATCGACGATCCGCTGGCGCGCTGCGCGATGTGCACGTTGGCGATCGTGATCGGCTGGCTGCCGAACACGTTGGACAGGTGCACGCGCGCGGCCGCGCCGCCGACGCTGGTGTGCACGATCTGCCGCAGCGTCTGCTGGTTGAAGCTGGTGTTGCCGCCCTGCGGCGAGGCGCCCCAGGTGCCGACCCAGGTACCGGTCGGCGGCGGGGGGGTGTCACCGGCGGGCACCGGCGTCCAGCGCTGGTTCGCCGCACCCAGGCAATCCCATTGGTGGATGCGCGCGCCGGGCAGGGTGCTGACGCCGCTCACGTCGATGCAGCGTCCGCTGTGGCGGGCCGCGATGCGCAGTGCGCCGGCGTCATTCGTCACCACGAAGCGCTGGTTCGCGCCGCCGCCATACGCCCATTGCTGGATCAGCGCGCCGTTGTCGAGCGAGATGTCGCTCACGTCCAGGCCCTTGCCGCTGTTGACGTTGACGAAGCTGTAGGTGCCTTCGGCGGCGGGCTGGGCCTCGAACAGCTGGCGGTCGGCCTGGCTGCACGCGGCCTGGGCCGTCTTCGCGCCGTTGTCGAGCGAGCCGTTCTCGACGTCGATGCACAGCCCGGAATGCACCGCCTTCAGCGCATAGCGGCCGATCGCCAGCACGCCCTGGCCGGTGGTCGACACCGGGTACAGCAGGAACTGCTGCGCGCCGCTGGCGCTGCAACTGGCCTGGCGCAAGCCGGCACCGTCGTTCAGCGAGCCGCCGTCGATCGCGATGCACTTGCCGCTGCCGGCGTTCTTCAGCGCGAAGCGGTTGCCCTGGCTGCGCTGCGGCACGAAGCGCTGCGCGTTGGTGTCGTTGTTGGTCCACTGGTGGATCACCGCACCGTCGGCGGTCGAGCTCGCGGCGAGATCCACCACGCGGCCGGTGCCGACCGCGACCAGCTTGTAGCTGCCGCCGGCCTGCACCGTCAGGTCGAAGGTCTGCGTGACGGCACTGCTGCAGGTGCTCTGCACGAAGGCGCCGCCGTCGCTGGCAGGCGGCACCGCGTCGACGCACTTCGAGCTCTGCACGTTCTTCAGCACGTAGCGGCCGGCCGCGACGGCGGGCACCGCGAGCGCGGCGGCCTGCTCATGGGCGGCGGATTCGGCGCTCGCGGAGGAAGAGGGGGCATCGCCGCCGCCGCAAGCGGCCAACAGCAATGGCAGGCAGGCGAGTGCTGCCCGGTTCAGCGTGGTCATCGGCGTGTCCCCTCATGTCGTGTGTGAGGGCCGCACTATGGAAGCGTTTCCATTTAACGCAAGCCACGACTCGATACAAGAGCTGACCGCAGGGCATTTGCACGGCGACAGGAACCCATCGGCATGACCGATGGATTCGTCACACGATGTCGGATGGACCGGCTCAGGGCTGCTCGTCGCTGCCGTCCGGGCGGCGCGCGAAGCGCTTCGGCTCGGCGCCGTGCACCGGCGCGTTGTCCTTCCACGGCCAGCCGCCGAAGCCGGTCTGGCGGTAATCGGTGAAGGCTTGTTGCAACTCTTGCTGCGTGTTCATCACGAACGGGCCGTATTGCGCGACCGGCTCGCCGATCGGCCGGCCTTGCAGCACCAGGAACTCGGCCGTCTCGGCGCCGTTGACGATCTCGACTGGCGCGCCGGCGCGCAGCTCGATCGCCGCATGGCGATCGACCGCGACGCCATCGACCGTCACCGCGCTGCCGACGAAGAAGTACAACTTGCGCCGCGTGCCGTCGCCCTGCGCGGCCGGCAGCGTCCAGCGCGCATGCGGTGCCATGCGAAGGGTCCAGATCGCGAGGTCGGCCTCGGCCTGCGAGGCCCATGAATCGGGCGGCGGCGCGAGCGGGTCGGCCACGCCGTCCAGCCGGCCGGCGATGCAGACGACCTCGGTCTGCCGTCCACCGTCGTCGGTGTGTGTGCGATGCGGGATCTGCTCCGACCAGAACATCGTGAAATGCGGCGGCACCATCTTGCTGCGCGCCGGCAGGTTCAGCCAGATCTGGAACAGCTCGAGCCGGTTCGGCGCGTCGCGCTTCAGCAGCGGGAACATCTCGGCATGCACGATGCCCTGGCCGGCGGTCAGCCATTGCACGTCGCCGCCGCCGAAGCGGGCCATCGCGCCGAGCGAGTCGGAATGGTCGACCAGCCCGTGGCGCACGATGGTCACCGTCTCGAAGCCGCGGTGCGGGTGGGATGGGAAGCCCGGCACCGTCATGCCGTGGTACATGCGCCAGCCGTCGAGGCCGGCGAAGTCCTGGCCCATGTCGCGGCCGGTCAGCAGCGCATCGGGGCCGAACTGCGCATTGCCGCGCGGGTAGGCGTCATCGTGGTGGACGCAGAACAGGAACGGGTCGAGGGTCTCCCACGGAAAACCGAGGGCACCGACATGGAGGATGGATTCACCGGGCATGCGCGGCAGTGTCCCTCAAACCGCGACGGGTTGCAGGTGCTCAGGCCGTACTCGACACCGGCTGCGTGAGCCGCACGCCGTTCTGCGCGATCGACATCACGCCGTCGGCGTCGACCGTGACCGGCCGCCCATCGGCCAGCCGGTATTCCGACTCGCCGGTCGGCTCCCAGTCGCCGCCGAGGCCGGGCGCCGCGTCGAGCCGGGCCAGGTGCTCGAAGCCGTGCACGACGTAGTCGCGCCCGTCGTCGCCATGCAGGCGCAGGGTTTCCAGTTGATGCAGACGCTTTTCCATCGAGGTCTCCTTCAGCAGGGATCGGTCGGTCGATTGAACTGCAAGCCGGCCGCGCAAGCCACCTCGGCGCTCAAGGCCGCGGGGCGGGAAGGGTTTCGGCATGCGTTGGGGTGCTTCACCCGCAGCCGCACTTCGAGCCCGCCATCCGGCGATCGGTCGCAGCAGCCCGCGGCATCGGCCGCGACTCCCTAAGATCCACCCATGCCCGACCACAGCGACCCCGCCCCGACCCCGGGCGGCCCCCGACGCCGCACCGACTGGAAGCCCTGGCTCGTCTACGCGGCCGGCTGCCTGCTGTCGTGGCTGCTGTACGTGCTGGCCGGCACCGAATTCCAGCGCGGCATCTGGCAGCTGTGGGAGGCGGTCTACCAGGCCACACTGCAGCTGTGGCCGGCGATGCTGCTGGGCGCGCTCGTGCTGCCGTGGGTGCGCTGGCTGCAGCCGCGCACGCTGCCCCCCTTCGCCACGGTGACCTTGCACACCGCATGCGCGCTGCTGTTCGGTGCGCTGTGGCAGGCGCTCGACTTCACGACCTCGCTGCTGCTGTTCGGTGCCGACCACGCGTTCGCGGTGTTCGCGCAGACGCTGCTGTGGCGCGCGATCTGGGGCGCCGTCGTGTACACCGCGATCGCGACCGGCTTCACCGCTCTGCTCGAAGCCCGCCGCGCGCGGCGCGCCGCGCTGGCCGCCGCGCAGGCCGAATCGGCGCTGGCGCAGGCCGAGCTGGCGGCGATCACCGGCAAGCTGAACCCGCATTTCCTGTTCAACACCTTGAACACGCTGATCGCGCTGACCCGCAAGGACCCGCAGGCCGCCGAAGCGGCGCTGATGCGCTTTGCCGGCATGCTGCGCTATGTGCTCGACACCAAGCGCAGCGCGGCCGACCGCGTCGCGCTGGCCGACGAGGTGGCCTTCGTGCGCGACTACCTGGCGCTGGAAAGCCTGCGCCTGGGCGCGCGCCTGCGGATCGACTGGCAGCTCGACCCGGCGACGCTGCAGGACGAGATCCCGCCGCTGAGCCTGCAGCCGCTGGTCGAGAACAGCGTGCTGCACGGCGTGGCGCCGCGGCTGCAGGGTGGCTGCATCCGCATCGTCAGCGAACGCAACGGGCTGAACCGCGGGCTGGACCTGACCGTGGCCGACGACGGCCCGGGCTGCGACCCGGCGCGGCTGGCCGACCCCGGCGCCCCTGCCGACGGCCATGCGCCGCGCACCGGCATCGGCCTGAACGCGCTGAAGCGCCGCTTCGCGCTCGACTACGACGGACGCGCCCGCCTGCGCGTGCACACCGCGCCCGGTGCCGGCTTCCGGGTGGACTTGTGGATACCGCAATGAACGACATGACGAACGACATGACGAAAACGCGCGTGCTGATCGCCGAAGACGAACCGCTGGCCGCCGAGGCGCTGGCCGACTGGGTCGCGCAGATGCCGCAGCTGACGCTGGTGGCCACCTGCGCCGACGGCGTGGCGGCGCTCGCGCAGATCCGTGCGCTGCAGCCGCAGCTGGTGCTGATGGACATCCACATGCCGGGCCTCAGCGGCTTGCAGGTCATGAAGGCGCTGGCCGACGACGGGCAGCGGCCGACGGTGATCTTCACGACCGCGTACGACGAGCATGCGCTGGCGGCCTTCGAGCTGCATGCGGTCGACTACCTGCTGAAGCCGTTCGCGCGCGAACGGCTGGTCGAGGCGGTCGAGCATGCGCTGGCCTCGGGCGCGGCGCAGGCGCAAGAGGCGACGGCACAGGCGGTGCACGCGCTGGAGCAGGCGCCGGCCGAGCCGCTGACGCGCGTGCTGGTGCGCGACCAGGGCAAGATCTTTCCGCTGCACGTCGACCAGATCGAGTACCTGAAGTCCGACACCAAGTACACCGCGCTGGTGAGCCGCGGCCGCAGTTTCCTGGTGCGCCTGCCGATCGCCAGCTTCGAGCCGCGGCTCGATGCGGCGCGCTTCATCCGGCTGCACCGCGGCTGCATCGTCAACCTCGATTTCGTCGACGCGATGACGCCCGACGAGAACTCGCAGCTGGTGGTGCAGATGCGCGACGGCAGCCGCATCACGGCGAACCGCGACGTGTCGCGCCGGCTGCGGGAGCAATCGCTGTGAGGGCGCTGCGGATCGGGTTCGGCGCGCTGGTTTCTTCACTGGCCATGGGCTTGATCGGCGTGTGCGCGCAGGCGCAGCCGGCACCGGTCGGCCGCATGTACGCGCCCGGGCCCTTCGACCAGATCGAGATCGACGGCACGGCACGCATCCGGATCACGCAAGGTGAGCGCGACCAGGTGTTCATCGCCGGCGACGACCTGGCGCAGCAGGGCGTCGAGGTGGACGTGGTCAACGGGCACCTGCGCATCCGCACGGCCGGCGGCTGGAAGTTCTGGCGCGAGGACCGGCCGGCGATCGAGGTGCAGCTTCGACAGCTGACCCACGTGATGCTGTCCGGCGCGGGCGAGGTGCAGGCGCCGGCTCGGATCCGCGGCGACCAGCTGGTGATCGGCATCTCCGGATCGGGCAGCGTGCGCTTCGACGATCTCGCGGTGCGTCAGCTGCAGTTCGACATCTCGGGCTCGGGCGACGGGCACCTGGCCGGCCGGGTCGAGCAGCTCGGGCTCAACGTCTCGGGTCGCGGCAAGCTGGTGGCCGATCAGCTGCGCGCCACGCGGGCGAGGGTGGCGATCAGTGGCGTGGCGAATGCCGAGTTGTGGGTGATCGACGACCTGCAGCTCGCGATCTCGGGTGCGGGCAAGGTCGATTTCTGGGGCCACCCGGTGGTGCGGCGCTCGGTGTCGGGGATGGGGAACATCACGGCGCGAGGGGACAAGCCCTGACACGCCGGCCGGCACCCCAAAAGACAAAGCCCGCACGACCTGATGTTCGTGCGGGCTTGCTTGTTTGGTGGCGCTTCAGGGATTCGAACCCCGGACCTGCGGATTATGATTCCGTCGCTCTAACCGACTGAGCTAAAGCGCCTGAGCCTCAGATTATAACCAGGGTTTTTGGCACTTTCGGTCCACCTCGGCACTCCTTGTCGTGGGACCCTTCACACTCTCGCCCTCACCCGACCGACCCTCCACGAATGTTCAGCTTCTTCAAGAAAAAGCCGGCCCCCGCCGATGCTGCGCCGCCGCCCGTCGGGGCGCCTGCTGCCGCGCCGGCGCTCGCTGCCCCGCCGGTGGCCGTGCTGCCGGTCATCGTCCCGCCCGAACCCGAGCGCCGCAGTTGGGTCGACAAGCTGCGCGGCGGCCTGCGCAAGACCGGCTCCAGCATCGCGCAGGTTTTCACCGGCACGCAGATCGACGAGGCCTTGTATGAAGAACTCGAGTCCGCGCTGCTGATGGCGGATGCCGGCGTCAAGGCGACCGAGTTCCTGCTCGGCGACCTGCGCCGCCGCGTGAAGGAGTCCAAGGCCGGCGATCCCGCGCAGGTCAAGGTGCTGCTCGCCGCGGCAGTGGCCGACCTGCTGCGTCCGCTCGAGAAGCCACTGCGCGTCGGCGAGCACGCACCCACCGTGATGATGGTGGTCGGCGTCAACGGCGCCGGCAAGACCACCAGCATCGGCAAGCTGACGCGCCACCTGGCCGACAGCGGCCGCAAGGTGCTGCTGGCCGCGGCCGACACCTTCCGCGCCGCCGCGCGCGAGCAGCTCGCGGTGTGGGCCGAACGCGCCGACGTGCCGGCGCAGCAGGCCGGCTCGGTGGAGATCGTCTCGCAGGCCGATGGCGATCCGGCCGCGGTCAGCTTCGATGCGGTCGTTGCCGGCAAGGCGCGCGGCTGCGACGTCGTCATCGCCGACACCGCCGGCCGGTTGCCGACCCAGCTTCACCTGATGGAGGAGCTGAAGAAGATCAAGCGCGTGATCGCGAAGGCGCAGGGCGGCGCACCGCACGAGGTGCTGCTGGTGATCGACGGCAACACCGGGCAGAACGCGCTGGCCCAGGTGAAATCATTCGACGACGCGTTGGGCCTCACCGGCCTGATCGTCACCAAGCTCGACGGCACCGCGAAGGGCGGCATGCTGGCGGCGATCGCGCGCGAGCGGCCGATCCCGGTCTACTTCATCGGCGTCGGCGAGAAGCTCGAAGACCTGCAGACCTTCAGCGCGCGCGAGTTCGCGCAGGCGCTGCTGGATTGACTCGGCGTTGAATCAGCGGATGCGGGGCGAGTTGCCCGAGCGCGGGATGTTCGCGGGGGGGGCGGCCGGGGCCAGCGGTGCCGGCGCCGAATCGATGTCGTCGAACCACGTCGACGGCGGCGGTTCGCGCATCTCGAGCCCGTCGTCCTCGTCGGCCTGGTGGCGGCCGACCGGCTGGTAGCCGGCGGTCGTCGACGGTGCATGGGTCGACGGCGTGCTCTCGCTCGCCTTGTTGCCGATGATCGCGTTGCGTGCGCCGGTCGCGCTCGGCAGTGCATCCTCGCGCCACACGTGCAGCGGGATGCCGGCGGCTTCGAGCACGCGGTCCATCCGGTTGTGGCGCTGCGAGGTGCGCTCTTTCTCTTGCGCCTCGGGCGCGCGGATGTCGACCACCGCGATCACCTGCGAGCTGCTGTCGCAGACCACCAGATCGGCACACAGCAGCCCGACGCGGCGCAGCCACTCCGAATACGAATGCCGCGTCGGCACCTTGACGAAGCGCGCCAGCGGCACCTGGGCCAGGATGATGTGCTCCGGCAACCCGCCGCGCAGCGCCAGGTAGGCCTTGCGTTCGGCGGTGGTCAGGATGCGCGTGGCCTGCGGCTGCCACGACTGCAGCGTGTCCAGCGCCTCCAGCGAGCGCGGCTTGTTGCGCTTGGCGGCAGGCTTGGCGCTGCGGTTGTTCATCTTCCAGATCACCAGGCCGCCCACCAGCACCAGGGCGGCGATCAACAGCAATTCCATCTCGAGGTCCAGGTCCTTGTTGGGGGGCAGCGCGGACCTTAGCGGTCAGCGCGCGCGGGGTCAATCATTGTGCCGCCTGCGAGGCGGTTGCAGCGAGTTACCTGCCCACCGGTTCGGGGTGGGATGTGACAAGTCGTTCTCAGCGCGGGCCGCCCGGGCCGCCCAGGCCCTTCATGCCGCCCATGCGCTTCATCATCTTCATCAGGCCGCCGCCCTTCATCTTCTTCATCATTCCCTGCATCTGCTCGAACTGGTTCAGCAGCCGGTTGACCTCTTGCACCTGCACGCCGGCACCGGCGGCGATGCGGCGCTTGCGGGTGGCCTTCAGCAGCTCGGGCTTGCGGCGCTCCAGCGGCGTCATCGAGTTGATGATGCCTTCCATCCGACGCACGTCGCGCTCGGCGCGGTCCATGTCGGCCTGGCCCAGGTTGCCGGCCTTCGCGGTCATCTGGGTCGGCAGCTTGTCCATCAGGCCCGACAGCCCGCCCATCTTCTTCATCTGGCTGATCTGCGACAGGAAGTCGTTCAGGTCGAAGTTGTCGCCGGACTTCAGCTTCTCGGCCAGCTTCTGCGCCGCCGCCACATCGACGCCCTTCTGCACCTCCTCGACCAGCGCGACGATGTCGCCCATGCCCAGCACCCGGCCGGCATGGCGCTGCGCGTCGAACACCTCCAGCCCGTCGATCTTCTCGCTGACGCCGGCGAACTTGATCGGCGCGCCGGTCACCTGGCGCACCGACAGCGCCGCCCCGCCGCGCGAATCGCCGTCGGTCTTGGTCAGCACGATGCCGGTCAGCGGCAGCGCGTCCTTGAAGGCCTTCGCGACGTTGACCGCATCCTGGCCCTGCATCGCGTCGACGACGAACAGCGTCTCGACCGGCTTCAGCTCGGCGTGCAGTTCGCGGATCTCGTTCATCAGCTGCTCGTCGATCGCCAGGCGCCCGGCGGTGTCGACCAGCAGCACGTCGAAGTAGTGGCGCTTCGCGTGGTCGAGCGCGGCGCGCGCGATGTCCAATGGCTTGTCGTTCGCGCTCGACGGGAACCATTCGGCGCCGGCCTGCTTCGTCACCACCTTCAGCTGCTCGATCGCGGCCGGCCGGTAGACGTCGGCCGAGACGGTCAGCACCTTCTTCTTGCGCTTCTCGATCAGGTGCTTGGCCAGCTTGGCGGTGGTGGTGGTCTTGCCGGCGCCCTGCAGGCCGGCCATCAGGATCACCGCCGGCGGCTGGGCCGCGAGGTTGATGTCGGAGACGCCGTCGCCCATCGTCGCCGCCAGCTCGCGGTTGACGATGCCGACCAGCGCCTGGCCGGGCGACAGCGAGCCGACCACCTCGGCGCCGAGCGCCTTCTCCTTCACGCGGGCGATGAAGTCGCGCACCACCGGCAGCGCCACGTCGGCCTCGAGCAGCGCCATGCGCACCTCGCGCAGCATGTCCGTCACGTTGCTGTCGGTGATGCGGGCCTGGCCGCGCATCGTCTTGACGAGCCGGCTCAGGCGATCGGTGAGGGTGGAGGCCATGGGGCGAAGCGGGCGCGAAGGACGCGGCCCGCGAAAGTACACTGTGGACCATGAGTTTATCGCCCAGGGTTGCAACGCATTGAGCACGCCGTCGACATGGATGCTGTGGGTGCCCAGTGCCGCCGCCCTGCTGGCCTACGCCGCGGCGGTACTGCTGGGCGAGCGCCGCACCGAGCCCGCAGCCGCTGACGCCCGGGACAGCGCCGCGCCGCGCCGCGCGCTGATCGCCGGCTGGATCGCGCATGCACTGGCCATCGTGGTCGACATGGCCGGTATCGGCAGCCCGATCTCCGGCGCGCGCTTCGGCTTCGCGCCGGCGCTGTCCGCCACGCTGTGGCTGGTGATCGCGGTCTATGCGGTCGAGAGCCGCTGGGTGCCGCTGCCCGGTGTGCGCCGATGGCTCGGCCTGCTGGGCGCCGCCGCGGTCGTGCTGGCAGCCATCTTCCCGGGCGAGTTCCGCCCGCAGGCGGTGTCCGCCTGGGCGCCGCTGCACTGGGCGCTGGGCATCGCGTCGTACGGGCTGTTCGGCGCTGCTGTGCTGCACGCGGTGATGCTCGACACCGCCGAGCGCCGCATGCGCTCCAACCTGCGCGCCGCCTCCCGCAGCGGCATGCCGCTGCTGCAGCTCGAGCGCCTGACCTTCCAGTTCGTCACCGCCGGTTTCGCGCTGCTGTCGGCCACGCTGCTGCTCGGCTGGTGGTTCACCAATCCGTGGCGCTGGGACCACAAGGCGACGCTGTCGGTGCTCGGCTGGATCGTGTTCGCCGGGCTGCTGATCGGCCGCCAGGTGCTCGGCTGGCGCGGCCGGCATGCGATCCGCTGGCTGTATGCCGGCGCGCTGCTGCTGCTGTTGGCCTACGTCGGATCGCGCTTCGTGTTCGAGGTCGTGCTGCACCGCACGGCCACCTGAGGTCCGCATGGGAAAGTTCATCGTTCTGTTGGTGGTGGTGTTCCTGATCGTCTGGCTGGTGCGCGGCGGGCGCCCCGGCCGCTCGGTGCCGGGCCCGACGACGCCACCGACGCCGCCTGCCAACACCGCGAACTCCGACAACCCCGCTGCCCCGCCCGACACCATCGTGGCCTGCGCGCACTGCGGGCTGCACCTGCCGAAGGCCGACGCGTTGCCGGGCCGCGGCGGCGTGTTCTGCGGCGAAGCCCACCGCGCCGAGTTCGAGCGCGCACAGGCGCCGCGATGAGCAGCGCGCCGCCCAAGCCCGAGCGCCGCCGCACCGACCGCCGCTCGACCGTGCGCGCAACCACCCGCCCCAGCCAGGAATCCTGGTTCGGTGCGCTCGGCGAGGACAGCCAGTCCCGCGAGGGCTGGGCCGAGGAGGAGTCGCGCTACGACGGCAACTGGCAGGCCGCGCAGGCGGCGCAGGCCGACAGCAACTTCCTCACGCGCCAGGCGCGGCGCCTGATCGGCTCCGGCCAGACGGCCTTCCAGCGCATCTACGGCGCCTTCATCAGCGCGCGCGCCGCGCTCGGCGTCGCGCTGGTCGCGACGCTGGTGGTCGCGGCGATCTTCGGCGTGAGGCCGGCGTGGCCGGTGGTCGCCGTCAGCGTCGCGTATGCGGCGCTCGCGCTGTCGATGTGGGTGCTGCCGCGCTACCGCCGCACGGCCGCGCCGCGCCAGCTCGCGCGGCTGCGCAGCCCGCAATGGATCTCGACGATCGGCGTCGACATCGTCTGCTTCGGTGCGCTGCACTGGATGTCGCCGGCCTCCGGCCTGAACTACGTCGCGCTGCTGGTGCTGCCGGTGCTGATGGCCGGCGTGCTGACGCCGCGCCTGATGGCGCTCGCGACCGCGTCGGTGGTCACGCTCGCGCTGCTGGGGGTCGCGTGGTTGTCGGTGCTGGCCGGCGGGGTCGACGTCACCGCGCTGATGACGCAGGCCGGGCTGGCCGGCAGCGGCTTCTTCGTCATCACGCTGCTGGCCGGCGAGCTGGCCGGGCGGCTGGCGCGCGAGGAACTCACCGCGCGCGGCAGCCTGGAGCTGGCCCGCCAGCAGGCGCAGCTGAACCGGCTGGTGATCGAGGAGATGCAGGAGGGCGTGCTGGTGGTCGACCGGCGCGGCCGCGTGCGCACCGCCAACCCGGCCGCGCGCGCGCTGCTGGCGCCGAGCGGCGTGTCGCGCGAGGCGCCGTTCCAGCTGCAGGGCGTCGAGGCGTGGACCGCGCTCGTCAAGTCGGTCGAGCGCGCGTTCGCCGAATCGACCTGGCCCGAGGGCGGGCGCGACGTGCTGCTCGATTTCGACTCCGCGCCGCCGCGCACGCTGCGGGTGCGGGTGCGCTTCACGCGGCGCCAGGCGCCCGACCCGAGCGAGGAACTGTGCGTGCTGTTCATCGAGGACGTGCGCAGCATGCAGGCGCGCACCCGCCAGGAGAAGCTCGCCGCGATGGGCCGCGTGTCGGCCGGCATCGCGCACGAGATCCGCAACCCGCTGGCCGCGATCTCGCAGGCCAACGCCTTGCTTTCTGAAGACGTCACCACGCCGGGCCAGCGCCAGCTGACGCAGATGGTCACCGAGAACGTCAGCCGCCTGAAGCGCATCGTCGACGACGTGATGGAGGTCGCGCCGGGCGAGGTGCAGGACGGTGGCCCGATCGATGCGACCGCGCTGGTCGCCGCCGTCTGCAGCGAATGGGCGCGCACCGCGGGCATGCCGATCGGCGGCGACAGCCTGCTGCGGGTGCGGCTGCCCGAGGAAGCGCTCGGCGTCGTCTTCGACCCGGAGCACCTGCGCCGCGTGATGGTCAACCTGCTCGACAACGCCAAGCGCCACGCGCAGCAGACGCCCGGCGGCGTGCGGCTGACGCTGTCGGCGCGCGACGAGGTGCACGTGGTGCTGAGCGTCACCAGCAACGGCGAGCCGATCCCGCCGGAGGTCGAACGCTACCTGTTCGAGCCTTTCTTCTCCACACGCAGCCGCGGCACCGGCCTGGGCTTGTATATTTGCCGGGAACTGTGCGAACGCTACGGCGCGCGCATCGATTACCGG
The DNA here is from genome assembly GCF_900142965.1 of Rhizobacter sp. OV335. Classification (GTDB taxonomy): domain Bacteria; phylum Pseudomonadota; class Gammaproteobacteria; order Burkholderiales; family Burkholderiaceae_C; genus Rhizobacter. The sequence goes on from NZ_FRCQ01000003.1 coordinate 108,978, forward strand.
CTGCGCGCCGCCAGCGAGCCGAACCGCAACGAATTCTTTGTCGCGATGCGGCGCAAACCGCTGGCGGGCATCGAAGCGCCCGAGAACCGACTGCACCTCACATCATGAGTTCGCCTTCCCACTTCAGCCTGCTGGTCGTCGACGACGAACCGGACCTGCGCACGTTGTACGAGCTGACGCTGTTGCGCGAGGGCTATGACGTCGAGACGGCAGGCACCGTCGACGACGCCCTGCTGCACCTGAAGGACCGCACGTACAGCGCCGTCATCACCGACATGCGGCTGCCCGACGGCACCGGCCTCGACCTGCTGCGCCGGCTCGAAGAAGGCAACCGGCGCGAGAAGGCAATCGTCATCACCGCCTACGGCTCGGCCGAGAACGCGGTCGAGGCGCTGAAGGCCGGCGCCTACGATTACCTGACCAAGCCGGTCGACCTGAAGCAGTTCCGCGCGGTCGTCGCGTCGGCGCTCGGGCGCAGCGCGGCCACGGTGCCGACGATGGTGCCGTCCAGCCTGCCGTCCGAGAACGGCGCGCCGGCGGCCTCTGCCGGCACCCCCGGCGCGTCCGTCGCTGCGGCCCGGCCGGCCGCACTGGCACCGGCCGCGCCGCCGGCCTACGCCGGCCCGGTCAGCCAGGCGCTCACCCGCATGGCCGGCCAGTCGCAGGCCATGCAGCAGGTGCGCCAGCTGATCGACAAGGTGGCGCGCAGCATGGCCCCGGTGCTGGTGAACGGCGAGTCCGGCACCGGCAAGGAACTGGTGGCGCGTGCGATCCACGAGATCAGCCCGCGCACCGGGCAACCCTTCGTGCCGGTCAACTGCAGTGCCATTCCCGAGCAGTTGCTCGAGGCCGAGTTCTTCGGCTACCGCAAGGGCGCGTTCACCGGCGCGGCCGAAGACCGCGAGGGCTTCTTCCAGGCCGCCAACGGCGGCACGCTGTTCCTCGACGAGATCGGCGACCTGCCGCTCGCGATGCAGAGCAAGCTGCTGCGCGCGATCCAGGAGCGCTCGGTGCGACCTGTCGGCGCGGTCGTCGAGCAGCCGGTCAACGTGCGGCTGCTCAGCGCGACCCACAAAGATCTGGGCGCCGAAGTGCAGGCCGGCAAGTTCCGCCAGGACTTGTATTACCGCCTCAACGTGATCCAGATCCGCGTGCCGCCGCTGCGCGAGCGCCTCGAGGACCTGCCATTGATCTGCGACCGCGTGCTCGACCGCATCGCGCGCGATGCCGGCGTGTCGCCCGCGCCGCGCCTGACGCGCGACGCGATGGTGCAGCTCAGCCGCTACAGCTTCCCCGGCAACGTGCGCGAGCTCGAGAACCTGCTGCACCGCGCGGTCGCGCTGACGGTGGGCGACGTGATCGACGTTGCCGACCTGGGCGTCTCCGAGCTGGTGTTCAGCGACAGCGAGTCGTCGGAGTTCGATGCCACGCCGGTGGTGTCGGCCAAGCCGTCGGCCGGCAGTGCGCCGGCCGCCGCCGAGGCGGCACGCGCGCCGGTCGTGCCGGTGCAGGCGCCGCTGCCGAGCGACCTCGCGGCCTACCTCGACGACATCGAGCGCGACGTGCTCGAACGTGCGCTCGAGCGCTACCGCTACAACCGCACCGCGGCCGGCGCGAGCCTCGGGCTCTCGCTGCGCCAGATGCGCTACCGGATGGCCCGCCTGGGCGTCAACGTCGGCGGCACCGACGACCCGGTCGATGTCGAACGCAGCGAACCGACCTGAGCCGCCGCTGCTGATCGAGGCCGACGGCTGGTGCAGCGGCGCCCGCCGCTGTGCCTGCCCGAACTTCGGGCCGCGGCCGGCCGGCTGCGCGGTCGAGCTGGCCGTCATCCATTCGATCAGCCTGCCGCCCGGCGAGTACGGCGGCGATGACATCGAGCGCCTGTTCGCGAACCGGCTCGACTGGGACGCGCATCCCTATTTCCAGCAGATCCGCGGGCTGCAGGTCTCGTCGCACTTCGTCGTGCGGCGCGACGGCGAGCTGCTGCAGTTCGTCTCGTGCAACGAGCGCGCATGGCATGCCGGCCGCTCGGCCTGGCGCGGTCGCGAGGGCTGCAACGATTTCTCGGTCGGCGTCGAGCTCGAAGGGCTGGAGGGCGAGCGCTTCGAGGACGCGCAGTACGCGCGGCTGCTGCCGCTGCTGCGCGCGATCGCGCGGCGCTATCCGCTGCAGGGCGTGGCCGGGCACGAGCATGTCGCGCCCGGCCGCAAGATCGATCCGGGCCCGGGCTTCGACTGGCCGCGTGTCACCGACGGGCTGCGTTGGCACGGTCGGTATTTTCCCGAGGGCCTGCGCGCGCCGCGTTGATCGCTGCGCGCCGATGCACGGGTTCGGGCATCGCGGCAAGCCAGTTTCCATCGGCGTCGCGGGCGCAAATCGGGCGGAGCGCAAGGCTGCTGGCGGATGCACCGATGCAGGTGCAGCGTTGGTGGGTGCCGAGGCCGCGCGATGCACTTTCACGATGCGTCGCGGGGCATCGCCGGAGCATCCCCCTTGTTTGTCGGGACGCTACAGCTAGTGCTTGAAGCCTGCCGGACCCCCAGATATAGTGTCCCTCGTGGTATCCTCTTGTCTCAGCAGCTTCAGACCCGTGCCCGTCCTCGCCATCTGGAATCCAGGGGCCTGCGCAGCGGGCGGCATCGACGGAAAACACGTCGGGCATCCGGGTCGCGCATGTTGGCAAGCCGTTCCACAGCCTCAACCATCGCGCTCGTCCTTCGTTCTTCATCGTTCCTCTCATGCGTCACCGGCGACTCAGCGCCGTGGGCGCGCCGCAGTCATTGGCTGCGGGGTGGTCGGCGTGAACATCGGGCATTGAATCCATACCGCGTCGACAGACCACAAGAAGGGGTATCCATGCAAGCAGTCAGCAACGTCACTCCCAACGCCGCCTCCACGTCCACCAGCACGCCGCGCAGCGGCACCGGCCCCGCGGCTTCCGCGTCGGCCTACCAGGGCTACCAGATCATCCGCCGCAACGGCGCGGTGGTGTCCTTCGAACCCAACAAGATCGCCGTCGCGCTGATGAAGGCCTTCCTGGCCGTGCACGGCACGCAGGGCGCGGCCTCGGCCAGCGTGCGCGAGACCGTCGATGGCCTGACCGAATCGGTCGTGCGTGCGCTGCTGCGCTCGCGCCCGGGCGGCGGCACCTTCCACATCGAAGACGTGCAGGACCACGTCGAGCTCGGCCTGATGCGCGGCGGCCACCACGAAGTGGCGCGTGCCTACGTGCTGTACCGCGAGCGCCGTTCGCAAGAGCGTTCGAAGCAGGGCCCGGTGGCCGCCACCGCCGCCGAGCCGGTGCTGACGGTGATCGACCGCGGCCAGCGCGTGCCGCTCGACTTCGCACGCCTGCAGGTGCTGATCGAATCGGCCTGTGCCGACCTGGGCGCCGACGTGAAGCCCGACCCGATCCTGGCCGAGACGCGCCGCAACCTGTATGACGGCGTGCCGATCGACGAAGTGCACAAGGCCGCGATCCTGGCCGCGCGCACGCTGATCGAGAAGGACCCCGGCTACACGCGCGCCACCGCGCGGCTGCTGCTGCACACGATCCGCAAGGAAATCCTCGGCGAAGAAGTGCTGCAGGGCGAGATGCCGGCGCGCTACGCCGACTACTTCCCCGGCTTCATCAAGAAGGGCGTGCAAGCCGAGCGGCTGGACGAGAAGCTGCTGCAGTACGACCTGGCCCGCCTGGGCGCGGCGCTGAAGGCCGAGCGCGACCTGCAGTTCGACTACCTCGGCCTGCAGACGCTGTACGACCGCTACTTCCTGCACATCAACGAAGTGCGCATCGAGATGCCGCAGGCGTTCTACATGCGCGTCGCGATGGGCCTGGCACTGAACGAGATCGACCGCGAAGCGCGCGCGATCGAGTTCTACGAAGTGCTGTCCAGCTTCGACTTCATGAGCTCCACGCCGACGCTGTTCAACGCCGGCACGCAGCGCTCGCAGCTGTCGAGCTGCTACCTGACGACCGTCGCCGACGACCTCGAAGGCATCTACGAGGCGCTGAAGGAGAACGCGCTGCTGTCGAAGTTCGCCGGCGGCCTGGGCAACGACTGGACCAACGTGCGCGCGCTCGGCTCGCACATCAAGGGCACCAACGGCAAGAGCCAGGGCGTCGTGCCGTTCCTGAAGGTGGTCAACGACACCGCGGTCGCGGTGAACCAGGGCGGCAAGCGCAAGGGCGCCGTCTGCGCCTACCTGGAAACCTGGCACCTCGACATCGAGGAGTTCCTGGAGCTGCGCAAGAACACCGGCGACGACCGCCGCCGCACCCACGACATGAACACCGCGAACTGGATTCCGGACCTGTTCATGCGCCGCGTGATGGAAGGCGCCGACTGGACGCTGTTCTCGCCGTCCAACTGCCCCGACCTGCACGACAAGTTCGGCAAGGCCTTCGAGGAAGCCTACACGCGCTACGAAGACAAGGCTGCGCGCGGCGAGATCAAGCTGTTCAAGAAGATCCCCGCCAAGGACCTGTGGCGCCGCATGCTCTCGATGCTGTTCGAGACCGGCCACCCGTGGATCACCTTCAAGGACGCCTGCAACGTTCGCTCGCCGCAGCAGCACGTCGGCGTCGTGCACTCGAGCAACCTGTGCACCGAGATCACGCTGAACACCAGCGAGACCGAGATCGCCGTCTGCAACCTGGGGTCGGTGAACCTGGTGCACCACCTGAAGCAGGTCGACGGCGTGGTGCAGATCGACCACGCGAAGCTGAAGAAGACCGTCTCGACCGCGATGCGCATGCTCGACAACGTGATCGACATCAACTACTACGCGGTCAAGAAGGCGCGTGACTCCAACCTGCGCCACCGCCCGGTCGGGCTGGGGATCATGGGCTTCCAGGACGCGCTGTACGAACTGCGCACGCCGTACGCCTCCGACGACGCGGTGTCCTTCGCCGACCGTTCGATGGAAGCCGTCTGCTACTACGCCTATTGGGCCTCGACCGAGTTGGCAGCCGAGCGCGGCCGCTACTCCAGCTACCGCGGCTCGCTGTGGGACAAGGGCATTCTTCCGATCGACTCGCTCGACCTGCTGGCCGAAGCGCGCGGCGGGTATGTCGACGTCGACCGCAGCACGACGCTGGACTGGCCGGCGCTGCGCGGGCGCATCGCCGAGCACGGCATGCGCAACTCCAACTGCGTGGCGATCGCGCCGACCGCGACCATCTCGAACATCATCGGCGTCAGCGCGTCGATCGAGCCGTCGTTCGGCAACCTGTCGGTGAAGTCCAACCTGTCGGGCGAGTTCACGATCGTCAACGAGTACCTGGTGCGCGACCTGAAGAAGCTCGGCCTGTGGGACGACGTGATGGTGATGGACCTGAAGCACTTCGACGGTTCGCTGCGCCGAATCGACCGCGTGCCGGCCGACCTGAAGGCGCTGTACGCGACGGCCTTCGAGGTCGAGACGCAGTGGCTGGTCGAGGCCGCCGCGCGCCGCCAGAAGTGGATCGACCAGGCGCAGTCGCTGAACATCTACATGGCCGGCGCATCGGGCAAGAAGCTCGACGAAACCTACAAGCTCGCGTGGACGCGCGGCCTGAAGACGACCTACTACCTGCGCACCGTCGGCGCCACGCACGCCGAGAAATCGACGGTGAAGGCGGGGCAGATGAACTCGGTGTCGAGCGGTGATGGATCGTCGTCGATGGGCGCGGCGCCGGTCGCTGCGGTGCAGGCCCACAGCGTGATGGCTGCGGCCGTTGCGCCGGTGATCTCGGCATCGCAAGAGCCTGCGACCGACATCAAGTTCTGCGCGATCGACGACCCGACGTGTGAGGCCTGCCAGTGATGCGTTGAACTCGCGCGTGCTTATCGAGATTGATCATCGAAGCACGCGCGTTTTTTCGATGCGACACAGCAACAGCGAAGTGCTCGCGATGTCAATAAGTGCTTGGTGTTTCAACACAACACTCTCATAATTCAACGCGTCAAGGAAGTCCACCATGTTGGTTTGGGAAGAAGACCTTAAACCCTCGATCTCTCACAAAGCGAGTCCCGCGCAGAGCCTGCCCTCTCAAGCGCGTGCAGTCGCTCCGTCTCCGGACTTCGATGCTGCGATCGCAGCACCTGCCTCCCTCTTGAACGACACCTCCTCCAGCATTTCCAGCACGACGACTCCCGCTGCCGCGCAGCGCGTGAAGGCCGCCGACAAGCGCATCATCAACGGCCGCACCGACGTCAACCAGCTGGTGCCGTTCAAGTACAAGTGGGCGTGGGAGAAGTACCTCGCGACCTGCGCGAACCACTGGATGCCGCAGGAAGTGAACATGTCGCGCGACATCGCGACCTGGAAGGACCCGAACGGCCTGACCGACGACGAGCGCCGCATCATCAAGCGCAACCTCGGCTTCTTCGTCACCGCCGATTCGCTGGCCGCCAACAACATCGTGCTGGGCACCTACCGCCACATCACGGCGCCCGAATGCCGCCAGTTCCTGCTGCGCCAGGCCTTCGAGGAAGCGATCCACACGCACGCCTATCAGTACATCGTCGAGTCGCTCGGGCTCGACGAGAGCGAGATCTTCAACGCCTACAACGAGGTGAAGTCGATCCGCGACAAGGACGAGTTCCTGATCCCGTTCATCAACGCGATCATGGACCCGAACTTCAACACCGGGACACCCGAGAACGACCAGACGCTGCTGAAGTCGCTGATCGTGTTCGCGTGCCTGATGGAAGGCATGTTCTTCTACGTCGGCTTCACGCAGATCCTTGCGCTCGGCCGCCAGAACAAGATGACCGGCGCGGCAGAGCAGTACCAATACATCCTGCGCGACGAGTCGATGCACTGCAACTTCGGCATCGACCTGATCAACCAGATCAAGCTCGAGAATCCGCACCTCTGGACGGCGGAGTTCAAGGCCGAGATCAAGGCCTTGTTCATGACGGCCGTCGAGCTCGAGTACCGCTACGCCGAGGACACCATGCCGCGTGGCGTGCTGGGCCTCAATGCATCGATGTTCAAGGGTTACCTGCGCTACATCGCCAACCGGCGTGCAACGCAGATTGGTTTGGAAGAGCTCTTCCCGAACGAGGAAAACCCGTTCCCGTGGATGAGCGAAATGATCGACCTGAAAAAGGAGCGCAATTTCTTCGAGACGCGCGTCATCGAGTACCAATCCGGTGGCGCCCTCTCGTGGGACTGACGCTTCGCTGACTGCATCAAACGATCAGCAACAGGTCATGGACGAGATCAAGATTCGCAAGCCGTCAAGAGATCACCGTCAAGCAAGCGGTGGCCAACGGTTTGCAACCCCATTCACCGTACCGGGGCGTCCCTCCTGGGCGACTTCGGACAGTGAATAACTGCCTCGCATCGGCATCCCGCCGGCGCAGGGCAGTGCTCTTTCAACTTGATCAAGGAGAAATGTAATGGCAACTGCAAAGAAGGCTCCGGCCAAGAAGGCGGCAGCGAAGAAGGCTCCGGCAAAGAAGGTCGCGGCGAAGAAGGCCCCGGCGAAGAAGGCCGCAGCGAAGAAGGCTCCGGCCAAGAAGGTCGCGGCCAAGAAGGTCGTCGCCAAGAAGGCGCCGGCGAAGAAGGCGGCAGCCAAGAAGGCTCCGGCGAAGAAGGTTGCAGCGAAGAAGGTCGCGGCGAAGAAGGCTCCGGCGAAGAAGGCCGCAGCCAAGAAGGCGCCGGCGAAGAAGGCTGCTGCCAAGAAGGCGCCTGCCAAGAAGGCCGCTGCGAAGAAGGCGCCTGCCAAGAAGGCTGCCCCTGCGAAGAAGGCCGCGAAGCCTGCTGCGAAGCCCGCTGCAAAGAAGGCTGCGAAGAAGCCTGCAGCGAAGAAGGCGGCACCCGCGGCGCCTGCTGCGCCTGCTGCTGCGAAGCCTGCGGCTGCTCCTGCAGCCAAGACCGCACTCAGCCCCGCTGCTGCGTGGCCTTTCCCGACGGGCAACAAGCCCTGAGGCCGGAAGGCATTCAGACAAAACCCGGCCTCGGCCGGGTTTTTTTATGGCCGTTACATCGGCTGCGTATCAGCGAAGCCGTTCGGGGGCAACGCGGGAGCGCCATCGCCGCCTGACGAATGACCGCTCGCCATCGGCAGGTCGACGTCGAGCTGCGATTGCATCACCGCCTGCAGGTCGCTGCGTTTTTGCTGCAGCACGGCCATCTGCTTGTGCAACTGCTCGATCTGCTTGCGGGCCTGCTGCGCATGCAGCCCGGCGACGTGCCGCGCCTTCTCCATCTTGTCGACCCGCTGCTGCAGGATCTTCAGGCGGCGGCCGTACCACCAATGGCAGGCGCCCCACGTCACCGCGCACAACGCGAGTGTCATGAAGGCCAATATGAGTGACTGGAAAGCCTGCATCGTGTTCCCTTTGCCGGCTCTTTCTGAACGACGAGCCGATCAACCCAACGAAGGTATCAACATTTGTCTGACGCAGGGCGTGAAGATATCCCGGAAACCCCGATAGGTCACCCCCTCGCTTCCGGGAACTTCCGCTTCACACCCCCAGCAGCGTGCGATCGATCACATGGTTCTGGCCGCCGCGGCTGGCGATCTTCAACGCGCCGATCCGGTTGCCGAGTTCGACGCAGCGCTCGAGCGTCCAGCCGCGCTCCAGGCCGTACAGCAACGCGGCGCGGAAGGCATCGCCACAGCCGGTCGGGTCGAGCACCTCGCTCGCCGGCACGCCGGGCACCAGCGTGCGCACGCCTTGCTGCCACAGCTCGCAGCCTTCGGCCCCCAGTGTCACGACGACGCCCTTCAGGTGCGAGCGCGACATCGCCTCGATGCTCAGCCCGGTGCGCTCCGACAGCATCCGCGCCTCGTAGTCGTTGACGGTGACCCAGCTCGCCTGCGCGACGAAGCGGCTCAGCTCGGCACCGTCGAACATCGGCAGGCCCTGGCCCGGATCGAAGATGAACGGGATCTGCGCATCGGCCAGCTGCTGCGCGTGCTGCAGCATCGCGTCGCGGCCATCGGGCGCGACGATCGCGATGCGCACGCCGCGGTCGGTCGGCACCGTGGTCGTGTGCGCCGCCTGCATCGCGCCGGGGTGGAAGGCGGTGATCTGGTTGTTGTCGGTGTCGGTGATGATGATGGCCTGCGCGGTGTAGCTGTCAGGCACGTTGCGAACGAACTCGGTGCTCGCGCCCCACGACGCGATGCGCGCGCGGTACTCCTCGTCGTCGGCGCCGACCGTGGCCATCACCAGCGGTTCGCCGCCCAGCTTGGCCAGCGTGTACGCGATGTTGCCGGCGCAGCCGCCGAACTCGCGGCGCAGCGTCGGCACCAGGAAGGACACGTTCAGGATGTGCACCTGCTCCGGCAGGATCTGCTGCGCGAAGCGGCCGGGGAACATCGTGATGGTGTCGAAGGCGAGGGATCCGCAGATGAGGGCTGACATGGAAGCTCCAGGAAAGAAGGGACGCCGGAGACGCGGTGCGCGCGTGCCCAGGCTCAGGGGTAGAAGATCTCGACGGTGTAGCCGCTGACACGGCGCCCGTCGGTGGCCAGCAGCAGCTGCAGGCTGCTCTCGGCACCGGCCGCGACGACCGGCGTCGCGACATGGAAATCCGACGGCGCGAGCGCGCGCCGTGCGACCAGCTGGCCGCTCGGGTCGCTCAGGCTCAGGTCGATCGACGGCATCGCGAGCGCGAGCGCGCTGCGGTTGCGCAGCACCACCGACAGCTTGTAGGCCGCGCCGCCATTGGCCGGCGCCAGCGCGCTGCTCTCGACGACGAGGTCATCGATGCGGCGCGGCGCACCGATCTCGCAATGCCATTGCTGGCAGGCCATCGCGAGCCAGGGCTTCGTCTCGGGCCACTGCGCGGCGACGGTGTCGCGGAAATGCAGCGCCGCCTGCCCGGCCAGGCCCGCCAGCAGCGCGAGTGTCAGCAGCGACAGCAGGCCACGCACCCACGGGCTGCGCCAGCGTTCGCGCTGGCGGGCCTCGCGCACGAAGCCGGGGGCCGCCGGCCGGGGCGGCGACGGCCGCGCGGCAGGCTTCGACGATGGCTTGGTCGACTTCGCGGCCGGCTTGGCCGTCGGCTTGGACTTGCGCGGCGGTGCCGGCGGCGGCGCACCGCCGTGCACCTCGCTCTCCAGCAGGTCCATGTTGAACTGCGCGTCCGAGAAATCGACGCGGTCGCGTTGCGCCACGCCTTGGGCCGGCGTCTGCGCGACGTCTTGCTGTTCGGGGTGGAAGAAGCGCGAGTGGATGCGGTCGTCTTCGCTCAGCTGGAAGATGTCGTCATCGTCCGGCGGCTCGGGCAGCGGCTGGAACGATGGCGTGGCCGGGGCGGCGGCGACCGGTATCGGTGCGCTCGGTGGCGGGGTCGGGGGGCGCCATTCGGGCGGCGCATCGCGTTCGAGGTCGAACAGGCCTTCGAGCGCATTGAAGACCTCGTCGCAGCGCCCGCAGCGGACCCAGCCTTCGGAGACCTTGAGCTGGTCCTGGACGACCCGGAAGACGGTACCGCAGGCAGTGCAACGAGTGGCCAGGCTCATGGCGAAATCATGCCATGGCCTTCTTCCGCGCCGTCATCAGGATCCAGCCTTCTTCCTGGTCGCTGACGTCCAGCGTGCACCAGGGCGCATAAGCCGCCTTCAGTTCGTCGGCCTGGCGCTCGAGGATGCCGGCCAGCACCAGGTCGCCGCCGGCCGCCACATGGCCGCACAGCAGCGGGGCCAGCAGCTTCAGCGGCGACGCGAGGATGTTCGCCAGCACCAGCGGGTACTCGCCGTGGGCCGCGTCGGGCAGGCCGGCGTCCAGCGTGACGCCGTTGGCGCTCGCATTGGCGCGGGTGGAGTCGACGGCGGCCGGGTCGATGTCGACCGCGTCGATGCCGCGCCCACCGTGCAGCGCCGCGCCGATCGCGAGGATGCCGGAACCGCAGCCGTAGTCGAGCACGCGCTGCCAGCCGGCCGCGCGCGCCGGCGCCTGCGTCGCGATCCAGCGCAGGCACATGCGCGTCGTCGGGTGCGTGCCGGTGCCGAACGCGAGGCCGGGGTCGAGCCGGATCACGGTGCGCGCCTGCGCCGGCGGCTCGTGCCAGGTCGGCACGATCCAGAAGGTGTCGGTGACCGGCACCGGTGCGAACTGCGATTGCGTCAGCCGCACCCAGTCCTGCTCCTCGACCTTCTGCAGCGCCTGCAGCTGAACGCCGGTCGCCCAGTCCTGCGCGAGCAGCAGCGCGCCCGCCTCGGTGGCGGTGTCTTCCTCGGCGAACAGCGCCTTCACGACCGAGCGTTGCCAGCCGCCGCGCGGCGCCGGCATGCCCGGTTCGCCGAACAGCGCGTGCTCGGCGTCGGTGTCGGCATCGGCGTCCTCGACCGACACGGACAGCGCCTGCAGCTCGTCCATCAGCGCATCGGACACCGGCTCGACCAGGTCCTCGGGCACCAGCAGCAACAGCTCGTACATCAGGGTCAGGGCCTCAGCGCTTGTGCTGGCTCATCCAGCCTTCGAGGTAGTGGATGCTGGTGCCGCCCTCGACGAACTTCGCATCCACCATCAGCTCGCGGTGCAGCGGGATGTTGGTCAGGATGCCCTCGACCACCGTCTCCGACAGCGCGATGCGCATGCGGGCCAGCGCCTGGTCGCGGGTGTCGCCGTGCGTGATGATCTTGCCGATCATCGAGTCGTAGTTCGGCGGCACGAAGTAGTTGGCATACACATGCGAGTCGACGCGCACGCCCGGTCCGCCCGGCGCGTGCCAGGTCGTGATGCGGCCCGGCGACGGCGTGAACTTGTACGGGTCCTCGGCGTTGACGCGGCATTCGATCGCATGCCCGCGCATCTGGATCTGGCGTTGCTGGAACGGCAGCTTCTCGCCGGCCGCGACGCGGATCTGCATCTGCACGATGTCGATGCCGGTCACCAGCTCCGTCACCGGGTGCTCCACCTGCACGCGGGTGTTCATCTCGATGAAATAGAACTCGCCGTTCTCGTACAGGAACTCGAAGGTGCCGGCGCCGCGGTAGCCGATGCGCTTGCAGGCGGCGGCGCAGCGGTCGCCGATCTTCTCGATCACGCGGCGCGGGATGCCCGGCGCCGGCGCCTCTTCGATGATCTTCTGGTGGCGGCGCTGCATCGAGCAGTCGCGCTCGCCCAGCCAGACGGCATTCTTGTGCTCGTCGGCCAGCACCTGGATCTCGATGTGGCGCGGGTTCTCGAGGAACTTCTCCATGTAGACCGCCGGGTTGCCGAAGGCCGCACCGGCCTCGGCGCGCGTCGTCTGCACCGCGTGGATCAGCGCGGCCTCGGTGTGCACGACGCGCATGCCGCGCCCGCCGCCGCCGCCGGCCGCCTTGATGATGACCGGGTAGCCGACCGCGCGGCCGATCTTGATGATCTCCTTCGGGTCGTCGGGCAGCGCGCCTTCGGAGCCGGGCACGCAGGGCACGCCGGCCTTGATCATCGACTGCTTGGCCGACACCTTGTCGCCCATCGTGCGGATGGCATCGGGGGTCGGGCCGATGAAGACGAACCCGCTCTGCTCGACGCGTTCGGCGAAATCGGCGTTCTCCGACAGGAAGCCGTAGCCGGGGTGGATGGCCTCGGCGTCGGTCACCTCGGCGGTCGAGATGATGGCCGGCATGTTGAGGTAGCTCAGCGCCGATGCCGCCGGGCCGATGCACACCGCTTCATCGGCCAGCTTGACGTACTTGGCGTCGCGGTCAGCCTCGGAGTAGACGACGACCGACTTGATGCCCATCTCGCGGCACGCACGCTGAATCCGCAGGGCGATCTCGCCGCGGTTCGCGATCAGGATCTTCTTGAACATGCGGAGCGCCTTATTCGATGATGAACAAGGGCTGGCCGAACTCGACCGGCTGGCCGTTGGCGCACAGGATCTTCGTGACGGTGCCGGACTTGTCGGCCTCGATCTCGTTCATGATCTTCATCGCCTCGATGATGCAGATCGGCTCGCCTTCCTTGATGGTGCTGCCGACCTCGACGAAGGGCTTGGCGCCCGGGCTGGCGGCGCCGTAGAAGGTGCCGACCATCGGCGACTTGACGGTGTGGCCGGCCGGCGCGGCGGGGGCCTCGGCCGGGGCGGCTGCCGCGGCGGCCGCCGGTGCGGCAGCCACCGGGGCCAGCACCGGTGCCGCGTAGGCCACCGGGCCTGCCGCGACGAGGTTCGGGTCGGCCTTGACGATCCGCACCTTGCCGTCCGCCTCGGTGATCTCCAGCTCGGAGATGTTCGACTCGGAGACGAGATCGATCAGGGTCTTCAGTTTGCGCAGGTCCATGGGTTCTCCAACTTCTGTCGTCTTTGTTGTCGGGCTTGTTGCCGGTCTCGGGCGCCACCGGCCCGGGTCGGGCCGTCGGCGCCGTGGGGTCAGGCCGTCCGCTGGGGAGGGCGCTTCACGTCACGCTGCAGCACGTGGCGCAGGGCGCAGGCATAGCCGTCCGCGCCCAGGCCGACGATCACGCCGTCGGCCAGGTCCGAGAAATAGGAATGGTGGCGGAAGGCTTCGCGCCGGTGCACGTTCGACAGGTGCACCTCGATGAACGGGATCGCGACGCCGGCCAGCGCATCGCGCAGCGCGATGCTGGTGTGCGTGAACGCGCCCGGGTTGATCAGGATGAACTGCGTGCCGTCGAGCCGCGCGGCCTGCACGCGGTCGATCAGCGCGCCTTCATGGTTGCTCTGGAAGCTGACCAGCGTCGAACCGGCCTTGGACGCGATCTCGGCGAGATCGGTATCGATCTGCGCCAAAGTCGTCGCGCCATAGACCTCCGGCTCGCGTGTGCCGAGCAGGTTCAGGTTCGGGCCGTGCAGGACCAGGATGTGCATGAAGCGCGGATCGGGCACCTGGAGCAGGCGGCCCGGAATTTTGCGAAGGCTGAACTTTACGCGCTTTAGGGGCCGAAGACTGCAATATAGAAAAATCTCGGCCGAAGGGCCCCGCTCGGCCGGTCAAGCGAGCTGTCGGACCCAGCCGGCCAGGTCCTGCTCGCCGATGCTGCCCAGTTTGCGCGCGATGATGCGCCCATCGCGGCCGAAGACGGCACTGAATGGCAGGCCGCCACGTTCGTTGCCGAGCGAGCGGGCCAGGTCGACGCCGGTCAGGCCGGCCAGGCCGATCGGGAACGTGACCGGCACGTTCTTCAGGAACTCGCGCACCGGGGTCGGGCTGTCGACGGCCAAGCCGACCACGCGCCAGCCGGCCGGCTGGTGGGTGCGCTGGAAGGCATCGAGCAGCGGCATCTCCTTCACGCAAGGCGCGCACCAGGTGGCCCAGAAGTTCAGCAGCAGCGGCTGGCCGCGCAGCCCGGCCAGCGGCAGCGAGCCGCCCTCGGGGCGGTCGAACTGGAGATCCCACAGCGCGCGTTCGGCTTCGGGCAGCGCCGTGCGGCGCTCACGCCACCAGCCGAAGCCGGCGCCCGCGGCCAGCGCGACGGCACCCACCCCGATCGTCAGTGCCTTCCGGCGGTTCATGCCGACGCCTCGTCCGAGGCCAGCAAGCGACGCAGCCCGGCCAGGTCGCCGCGCTCGCTGCGGCCGCGGCTGTCGGGTTTCAACGCACCGCGCAGGTCGTCGTGGTCCAGGATGGTCAGGTGCACGGTCACTTCCTCGCCGAGCGCGGCGCTCGGGCTGCTGACGGTCAGCACGTCGATCGGATCGCCGCGCGGGCCGTCGAGGCTGCCGACGTCATAGGACACGCGGCGGTCGATCAGCGCGAGCTCGGCTTCCTTCGAGTCGTCGCAGAACAGCTCCAGCCGCACGCTGTTGAGCCGCGTCGCGGTGCCGCGCCACACGGCGCCGTACAGGTGCGGGCGGAATTCCTGCAGCCGCTCCATCCACAGCAGCGCCACCTCGCGCAGCGCGCGCAGCTCGGCGGGCTGGGTGTCGGCGCAGAACAGCGCGAGGTAGGCCCGGACCTCGTCCTCGACCTGGTCGTTGTCGGGCAGGTCGACCTGGCGCGTGCTGCGCTTGCCGAGGTCGCGCGCGGCACGGCGCTTGGCCGGGCCGTATTCCATGCCCTCCTCGACGATCAGTCGCGCGGCGGCGCTGGCGAGTTCGGTGGCGAGGTCGGAAGGCATCGCGGGATTCTAGGAGGCATCCGGGCTACGGGAGTTCGACTGCCCCCATGCGAGACACGACCGTCCCCGCCCGCCCGACCACGTACGCCGACCCCGGCCGCTTCTCGAAGCGCTTCGGCGCCGGCAGCATCACCGCCAGGCGTGCCGCCTGGAGCGGCGCGAGCCTTGCCGCGTCGACCCGGAAGTAGTGCCGCGCGGCGGCCTGCGCGCCGAACACGCCTTCGCCCCACTCGACGTTGTTCAGGTAGATCTCGAGGATGCGCTGCTTCGACAGCAGCCCCTCCAGCATGAACGTGATGACGAACTCCTGCGCCTTGCGCGGCAGGCTGCGTTCGCTGCCGAGGAACAGGTTCTTCGCGAGCTGCTGCGTGATCGTCGAGCCGCCGATGATCTTGGGCTCGGCACGGCGGGCCGGCGTGGCGTGTGCCTTCGGCGGGCGTTGCTCGAGGCGATCGTTGATCCGGTCGGCCCGCGCCTCGGCCCGCTGGTTCTTCTCCCAGGCCTTCTCGACCGCTTCCCATTCGACACCGCTGTGCTCGGTGAAGCCGGCGTCTTCCGACGCGATCACCGCCCGCTTCAGCGTGTCGGCGATGTGGTCGTACGGCTGCCACTCCTGGCTCCACGGCACCTGGTGCTGCTCGGTCAGCAGCCGCCAGGCCTCGGAGCGCTGGAAGGTCGTCGACTGCGGGTCGACGACCAGCATCAGCGCGACGCGCGCCAGGAAGTACAGCTGCAGCGCGAGCACCGACAGCACCGACAGCGCGATCAGCCGCGCGACCTGGCGGACCGCGTTCTTCATCGGCTGGCGGCGGACAGCCGCGCCTGCAGCTCGGCCAGCACCGGCGCGGTGTCGGGGCGCACGCCGCGCCAGACGAAGAAGGCCTCGCCGGCCTGCTCGACCAGCATGCCCAGGCCGTCGCGGCCGACCGCGCCATGTTGCGCGGCCCAGGCGACGAAGCCCTGCGCGGCCGGGCCGTACATCATGTCCAGCGCCAGCGAGCCGGCGCGCAGCACGCGCGGCGACACCGGAATGCCGGCGCCCTGCAGGCTGCTCGCGCTCGCGTTGACGATGACGTCGAAGGCCTCGCCGCAGTCGGCCAGGCCGGTGGCGCGCAATTCGACCCCGGCATGGCGCGCCGGCCCCGCATGGCGGGCCACCAGCGCCTGTGCCTTGTCGATGCTGCGGTTGGCCAGCACCAGCTGCGCCGGGCGCGCCGCCAGCAGCGGGCCGAGCGCACCGGCCGCGCCGCCACCGGCGCCGACCACCAGCACGCGCTGCCCGGCCAGCGCCCGGCCGGCATTGCGCTCGATGTCGCGCACCAGGCCGCAGCCGTCGGCGTTGTCGGCCAGCCAGTCGTTGCGTTCGTCGAAGCGCAGGATGTTGGCGGCCCCGGCCAGCGCCGCACGGTCGGTGCGCCGCGCGGCCAGCGCGAACGCATCGAACTTGAACGGCACGGTGACGTTGCAGCCGCGCCCGCCCTCGTCGGCGAAGCGGCGCACGGTGCCGGCGAAGCCGTCGAGCGGGCACAGCAGCCGGTCGTAGTGCAGCGCCTGGCCGGTCTGCTCGGCGAAGCGGGCGTGGATGAACGGCGACTGGCTGTGCTCGACCGGATTGCCGGCGACGACGTAACGGTCCATGGAGGATTCTTCGAGATCAGCGCTGCTCGGGAGCGGTCAAGGTGGTTTCGAGGCCCTCGTCACGCGTGAAGCGGAAGCGCGACGTGATCACCAGCTGGTCGGCGCGCTTGCGCATCTCGGTGCTGAACTGGCCGAACGGCGCGGCCGCCCGCACGATGGCCTGGGCGCGCTTGTCGAGCAGCGGCGATTTCGACGGCCGCACGATCTCGGTCTCCATCACGCGGCCGGCGGCATCGATCGTGATCACCATCATCAGCTCGCCGTAGATCTTCTTGCCCTGCGATTCGGGGAAGTTGCGGGTGCCGCGGTCCTCGATCTTGCGGCGCAGCGAGTCGTAGTAGATCGCGTACAGCTCCTCGCGCGTGGCCGGGCTGATGTAGCGCTTCTTGGGCCGCGAGTTCTCCTCGTTGATGCGCTTCTCGATCTCGGCCAGCAGCTGCATCAGCTGGCGGCGGCGCTCTTCCTGCGCGCGCGCGGCGGGGTCGCCGCGGTCGCGCTTCGGGTCAGGCGCCGGCAGGTAGGCCAGCTCGCGGCGCACCTGCGCGAGCAGCTGCTGCTGCGTCTCCTGCAGCTGCTCGATCTGCTTGTGGGCCTCGTCGGC
This sequence comes from Rhizobacter sp. OV335, assembly GCF_900142965.1. Classification (GTDB taxonomy): domain Bacteria; phylum Pseudomonadota; class Gammaproteobacteria; order Burkholderiales; family Burkholderiaceae_C; genus Rhizobacter. Next base: position 126,237 of record NZ_FRCQ01000003.1, read on the forward strand.
CGCGTCGCCGAGCTCCATCATCGGCGACGACGGCAGCGGCGAGGTCGCGCGGCCGCGTTCGGCTTCGCCGCCGCCGGCCAGGTTGCGCTGCGCGATCGCCTGCGCCTTGGTCGGCGCCTCGGCCGAGCTGCCGTTGACGAGGATGACCTCCAGCGGCGTGTCCTGGAACACGCGGTTGAAACTCTCCGGATCGACGAAGCGCACCACCAGCAACAGGGCGTGCACGCCGATCGACACCGTGAGCGCGATCTGCAGGGTGGAGAACTTCTTCAGCATCGATCTCTCAGGCGGCAGGGGTGGTGGCGGCCGCATCGGCCGGCGCGTCATCGGCATCGTCCGCGGCCACGTCGATCGCCAGCGTCAGCGGGCCGGCGGCGACGTCCTCGTTCTCGGCTTCGGCGTCCTCGACGACCGCGTCATCGGCCGTGGTGTCCGGATCGTCGATGCGCGACAGCACGCTCGCATGCACGTCCAGCGTCAGCAGGTCGGTGCCGGTGATGCGCACCTTCACGCGCGCACCGCGCGGCAACCGCTCGGCACCGACGGCGCGGAACACCAGCGGCAGCGTGTCGGCACGCACCAGGCCCTCTTTCATGACCGCGGCGTCGAGTTCGGCGATGCCGTTCTGCTCGAGGTACTTCAGCGTCCAGTAGCGCTCGATGCCCGACTGGAAGCCGTTGTAGGCGCTGTAGGCCGCATCGAAGCTGGAGATGACCGAGAACAGCGCCGCATCCTTCGGCTTGAACGGCGCGGCCAGCGCCGCGGTGCGGCCGTGGCGCGCGCAGGCGACGATCTGCCACTGGTTCAGCAGGTCGACATAGCGGCGCAGCGGCGAGGTGGCCCAGGTGTATTGCGCGACGCCCATGCCGGCGTGCGGTGCCGCGCGTGTGCCCATGCGCACCTTGACGCCCGGCGCCATGCTGGCCTGGCTGCGGTAGATGCCCGGCACGCCGAGGTCGTTGAGCCAGCCGCCCCAGGTGCTGTTGGCGAGGATCATCGCCTCGGCGACGATCAGGTCCAGCGGCGAGCCGCGCTGGCGCGTGCCGATGCTGACGCGCTCATGGCCCTGCGGCTCGGCGCCGTCGTTGCCGTCGAGCTTGAAGTTGTAGTCGGCCCGGTTGAACAGCTCCGGCTTGCCGCGCACCTGCTCGCGGCCGGCCTTCAGGTGGCGCGCCAGGCGGAAGCAGAACGCCAGTTCCGGCGCGAACTCGTAAGGCGCCGGCGCGTCGCCGAGCAGCGTGGCTTCGGTGATCACCGCGTCGAGCTGGTCGTGGCGCAGGTTGGCGGCGATCGGCACGCGCTCCAGCTTCGTCTCGCTGCCGGTCACTTTCAGCGTCGCCTCGTCGAAGCTGACGTACAGCGACACCGCAGGGCAGTCGCGCCCGGCCATCAGCGTGTAGGCCTGCACCACCTCGTCGGGCAGCATCGTCAGCTTGTAGCCCGGCATGTAGACGGTCGACAGCCGGTCGCGCGCGACCTTGTCGACCGGGCTGTCGGGCGCGATCGCGAGGCTGGGGGCGGCGATGTGCACGCCGAACACCACGGTGCCGCTGCCCAGGCCCTGCACCGACAGCGCGTCGTCGATCTCGGTGGTCTGCGAATCGTCGATCGAGAACGCCTGCACGGCCGCGACCGGCAGCACGTCCTTGATGGCCGGGGCCGACAGCGGCGGGAAGCCGGTGCCCTTCGGGAAGTTCTCGAACAGGAAGCGCCGCCAGTGGAACTGGTACGGCGAATCGATCGCGCCGGCCGCCGTCAGCAGGTCGAGCGGCGCCTTCTGCGCGCGGCGCGAGGCTTCGACGACGGCCTTGTACTCGGCGGCGTTCTTGTCGGGGCGGAACAAAATCTTGTAGAGCTGCTCGCGCACCGGCACCGGGCACTGGCCGGCCACCAGCTCGGCGGCCCAGCCCTCGATCTGCGCGGCCTGCTGCTTCTTGCGCTCGATGCCGAGCAGCGCGGCCTTCACGATCTCTTCCGGCGCCTTCTTGAACTGGCCCTTGCCGAGGCGGCGGAAGTAATGCGGCGCCTCGAACAGCCGGAACAGCGCGGCGGCCTGCTTCTCGGTGCCGGCCTTGGCGTCGAAGTAGTCGCGCGCCAGGTCGGCGAAGCCGAACTCGGTGTCGGGCGCGAACTCCCAGGCCAGGTCGAGGTCGATCTCGCGGGCGAGCCGCTGGCCTTCGGCGATCAGCTCGGCCGGCAGCGGCTTCTCGAACTTCAGCAGCACGTTGGCCGCCTTCACCTTCACGCGCTTGCCGGAGTCGAGCTCGACCTGCATCGAGCTGTCGGCTTCAGTCATCACGCGGCCGGCGAGGAACTTGCCGGCGTCTTCGAACAATGCATACATGGGGTGGGATTGTCGCGGAAAGCTCGGGCGTTCCCGGTCACGGGGAGGGCGCGAGCTGCAGGAAATGCATCAGGTGGGGCAGGTGGTGCTCGAACCCGCTGAGCGCGTGGTCGCTGCCCTCGACGATGCGCAGGTGGGCGCCGCGGTAGCGCTCGCTCATCTCGCGCCAGTCGAGCACCTCGTCGCCGGTGGCGATCACCGCGAAGTAGCGCGACGGCTTTGCGAGCGCGCCCGGCGTCATCGCGCGCAGCTGGTCGACGTAGGCCGGCATGAAGTAGAAGCGCTCCTCGCTGTGCCAGGCCTTGGTTTCGCCGATGTGCTTCGCCAGGTCGCGGGCCGGGTCGACCGCCGGGTTCAGCAGCACCGCCGGGCAGCCGAGCTGCTCGGCCAGCACCGTCGCATAGAAGCCGCCGAGCGAGCTGCCGATGATCGCCGTGCGCCCGCGCGGCCACCAGGCCAGCTCGGCGTGCAGGCCGTCGATCGCCTCCTGTGGCGACGGTGGCAGCTGCGGGCACCACCAGCTGACGCGCGGGGCGTGGCGCCGCACCCAGGCCTCGGCTTGGCGCGCCTTGGTCGAGCGTGGCGACGAACGAAAACCGTGCAGGTAGAGGAGGTGGGTGATCATGAAGCGTGAGGAATGCACATCCGGTGCAGCGCTCGCAGGCCGCGGGCGTCCGATAGGCGGGAGGCACGGAACCTGCAAAGCGCGACGGAGTCTAGCTCGGCGTTCCACGGGGTGGACGCCCGGTGCAAGGCTCTACACTTTGTTTCCACGCGGCCTCCATCCGACAGCCCGTGATTGCGTCCAATCGCTTCCAGAAGCCGCTCCCGGTCCCCTCCCACAAGGACATCACAAGGACACCGTTGACGTGAATGACTCCCTGAACCTCCCGAGATCCACGGCACCTGCCGGCCTGTCCCTGGCGCTGGCCGGCCTGCTGCTGCAAGGCTGCGTGACGACCGTGACGCCGACGCCGCCGGTCGTCGTCATCGCCCCGGCCGGCGCCGCGTCGGCACCGGTCAGCGCGGCGGCTTCTGCCGCCGCCGCCTCGGCTGCTGCTGCGGCCTCCGCGCCGGGCGCCATCGTGGTGCGGCTCGACCCGACCGCCCCGAAGCCCTTCGACGAGGTCATCAAGGGCGCGACCCACCAGGACGGCTTCGTGCCGGTGTGGCGCAAGGACGAGAAGACCTGGCTCGAGATCCCGGTCGAGCGCCTGGATCAGCCGTTCATGCTGTCGATCAACATCTCGAACTCGATCGGCGAGCGCGGGCTGTACGCCAGCCAGATGGGGCCGCAGTGGCTGGCCAGCTTCCGCAAGATCGGCAGCAACCTGATCCAGCTGGTGGCGCTGAACAGCAACTACGTCGCGACGACGCCGGCGATGCGCGCGAGCGTCGAGCAGGCGTTCTCGAACAGCCTGCTGGGCGCGGCCAGCATCGTCAGCGCGCCGCACCCGCAGCGCAAGTCGGTGCTGGTCGACGCGAACTTCCTGCTGGCGGACATGCCGGGCTACGCCACCGCGATCGAGACGGCGTTCCGCCTGCCGTACGCGCTGGACCGCGGCAACTCGTACTTCGAGAAGATCCGCGTCACCGACGACCTGACGACGCTGAACGCGCGCATGCACTACGCGACCGCGCGCATGCCGGCGCCGCCGCTGACGCCGAGCCCGGTGCCCACGCCGCCGCCGCCGCAGACCACGCCGGACCCGCGCAGCATGTTCGTCGGCTACGTCTACAACTTCGCGAAGCTCGGCGAGCCGATGGCGGCGCGCAAGACCGACCCGCGCCTCGGCCACTTCTTCGACGTCGTCACCGACCTGACGAGCGACACCAAGGCCAACCCGCGGCTGCACTACGTGACCCGCTGGCGCCTGGAGAAGCAGGACCCGCAGGCCGCGCTGTCCGAACCGAAGCAGCCGATCGTCTACTGGCTCGACAAGAACATCCCGGTGCAGTACCGCGGGGCGGTCGAGGCCGGCGTGCTGGAGTGGAACAAGGCCTTCGAGCGCATCGGCTTCAAGAACGCGATCGTCGCGAAGCAGCAGCCCGACGATGCCGACTGGGACAACATGGACGCGCGCCATGCGTCGATCCGCTGGTTCACCGGCGCCGACGTCGGCTTCGCGATCGGCCCGAGCCATTCCGATCCGCGCACCGGCGAGATCATCGATGCCGACATCGGCATGAGCGACGTGTTCGGCCGCGGCGCGCGGCGCTTCCTGGTCGAAGACGTGGGTCGCGCGACGCCGTTCGCGTCGCCCGCCTTTGCCGCCTGGAGCAAGTTCGGCGGTGCCGACTACTGCAACTACGCGCAGGAGGCCGCCGGCGAGATGGACTTCGCGATGGACCTGCTCGAGGCGCGCGGCGAGATCGCGCCGGACGGTCCGGAGGCGGATGCCTTCGTGCAGTCGCGCATCAAGGACGTGGTGATGCACGAGGTCGGCCACACGCTGGGGCTGAAGCACAACTTCAAGGCCTCGACGGTGGTCAGCCGCACGCAGCTGCAGGACACGGGTTTCACCGAGAGCAAGGGCATTTCCGGCTCGGTGATGGACTACAACGCCTACAACCTGGCGCTGGCGGGCGAGCACCAGGCGAGCCTGAACAACACGACGCTCGGGCCGTACGACTACTGGGCGATCGAATACGCCTACAAGCAGATCGCGCCGGCCGACGAGACGGCGGAGCTGGCGCGCATCGCATCGCGCAGCACCGATCCGCTGCTGGCCTATGCGGACGACGCCGAGGCCGGCGGCCAACGCGGCAACGACGGCATCGACCCGCTGGTCAACCGCTTCGACCTGGGCGACGACCCGCTCGCGTACTACGAGAAGCGGCTGCAGCTGTCACGCGAGCTGTGGCAGCGCGTGCAGGACCGTGCGCCGCAGCCGGGCGACGAGGCGATCCGCCAGCGCCGCGTGCTGCTCAGCGGCTTCCAGCAGCTCAACCGCGCGGCCGACCTGGTCGGCAAGTACGTCGGTGGCATGAACACCGTGCGCGACCTGCCGGGCTCGACCAAGCGGCCAGCCTATGCGCCGGTGGCGCCGGCCAAGCAGCGCGATGCGCTGCAGTTCCTGGCGAAGGGCTTGTTCAATGCGGACAGCTTCCGCTTCCGGCCGCAGTTCCTCGCGGGCCTGTCGCCCGACTACAACGAGTGGGACCGCGGCGGGCCGGTGAGCATTCCGGCCGCGGTGCTGCAGGTGCAGGTCACGGCGCTCGACCGGCTGATGAGCCCGGGCACCGCGTCGCGGCTGCTGGACCTGCCGCTGTACGTGGCCGATGCGAGCAAGCGCAACGTCATCTCGCTGGCCGAGGTGTACGGCACGCTGCAGGGCTCGGTGTGGAGCGAGCTGAAGACCGGCAGCGACATCGACCGGCTGCGCCGCAACCTGCAGCGCGAGCATCTGCGCCGCGTGCAGGCCTTGCTGATCCGCGGCGCGGGAACGCTGCCGCCGGACGCACTGAGCCTGGTGAGGATGGAGGCGGTGGAGCTGCAGGGGCAACTGCGTGCTGCGGTCAACGGGCCGAGGTTGTCGATCGAGAGCCGGGCGCATTTGCAGGACAGCCTGTCAACGCTGAACGAGGCGCTGAAGGCTTCGATGCTCAGGAGCTGACGAACACACACCCGTTCGCCCTGAGCAGGGACTGAGCCTGTCGAAGGCCCGTCCGTCGAAGGGTTGTGCCCGAAGCGCGCAGGGTCTTCGACAAGCTCAGTCCGACCCTTCGACAAGCTCAGGATGATCGGGCCCTTCGACAGGCTCAGGGCGAGCGGGGTTTCTTTGCCTTCGCGGGAATCTTCAGCCTGCCAGGGCTGTCAACAGCTTGTCGTGCACCCCGCCGAACCCGCCGTTGCTCATGCACAGCACATGGTCGCCGGGCTTCGCGGCCCGGCGCACCGCGGCCACCAGCGCGTCGATCGTGTCGCAGACGATGGCCTTGTCGCCCATCGGTGCCAAGGCCTCGCGCGCATCCCATCCCAGGTTGCCCTGGTAGCAGAACGACAGGTCGGCTTCTTCGAGCGACCACGGCAGCTGGGCCTTCATCGTGCCGAGCTTCATCGTGTTCGAACGCGGCTCCAGCACCGCGAGAATGCGGTCGAGCCCGACCTTGCGGCGCAAGCCGTTGACCGTGGTGCGGATCGCCGTCGGGTGGTGCGCGAAATCGTCGTAGACCTTCACGCCGCCGGCCTCGCCGCGCAGCTCCATGCGCCGGCGCACGTTCTGGAAGCTGGCGAGCGCCTTCGCAGCGACCTGCGGGTCGACGCCCACGTGCTCGGCGGCGGCGATCGCCGCCAGCGCGTTCAGCTGGTTGTGCTCACCGAGCAGCGGCCATTCGACGTGCGCGATCTTCAGGCTGCCACGCAGCACGTCGAACACATGCGGCTCGCCGCGCGCGCGCAGCGCACCCGGCGTTTCCTTGCGCGCGCCGAAGCGCACCACCTCGCTCCAACAGCCGCGCGCCAGCACGCGTTGCAGCGACTCCTCGCGCGCATTGACCACCAGCCGCCCGGCCGCCGGCACCGTGCGCACCAGGTGGTGGAACTGGGTCTCGATCGCCCCGAGGTCCGGGAAGATGTCGGCGTGGTCGAACTCGAGGTTGTTCAGCACCGCGGTGCGTGGGCGGTAGTGCACGAACTTGCTGCGCTTGTCGAAGAAGGCGGTGTCGTACTCGTCGGCTTCGATCACGAAGGTCTTGCCTTCGCCGAGCCTGGCGGAGACCCCGAAGTTCTGCGGCACGCCACCCACCAGGAAGCCCGGCTTCAGCCCCGCCTGCTCCAGCATCCAGGCCAGCATCGAGGTGGTGCTGGTCTTGCCGTGCGTGCCGGCGACCGCCAGCACATGGCGGCCCTGCAGCACGTTCTCGGCCAGCCACTGCGGCCCGCTGGTGTACGGCAGGCCGGCGTCGAGGATGGCCTCCATCAGCTCGTTGCCGCGCGAAACCACGTTGCCGACGACGAACAGGTCGGGTGCGAGCTTCAGCTGGTCGGCGCCCCAGCCTTCGATCAGCTCGATGCCGAGCGCGCGCAGCTGGTCGCTCATCGGCGGATAGACGCCGGCGTCGCAGCCGGTGACCCGGTGGCCGCCCTCGCGCGCGAGCGCGGCAATGCCGCCCATGAAGGTGCCGCAGATGCCCAGGATGTGGATGTGCATGCCTTACTTCAGCACGGATCGTGCCGCGGCGAGTGTGGCCGCTATGTCGTCGGCCGTGTGGGCGGCGCTGACGAAACCGGCCTCGTACAGGGCCGGTGCGATGTAGACGCCGTGGTCCAGCAGGCCGTGGAAGAAGCGGTTGAAGCGCTCCTTGTCGGTGGCCATCACGGTGGCGTAGTTCTGCGGCAGCGTGTCGGCGAGGAAGAAGCCGAACATGCCGCCCTCGCAGTCGGTCGACCACGGCACGCCGTTCTCGCGCGCGACCGCGGCCAGGCCGTCGACCAGGCTGTGGGTGCGTGCCGACAGCGCCTCGAAGAAGCCGGGGCGCTGGATCTCGCGCAGCGTCGCGAGCCCGCAGGCGGTGGCCACCGGGTTGCCCGACAGCGTGCCGGCCTGGTAGACCGGACCGAGCGGCGCGAGCTGCTCCATCACCGCGCGCTTGCCGCCGAAGGCCGCCAGCGGCATGCCGCCGCCGATCACCTTGCCGAACACGCTGAGGTCGGGCTCGAAGCCCGGCAGCGCGCGCGCGTACAGGCCTTGCGCGCCGTGCAGGCCGACGCGGAAACCGGTCATCACCTCGTCGAACACCAGCAGCGCGCCGTGCTGCGTGCACAGCTCGCGCAGCCGCTTCATGAAGGGCAGCTGGGTGCGCACGAAGTTCATGTTGCCGGCGATCGGTTCGATCATCACGCAGGCGATGTCGTGGCCGTGCAGGCTGAAGGCCTCCTCGAGCTGCGCCAGGTGGTTGTACTCGAGCACCATCGTGTGCTGCACCACCTCGGCCGGTACGCCGGCGCTGGTTGCATGACCGAAGGTCGCGAGGCCCGAGCCGGCCTTCACGAGCAGCGCATCGGCATGGCCGTGGTAGCAGCCCTCGAACTTGACGATCCGGTTGCGGCCGGTGGCGCCACGCGCCAGGCGGATCGCGCTCATCGCGGCCTCGGTGCCGGAACTGACCAGGCGGACCTGCTCGAGGCTCGGCACCAGCTTCAGGATCTCCTCGGCGAGCTCGATCTCGCGCTCGGTGGGGGCGCCGAACGAGAAACCGTCGAGCGCGGCCTTCTGGACCGCCTCGAGCACCGCCGGGTGGCCGTGGCCGAGGATCATCGGCCCCCAGGAGCCGATGTAGTCGATGTAGCGCTTGCCCTCGGCGTCGAACATGTAGGCGCCTTGCGCGCGCGCGATGAAGCGCGGCGTGCCGCCGACGGCGCGGAACGCGCGCACCGGCGAATTGACGCCACCGGGGATCACGCGGCGGGCGCGCTCGAACAGGGCTTCGTTGGTCTGGGTCATCTTCTGGATCTGGTAGCCCGGATGTCAATCCGGGATGCGGTCAGTGCACGTGCCGGGGGTCTTTCGGGGCCTCTTCGTCGTTGGCGGCGGCAGCTGCCTCGCCTTCTTCGCCTTCTTCGCCGGGCGGCAGCGCCCAGAAGAAGCGGTCGGGGATCACGTTGCCCATGCCGGGGCGGAAGCCCGCATCCAGCGCCTGGTCGAGGAAGGCGAGCGATTCGCCCACTGCCGCGTGCAGCTCGCTGCCGGCGGCCAGCAGCGCCGCCAGCGCCGACGACAGCGTGTCGCCCGCGCCGACGAAGCTGACCTCGAAGCGCTCGAACTTCTCGCCGGTGATCGCGCCCTGCGGCGAGGCCAGCACGTTGTCCATGAACTGGTCGGGCAGCGGCACGCTCGTGACCAGCACGAAGCGCGTGCCGTGCTGCGCCGCCGCCACCGCCAGCTCGCGCGGCGAGGCCGGGCGCTCGCTGCTCCACTCGGGCAGCAGGAAATCGGTCAGCGTCTGGTGGCTGCCCACCAGCACCTCGGTCTGCGGCAGCACCAGCTCGCGGAACGCGTCCAGGTAGGCCTGCTGGTCGTCTTCCTCGAGCCACGACAGGTTGGGCATGTAGGCCACCAACGGCACTTCGGGGTAGTCGGACAGCACCTCGGCCACCGCGCTGACACCCTCGGCGGAACCGAGGAAACCGACCTTCCAGGCGGCGATGCTGACGTCTTCGAGGATGCTGCGGGCCTGCTCGACGACCACGTCGGCGTCGATCGCGCTGTGGTCGAACACCTCGGCGGTGTCGCGCAGCACGATCGAGGTGACCACCGGCAGCGCATGCGCGCCCATCGCCGCGATCGTCGCGACATCGCCGGCCAGGCCGCCGGCACCGCTCGGGTCGCTCGCGTTGAAGGTCATCACGCAGGCGGGTGCGGGCGCTTCCTGGTTCGGGTCGGCCTGGGGGTCCGCGGAGGGGGCGTCTGGGGTCATTGGAAGTCCGTCGGGAAAGGTGAAGACGAGCCGCGTTTGCCGGCACTGACTTCTAGAAAAATGTGAGGAATGTGGCGTAGGTGCCTAGAAATCAATGTATTTTTGTCAATCTGCATCGCTACAATCTTTTCTCATTGTAGTGATGCGACAAAAACAAAGTGAGCAATGACCTCAGCGGTACCCGAACCTGGATGTGCCTGATCTGCGGCTGGATATACGACGAAGCCGCGGGCGATCCTGAACACGGTATTGCACCGGGCACCGCATGGGAAGCAGTACCCATGAACTGGACTTGCCCGGAATGTGGCGCACGCAAGGAAGATTTCGAAATGGTCCAGATCTGATGGTCGCTGAGGCTCTTACATGGCGTGCCGGGCAAGTGCCACGGCCGCTTTCAGTCATTGAGGGGATTCTCGGTGAGCAATGAAGCCATCGCAGGCATCAAGGTGCTGGTGATCGACGACAGCAACACGATTCGCCGCAGCGCGGAGATCTTCCTGAAGCAGGGCGGCCATACCGTGCTGCTCGCGGAAGACGGTTTCGACGCGCTGTCCAAGGTCAACGATCACGCGCCCGACCTGATTTTCTGCGACATCCTGATGCCGCGCCTGGACGGGTATCAGACCTGCGCCATCATCAAGCGAAATGCCAAATTCGCCGACGTGCCGGTCATCATGCTGTCCTCGAAGGACGGCCTGTTCGACAAGGCACGCGGCCGGATGGTCGGCTCCGAGGACTACCTCACGAAGCCGTTCACCAAAGACCAGTTGCTGCAAGCCGTGGCACAGCACCGGCCGGCCCGCGCCTGACGCGGCCACCGATGTTGCCCTGCAAGAATTGAAGGAGTAAGACGATGGCGATTCAGAAGATTCTGTTGGTCGACGATTCGAAGACCGAACTGCACTACCTGTCGGAGCTGCTGACCAAGCGCGGCTACGCGGTGCGAACTGCCGAGAACGGCGAAGACGCGATGCGCCGGCTGGGCGAAGAGAAGCCCGACCTGATCCTGATGGACGTCGTGATGCCCGGCCAGAACGGCTTCCAGCTGACCCGTGCGATCACGCGCGACCCGCGCTTCACCGACGTGCCGGTGATCATGTGCACCAGCAAGAACCAGGAAACCGACAAGGTGTGGGGCATGCGCCAGGGCGCACGCGACTACATCGTCAAGCCCGTCGACGCCGACGAGCTGGTGTCGAAGATCCGCGCGTTCGACTGAACGTCATCGGTACCGTTTCCATCACCTCACCGTCACACGTCGCCCCGCAGGCAGAGAACTGAATGGCCAACAAGGAAGCATTGCGCGAGCTGCAAAGTCGCCTGGCCGAAAGGCTGCAGGCGGCGCGTACGCAAGAGCGCGGCCGCGCCTGGCTGGCCGTCGAGTGCGGCAGCCACGGGTTCCTGTTTCCGCTGCAGGAAGCCGGTGAAATCTTCCCGTTCGCGCCGGCGATGCCCGTGCCCTACACCAGCCGCTGGTTCATGGGCGTGGCCAACCTGCGCGGCCGGCTGCACGGGGTGGTCGACCTGGCGGGCTTCCTGGGTGTGCGCGGCAACGAGCCGGTGCGCGAGCAGTCCTGGTTCGTCGCGTTCAACAACGATCTGAACATCAACTGCGCGGTGCTGGTGGACCGGCTCGCCGGCCTGCGCAACCTGCAGCAGTTGAAGCCCGAACCCGACGACGGACAGGTCAAGCCGGCCTTCGTCGGCACGCATTACCGCGACGAAGGCAACCGCCTCTGGCGCGAACTGAATCTGGCACAGCTGGCCACCGAGGCCGCTTTCCTGAAGATCGCAGGCTGAGGCGCGATGCGCGCCGGCCCTCCTGACTGCATTACCCAAGACGACGCAACGAGGCACCTATGAGCTTCCTGAACAAAATCAAAGGCAAGGGCAAAGGCCGTGACGACGCATATGGCGCCGACGGTGCCGTTGCGCTGGACGACGTGGCCGGCCTCGACCTGCACGACGATGGGCGGCCGGACGGCGGCGCCAACACGGTGAACCTCGACTCGTCGATCATCTCGGAGGCCGCGCCGTCCGAGATCGCCGACTTCTCCGAAACCCGGCTGCCGAGCGGCGACAACGCCGCGCTGATGTCGGGCACCGGCGTGCCGCTGATCGGCAACCGGCCGGTGGGACAGCAGCAGCGTCTGCTGGGTGCCATGGTGCTGATCGGCCTGGTCGGCCTGGTCGGCATGACGATCAGCTCGCTGAACCAGGCCAACAAGGGCGCCGCCCAGGTGGGCTACTCCGGTCAGGCGCTGATGCAGTCGCAGCGTCTGGCGAAGTCGGTGTCGCAGGCCTTGATCGGCAGCGCGCAGGCCTTCCCCGAGGTGAAGGAAAGTACCGAGGTGCTGGCGCGCAACGTGCGCGGCCTGGCCAAGGGCGATGCGAACGTCGATGCGGCGCCGGGCGTCGTGCAGGACACGCTGGAACCGCTGCTGCCGCTGGTCGACCGCGCCGAGAAGAACGCGAACACCGTGCTGCAACAGCAGAAGATCCTGACGCAGGTCGGCCAGGCGCTGCGCGCGATCAACCGCCAGTCGTCCGACCTGCTGGAAATCGCCGAGACGGTGTCGTCGCTGAAGCTGCAGCAGGAAGCCTCGCCGGCCGAGCTGTCGGCGGTCGGCCAGCTCGTGATGCTGACCCAGCGCATCGGCAAGTCGGCCAACGAATTCCTGACGATGGAAGGCGTGAGCCCCGAGGCCGTGTTCCTGCTGGGCAAGGACTTGAACTCGTTCCGCGAAATCGCCGACGGCCTGTCGAACGGCAACGCCGAGCTGCGCTTGCCGGGCACCAAGGATCCGCAGACCAAGGAGCGCCTGACCGCGCTGCTGAAGCAATACGAAGAGACGCGCACCCAGGCCAGCTCGATTCTGGGCAACCTGCAAGGCCTGGTGTCGGCCCGTGAAGCGCAGGCCGCGATCATTGGCGACAGCGAACCGCTGCGCAAGGGCCTGGAAACGGTGCAGGACCGCCTGTCCACCGTCACCGGCTTCAACGTCGTGAACCTGGGCCTGCTGGTGCTGTCGGCCGTCGTGCTGGCCCTCGGCGGCGCGGGTTTCCTGCAGCTGTATGTGCGAGACCAGGCGCAACGTGCCGCGCTCGCCGAAAACCAGCGACTCGAAGCCGAACGCCAGGAACAGGAAGCCAAGCGCGTCAACGACGCGAACCAGGCGGCCATTCTGCGGCTGATGAACGAATTGCAGACGGTTGCTGAAGGCGACCTGACGCAGCAGGCGACCGTGACGGAAGACATCACGGGCGCCATCGCCGACTCGGTGAACTACACGGTGGAAGAGCTGCGCACGCTGGTGTCGCAGGTGCAGGGCACGGTGGGTCGGGTGACCGAAACGACGCAGCAGGTGGAAGCCACGTCGACCGAACTGCTGGCCGCCTCCGACGAACAGCTGCGCGAGATTCGCGAAACCGGCGAGTCGGTGCTGCAGATGGCAGGCCGAATCAACGACGTGTCGAGCCAGGCGCAGCAGACGGCCCAGGTGGCGCGTCAGTCGCTGCAAGCTGCAGAGACCGGTCTGACCGCGGTGCAGAACACGATCGGCGGCATGAACTCGATCCGCGACCAGATCCAGGAAACCTCCAAGCGGATCAAGCGACTGGGCGAGTCGTCGCAGGAAATTGGCGAAATCACCGAACTGATTTCCGACATTACCGAACAGACCAACGTGCTGGCACTGAACGCCGCCATCCAGGCCGCATCGGCCGGTGAAGCGGGTCGGGGCTTCTCGGTGGTTGCGGAAGAAGTGCAACGGCTGGCAGAACGCTCCGGCGACGCCACGCGGCAGATTGCGGCCCTGGTGAAGACCATTCAGACCGACACCCAGGATGCTGCGGCCGCCATGGAACGCTCGACGCAGGGCGTGGTGGAAGGAACCCGGCTGTCTGACGCGGCAGGTAACGCACTGGGCGACATCGACCGCGTGTCACGCCAGCTTGCCGACCTGATTGCGCACATTTCGAGCCAGGCATCGCGAGAAGCCGAATCGGCCAACGTGGTGGCAGCGAACATCCAGCACATTTTCGCGGTGACCGAGCAGACCGGTGAAGGTACCCGTTCCACCGCACAGATGGTGCGCGAGCTGTCCCGGACGGCCGAGGAACTGAAGCAATCGGTTGCACGGTTCAAGATCGCTTGAGCTAGTGTGTTGCCTGCGGCCCTGATCGGGCCGCAGCCCTTCACCCCACACAGGCAGATGGATTGCCACCGCCCCCAACGCGACGATGAGCGACACCATGAGTGAGACCACAGACGACCTCAGCGCGCTCGCGTGGGTTCACGATGAACTGCGCAAGTCCCTGGACACGGCCCACAAGGCGTTGCGCCGCTACGTGAAGGAAGCCGAGGCGAACAGCGGCTCCGACGTCGACAGCGTCGATCCGTCGGTGCTGCGCACCGCGCGGCAACAGATCCACCAGGGCGTCGGTGCGCTCGAACTGGTCGGCCTGCCGGCCGTCGCCCGCCTGCTGGCCGCCAGCGAGGCGGCGGTGCAGCGCTTCGTCGCGAAGCCGCAAAAGCTCACGTCGGCCGAGGTCGACACCATCGAGCGCGCCTCGTTCGCGCTGCTCGACTACCTGCAGCGCCTGCTGGCCGACAAGCCGGTCTCGCCGCTCGCGCTGTTCCCGCAGTACCAGGCAGTGCAGACGCTGGCCGGTGCCGAGCGCGTGCACCCCGCCGACCTGTGGAACATCGACTGGCGCTGGCGCGAGCTGCCCAACGACACCACGGTCAAGCCGCGCGCCCCCGATTCGATCGCCCGCGGCCTGATGGAGCGCCAGCTGCTGCTGATCATGCGCGGCGAGCAGATGCCGGCAGTGCAGCGCATGAGCGACATCTGCGCCGGCCTCGGCGCGCAGGCGTCCGACCTGACCCACTCCACGCTGTGGAAGCTCGCGGCCGCGTTCTTCGAAGGCCAGGCCAACGGCCTGCTGAAGGGCGACGTGCACACCAAGCGCGTGGCTTCGCGGCTGCTCGCGCAGCTGCGCACGCTGGAGCGCGGCCAGCCCGACGTCTCCGAGCGCCTCGCGCAAGACCTGCTGTTCTTCTGCGCGCAGAGCGCCTCGCCCGGCGACGGCCGCAAGACGCCGCGCCTGGCCGCGGTCCGCCAGGCCTACGGCCTAGCGCAGCACCTGCCGGTCGACTACGACACCAGCCGCCTCGGTCGCTTCGACCCGGCGCTGATCGTGCAGGCGCGCAAGCGCGTCTCGACCGCCAAGGACGCCTGGTCATCGGTCGCCGGCGGCGAAATGCACCGCATGAGCGGGCTGGCCGAGCAGTTCTCGCTGGTCGGCGATTCGGTCAAGCGCCTGTACCCGAGCGGCGAGCTGCTGGCCGATGAAATCCAGCAGGCCGTCGTGCAGACGCAGCAGTCCAACGCTGCACCCGAAGCCGCGCTCGCGATGGAAGTCGCGACCAGCGTGCTGTACCTCGAAGCCTCGCTCGAGGATGCCGATTTCGACCACCCCGAGCAGGCCGCCCGCGTGCGCCGGCTCGCGCAGCGCGTCGCCTCGGTGCGTGCCGGCAACACCCCCGACCCGCTCGAAGCGTGGATGGAGGAGCTGTACCGCCGCGTCTCCGACCGCCAGACCATGGGCAGCGTCGTGCAGGAACTGCGCGCCTCGTTGTCCGAGGCCGAGAAGTCGATCGACCAGTTCTTCCGCAACCCGGCGCAGCGCGAGCTGCTGATGCCGGTGCCGAACCAGCTGTCCGCGATGCGCGGCGTGCTGTCGGTGCTGGGCATGGACCAGGCCTCGCATGCGGTGCTGCGCATGCGCGAAGACATCGACGGCATGATCACGACCGAGGTCGACCCGCAGCTGGTCGTCCAGTCGGGCACCTTCGACCGCCTGGCCGGCAACCTGGGTGCGCTCGGCTTCCTGATCGACATGCTCAGCGTGCAGCCGCAGATGGCGAAGTCGCTGTTCGTGTTCGATGCCAAGTCCGGCACGCTGAGCCCGCTGATGGGCCGCAGCGCCGCGGCGCGCCAGGCCTCGAACCTCGCGCTGGCGCATGCGCCGGCACCGGTCGAGCCGCGCCTGATCGAACAGGCCCAGTCGCTGTCGCTGACCGCGGCGAGCGACCACGTGCCGCTCGATGAAGTGTCGCGTGACCTCGACCTGCTGTCGCACGAAGCGCAGGCCGCGGCCCAGCCCGAGCTGGTCGCCGCCGTCGAGCACGCCAAGGACGCGATCGCGCATTCGCACAACACCGAAGAGGTGGCGGCCGCGCGCGAACAGCTCTCCGAAGCGCTGTCCGACTTCGTCCACACCGCCACCGACCCGGTGCTCGACATGCCCGAGGCCGCGCCGGCCAAGGTGCAGCCGGCGCTGTCGGCGGCCCCGGCCGGCACCGCGACCGACCTCGGCGACGATCCCGAGATGCGCGAGATCTTCCTCGAGGAAGCGCGCGAGGTGATCGAGACCGCCGGGACGGCGTTGAAGAGCCTGGCGCATGCCAGCGCCGACGTCGAGCAGCAGACCACCGTGCGCCGCGCCTTCCACACGCTGAAGGGCAGCTCGCGCATGGTCGGGCTGAAGGACTTCGGCGATGCCGCGTGGGCTTGCGAGCAGGTCTACAACACCTGGCTGGCCGGCCAGAAGGCGGCCGATCCGACGCTGCTGAATTTCTCCAACGAAGCGCTCGCCTACTTCGCGAAGTGGGTCGACGCGATCGCCGCACAGAACGTCTCCGGTTTCAACGCCGCGACGGTGAAGGTCGCCGCCGAGGCGCTGGGCCGTGGCGATCCGGTGCCGCCGATCAAGGTCGGCGCCAGCTCGCCGGTGTCGCTGATGTCGCTGTCGTTCGGCGACGCCGCCAAGCCGGCGGCTGCCGTGCCGGTCGTCACCGCGCCGGTGTCGAAGCCGGCGCCGCTGGGCGCGCTGCCGCCGGTCGCACGCCCGATGGCTGCGCCGCCGGTCGCGCCGGTGGTGCCGCCCGCGCCGGTGTCCGCGCCGCTCCCGCTGGCCGACCTGACGTTCGACCTGGACCTCGGTGCGTTCGACGACGCCCCGGCCGCGCCCATCGTCGCGCCGGCCGGCAACCTGCCGAGCTTCGAACTGCCCGACACCTCGATGCTCGACCAGCTCGGCGCGGCCGCGCCGATCGACACCGTGCTCGAACCGATGCCGGTCGCCGAGACCGTCGAGCCGCAACTGCTGTCCGCCGAATCGGTCGAGCTGATCGAACTCGACCTGGGCGACGACTTCTTCGGCAGCGCACCGGCCGTCGAAGCCGCGCCGCTGGTGTCCGAGCTGTCGCCGACGCCTACGGTTGCCACCACCGAAGCCGAGCCGGCACCGCTGTCCGACGACGACCAGGTCAAGATCGTCGGCCCGCTGCGCATCGGCATTCCGCTGTTCAACATCTACCTGAACGAAGCCGACGAGCTGTCGCGCCGCCTGACGACCGAGGTTGCCGAGTGGGCCATGGAGCTGCACCGCCCGGTCGGCGAAATGCCGATCGCGCTGGCGCATTCGCTGGCCGGCAGTTCGGCCACGGTGGGCTTCAGCGAGCTGTCGCACCTGTCGCGCCTGCTCGAACACGCGCTGATGCGTTCGCAGGCGATCGGCGTCGGCACGACCGACGAAGGCCGCCTGTTCGTCGATTCGGCCGAAGAAGTGCGCCGCCTGCTGCACCAGTTCGCCGCCGGCTTCCTGAAGCCCGCCGCACCGGAACTGCTGGAGCGCTTGGCCGAGCACGAGATCAGCTCGGCCCGCCGCCTCGAGGCCGCCAATGCGGCGGCCGACGTGGTGTCGCCGTCGACCGACGACATCCCGGCACCGCACCCCGAAGCCGGCTTCGACGAGATCGATGTGTCGTTCGACGACCTCGAGCCGTTGGAAGCCGCGCCCGAGATCGTGCTGAGCGAGCCGATGCTGCTGGCGCCCGAGCTGCCCGCGGTGGCCGAAGTGCTCGACCCCGAAGCCCTGTCGGCCGCGGCCGAGGGCTCGTTCGGCACCAACGACACCAACTTCGCCGGCCTCGGCCTGCCCGAGCTGAAGGCGTTCTCGCCGCTGGCCGCCGAGCCGCATCGCTCGACGCCGGTGCGCGTCGACGTCGACGACGAAGGTGACGATGACGACGACGACATCGACGCGATCGATGCCGTCGACGCCGAGCTGTTCCCGATCTTCGAGGAAGAGGGCGAAGAACTGATTCCCGAGCTGGCGACCAAGCTGCGCGAATGGTCGCACCGTCCGACCGACAACTCGGCGGCCGCGGCCTGCATGCGCACGCTGCACACGCTGAAGGGCGGTGCCCGCCTGGCCGGTGCGATGCGGCTGGGTGAAATGGCCCACCGGCTGGAAACCCGCATCGAGCACCTGCTGCAGCAGGCGACGCCTGCGACCACGCAGGATGTCGAGGCGCTGCAAGGTCGGGCCGACGGCCTGGCCCACACCTTCGAGGTGCTGCGCTCGCGCGATGCCCAGGCTTACGCCGAAGCGGTGGTGGCGCCGATCGCGCCGCCGCCTGCGCCGGTCCGTCCGCCGGTGTCCGCACCGGTGGCGCCGCCGGTCGTGCTGGCCCCGATGACGGTGGCTGCGCCGGCGCTGCCGGTGTTCACCGCGCCGCCGGTGGCTGCGCCTGTCGTGGCCGCGCCTGTGGTGGCCCCGCCGGTCGTCGCCCCGACGCCGGTCGCCGAGCCGCTGCCGGTCGCCGAAGCCACGCCGTTCATCGAGCCCCTCGCACCGACGATCCCGGCCGCTGCGCCGGTGGTTCCGGCGCCGGTCCAGGCCGCCGCATCGGCAACCCCGCCGGCGACCCCGCCGGCCGCCCAGGTCATGACGCCGGCACGCGTCGCCGCCCAGTCGCAGTCGCCGACCGGCGACATCGACTGGTCGCGCTTCCCCGCGACGGCGGTGGCTGCGGCGGTCGAACAGTCGATCTCGCCGACGCACTCCGCAGTGCGCGTGCGCGGCCCGCTGCTCGAACGCCTGGTCAACCAGGCCGGTGAGGTCAGCATCACGCGCTCGCGGATCGAGGCCGAGGTCGGCAACATCCGTGGCTCGCTGTCCGACCTGACGGACAACCTGGAGCGCCTGCGCGGCCAGCTGCGCGACATCGAGCTGCAGGCCGAGACGCAGATGAGCTCGCGGCTGGAGCAGGCCAAGGCGCAGGCCCAGTCCTTCGACCCGCTGGAGTTCGACCGCTTCACCCGCTTCCAGGAACTGACGCGGATGATGGCCGAGTCGGTGAACGACGTGGCCACCGTGCAGCGCACGCTGCACCGCACGCTGGAAACCACCGAAGACGAACTGGCGGCGCAGGCCCGTCTGACGCGCGACCTGCAGGACGACCTGCTGCGCACCAGAATGGTCGAGTTCGAAAGCGCCTCCGACCGCCTGTACCGCGTGGTGCGCCAGGCGGCCAAGGAAACCGGCAAGCAGGTGCGCCTGGACATCGTCGGCGGCTCGATCGAAATCGACCGCGGCGTGCTGGACCGCATGACGCCGGCCTTCGAACACCTGCTGCGCAACTGCGTGACGCACGGCATCGAGCGCCCCGAGGTCCGCACCGGCATCGGCAAGGAAGCCGCCGGCAGCATCGTCGTGTCGCTGCACCAGGAAGGCAACGAAGTCGGCGTGGAATTCCGCGACGACGGCGCCGGCCTGAACCTGATGCGCATCCGCGACAAGGGCGAGGCGATGGGCCTGATCAAGCCCGGCGAATCGCACAGCGATGCCGAGCTGGCCAACCTGATCTTCACGCCCGGCTTCTCGACCGCCGACCAGGTGACCGAGCTGGCCGGCCGCGGAGTCGGCATGGACGTGGTGCGCTCCGAAGTGAACGCGATGGGCGGCCGGATCGAGACCGCGACCTCGGTCGGCCAGGGCACCAGCTTCAAGCTGCTGCTGCCGCTGACGACGGCGGTGACGCAGGTCGTGATGCTGCGCTGCGGCAACACCGTGGTGGCGGTGCCGGCCACGCTGATCGAGATCGTGCGCCGCGCCAAGGTCGAAGAGCTGGAGCATGCCTACGCCAGCGGCACCTTCACGGTCGGCGACCGTTCGCTGCTGTTCTTCTGGCTCGGCGCCTTGCTGCAGCAGACGGCCATCACCCAGGAAGTGACCCGCATGCGGCCGGTGGTGGTGGTGCGCAGCGCGCAGCAACGCATCGCGCTGCACGTCGACGAAGTGCTGGGCAACCAGGAAGTGGTCGTGAAGAACCTCGGGCCGCAGCTGTCGCGCCTGCCGGGTCTCGCGGGCATGACGCTGCTGGCCTCCGGTGCGGTCGCGCTGATCTACAACCCGGTGGCACTGGCCACGCTGTATGGCGATGCGGCCCGTGCCGCGACGCTGGCGGCACGCCAGGCGCCGACGCAGGCGCAGATGATGGAAGCGGCGGCCGCCGAGGCGCCGCAACGCCTGGCGCCGCTGGTGCTGGTGGTCGACGATTCGCTGACGGTGCGCCGCGTCACGCAGCGCCTGCTGGTGCGCGAAGGCTACCGCGTGCAGCTCGCCAAGGACGGCATCGACGCGCTGGAGCGGCTGGCCGAAGACCTGCCGCAGGTCGTGCTGAGCGACATCGAGATGCCGCGCATGGACGGCTTCGACCTGGTGCGCAACATCCGCGGCGATGCCCGCCTGCGCGACCTGCCGGTGATCATGATCACCTCGCGGATCGCACAGAAGCACCGCGACTACGCGGCCGAGCTGGGGGTCGACCACTATCTGGGCAAGCCGTATTCGGAAGAAGACCTGCTGGCCTTGATCGGGCGCTACACGGCCGATGTCACTTTGGCGTAATCTGGTCACCATGCGCTCACACGAGAACATCCGATGTCCCAGCTGGTCGACAACCTCGCCGAGCTGACCGGTTTCCGCGACCGCGACATTCTCGACGTGACCCTGGTCGGCGCACTGCGCGACCTGCTGCGCCCCCTCTCGGTGGCGATCTACCGCAGCGTCGGCGACCAGGGGCAGGAGCGCTGGCTGACGCGGGCCCACCTGGGCCAGCACGATGCCGTGGCGCGTGCCGACCCGGTGTGGACCGATGTCGACACCCTGCCCGAGCTCGACGCCTTTCCGGTGCGGCAGCAGGCGATGAACGGGCAGACGGTGCTCGCGGTGCCCGGCACGCCGAACCTGACGATCTTCGCGGTCAGCACCGACCGCGAGGTGGTCGGCGTGCTCGAGGTCGAGACCGAGGCGCCGATGAGCGACGAGTCGCAGCGGCTGGTCTGCAGCATCCTGCGCATCTACCGCAACTTCGAAGGCCTGCTCGACTACAGCGAGCGCGACACGCTGACCGGCCTGCTGAACCGCAAGACCTTCGACGAGAGCTTCCTGAAGGCGACCAACACGCCGACGCTGGTGTCGCATGCCGACACGCGGCGCGCGCCGCCGTCATCGCAACAGCACTACTGGCTGGGCATGATCGACATCGATCACTTCAAGTCGGTCAACGACAACTACGGCCACCTGATCGGCGACGAGGTGC
Organism: Rhizobacter sp. OV335; assembly: GCF_900142965.1. Taxonomy (GTDB): domain Bacteria; phylum Pseudomonadota; class Gammaproteobacteria; order Burkholderiales; family Burkholderiaceae_C; genus Rhizobacter. Next base: position 147,458 of record NZ_FRCQ01000003.1, read on the forward strand.
TGCTGCTGCTGTCGCGGCTGATGCGCAGCAGCTTCCGCTTCCACGACCGGCTGTACCGATTCGGCGGCGAGGAGTTCGTCGTGCTGATGCGCTGCGCGCGCGAGGAAGACACGGCCATGGCGCTGGAGCGCATGCGGCAGAACACCGAGGCCTATGCGTTCCCGCAGGTCGGGCGCATCACGATCAGCATCGGCTTCACCGAGGTCAAGCCGGGCGACACCCCGAGCGGCGCGTTCGAGCGGGCTGACAAGGCGGTGTACTACGCGAAGGGCCACGGCCGCAACCAGGTGCGCAGCCATGCGGCGCTGGTGGCCAGCGGTGCGCTCGAAGACGACTCGATCATCGGAGACGTCGAGCTGTTCTAGCTCGGACGGTCTGGCTCGCGGTCTAGCTCGGGGAGTCGGCCGGGTCAGTGGCCCGCGCGGCCTGCTCGGGCGTCTGCCCGGACGCTTGCCCGAAGGGCTGCCCATGCCGTTCCTCGGCACTGCGCACCACCCCCGAGACGACGCCGCAGAACGCGAGCAGGAACACCATCGACAAGGCCAGCGCGGCCATGATCAGCGCGTTCTCGGTCCGCCAGGCGGCCGGCAGGCGCTGCCAGAGCATGGTCGCGCTCATGATTTGAACGGCAGGGCATCAGGCCAGTGGCGGGCCTGCAGCGCCGGGTGCGCGGCTTCGTAGCCGAGGTCGTCCGGCAACGCGGGGGGCAGCAACTCGGCGCTGTCGCACGGCGACGCATGCGGCGGCACTTCGCCCAGGGCCCAACGTCGCACATCCTCCAGCCAATCAGCATCGCTTGCCATCGTCACTGCTCCTCGACGGAAGCCCCCGCGGGGTGGGGAGCATGGCAAGCATCGTCGCGTGCGGTCGACGCGCTTGCCATCGGCGAAGGCTGCGAATCGGCGTAGGAGCGTGCCTACAGCATCGCGGTGGGCGTTGCCCTACAGCCGATGGCGCCGGCCTCCTGCGCCGCGACGCGGCCGGCGGCGACAGCGTGCGCGCTGCGTCGGCGCGACCATCCTTCCGCATCCACCGGCCTGTGCCGGCACCGAAAGGAAGCAGCATGAACACGAAGAACTGGTACACCCCGAGCGTCATTGCGACGGCACTGTGCGCCGCGATGATCGTCACCGCCTGCGGCCCGCAGAACGGCGAACCGGTGGCGGCTGCCCCTGCCCCTGCGACCACACCTGCCCCGGCGCCGGTGCAGGCCGTGCCAGCGCCGGCACCGACCTATCGCGCCGCCGCACCGGCCCCTGCACCCGTGCGCAGCGACCGCCTCGGCCAGGTCAGCAGCATCGAGCCGATCACCGCGACCCCGAAGGCGAGCGGCGTCGGCGCGGTCGCCGGCGGCGTGCTTGGCGGCGTGCTGGGCCACCAGATCGGCAACGGCACCGGGCGCGACGTCGCCACGGTGGCCGGTGCCGTCGGCGGCGCGGTCGTCGGCAACAAGATCGAGAAGAACCGCTCCGAGAAGGTGGTCGGCTACCGCGTGCACGTGACGCTCGACAACGGCGAGCAACGCACGTTCGAGCAGACCGGCAGCACCGGCCTGCAGGTCGGCGACCGGGTGCGCGTCGACGGCAACCAGGTCCGCCGCGCCTGAGCGGGCATCCCCGCGCCGACCTGCTTACACTGCGTGACGGCCGCCGCGGCGCGGCCTTCAGGAGTCCGCCGTGGCCATCAGCTGGATCAGCGCGCTCAAGGTCATCCCCTGGGGTGACGTGATCGAGGCCGCGCCCGGCCTCGTGAAGGGCGCACGCAAGGTGTTCAGCCGCACGCAGGCCGAACCGGTCGCGGCGCCGGCATCGGCCAGCGATGCGGCCCAGTCCCCCGCACAACGCATCGAGCAGCTCGAAGCCGCGCTGGCCCGGCTGGGCGAGCAGCAGCAGGCCGCGGCCGCGCTGGTCGAATCGCTGGCCGAGCAGCATGCGAAGGTCGTCGACGCCGTCGAGGTGCTCCGCCTGCGCAGCAAGCTGTTGATGGGCGCATGTGCCGTGCTGCTGCTGGCCGTCGGTGTGCTGGCGGTGCAGGTCCTGCGCTGACCCGATGACAACGACAAGCTGACTCGACGAGGCGTCCATGGGCAGTTCTGAAGTCGAAGCCGTCGCCACCGCCGCCGAAGCCGGCACCGCTGCATCGCAGCCGGTGCGCCACCTGCGCCAGATCCTGCTGTGGCCGCTGCGGCTGGTCCCGCCCGAAGGCTCCGCGGCGCACCACGCCAAGCCGTGGGAACTGTTGCGCGACCTGCCCGATTCGCCATGGCGCGAAGAGGTCGACGAGTACACCGGCGACGCGACCCGCTTTCACGAGCGCCACTACAACGAGTTCGTCAGCTTCCTGCCCTATGTGCAGCGCTTCCTGTACGGCGAGGGTCGCGCAAGGCGCGATGGAACGAAGAGCGACGGCGCCTCGCCGATGCGCGTGTTCCGCCGCCACGACGTGAAGGCGGTGCGCGTGGTGTCGCGCCCCGGCGATGCGCCGCTGACGCTCGAGGTCGTGCACGCCGACCTGTACTTCTTCTACGACCTCGACATCGTGATGCTGAACCTCGAGGTCGGCATCAGCGACCTGAGCCTCGCGCAGGCGCAGGACCTGCTGTACCGCTTCGGCCGCGGCTACCCGGCCGGCTGGGATGCCGAGGGCTCGCCGCTGCACGGCATGCACGGCGTCGAATGGCTGGGCGCCGACGGCCAGGTGCTCGCGCGCTCCGACTCCGGCGAGCGCGGGGCCTTCCTCGCGCACGTGGCCGAGCACCGCGCGCCGCGCATCGCATCGCACTGGGCCTTCATGCTGCAGCCGCTGGTCAGCGACCACTCGGGCGAGCCCGGCCTGCTGCGCTACCGCCAGATCGAGTACCACCGCATGCCGGTGATGGGCTTCATCGCGGTCGACGAGCCGGCGCGGCTGACGCGCGGGGATTTCATCCGGCTCGGCCTGGTGATCGGTGGCAACGAGGCCGAGACCGCGTTGCCCTACCTCGAATCGACGCTGCAGGGCCGCGCCGCCGACTTCGAACAGCGTTTCTGCTACGACCGCTTCTGGATCGATGCCGGCATGGCGCCGCGCACCCGCTACCTGTGCAGCGGGCACGCGCTGATCGTCGTCGGCGATGCGCGCTCCACGTTCTACAACTGCCGCGACCGCGGCGTGCTGGCGCAGTTCCGCCACCAGCATTTCCTGCTGTTCCTGATCGCGCACTTCCAGAAGGCGGCGCTGCTGATGTTCTCCGACACGCTGGTCGAGGCGCTGAAGCAGCTCGACATCGGCCAGCCCGCCAGCGTGCGGCGCTTCAAGCGGGCGATCCGCGCGAGCTTCGAATCCTTCCTGCGCTTCACGCACCGCTACTGGTTCCATTCGGTGTCCGACCAGGCGCAGGTGCGCGCGCTGTTCCAGATGTGCTCGACGCACCTGGACCTCGACGCCCTCTATGCCGAGGTCAAGGAGCGCATCGCCGACATGAACGGCTACCTCGATGCCGACAGCCTGCGCCGCCAAGCCAACACCGTGGTGCGGCTGACGGTGGTCACCATCCTCGGGCTGGTCGGCACCGTGACGACCGGCTTCCTCGGCATGAACCTGCTGTCCGAGGCCGATGCGCCGGCCTCGCGCAAGCTGTGGCTGTTCGGCATCGTGTTCGTCGCGACGACGGTGTTGACGTTCTACACGATGGCCAAGTCGAAGGGCCTGTCGGATTTTCTCGACGCGCTGTCCGACGAGCGGCTGTCGACCTGGACCAAGTTCAAGGCGCTGCTCGCGGTGTGGCGGCGGCCGGTCGACTGATCAGCCGGCGAGCGCGCGGGCGTTCGACGCCGGGATGTTGTCGCGCGCGATCGCCCGGCCGGCCTGCACCGCACCGATCCAGTCGCCGGTGCCGGTCACCGCGGCAAAGCGGCTGTGGAACACGACGCTGAACACCCGGTGGATCTCTTCGGCGCTGGCCCGGCCGGCCGCGTTCGCATAGGGCAGCGCGCCGCTCGCGTCCGACAGCAGCTCCACCGCGAAGCCGCGGTGCGTCGCCTCGAACACCGTCGACGCGTTGCAGTTGTGCGTCATGTAGCCGGCGATGCTCAGCGTGTCGATGCCGCGCTGCGCCAGCCACTGCGCGAAACCGGTGTCGGTGAAGACGCTCGGCCAGTGCTTCTCGATCAGGTGGTCGCGCGGCCGGCTCGCGACCACCTCGTGCAGCGCCCAGCTGTCGGAGCCTGTCGCGAACAGCAGTGCATCCGCGGCCTCGCTGTGCTGCACGACGACCACCGGGATGCCGGCCGCGCGCGCCGCGTCCATCGCGCGGCCGATCTGCACGAGGCTTTGCGACACCGGCGGGTGCTCGATGCGCAGCTTGCCGGTGACGTATTCGTTCTGGACGTCGATCACGACGAGGGCACGACGGGGCGGGTGGGGGGTGGTCATGGAAGCTCCTGCGGGCGACGGCACCGTGCCGTCGATGGCATGCATTCTTCCGCGCCGACGCGCGAAGCGACAGTGGCCCGAAACACCACTTTCGATAGGATCGGGCCATGCCGACAAAAACCGCCTCCGAGCCGATCCACCGCGTCGCCGTCGTCGCGTTCGACGGCATCAGCCCCTTCCACCTGTCGGTGCCCTGCATGGTGTTCGGCCCCGACATGGCCGGCCCCGGCGTGCCGCCGTTCCGGCTGCAGGTTTGCGCGAGCGAGCCCGGCCCGCTGCGCACCACGGCCGGCTTCACGATCGGCGCGACGCACCGGCTGGCCGCGCTGGCGCAGGCGCACACGGTGATCGTCCCGTCGTGGCGCGACGCCGCCGAGCCGGTGCCGCCGGCGCTGCTGCAGGCGTTGCGCCGTGCCCATGCCCGCGGCGCGCGCGTCGTCGGCCTGTGCGTCGGCGCCTTCGTGCTGGCCGAGGCCGGCCTGCTCGACGGCCGGCCCGCGACCACCCACTGGCACCTGGCGGGCGAGTTCGCGCGCCGCTTCCCGCAGGTCGACCTGAAGGCCGACGTGCTCTATGTCGACGATGGCGATGTGCTGACCTCGGCCGGCACCGCGGCCGGCATCGACTGCTGCCTGCACGTGCTGCGCGGCCTCGCCGGCGCCGAGGTCGCGGCGCACGTCGCGCGGCGCATGGTGGTCGCGCCGCACCGGCAGGGCGGGCAGGCGCAGTACGTCGAGCAGCCGATGCCGCGCAGCGGTGCCGACGAGCGGCTGGCCGCCGTGATGGGCTGGGCGCTCGCGCGGCTCGACGAGGCCCACAGCCTCGACGCGCTGGCTGCGCGCGCGGCGATGAGCCGGCGCAGCTTCACGCGGCACTTCCGCCAGGCCACCGGCACGACGGTGCTGCAGTGGCTGCAGAACCAGCGGCTCGCGCGCGCGCAGCGGCTGCTGGAGACCAGCACGAAGCCGATCGAGGCGGTGGCGATGGAGGCGGGCTTCGGTTCGGCGCTGTCGCTGCGCCAGCTGTTCGCGGCCCGGCTCGCGATCTCGCCGTCGCAGTACCGCAAGGCGTTCCGCGCGGCTTGAAGGGTGTCGGGCAACGACCACACGCCTGCTGGTCGGTGGCCGACCTGCGGTTTTCCTCGCAGCCGATTCGCGATCCGGGAGGGCACGTGGACGATGGAGCGCAGTTCACCCACAGGAGCCGACCATGATCGCTCGCCCTCGCTCCCTGCTCACCCTCGCACGGCGTGCAGCGCTGGCGCCGGCGCGCATTTGCGGCCATCATCGCGCTTCCGCTTTTTTTTTCGGGAGCACGGTGGTGGCCACAGAGAACAAGCTCATCCGCGTCGGCGTCGGCGGCTGGACCTTCGAACCCTGGCGCGACAACTTCTTCCCGGCCGGCTGGCCGCATGCGCGCGAGCTCGAGTACGCGAGCCGCAAGCTGACCGCGATCGAGGTCAACGGCACCTACTACAGCACGATGAAGCCGGCCACCTTCGCGAAGTGGCACGACGAGACGCCGGACGGCTTCATGTTCTCGCTGAAGGCCTCGCGCTTCTGCACCAACCGGCGCGTGCTGGCCGAAGCCGGCGACTCGATCCAGCGCTTCATCGGCAGCGGCCTGTCGGAGCTGCGCTCGAAGCTCGGCCCGGTGGTCTGGCAGTTCGCGCCGACCAAGCGCTTCGATGCGGTGGACTTCGAGGCCTTCCTGAAGCTGCTGCCGGACAGCGTCGACGGCCGCCCGCTGCGCCACGTGATGGACGTGCGGCACGACAGCTTCCGCGCGCCCGAGTACCTCGCGCTGGCCCGCCGCCATCGGGTTGCGACGGTGTTCACGCATTCCGCCGACTACCCGTCCTTCGCCGATCTGACAGGTGACTTCCTGTACGCCCGGTTGATGTCGGCCCGCGCCGAGGTGCCGACCGGCTACGAGCCCGCGGCGCTCGACGCGATCGCCGGCTGCGCCCGCTGCTGGGCCGCCGGTGACGAGCCCGCCGGCCTGCCGCGTGTCGAGGATCCCCCGCCCGCGAGCGGCAGCCCGCGCGATGTGTTCATCTTCTTCATCAACGGCGCCAAGGAACGCGCCCCGGCCGGTGCAATGTCACTGATCGAACGACTCGCCTGAGGCGCCGGCGCCGGAAATCCACAGTTTCTCGACGATCGCCCGCTACAACTCCCGATGGGGCTGGCGCGGATGGACGATCCCTCTCGCTGGTGTCCCCTGACATCCAGCGAGCAGCGTTCCTTGAACACCCCGCAGTTCCGGTTCGGCGAGAACGAGGTCGATCCGGCGACCCGCCAGGTGACCCATGCCGGCCGCAGCCTGCGCACCGAGCCGAAGGTCTTCGACGTGCTGGTGCTGCTGCTGCGCCAGCGCCATCGCGTGGTCACCAGGCAGGAGCTGCTCGACGCCGTGTGGGGCCGCATGGTCGTCACCGACGGCGTGATCGCGCGCACCGTGATGAAGGCGCGCAAGCTGATCGGCGATGAGGCGGCCGAGCAGACGATGCTGAAGACGATCCGCCGCGTCGGCTACCGCTTCGTGGCCGATGTCGAGGAGGTGGTACCGCCCCCTTCGATGCTGGTCGCGGGTGAGACACCCGCCGCGCCGGGTCGGATCGCGGTGCTGCCGTTCGTCGACGACACCGGCCACCCGCAGCATGCGTGGATCGACCTGGGCCTGATGGCCACCACCGTCAACGAACTGGCGCACGCGATCGGCGCGGCCGGCGTGGTGCCGGTGGCCGACCTGCTGGGCGCCCTCGGCGCCTGCGATGCCGCAGCGCCGCTGGAAGCCATCGCCGCGAAGCTCGCCAGCGCGCTCGGACCGGTCGACGTGGTGCAGGCCAGCCTGTCGTGCGCGGCGCGCCCCGGCGCATTCACGCTGCGCTTCGCCACGGTCGGGGCCTCGTCGACGGGGCCGGGCGGTGTGCTGGACGGACCGGATCCGGTGCTGCTGTCGCGGCAGCTGGCCCGGCGCATCGGCGCGGCGCTCCCGCAGGCGCGGTCGGCTGGCGAGCCGCCCCTGCCGCTGTCGGCCGATGCGCGCTTCGCCGCGGCGGCGCAGGCGCGGGGCCTGAAGGCACTCCACGAAGAGCGCTGGGGCAGCGCGGCACGGCTGCTGCGCGTCGCGCTCGACCTGCTGCCGCACGATCCCGAGCTGCAACTCGACCACGCGTGCTGCCTCGCCGGCCAGCACGACCCGCGTGCACCGGCCCTGCTGCAGGCCGCGCTGTCCGACGCACGGGAGGCCGGCCACGCAGCCCGTGAACTGCGGGCACTGCACCTGCTCGCGACCTGCCACCACCGTCGCGGCGATTTCGCCGAAGCCGAACGGCTGCTGGGCGACGGCCTGCGCAGGGCCGAATCCGCGGGCGACGCCGACGCCGAGTTGCAGTTGCTGCTGTCCAGCGCGCAGACGCTCACCTGCCTCGACAAGTCGGCCATGGCGTCGTGGATGCTCGATCGTGCCGAGCAGCTGTCGCTGCGGCTCGGCAACCCGGTCGCGATGGCGCACCTGCTCGGCGTGCGCGGGCGGCTTGCGCTGTACCGGGCCGGGGTCGCCGGGGCGCTGGGCAGTTTCGAGGCGGCGGCGCGCTTGAACGAGCAGCACGGCCTGAACGCGGCATCCGCCCACGGGCTCGCGCACATCGGCCATTGCCTGCTCGACCTCGGCCGCACGGCCGACGCCGCCGCGCACTACCTGCGCGCGCTCGACCATGCCGAACGCTCCGGCAATCCGGTGGCGGTCGCGCTGTGCGGCGTGTGCAGCGTGAAGCACGCCACGCCCGATGCCGCCGACGCGCTGCTGGCCCGCATGCGGCGTGCCGGCGCCGTGCCGGCGGCGATCGCGCTGGCAGAGGCCTTCGCGCTCGGGCGCCGGGGCCAGCTGCGGCAGGCGGGCGCGGCGCTCGACCGGGCCGAGCACGGCATGGAGCACAGCCCCAGCTTCGGCTACCACGTGGCGGTGCTGCGCATCCGCATCCTGGTGCGGCTCGGCCTGCTCGACGAGGCGCTCGAGCTGTGCGACGACCTGCGCGCCCGCGCCGCCGGCCGGCTGCAGCGCGCGATGCTCGGCTCGAGCCTGCACCTGCGCGCGCTGGTCGCTGCGGCCGAGGGTTCCGACCGGTCCGCGCTCGCGCTGCTGCGTGACAGCCTGCGCCAGCAGGGGCCGTCGATGGCGCGCACCGAGGCTTTGCTGGATGCCGTCTGGCTTCACCTGAAGTCGGGAGATCCGGCCGATGCGCGAATCCTGCTGGGCGAGGCGGCGCCCTTCATGCAGGCGGCCCTGGCGAGCGGCCATGCGCCTGCGCTGTGCGTGCAATCCGCCTGGCAGGCGACCGTTGACGCGGCCCGGATGATGCTGCGCGACGACGACGACGCACGCTGGCTGCCCAGCCTGCTCGAACTGCGACCTGCGCGCCCGTTGCCTGCCGTCCACGCCAAGTCGGGCGTGCGGCGTGCAGTGGCCCTCCAGGTCCTGCGGTAGACCCTCTCGACGCCATGCCGAACGACGAACTGCAGGTGCCCCGCGAGCCCGGTTCGTGGCGCTTCGGCGATTTCGAGCTTGACGCGGCGCAGCGCGTGCTGACCCGCGCCGGCTTGCCTGTGCATCTGTCGACCCGTGCATTCGAGGTGTTGCGGTATCTCGTGCGCCACCACCCTCGCACCGTCCCGCGAGCCGAACTGCTGGCGCAATGCTGGCCGCAGCGCGAGGTCACCGAGGGTGCCGTGGCACGCATCATGATGTCGTTGCGCACCGCATTGGGCGATGCCGATCCGCAGCAGGGCTCGATCCGGACGGTGCCGCGCGCCGGTTATCGCTTCGCCGCACCGGTGCTGGCGCTGGCCGGGAAGCCATTGGCCAGCACGCGGGCGTGCGATGACGCGGCATCGCCACCCGCGGCCGTGCGTGTTGCGGTGCTGCCGGTGGACAACCGCAGTGCCGACCCGCAGCTGGCCTGGGTCGAGTTGGGCATGGCCTCGTTGCTCGGCACCTGCCTGGAGCAGCTGCACGTCGAAGGTGGGGTGGCGGTTCGGCAAGCCCTCATGGCATGGGCGGCGCTGCCCCCTGCGTTGCGCGCCGACACGCCGCGGTGCGCCCGCGCGATCGCGCAGTCGCTCGGCGCGCAGACGGTGCTCGAAGCCCGCCTCGGCCAGCAACAGGGCAGCTGCGTGTTGCACCTGACCCTGCATGGTGACGGTGCCGTGTTGCAGCAGGGCATCGTGCTCGCCGACGGCGCAGCCGAGGTGGCGCAGGTTGCCGCCGGACTGGTGGCCCGTTGGCTGGACCCGCCGGACGACGCGCACATGCCGATCGGAGCCGACCTCGACCTCGGCGATGCGTTCCTGAATGAAGCCTGGCAGCGCGTGCTGCGGCGTGGCAGCGACGAGAGCCTGCTGGAAGCCGAGCACTTGCTCGACATGCTGTGCGATGCCGGCGCGGACGCACCCGTCGTCGATCTCGAACAGGCGCGCATTGCGCTGCTGCTCGGCCGGCCGCACGCGTCGCAGGCGCTGCAGCGGATCGAGGCGCGTGCGGCCCGGCATGGCGACTCGCGCTTGCGGGTCGAGGTCCTGTTGCTGCAGGCGCTGCACCTGGAGCAACTCGGCCAGGCGGTGCAGGCCCTGGAGGTGTCGCGCGCGGCGGCAGCGCTCGCCGCGGGCCCGCGGTCGTTCGAACTGCCGCTTGAACTGCCGCTTGAACTGCAGTTGCGTGCCGCCGTGGCGTGCGCCCGCCAGACGACCGAGGCCCAGGCCGGGGTGGCGCGCGCGATGCTGGCGCAGACGATCCGCCGGGTGGAAGTCTGCGGCAATCGCATCCTGTTGCGCGATGCCTGCGTCGCGCTCGGCCACGCCGCGGCGGCCGACGAGGACGGGGTGGCCGCGCTGAGGCACCATGCGCTGGGCCTGGCCGCCGCGCAGACCTTGCACGAGTCGGCACGTGCAGCGCCGCTGCTGGGCCTGTCTCACGCCCGCCTGCAGATGGGCCTGCTGAGTGAGGCCCAGGCCCTCGGCGTCGAGGCGCTGCGCTGTGCCCGCTTGAGCGGCGCCCAGCCGGTCCAGGGGCAGGCTGCCATCGCACTGGCGGGGGCATTGCAGGCGCGGCGCGAGACGCAGGCCTTGCGCGAGCTGCTGTCGACGCTGGACGACCTGGCGGACGACCGGTCGGTGGCCATGCGGGTGGCACGCGAATCGCGTTGCCGCGCGGTGCTGCTGAGCCTGGCGGGTCGCCACGATGAAGCGCTGGCGTGCATCGCGCAGGCGCGGCAAGCCAGCCGGCGGCATCCGGTGCTGGCAGCGGTCTGCGTGCAAGACCGCCTGCAGGTGCTGCTGGCGGCTCGCCGCTTCGACGAGGTGCAGGCGCTGTGCCTGCCCTTGATCGCCTCGGGCACGGCCTGCCTCGATGCCCGCCTCGTGCCTTGGCTGGAACTCGCGATGGCCTGCTGCGAGCACGTGCTGCAGGCCGATCCCGGGATCGCGTTGCAGCGGCTGGAGGCCTTGCTCGCGCGCAGGGCATCGTCACAGGCGCATGCGATGGCGGGCCTCGCCGCGGCATGGATCGATCTGGAAGCAGGACGCGTCGCGCACGCGGCCGCGCGGGTCGCCTCGTTGCACGCCTGGACCGAGCAGTGCCCGGCGGGTCGACGTGTGGCGGCCCGGTTGCAGCAGGCGATGGTCGATGCCGACGGCGCACGGCCGCCCGCCGGCGACCGGCCTGTCGTCGCGTGGGAGGACCTCCCCCAACTGCTGTGGCAGGCGGCGTAGGCCGCCTGCCACGCGTCAGGCGATCTTCCGCGCAGGCGAGACGCAGGCCTCGCCGAAGGACTTCTGAATCGAGGAGGAGGCTTCGACGATCATCGTGAATTTGCTCGTCGCCGCCATCAGGAGGAACATGCCGGACGGGCCCACGTCGCCGGCAGACAGCGAGGTGGTCGCGGTGTTGATGTCCTCCACGGCCGCGTCGACGATGGCTCTGTTGCCGTCGGTGAAGGTGGTGATGGTGTTCTCTGACAAGTCGTTCTCCTTTGAACAAACAAGGATCAATCGCGCCGCGGCGCGAGGTGGGGCAAGGGACCGGCAAGGCTGCCGTCCGGACGGGGAACGTGGACGATGCGCAGGATCTCTAGCGCCGCATCGGTGGCCCGCGATGCGGCCTCCAGCTGGCGGTAGTGATCGAGCGGGTGCAGGCGCCGCAGCTGCGATCTCAGCGAGGTCTGCAGCGTGGTCAGCCGGGCGTACAGCGACGCGCGCAGCGCGCCGCTGTCGTCGCGGCCCAGCTGCTCTTCCAGCTCGGTCGTGTAGGTGTAGGGTTTGCGGGGGGTCATCTCATTGCCTCGTGTAGCGCACGCGTTCTCCGCCTTCGAACACCAGTTCGCCGTTCTGGATCGCCGTCAGCGTGCGTCCGGCGATGCGCCCGCCGCGGATCACGCGCGTGCCGTCTTCGGTGACCAGGTAGGGGGACGGGCCGCCGACCACCGCCTGCACGACGAAGGGCAGCACCGGTGGGGTGCCGTCGACGTTGGCCTGCAGCGGCAGCGCGTCGCCCCAGTCGGCGCGGAACTTCTGGTACAGCGCCTGCCACCGGGCCAGCTCGTCGCCGACCAGCTTGCCGTTGAGCACGACCTCGGGAATTTCGCGGGTGAACGTGATGCGGCGGTTCAGGCCCGCCGTGGTGATCTCGTCCTTCAGGCGCGCCAGCAACGCCTCGGGCAGCAGCACCTCGGATTCGAGCTGGTGCAGGCCCGGCACGCGCCGGATGGCCGTCAGCGCGGCGGCATCGGCCACCGCGTCGTTGCGCGCGCCGCCGACGAGCTTCAGCGTGCCGCCGACCGATGCCGGCGCGAAGTGCAGGCCGGCAGGAATGTCCGCGGCGATCAGCGCTTCCTGCGCGGCGACGATCAGGTCGTCCTGCGCATGCACCTGCAGTTGCGGTTCGGGCATCTCCGCGTGCAAGTCCTTCAATTCCTTCAGCGCCTTCACCAGCCCGGCCTTCACGGCCGCGGTGGGCACGTAGCCTGCGATGCGCCAGGCGCCATCAGGCTGCTGCGCGAGCGTGAGCACGTCGTCCAGCGCGAGCCGCTGCAGCAGCTCGGCGAGGACCGCCGGCGGCCCCGGGGGCACGGCCGATGCCGCCGATGCGGCTTCGGCCGGTTCCGAGGCGGCGCTGGCCGCAGAGGCTGGTGCCGAGGCCGCCGCGGCGACCTCGGTGACCTCGGTGACGGTGGCGCCGTCATGCCACCACGCGGCCGCGCCGCCGATGATCGACGACAGCAGTGCCGCGGCGATCAGCGCCATGACGGCTCGCCGCGGAATGCGCGGGCGCCGCGTGCCCGCGATGGACGGGCCGGCGGCGGCCTCGGCCGCATCCGGCGTGCTTGTTTCGCCGGCACCCGGCGCGCCGGGCCCGGCCTCGATCGCGTCGGTCGTCGCCACGGTGGCAACGGCAGCGAGGTCGCGCACATCGGGCCACTGCGCGTCGGCACTGTCGACGGTGATCCACACGCCGTCGAGTTCGATCGGCATGCCGGACGCCAGCGGCACGGCCTGGCCCAGCTCGCGCCCCTGGGCATCGAGCACGCGGCCCGCCTCCGGGCGCACCTGCACCGTGCCGGCGTCGATCAGCAGCGTGGCGTGCAGCGGGGCGATGCGCGGGCCGACCAGGATGATCGAGCCGTCGTCGCTGCTGCCGAGCGTGTACTCGCCGTCGCGCAGCGGCAGCCGGCTGCCGGCCTGCGCGCCCAGCAGCACGCGCAGTTCGTGCGAATGCTCCGAAGCCGGGGCGGAGCCGGGTTCGACCGGACCTGCCGGCAACGTGGTCTCGCTCATATCTCGACCCGCGCGAGCGGCTGGATGTTGACTATGTCGACAACACGAGGTCGGTGCGCGCGCTGCGGCGCATCGGTTTCCGCCGCATTCCGGTGCGCCGGCCGAGCGACAAGGAAGGCCTGCACTACATGGCGCTGAAGGCGCCGGGCGTGGAGGTCGATGCCCTGGCGGTGCTGATCGACCACAACCGGCGCGAGGACCAGCCGATCGATTTCGAGCCGGATCCGGACCTGGCCGCATGCGAAGGGGGCGAGACATGAGCGAATCGTCGGACGGACGCCGGCGCGTCGCCGAAATCCATGCCGCGCAGCGGGCCGCGCAAGTGCAGCGCTACCGTGTTTCGGGCGGAGAGCCGGTGGTGGATCGTGGGGGCGAGCACGACCCGGTTCCGGAGATCGAGCCCTGCAGGGTGCCGTGGCCGGCTCCGCTGGCGTCGGCGCAAGCGGGGCCTGCGCCGGAAGCGAGCTTGCTGTCATCGTTGCGCCAGGCCATTGCCGGCGAGACCTGGCAGATCGCGCCTCGGACGGCCGAGCCCGAGCCGGCGCCGGCGGGGCCGTCGACAACGACGCGCGCCGAACCCCCGGCCGAGCCGCGACAGCCGCCCGACGACGATGCCGGAGAGTCCGTGCCGCGCGAGCTTGCGCCGGCGCCGCTGCCCTTGCCGGGCCCGCCACCGCGGACGCCGACCGATTCGCACACGCGGTCGAACGCAGCGATGGCGGCCTTCGAAGCGGGCCTGCGCGAGGCGGCACCGCCGAGTTCGCGGCCGGCGTTGCCGCCGGACGAATTGCCTCGTCATGAGGACCCTGAAACCTGGCCGGCGGTTGAGGGCGATGACGCTGTCCGGCCCGAACTGCGGGCGCAGGAGCCGATGCCGGCTGACCCGATGGCGAACGAGGTGGCGCTCACCTTCGCCGCGGGTGCGCGCGAGATGGCGGCGTTGCCGGCGGTGTCGCTGCCGCTGCCCTCCGGGCGGCGTCTTGAGCTCCCGGTGCCGGAACGTCAGGTGCCCGCCGGCGACGCCGGGCAAGCCCGGCAGATGACGAGCCTGCCTGCAACGAGCACGGCATCGCAGCCGGTCGCACCGACACCGACGCGGCAACCGCAGCCGCAACCACATGAGTCGCGGCCACCGCAGATGGCACCGCGGGCCGCCCCGGCGGGCCCCGACGACGCAGCGATGGCCTTCGACGCGGGCGCGCGGGAAGTGGCCTCGCTGCCGGTGCGGCCGCCGGCAGTGCGACCGCGCGCCGAAGCTCCCATCGAGGCTGAGGGCCAGGAGCGGCTCGAAGTGCCCGGCGAAGCGTCCAGCGAAGAGGATGCGCCTGAAGGGAGCGATGCGCTCCTGGCGGCGCAGCAGGCCCTCGATGAGCGGCTGGCCCAGCTGACGTTTCGGGGCGTCGTCGCGAACGGCGTCGGCTAGGGTCTAGGCCAGCTGCGGTGCCAGCTGCGCGGGCGACCAGCGCAGCGGCAGCGCACCCGGGCGCCACACGCCAGCCTCGACACGCAGCCGCAGCAGCCGCTGCGCGCCCTCGAAGGCCGGCAGCTCGGCAGCGTCCCACACCAGTTCGGCATCGCCGGTGAGCTGCAGCAGGTCGCCGCGTTCGTAGTCGATGAACAGCAGCCCGGCGTGCGGGTGCGCGGCGATGTTGCCCAGCGTGTTGAAGAGGCGGTTGCCGCGGTAGTCGGGCACCGTCAGCACGCTGCGCCCGTCGACGGTGTCGACCCGCACGAAGCCCGGCCGCCCGCCGCGATGCGAGACGTCCACGCCATCGGCACCGGCATGGCCGCGCGCATGCGGCGACGCCGATGCGATGAACAGCGTGTCGGCGCCCCGCACCAGCGCGGCCGCCTCGGCGCTCAGCAGCGTGCCTTCCGGACGGCCCGGCAACGCGGCGGCGTCCACGCGCCGCGGCGCGCGCCCTTGGATGTACTGCGGGCAGTTGCCGAAGCTCTGGTCGACCTCCACGTCGATGCGCTGCGCGTCCAGCTGCGTCACGGTGCCGTTCAGCCGGTTGCGGCGCCGGGTGTGCGGCTCCAGGCCGAGCAGGCCGATCGGATCGCCCACCGCCAGGTGCTGCGACAGCGGATCGGCCGCATCGCGCGGCGCGCGGATGCGCAGGTGCCGGGCGTCCTGGGCGTCGATGAAACCGGGCGCGCCCGCCAGCACCGAGGCCCAGGGCCGGCGCAGCGCGTCCAGGCTGCCGACGAACAGCGTCGGCAGCTGCGCGAAGAACTGCTGGTGCTGCAGCGGCATCGCGTCGCGCAGCATGCGTGGCGCGAAGCCGTCGACCAGCGCGCGCGTGCCGGCGCGTTGCTGTACCGCCAGCTCGCCGGCGTGGAAGAGAGGGGTGTCGTTCATGGTACGGGTCCGTCGGGGTCGAGTTCCGAACGATAGGCCGTCGCGGCGCTCAACGGAATCCGTCCGGCGCGCAAGGGACCCTTCCGGCGCGCGGAATGGCGAGAATGCGCGGCTGGATCGATCACTCCCCCTGACATGGATTCCACGATGAAGCTGATTCGCCTGAGCCTGCTGGCCTTGTGTTCGATCGCGGGGGCCGCGCAGGCGGCGCCCGACCCGGCTCCCTCTCCTGCACCGTTTCCCGATCAGCCGGCCTTGCGCGAGATCGCCGCCGCCGTCAGCGCCGACGAGCTGCGCAGCACCATCACCCGCCTGGTCGGGTTCGGCACGCGCCACACCGCGTCGGACACCACGTCGCCGACGCGCGGCATCGGTGCCGCCCGCCGCTGGGTGCAGTCGCGCTTCACCGCGATCTCGCGCGACTGCGGCGGCTGCCTTCAGGTCGCGACGCCGTCGCAGACCTTCACCGGCCCGCGCCTGCCGCAGCCGACCGAGGTGATGGACATCGTCGCGGTGCAGCGCGGCACCGGCGATCCGCAGCGGGTGATCGTGATCACCGGGCACCTCGATTCGCGCGTCAGCGACGTGATGGACGTGACCAGCGACGCGCCCGGCGCGAACGACGATGCCTCGGGCGTCGCCGCGCTGATGGAAGCGGCGCGCGTGCTGTCGAAATACAAGTTCCGCGCGACCCTCGTCTATGCCGCGCTGTCGGGCGAGGAGCAGGGCCTGTACGGCGGCAAGGTGCTGGTCGACCATGCCAAGGTCGAAGGCTGGCAGGTGCAGGCCGACCTGAACAACGACATCGTCGGCAACAGCCACGGCCAGGACGGCGTGCACGACAACGGCACGCTGCGCGTGTTCTCCGAAGGCACCAAGGCGGTCGAGACGCCGGCGCAGGCGGGCAAGCGCCGCTACAACGGTGGCGAGGTCGATTCGCCGTCGCGCAACATCGCACGATTCATGGCGACGCTGTCGGAGCGCTACCTGACCAACCTGCGCGTGCAGATGGTCTACCGCACCGACCGCTACGGCCGCGGCGGCGACCAGGTGCCGTTCCTCGATGCAGGCATCCCGGCGGTGCGCGTGACCGAGGCGCACGAGGACTACACGCGCCAGCACCAGGACCTGCGCACCGAGGGCGGCATCGCGTACGGCGACACGATCGACGGGGTCGATTTTCCGTACCTCGCGCAGGTGACGCGGCTGAACGCGGTGACGCTGGCCGCGATGGCGAATGCGCCGATGCCGCCGAAGGGCGTGTCGATCGCCGGGGCGGTGACGCCGGACACCACCGTCAAGTGGCAGGCGCAGGCGGGGGTGTCGGGCTGGCGCGTGTGGTGGCGCGAGACGACCGCGCCGCAGTGGCAGCACAGCCGCTTCGTCGCGGGCGATGCGACGCAGCTGGTGCTGAAGAATGTCGTGATCGACGACTGGTTCTTCGGGGTGTCGGCGGTGTCGGCCGATGGGTATGAATCGCCGGTGGTGTTTCCGGGGGATCCGGGCGCGTTCTGACGGATCAGGCCTCGACCGTATCAGCCCGCAGGTCCGCTGCCAGTACCTGGTTGCGCCCGCCGCGCTTGGCCTCGAGCAGCCGGTCGTCGGCGATCTTCAGCAGCTGCTCCATCGCCGCCAGCTCGGCGAGCGAATCGGCGACGCCGGCCGAGAAGGTGTTGCTGCGCAGCGTGCCGGTGTCGAACTGGAACACCTCGTCGCGCCACGCACTCAGCAGCGCCTCGACCTTGCGCTGCGCCGCCGCTGCGTCGGTGCGCGGCATCAGCAGGCAGAACTCCTCGCCGCCGAAGCGGAACGCGATGTCGCTGCGCCGCCCGTGCGCGATCAGCAGCGCGCCGAACGCCGCCAGCAGCTTGTCGCCGGCGACGTGGCCGTGCCGGTCGTTCACCGACTTGAAATGGTCCAGGTCGATGATCGCGACCGCCAGCGGCTGCTGCTCGCGCTGCGCGAGCGCCAGCATCTGCGGCAGCACGTCGTTCAGGTGGCGGCGGTTGAACAGCCCGGTCAGGAAGTCGCGCGTGGCCTGCTGGCGCAACTCGGCCTGCAGCGCCTCGACCTCGTCGATCTTCTGCGACAGCTGCTGGTTGATGGCCTCCAGCTCGGCCTTCGCGCGCTCGGTGCTGCGCCGCCGCGCTTCGATCTCGTCGAGGTTCTGCTGCAGCCGGCGCAGCTCGGTCTGCAGCGAGGCGGCCTGGTAGCGCGCCCGCGAGGCCAGCTGCGCGCGCTCGACGTGCAGCGCCTGCCACAGGCGCAGCGAGGCCAGCGACTGCGCCGCATGGCCGAGCCGCTCGTGGGTGTCGGCCATCGCCTGGTGGAACAGGCAGCGCACGCGCAGGCTCAGGCCCTCGGCCGCGGTGTTCAGCACCGCCGGCTGGGCCTGTGCGAGCAGCGCGGCAGCCTGCGGCAGCAGGTCGCGCGCGGCCATCACCTCGGCGGTGGCGACGACCAGCGTGATGCGCTCGTCGGGCAGCTTGATGCCGGTCCTGTCCTGCGACGCGCGCTCGATCAGCTCGGCGCCGAGCGCGGTGTTGCCGGCGCGCAGCGCGGCGATCGCCATCGTCTCGAAGTTCGGGTTGGTGCTGCCGCGCCCGCTCGCATCGGTCGGCAGCGCGAGCAGCCGCTCGACATCGCCCAGCGCATCGGCGGCCCGCTCGAGGTTGGTCAGGCAGATCACCCGGTTGATCAGCAGCACGCTGAGCAGCCGCGGGTTGTCGAGCCGCGCGTAGCGGGCGATGCCCTCCTCGACGTAGCTGAGCGCCTGGTGGTAGTCGCCGAGCTGGATCAGCTCGTGCGCGAGGTTGCAGTACAGCACCACCTCGAAGCCGTTGCCGCGCGCCGGGCGCGACTCGTTCAGCGCCTGGAACATGTACGCGAAGGCCTGTTCCGACTGACCGAGCGACGCGTAGCAGCCGGCGATCACGTTCAGCAGCAGGCCGAGCTCGTCGTGCTTCAGCACCGCGAGGCCCTCAGCGCGCAACGGCAGCGCGCGCGCCAGCGATTCGCGGTACTTGCCCTCGCGCCACAGGCAGCGCGCGATGCCGACCTCGGCCAGCAGGTGGCCGGCGCGGTCTTGCGTGGCGTCGAAGCAGCGGTCGGCCTCGGCCAGCTCGCCGGCGGCTTCGAGCGGGGTCGAATACCAGATCAGGTGCAGCCCGCGCACCAGCCGGGCCCAGCCCTCGGCGGCCTGGTCGCCGTGCGCGAGGCTGCGCTCGAGCGCCTGGTCGGCCAGCGCGATGCACCGGCGCGAGTCGCTGTACAGCAGCCGCCACGCGCGGCGCGCGGTGGCCAGCGCGGTGGACGTCGATCGTCGGATGGGCGGCGCTTTCATGGCACCGGATTGTCATCGTTTTCGGTGACAGCCGGCATCCCCACCCTGGCGGATCGTCAGCGCGGGGCGCCGTCGCCGGCCGTCAGCGCCTGCAGCACGCGGGCGAGGTCCTCGGCATTGACGTCGCTGACGGCGAGCCAGGCCATGCCGTCGAACCCGGCCGCAGCGGTCTGGAAGCCGCGCCGCGCGGCCGGCGTGTCGATGGCCGGACGCTCGCGCGACGGCCAGATGAAGACGTCGATCTGGTGCGCCCGCAGCTGGTAGACCAGCACCGCGACCGGCCGGCCGCCGAGGTAGTCGATGCGGCCGCCCTGCAGCACCGCGCCGGCCGCGACCGGGTGTTGCACCGGCGGCGAGAAGTCCAGCCGCGCCGACAGCCACGGCTTGACGGTGTGCTGGTCGGTCGACGCGACGTCGATGCTGCGCTGCGCGAGGGTCGCGCGCACGTGGCTGGCGACGGCCTCGTTCAGCAGCAGGTCGCTCGCGCTCGGGGCCAGCGCCATCTGCAGCCCCCAGGCCAGGACCAGCGAGCACAGCGCGCCGGCACCGGCGATCCGCCAGGTGAACGACGGCAGCCAGCGCGGCTGGTGCGGCCGACGGCCCAGGTGCGCGCGCAGCGCGGCCGGCGCGGCGTGGTAGTCGGCTTGCAGGCGCACCGCGCGGCTCAGCTCGCGCAGCTGCTCGGTGTGCTGCCGCAGCGCGGCATCGCGCTCGACGAGCGCCTCGGCCTCCAGCTGCGTGGCGAGGTCGAGCTCGCCGTCGATGAAGGCGTTCAGTGCCTGAGGCGTGGCATCGAAGCGGCTCATGCGCCATCTCCCCCGCGCGCCGCCCGCGGCACCGGCCGCAGCACGGCGGTGCGTGGCCGCGCGGCCGGCTGCAAGGCCTCGCGCAGCAACGCGCGGGCGCGCGACAGCCGCGACATCACGGTGCCGATCGGAATGTCGGCGATGCGGGCGATGTCGCGGTACGACAGGTCTTCGAGTTCGCGCAGCACCAGCACCTCCCGGAAGTCGATCGGCAACGCGGCGATGGCCTGGTTCAGCCGCACGCGGTCGGCGTTGCGCAGTGCGGTCTCCAGCGGCTCGTCGGCCGACGGCGCGGCGGCCTCGGGCATCGCGTCGCCGTCGCCGACATGCACCAGCTCGGCCGGCCGGTTCTCGCGCAGCCAGGCGTAGCAGCTGTGGCGCACGACGGTCAGCAGCCACGGCCGCGCCTGCTCGCCGCGGAACGACGCGAAGTAGTGCATCGCGCGCAGGCAGGCCTCCTGCACGACGTCCTGCGCGTCGTGGTCGTTGCGCGTCAGCCAGCGCGCGAGGTTGTAGGCCGCATCGAGGTGCGGCAGCGCGAAGCGCTCGAAGCGTTGGCGGGTGTCATCGTCGTCCACCGAGGGCATACCGGTCTGCGGCCGGTTTTATTCCCGATGTCGAGTGATTCGCTCGGCGAGGAATTTCGGCCGGCCCAGGTCGGTAGGGCAGGGGTGTTCCATCCACCAGCAGGAGGGCTCATGGCCTCATCGAATCGCAGGGATTTTCTTCGCCTCGCCGGTCTGGGCGGCGTGGTGTTCGCGTCCGGCTGCGCCGGCACGGCCGGGCGCCCCTTGGCCGACGACTTCTACTTCGTGCAGTTGTCGGACACGCACTGGGGCTTCGAGGGCGCGCCGAACCCGGATGCGCGCGGCACGCTGCCGAAGGCGATCGCCGCGGTGAATGCGCTGGTTGACGGTGGCGCCGGTGGTGGCCCGGACTTCGTCGTCTTCACCGGCGACCTGACCCACACCACCGACGACCCGGCCGAGCGGCGCCGGCGGCTGCGCGAATTCCGCGAGCTCGCCGGCACGCTGGAGGTGCCGGTCGTGCACTTCATGCCCGGCGAGCACGACGCGGCGCTCGACCGCGGCGAGGCCTACCGCGAGTTCTTCGGGCCGACGAGCTATGCGTTCGACCACCGCGGCGTGCACTTCATCGTGCTGGACAACGTGTCGGACCCGGGCGCGAGCGTCGGCGATGCGCAGCGCGCGTGGCTGGCCGACGACCTGAAGCGCCGGCCGGTCGACGCGCCGATCGTCGTCTTCACGCACCGCCCGCTGTTCGACCTGGCGCCGGCCTGGGACTGGGCGACGCGCGACGGCGCGCAGGTGATCGAGCTGCTGATGCCGCACCCGAACGTGACGGTGTTCTACGGCCACATCCACCAGGAGCACCACGCGACGACCGGGCACATCGCGCACCACTCGGCGAAGTCACTGATCTTCCCGTTGCCCGCGCCGGGCTCGCAGCCGCGGCGCACGCCGCTCGCGTGGGACCCGGCGCAGCCGTACCGCGGGCTGGGCTTTCGCGAGGTGGAGCGCGAGCGGGCGGCGTGGCAGATCACCGAGCTGCCGGTGGTGAAGGCATGAAGCCGCCATCGAGGCGGCAGCTGTTCGCGATGACGGCGGTGCTCGCGCTGCCGGCCTGGGTGCGCGGTGCGGCGCCACGCGTGATCCCGGTCGTCGCGAAGAAGTTCGTGTTCGTGCCGGACGAGATCCGCGTGCAGGGCGGCGAGCCGGTCGTGCTCGAACTCAGCGCGCCCGAGGTGCTGATGGGCTTCAGCGCGCCGGAGCTCGGGCTGCGCGCCGACATCGTGCCGGGGCAGCCGACGCGGCTGGCGTTCACGCCGCGCAAGGCAGGGCAGTTCGCGTTCAGCTGCGACGTGTTCTGCGGCTCGGGGCACGAGGGGATGGACGGGGTGATCGTGGTTGCTGCAGAGCCGTGAGTCCAGATGTCTGGGTCATGCAGCAGGCGTGGGGTTGCTGTCGCACTCCGTTAAAGTCCTCGGCTGCTGTACCACTGCGCCCCAACGTCTGAACACGAGGCCCTGCCATGCGGCTTGAGACCCTGCGATTGCGAAATTTTCGCTGCTATGAAGACCGCGAGTTTCGACTGCATCCGCAGTTCAACCTGGTCGTCGGCGAGAACGGTGCTGGCAAGACGTCGTTCCTGGAAGCAGCGGCGATCGCCATGGGTTCATGGCTGCTGGGGTTCGGGGGCCACGACTCACGGAACATCCACAAGAGCGATGTTCGGGTCGAGCATGAGATCGTGGGCTCGCGCTATCGCGAGGTGCCGCAGTACCCCGTTCGGATCGATGCCAGCGGAATAGTTCGGACTGCGGAGGATGCGGAGAGGCTCAGTCACGACGACACGGCCATCGCCTGGAGTCGCTCCGTCGAGCGAGCGGGTGGCAGCACGACGCGGTCGGGCGCAGCAGGGTTGAAGAAAGTAGCGGAATCTCTGGCGCAAAGAGTGATGGCTCGGAAGCAGCCTTTGCTTCCACTGATTCGCTATTTCGGTGCCGGTCGGCTTTGGGACCCCGTGCGCGACTCCAGCAGCAAGACACTGAGCAAGCACCGTGGCAAACAACCGACGGAGCTGGCGGCGCACGCCGATGAGCTGGATCGATTGCTGGCGGATTCCAGGCGCCTCGCCGAGCCGTTCTACGGCTATCGGATGTCGGTCGACAAGCGCTGCAATCCAGGCGATCTCATTCGCTGGATGGGTTTCGAGCGTCGCACCGAGATCGACCGCGATGAGCCCTCGCCGGCGCTTGCGCTGGTCTTCCGCACCATCGAACAGATGGTGCCGGAGGCAGAGTCCGTGCGCTTCGACGTTGCGGCGAACACGCTGATGTTCAATCATCGCAATGGCAAGAAGCACACGTTCGACGAGTTGAGCGACGGCTATCGCAACGTCCTCGCCATCTCAGCGGATCTGGCCATCAAGGCGGTGATGCTCAACCCGCAGCTGGCGGGCGAGGCACTGGAGCACACGCCCGGCATCGTTCTTGTCGACGAACTCGACTTGCATCTGCATCCGATCTGGCAACGGCGGATCATCGAGGACCTGCGGCGGACCTTTCCGAGGCTGCAGTTCGTCTGCACGACGCATTCGCCGTTTCTCATCCAGTCGCTGAGGTCCGGCGACGAATTGCTGGTGTTGGACGGTGTGGCAACCGACAAGGTGGACAACCTCGGTATCGAGGCGATTGCGGCCGGCATCATGGGTGTCACGGATCCGCAGGCGAGCCCCCGATACATGGAGATGCTGCAGGCAGCGAAGAGCTATCTTGCCGAGTTGGACGAGGCCGGTCGCAGTCCTGCCGAGCGCCTGGAATCGTACAAGGAGAAGCTGGCGCAACGTTTGGCGCCCTTCGCCGACAACCCCGCCTTCCAAGCTGTTCTGGAAGCAGAGCGCATCGTCAAGCTGGGGCAGTGATGCGAGTGCTGCGAAAGGGCGGCGCGTACTTGTACGCCGATGGGTCTCCGTACGGACAGGCGCGTGCCGGTCTTGCAGCGCGAATCGGGCGTTACTGCAGCTACTGCGAGCGCAGGGAGAACCTGCTGGAAGTCGAGCACATCCAGCCGAAGGATGCGCATCTCGCGAAAGAGCGCTTGTGGAGCAACTTCCTGCTCAGCTGCAAGAACTGCAATTCGATCAAGCGAACGAAGGACCCGCAGCTGACGGACTGGCTCATTCCGGACCGTGACAACACGATGGCCGCCTTCGTCTATCGACAGGACGGCATTGTCGATATCGCGCCCATGGTTCCGCTTGCATTGATTCCGGCAGCGAAGGCCACCCTGGACCTTGTCGATCTGAACAAGGAGGTGCGGGAAGTGCTCGACGACGCAGGTAACCTGGTTGCGCTGGACCGACGCAGCCAACGCCTCGAAGCATGGTTGCTGGCCAAGCGCTTCCGCCTCCATTGGGACAAGGTCCCGAGCCCTGCGCTTCAGGACGCGATCATGGAACTGGCAAGGACGGGCGGCTTCTTCAGCATCTGGATGTCGGCCTTCGATGGTGTGGCACAGATCAGGCAAGGATTCATCCAACTCTTCCCCGGCACGGAATCGGCGTGCTTCGACCCGGTGTCATCAGCCGCAAACCGGCCCCATCCGAATGCGGATGGACTCGATGCAGGTGGCAAGCTGTAGTAGCCCCGCTCACATGCTCCGCCGGTACTGCCCGCCCACCTCGAACAGCGCCGCGGTGATCTGCCCGAGCGAGCAGCAGCGCACCGCGTCCATCAGCACCTCGAACACGTTGCCGTTCGCGATCACCGCCTGTTGAAGCCGCGCCAGCATCGCCGGCGATGCGTCGGCATGCGTTGCGTGGAAGGCCGCGAGCCGCGCGAGCTGCGACTGCTTCTCGTCGTCGGTGGAGCGCGCCAGCTCGATGTGATCCTGCACCGGGTCGCCGTGCGGGTTGCGGAAGGTGTTGACGCCGATGATCGGGTACTCGCCGGTGTGCTTGAGCATCTCGTAGTGCATGCTCTCTTCCTGGATCTGGCCGCGCTGGTAGCCGGTCTCCATCGCGCCGAGCACGCCGCCGCGCTCGGCGAGCTTCTCGAACTCGGCCAGCACCGCCTCTTCGACCAGCTCGGTCAGCTCGTCGATGATGAACGCGCCCTGGTTCGGGTTCTCGTTCTTCGCGAGGCCCCACTCGCGGTTGATGATCAGCTGGATCGCCATCGCGCGGCGCACGCTGTCTTCGGTCGGCGTCGTGATCGCCTCGTCGAACGCATTGGTGTGCAGCGAGTTGCAGTTGTCGTAGACCGCGATCAGCGCCTGCAGCGTGGTGCGTATGTCGTTGAACTGGATCTCCTGTGCATGCAGCGAGCGGCCCGAGGTCTGCACGTGGTACTTCAGCTTCTGGCTGCGCTCGTTGGCGCCGTAGCGCTCGCGCATCGCCACCGCCCAGATGCGCCGCGCGACGCGGCCGAGCACGGTGTACTCCGGGTCCATGCCGTTGCTGAAGAAGAAGCTCAGGTTCGGCGCGAAATCATCGATGTGCATGCCGCGCGCCAGGTACGCCTCGACGAAGGTGAAGCCGTTGCTCAGCGTGAACGCGAGCTGGCTGATCGGGTTCGCGCCGGCTTCGGCGATGTGGTAGCCGCTGATGCTCACCGAATAGAAGTTGCGCACCTGGTGGTGCACGAAGTACTCGGCGATGTCGCCCATCACCTTCAGGCTGAACTCGGTCGAGAAGATGCAGGTGTTCTGCCCCTGGTCTTCCTTCAGGATGTCGGCCTGCACCGTGCCGCGCACGTTCTGCTGCACCCACGCGCGGATCTTGTGCAGCTCGTCGTCGCTCGGCTCGCGGCCGTTGTCGGCCTCGAAGCGCGCCAGCTGCTGGTCGATCGCGGTGTTCATGAACATCGCGAGGATCGTCGGCGCCGGCCCGTTGATCGTCATGCTGACGCTGGTGGCCGGGTCGCACAGGTCGAAGCCGCCGTACAGCACCTTCATGTCGTCCAGCGTCGCGATGCTGACGCCGGAGTTGCCGACCTTGCCGTAGATGTCGGGCCGCAGCGCCGGGTCGTTGCCGTACAGCGTGACGCTGTCGAACGCGGTCGACAGCCGCTTCGCCGGCATGCCCTCGGACAGCAGCTTGAAGCGTCGGTTGGTGCGGAAGGCATCGCCCTCGCCGGCGAACATGCGCGTCGGGTCCTCGCCCTCGCGCTTGAACGCGAAGGTGCCGGCGCTGTACGGGAAGCTGCCCGGCACGTTGTCGAGCAGCAGCCACTTCAGGATCTCGCCATGGTCCTCGTAGCCCGGCAGCGCGACCTTGCGCACCTTCGTGCCCGACAAGCTTTGCGTCGTCAGCGCGGTGCGGATCTCCTTGTCGCGGATCTTCACGACGTACTCGTCGCCGGCATACGCCGCCTGCAGCTGCGGCCACTGCGCCAGCAGCTTGCGTGCGGCGGCATCGAGCTGCTGTTCGCGCTGGTCGGCGAGCTGGGCCGCGGCGTTCGCATGCGATTCGCCGGCGCCCGCTTCCGCCAGCATGCGGGCCGCTCCGCGCAGCTGCTGCACCTCGCGCGCGAGCCGCGCCTGCGCGCGCGCCTGCTGCTTGTAGCCGCGCACCGTCTCGCTGATCTCGGCCAGGTAGCGCACGCGCGCGCCCGGCACGATCGGCACCTGGTGCGTGCTGTGGCGCGTTGCGGCCGGCGGCAGCACGCCCTCGCGCACCGGCATGCCGAGGGCCGCCAGGCGCGGCAGCAGCGCCTGGTACAGCGCGGTCACGCCGTCGTCGTTGAAGCGGCTGGCCATGGTGCCGAACACCGGCATCTCGTCGGGCCGCGTGCCCCAGGCCTCGCGGTTGCGCTGCACCTGCTTGGCGACGTCGCGCAGCGCATCGGCGGCGCCCTTGCGGTCGAACTTGTTGATCGCGACGAACTCGGCGAAGTCGAGCATGTCGATCTTCTCGAGCTGGCTTGCGGCGCCGAACTCCGGCGTCATCACGTACATCGGCACGTCGACCAGCGGCACGATCGCCGCATCGCCCTGGCCGATGCCCGAGGTCTCGACGATCACCAGGTCGAAGCCGGCGGCGCGGCACGCGGCCAGCACGTCGGGCAGGGCCTGGCTGATCTCGCTGCCGAAGTCGCGGGTCGCGAGGCTGCGCATGAAGACCCGCTGGCCCGCACGCCACGGCGCGATCGCGTTCATGCGGATCCGGTCGCCGAGCAATGCGCCGCCGCTCTTGCGGCGCGACGGGTCGATGCTGATCACCGCGACGTGCAGCGCATCGCCCTGGTCCAGCCGCAGCCGGCGGATCAGCTCGTCGGTCAGCGAGCTCTTGCCGGCGCCGCCGGTGCCGGTGATGCCGAGCACCGGTGTGGCGTTCTGCTTCGCGATGGCGTGCAGCTCGGCCTTCAGGGCATCGGACACGGCGCCGTTCTCGAGCGCGGTGATCAGCTGCGCCAGCGCGCGCCGCTGCGGCTCGCCGCGGCCCTGGATCGCTGCCAGCGTGGCCGGCGCATGCGGCGACAGGTCGACGTCGCAGCGCATCACCATCTCGCCGATCATTCCCTGCAGGCCCATGCGCTGGCCGTCTTCCGGGCTGTAGATGCGGCTCACGCCGTACTGCTGCAGCTCGGCGATCTCGCTCGGCACGATCACGCCGCCACCGCCGCCGAACACCTGGATGTGTGCGCCGCCCCGCTCGCGCAGCAGGTCGACCATGTACTTGAAGTACTCGACGTGCCCGCCCTGGTAGCTGCTGATCGCGATGCCCTGCACGTCTTCCTGCAGCGCCGCGGTGACGACTTCGTCGACCGAGCGGTTGTGCCCCAGGTGGATCACCTCGGCGCCCATGCCCTGCAGGATGCGCCGCATGATGTTGATCGCCGCGTCGTGGCCGTCGAACAGGCTCGCGGCGGTCACGAAGCGCACCTTGTGCGCAGGCCGGTAGGCGGCCAGCGCCTTGAACTCGGCGGACAAATCAGTCATGCATGTCTCCGTGTCAGCGCACGCGCAGCTTGGTGAGATCCTCGCCGGCCGGCGGGTAGCGCAGCTTCAGCCCGACCAGCGCGCGCTTCACCAGCGTCGCGATCATCAGGTTGCGGTGCGTCTTCGAATCGGCCGGCACCACGGTCCACGGCGCCCAGCGCGTGCCGGTGGCCGCGATCGCGTCGGCGTACGCCTGCTGGTAGGCCTTCCACTGCTTGCGCACGGTGAGGTCGTCGGCCGCGAACTTCCAGTTCTTGGTCGGGTCGTCCAGCCGCTCCTGCAACCGGATGCGCTGCTCGTCCTTCGAGATGTGCAGCATGAACTTCAGCACCACGGTGCCGGTCTCGGTCAGCATGCGCTCGAAGTCGTTGATCTGGGCGTAGCGCTGGCGCGTCTGCTGGGGCGTGATCCAGCCGTTGACCACCGGCACCAGCACGTCTTCATAGTGGCTGCGGTTGAACACCATCACCT
Source organism: Rhizobacter sp. OV335 (assembly GCF_900142965.1). GTDB lineage: Bacteria > Pseudomonadota > Gammaproteobacteria > Burkholderiales > Burkholderiaceae_C > Rhizobacter. Next base: position 175,147 of record NZ_FRCQ01000003.1, read on the forward strand.
CGCCGGCGCCCGGCACCTTCTGGTGGATGCGCCACAGGTAATCGTGGTCGCGCTCCGGGGCGGTCGGGGCCTTCCAGCCGACCGTCTGTACGCCGAGCGCGCTCATCTGGCCGAACACGCCGCGCAGCGTGCCGTCCTTGCCGCTGGTGTCGGTGCCCTGCAGCACCACCAGCAGCTTGAAGCGCCGGTCGGCGTAGAACAGGTTCTGCAACTCGTCGAGCTCCAGCGCCAGCGCATCGACCGCGGCCTTGTCGGCCACCTTGTCGCCGGTCGAAAATGGCTTCGCGCCGGGATCGATCGCCGAGAGGTCGAAGGCGCGCTTCTTGCTCCCCGCGTCCGCATACTGGAAATACGCCCCATCCGGTGCCTTGGTCGCCACGTGGACTCCGATCGTTGCAATTGACGTATACGTCAATCGCGAGTGTATCGCCGATACTTCGCGGCGGGCGGCCGCACTCCGTTGCGGGGAATCATGGTCTACCCGACCCGATTCCGGCGGCACAATCGCGCCGTTCAGAAGTACGGCGCCGGAGGGGGCGCCAGGGCAGAACATCAGGAGTGGTTCCGTGCCGAGCATCAATATCCCCGTGAAGACGCCGGAAGGCGTCGACGAGTTGGGCAGTCGACAACGAAAACTGGGACAGCGGCATCGCACGGTCTTGCTGCTGGTCGATGGGCGCAGGCGCGAGAGCCAGGTGCGGCAGCTCGCCGTGCAGGCCGGGGTGCCCGACCAGATCTTCGACGAGCTGGTGGCCATGGGCCTGATCATGTTCACGCACGGCACCGGCTCGATGCAGGGCAACTCGGGCCTCGCACCGCTCGATGTCGACCTGCCGCTGGACACCGTCTCCGGCCCGTTGCCGCCGTCGCTGAGCCTGCAGCCGGAGTCGGTGCTCACCGATTCGATGCTCGGCGACCTGCCGATCTCCGACCTGGCCCCGCTGGACGAAGCCGATGCCGCGCTCGACGAAGCGCGCGCGATCCTGATGCGGGCCGTGAAGGCCGAGGCGCCGGTGGCCGGCTCGCTGACGCTGATGCGCCTGAAACGTGCGCGCTCGCGCAACGACATCGAGGCGCTGCTCGACGAGGTGGAGCAACGCATCACGAAGCCGTTCAAGGGCATCTGGGCGGCGCAGACGATTGCCCGCGTGCGCGAGCTGCTGCGCACCGTCAATTCACCGTCGGCGGCCTGACGCCGCCGCGCTCGACGCCCGGGACTTACCCGGGTTTGCCGGCTGCCGGGCTGTCGATCGGGCGGCAGCGGTTACCCTTCGGCCCATGACGTTCCTGGCCATCGACATCGGCAACACCCGGCTCAAGTGGGCGCACTACGCGAGCCCGCAACCGGGCGCGCGCCTGCTGGCGCATGGCGCCGTCTTCCTCGAAACCATCGACCGGCTGGCCGACACCGAATGGAAGAGCCTGCCGCCGCCGAGCAGCATGCTGGGGTGCGTGGTGGCCGGCGAGGGCATCCGGCGCGAGGTCGAGGAGCAGCTGGAGCAGCTCGCGCACTGGCAGGTCGAGCCGCGCTGGGTGGTCTCGACCGCGCAAGCCGCCGGCGTCACCAACGGCTACGACCACCCGAACCGCCTCGGCACCGACCGCTGGGTCGCGCTGATCGGCGCCTGGCAGCGCGTGCGGGCCGCCGGCGCGCCGCGGCCGGCGCTGGTGGTGATGGTGGGCACGGCCGTCACCGTCGATGCGCTGGACGAAACCGGCCGTTTCATCGGCGGCATGATCCTGCCGGGTTTCGGGCTGATGCTGCGCGCGCTGGAAATGGGCACCGCCGGCCTGAAGGCACCGACCGGCGAGGTGGTCGATTTCCCGACCAACACCAGCGATGCGCTGATGAGCGGCGGCGCGCATGCGATGGCCGGTGCGATCGAGCGCATGGCGCACAAGCTGCGCGAACGCACCGGGCGGGAGCCGGTGTTCGTGATGACCGGCGGCGCGGCGGTGAAGCTCGCGCCGATCGTCAGGCTGCCGTTCGAGACGGTCGACACGCTGATCTTCGACGGCTTGCTGGAGCTGCAGTCGCACCGGCTGGCGCTGTGATCAGCCGGCGACGCGGATGACGACCTTGCCGAGGTGCGCGCTGTCGGCCAGGTGCCGGTAGGCGGCTTCGGCTTCCTCGACAGGGAACACGCGGTCGATCACCGGCCGCAGCCGGTGGGCGGCGATCAGCCGGTTCATCGCCTCGAAGTCGCTGCGGCTGCCGACGGCGATGCGGCGCAGCGTCAACACCCGGCCGCTGAAGGCGCGCGGATCGAAGCGGCTGTCGTCGCCGCCGAACACGCCCATCAGGCCGATGTCGGCGTCCCATGCGGCGCAGCGCAGCGAGCGCTCCAGCGTCGCCGGCCCGATTGCCTCGATCACGTGGTCGGCGCCGCGCCCGCCGGTCAGGCGCAGCACCTCACGGTCCCAGTCGACTGACTGCCGATAGTTCAGCACCTCGTCCGCGCCGAGCGAGGCCAGCCGCGCGGCCTTGTCGTCGCTGGAGGTCGTCGCGATCACGCGGGCGCCGAGCGCCTTCGCGAACTGGATCGCGAACACCGCGATGCTGCCGGCGCCCAGCGTCAGCACCGTGCTGCCGGCGCGCACCGGCCGCCCGCCGGTCAGGCCGTTCCAGGCGGTCAGCCCAGCGCAGGGCAGCGTGGCCGCCTCGTCGAAGCCGAGGTGATCGGGCATCGCGAGCACCGCCTGCTCCTCTGCGACGACCTCGTCGGCCAGCCACCCAGGCAGGCTGCAGCCGGCCTGTTGCATCGCCTGCGCCAGGCTCAGCCGACCGTCGATCCATTGCGGGAAATAGCAGCTGGTCACGCGGTCGCCGATGGCGAAGCGCGTCACCGCACGGCCCACCTCGACCACCTCGCCGGCACCGTCGCTGAGCGGCACGACGCCCGGCGTCGGCGGCACCGGGTAGGTGCCGGCGCGGATCATCAGGTCGCGCCGGTTCAGCGACACCGCGTGCACCCGCACCCGCAGCGCGGTCGGCCCGAGCGGGGCGCGCGGCAGGTCTCGCGTCACCAGCGGGGCGGCCGGGTTGTCGGCATCGAGATGAAGGCTTCGCATCGAGGGCTCCTGCAGGTGGATGTGTCCATTCTCGAAGCGAGGCTGCGGACGATGCATGCCTGCTACGCTCGATCTCTTGTCTGCTCGTCCAGGCCGCGATGGATCCTCTCGATGACATCTTTGCCGCGATGCGAGTGCGCAGCGCGCTCTACGCACGGCTCGAGCTGAGCGCGCCCTGGGGCCTGGATTTCGCGGCCGGCCGCATGGCGCGCTTCGGGCTCGTCGTGCGCGGCAGCGTCTTGCTGCGGCTGGACGGCACCGGAACGCCGGTCGCGCTGGCCGCGGGCGATTGCTTCGTGATGCTGCGCGGCTCGCGCTACGTGCTGAGCGACGCGCCGGGTTCCGCGACGCGGTCGTGCAGCGAGACGGTGCGCGACCATGTCGGCGGCGTCGTGGCGCTCGGCGGCGGTGGCGCGCCGGCCACCGTGATCACCGGGTGGTTCGACTTCGATGCGCTGGCAGCGACGCCGCTGGTCGAACTGATCCCGACGTTGTTGCTCGCACGGCTCGACGACGACCGCAGCCAGCTGCTGCAGGCGACGCTGCAGATGCTCGCCGTCGAAACCGGCACGCCGGCGCTCGGCTCGGGCACCGTGATCAGCCGGCTCGCCGACATCCTGTTCGTGCATGCGGTGAGGTCGCATGCGCAGGCGCTCGCGGCGGACGACGCGGCCGGTGCGAACTGGCTGAGCGCGTTGGCCGATCGGCGCATTGGCACCGCCTTGCGCCGCATGCACCACGAGCTCGCGCGCGCCTGGACCGTGGACGAGCTGGCGGCGGCCGCGGGGCTGTCGCGCTCGGCCTTCGCGCTGCGCTTCAAGCAGAAGGTGGGCGAGCCGCCGCTCGAGTACCTGACGCGCTGGCGGATGTTTCGCGCCGGCTGCCTGATGCGCGCCGGCGATGCGCCGCTCGCGGGCATCGCGGCCCAGGTGGGCTACGACTCCGAGCCGGCCTTCAACAAGGCCTTCAAGCGCGTCACCGGTCGGCCGCCCGGCGCTTGGCGGCGCGAGGCGGCCGCGCAGGCTCAGAGAATGTAGCGCGACAGGTCTTCGTTCTTCGCCAGCTCGCCGAGCTTCGCGTCGACCTCGGCGGCGCCGATCGACACCGTCTGGCCCGACAGCTTCGGGGCGTCGAAACTCACCTCGTCGAGCAGGCGCTCCATCACCGTGGACAGGCGGCGCGCGCCGATGTTCTCGGTGCGCTCGTTGACGTCGAACGCGATCTGCGCCAGGCGGCGGATGGCGTCGGGCCGCAGTTCGAGCGTGACGCCTTCGGTCGCGAGCAGCGCCTGGTATTGCTTGACCAGGCTCGCATGCGTCTGCGTCAGGATGGCCTCGAAATCGTCGACGCTCAGCGAGCCGAGCTCGACGCGGATCGGGAACCGCCCCTGCAGCTCCGGGATCAGGTCGCTCGGCTTGCTCAGGTGGAACGCACCCGACGCGATGAACAGGATGTGGTCGGTCTTCACCATGCCGTACTTGGTGTTCACCGTGGTGCCCTCGACCAGCGGCAGCAGGTCGCGTTGCACGCCTTGGCGCGACACGTCGGCACCGCTCGATTCGTTGCGTGACGCAACCTTGTCGATCTCGTCGAGGAACACGATGCCGTTCTGCTCGGTGTTGTGCAGCGCCGCGGTCTTGATCTCGTCCTCGTTGACGAGCTTGGCTGCTTCGTCGTCGACCAGCAGCTTCAGCGCCTCGCCGATCTTCAGCTTGCGCAGCTTGCGCTTTCCTTGGCCGAGGTTCGCGAACATGCCCTTCAGCTGCTCAGCCATCTCGTCCATGCCGGGCGGGCCGATGATGTCCAGCGTCGGCTTGGTGTCGGCGACTTCGATCTCGATCTCCTTGTCGTCGAGCACGCCCTCGCGCAGCCGCTTGCGCATCACCTGGCGGGCGGTGTTGTCGGCCGCCGGTGCGGCGGGCGTCGGCGGCGCGAGGCCGAAATCGCTGCTCGCCGCGCGCGGCGGCGGCACCAGGATGTCGAGCACGCGGTCTTCGGCGGCGTCTTCGGCGCGCACGCGCTGGCGCTTGATCTGCGTCTCGCGCTCCTGCTTGACGGCCATGTCGACCAGGTCGCGGATGATGGTATCGACGTCCTTGCCGACGTAGCCGACCTCGGTGAACTTGGTGGCTTCGACCTTGATGAACGGCGCATCGGCCAGCTTGGCCAGCCGGCGCGCGATCTCGGTCTTGCCGACGCCGGTCGGGCCGATCATCAGGATGTTCTTCGGCGTGATCTCGCCGCGCAGCGCGCCGTCGACCTGCTGGCGACGCCAGCGGTTGCGCAGCGCGATCGCGACCGCGCGCTTGGCGCCGGCCTGGCCGACGATGTGGCGGTCGAGTTCAGAAACGATCTCTTGCGGCGTCATGGAACTCATCGCGTGCTTTCGCCCAGGATTTCGATCGTGTGGTTCTGGTTGGTGTAGATGCACAGGTCGCCGGCGATCTCGAGCGAGCGCTTGACGATGTCTTGCGGCGCCAACTCGGTGTGTTCGAGCAGCGCGATGGCGGCGGCCTGCGCGTACGCGCCGCCGGAGCCGATCGCGACGATGCCTTTCTCGGGCTCCAGCACGTCGCCATTGCCGGTGATGATCAGCGAGGCCTCCTTGTCGGCCACCGCCAGCATCGCCTCGAGGCGGCGCAGCACGCGGTCGGTGCGCCAATCTTTGGTCAGCTCGATCGCGGCGCGCACCAGGTGGCCCTGGTGTTTCTCGAGCTTGGCCTCGAAGCGTTCGAACAGGGTGAAGGCGTCGGCGGTGGCCCCGGCGAAGCCGGCGAGCACCTGGTCGCGGTAGAGCTTGCGCACCTTGCGGGCCGTCGACTTCACGACGACGTTGCCGAGGGTGACCTGGCCGTCGCCGCCGAGCGCGACGAGGTTGCCGCGCCGCACGCTCAGGATGGTGGTGCCGTGGTATTGATCCATGGGGTCTCAGATTCGGGCGAAGCCGCAGGCTTCAAGCCGAAGATTGTGACCCGGGATTCAGACCACCCGAACCTTGACCTTCGCGTGCTCGTTGATGCCCATCGCGCCGAAGAACAGCGCGACCAGCCGGTGCGCTTCGGAGAAGGTCACCGAGCGGTTCTCGCCGCGGCGTGCCAGCACCCAGTTCAGCAGGTCGCCGGCCGCGATGAAGTCGACGCGGATCAGGCGCGCGCAAGACACGTTGACGACCTCGGCATGGCCCAGTTCGTCGTTCATCTTGGTCAGCGTGGCACCGATGTCACCGACCAGCTGGCCGGACAGCTCGACCCCCGCGACCTGCACGCCCGGTTCGTCGGGCATCTGCGATTCGAGGAAGCTGGTGGACACGTCGCTCACCACCGACATCGGCGGCGATTGCGTGCTCATGTTGGAGCCGCTGATGCGCACCTGGCACTTCGCGCTTTCCCACGACGGCGGGGACACCTCGTAGGTGACGCAGTAGTCGATGGCCGCTTCGTCGAATTGATCGGCGCGGTTGGCCATGCGCAGCGCGTCGAGGCGCAGCTGCCAGAACACCGGGTCGGCATCGCGCACGCCGGTCGGCGCGGCATCCTGGATCACCTGCATCAGGCGGTCGCCGCCGAGCCAGCGCATGTCGAGCGGCTCGTTGATCCAGCCGCGGAACAGCTCGCTCATGCGCGCGCAGGCCTCGGCATCGATGCTTTGCAGCGCGCTCCAGTCGAACACCCACGGCAGCGGCATCTGCAGCGACTGCGAACGCAGCCGCGCGACCGCGTCGGCATCGACGATGCTCGGGCACACCCAGCCGACCTGGCCGTCGATGCGCGAGCTGGGGCGGCGTTCTTCGCCGGCGGCCTCGGCCACCAGCTTGGGCATCGAGAACCACTGCGGCGCCGACCAGCCGAACTGCTGGGCGTAGTCGATCGCGAGGCTCTCGAACTTGTGGTGCTGGCCGATCGCGCGGTACAGGTCAAACAGCGCGAGCCAGGTTTCGGCGTGCTGGGCGCGCGGGCCGCCCTGGCCGGTGAGCGCCGCCAGCGACGATTCGCAGCTTTCGAAGTCGGCATTCGCGAACGCGATCACCGCTTCGTCGAGTTCGGGGTCGTGGGCGACTTCGCTCACTTCCACTGCATACGGGCTGCCCAGGTCGCCGCCGGCGATGTCCAGATGAAGTGGCGACAACGGCGACAGCCCTGCGCCCATCACGACAGTGGCGGGGGCACCGGCCGGCGGGCGGGCCGGCTTGACCGCCGCCGGGGCGCCGTTCGCGCGGACCGGTTCGGGGCGGATGCGGCTCTGGTCGGGCTCGGTGGCCGCATAGCCGATCGCGGCCGGCTGGGTCGGCGCGTCATAGAAAGAGGGCGGGCGGCGCGACGGCGAGGCGAGGCCGTCGCCGACCATCTGCTGCTCGATCTCGTCGATCTTGGCCTTGACGCCGACATCCGGCTTCGCGCCGCTGTCCTGCATGCGGGCTTCGGAGTCGTCGAGGCGGGAGGATCCGCCCAGCGCCGCCAGCTGTTCGCTGGTCAGGCCTTCGCGGCGCACCTTGCGCAGCATGTCGAATTCGCGCTTGCGGACGAAGTCGTTGCGCCGCTTGCGCTCGATCATCGCCTTCAGTTCGGACTTCGCGTACTCGCTCTCGCGAGCTTCTTCCGTGGGCGTGCCGAGTTGCGCCCAGTCCGTGGCCGGGTTGGCGACGAACTTGACAACCTTACGGAAGAAGCTGGTGTTGTCTTTCTGGTCCGACATGTCGGGTGACGGGATGCGCGAAGGGGGATGTCAGTCGCCGAACATCTTCTGCTTCAGCTCGCGCCGTTGCTGGGCTTCGAGGGACAGTGTAGCGGTCGGCCGTGCGATCAGGCGGCCCAATCCGATCGGTTCGCCAGTTTCGTCGCAGAAACCGTAGTCACCGGCCTCGATGCGGCCCAGCGACTGTGAGATTTTCTTCAGAAGCTTGCGCTCACGGTCACGCGTGCGCAGCTCGAGCGCGTGCTCTTCCTCGATGGTGGCGCGATCGGCAGGATCGGGGACGATCGAGGTGTCTTCGCGCAAATGCTCGGTGGTTTCGCCGGCGTTGCTGAGCAGATCGTCTTTCAGCTGCTGCAGGCGCGCCTTGAAGAACGCCAGCTGCTTCTCGTTCATGTACTCGCTGTCGGGCATGGCCTGCAGCTCGTCGTCGGTCAGGGCTTCGCCCGGCTTGCTCTTCCAGGCGTTGGCCAGCTTGGGGTCGGCTTTGTGTTCGTGCTTGGAAATGTCGGTCACAAGAGAATTCATCTGTCGGGTGGGCGGCCTCGGAGGCGCGAAGCGGTCTGCAAAACGGGACGTGGCCGGTGGAATGGGGGCCGGGGACGATGCCGCAGCCGATGCCCGGGCCGCGGCGGAAAGCTTGGGAGCGGGCGGCGGCTTCACGACCACCGGCTTCGGCGCGGGGGCCTGGGGTGCCGCAGCCGCCTTGGCGACCGGCTTGGCCGCCGCGGCGGCCGGCGCATGCGCCGTCTTCGCCGCCGGCTTGGCCGCAGGTGCGGCCTTGCTGGCCGGCGCCTTCGGCGCAGGGGCCGCCTTGGCCGGCGCCTTGGCGGCCGGCTTCACGGTGGTCTTGGCGGCCGGTGTCGTCGGCTTCTTGGCCGCTGGCTTGGATGGTGTTGCTGGCTGGGCCGGGGTCTTTGTCACTGAGATCTCCTCGCAACGGCGGTTATACCCGCTCTGTGGGGTGGGCATTCACCCCGCAGCCAAACTTGGGCGCCGCGGATTGTAGCCACGTTGTTTTCCAGCTCAACGGGTTTTTCGACAGAATCAGACGAGGCACTGCTCCAGCCCCTGCAGAAAGATTTCCCGCGGCAGGTCCAGGCCGATGAACACCATCTTGCTGGTCTTCTTCTCGCCCTTCGCCCAGGCCGGGCCCAGGTCGCTGCCCATCAGCTGGTGCACGCCCTGGAAGATCACCTTCTTGTCGCTGCCCTTCATGTTCAGCACGCCCTTGTAGCGCAGCATCTTCGGGCCGTAGACCTGCACGATCGCGCCCAGGAAATCCTCCAGCTTGGCCGGGTTGAACGCCCGGTCGGAGCGGAACACGAACGACTTCACGTCGTCGTCATGGGCATGGTGGTGCGGGTGGTCGCAGTGCTCGCCGTGCTCGTGGTCATGATCATGGTCGTGGCCATGGTGATCGTGGTCGTGATGGGCGTGGTCATCGGCCTTCAGGAAATCGGGGTCGATGTCGAGCTTGGCGTTCAGGTTGAAGCCGCGCAGGTCGAACACCTCCGCCAGCGGCACCTCGCCGAAGTGAACCTTGCGTTGCGGGGCGCGCGGGTTCATGTGCTTGATGCGGTGGATCAGCGCGTCGACCGTCGGGGCGTCGACCAGGTCGGTCTTGCTGATGAAGATCTGGTCGGCGAAGCCGATCTGGCGGCGCGCCTCCTGGCGGGTGTCGAGCTGCGATTCGGCGTGCTTGGCGTCGACCAGGGTCAGGATCGAGTCCAGCAGGTAGCTCTCGGCGATCTCGTCGTCCATGAAGAAGGTCTGGGCGACCGGGCCGGGGTCGGCCAGGCCGGTGGTCTCGATCACGACGCGGTCGAAGCTCAGTTCGCCCTTGCGGCGCTTTTCGGCCAGGTCGTTCAGCGTGGTGCGCAGGTCTTCGCGGATCGTGCAGCACACGCAGCCGTTGTTCAGCTGGATGATCTGCTCCTGGGTGTCCTGCACCAGGATCTCGTTGTCGATGTTCTCGTCGCCGAACTCGTTCTCGATCACGGCGATCTTCTGGCCGTGCGCTTCGGTGAGCACGCGCTTCAGCAGCGTGGTCTTGCCCGAGCCGAGGAAGCCGGTCAGGATGGTGGCGGGGATGAGGCTCATGGGATGTCGGTCCTTGACGAGGAAGCGGGCCAGATGCGGCCGAAAAACTTTTGTTCAAGGTATCAGATGTGTCAACCCCGTGTGACTCCCTGCTTCGAGTAAGCTTTTGCCCCTACGAACTCTTCGCCCCCGGCGCGATGTCAGACCCCCACCCGAGTCGATCTTCCAGAGGCGCTGACAAGCACCCCGCCCCCACGGACAAGCGCGGCCTGTTCGAGCGGCTGATGGAATTCATGTCCCCCGGCCCCGACTCCAAGGACGAGCTGATCTCGACGCTGGCCGACGCGGAGAACCGCGAGGTGATCGCGCCCGAGTCGCGCATGATGCTCGAGGGTGTCATCCGCATGGCCGACCTGACCGCCGGCGACGCGATGGTGGCCGCCCCGCGCATGGACCTGCTCGACATCGAGGCCCCCTACGACGAGTTGCTGGCGCTGGTGATCGACACCGGCCACTCCCGCTTCCCGGTCTTCGAGGGCCAGCGCGACAACATCGTCGGCACGCTGATGGCGAAAGACCTGCTGAAGCTGCAGCGCGCGCCCGAGCTGAACCTGCGCACGCTGCTGCGCCCGGCGGTGTTCGTGCCCGAATCGAAGGGCCTGAACGAGCTGCTGCGCGATTTCCGCTCCAACCGCAACCACCTGGCGATCGTGATCGACGAGTTCGGCAACACCGCCGGGCTGATCACGATCGAGGACGTGCTGGAAGAGATCGTCGGCGAGATCGAGGACGAATTCGACGAGAAAGACGGCGAATCCGGCATCTACACGCTGGCCGACGGCAGCCACCGGGTGGCCGGCGACACGACGATCGAGGCCGTCAACGACTCGTTCGGCGAGGTGCTGCCGCTCGACGATTTCGACACCATCGGCGGCCTGGTGGCCCAGGAACTCGGCCGGGTGCCGCGCCGCGGCGAGGCGGTGACCGTCGGCAGCCTGGTCTTCACGGTGATGCTGACGCGCGGTGGCGCGGTGCGCTGGTTCAAGGTGACGCGCGCGCCCGAGGCCGCCGTGGGTGAAGACGGTGCCTAGGTCGGTGCCGCAGGCGCCGGCCCCACGCCCCGGACTCGGTCGCCGTGACGCCCGCCACGTGGCCGGGGCGTCCGACAACATGTTCCTCGGCCTGGACCTGCTGCTGGTGCTGGTGCTCGGCGGGGTGCACAGCCTGGCCGCCACTTACACGCACGCCTGGGTGCTGCAGCTGCTGGCGGTCGCCGGGCTCGCGTTCCGCGTCAGCCGGGCCTCGCCGCGCCGGGCGGCGCTGCTCGGCTGGGCCTTCGCCACCGCCTGGTTCGTGGCCGGCACCTTCTGGCTCTACATCAGCATGCACCGCTACGGCGGCTTGCCGGCCTGGATGGCGGTGGCCGCGGTGCTGGCGCTGTCGGCCGTGCTGGCGCTGTATTTCGCGCTGGCGATGGGGGTGTTCGGCCTGTTGCGGCGCAACCACCTGGTCGTCGATGCGCTGGTGTTCGCCGCCTGCTGGCTGCTGGCCGAGCTGGCGCGCGGGCTGCTGTTCACCGGCTTCCCGTGGGCGGCGTCGGGCTATTCGCATGTCGACAGCCCGCTCGCGCACCTGGCGCCCTGGGTCGGCGTGTACGGCATCGGCTGGGTGTCGGCGCTGGTGGGCGCGCTGGCGGTGATCGGATTCCGCAGCGGCATCGGCCCGGGCGGGCTGGGCGCGATCACCGCGGTGGCGGTGGTGGGTGGCCTGGCCGTCATGCAGCCGGTCGGTTTCACCCGCGGCAACGGCATCCTGCAGCTGTCGCTGCTGCAGTCGAACGTCGCGCAGGACGAGAAGTTCGCCGAAGAGAAGCTGCCGCTGGCGCTGGCCTGGGCCACGGCGACGCTGCAGTCGGCGCGCGGCGACCTGGTGCTCGCGCCCGAGACCATCGTGCCGCTGTTGCCCGACCAGCTGCCCGAAGGCTACTGGGCGGCGCTGGCCGCCGGTTTCCAGCGCGGCGACCGGGCGGCGCTGATCGGCGTGCCGCTGGGCAGCTTCGAGGCCGGCTACACCAACTCGGCGGTCGGGCTGTCGCGCGAGACCGCGAAGTGGCCGGGCGGCTTCTACCGCTACGACAAGCACCACCTGGTGCCGTTCGGCGAGTTCATCCCGACCGGCTTCCGCTGGTTCACCGAGTTGATGAACATCCCGCTCGGCGACTTCAACCGCGGGCCGGTGGGTGCGCCGTCGTTCGAGGTCAAGGGCCAGCGCGTCGCGCCGAACATCTGCTACGAGGACTTGTTCGGCGAGGAGCTGGCGGCGCATTTCCGCGAGCCCGAGCGGGCGCCGACGATCTTCGCGAACATCAGCAACATCGGCTGGTTCGGCGACACCATCGCGCTGGCGCAGCACCTGAACATCTCGCGCATGCGGGCGCTCGAGTTCCAGCGGCCGATGCTGCGCGCGACCAACACCGGCGTGACGGCGGTGATCGACCACACCGGGCGTGTCACGCACCAGCTGCCGCCGCTGACGATGGGCGTGCTGCAGGCGCCGGTCGAGGGCCGCCAGGGCATGACGCCGTACGCGAGCTGGGCGGCGAAGTGGTGGCTGTGGCCCTTGCTGGCCGGCGCGATCCTGTCGTTGCTGATCGTCGTGCCCCTGCGCCGTTCGTAGCACCACCCTCTAAAATCGCCCCTTCCGCGTTCACCGGGCGCGATGTCTCTCTCCACTTTCGAGTCCATATGCTGACCTTCCAGCAAATCATCCTGCGCCTGCAAGACTACTGGGACCGCCAGGGCTGCGCGCTGCTGCAGCCGTACGACATGGAGGTCGGCGCCGGCACCAGCCACACCGCCACCTTCCTGCGCGCGCTGGGCCCGGAGCCGTGGAAGGCCGCCTACGTGCAGCCCAGCCGCCGCCCGAAGGACGGCCGCTACGGCCAGAACCCGAACCGCCTGCAGCACTACTACCAATACCAGGTCGTGCTGAAGCCCGCGCCGGCCAACATCCTCGAGCTGTACCTCGGCTCGCTCGAAGCACTCGGCTTCGACCTGAAGGCCAACGACGTGCGCTTCGTCGAGGACGACTGGGAGAACCCGACGCTCGGCTGCTGGGGCCTCGGCTGGGAGGTCTGGCTGAACGGCATGGAGGTCACGCAGTTCACCTACTTCCAGCAGGTCGGCGGCATCGACTGCAAGCCGATCACCGGCGAGATCACCTACGGGCTGGAGCGCCTGGCGATGTACCTGCAGGGCGTCGACAACGTCTACAACCTGCAATGGACCGACACGCTGAGCTACGGCGACGTCTACCTGCAGAACGAGATCGAGCAGAGCACCTACAACTTCGAGCACAGCGACGTCGACTTCCTGCTGCAGGCCTTCGCTGCGCACGAGAAGCAGGCCACCTACCTGATGGCGCAGCAGCTCGCGCTGCCCGCCTATGAACAGGTGCTGAAGGCCGGCCACACCTTCAACCTGCTGGACGCGCGCGGCGCGATCAGCGTGACCGAGCGCGCCGCCTACATCGGCCGCATCCGCACGCTGGCGCGCGCCGTCGCGAAGAGCTACCTCGACAGCCGCGCCCGCCTCGGGTTCCCGATGGCGCCCAAAGGCTGGGCCGACGAAGTGATCGAGCAACTGAACAAGAAGAAGGCGGCCTGAGCGATGAGCCACAAGAACCTGCTGGTCGAGCTGTTCGTCGAGGAACTGCCGCCGAAGGACCTGAAGCGCTTCGGCGAGGCCTTCGCCGCGACGCTGTTCGCCGGGCTCAAGACGCGCGGCCTGGCCACCGAGCATTCCGCCACCACCCCGTACGCGACGCCGCGGCGCCTCGCGGTGCACGTGAGCGCGGTGCGCGCGCAGGCCGACGACCGCGCGGTGTCGCTGAAGCTGATGCCGGTCAGCGTGGGCCTGACGGCCGACGGCCAGGCCACGCCGGCGCTGCTGAAGAAGCTCGCGAGCGTCGGTGCCGATGCGTCGGTGCTGCCGCAGCTGAAGCGCCAGCCCGACGGCAAGGCCGAGGCGCTGTTCTACGACAGCCTCGTCAAGGGCCCGATGCTCGCCGAAGGCCTGCAGCAGGCGCTCGATGAAGCACTGGCCGGCCTGCCGATCCGCAAGGTGATGCAGTACCAGCTGGCTGACGGCTGGACCAGCGTGAACTTCGTGCGCCCGGCGCACGGGCTGGTCGCGCTGCACGGGGCCGACGTGGTGCCGCTGCAGGTGCTGGGCCTCAGCTCCGGCCGCGAGACGCGCGGCCACCGCTTCGAAGCGGCGATCGAGCCGGTGGTGCTGCTGGATGCTGACCACTACGCGCGCCAGCTCGAAGAGCAGGGCGCGGTGATCGCGAGCTTCGCGGCCCGCCATGCCGAGATCGTGCGCCAGCTCGACCATGCGGCGAAGCAGCAGGGCCTGCAGCCGATCGACGATGCCGCGCTGCTCGACGAAGTGACGGCGCTGGTCGAGCGGCCGAACGTGCTGCTGTGCCGCTTCGAGCCGGAGTTCCTCGACGTGCCGCAGGAATGCCTGATCCTGACGATGAAGGCCAACCAGAAGTACTTCCCGCTGCTCGACGCGGCCGGCAAGCTGACCAACCAGTTCCTGGTCGTCAGCAACATCCGCCCGGCCGACGCGAGCCGCGTGACCGGCGGCAACGAGCGCGTGGTGCGCCCGCGGCTGGCCGATGCGAAGTTCTTCTTCGACCAGGACCGCAAGAAGACGCTGGCCGATCGGGTCGGCGGGCTCGACAAGGTGGTCTACCACGGGAAGCTGGGCTCGCAGGGCGAGCGGGTCAAGCGCGTGCAGGCAATCGCGCGTGGAATTGCGAATGCGGTTGCGTTGTATGAAGGCGTCGACAAGCGGCAATCGCTGGTGCGAGACGTCGAGCGCGCAGCGTTGCTGGCCAAGGCCGACCTGCTGACCGACATGGTCGGCGAGTTTCCCGAGCTGCAAGGGATCATGGGCGGCTACTACGCCCGCCACGATGGCGAGACCGACGAGGTCGCGCTGGCGGTCGAAGACCACTACAAACCGCGCTTCGCCGGAGACGAACTGCCGCGCGGCCAGGTCGGCGAGATCGTCGCGCTGGCCGACAAGCTGGAGACGCTGGTCGGCCTGTTCGGCATCGGCCAGTTGCCCACCGGCGACAAGGACCCCTTCGCGCTGCGCCGCCACGCGCTCGGCGTGATCCGGCTGCTGACCGAGCGCCAGCTCGCGATCCCGCTCGACAAGCTGCTGCGCGATGCAGCCGGTGTCTTCGGCGACAAGATCACCGATGCCACCCCCGCGCTGAGCGACTTCATCTACGAACGCCTGGCCGGCATGCTGCGCGAGCAGGGCGCCACCGCGCAGCAGGTCGATGCCGTGCTGTCGCTGCGCCCGAAGGAACTCGACGATGTCGGCAAGAAGCTGGCCGCCGTGCGTGCGTTCGCGGCGCTGCCCGAGTCCGGGTCGCTGGCCGCGGCCAACAAGCGGGTCAGCAACATCCTGAAGAAGGCCGACGGCGAGGTGATCGAGCAGGTCGATGCGGCGCTGCTGACCGACCCGGCCGAGCAGGCGCTGCACGCCGCGCTGGTCGAGATCGAGCGGATCGCCCGGCCAGCCTTCGACCGCCGCGACTTCACCGCGTCGCTGCAGGCGCTCGCAGCGCTGAAGGCGCCGGTCGACGCGTTCTTCGACCAGGTGATGGTGAATGCCGACGATCCGAAGATCCGCGTCAACCGGCTCGGCCTGCTGGCGATCCTGCGCAGTGCAATGAACCGCGTCGCCGACCTCTCCCGGCTCGCCGTCTGACCATGCCGCGCGAAGCACGCCCACCGAGGTCCGACGCCATGAACCTGATCATCCTCGACCGCGACGGCACCATCAACGAAGACCGCGACGACTTCGTCAAGACGGTCGACGAGTGGGTGCCGATGCCCGGTGCGCTCGAGGCGATCGCGCGGCTCAACCATGCCGGCTGGCAGACGGTGATCGCGACCAACCAGTCGGGCCTCGGCCGCGGCCTGTTCGACATGGCCACGCTGAACCTGATGCACGCGAAGATGAACGTGCAGCTCGCGCGCGTCGGCGGGCGCATCAGCGCGGTGTTCTTCTGCCCGCACACCCCCGAAGACCAGTGCGATTGCCGCAAGCCGCTGCCCGGCCTGTACCTGCAGATCGGCGAGCGCTTCGGCGTCGACCTGAAGGGCGTGCCGGTGGTCGGCGATTCGCTGCGCGACCTCGAGGCGGCGGTCGCGGCCGGCTGCCCGCCGCACCTGGTGCGCACCGGCAAGAGCCGCGCGCTCGACGACGCGCAGCTCGCGCAATTGCACGCCAAGGTGCCCGGCCTGCAGGTGCATGACGACCTGACGGCGTTCGCCCAATACATGATCCAGCAGGAGCGCACGCTGCGCGGCGCCTCCGGCAAGACCGACTCCGGATTCGGAAGGCTCGATTGATGTCGAAATTCATTGCGGCGCTGCGTTCGCTGCTGTTCGTGCTGTGGATGGCCGCCACCGTGATCCCGTGGGCGGTGTTCTCGCTGATCGCGTCGATCTTCATCCGCGGCACGCCGCTGTTCTGGTTCACCACCTTCTGGCTGCGCATCGCGATCACCGGCTGCCGCTTCATCTGCGGCGTGCGCTACCGCGTGCAGGGCATGGAGAACCTGCCCGACGGCCCGGCCATCCTGTGCCCCAAGCACCAGTCGACCTGGGAGACCTTCGCTTTCCCGACGCTGATGCCGCGCCCGCTGTGCTACGTGTTCAAGCGCGAGCTGCTGTACATCCCGTTCTTCGGCTGGGCGATGGCGCGGCTCGACATGGTGCACATCGACCGCAGCAAGCGCACCGAGGCCTGGTCGCGCGTGGCCGAGCAGGGCAAGCGCTTCATGGCGCAGGGCAACTGGGTGATCATGTTCCCCGAGGGCACGCGCATCGCGCGCGGCCAGCAGGGCACCTACAAGACCGGCGCGACGCGCCTGGCGGTGGCGACCGGCGCGGCGCTGGTGCCGATCGCCGTCAGCTCGGCGCGCTGCTGGCCGCGCAAGTCGTTCCTGATCCGCCCGGGCCTGGTCACCGTGTCGATCGGCAAGCCGATCGCGCCGGCCGGGCGCGAGGCCGATGATCTGATGCGCGAGGTCGAGGCCTGGATCGAAGGCGAGATGCGGCGCATCGATCCCGAGGCGTACGCACAGTAGTCGCGGCCCACCTTTACAATCGCGGCCCATGACTCGACATGCGCCGGGCCCCGAAGAATCACAGCTCTCGCTGTTCGATGAGTCGCCTGCGTCGGTGTCTTCTTCCCCCTCCCTCTGGCCCTCGCTGCCGCGCATGCCCTTGCGCCCGCCGGTGGCCGAGGCCCCTGCGGCACCGCCGCCCGTCGCCGCGCCTGCGGTGTCCAATCTCCAGCCCGCCGTCTTCCGCCATCCGCAGGCGCAGCGCGAGATCCGGCTGAACGAGCACCTCGTCGGCTACGCGCTGCGGCGTGCGCGCCGCCAGAGCATCGGCTTCGTCGTCGGCACCGACGGGCTGAGCGTCGCGGCGCCGAAGTGGGTCGGCCAGCAGGACATCGAGGCCGCGCTGCGCGAGAAGGCCGGCTGGATCCTGCGCAAGCTGGTCGAGCAGCAGCAGCGCGGGCAGCGGCTGCAGGCGGCCAAGGTCGACTGGCGCGACGGCACCGGCATCCCGTTCCTCGGCGAGACGGTGATCATCGTGCTCGATTCGCGCGCCACCGGTGCGATCCTGAACACCGATGCCGCGGCGCTGCCTGGCGTGCCGCGGCTGACGCTGCACGTGGGGCTGCCGCAGACGGCCGCGCCCGAGCAGATCCGCGACGCGGTGCAGAGCTGGCTGCAGCGCCAGGCGCGGCGCATCTTCGAAGACCGCTGCCGGCATTTCGCGGCGCAGCTGAACGTGCGCTACACGCGGCTGAGCCTGTCATCGGCGCAGACGCGCTGGGGCAGTGCGAGCGCCGACGGCCGCATCCGGCTGAACTGGCGGCTGATCCATTTCGCGATGCCCAGCATCGACTACGTGGTCGCGCACGAGCTGGCGCACCTGCGCGAGATGAACCACAGCCCGCGCTTCTGGGACGTGGTGCGCTCGGTGATGCCGGATTTCGAGCAGGTGCGCGGCACTTTGAAGGACGACGCGCTGCCCGTGTTCGATTGAACGGGGCGGGCACAATCCCCCGCTGATGTTCAGCCTCAACCGCTACTCCTTCCGCCAGCTGCTGCTCGTCGCCTTCCTGCTGATCGCCGCGCTGCTCAGCGCGGCCTCGCTGCGCGGCCTGTTCCAGCTCGAAGGCCTGTTGCGCCAGAGCAGCGAGGGCGCGCGCCAGGCCGTCGCCCACACCGCCGACGCGCAGGTGCTGGCCGAACGCACCGTCGCGATGGAGCGTGCCGCGCGCCAGTACCTGGTGCTCGACGACCCGGTGCTGCGCCAGCGCTTCGAAGAGGCCGCGCGCGACGCCACCTCGGCGCTCGCCCGGCTGGCCGACAACCGCATCCCGTCGAACCTGGCCGCCGACTGGCGCGCCACCGAGGCCGACATCGAGGCCCAGCTGAGCGGCCCCGAGCCGGCGATCCGGCTGCGCGAGGTCACCGTCACCACCGCGTTCCGCGAGCTCGAATCGATCAATGCCGCGATCGCCGAGCAGGTGCGCCTGGCCACCGAGGCGCGCAACCAGGTGCTGATGAACGAACTCGAGGCCGGCCGCACCCAGCTCGGCCGGCAGATCCTCGCCGCGATCGGCATCTCGATCGTGATGGCGCTCGGCTTCGGCCTGTGGCTCGCGCGGCCGCTCAAGCGCCTGGAGCGCGCCGTCGTCAGCCTCGGCGAGAACCGGCTCGACCAGCCGATCGACATCCAGGGCCCGACCGACGTGCGGCTGCTCGGCCGCCGCCTCGAATGGCTGCGGCTGCGGCTGGCCGAGCTCGATTCCGACAAGTCGCGCTTCCTGCGCCACGTCTCCCATGAGCTGAAGACGCCGCTGGCCGCGCTGCGCGAGGGCGTCTCGCTGCTCGAGGACGGCGTCACCGGCGAGCTCAGCGAGAACCAGCGCGAGGTCGCGCGCATCCTGCGCCAGAACACCCACGTGCTGCAAAGCCAGATCGAGGACCTGCTGCGCTTCAATGCCGCGGCCTTCGAGGCCCGCCAGCTGGTGCGCCGCAAGACCGAGCTCACCGCACTGATCAAGGACCTGGTCGCCCAGCAGCGGCTGCAGTGGCAGGCCCGCCAGCTCAGCGTGCAGGTCGAGGGCGAGCCGCTCAGCGCCGAGGTCGATGCCGACAAGCTCGGCACCGCGCTGGGTAACCTTTTGTCGAACGCGATACGCTTCAGCCCGCTGGGCGCTACCATCCGTTTTTCCGTGACCCGCGTGCCCGGCCGTGCCTGCATCGACATCGTCGACCAGGGCCCGGGCGTTGCGGCTGCCGACCGGGCCCGCGTGTTCGAGCCCTTCTACCGCGGCGAACGCCAGCCGGGCGACGCGGTGCGCGGCAGCGGCATCGGCCTGTCCATCGTGCACGAGTACGTCACGGCCCATGGCGGCCAGGTCGAACTGATGGACGACGGCGGCTCCGGCGCTCACTTTCACATCGAATTGCCCCATGCGCGTTAGTCCTGCCCTTCGTTGCGCTCCCGCCTGGCTGGCCATGCCGCTGTTGTCCACGCTGCTGGCGGCTTGCGTGACGCAACCGGTCGAGGTGCCGCCGCCGGCGCCTGCCGCGTCGGCCCCGCTGCCGGCTGCACCCGCGGCTTCTGCCGTCGTGATCATGGTGCCGGCGCCGATCGAGCCGGCCGACCAGGTGTCGCGTCAGATCCTCGGCTACCACGAGCAGATCCGTCAGATGCCGGCGGCCGACCTCGGCAACGAGATCACGCGGCTGAACGCCATCGTCAGCGCGAACAGCGCCGCGGCACCGACCGGCGCGGTGCTCGAACTGGCGCTCGCGCTCTCGCAGCAGCACAACGGCGGCGACGTGGCGCGTGCGGCGCAGTTGCTCGAATCGGTCGTGAAGGCCGGCGCCCCCGAGCTGCAGCCCTGGCAGCCGATGGCG
Source organism: Rhizobacter sp. OV335 (assembly GCF_900142965.1). Lineage (GTDB taxonomy): Bacteria > Pseudomonadota > Gammaproteobacteria > Burkholderiales > Burkholderiaceae_C > Rhizobacter. The sequence continues at coordinate 194,992 of NZ_FRCQ01000003.1, forward strand.
CGCCTGCTGCTCGCGCGCGTCACCGAGCAGCGCCGGCTCGAGGACGCCTTCAACCGCGAGGCCGCGCAGCGCCGCGACCAGCAGCGCACGCTGCAGCAGCTCAATGAAAAGCTCGAGGCGCTGAAGGCGATCGAGCGCAGCATGACGACCCGGCCCGGCTCGGGCGCCGCTGCGGTGCCGGTGACCCCGGTGCCGGCCGCGCCAGCGGCCGCCTCGGCGCCGTCCGCCCCGAAGGCGCCCTGACGCGCCGCTGCCTTCGCTCCCCATGGCCAACATCCTGCTCGTCGACGACGACCCCGACCTGCTGAAGCTGCTGTCGATGCGGCTCGGCGCGGCCGGCCACCGCGTGACCTCGGTCGAATCGGCCGAGGCGGCGCTGACGCAGCTGGCCGTCGCGCGGCCGCAGCTGGTGGTGAGCGACGTGCAACTGCCCGGGCGCGACGGGCTCGCGCTGTTCGACGAGATCCGCGCGCGCCATCCGGCGCTGCCGGTGATCCTGCTGACGGCGCACGGCACCATCCCCGATGCGGTCGAGGCCACTGCGCGCGGCGTGTTCAGCTACCTGACCAAGCCGTTCGACGGCAAGGCGCTGCTCGACAAGGTGAACCAGGCGCTCGCGCTCGCGCCGCCGGTGCCGCAGGCCGAAGACGGCGACGGCGCGTGGCGTGCCGCGATCGTCAGCCGCTCGAACGCGATGACCGAGCTGCTCGGCGAAGCCAAGATGGTGGCCGCGTCCGATGCGAGCGTGCTGATCCGCGGCGAGAGCGGCAGCGGCAAGGAGCTGCTCGCGCAGGCCATCCACCGCGCCAGCGCGCGCGCCGCGAAGCCGTTCGTCGCGGTGAACTGCAGCGCGATCCCCGAGGCCTTGCTCGAATCCGAGCTGTTCGGCCACGTGAAGGGCTCGTTCACCGGCGCGGTGGCCAACCACCGCGGCCTGTTCGTCACCGCCGACGGCGGCACGCTGTTCCTCGACGAGATCGGCGACATGCCGCCGGCCCTGCAGGTCAAGCTGCTGCGCGTGCTGCAGGAGCGCTCGGTGCGGCCGGTCGGCGCGAGCCAGGCGCTGCCGGTCGACGTGCGCATCCTGTCGGCCACGCACCGCGACCTCGATGCGGCGATGGCCGAAGGCCAGTTCCGCGAAGACCTGTACTACCGGCTCAACGTGGTGTCGCTGCACCTGCCGACGCTGGCCGAGCGGCGCGACGACATCCCGCTGCTGGTGAACCACTTCCTCGCGAAGCTGGGCGAGAAATACGGCAAGCGCTTCAACGGCTTCGCACCCGAGGCGATGAAGGCACTGACCACCGCGAGCTGGCCCGGCAACGTGCGCCAGCTGCACAACGTGGTCGAGCAGGTGTGCGCGCTGACGACCACGCCGCTGATCCCGCTGACGCTGGTGCAGCGCGCGCTGCGCGTGCCGTCGGTCGAGGTGCTGACCTATGCGCAGGCGCGCGAGCGCTTCGAGCGCGACTACCTGGTCGGGCTGCTGAAGCTCACCGACGGCAACGCGGCCGATGCGGCCCGGCTGGCCGACCGCAACCGCACCGAGTTCTACCGGCTGCTGCAGCGCAGCGGGCTGACACCGGGGCAGTTCAAGGCGGGTTCGGGCGACGCGGACTGAGCGGCGCGTTCAGCATGTCGGCCACGCGGCGGGATGCGTCCCCGGTGGCATCGACGGCCAGCGCCACAGCGGCGGTGTCTCGGCAAACTGCGCCGCATGGCGCGCCGCGACCAGGCGGCCGAAGCCCGAGGGCTCGCTGACGAGCAACGGTGCGATGTCGGGCGCCTTCGCGGTCAGTCCGTGGTCGACCCGCCCGAGCGAGCGCAGCCAGTGGCCGACCCCCGCCAGCGACACCTGCACATGCCAGCTGCCGCCTTCGCACGCCTGGCGCCACAGCGCGGCCTGCGCGCCGAAGGCCAGCAGGTAGCCGGCGGCGTAGTCGAGCGCCTGCAGCGGCAGGGCCTGCGGCTTCGCGGCGCCGGCCGCGCGCGCCTCGGCATCGTTGAAGCCGGTGGCGGTCTGCACCAGCGAATCGAAACCGCGCCGCGCCGACCACGGGCCGGTCGATCCGTAGGCCGACAGCGACACCGCGACGATGCCCGGCCGCAGCGCCGCGAGCTGCTCCGGCCCGAAGCCGAGCGCCTGCAGGCCGCCCGGCCGGTAGCCCTGGACGAAGACCTGCGCGTCGGCCAGCAGCGCCTTCAAGCGCTGGCGCCCTGCGTTGTCGCGCAGGTCGAGGTGGGCCGAGCGCTTGCCGCGGCTGGTCTCGGCAATCGCCTCGATGTTGGGCAGCTGCGGCGCGTTCAGCAGCAGCACCTCGGCCCCGTAGGCCGCGAGCGTGCGGCCGGCCACCGGGCCGGCGAGGATGCGCGTCAGGTCGAGCACGCGCAGTCCATGCAGCGGGCGATCGGCGGCGGCGGCGTCTGGCCATGCGAGCGGGGCGGCGTCGCCGATGCGTTCGATGCGCACCGTCGGCTGATCGGCCAGCGCGAGGGCTTGCGGGTGCCGGTCCCAGGCCTCGAAGCTGCGCAGCGCGGCGACGACCAGGCCGGCCTGCGCCGCGGCGTCTTCGACATCCTCGGCGCGCCAGCCGCGCAAGGCCTGCTCGACCACCGGGCGCTCGGTGGCGTCGCCGGTCGGGCAACCGAGCAGCTTCAGCGCGCCATCGCGGTGGTGGGCGAAGTTCGCATGCAGGCGCACCCAGCCGGGCTCGCCGAGGGCCTCGCCGCAGCGGTACAGCCCCGACAGCTTGTCCCACACCTGCGGTGCGCGGCCGTCGAGCGTGAAGTGCGCGCAGCTCTCCAGCACGGCGTGCTCGCGCGGCACCAGCACGCGCTGGCGGCGGCCATGGCGCAGGTGCCACAGCTCGGCCGCTGCGGCGGCCGCGGCGGCCATGCTGGCCTGGATCGCATCGGCGACGGCGAAGCTGCTCGGCAGCACCGGCGCGTGGCCGGGCACGTCGATGGCGTCGAGCGCCGCGGCCGGCAGGCCGGCCTGCCGCCACAGTCCGGACAACGCGCGTTGCGCCGGACCGGCATCACGATCATCGATGGGCACGCAAGGCTCCCAGGCGGGTGAAGATGGCGCGCATTCGACACCGCGACGCGGCGCCGGTCAATCGCCCACCTTGATCGCCCACGTCAAGCGCCCAGTCCGGCGATCAGCGAATGGTGCATCGAGACGCCGGCCAGCACACCATCGGCCGATGCGAAGGTGGCGTTGTGGCGCAGGTGGGCGGCGTCGCCGGCCGCGTAGACACCGGGGACGCTGGTCTGCTTCAGCTCGTCGACGCGCAGCATCGGGCCGAACGGGCCATCGATGAGTTCGCAGCCCAGGGAGTCGACCAGTTCGTGGCCGATGCGCACGCGCGGCGCGACGAACAGCGCCTCCAGCGGCAGCGACCGTCCGTCCGCGAGGCGCACCGCGCTGAGCCGCGGCAGCGGCCCTTCGAGGGCCTGCACCACGGCGGGCTCGATCGCGACGCCATGTGCGCGCAGCCGCCGGGCCTCGTCGTCGGCCAGCGGCTGCCCGTTCAGCAGCAGCGTGGTCGGCCCCCACTCCTTGATCAGCAGCGCATGGTGCACCGAGGCCGGCCCGGCCGACAGCACGCCGAGGCGGCGACCGGCCTCCTCGTAGCCGTGGCAGTACGGGCAGTGCAGCACGCTCGCGCCCCAGCGCGGCGCGAGTCCGTCGATGTCGGGGAAGGTGTCCTGCACGCCGATCGCCAGCAGCAGCCGGCGCGCGGCGAGCGTGCGGCCATCGTCGAGCGAGACACTGAACTGCCGCCCGCCATCGCCGTCACCGTTGCCGTCGTCCACGCGGCGAGCCCGCAGCGCGCGGCCGCTGACGAACTGCACCGTCGGGTAGGCCTGCACGCGTTCGCGTGCGGCAGCGATCAGCTGCAGCGGCGGCGTGCCGTCCTGCGCGAAGAAGCCGTGCGACCGGGCCGCGAAGCGATTGCGCGGTGCGCCGTCGTCGATCACCGCGACCGTGCGGCGGGCGCGGGCCAGCTGCAGTGCCGCGGACAGGCCGGCGAAGCTGCCGCCGATCACGACGGCGTCGACGGATGCATCGAGGGTTTCAATGGGCATGGTGGATGTCCTTCATCGTGTGGCCGGTGGCCTGCAGGCGGTGGTGGAAGTCACGTGACAGATCGGCGAGCGTCACCTGGCCGAGCCGTGCCAGCAGCAGCGCCTCGGCCTCGTGGCAGGCGCTGTCGAGCGCCGCGTTGACCGCCTGCTCGACGAGGCAGCCGGGGCTCTCGGTGCGATTGCCGAAGGCAAGCAGCGCGGGCGCGCCGAGCGCCGCATGGATGTCGCCGAGCGTCACGTCGTGCAGCGGGCACGACAGCACCCATCCGCCGCCGTGTCCCTTGGCCGACGCGACGAAGCCGGCTTCACGCAATCCGGTCATCAGCCGGCGCACGACCACGGGGTTCGTCTGCATCGCCGAGGCGAGCGATTCGGACGTGGCCGGCCCGTCCTGCTCGGCCATGTGCAACAGCACGTGCAGGACGCCGGAAAGCTTGCTGTCTCGTTTCATGCAACATTATGAGTTGCATGATATTGGAGGTGCCGAAACCGACCCGGAAAGCCCCAGGCGTGGCAGGGCAATCCGACGGACGGAGCGTCAGCGCCGGGGCTTGCCCGTCTCGCCCGTCTGCTGCTTCTCATCCGGCTCGGCGGCACCATTCACCGGTTCGGTGATCGCCTTGCCGATCGATTCCAGCGCGTTGTCCTTGTCCCGCGGCGGCACGCCGGGGCGCTTTTCTTCGCGCGCGGTCGGCGTGCTGGCGGGCGTGTACGAAGGCGGGGCGGAGCGGTCGTTGCGGGTCGTCATGGCGAAGGTCCTTCGGATGAAGCTGCCGCGGCAGCGGGGATGTCGTTCGGTGTTGCAGCGGCCGGCGATCCAGCAGTCCGCGCCGCCGTCACGACGCGGTGCACGAACGCCAGCTTGCGCACCACCGGCTCGGGCACGACGAACGGGTAGGCGTCGTGCGAGCCGAGGCTGCGCGACATCGCGTTGATGAACTGCGAGATCGGCAGCCAGCGCTCGATCAGTGCCGCTTCGAATGCGCCGTCGCGCGGCGCCAGCGCCACCGCACGCACCGGTTCGCCGCCCGGCGACGCGAGCTGCAGGCCCCAGGCCGACGCGGTCTCCAGCCCGTCCTGCACGTGCAGGTAGTGGGCCCAGCATTCGGCCCAGTCCTCCCACGGGTGCGCGCTCGCATAGGCGCTGACGAACTGCTCCTGCCAGTCGGCGCGCGGCGTCGCGTAATGCGCCTGCAGCGCCTGCGCATAGTCGGCGCGTTCGTCGCCGAACAGCGTGCGGAACTCGTCGAGCCACGGCGTGCCGTCGACCAGCAGGTCCCAGTAGTAGTGGCCGATCTCGTGCCGGAAGTGGCCGAGCAGCGTGCGGTACGGCTCGTGCATCTCGCTGCGCGCCCGTTCGCGGCGTGCGTCGTCGGCCTCGCCGACGTTCAGCGTGATGATGCCGTTGTCGTGGCCCGTCAGCACGCGCTGGCCGGGTTGCAGCTCCTGCAGGAATTCGAACCACACGCCGTGCTCGGGGTCGACGGCCTTGCTGCGCACCGGCAGCCCGAGCGACAGCAGGCTGTACACCAGCCGCCGCTTGGCCTGCTCGATCAGCTGCCACGACACCAGGTTGTCGGGCTCGCTGAGCGCCGGCAGGATGTGCGTGGTCTGGCACGAGGTGCACAGCGTCGCGTCGCTGTCGGCCGGCACCATCCAGTTGCAGGCCTGCACGCTGGTGTAGTTGTGGCAGGGCTTCTGCGCGGCCGCCCCGTCGCGCAGCCGCTGCCACGTGCCGTCGGCACCGATCTCGAAGGCGCCCATCTCGCGCTCGCCGGGCACGAAGCCGAGCGCCGCGCCGCAGCGCTCGCAGGCCACGTTCTCGAAGAACACGCGCAGTCCGCAGCGTTCGCAAGCCAATGTCTTCATGCGGCGAGGATAGGGTGCCCCCGCGGCGCGGGCCGGCGTCGAGGTGGCCGTCGGCGTGTAGGACGATGGCGCATTCGATGCCCACTCCCCCCGGACGAGGGGAATGCGCGAGCCCATTCACCCTGAAGGGCGGGTTCCATCTGTCATGCAAGCTCACCACAATCGCCGTTCAGGTCCAGGGACACAGAACAGGACCGCAAGAAAGGGACAGGCCGATGATGTTCACGCTGCGTGTAGCGCCCGACTGGGCGGAGCAGATCCGCAAGATCCGCGAGGCGGTCACCGAAGAGACGCACCTGATCCGGGCCGACCACCGCTTCTACCGGGTCTGCCGCGCGGGCGACGCAAGCTTCCAGATTCACCTGCTGCCCAGCGCCGGCGCGCGCGGCGTGGCGCTGCGCTTGCGCGAGAGCGATCTCGAGTTGACCCACATCGATGGCGGGCCGTTCGAGCCCGGCGCGGCACGGCTCGACCCGCGCCGGCTGCAGGCGCCTGCGCTCGACGAGGCGCTGCTCGCATTGCCCCGCGCCACCGGCCAGGCTCGTGTCGAGGCGCAGTCGCTGATCGTGCTGTGCGTGGCCGGCTCGCTGCGCAGCGATGCGCTGGCGGCCAAGGTCGGCCAATTGCTGCGCGTCGTGACGACCGGCCTGCCGGGTGCGTCGGCGCAGTTGCCAGCCGGTGAGTTGCTGCAGGAGGCACGGGCCTGGGGCCCCGCCTGCGAATCCATCTTCAACGCGATCACCTCGACCGCACGCGGCATCGCGCTGAAGCGCCGCTCGGAGTTGACGCCGTTGCAGCGGCATTTCAGCGAGCGCGTCGAGCTGGCGAAGGTCGAGCCCGGGCTGCAGGCCTCGGCGCGCAGCATCACGGTGCTGAAGCGGCCGAAGTGAAGCGGCCGAAGTGAACCCACCAAACTGACGCGAACGCTCAGGGCACCGCGCGGCACCCGGTCAGCAACTCCAGCAGCCGGGCCTGGATCGCCTGGCGCGATTTCGGGCTCGCGAACTCGCTGTGCGACACCAGCTGCGTGCCGGCCGGCGTCTTGCGGAAGCGCTCGAGCGCGGCGAGCTCCTCCTCGGTGTACTCGGCCATCGGCGCCGTCAGCGTGCCGCCGGCGTCGAGCCGTGCCTGCGCGGCGCTGCGTTCGGCGTACTTGCGGCCGGCCGGCGTCGCGAGGAAGGCCTCGATGGCGTCGATGTCGGCCGCACTCCAGTTGTCCTTCACGGCGGTCTCGAAGACCGGCACCAGCGCGGCCGGCTGCAGCGACTGCACGCAGGTGGCGGCGTCGACGCTGATCTTGTTGCCCAGCCGGGCCTCGCGCATCGCGCCCTGCACGCCGAGCAGCGTGGAGCGGGCGAGCAGCGTGGCGCTGTTGGTGGGCGTGGCCGCCAGGCCGGGGATCGCCTGGGTGGCGAGCAGGGCGGCGACGATGGCAGCAGTCAGGGGGGTGGTGATTCGCATCGCGCGATTTTCCCGCATTCGGCGGCAGCGTCCGCAACGCAAGGTAAGCGGGGGTGGTGCAGCGCGTTCGACGTAGGCGGATCCTGCGTTCCGCTCGGCCCGCTGTCCGACAGACTCCGGACCCGATGGTGCACAGACTTCAGCGATCCACAGCTTGAAGGAGCCGCTCGTGAAGACTTCCACCTTGTTCCGCTCGCTCGCGCTGGTGCCGTTGATGGCGCTCAGCGTTCCCGCCGCGATGGCCGCCGACCAGACGGCCCAGCAATCGGCCCGTGCCCGCTACGAGCAGGACCGCGCCGTCTGCAACAGCGGGCGCTCCAACCAGGACCGCAAGACCTGCATGCAGGAGGCCAACGCCGCGCTTGCCGCAGCCCAGGGCGGGCGCCTGCCCGCGCCCGACCCCAGCCTGGCCCGCAACGCGACCAAGCGATGCGCAGCCTTGCCGGTGGAGGACCGCAAGGATTGCGAAGCGCGCATGCGAGGGCAAGGGACGACCAGCGGCAGCGCCGCCGACGGCGGCATCTACCGCGAGCTCGTCACGCGCACCGTCGGCCCGGTGGAAAACGCGGCCTCGGCCGTCATGCCGGACGACAGCGCGCCCAAGTGACGCGCCTGTCAGGCTGACGCCAGCGCTGCCGCATCCACCGGCAGCTTGCGCAGCCGCCGGCCGGTGGCCGCGAAGATCGCGTTGGTCACCGCCGGCGCAAGGCCCGAGGTGCCCGGCTCGCCCATGCCGCCGGGCATCTCGCCGCTCGCGACCAGGTGCACCTCGATCGCCGGCGCCTCGTTCATCCGCACCACGCGCACGTCGTGGAAGTTCGATTGCTCGATGCGCCCGTTCGCGAGCGTCGCCTGCCCCCACAGCGCACCCGAGATCCCGAAGATCACGCCGCCCATCAGCTGCGCGCGCACGGTGTCCGGGTTGACGATCACGCCGGCATCGACCGCGCACACCACGCGCTGCACGCTGACGCTGCCGTCGGCCGCGACCGCCACCTCGGCGACCGTCGCGAGGTAGGTGCCGAACGCGAACTGCAGCGACACGCCGCGGCCGTGCCGTGCCGGCATCGCCCGCCCCCAGCCCGCCTTCTGCGCCGCCAGTTCGAGCACCGCCTTCGCGCGCGGGTTCTGCTGCAGCAGGTCGAGCCGGTACGCCACCGGGTCGGCCTTCGCGGCCGCGGCCAGTTCGTCGATGAAGCTCTCGACGACGAAGACGTTGTGCGTCGGCGCCACGCCGCGCCAGAACGCGGTCGGGATCGGCGGCTCGTGGTTCACGTAGTCGACGTGGATGTTCTTGAACGCATACGGCGGCTGCGCGGCGCCGTCGATGGTCTCGGGGTCGAAGCCGTTGTTGTAGAGCGGCGGCGCCCAGCGTTTCAGGATCGACGAGCCGGTCAGCCGGTGCGTCCACGCCACCGGCCGGCCCTGCGCGTCCAGCCCGGCGGCGACGCGGTCGAAGAAGTACGGCCGGTACATGTCGTGCTGCGTGTCTTCCTCGCGCGTCCAGATCACCTTCACCGGGTGGTCGAGCCCCTTGGCGATCTGCACCGCGCGCGTGATGCTGTCCACCTCCAGCCGGCGCCCGAAGCCGCCGCCCAGCAGGTGGTTGTGCACCTTCACCTTGTCCAGCGGCAGGCCGGTCACCTGCGCGGCCGCGGCCTGCGCGCGTGACAGCACCTGCGTGCCGACCCACACGTCGCAGCCGTCGGGGCGCACGTGCACCGTGCAGTTCAGCGGCTCCATCGCGGCGTGCACGAGGAAGGGCACCTCGTACACCGCCTCCAGCCGCGTCGCGGCGCCGGCCAGCGCGGCCGCGGCATCGCCGTCGTGGCGCACGGTGGCGCCGGGCTGCAGCGAGGCCACGCGCATCGATTCGACGATGTCGGCGGTGGCGAGCGTCGCGTGCGGGCCGTCGTCCCACTCGATCGCGAGGGCCGCGAGGCCCTTCTTCGCGGCGCCCATGTGGTCGGCGACCACCGCGACGCAGTCGTCGAGCTTCACGATGCGGCGCACGCCGCGCACCTTCAGTGCCGCGCGCTCGTCGACACGGCGCAGCCGGCCGCCCGGAACCGGCGATTGCGCGAGCGTCGCGATCTTCATGCCGGGCACCTGGGCATCGATGCCGTAGCGCGCCTTGCCGTTCACCTTGTCGGGCGTGTCCAGGCGATGGGCGGGCGTGCCGATCAGCCGGAACGCCGAGGCCGGCTTCAGCACGATGTCCTTCGGCTCGGGGAGCTTTGCCGCGCTGGCGCTGAGTGCGCCGTAGCCGAGGCGGCGACCGCTCGCCGCATGCACCACCTGCCCGCGCTCGGCTCGGCAGGCCGACGGCTCCACCGACCAGCGCTGCGCCGCAGCCTGCACGAGCAGCGTGCGCGCGACCGCGCCGGCCCGGCGCAGCGGCTCGAAGGCCGCGCGGATCGTCGTCGAGCCACCGGTGACCTGGAAGCCGAGCAGCGGATTGGCGTACAGCTTGTCGTCGGGCGGTGCGTGCGCCACGCGGATCGTCGCGAGCTCGACCTCGAGCTCCTCGGCGATCAGCATCGGCACGCTGGTGTAGGTGCCCTGACCCATCTCGATGTAGCCCATCGTGACGGTGACCTGGCCGTCGGGCGCGATCTGCACGAAGGCGTTCGGCGCGAACGCTGCCGCGGCCTGCGCCGCGCGCGCCGGGCCGGCCAGGCCCAGGCTCACGCCGACCAGCAGCCCGCCGCCGGCCGCAGCGCCGATGCTCAGGAAGTTTCTGCGCGACAGCGTCGCGTCGTCGAGGTGCGCGCTCATGTCATGCGCCTTTCGACAAGGCGCGTGCCGCGGCATGGATGCCGTCGCGGATGCGCGGGTAGGTGCCGCAGCGGCACAGGTTGCCGCTCATCGCGGCGTCGATGTCGGCGTCGTTCGGCGCGCGGTTCGCCGCGAGCAGCGCCGCGGCCGACATCAGCTGGCCCGACTGGCAGTAGCCGCACTGCACGACCTCGAGGTCCAGCCAGGCGTGCTGCAGCGCGCGGCCGATGCGGGTGCCGGCCAGCGCCTCGATCGTCGTCACGTCGGCCCGGCCGACCGATTCGACGCTGGTGATGCACGAGCGCGTGGGCACGCCGTCGACGTGCACCGTGCAGGCGCCGCACAGGCCGGCGCCGCAACCGAATTTGGTGCCGGTCATGCCGAGCACGTCGCGCAACACCCACAAGACCGGCGTGTCGCCGTCGACATCGGCGTTGCGCCGGGTTCCGTTCACTTTCATGGGGGCTCCTGCTTCGTGGCGACGGCCACAGGCGGACGCAAGCATGGCCGCCCGCCGCGCGCGGCGTCGGTCGAATACCCCACCAATCAGGACGCGCTCAGCGGAATACCTTCTGCAGCAGCGTCACCGCGATGCCGAGCACGCCGACCAGCGCCACCGTGCTGAAGTGATCGATGTGCGCGAGCATCGCCGACTGCTGGGCGAGCAGGCGTGCCACCTGCGCGAGTGCCGCGCGGGCCGCGTCGTCGGGCGCCATCGCGGCGGCGAAGGCCTGTTGCAGCTGGTGCAGCGCCGCGTCGAACGACGGGTTGTACGGCGTCGCCTGCGCCGAGAGCTGGTCGTAGTGCACCGCCGTGCGCCATTGCAGGCCGAGCGACGCCAGCGTGAGGCCGATCGCGGTGCCGGCCTGCCCCAGCATGTTCTTCAGCTGCTGCGCATGGGAGAACACCGTCTGGTCGTGCTCCAGTTCGCGGAAGGTCTGCATCGCCGCGACCGGCAGCACCGTCAGCAGGAAGACGCTGTTCAGCGCCAGGGCCGGCAGCACGTGGGTCGCCAGGTCGGCGCCGGTGTCGATGCGCGCGAGCAGCAGGCCGAAGCAGGCCAGCGCCGCGAAGCCGGTGACCAGGTATTTGCGCGGCGCCGGCATGCGCGGCAGCAGCCGTGACAGCGCGACCCAGGTCAGCAGCGCGGCGCCCAGGCCGATCGCCTCGATGCGCCCGACCGTCTCCCACGCGAAGCCCAGCGTGCCGACCAGCAGCGCCGGCGCCATGAAGTTGTTCGCGCCCAGCATCACGTAGGCGGTGAAGAACAGCGCGAGGCCCCCCAGGTAGCGCGGCTGCAGCAGCGCGCGCACCTGCAGCAGCGGGCGGGCGGCGCGGTGCTGCCGGTGCAGGTAGAACAACCCGCCGGCGAGGCCCGAGACCAGCATCAGCGTGGCCGGCAGCGCGGCGCCCGACGCATCGTCCTGGAAACGCTGCAACGCATGGACCAGCAGGAAGCTCGACGCGGCGAGCAGCACCTGCAGGCCGGCATGCAGCTCGGTGCGCGTCGAGGCGACCGGTGGGGCGGTCGGCAGCGCGAGGCCGGCGAGCACGAAGATCGCCGCGGCGAGCGCTGCGACCACCCCGTAGATCGCGCTCCAATGGCCGGCGTCGACCGCCAGCGAAGCGAGCCACGGCGCCGCGGCGATGCCGAGGGCGAGGCCGCTGGCCAGGCTGCGGATGCCGGCGAAGCGCTTCGGCCCGACCAGCGTGTGCTGGATGATCATGCGGCTCGCGGTGAAGAAGCTGCCGCCGCCGAGCGCCATCACGGCGCGGCCGGCGAGGAAGCTGGTGAAGTCGTCGCTCGTCGCGCACAGCAGCGCGCCCGCCGCCGACAGCGCGGCGCACGCCTGCACGAGGCGGCGCCCGCCGATGCGCTCGACGCACCAGCGCTGCATCGAGATCGCGACGATGGCCACGCTCGCATGCACCGCGGCGACGAGGCTGAACTCCTGCGGGCCGATGCCGACCTCGCCCATGATCGGCCCCGCGGCGAAGGCCGTCATGCCGGCCTGCAGGAACTCGGTCAGCGAGAGCAGCAGGATCGTCGCGTACAGCAGGCGGGAAGGCGCGGGCGTCGTCTCCATGGCCGTCACGCCGGCAGCTTGCGGAAGGCGATCGCGAAGCGGTTCCACGCGTTGATCGTCGCGACCAGCAGCGTCAGGTCGACGGTCTCTTCCGGCGTGAACTGCGGGCGGACCTGCTCCCACACCGCGTCGGGCACGTGCGAATCGGCGACGCGCGTGACGGCCTCGGTCCAGGCCAGCGCGGCGCGCTCGCGGTCGCTGAAGAACGGCGTCTCGTGCCAGACCGACAGCGTCGCGAGCCGGCGCGGGTCTTCGCCGGCCTTCAGCGCATCGGCGGCATGCAGGTCGACACAGTAGGCGCAGCCGTTGATCTGCGAGGCGCGCAGCCGCACCAGCTCGACCAGCGGCTTCTCCAGCGCGCAAGCCGCGATGCGTTGCTCGAGCGCGGCCATCGCCTTCATCGCGTCGGGGCCGGCCTTGTAGAAATTGAGGCGGGGTTCCATCTCGTGACTCCTTCGGTGGTTTGGACAGGAGTTACGATATTCGCGATAACAATCGCCGATAAGACGGCTTTTTCAGGACTCATTGTTCTATGAATGAGACGAAAGCATGGACCTGAACGACCTGCGCTACTTCGCCCTGATCGTCGAGCACGGCGGCTTCAGCGCGGCCGAGCGCATCACCCACATCACCAAGTCCAAGCTCAGCCGGCGCGTCTCGCTGCTGGAAGAACGCATGGGCGTGCGGCTGTTCCAGCGCAGCACGCGGCGGCTGTCGCTCACCGAAGCCGGCCAGGTGTTCTACGAGCACTGCGCGGCGATGCTGGTGGAGGCCGAGGCGGCGCAGCACGCGGTCGAGCAGCTGAGCGCGTCACCGGCCGGCACCGTGCGCATGACCTGCCCGGTCGCGATCGCGCAGTTCTACGTGGCCCGCATCGTCGCGGACTTCATGCGCCAGCACCCGAAGGTGCGCGTCGAGATCGAGTCCACCGACCGGGTGGTCAACCTGATCGAGGAGCGCATCGACCTCGCGCTGCGCGTGCGCGACACCGGGCTCGACGACCCGGGCCTGGTGTCGCGGCGCATCGCGTCCGGGCGCATGGTGCTGGTCGCGAGCCCGTCGTACCTCGCCGGCCGGCCGGCCATCGACGCGCCGACGCAGGTCGAGCCCTCCGACACCATCGGCGGGCAGCGCGAGGGCGGCCAGCAGGCGTGGTCGCTGGTCTCGTCGCAAGGGGCCGAGTGCCGGCTGCAGCACCGGCCGCGGCTGCTGTGCTCCGACTACACGGTGCAGGTCGAGGCGGCGGCCGGCGGCGTGGGTGTTGCGCTGCTGCCGCTGCGCGTCGCGTGGCGCGGGCTGCAGGACGGCACGCTGGTGCACGTCGCGAAGGCGTGGAGCACGCCCGAGCAGGCGATCCACCTGGTGTTCGTCAGCCGCCGCGGCATGCTGCCGTCGGTGCGCGCGCTGATCGACCACCTGGCTCAGCAGGTGCCGGTGGCGCTGGCACAGTGACCGCCGGCCGGCCACTGCCACCGGTGGCTCGGTCGCAGCGCGTCGATGAACTCCGCATCGTGGCTCGCCACCAGCAGCGCGCCCTCGAAGCCCTGCAGCGCGCGCTGCAGTTCCAGCGTGCTGTCGAGGTCGAGGTGGTTGGTCGGCTCGTCCAGCAACAGCAGGCAGGCCGGCTGGCCGCGCCACAGCGCGCAGGCGAGCGCGGCCTTCAGGCGCTCGCCCGCGCTCAGCGCACCCATCGGCAGCGCGACGTGCGCCGCGCCCAGGCGCAGCTGGGCCAGGCGGGTGCGCAACTCGGCGGGCGGCAGCGGGCTGTCGAGATCGCGCAGGTGCTCCAGCAGCGTGCGCTGCGCCGGCAGCGCGGCCGCACCGTCCTGGTCGAGCACCGCGAACGGCACATGCAGCGTCGCGCTGCCCGCGGCCGGCGGCAACAGGCCGGCGATCACCCGCAGCAGCGTGCTCTTGCCGCAGCCGTTCGGGCCGGTCAGCGCGATGCGCACCGGGCCGCTGAACGACGCGTCGGTCACCGGCGTTTCACCGTGCGGCAGCTGCAGCTCGTCGAGGCGCAGCACGAGCTTGCCGGGCACGACGCGGCTGGCCGGCAGCGCGACGAACACCGCCGGCTCCTGCGCGACGCGCCGGGCGGCATCGCGCACCGCGGCGTCGAGCGCCTGGCGGGTGCCGGCGCCGCGCTTCACGTCGCGCGCGTTCGTGGCCTCGGCCGTCTCGCGCATGCTGTTGATCGTGATCGCCGACAGGTTCGCGCTGCGGGCGCTGCGGCGCGCCTGCGACTGCTTGCGCTGTCGCGCGTCGTGCTCGCGGCGCAGCCGGGCCAGCACGGTGTCGCGCTCGTTGCGCGCATGGGCGAGCGCCGCGCCGGCCGCGGCCGCCTGCGCATCGCGTTGTGCGGCGTACAGGCCATAGTCGCCGCCGTAGACCGACAGGCCGCGCGGCCCGAGCTCGACGATGCGGTCGACCGCACGCAGCAGTTGCCGGTCGTGGCTCACCAGCACCACCGGGCGCTGGCACTGCCGCAGCCAGCGCTGCAGCCACGCACGCGCCGGCGCATCGAGGTGGTTGCTCGGCTCGTCGAGCACCAGGATGTCGGCGTCTGCCGCCATCGCGCCGGCCAGTGCGACGCGCATGCGCTCGCCGCCGCTCAGCGTGGCCATCGGCGTGCCGGGCGGGAGGCCGGGCAGCCCGGCGTCGGCCAGCGCTTGCGCGGTGCGCGCCGGCAGGTCCCACTGGCCGTCCGCGAGCAGCAGGTCGTCGGCTGTCGCGAGGCCCGCCGCGAGGCGATCGACCGCCGCGAGCGCCGCGGCCAGGCCCATCGCATCGGCCACGCACCGCGGGTCGTGCGCGAGCAGCGGCGGTGACACCCGATGCGCGCGGCCGGCGCGTTCGACGCGACCGCCCGAGGGCTCGAGGCCGCCGGTCAGCAGCCGCACCAGCACGCTCTTGCCGACGCCGTTGCGCCCGACGATGCCGAGCCGCCCGGGCCCGATCGACAGCGACAGCGGGGTCGACCACAGCGCGCGGCCGTCGGGCGTGCGCCATTGCACGTCGCGCAGCTGGAACGCGAACGACGCAGATGAGGAGGACGAAGAAGCAGGAGAGGTGGGCGGGTGCGCCCCGGACGGGCGAGGGCCCGTGGAGATCGATGACATGGCTGGCTTTCCGAGGAAGCTTCCGAAGAAGCAGGCACGCCACGCCGCCTCAAGGGGGCGTGGAACGGCGTTCAATGGAAAGGCTCAGCGGCGCATCGGACGGGCAGTCAGGGCTGGAAAAGCGGCGATCCTAGCGACGCTGTCGCGCACCGTCAACGCGCCGTCATCAACTTGAAGGATGAACGGTCGGCGGCGGACCCTCCAAAGGTGTGGTGCCGCGCCGCGCCGCGCTGTAGGACCGCGTACCATCTCCCGCAGACCAAGCGACCGCAGATCCAGCAAAGGCGCGAGTGGAGACGACAGCCCCCAGTCCCGGCGACCAGCCCGGCCTCATGCTCGAGGCCGGCGAGCTCGCCGCGCGCAAGGCCGGCAACGCGTGCCGTGTCAACACGGTCCAGATCCCGGCGATCCGCACCATCGGCTTCGTGATCGTCTGCCTGATGGTGATCCTGCAGGCGGCACGCGAGGGCACCGCGCTGGCGCCGCTGCAGCTGGCGCTGATCGGCATCAACCTGCTCTACGCCGCGGCCGGCTGGATCGCGCTGCGCGTCGGCTGGCGGCGCACCGGCCGGCTCGACCTGGCGATGCTGCTGTTCCATGTCGACGTGCTGGTGTGGATCGCGAACCTGCACTACCTCGAGAAATCGAACCTGTTCTTCGCCTACCTGCTGCTGATGCGGGTCGCCGACCAGGTCGGGTTCGGCTTCCGGCGCGCGTTCTGGTTCAACCACGTCACGGTGGTCGCCTACCTGGTCTACGCGCTGTGGCTGTGGGCCTACGAGCCGGCCGCGGTGCAGTGGCTCGACCGGCTCGCGATCGCCGCGACGATGTACGTGCTCGGCGCCTACCTGGCGGTGACCGGCCTCGTGATCGAGCGGCTGCGCAACCGCATGAGCGTCGCGGTGCGCTCGGCGCGCGACATGGTCGACAGCCTGGAGCAGGCGAGCCGCGCGAAGTCGCAGTTCCTCGCGATGGTGAGCCACGAGATCCGCACGCCGATGAACGGCATCCTCGGCACCACCGAGCTGCTGCTGGCCAGCCCGCTGGAGCCCGAGCAGCACCGCTATGCGAAGACGGCGCACCGTTCGGCGATGGCGCTGCTCGCGCTGATCGACGACGTGCTCGACCTGTCGCGCATCGAGGCCCGCAAGCTCACGCTGCACCCGACCGCGGTCGACGTGCGCGCGCTCGCCTCCGAGACCGTCGAACTGATGAGCTTCGCCGGCCGCGACAAGCCGGTGACGCTGAGCTGCACGCTGCCGACCGGGCTGCCGGCCGTCGTCGAATGCGATCCGGTGCGCGTGCGCCAGGTGCTGGTCAACCTGCTGCACAACGCGATCAAGTTCACCGAGCGCGGCACGGTCGCGCTCGTCGTCACCTTGCTCGACGACACGCCCGAGGCGGTGCGGCTGCGCTTTCGGGTCGAGGACACCGGCATCGGCATCCCGGCCGACCAGCTCGGGCTGATCTTCGACGCGTTCACGCAGGTCGACGGCAGCAGCACGCGCCGCCACGGCGGCACCGGGCTGGGCCTCGCGATCGTCAAGCAGCTGGTGGAGCTGATGGACGGACGCATCGGCGTCACCAGCGAGCCGGGCGTCGGCTCGAGCTTCTGGGTCGAGCTCGACATGAAGAAGTCGAGCGCGACGCCGGTGCCGGCCGCCTCCGCCGAACCGGCCGAGCCGCGCGGCCCGCTGCGCGCGCACGTGCTGCTGGCCGAGGACGATCCGGTCAACCAGATGGTGCTGCACAGCATGCTGATGAAGCTGGGCTGCGAGGTCGACATCGCGTCCGACGGCGCGGCCGCGCTGCGCGCCGCGCAGGAGTTCCGCCACGACCTGATCTTCATGGACCTGCACATGCCGGTGATGGACGGCCACGACGCGGCGCGCCGGATCCGTGCCTGGGAGCGCGAGCAGGGCGGCTACACGCCGATCGTCGCGCTGACCGCCGATGCGCTCGACGGCGACCGCGAGCGCTGCCTGGAGGCCGGCATGAACGACGTCGTCACGAAGCCGGTCAGCACCGCGATGCTGGCCGCGGTGATCGAACGCTGGACGGCGCACCGCGCGCCACCGGCCTCGACGTGGTGACTGACAAGACCGTTCGCCCTGAGCAGGGACCGAGCTTGTCGAGGGCCCGTCCGTCGAAGGGTTGCGCCCGAAGCGCGCAAGGCCTCCGACAAGCTCAGGTCCTTCGACAAGCTCAGGATGATCGGGCCCTTCGACAAGCTCAGGGCGAACGGGGGGTTCTTTGCAACGGCCGGGCGCTGTCAAGCGCCTGTTGTGCTCAGAGCCAGCCCTTGCGCCGTGCGGCCTCGATGTCGCGTGTCTTCTGGACCTTCGCCAGGTTGATCGCATTCAGCCTGTCGTGCTGAGGGTGCTTCGCGAAGTAAGGCCCGAGCCAACCGTCCTCGTGCGTGAACGACATCGTCCACGCGAGGTTCGGCGGAAACACCTGGTAGTCGCGCAGCATCGCGCGCACCGGGCGCTGGTCGGTCGTGAACGCGAGGTCTCGGTCGTTCGACAACACGATGTACTCGTGCGCCTGCTGCTGGTCGTACGCGGCCTGTGCCGGCGCGCCCGAGACGCTCGGGTAGCGCTCGAAGCTGAAGACGTGCCAGAGGTAGGCGCGTGCATTGGCGCCAAAGCGATCCTGGCCGAAGACCTCGAGCCACTGCGCGACCAGCGCGGCCACCTCCTGCTTCGAGAAGGTGTGCGTGACCTGGCCCGGCGTGACCAGCGGTTCGTGGAAGCGGCGATCGACCATCGCGCGCACTCTAGCGCACCGGATTGCTCACCGAAACCGGCGCACTGAAACCCGCTGTTACCCGGCGCGCGATGCGAGCCATCGCGAATCTCGCCTACCCTCGGCGCTTCATTTTGAAAACGGTTTCAAACCGGAAGGGAGCGTGATGGTGTCGAACAGGAAGTCCGTGTTGTCGCTGCGTGCGGGCCTCGCCGCCGCGCTATTGTCGATGGTCGCGGCCAGCCCGGCGCTGGCCGACGTGCCGGCGCTGTCGGTGCGCGGCAACCAGGTGCTGGTGGGCGGCACGCCGGGCAGCCTGTCGGGCGTCAGCTACTACTGGAGCAACAACGGCTGGCCGGGGGCGCGGTTCTACAACGCAAGCACCGTCGGCTGGCTGAAGTCGGACTGGAAGGCGACGGTCGTGCGCGCTGCGATGGGGGTCGACGAAGCCGGCGGCTACCTGCAGGACCCGGCCGCCAACAAGGCGCGGCTGAAGGCGGTGGTCGACGCGGCGATCGCGAACGACCTGTACGTGATCATCGACTGGCACTCGCACTACGCGTACCAGTACCAGGCGCAGGCGATCGAGTTCTTCCAGGAGATGGCGCGCACCTACGGCAAGAACAACCACGTCATCTACGAGATCTACAACGAGCCGAAGAACGACGCGAGCTGGAGCGGCAACGTCAAGCCGTATGCGCAGGCGGTGATCGGCGCGATCCGCGCGATCGACCCCGACAACCTGATCATCGTCGGCTCGCCGAACTGGTCGCAGGACGCCGACGTGGCCTCGCGCGATCCGATCACCGGCTATTCGAACATCGCCTACACGCTGCACTTCTACGCCGGCACGCACGGCCAGTTCCTGCGCGACAAGGCGACCACCGCGATGAACAACGGCCTCGCGCTGTTCGTCACCGAATGGGGCTCGGTCAATGCCGACGGCAACGGCGGCGTCGCCACCCCGGAGACCAACGCCTGGGTCGCCTTCATGAAGGCCCACAACCTGAGCAATGCCAACTGGGCGCTCGACGATGCGCCGGAAGGCTCGGCCGCGCTCGCGTCCGGCGCCAGCTCGACCGGTGGCTGGCCTGAATCGGGGCTCACCGCATCTGGCAAGCTCGCGCGCAGCATCGTGCAGGGCTGGGGCGGCACCCCGCCGCCGACCAGCTGTGCCAACACCGCGGTGCCCGCGACCTTGCAGGCCGAGCGCTACTGCCAGATGGCCGGCGTGCAGGTCGAGGGCACGACCGATGCCGGGGGCGGCAGCAACCTGGGCTACATCGATGCCGGCGACTGGATGACCTATGCGGTCGACGTGCCGTCCGACGGCAACTACCGCGTCTCGTACCGCGTGGCCGCCGCCGGCAACGGCGCGAGCCTGCAGCTCGAGCAGGGCGGCGGCACACCGGTGTTCGGCAGCGTCGACATCGCCAGCACCGGCGGCTGGCAGAACTGGTCGACGGTGTCGCACGTCATTGCGCTGAAGGCCGGCAAGCAGGTGCTGGGCGTGTCGACCAAGACCGGCGGCTTCAACCTGAACTGGCTGCAGGTCGAGCGCGCCGACAGCGGTGGAGGGGCGCCGATCGCCACCGTGAAGGCGAGCAGCTTCTCGCAGATGAGCGGCGTGCAGACCGAGGCCACCACCGACAGCGGCGGCGGGCAGTCGGTGGGCTACATCGACGCGGGCGACTGGCTGTCGTATGCCGGCACGCCGATCACGGTGCCGAGCACCGGCACCTACACGATCGCGTTCCGCGTCGCGAGCCTGAATGGCGGCGGCTGGTTCTCGTTCGAGGAAGCCGGCGGCGCGCCGGTGTACGCGACGGTGTCGGTGCCCGCCACCGGCGGCTGGCAGAACTGGACGACGATCAAGGCCACGCTGACGCTGACCGCGGGCACGCACAAGTTCGGATTCAAGTCGCAGACCGGCGGCTGGAACCTGAACTGGTTCAGCGTGACGCCAGGGGTGCAGTAAGGTGCTTCGGCGGCCACCCGCAGGGGTGGCTCAGGGCGGTGCGAACCGACCGGCATGCCCGGCAGACATCAAGGTCCGCAGCCCGGGCCACTTGCGGGTCCAGAACGGCCCGGCCGGGATCAGGCTCGGGTCGATGGCGTCGGCCACATGCTGCCCCCAGCGCGCGGCGACCTTGCGACCGGCATCGCTGAGCGCCAGGCGTTCGATTTCCGACACGAGGGGCTGGAGGGGGCTGCGGCCGGTGGCGGTCTCGGAGGGAGATGCCAGCGCAGCCTCCGACTGCAGAAACTTCCGCGCGACCTGGATCGCCAACGCGAGTTGAAAGACGCCCTTTTCGTTCTGCTTCTCTTGAAGCTGGTGCAGGTTGGCCAGACGGCTGCGGAGCACATCGAACGGGTGCATCACCTGGAAGCGGCTTGTGCCGAACGTCACCTGTATCGCGCGTTCCAGGACCTTCTTCGCGTCCAGTCCGATGACCTGGAAAATGATGTCGACGCTGAGGTACTCCTCCTCGGACAGTTCCAGCTCCACCTGACCGACGAGCGCCGTGAGCGCCAGTTTGCGAGGAAACCGCGGCGTCCCGGCGATGGCTTGGGCGAACTTTCTTACCGTCTCCCTGGCGGCCGGCGACTGGGCCAGGAAGTCGGCATCGTGAGTGATGACGGGCAACTGATCCGGAACCGTCAGGCCGAACTTCACGACCCAGACCGTCAATGCCTGGCCGCCCACGAGCACGTCGGAGTCGTCACACGCGCCGAGCAGGCGCTCCACCACGTGCGGTGGCGTCGCGACGGCCTTCTTTCTGGCTACCACCCCTTGCCCGGCTTGGCGGGTGAGCGCTGAGTGAACACCGCGCCCTTGATCTGCTCCGGTGAGAACAGGAAGAGGCTCTCAGGGCTGCGCTCGCCCCGCTCGACCTCGCGTTCGAGCTGGGCGTTCCTGGCAGCAATCGATGCGGCGCCCGTGTAGCGCTGTCGACGGCGGCTCTTTGCGGGTGCCGAGGTCACGTGGGTGAGCATGCGGTCGACGACGCTGCGGTCGCCCTGCAGCAACAGCAGCGACTCCTCCATCGTGATGCCGGCCGCATCGAGGGCCGCGCCCAGCCGCACCCAGTACTCGATCTGCTCCGCCAGCGAGCGGTGCACCGCCTCGCCGGCTGCAGCGGCAAGTTCATAGACGCCGTCGGAGACACGGATCGATTTGGCCATGCCGCCATCTTATGTGGCATTTGGCGACATAACAAGCCGCCATCAGCAACCCCCGAACGCCTTCGCCACCCGCACCAGCTTGTCCGGATTGCGCTGCACGTGGATGCGCACGATGCGCTCGCCGTCGGTCTCGAACGACTGCGCCGATTCGAGCACCCCGTTGAAGAAGCGCAGCAGCCCCCACTCGCCGTTGATCAGCGCGAGCTCGATGCGCTGCTCGTCTTTCAGGCGCAGGTTCGCCGCGAAGAACAGCTGCGCGATGCGCTGTGCGCCCAGCATCGGGCGGCCGAAGCTCGGCACCTTGCCGCCGCCGTCGCCGATCAGTTCCGCGTCGTCGGCCAGCATCGCCTTCAGCGCCGAGAAATCGCTGCCGGTCAGCGCCTGCGCGAAGCGGCCGAGCAGGCGCCGGTGCGTGTCGGGCGACACCTCGAAGCGCGGCCGCTTCTCGCGCAGTTGCGCGCGGGCCCGGTGCACCAGCTGCCGGCACGCGGCTTCGCTCTTGCCGATCGCGCTGGCCAGCTCGTCGTACTCGGCATCGAACACCTCGCGCAGCAAAAAGGCCGCGCGCGCCTCGGGCGTCAGCCGCTCCAGCATCAGCAGGAAGGCGACCGACACGTCGTCGGCACGCTCCAGCATCTGCTCCGGCGAATCGGCGGCATCGGTCAGCACCGGTTCGGGCAGCCACAGGCCGGCGTAGTGCTCGCGCTGCACCTTGGCGGCCCGCAGGCGGTTGATCGACAGCCGGGTCGTGACGGTGACCAGCCAGCCGGTCGGGTCGTCGCGCGCGACATAGTCGGCCTCGTGCCAGCGCAGCCAGGCGTCCTGCACCACTTCTTCGGCCTCGGCCAGCGAGCCCAGCATGCGGTAGGCGATGCCGCGCAGCCGGGGGCGCAGGCGGTTGAAGGTGAGCGAGGCGGTGTCCATCGAATGAGAACGTTCGAGGGACCCATTCTGTGACAAGCCTAGGCTTGGCCCGCGAACCACTCGGCGAAGTTCACCTTGCCGATGCGCGCGCCGTCACCGGCCACCAGCGTGCCGTCATCGATCTCGGCGCCGAAGTAGCGCGCCTGCGCGTCCGCGACGACGCGGCGCGGGTCGCCCTTGGCGACCAGGAAGCGCTGCACCAGCTCGGCCAGCCGGATGCGCTCCGGGCCGCCGATCTCGACCGTCGTGCGCAGCGGCTTGCCGAGCGCCACGTCGTGCATCGCATCGGCCACGTCGTCCGACGAGATCGGCTGCACGAAGGCCGGCGACAGCCGCACCGTCTTGCCGTCGGCCTCGGTGCCCGATTGCGCGATGCCGCCGAGGAATTCGAAGAACTGCGTCGAATGCACCAGCGAGTACGGCAGCGGCGAGGCCTTGATCAGCGCCTCTTGCGCGAGCTTGGCGCGGAAGTACCCGCTCGCCTGCAGCCGCTCGGTGCCGACCACCGACAGCGCGACGAGGTGCCCCACGTCCGCCGCGGTGGAGGCGGCCAGCAGGTTGCGGGTCGAGGTCTGGAAGAACGACATCACCGCGTCGTCGGCGAACGACGGCGAGTTCGACACGTCGACCACCACCTTCGCGCCGGCCAGCGCCGCGGCCAGGCCTTCGCCGGTCAGCGTGTTGATACCGGAGTTGGGCGAGGCGGCCAGCACCTCGTGGCCGCTGCGGGCCAGGCGTTGCACGAGCTTGCTGCCGATCAGGCCGGAGCCGCCGATCACGACGATCTTCATGGTGGGCTTTCAGAGTTGCGGAGGGTGGAACGGATGCTAGGCAGCGCATCCCACCCCCGGAAGCCCTGCGGCAGGGACCACGCTGTTGCCTGCCGTGCACCAATCTTTTTTGCGGCGGCGTGTCACAAACCGGGCGGCTCGCGTGTTCTACCGGCATGGACACCTCGAACCCACTCGCCACACCCGCGGCCGCCGACACGCTGGCCGCCAGTTTCGCGGCCAGCTATGCCGGCGTGGTCGCCTTCATCGCCGTCGTCGACGAGGGCAGCTTCGCGAAGGCCGGCAACCGGCTCGGCATCGGCCGCTCGGCGGTCAGCCGCAGCGTGCAGAAGCTGGAGGCCCAGCTCGACGCGCGGCTGTTCCACCGCACCACGCGCAGCACCGCGCTGACGCGCGAGGGCGAGCTGTTCCATGCGAACTGCCGGGTCGGCGTCGCGCACATCGTGCAGGCGCTGGACGACATGCGCGAGCTGCGCCAGGGCCCGCCGCGCGGGCAGCTGCGCATCGCGTCGACGGTGGCCTTCGGCCGCAAGGTGGTGGCGCCGCTGCTGCGCGGCTTCCAGGCACGCTACCCGGAGATCGCGGTCGACCTGCGGCTCGACGATCGCCCGGCCGATTTCGCGAGCGACGGCATCGACGTGGCTTTCCGCGACGGTCGCATGGACGACAGCCAGGTGATCGCGAAGCAGCTGATCCCGATGCAGATGCTGGTGGTCGCCTCGCCCGGCTACGCGCGCGAGCACGGGCTGCCGCGCCACGTTGATGAGCTGGCGGCGCACCGCTGCATCAACCTGCGGCTGGCGTCGGGGCGGGTGCGCGACTGGGAGTTCAAGGTCGACGGCCAGCCGCGCAAGCTGGTGCCGGCGGCGCTGCAGAGCTTCAACGACGAGGACCTCGCGCTGCAGGCGGTGCTCGATGGCCAGGGGCTCGCGCAGGTCGCGGCCTACCAGGCCTGCGAACTGCTGCGCAGCGGCGAGCTGGTGGTCTGCCTCGATGGCCAGGCACCGGACGACCGTGGGCACTACCTGTGCTGGCTGAGCCGCCGGCAACTGCCGGCGCGCATCCGGGTGTTCATCGACCACATGAGCACCGAGACGCGCGCGCTCGACCTCGGCTGCCCGCGCGCGGCGCCGTCGATGGCCCTCAGCTGAGCTTGGCCTTGTCGAGACCGAACGCGGTGTCGGACGATCCCGGCACGGTGCGGAACGCGACGTTGATGCGGTTCCACGCGTTGATGTTCATCACCGCGTAGGTCAGGTCGGTCAGTTCCTTCTCGGACAGCTGGCCGCGCACGCGCTCGTACACCTCGTCGGGCACGCCTTGCGCCGGCAGCGTGGTCAGCGCTTCGGTCCACGCCAGCGCGGCGCGCTCGCGCGGCTCGAACAGCGTCGATTCGCGCCAGATCGCGAGGTGGTGCAGGCGCAGCGGGCGCTCGCCATGGATCGTCGCCTGCTTGACGTGCATGTCGACGCAGAAGCCGCAGCCGTTGATCTGCGAGGCGCGGATCGAGACCAGGTCGTGGATCTTCTCTTCGATCGTGCTGTCCTTCACCGCGCCGCTGAACTCGACGAACTTCTTGAAGAGTTCCGGCGCTTGGTGGACGTAGTTGATGCGTTGGGTCATCACATGCTCCTTCGTGTCCCCAGTGCGGCTGGGGTGCCCGGTTTCTGCGGAGTGCGGAATGGGCAAATCGTAGGAGCGGGGTGCGCGCCGCGGTAGGCCTGCGGCGGGGACCACGGTGTTGACCGCCGCACACCAATCGGGCCGGCGCCGCGCTTCAGCTCAGGCCGGCGGCGGCGTCAGCTTGCGCACCTGGGCGGCCACGTCGGTGAGCTGGATCTTCAGCGCATCGATCTCGCCATCGACCGCTTCCGAGAAGGTCTCGAGCAGCGCGCCGAAGGCCTGCACGTCCGGGTTGTCGCCCCAGCCATTGGCCTGGGCCAGGCCCTGGAACTTCTTCGCGATGCGTTCCGCCGTGATGCCGGACTTGGTGTGGGTGGCGTTCATGGGTGGTTTCCCTGGGTGAGTGGTTCGGATCGCCATCGTGCCACCCTTGGCGCACTCCTCCGGCGCGTTGCAAGGTGGTGCTTTATGAAACCGCTTGCAAAACCGCTAGGATCCGGCGATGGGCGCCGTCAGAGTGCCCGGCAGCCGCGCCGATCGCCACACACATCGTTGGAGGACACCCATGAGAAACCTGAGACCTTTGCTTGCGCTGCTGCTGGGCCTGCTCAGCGCGCCGTTCGCTTTCGCGCAGAACTGGCAGCTCGTCTGGCAGGACGAATTCCACGGCAGCATCAGCCCCGACTGGGTCTTCGAGACCGGCACCGGCTCGGGCGGCTGGGGCAACAACGAACAGCAGTACTACCGGCGCGAGAACGCGACGGTCGAGAACGACGCGCTGGTCATCACCGCGAAGCGTGAAGACTTCGGCGGCATGCGCTACACCTCGGCGCGCATGAAGACGCAGGGCAAGAAGAGCTTCAAGTTCGGCCGCATCGAGGCGCGCATCGCGCTGCCGGGCAAGCAGGGCACCTGGCCGGCGTTCTGGATGCTGGGCAGCAACATCTCGACCGTCGGCTGGCCCGCGTCGGGCGAGATCGACGTCATGGAGCAGATCAACACCGGTGCCGACGTCTACGGCACGGTGCACTGGCAGGCCGCCAACGGCAGCTACGCGTCGTACGGCGGGCACATGGCCACCAGCATCAACAGCTACCACGTGTACGCGGTCGAGTGGGACACGAACACCATCAAGTGGTTCGTCGACGGAACGCAGTACCACGTGATCGACATCAGCAACAACGCCGGCGGCACCGATGAATTCCAGCGCGATTTCTTCCTGCTGCTGAACATGGCGGTGGGCGGCAACTGGCCGGGCTTCAACATCGACGAAGGCGCCTTGCCGGCGCGCATGCTGGTCGACTACGTGCGGGTCTACCAGCCCGGCACGGCGACCACGACGCAGGCGGCCTGGACCAGCCAGAACATCAACGGCAACGTGATCCGCCACCAGGCGAGCCGCGGCCGCATCGATCCGGCCGGCAGCGTGTCGCCGATCGCCGACGGCAACTGGACGATGGTGCCTGGCCTGGCCGGCGGCGGCGTCTCGTTCCAGTCGGTGAACTTCCCGAACAGCTACCTGCGCCACCGCAATGGCGAGGTCTGGCTCGACGCGAACGACAACTCGACGCTGTTCCGCCAGGACGCCACCTTCAACCAGCGCGCGGGCCTGGCCAACGCCGGCGCGACCTCGTTCGAATCGTGGAACTTCCCCGGCCGCTACCTGCGCCACCGCAACTCGCTGCTGTATGTCGAAGGCATCGCGAGCGACGGCGACCGCAACGACGCGACCTTCGCGCGCACGCCGCTGCTGCAGGGCTCGGCGATCACGCTGGAGGCCGAGAACTACGCGGTGATGCAGGGCATGACGGCGGAGGCTTGCACCGAGGGCGGCCAGAACCTCGGCTACATCGACGCCAATGACTGGGTGGTGTGGGACGTGAATGTGCCGAGCAGCGGGACGTGGACGGTGCAGTACCGCGTCGCGAGCCAGAGCGGCGGCGGCGTGCTGCAACTCGAGCGCGCCGGCGGCACGCAGGTGTACGGCAGCCTCGGCGTGCCGTCGACCGGCGGCTGGCAGAACTGGACCACGGTCTCGCACCAGGTGCAGCTGAGCGCCGGGCAGCAGCAGATCGCGGTGAAGGCGCTGCAGGGTGGGTGGAACCTGAACTGGATCAAGCTGAGCCGCTGATTCTTCGGCCGGCGATCTGCCGCGAGTTCAAGCCCTAGGTCCGCCAGACGCGTGGCGCCTGCGCCGGCAAGCCCCACGCGATCTCGCGCCAGCGCTTCCATACACCGGTCAGCAATTCCATCGCCGGCTCCACGCGGTGCGCCAGCACGCGCAGCAGCACCACCTCGTCATGCGGCGAGGTCGCACCGGCGGTGAGGCGCAACGCATGCGCCTCGAGCTGCTCGCGCGCCGCATCGATCAACACCTCGCGCCGCGCACCGGCCAGCGCCGTGCCCGCGGCGAACCACATCGTCGCCAGCACGCTGTGCCCGGCGAAGCCCACCGGCGAGTCGAGCAGCAAACGATCCTGCCCGTCGACCGTCCCACGTTCCAGCCACACGCCCGGCAGCTCGATCTGCTGCGTGTAGCGTCCCTCGTCGAACAGCTCGCCGCTGGCCGGCAGGCCGAGCGCCAGCACGTCCCAGCCGATCATCTCAGCCCCCGGCGCCAGCTCGAAACGCATGCGGTTCTCGGCCAGCGTGCGGCGGTAGCACAGCGTCTCCAGCGGCAGCCATTCGAGGCGCGCGCCGTCGGCCACGCGGGCCGTCAGGCTCTGCACCGCGGTCTCGCCGAGGCTGCGGTAGAAGCGGGTCGCACCGGGCGTCGTGATCAGCGCATGCGCGCCGGCATCGAGCTCTGCCTCTATCGCCAGCACGTCCCCGCCGACGATGCCGCCGGGCGGGTGCACGAGCACGTTGTGGCAGATCCCGGTGCCTTCGGGATAGAGGCTTTGCAGGATGCGCAGCGGCCCGCTGTGTCGGTCGTGGACGACGCAGCGGCCGGCGTCGTGGCGGTAGTGGAGTTGCAGGCGACCGTTCCAGGCCATGGGCTCGGGGTGTTGATGCGGGGCGCGTGCAGTGTAGGGGCGGTCGCCGCTTCCTTGGCCGGCGCCGGCCGCTGCGTCTCCAGCAGCCAGATGCCCGGCGTGGTGTCGGCGAACGGGATGGCGACCGGCCCGAGCGCGGCCAGGCGGCGTTTGATCGACGGCAGCATGCAGGCCTCCGCTCAGTGGGTGCGGGCGGGACCGCGCGTGAACAGCGGCTCCGGCGTTTCGTCGGCGGCCTGCTCGTCGAAGTAGCGGGCCGCCATCGCCTGCGCCATCTGCGACGGCGTCAGCAGCTGCAGGTGGGCTGGCGGCGCGGTGCTGCGGCTGATCAGGTCGAGCAGCAGGTCGAGCGCGATCGCGGTGGTCGACAACGCGAGCCACAGCAGCACCTGCTCGACCCAGTCCTGCCCGATCACCAGCGCGACCGGCACCGAGACCCACAGGCTCAGGCAGTAGAAGCAGGCCAGCGACGAGCTCTCGCCAGCCCAGCGCCGCAAGGTCTCCAGCACGCGGCGCGGGCCGGCTTGCACGTGCAGCAGGTGGGTGAGGCGCCAGACGGCCAGCGCGCCGAGAACGGACAGGTACCACTTCATGTGCGTCTCCTGGGAGGGGTGGGGTGCGGGGCGGGGTGCGGTGGAGGAATCCATGGACCGCATTCCATCGGCGACGCCTTCCCATTGACACGCCCGCTCGCCGCCCGATCGGCGCAGGCGCTGGACGATGGCCAGACGATGCGTGGCCAGACGCAAAAAACCCCTGGGAGGACGGGCCTCGCAGGGGTTCGGGTGGGGGCGCGGAGATGCGCCGGTTGCGTCAGGCGCGGCGCGGTTTGTCATCTCCCTTGGGGATGTCCCCGTCGCCGCAGGGGTCGGGCTGGCGGCCCTTCGGCGGCTCGTAGCGCGCGTTGAACACCGGGAACTCGGGAATGGCGGCCGGCAGCAGACCCTTGAACGGCTGGCCCTTGTGGTATTCGACGATGAAGTCGACCCAGTCGGTGACCTTCACGAAGTCGATGATGTGCGGCTGCACGCGCGGCAGCGTCGGGTCGGGGTTCACGTCGAGGTAGTACGGCGAGCGCCAGTCCCACAGGCCGAGCAGCAGCGGGTCGGGCAGGAAGATGTTCATCGCGAGGTTCTTCGCCGAGAAGTCCCACAGCGCGCCGGGCGCCGTCCACGGCGCGTCGACGGCGCCGTAGCGCTTGATGTCCTTCAGCGCATCGCGCAGCCCGGCGGCCGCCTGCTGCACCTTGAACGGTGCGAAGTCGGTGGCCATCAGCTCGGTCGCCAGGCTGTCGATGTCGGTCAGTTCGTCCGGCGTCTCCAGGTCCATGTTGGCGTTGGTGTCGAACTGCTGGGCGCGGCGGATCGCGCTGCGGATCTTCTGCACGATGGTCGGGCGCTGCGCCGGCGCGGAGGTGCGCAGCGCAGCGAGCAGCGCATCGGCCAGGTCGTCGATGCGCTCGACGATGGCCTGCAGCCGGGCGAGCTGCACGACGCAGCCGACGGTCGGGTGGTTGCCCTTGGCCGCGAGGATGTCCTTGTTGCCGTCGGCGAACCACTGCGCGAGCTGCTGGGCGGTGGCGCTGCCGGCGGCCGCCAGCTTCTGGAAGACGGCAGGGTAGGCCGCGCCGGCGGTGAAGAAGTTGTAGTTCTCGTAGCCGGTCGCGTAGTCGGCATACGGCGCCACCGTGTGCAGCACCTCGACCGACATGTTGAAGCAGTTGTTGAAGTGGATCGCGGCGAGCTTGGGTACGCCGGCGTCCAGGGCCTGTTTCAGCGCATCGCCGAGGGCCCAGGTGGACAGCGGCATGTGGTTGACCGGCAGGGTGGGCGAGCCGAAGGGCAGCGTGGGCGAGCCGAACGGCAACACCGGGTCGCCGTTGGAATTCACCGGGGTGGTGGCGTCCTGGCTGACCTTCCACTGAATGGTGCCGTTGGCGGTGACGCTGGCCAGGCTCAGCTTGCTGCGGTCGAGGTCCGGCAGGAAACCGGCACCGTGTCCCTCCAGTGCCAGCACCAGCGCGGCGTCCGGTGCTTGCAGGTGGGCATGCCGCAGCAGCCCGGCGAGCGTGATCGGCGAGGTCATGTCCTGCTTCCAGCGCTCGGTGACCTGCAGATCCGCCGGGTGTCCGGCCGGGATGTCGACGAGGTAGGTCGAATCATCGAACAGGTCGATCGCCGCACAGACGTTGACGCCCGACTCGGCCACCTTCAGCAGTGCCCGCATCAGTGGGTGTTGCGCCAGATCCTGGGACGCGCCATCGGGGTAGGCGCTCAGCACCTCGTCCGTTCCGAAGGGGGCGAACACCGCCAGCGTGACACCGGTGGTTCGCGGGGTCGCTGCGCCGCCGGCAGGCAGCAGATTCGGCTGGTTCATCAGACTCTCCATGTTGTCCAGGGGATGGGGTTGTGCGCGACGCACGGTGACGCGCCGCGAAGCGCAGGCCATACACTATTCGCGAGGCTGTCTCAAGGACACGCATGTCGGATCGCCTTCGACAGGCCGATGCTGGACGACAACCAGACGATGCGCCTTCCAGCACCCGCGTGCCCCCCTAACTTGAAGTCGGTTCATTGCATGCCTTTGATCTCTTCCGAGGTAGCGGAGTCGCTGATCAACGCGGCCCTGGCCGCGCACAAGAGCGGATCGCTCAGTGCGTTGCCTGCGCGCCGCCCGCGCGCGTGGCGCTGGTTCTCGCGGCGCTGGCTGGGACCGGTGTTGGGAACGGCGGGCGAGGGGCTGCGCGGGGAGCAGGGCCAGGTCGAGGCGCTCGCACTGCTGTTGCGCTGGTCGGCCCTTCAGTTGCGTCCAGAGTTCGGTCAGGAACCTGCCGCAGGCGATCGCCAATCGTGGCTCGAGCGCACCAGCTGGCGGCCGGCGCTGGCGGTGCTGTGCCATTTCGGTTTCGTGCTGGTGCCGGATTTTCCCGACCGCTACCGGCGGCGGGCTGATGAATCCCCAGCCGACAACCTGTGCGGTTTGTGGGCGGTTGGGCCGAGCACGTTCTACCGCTATCTCGACAAAGGCAAGCGCCTGATGGCCGAGGGCTGGCTCGCGCATCCGCTGGCGGGCGCCCGCCGGCTGTCCCTGCGACAGATGGTGCAGCATGAACTGGCCCGGCGCGGGAGCGAGCGCGGCGCAGAGCAGTCCGCGACCTGGCATCACAGGCAGGCGGAGCTGGCACTGGCGCGACGCGACGCGGCCTCGGCGATATGGCACCACCTGCAGGCAGCGGACCCTGTCGCCTTCACCCAGTCGCTGCAGCGTTTTCGCACCGAGCTGTCGCGCGACGCCGAGACGGACCTGCTGGTCGACCAGATGCTCGAGCTGCCGCTGTCACCTCGTCAAAGCTTCGACCTGCGGCTGGCGATGGCGTCGCTGTGGCGCATGCGCAATGCCGAGGAGCGCGAGCGCCAGGCCTACGAAAGCGCGCTGCGCATCGCAACCACGCATGACGACAAGTTGATGCTCGGCATCGTCTACGGCGCGCTGGGCCGCTTCCACGAGCCTCGCGACACCGATCGCGCGCTGGCCTGCTTCGAAGACAGTGCCGATTTCCTGCGCCAGGCGCGCGCGGTCGAATCGGCACAACCCGGAACCGGCCTGGAGGAATACGTGGCCGCGCTGGTGCGCCTCGCGTGGCTGTACGTGCTGCGAAACGACCCTCGCTCACGAGCGGTGTTGGACAAGGCCGAAGCGGCACGCACGGACCCGGCCGTGTCGGCCGAGAACGTCGCGCTGCTCGAGCAGACCTGGGGCGAATACTGGCGGCGCGCCGGCGAGCCGCGCCGCGCCATCGAGCACAAGCACAAGGCACTCAACATCTTCGAGCGCCTGGGTGACACGCGGCAGATCCTGTCCACGTACAACAACCTGAGCCTGATCTATGGCGAGGCCAAGGAGTTCGACCGCGCCGTCGAGTACGCCCGGCGGGTGGTCGCGATGGCGGAGCAGACCAGCGTCGACCCGTACATCCTCACGAGCAGCTACCTGAACATGGGGGTCGCCCACTACCTGCAAGGCCAGTACGACCAGGCGATCGAGATGTACCGGGCCGGGCTCGATCACAGCGTGCGTGCGCACCTGGCCGTGCATGTCAACCGAGCCCACTACAACCTGGCCGAGGCCTACTACAAGCGCTTCTCACTGACCGGCATCGCGGGCGACGAGCAATTGGGCGATGCCCATGCCGCGGCGGCACTGAAGGCCAGCCCGGCCGAAGGCGACCTGCTCCTGCAGCAAGCCGCTCGCGGACTGAAGGCGGAGATCCTGGGGGCGCACGACGGCTTGGTGAACGAACGCCTGCTCCCGGAGGAATTCGCGGCCCACTTCGACGAGATGGCCGACGTGCAGCGGCAGCGCGCCATCCTGGCGGTGCCGGTGGGCACGGAGGCCCACGTGAAGGCGCACCTGGCGGTTGCGCGGTCCTACCTGGCCATTGCCGGCAAGGAGCGCGAAGCGGCGCTGTCGCTCATCCAGAAGCATGGTCTTGGCGACCGCTTTGTCGCCGAGTTCGAGCAGCTGCGCGATACCTTCAACCGCGAGCTGACGCGCGAGCAGCAGCTGGCGACACAGTGGGAGCGCGAGGCCGGCGAGCTGCTGCAGGAGCAGCGGCGCATCGCGTTGCTGGACCACCTGTTCCGCGCTGGGTCGATCCAGAAGAGCATGTATGCCAAGGTCTGCGGCGTGGGGTTGGCCACGGCCTCCAAGCACCTGAGCACGCTGGCGCAACTCGGTCTGCTCGAACAGACCGGCAACGGGCCCAGCACGCGTTACGTGCTGCCCCATTGATGCGCAGCCCGGAACGGCTCCGGGCCACGGACTGTCAGAGCACGGGTGACCCTTGGGGCCCACCCACGACCTGGCGAAGCTCCTGCTCGGTGAGCGGTTTCATGCCGGCAGGCACTGCGGGGGTGCCGGGCTGCGGGGGAGTCTGGTGCGAAGTGCTCGGTGCCATGGGTTCCTTCAGAAGTGAAGGTACAGGCTATCGGCGTGAAGCCCTCGGCGTCAATGGATTTCCCGGGTTCTTCCTCAATCTGGAGGATGAAGACCGATCAGGGCGCGCCGACGGCGCCGCTCTCAAACCACCGCTTCAGCAGCGCCCGCTCCTCGTCGGTGATCCCGGTCGCGTTGTTCAGCGGCATCAGCTTCAGCACCACCGCCTGCTGGACCACCTGCTGCGCATGCGCAGCGATGCCCTGCGGCGAATCCAGCCGCACGCCCTTGCTCGCGAGCTGCTCGTTGTGGCACATCACGCAGCGCGTGCCGATCACCTGCTGCACCTGCGCGAACGTTGCGGGCTGCGCCGCCTGCACGGCCGGCCCGGGCGCCGGCGCGAGCCACACCGCGACGCCCAGCAGCAGCACCGTGCCGGCCAACGCGAACTCCCACGGCACCCGCTTGCCCTGCACCAGCGCCTTGTGCCGCACGACGAACGCATGACGGATCAACGCGCCCGCCAGCATCACCAGCACCAGCACCGCCCAGTTGTGCGGCGCGCCGTACAGGAAGCCGTAGTGGTTGCCGAGCATCGCCGCCAGCACCGGCAGCGTGAAATACGTGTTGTGCACGCTGCGCTGCTTGGCGCGTTGACCGTGCACCGGGTCGACCGGCTGGCCGGCGCGCATCTGCGCGATCACCGTGCGCTGGCCGGGGATGATCCAGAAGAACACGTTGGCGCTCATCGCCGTCGCCATCATCGCGCCGACCAGCAGGAAGGCAGCCCGCCCGGCGAACAGTTGGCACGCGAGCCATGCACCGAGCACCACCACCACCGCGACGGCCGCGCCGACGATGCGGTCGCCGTTCACGCGCCGGCCGAACGCGCGGCAGATGCCGTCGTACACCAACCAGAACACCGCGAGGAAAGCCAGCGCCGCCGTGATCGCCCCGGCCGGCGACCATGCATGCACCCGCTGGTCGATCAGGAAGGTGCTGGCCTGCAACAGGTACAGCACCGTGAACAGCGCGAAGCCGGTCAGCCAGGTCGAGTAGCTCTCCCAGTAGAACCAGTGCAGGTGCGCCGGCAGCGACTTCGGCGCCACCATGTACTTCTGCGGGTTGTAGAAGCCGCCGCCGTGCACCGCCCACAGCTCGCCGTCGACGCCCTTGTCCTTCAGGTCCGGCGCCTCGGGCTTCAGCAGGCTGTTGTCGAGGAAGACGAAGTAGAACGACGAGCCGAT
Source organism: Rhizobacter sp. OV335 (assembly GCF_900142965.1). GTDB lineage: Bacteria > Pseudomonadota > Gammaproteobacteria > Burkholderiales > Burkholderiaceae_C > Rhizobacter. Next base: position 228,848 of record NZ_FRCQ01000003.1, read on the forward strand.
CCACGCGATCGCGACGACGACGTGCGCCCAGCGCAGCAGCAGGTTGACCCAGTCCAGCACATAGGCTTCCATGCGCGTCAGCTGCCGCGGTAGGTGGAGTAGGCCCAGGGGCTCGCGAGCAGCGGCACGTGGTAGTGGGCGCTGGTGTCGGCCAGGCCGAAGTCGAGCGGCACGCCGTCGAGGAAGGGCGGGTCGGGCAGCGCGACGCCGCGCGCACGGAAGTAATCGGCCAGCTCGAACACCAGCCGGTAGCGGCCGGCGATGAAATCGGCGCCTTCCAGCAGGGGCCCGCCGGCGCGGCCGTCGGCGTCGAGCTGCACGCTGCGCAGCAACTGCGGAGCTGCGCCATCCAGCCGATAGAGCCGCACCGCCATGCCGGCAGCCGGGCAACCGTTCATCGTGTCGAGCACGTGCGTCGTCAGTTTTCCCATGGTGGCGAAAGTGTATACACTTTGCCATGCCCCGCGCCATCCCTGCCAGATCGGCAACCCCGTTGAAGCAGATCCGCCCCGCGCGGGCGCGCGCCGACGCGGCCGATGGCGGCACCACCCAGCGCATCGTCGACGCGATCACCACCGCGATCGTCGAGCGCCGGCTGATGCCAGGCACCAAGCTCGCCGAGCAGAAGATCGCCGACCTGTTCAAGGTCTCGCGCACGCTGGTACGCCAGGCGCTGAACCAGCTGAGCCGCGACAAGCTGATCACGCTCGAGCCGGCGCGCGGCGCGCGCGTCGCGATGCCCAGCGTCGACGAGGCGCGCCAGGTGTTCGAGGTGCGCCACATGATCGAGGCCGCGCTGGTGCGCCGCGCCGCCGGCGCGCTCGATGCCGCGCAGCTCGCCGCGCTGCGCGCCCACCTCGCCGCCGCGCAGGAGGCCGTGCTGCGCACCGACGTCACCGGCCGCACGCGGCTGCTGGCCGATTTCCACGTCGTGCTCGCGCGCATGCTCGGCAACGAGGTGCTGGCCGAGCTGCTGGCCGACCTGGTGTCGCGCTCGTCGCTGATCTCGCTGATGTACCAGTCGGCGCATTCGGCCGAACACTCCTTCGAGGAGCACGTGGCCATCGTCGACGCGCTGGAGCGGCGCGACGCGCGCGCCGCAGTGCGCCTGATGCAGTCCCACCTGCGCAGCGTCGAGCGCAACCTGCAGCTCGACCCGCGCGTCCCTGATCTTGCCGGCGCCCGGCCGGCGCACGCCTGACCGCCATGCCATCACCCAACTATCCCCGCGACCTCGCCGGCTACGGTGAACACCCTCCGCATGCCGAATGGCCGGGCGGCGCCCGCATCGCGGTGCAGTTCGTGCTGAACTACGAAGAGGGCGGCGAGAACAGCGTGCTGCACGGCGATGCCGGCAGCGAGCAGTTCCTGTCCGAGATGTTCAACCCGGCCGCCTACCCGGCGCGCCACCTGTCGATGGAGTCGATCTACGAGTACGGCTCGCGCGTCGGCGTGTGGCGGCTGTTGCGCGAGTTCGAGCGGCGCGCGCTGCCGCTCACGGTGTTCGGCGTGTCGATGGCGCTGGAGCGCCACCCCGAGCTGACGCAGGCCTTCGTCGAACTCGACCACGAGATCGCCTGCCACGGCTGGCGCTGGATCCACTACCAGCAGATGGACGAGGCCACCGAGCGCCAGCACATGGACATCGGCATGGACATCATCCACAAGCTGACCGGTGACCGCGCCTTCGGCTGGTACACCGGCCGCGACAGCCCGAACACCCGCCGCCTGGTGGCCGACTACGGCGGCTTCGAGTACGACAGCGACTACTACGGCGACGACCTGCCGTTCTGGATGCAGGTGCGCAAGACCGACGGCAGCCTCGCGCCGCACCTGGTGGTGCCGTACTCGCTCGACACCAACGACATGCGCTTCTCGCTGCCGCAGGGCTTCGCGACCGGCGACGATTTCTTCACCTACCTGCGCGACAGCTTCGACGTGCTGTACGCCGAGGGCGACGAGTCGCCGCGCATGATGAACATCGGCATGCACTGCCGGCTGCTCGGGCGGCCCGGGCGCTTCCGGGCGCTGCAGCGCTTCCTCGACCACGTCGAGGCGCATGACCGGGTGTGGGTGTGCCGCCGCGTCGACATCGCACGCCACTGGAAGAGCGTGCATCCGTTCAACGCCGACAACGCCTGGATCTGGACATGAGCATCAGCCTGCAGCAACTGAACGAGGCGACGGTCGAGGGCTTCGTCGCGCTGCTCGACGGCGTCTACGAGCATTCGCCGTGGATCCCCGAGCGGGCCTTCGCGGCGGCGCCTTTCACCAGCCTGGCGCAGCTGAAGCACGCGCTGGTGCAGGTGGTGCGCGATGCCGGGCGCGACGAGCAGCTCGCGCTGGTGCGCGCCCACCCCGAGCTGGCCGGCAAGGCGAAGGTCGCGTTGACGCGCGAATCGGCCGGCGAGCAATCGGTGTCCGGCCTCACGCAGTGCACGCCGCAGGAGTTCTCGCGGCTGCAGGCGCTGAACGCGGCCTATGCGGCGCGCTTCGGCTGGCCCTTCATCCTGGCGGTGCGCGGCCCGCGCGGCAGCGGGCTCACGCGCACGCAGGTCATCGAGACCTTCGCGCGCCGCGTCGAAGGCCATGCCGATGTCGAACTGGCCGAGTGCCTGCGGCAAATCGACCGCATTGCCGAACTGCGCCTGGACGACAAGTTCGGCAGCGAGCCGACGCTGGGCAACCAGGTCTGGGACTGCGCCGAGCTGCTCGCGCAGCACAGCGACCCGGGCTACGCCGAGCACGGCCAGTTGACGGTCACCTACCTGACCGAGGCGCACCTTGCCTGCCAGCGGCAGCTGGTGCGCTGGATGCACGATTGCGGCTTCGACGAGGTGTCGGTCGATGCGGTCGGCAACGTGGTCGGTGTCTACCAGGGCAGCGATCGCGCCGCGCCGCGCCTGCTGACCGGCTCGCACTTCGACACCGTGCGCAACGGCGGCCAGTACGACGGCCGGCTCGGCATCCTCGTGCCGATGGTCTGCGTGCGCGAGCTGCAGCGCACCGGCCGGCGGCTGAAGCACGGCATCGAGGTGGTCGGCTTCGCGGAGGAAGAAGGCCAGCGCTACAAGGCCACCTTCCTCGGCTCGGGCGCGCTGATCGGGCAGTTCGACACCCGCTGGCTCGACCAGCAGGATGCCGACGGCATCGCGATGCGCGACGCGATGCGCACTGCCGGTCTCGACCCCGCGAAGATCCCCGCGCTGCAGCGCGACCCGGCGTGCTACCTCGGCTTCGTCGAGGTGCACATCGAGCAGGGCCCGGTGCTCGACGAGCTCGACCTGCCGCTGGGGGTCGTCACCTCGATCAACGGCAGCGTGCGCTACCTCGGCGAGGTGATCGGCCTGGCCAGCCATGCCGGCACGACGCCGATGGACCGGCGCCGCGATGCCGCGACCGCGGTGGCCGAGCTGGCGCTGTACGTCGAGGAGCGCGCCGCCGCGCAGCCGAACCTGGTCGGCACCGTCGGCATGCTGGGCGTGCCGAACGGCTCGATCAACGTCGTGCCCGGCCGCTGCGTGTTCAGCCTCGACCTGCGCGCCACCACCGACGAGGCGCGCGATGCGCTGGCACGCGACGTGGTGGCCGAGCTGGAACGGATCTGCCGGCAGCGCGGCCTGCACCACACGCTCGAGGAGACGCTGCGTGCGTCGGCCGCGCCGAGCGCGCCGGCCTGGCAGCGGCGCTGGGAACGCGCGGTCGAGGCGAGCGGCCTGCCGGTGCACCGCATGCCCAGCGGCGCCGGCCACGATGCGATGAAGCTGCACGAGGTGATGCCGCAGGCGATGCTGTTCCTGCGCGGCGGCAATTCCGGCATCAGCCACAACCCGCTGGAAACCATCACCAACCACGACGCGCAGCTGTGCGTCGAGGCCTTCCAGCACCTGCTGGACCACCTGGAGACGACATGAGCGACGACACGTACGCGCGCCTCGATGCGTGGATCGACGCGCACTTCGACGAGCAGACCCGGTTCCTGCAAGCCTTGGTGCAGGTGCCCACCGACACGCCGCCGGGCAACAACGCGCCGCATGCGGAGCGCACCGCGGCCTTGCTGGCGGGCTTCGGTTTCGAGGCCGAGCAGCACGCGGTGCCGGGCGACGAGGTGCGCGCGGCCGGCATGGAGAGCATCACCAACCTGATCGTGCGTCGCCGCTACGGGAAGGGTGATGAGGGCCCGACCATCGCGCTGAACGCCCACGGCGACGTGGTGCCGCCCGGTGAAGGCTGGTCGCACGGGCCGTACAGCGGCGACATCGAGGACGGCAAGCTCTACGGCCGCGCATCGGCGGTCAGCAAGAGCGATTTCTCGACCTACGCCTTCGCGGTGCGCGCGCTCGAGGCGCTGGGCGTGCCGCTGAAGGGCGGCATCGAGCTGCACTTCACCTACGACGAGGAGTTCGGCGGCGAGCTCGGCCCCGGCTGGCTGCTGAAGCACGGCCTCACGAAGCCCGACCTGCTGATCGCCGCCGGCTTCAGCTACCAGGTGGTGACGGCGCACAACGGCTGCCTGCAGATGGAGGTGACGGTGCACGGCCGCATGGCGCATGCGGCGATTCCCGACACCGGCATCGACGCGCTGCAGGGCGCGGTCGCGCTGCTGAACGCGCTGTATGCGCAGAACGCGCTGTACCGGCAGGTCACGTCGAAGGTGCCGGGCATCCGCCACCCGTACCTCAATGTGGGGCGCATCGAGGGCGGCACCAACACCAACGTGGTGCCGGGCAAGGTGGTGCTGAAGCTCGACCGCCGGATGATCCCGGAAGAGAACCCGGTCGAGGTCGAAGCGGCGCTGCGGAAGGTGATCGCCGACGCGGCGGCGCAGGTGCCGGGCATCACCGTCGAGATCCGCCGCTTGCTGCTGGCGCGGGCGCTGCAGCCGCTGCCGGGAAACCGGCCGCTGGTCGAGGCGTTGCAGCGGCATGGCGAGGCGGTGTTCGGCGAGCCGATCCCCACCTCGGGCTCGCCGCTGTACACCGACGTGCGGCTGTACAGCGAGCGCGGCATCCCGGCGGTGATCTACGGCGCCGGGCCGCGCACGGTGTTCGAGAGCAATGCGAAGCGGGCCGACGAGCATGTGGTGCTCGAGGACCTGCGGCGGGCGACCCGGGTGGTGGCGCGCGCCTTGCATGACCTGCTGACAGGCTGAAAGGCCCGACCCACCGGAGACTGTGCATGTTCGCTCGCCTGCTGGCCCTCGTCACCGCCTTCCTCGCGCAGGTTGCCATCGCCCAGGAGACCCCCGTCAAGTTCCAGCTCGACTGGCGCTTCGAAGGCCCGGCGGCGATGTTCCTGGTGCCGGCCGCGAAGGGCTACTTCAAGGCCGAGAAGCTCGACGTCACGATCGACGCCGGCAACGGCTCGGGCGGCGCCGTCGCGCGGGTCGCGTCGGGCGCGTACGACATGGGCTTCGCCGACCTCGCGGCGCTGATGGAGTTCCACGCCAACAACCCGACCGCGCCGAACAAGCCGGTGGCGGTGATGATGGTCTACAACAACACGCCGGCCGCGGTGCTGGCGCTGAAGAAGTCCGGCATCAAGGCGCCGGCCGACCTGAACGGCAAGAAGCTCGGCGCGCCGGTGTTCGATGCCGGCCGCAAGGCCTGGCCGATCTTCGCGAAGGCCAACGGCATCGGCACCGTGGCCTGGACCGCGATGGACCCGCCGCTGCGCGAGACCATGCTGGTGCGCGGCGACATCGACGCGATCACCGGCTTCTCGTTCACCTCGCTGCTGAACCTGGAGGCGCGCGGCGTGAAGGCCGACGACGTGGTCGTGCTGCCGTACCCGCAGTACGGCGTGAAGCTGTACGGCAACGCGGTCATCGTGTCGCAGGAGTTCCTGAAGAAGAACCCGGACGCGGTGAAGGCCTTCCTGCGCGCGTTCACCAAAGGCATGAAGGACGTGGTAGCCGATCCGGCCGCAGCGGTCGCGACCGTGAAGGCGCGCGACGGCATCGTCAACGAGGCGCTGGAACTGCGGCGCCTGAAGCTCGCGCTCGATGCGACGGTGCTGACCGCCGATGCGCGGGCCGAGGGCTTCGGCGCGGTGCTGGCGCCGCGGCTGAGCCTGATGGCCAGCCAGGTGTCCGACGCGTTCGGCACCAAGGAGCGCGTGAACCCGGCGGCGGTGTGGAGCGACGCCTACCTGCCCGATGCAACCTCGCGCAACATCTTCGCGGTCGCGCGCAAGTGAGCCCGTCAGGGCACCACGGCCGAGACCTGGAACATCAGCGCCGAGTTGCCCAGCACGTTGACCTGCGTCGACACGGTGGGCGTCAGCTGCCAGCCGACCGTCAGCACCAGCCCGGGCGAGAAGCCCTTGTAGTTCAGCGGCACCTTGTCGTCGAACGGCGGCTTGTAGCCGTAGATCAGGCCGGCGGTCCACTGCGCGTAAAGCCGGTTCCACTCGCTGAAATCGGTCAGCCGCTGGCCGACGTAGGCATAGGCGCTCGGCTGCCCGAACGAATTGCTGAAGTAGGTGAAGCCCGAGACCACGCCGTTCGGCCGCTCGCGCTCGACCCCCACCATCCACACGTAGTGGTGGTCGGGGTCGCGCGAGTAGTGGTAGGTCGCCGGCGAATACATCAGGCGCCAGACATCCTCACTTACAGTGGCCGGCGGCGCTTCGGGCGCGTCAGGGGCAGCGGGTACGGTTTGCGCAGGGGTGCAGATCGACACGCCGCAGGCGCACACGGCAGACGCCAGGGCAGGAAACTTCATGGCGCTGATTGTCGCGAACTCTCGACCTGGTTTTTGGAGGCAGGCATCCAGGCTTGTCGGATGGCTGTGCGCATCGGTGTCATGCGTTGTCATGCTGCAAGGCTGTGCGTGGTGGGACCTGAAGCAAAGGCAATGGGTGTTCCGGCCCTCGCCGGGGCAGCCGGCCGAGTTCGCGCTGCGGCCGGGCGACCTGTCGTATGCGGTGGCGGTGCCTGGGGCAACACCCGGGATGCAGGACCGGCTGCAGCTGTGGTGGATGCCGAACGCCGACCCGCAGGCACCGACACTGCTGTACCTGCACGGCACCTTTCGCGCGCTCTACCGCAACCTGCCGAAGATCGACGCGCTGCGCGACGCCGGCTTCTCGGTGCTGGCGGTCGACTACCGCGGCTGGGGCGAGAGCACGCCGCTGATCCCGTCGGAATCGACGATCCTGGCCGATGCCGACAGCGCGTGGGCCGAGCTGGTGAAGCACCAGCCCGATCCGGGGCGGCGCGTGATCTTCGGGCATTCGATGGGCGGCGGCGTGGCGGTTGACCTCGCGAGCCGCCAGCACGCCGGGCGCGACTACGGCGGCCTGATCCTGGAGTCGACCTTCACGCGGCTGCCGGACGTGGCCGCCGAGCTCGGCGTGGTCGGCACGATGGTCTCGTGGCTCGCGACCGAGAAGTTCGATTCGGTAGCCAAGATCGGCCGCATCGACGCCCCGATCCTGATCATGCACGGCAGCGCCGACGACACGGTGCCGGTGACGCTGGGCCGCGCGCTGCGCGATGCGGCGCCGGCCGGCACGCGCTGGGTCGAGTTCAGCGGCGGCTCGCACAGTCGCTTGCACGACGACGACCCGGCGCTGTACCGCGAGGCGGTCAAGTCGTTGATCTCGCGCCTCGCCCCCTCGTCACCGCCTGCCTCCCGATGAATCCACCGATGCCGCCCTTCGTCGACTTCCGCAAGGTCTGGCTCGCCTACGACGACGAGTTGCTCGCGCGCCGCCAGTTCGCGGTCGAGGACATCTCGCTGCAGGCGCAGCCGGGCGAGTTCATCGCGATCGTCGGGCCCTCGGGCTGCGGCAAGTCGACCTTCATGAAGCTCGCGACCGGGCTGAAGCGGCCGTCGCAGGGCGCGGTGCTGGTCGACGGCCGCGAGGTCGCCGGCCCGCTGAAGATCACCGGCATGGCCTTCCAGGCACCGTCGCTGCTGCCGTGGCGCAGCACGCTGCGCAACGTGCTGCTGCCCTTGGAGATCGTCGAGCCGCACCGCTCGCAATTCCGCGCGCGCCGCGCCGAGTACGACGCGAAGGCGCGTGCGCTGCTGGCGAGCGTGGGCCTGGCGGGTTACGAGGACAAGTTCCCGTGGCAGCTGTCCGGCGGCATGCAGCAGCGCGCGTCGATCTGCCGCGCGCTGATCCATGAACCGAAGATGCTGCTGCTCGACGAGCCGTTCGGCGCGCTCGACGCGTTCACGCGCGAGGAGCTGTGGTGCACGCTGCGCGACCTGCAGGCGGCGCAGCGCTTCAACGTGATCCTGGTGACGCACGACCTGCGCGAGGCGGTGTTCCTCGCCGACACGGTGCACGTGATGAGCCGCGGCCCGGGGCGCATGCTGGTGCGCCGCGAGATCGGCTTCGAGCGGCCGCGCGACCTGGCGCTCACCTACACCCGCGAGTTCAGCGACGTGGTGCTCGAGCTGCGCGAGCACATCGGCAGCATCCGCCGCGCACCAGAGGCGGTGTCGTGACGCGCCGCCAGCGTGAGCGCCTCGCGCCGTGGCTGCTGCTGGCCGCGGTGCTGCTGGGGTGGGAGCTGGCGTGCCGCGGCTTCGGCATCTCCGATTTCATCTTCCCGAGCCCGTCGCGCATCGCGCAGCAGCTGTGGGAGTTCCATGCGGTCATTGCCGCGCATGCATGGCGTACGTTCTGGGTCACGATGCTGGGCTTCGGGCTGGCGATCGTCGTCGGCGTGCTGCTGGGCGTGCTGGTCGGCAGCTCGCGGCTGGCGTATGCGGCGATGTACCCGCTGATGACGGCCTTCAATGCGCTGCCGAAGGCCGCGTTCGTGCCGATCCTCGTCGTGTGGTTCGGCATCGGGGTCGGGCCGGCGGTGCTGACGGCGTTCCTGATCTCGTTCTTTCCGATCACGGTCAACATCGCGACCGGGCTCGCGACGCTGGAGCCGGAGCTGGAAGACGTGCTGCGCGTGCTCGGCGCGCGGCGCACCGACGTGCTGCTGAAGGTCGGCCTGCCGCGCTCGATGCCGTATTTCTACGCTTCGCTGAAGGTCGCGATCACGCTGGCCTTCGTCGGCACGACGGTGTCGGAGATGACGGCCGCCAACGAGGGCATCGGCTACCTGCTGATCTCGGCCGGCTCGTCGATGCAGATGGGGCTGGCGTTCGCCGGACTGGTGGTGGTGGGCGCGATGGCGATGGGGATGTACGAGCTGTTCGCGGTGGTCGAGCGGCGCACGACGGGGTGGGCGCATCGGGGGGCGAACGCGGCGTGATGGACTGCGCACACATCCCGTTCGTCCTGAGCCTGTCGAAGGACTGCCCTGAGCTTGTCGAAGGGTTCCTCGCGCGGCACCGGGGCTTCGACAGGCTCAGCCCGAACGGGGAGAGGGTTCAGCCTGCCGGTGACCATGGCGCAGCCAGCCCCACATAGTCCTTGCGCAACGGCGCCGCGTAGTCCCCGCGCTTGCTCGTCCCCAGCCTCATCGCGACCAGCCCTTCGGCCAGCTTGACCGCGGCCGCGACGCCATCCACCACCGGCACGCCCAGCTCGGCCTGCAGCCGCGCGCACAGGTCGGCCATCCCCGCGCACCCCAGCACGATCGCGCCGGAGCGGTCGCGCTCCAGCGCCTGCCGTGCGCTCGCCAGGATGCGTGCATAGGCGTCGCTCGCCGGGTCGTCGAGTTCCAGCACCGCGATGTCGGTGCCGTGGATGCCGCGGCAGCGTCGCTCGAAGCCGTACTGCAGCACCAGGTGCTCGGCGATCACGCAGGTGCGCGTCAGCGTCGTGACGACCGAGAAGCCGGTGGCCAGCAGCGATGCGCAATGGAACGCCGCCTCCGCGATGCCGATCACCGGCCCGCGCGCGAGCTCGCGCGCGGCGTGCAGCCCCGGGTCGCCGAAGCAGGCGATGACGTGCGCATCGGCGCCGCCCCGCTCACCGGCACGCACCTGTTCGGTCACCCCGGCGGCGGCCCACACGTCGTCGTGGTGCCCCTCGATCGACGGTGCACCAAAGCTCGGCTGCACCGCATCGATCACGGTGCCGGGCGCGGCCACCGCGCGCGCGGCCTCGCCGATCTTGGCGGTCATCGACGCGCTGGTATTGGGGTTGATCACGCGGATCTTCATCGTCGGCTCCTCGGGTCAGAGGGCTGCTTTGTATACAAAGCGGGCCCGGGTATCGTGATCAGCTGAGCAAGTCGTGCGCCCGTTCCAAGGCGTGCGGTCGCCCCAAAACCGGGCAGAGGCCGACGACAAGCAGCGCACTTGGTGCGAGCCGCGAGCCAAGCGGACGCCGCGGAACCGGCTCCGCCGGGCCGCTGGCGGCGCCCCCTGGGGGGAGGCGCCGAAGGCGCTTCGGGGGGAGCGTCATCTGGCACATGCTTTGCATACAGCCGGATCCATGAAGCCCGACTCGTCCCTGGTGCTCACCTCGCTCGTCAAGCGTTACGGCAACACCGTCGCCGTCGACGGCATCGACCTGACGATTCCCTCCGGCAGCTACTGCTGTTTGCTCGGACCCTCGGGCTGCGGCAAGACCTCGACGCTGCGCATGATCGCCGGCCATGAGCTCGCGAGCGACGGGCAGATCCTGCTCGGCGGCAAGTACATCACCTACAGCGCCGCCGCCGACCGCGGTACCGCGATGATGTTCCAGAGCTACGCGCTGTTCCCGCACCTGAGCGTGCTCGACAACGTCGCCTTCAGCTGGAAGATGCGCGGCAAGCCGCCGGCCGAGCGCCATGCGCGGGCGCGCGAGCTGCTCGCGCTGGTCGCGATGACGCCCTACCTCGCGCGCCTGCCGAGCGAGCTGTCCGGCGGCCAGCAGCAGCGCGTGGCGCTGGCGCGCGCGCTGATGACCGAGCCGCGCGTGCTGCTGCTCGACGAGCCGCTGTCGGCGCTCGATCCGTTCCTGCGCGTGCAGATGCGCGCCGAGCTGAAGCGCTGGCAGCAGGAGCTCGGCTTCACCTTCGTGCACGTGACCCATTCGCAGGAAGAGGCGATGGCGCTGGCCGACCAGGTGGTCGTGATGAACCAGGGCCGCATCGAGCAGACCGGTTCGCCGCGCGAGGTGTTCAACGCGCCGCGCAGCGAGTTCGTCGCACGTTTCATGGGTGCGCACAACGTGATCGCGTCGCCGGCCGGCGCGGTCGCGGTGCGTGCCGACCGCATGCGGCTGCAGCGCCATGCCGACACCGACGGCCGTGCCGCCGCGGTGCGCGCCGTCGAATACCAGGGCACGTACGTGCAGGTGAGCCTGGCGCCGCAGGGCGAGGCGGCCGACGCGCAATGGACGGCCACCGTCTCCGATGCCAGCTTCGACGCCGCGCCGTTCGCGCCCGGCGACACCGTCTACGTCAGCTGGGCCGCGCACGAGGCGCACGCGCTGGCTTGAACCGTTTCCGTTCCCACAAACACCCCGAGGAGCCTTCCATGTCCGACCACAACGACTCGACCGCCACATCGGCCACACCGAAGCTCGGCCGCCGCACGCTGCTGAAGGGCGCGGCCGCCGCCGGCAGCGCGCTGGCCTTCCCGTTCGTGCATGCGCAAGAGAAGATCACGCTGCGCTACCTGGGCACCGCGGTGAACCAGGACAAGGCCATCGCCGACAAGTTCAAGGCCGACACCGGCATCGAGATCCAGTACATCCCGGTCACCACCGACGACGTGACCAAGCGCGCCGTCACCGCGCCGAACTCGTTCGACCTGATCGACACCGAATACTTCTCGCTGAAGAAGATCCTGCCGACCGGCAACCTGCTGGGCATCGACACCAAGCGCATCAAGAACGCCGACAAGATCACCACGCTGTTCACCAAGGGGGAGGTCGGCGGCAAGAAGGTCGGCGACCAGGGCACCGCGCCGAAGAAAGTGATGTACGTCGCGTCGCCGACCGCGAAGGACTTCGCGAAGGAGCCGACGCAGTTCATGACGCTGATCCCCACCGTCTACAACGCCGACACCTTGGGCATCCGCCCCGACCTGATCAAGCGCCCGATCGACAGCTGGAAGGAGCTCTTGAACCCCGAGTTCAAGGGCAAGGCCGCGATCCTGAACATCCCGTCGATCGGCATCATGGACGCCGCGATGGTGGTCGAGGCGGCGGGCCTCTACAAGTACCCCGACAAGGGGAACATGACGAAGAAGGAAATCGACCTGACGATCAAGACGCTGATCGAGGCGAAGAAGGCCGGCCAGTTCCGCGCGCTGTGGAAGGATTTCAACGAGAGCGTGAACCTGATGGCCTCGGGCGAGGTCGTGATCCAGTCGATGTGGTCGCCGGCCGTCACTGCCGTGCGCACCAAGGGCATCGCCTGCACCTTCCAGCCGTTGAAGGAAGGCTACCGCGCCTGGGCCGCCGGCTTCGGCGTGCCGAAGACGGTGAGCGGCAAGAAGGCCGATGCGGTCTACGAATTCATCAACTGGTTCCTCGACGGCTGGGCCGGCGCGTACCTGAACCGCCAGGGCTACTACAGCGCGGTGCTGGAGACCGCCAAGGCCAAGATGGAGGCCTACGAATGGGCCTACTGGATGGAAGGCAAGGCGGCTGCGCAGGACATCAAGTCGCCCAACGGTGACCTGCTGGCCAAGGCGGGGAGCGTGCGCGACGGCGGCAGCTACGAGACGCGCATGGGCGGCATAGCCTGCTGGAACGCGATCATGGACGAGAACGCGTACATGGTTCAGAAGTGGAACGAGTTCGTCGCAGCCTGAGCTGAGCGCCCATGAGCAGCACGAAGCCCCTTCGCGCCGCGGCCTGGCTACAGGCCGCGCCGTTCTCGCTGGTGTTCGTGCTGTTCCTCGTGCTGCCGCTGCTGCTGGTGGTGACGGTGAGCTTCTGGCGCGCCACCGACTACGAGCTGATCCCGGCCTTCACCGCGCAGAACTACCTCGACGTCTTCAACGAGACCACGCTGCGGACCTATTTGTCGACGCTGAAGTTCTGCTTCCTCGTCTGGCTCGTCACGCTGCTGATCGGCTTCGCGGTGGCGTACTTCCTCGCGTTCCACGTGCGCTCGGTCGGTGCGCAGACGCTGCTGTTCATCGTCTGCACCGTGCCGTTCTGGACCTCCAACGTGATCCGCATGATCTCGTGGGTGCCGCTGCTCGGGCGCAACGGGCTGATCAACCAGGGGCTGCAGGCGGCCAACGTGATCGACTCGCCGATCGAGTGGCTGCTGTTCAGCGATTTCTCGGTGGTGCTCGCCTTCGTGCACCTGTACACGATGTTCATGATCGTGCCGATCTTCAACTCGATGATGCGCATCGACCGCGCGCTGATCGAGGCGGCACGCGACTCGGGCGCGAGCGGCTGGCAGACGGTGTGGAACGTCGTCGTGCCGCTGAGCCGCACCGGCATCATCATCGGCTCGATCTTCGTCATCACGATCGTGATGGGTGATTTCGTCACCATCGGCGTGATGGGCGGCCAGCAGATCGCCTCGGTCGGCAAGATCATCCAGGTGCAGACCTCGTACCTGCAGTTCCCGATGGCCGCGGCCAACGCGGTGATCCTGCTGGCGGTGGTGCTGATGATGATCTGGGGCCTGACCCGGCTCGTCGATATCCGCAAGCAGCTCTGAACCATGCACGCCGACAAGCGCCCCCGCAGCTTCTACGCGCTCGCCGCGGTGTTCGGCGCCTTCGTGCTGTTCCTCTACGGCCCGATGATCACGATCTTCGTGCTGAGCTTCCAGGGGCCCGAGGGCGGGCTCACGTTCCCGATGCGCGGCGTCTCGCTGCACTGGTTCGCGAAGCTGTGGGAGGGCATGGGCGTGGTCGACATCGCGGCCGCGTTCCGGCGCTCGGTGGCGCTGGGCACCGTCGTGATGCTGCTGACGGTGCTGCTGTCGCTCGGTGCCGGCCTCGCGTTCCGCAAGAAGTTCTCCGGCTCGGGCGTGCTGTTCTACACCTCGGTCGCCAGCCTGATCATGCCGTCGATCGTCGTCTCGCTCGGCATCGGGCTGCAGTTCCGGCTGATCGACACCGCGCTGCGGGGCGTGCTGGAAAGCCTCGGCGCGACCGGCCTGCTGGAGAGCTACGGCACCGCGATGGGGCTGTACACCTCGGCGCTCGGCGCGCACATGACCTGGACGCTGCCGTTCGGGCTGCTGATCATGCTGGCCGTCTTCAACCGCTTCAACCCGGCCTTCGAGGAGGCGGCGTCCGACCTGGGCGCGACGCCGTGGCAGAGCTTCCGCCACGTGGTGCTGCCGCTGATCGCGCCGAGCCTGGTGGGGGTCGGCATGTTCGGCTTCACGCTGAGCTGGGACGAGATCGCGCGCACCTCGCAGGCGATCGGCGACGTCAACACGCTGCCGCTGGAGCTGCAGGGGCTGACGAGCACGGTGACCACGCCGGCGATCTATGCACTCGGCACCGTGACGACGGTGGTGTCGTTCGTGGTGATGGGTTGCACGCTGGCGCTGGTGAAGTGGCTCGGCAAGCGGCGCGGCGACCGACAATGACGCATGCCCGCTCGCCAGCTTCGCGTTGAAGATCCGCCGCCGCCCACGATGGCGGCCGACCGCGTCTACGACGCCATCTATGCCGCGGTGATCGACCACCGCCTCGCGCCCGGTTCGCGGCTGCGCGAGGAGGAGCTGGCGCAGACCTTCGCGGTGTCGCGCACGCTGGTGCGCCAGGCGCTGCACAAGCTCGCGCAGGACGGCGTGATCGTGCTGCGGCCGAACCGCGGCGCGCAGGTGCCCGAGCCGACGCGGCGCGACGGCGAGCATGTGTTCGATGCGCGGCGCGTGGTCGAGTGCGAGGTCGCGCGGCGGCTCGCGGGCAAGCTGAGCGCCGAGCAACTGGCCGAGCTGCGCCAGCTGGTCGAGGCCGAGGCGCGGGCGACGAAGTCGCAGAACAAGCAGGAGGCGATCCGGCTGTCGGGCGAGTTCCACCTGAAGCTCGCGCGGATGAGCGGCAACCCGATCTTCGTGCGGCTGCTCGAGGAATTGCTGCCGACCACCTCGCTGCTGATGGCGCTCTACAAGTCGCCCGGCGAGCCGATGTGTGTGGCGCACAGCCACCAGCAATTGCTGCAGGTGCTCGCCAAAGGGGCCGGCGCGGGCGCGTCGACCGAGATGCGGCGGCACCTGAACGAGATCGAGCGCTCGTTGTCGCAGCCGGTGGCGAAGGTGGTGCCGGCGTTGCGGGACGTGTTCAAGGGATATCGCGCGTAGGTCTGCCACCCGTTCGCCCTGAGCAGGGACCGAGCTTGTCGAGGGCCCGTCCGTCGAAGGGTTGTGCCCGACGCGCGCATGGCCTTCGACAAGCTCAGTCCGACCCCTTCGACAGGCTCAGGTCCTTCGACGGGCTCAGGATGATCGGGCCCTTCGACAGGCTCAGGGCGAACGGGGTCTCAGAGGCACGCGAAGCGGTACACCCCCGCCCCATCCACCGACCGCACCAGCTTCCCCGCCAGCCACAGCGCATGCAGGTGCGCGATCGATTCCCCCATCGCGAACGTCGTCTGGTGCAGATCGAGCTTGCGCGTGAACAGCACCGTCAGCAGGTCGGCCGCGCTCTGCGGTGATTTCGCGCAGGCATCCATCACATCGGCAAACCGCTCGTCGTGGTGCGTCACCAGCTGCTGGATGCGCGTGTGCATGCCGCGGAACGGCCGGCCGTGCGACGGCAGCACCAGCGTGTCGGCCGGCAGCGCGTTGAAGCGCTGGATCGACGCCAGGTACAGCGGCAGCGGATCGGCCTCGGGCTCCAGGTCGATCACGCTGACGTTGGTCGAGATGCGCGGCAGCAGCATGTCGCCCGAGATCAGCACGCCGAGCTCGGCGCAGTACAGCGACATGTGCTCCGGCGCATGCCCGTAGCCCGAGATGCACTGCCAGCCGCGCCCGCCGATGCTGATCACCATGCCGTCGAGCAGGCGCCGGAACGCGGTGGGCACCTGCGGCACCATCGTCGCGTAGTAGTTGCTGCGCGCCCTGATCTTGGCCACCGCCTCCGGGTCGGTCAGCCCGTGGCTGGCCATGAACGCCGCCGCCGCCTCGCCGCCGAAGCCGGTGGTGGAGGTGCTGGCCAGCCGCGCCGCGTTGTAGTCGGTCGCGCTGATCCACAGCCGCACGTTCCAGCGCTCGGTCAGCCAGTGCGCCAGCCCCATGTGGTCCGGGTGCATGTGCGTCACGATCACCCGCAGCACCGGCAGGCCCTGCAGCTCGGTCTCGAAGACCTGCTCCCAGGCGGCGCGGGTCGCGTCGTTGGTGATGCCGCAGTCGACGATCGTCCAGCCGGCGCGGCCGTCGAGCTCGTCGCGCAGCAGCCAGAGGTTGATGTGGTCCAGCGCGAACGGCAGCTGCATGCGCAGCCAGCGCACGCCGGGCGCCACCTCCAGCGTCCTGCCTGTCTCGGGCAGGCTCTCGCCCAGCGGGTACTGCAGCGCTCGCTCGAGCTCGTTCATCGGCTTGGTGGTGGTTGTCATGAGGGCAGCTACACTTTACGTATACGTCAATCAGCCGATTCTAGGTTTTCATGCCGCACGCTGCTGTCGCCGAGGTGCCTGCCACCTCGTCCCTCCCGGGAATCACCTACACGATCAGCGAACTCGCGCGCGAATTCGACCTGACGACGCGCGCGATCCGCTTCTACGAGGACTGCGGGCTGCTGTCGCCGCAGCGCGCCGGCCGCAACCGCATCTACACCGCGCGCGACCGCACGCGGCTGAAGCTGACGCTGCGCGGCAAGCGGCTCGGGCTCACGCTGTCCGAGGTGAAGGAGCTGGTCGACATGTACGAGTCGCCGCGCGACACGCAGGCCCAGCTGAAGAAGTTCCTCACGGTGCTGGCGCTGCACCGCCAGCAGCTGGAGCAGCAGATGGCCGACCTGCACGTCACGCTCGACGAGGTGCGCACGCACGAGAAAGAGGCGAAGCGGCTGCTGAATTCGCCCTGACACGTTTCATCCCGAAAACCGACGGAGACACCCCATGAACCTGCCCGGACTCGACTTCCAGCTCGGCGAAGACATCGATGCGCTGCGCGACACCGTGCGCGCCTTTGCCGAGGCCGAGATCGCCCCGCGCGCTGCCGAGATCGACCGCAGCGACCAGTTCCCGATGGACCTGTGGCGCAAGATGGGCGAGCTCGGCGTGCTCGGCGTCACCGTCAGCGAGGAGTACGGCGGCGCGAACATGGGCTACCTCGCCCACATGATCGCGATGGAAGAGATCAGCCGCGCGTCGGCCAGCGTCGGCCTGAGCTACGGCGCGCACAGCAACCTGTGCGTGAACCAGATCAAGCGCAACGGCAGCGAGGCGCAGAAGCGCAAGTACCTGCCGAAGCTGATCAGCGGCGAGCACGTCGGCGCGCTCGCGATGAGCGAGCCGGGCGCCGGCTCCGACGTGATCAGCATGAAGCTGAAGGCCGAAGACAAGGGCAGCCACTACCTGCTCAACGGCACCAAGATGTGGATCACCAACGGCCCCGACGCCGACACGATGGTGGTCTATGCGAAGACCGAACCCCAGCTCGGCGCGCGCGGCGTCACGGCCTTCATCGTCGAGAAGGGCATGGCGGGTTTCAGCACCGCGCAGAAGCTCGACAAGCTCGGCATGCGCGGCTCGCACACCGGCGAGATGGTGTTCCAGAA
This sequence comes from Rhizobacter sp. OV335, assembly GCF_900142965.1. GTDB lineage: Bacteria > Pseudomonadota > Gammaproteobacteria > Burkholderiales > Burkholderiaceae_C > Rhizobacter. Next base: position 246,412 of record NZ_FRCQ01000003.1, read on the forward strand.
CGTCGAGGTGCCGGCCGCCAACGTGCTGGGCAACCTGAACGGCGGCGCCAAGGTGCTGATGAGCGGGCTCGACTACGAGCGCGCGGTGCTCGCCGCCGGGCCGATCGGCATCATGCAGTCGGTGATGGACAACGTGGTGCCGTACATCCACGACCGCAAGCAGTTCGGCCAGAGCATCGGCGAGTTCCAGCTGATCCAGGGCAAGGTCGCCGACATGTACACCGTGCTGCAGGCCGGGCGTGCCTTCTGCTACACCGTGGGCAAGAACCTCGATGCGCTCGGCGTGGAGCATGTGCGCCAGGTGCGCAAGGATTGCGCGAGCGTGATCCTGTGGTGCGCCGAGAAGGCCACCTGGATGGCCGGCGAGGGCGTGCAGATCTTCGGCGGCAACGGCTACATCAACGAGTACCCGCTCGGCCGTCTCTGGCGTGACGCGAAGCTCTACGAAATCGGCGCGGGCACGTCGGAGATCCGGCGGATGCTGATCGGGCGCGAGTTGTTCGCCGAAACGATGTGAATATGCTGTGCCGCACCGGTTCGCCCCCATTTCCTGACGGCTTTTTGACAGCTTCGGGCGAATATCGCGCGGCACCAAAAAAGCAAGAAAAATCTTCGCGCAGCAGTTCACATCGGCTTGCAATTGAATCGCGAAATGAGTAGGGATATCCCGGCCCATCTTTCTAAGATGCTGTCCATACGGCGCCGTTCGCGCCATACCGGACCATCTGATGTATACCAAACCGACTTCCGCTGTGCAGCGCTTCCGTCTGCACGCGCTGGCCGTCACCGGCCTGTTGGCCGCCACGCTGGCCTTCCCGTTCGCGGCGCTGGCCGCCGAGCCGATCGTGATCGGCCAGGTCGCGCCGTTCAGCGGCCCGCAGGCCGTCACCGGCAAGGCGATGAATGCCGGCGCGAAGCTGTACTTCGATGCGGTGAACCTGAAGGGCGGCGTGCGCGGCCGGCCGATCAAGCTGGTGACGCGCGACGACGCGCAGAAGCCCGAGGACAGCGTGCGCCTGACGCGCGAGCTGATCGCCGCCGAGGCGCCGGTCGCGATGATCAGCACGGTAGGCACCGCCAACCTGGAGGCGCTGGCCAAGGACGGCGTCTACACGCAGACCAAGACCTCGCTGGTCGGCGCGGTGTCGGGTGCGGCCACGGTCGTCAAGGCGCCGGGCATGCACATCGTGAAGGCGAGCTACCACGACGAGGTGGGCCGCCTGTTCGACCAGCTGTCGCACGTCGGTGTGAAGCGCGTGGGCCTGGTCTACCAGGACGACGGCCTGGGCAAGGACGTGCTGGCCGGTGCGCAGATCGCCGCGCAGGCGCATGGCATCGAACTCGCGGTGACGAGCGGCTACCCGCGCAACACGATCCAGGTCGAGAAGTCGGTCGCCGAGATCATCGACTCGAAGGTGCAGGTGGTGTTCCTCGGCGCGACGACCGCGGCCGGCATCGAGTTCGTCAAGCAGTACGCCGCCAAGGGCGGCCAGGGCATCCTGTACGGCATGTCGATCATCGACACCGATGCGCTGCTGAAGGCGCTCGGCCCGGAGCGTGCGCGTGGCTACGCGTTCTCGGTGGTGCTGCCGCTGCCGCAGCAGAGCAACCTCGCGGTCGTGCGCGAGTACATGCAGCTGAAGGCCGCGTCGAACAACCCGGACCTGTCGGCCCGTTCGATCGAAGGCTTCATCGCCGCGAAGGCGCTGGTCAAAGTGCTGGAGACCACCAACTCGCTGACGCCGGCCGGCGTGACCGCTGCGCTGAACGCGGCCAACGCGATCGACGTTGGCGGCTACACGCTCGACTTCAGCCTGAACGACAAGCCGGGTTCGCACTACGTGAACTTCGCGATGTTCGGCGCGAACGGCAAGATCCTCAACTGATTCCCCGGGCGTCCCTGCCCCGCGGGAGCGGAGGCGGGACGCTCCTGTCCGGGCACGTCGGATCGGTCCGCGTGCAGCCTGGGGATGGATGCGTAAACTGCGTCCGTCTTCGCTGCACTGCAACATCATGACCACCGACCTGCAAGAACTCCTGGACAGCAACCGCCTGTGGGCGCAGCGCACCGAAGCACGCTCGCCGGGCTTCTTCACCGGGCTGCTGAAGCAGCAGGCGCCGCAGTACCTGTGGATCGGCTGCGCCGACAGCCGCGTGCCGGCCAACGAACTGGTCGACCTGGCGCCGGGCGAGCTGTTCGTGCACCGCAACGTCGCCAACGTGGTGGTGCACTCCGACCTGAACTGCCTGTCGGTGATCCAGTTCGCGACCGACATGCTGAAGGTCAAGCACATCATCGTGGTCGGCCACTCCGGCTGCGGCGGCGTCGCGGCGGCACTGCACGACCGCCACGTCGGCCTGGCCGACAACTGGATATGCCACGTCAAGGACGTGCGCAACAAGCACCAGGCCTGGCTCGACACGGTGCAGGAAGCGCGCCGCGTCGATGCGCTGTGCGAGCTGAACGTGATCGAGCAGGCGCGCAACGTCTGCCAGACCACCGTCGTCGAAGAGGCCTGGCGGCGCGGCCAGGACCTGGTCGTGCACGGCTGGTTCTACGGCCTGTACAACGGGTTGCTGCAGGACATGAAGATCACGATCGGCCGTGCCGACGAGGTCGGGCCGGCGTACGAAGCGGCGCTGGCCGGCCTGCAGTCGCGCTATGCCTCCATCGGGGCCACGACCGGCTGACCAGGCGCGCCCGATGTTCCCGCAGGCCCTCACCGACGCGCGCGCGTTCGGCATCGCGCAGGCGATGCTCGACGGCTTCAACCGCCACTACCGGTTGTTCCGCGCGGCCAGCGCCGGGGCCAAGCAGCGCTTCGAGGTGGCCGACTGGCACGGCCAGCAGCGCGCGCAGCGCGAGCGCATCGAGTTCTACGACCTGCGCGTCGACGAGGCCGTCGAGCGGCTGCAGACCGAGTTCGATGCCGCCAGCCTGAGCTCCGAGGCCTGGCAGGAGGCCAAGCTGCACTACATCGGGCTGCTGACCAACCACCACCAGCCCGAGCTCGCCGAGACCTTCTTCAATTCGGTGACGACGAAGATCCTGCACCGCAGCTACTTCAACAACGACTTCATCTTCGTGCGCCCGGCGGTGTCGACCGAGTACATCGAGAACGACGAGCCGGCCTCGCAGCCGACCTACCGCGCCTACTACCCGACGCGCGAGACGCTGCGCGAGACCTGGCTGCGCGTGGTGCACAACTTCCAGCTCGATTGCGAGTTCGAGGACCTGGAGCGCGACATCGACCACGTGCTGGCGGCGGTGAACGAGCAGATGGGCGATTTCCGGCCGCGCGCGAACTTCCAGATCCAGGTGCTGAGCTCGCTGTTCTTCCGCAACAAGGGCGCGTACGCGGTCGGCAAGGTGATCAACGGTTTCCGCGAGACGCCGTTCGCGTTGCCGATCCTGCACAGCGCCGGCGGCAAGGGCCTGACGATCGACACCGTGCTGCTCAGCGAGGACGACCTGCTGATGCTGTTCAGCTTCGCGCGGGCGTACTTCCTGGTCGACATGGAGATCCCGTCGGCCTACGTGCAGTTCCTGCGCACGCTGATGCCGCGCAAGCCGCGCTCGGAGCTGTACAGCGCGCTCGGGCTGCAGAAGCAGGGCAAGAACATCTTCTACCGCGACCTGCTCGCGCACCTGCGCCACAGCAGCGACACCTTCCGCATCGCGCCCGGCATCAAGGGCATGGTGATGCTGGTGTTCGACCTGCCGTCGTTCCCGTACGTGTTCAAGGTGATCAAGGATTTCTACCCGCCGCAGAAGGAGACCACGCGCGAGCTGATCAAGAGCAAGTACCTGCTCGTGAAGCAGCACGACCGCGTCGGGCGCATGGCCGACACGCTGGAGTACAGCAACGTGGCCTTCCCGCGGGTGCGCTTCGACGACGAGCTGGTGGCCGAGCTGAAGCACTTCTGCGGCAGCCTGCTCGAGGAAGACGGCGCCGACCTGGTGATCCGCCACGTCTACATCGAGCGCCGCATGATCCCGCTGAACATCTACCTGCAGGAGGCGACGCCCGAGCAGATGGCGCACGCGGTGGTCGAGTACGGCAACGCGATCAAGGACCTGGTCGCGGCCAACATCTTTCCCGGCGACATGCTGTGGAAGAACTTCGGCGTCACGCGCAACGGCAAGGTGGTGTTCTACGACTACGACGAGATCGAGTACCTGAGCGACTGCAGCTTCCGCCGCGTGCCGGCCGCGCGCACCGAAGAGGAAGAACTGTCCGGCGAGGTCTGGTACCGGGTCGGGCCGCGCGACGTGTTCCCCGAGACCTTCGGGCCCTTCCTGCTCGGCCACCCGGGGGTGCGCGAGGTGTTCATGAAACACCATGCCGACCTGCTGGATGCCGATTTCTGGCAGCGTCGCAAGGAGCGCATCCAGGCCGGGCATGTGCACGACGTGTTCCCGTACGACCCGGCGCGGCGTTTCAAGAACCAGAGAAGGCTGCGCGCAGCGCAGCAAAGCTCCGACGTGACGACATCGACATGACGACATTGAATGAACGCAGCCGCGCCGCGGTGTGGCACCCCTGCAGCCAGATGAAGCAGCACGAGACGCAGCCGCTGCTCGAAGTGGCGAGCGCCGAGGGAGTGTGGCTGGTCGACACGGCCGGCCGGCGTTACCTCGACGGCATCAGCTCGTGGTGGGTCAACCTGTTCGGCCATGGGCACCCGCACCTGCGCGCGGCACTGCATGCGCAGCTCGACACGCTGTGCCACGTGATGCTGGCCGGCTGCACGCACGAGCCGGTGGTCGCGCTGTCGGAGCGGCTGGCCGAGCTGACCGGCCTGGGCCATGCGTTCTACGCGAGCGATGGCGCGGCCGCCACCGAGATCGCGCTGAAGATGAGCGCCCACCACTGGCGCAACCGCGGCCGGCCCGGCAAGACGAAGTTCATCGGCCTGGAGGGCGGCTACCACGGCGAGACGGTGGGTGCGCTGTCGGTCACCGACATCCCGCTGTTCCGCGAGGCCTACGGCCCGCTGGTGCGGCTGAGCGCGACGGTGCCGAGCCCCGATGCGCGCAACGCGTTGCCGGGCGAGACGGCGGCCGACCTGGCGCGCCGTTGCGCGCAGGCGCTGCAGGCGGTGCTGGAGACGCGGCACGACGAGATCGCTGCGGTGATCGTCGAGCCGCTGATCCAGTGCGCCGCCGGCATGGCGATGCACGACCCGGCCTACCTGCGCGAGCTGCGCGCGCTGTGCGACCGCTACGAGGTGCACCTTGTCTGCGACGAGATCGCGGTCGGCTTCGGCCGCACCGGCAGCCTGTTCGCGCACCAGCAGGCCGGCATCCGGCCCGACCTGCTGTGCCTGTCGAAGGGGCTGACGGGCGGCACCATGGCGCTGTCCACCGTGCTGACCACCGACGAGGTGTTCGCGTCGTTCTACGACGACAGCACCGCGCGCGGCTTCCTGCATTCGCATTCGTACACCGGCAACCCGCTGGCCTGCCGCGCCGCGCTCGCGACGCTGGAGATCTTCGGCCAGCGCGACTGGATGGCGCACAACGCGGTGACGGCCGCGACGCTCGACGCACTGTGCGAACCGCTGCGCGCGCACCCGGCGGTGCTGCGCAGCCGCCGGCTCGGCATGGTGTGGGCGTTCGACATCGACAGCGCCGACCCGCTGTTCGCACGCCGCTACCACGCGGCCGCGCTGCGGCACGGGCTGATGCTGCGGCCGATCGGCAGCACGCTGTACTTCATGCCGCCGTACGTGATCGACGAGGCAGCGTGCGAGCAGCTTGCGGCGGGTGCACTCGCCGCATTGCAGGAGACCCTGGCATGAGCGTCGAAGGCTATTTCGTCACCGGCACCGACACCGGCGTCGGCAAGACCCTCGTCAGCTGCACGCTGATGCTCGACCTGCGCCGGCGCCACAAGCGCGTCGTCGGCATGAAGCCGGTGGCCGCCGGCACCATCGCGACGCCGCACGGCGATGACAACGAAGACGTGCTCGCGCTGCGCGCCGCCGGCAACGTGACCGTGCCGCGCGAGCTGGACAACCCGTACTGCCTGCCGCTGCCGATGTCGCCGCACCTGGCGGCCCACGCGGCCGGCGAGGCCATCGACATCTGCCTGCTGTCGCGGCGCTACCGCGAACTGGCGTCGCTGGCCGACGCGGTGGTCGTCGAAGGCGCCGGCGGCTTCCTGGTGCCCTTGAGCGACACGCACACCGGCGCCGACCTCGCGCAGGCGCTCGACCTGCCGGTGCTGCTGGTGGTCGGCCTGCGGCTCGGCTGCCTAAACCACGCGTTGCTGACGCAGGAGGCGATCCGTTCGCGCGGCTTGCGCCTGGCCGGCTGGGTCGCGAACCGCGTCGACCCGGCGATGCGCGCGGTCGACGAGAACATCGCGACGCTGCGGAATCGCATCGACGCCCCGCTGTGGGCCGAGCTGCCGCACCAGCCGCACGCGAACGCGCAGGACATGCTGCGCCACTGGACCGCCCGATGAACGCCTTCGACCTCGGCGAGATGGCCGCGCAGCTCGACGCGCTGGACGGCCACAGCCTGCGCCGCCGGCGCCGCGTGGTGCAGCAGGTCGACGGGCCGCGCATGGTGGTCGACGGCGAAGCGCTGCTCGCGTTCTGCAGCAACGACTACCTCGGCCTCGCGCAGCACCCGGACCTGATCGCCGCGGCGCAGCGCGCGGCGCAGCAGTGGGGCGTCGGCGCGACCGCGTCGCCGCTGGTCTGCGGCCACACCGAAGCCCACGATGCACTGGAGCGCGAACTGGCGGCCTTCGTCGGCATGCCGGCCGCGCTGAGTTTCTACGCCGGCTTCGCGGCCAACGTCGGGCTGCTGCCGGCGCTGGTCGGGCGCGGCGATGCGCTGTTCTGCGATGCGTTGAACCACGCCTGCCTGATCGACGGCTCGCGGCTGTCGGGTGCGCAGATCAGCGTGTATCCGCACGGCGACCTGGCGGCGCTGGCCGAGCGGCTCGCCGCATCGACCGCCGAGCGCAAGCTGGTCGTCACCGATGCGGTGTTCAGCATGGACGGCGACCTCGCGCCGCTGCCCGAACTGCTGGCGCTGTGCGAGCAGCATGACGCCTGGCTGCTGGTCGACGATGCGCACGGCTTCGGCGTGCTCGGGCCCGACGGCCGCGGCAGCGCGGCGCACTTCGGGTTGAGCTCGCAGCGGCTCGTCTACATGGCGACGCTCGGCAAGGCGGCCGGCGTGGCCGGCGCGTTCGTCGCCGGCCACGAGACGCTGATCGACTGGCTGCTGCAGCGCACCCGCAGCTACATCTTCGCGACTGCAATGCCGGCGATGCAGGCCGAGGTGCTGCGCGAGAGCCTGCGCGTGATGCAGCGCGAGCCGCAGCGCCGCGCGCACGTGATGGCGCTGGTGCAGCGGCTGCGCGCCGGGCTGGCCGGGCTGCCGTGGGCCAACCCGCCGTCGTCGACGCCGGTGCAGCCGCTGATCCTCGGCGGCAATGCCGAGGCGCTTGCGATGGCGGCGGCGCTGCGCGAACGCGGCCTGTGGGTGCCGGCGATCCGGCCGCCGACGGTGCCGGTCGGCAGCGCCAGGCTGCGCATCACCTTGTCGGCGGCGCACACCGAGGCCGAGGTCGACCGGCTGCTCGGTGCATTGCGAGAGATCGCCGCGAGGCGTAAAACCGATTCACCCCACCATGAAGGAGACCCTCATGTCTGACCCCATCGTCATCGTGTCCGCCGCCCGCACGCCCATCGGTGGCCTGCTGGGTGATTTCAGCGCGCTGGCCGGCCACCAGCTCGGTGCCATCGCGATCAAGGCCGCGGTCGAGCGCGCCGGCATCACCGGCGACGCCGTCAACGAGGTGCTGATGGGCAACTGCCTGATGGCCGGCCAGGGCCAGGCACCGGCGCGCCAGGCCGCGCTCGGCGCCGGGCTGCCGCAATCGGCCGGCGCGGTGACGCTGTCGAAGATGTGCGGCTCGGGCATGCGCGCGATGATGTTCGCGCACGACATGCTGAAGGCCGAGAGCGTCGACGTGATGGTGGCCGGCGGCATGGAGAGCATGACGAATGCGCCGCACCTGATGTTCGCGCGCAAGGGCGTGCGCTATGGCGCGGCCCAGATGTTCGACCACATGGCGATCGACGGGCTGGAAGACGCCTACGACCGCGGCCGTGCGATGGGCGTGTTCGCCGAGGAGTGCGTGGCCAAGTACCAGTTCAGCCGCGAGGCGCAGGACGCGTTCGCGATCGCGTCGACGCAGCGCAGCAAGCAGGCCAACGAAGACGGCAGCTTCGACTGGGAGATCGCACCGGTCAGCGTGGCCAGCAAGGGCGGCGACACGGTCGTGAAGTTCGACGAACAGCCGTTCAAGGCCAGGCTCGACAAGATCCCGACGCTGAAGCCGGCGTTCAAGAAAGACGGCACGATCACCGCGGCGAACGCGTCGAGCATCTCCGACGGCGCCGCGGCGCTGGTGCTGATGCGCGAGAGCACCGCGAAGCGGCTGGGCAGCACGGTGCTGGCGCGCATCCATGCGCACGCGGTGCATGCGCAGGCGCCGAACTGGTTCACGACGGCACCGATCGGCGCGATCGACAAGGTGCTGAAGAAGACCGGCTGGGCCGCGAAAGAGGTCGACCTGTGGGAGGTCAACGAGGCCTTCGCCGCGGTGACGATGGCGGCGATGCACGAGTTCAAGCTGCCGCACGAGATCGTCAACGTGCACGGCGGTGCGTGCGCGCTGGGCCACCCGATCGGCGCGAGCGGCGCGCGCATCGTCGTCACGCTGCTGGGCGCACTGCGCAAGCGCGGGCTGAAGCGCGGCGTCGCGGCGCTGTGCATCGGCGGTGGCGAGGCGACGGCGATGGCGGTGGAACTGGCCTGATGGGCGTGCGGGGAGCGACGCCTTCGCCGGCGGCGATCCGCATCGGCACCGCGGGCTGGGCGATCTCCGCCGCGCAGGCCGAGGCGCTGCCCGGCGAAGGCACGCACCTCGAACGCTACGCACGGCGGATGAACTGCGTCGAGATCAATTCGTCGTTCTACCGCAGCCACCGGATGCAGACCTATGCACGCTGGGCCGACAGCACGCCCGACGACTTCCGCTTTGCCGTGAAGCTGCCGAAGCGCATCACGCACGAATGCCGCTTCGAGGGTGTCGACGAGCTGCTGGCGGCGTTCGTTGCCGAAGCGGGGGGCCTGGGCGCCAAGTGGGCCGTCACGCTGGTCCAGTTGCCGCCCTCGCTGGCGTTCGACGACAAGGTGGCGGGCCGGTTCTTCGAGCAGCTGGGCGAGGCCTTCGATGGCGCCGTCGTCTGCGAGCCGCGGCATCTCAGCTGGTTCACGCCGCAGGCCGAGCAGCTGCTGGAGCAGTGCGAAGTCGCCCGTGCGGCCGTCGACCCGTCGAAGTGGCCGCAGGCGAACGAACCCGGCGGCTGGACGGGCCCGGCGACGGCGCGCCGCCCGGCCGTTTTCTACCACCGCTGGCACGGTTCGCCGCGGATCTACTGGTCGACCTACAAGACCGACTGGCTGCGCGAGCGCGCGCAGGAACTCGCGCAACTGCCGGCCCACGCGGACCGCTGGTGCATCTTCGACAACACGGCGGCGGGCGCGGCATTGCCGAACGCCCTGCAGCTGGAGACACTCACCTCCCCATGAACATCCTGATCATCGGCGCCTCGCGCGGCATCGGCCTCGAATTCGTCCGCCAGTACCGCGAGGCCGGCGCCCGCGTCACCGCCACCGCGCGCGACGAGGCCGGCATCGCACGCCTGCAGCAACTGGGCGCCGAGGCCTTCGCGCTCGACGTGACCGACACCGCCAGTGCCGCGGGCGTCGCCTCGCGCATCGACGGGCAGGCGTTCGACGTCGTCGTCGTCAACGCCGGTGTCCTCGGGCCGCGCCTCGCGGCACCGCAGACGCCGAGCGAGGCCGATTTCGATGCGGTGATGCACACCAACGTGCTCGGTGCGATGCGCATCCTGCCGCAGGTGATGGCGTCGCTCGCGCCCGGCGCGAAGCTCGCGGTGCTGTCGTCGCGCATGGGCTCGATCGGGCTGCGCAGCTCGGGCAGCAGCTGGCTGTACCGCGCGTCGAAGGCGGCGCTGAACTCGGTGCTGAAGGACGTGTCGTTCTCGCTCGACGGCCGCGCGACCTGCGTCGCCTTCCACCCCGGCTGGGTGCGCACCGACATGGGCGGCTCGTCGGCCGACATCAGCGTCGAGCAGAGCGTGGCCGACATGCGGCGCACGCTGGCCGCGCTGACGCCGTCGGAGAACGGCAGCTTCCTGAACCACGACCACCAGCCGCTGGCCTGGTGAACTGAAGAAGAACGCGAGGAGACAAGACCCATGCTGACCGAAGACCACCGCGCGGTGCAGGACGCCGTGCGCGCCTACGTGCAGGACCGCATCGCGCCGCAGGCCGCCCGCTGGGACAAGGCGCACCACTTCCCGAAGGACGAGCTGCGCGGCCTGGCCGAGCTCGGCTGCTACGGCGTCGCGGTGCCCGCCGAGTGGGACGGCGCCGGGCTCGACTACCTGAGCCTGTCGCTGATCCTCGAGGAGATCGCGGCCGGCGACGGCGCCACGTCGACCATCGTCAGCGTCAACAACTGCCCGGTGTGCTCGATCCTGATGGCCTGGGGCGACGACGCGCAGAAGGTGCTGTGGCTGAAGCCGCTGGCGCGTGGCGAGATGCTCGGCGCGTTCTGCCTGACCGAACCGCACGTCGGCTCGCAGGCCGACGGGCTGAAGACGACCGCGGTGCGCGATGGCGACCACTTCGTGCTCAACGGCGTCAAGCAGTTCATCACCAGCGGCAAGCACGGCGACGTGGCGATCGTGATGGCGGTGACCGACAAGACGGCCGGCAAGAAGGGCATCAGCGCGTTCATTGTGCCGACCTCGACGCCGGGTTACGTGGTGGCGCGGCTGGAAGACAAGATGGGCCAGCACGCGAGCGACACCGCGCAGATCCTGTTCGAGAACTGCCGCATCCCGGTGGCGAACCGGCTGGGCGATGAAGGGCAGGGGCTGAAGATCGCGTTGTCGGGGCTGGAGGGCGGGCGCATCGGCATCGGCTCGCAGGCGGTGGGCATGGCGCGCGCGGCCTTCGAGGCGGCGCTGCGCTACGCGAAGGAGCGGGTCGCGTTCGGCAAGCCGATCTTCGAGCACCAGGCGCTGCAGTTCCGGCTGGCCGAGATGGCGACGCAGATCGAAGCGGCGCGGCAGCTGATCCACCATGCGGCGCGGCTGAAGGATGCCGGCCAGCCATGCCTGAAGGAGGCGGCGATGGGCAAGCTGTTCGCGAGCGAGATGGCCGAGCGCGTGTGCAGCGAGGCGATCCAGATCCACGGCGGGTATGGGTACGTCAGCGATTTCCCGGTCGAGCGCATTTATCGCGACGTGCGGGTGTGCCAGATCTACGAGGGCACGAGCGACGTGCAGAAGATCCTGATCGGGCGGGCGCTGGCGGGGTGATGCCGACGTGAACGCCCTTCACACCCTCGGCTACGCCGTCGCCTTCTTCATCGGCTCCAACCTCGCCTCGTTCGTCTCCAAGTTCATCAGCAGCTTCTTGGCAGCGGCGAAGCGGCCACTGTCTCCCGATGCGCTGTTCATTCTCGAACGGGTGGAGGACCTGGCCGAACTGCTGCTGTGGATCGCCGTCATGGTGCATGCGTTGCGACATCCGTCGCCCGAGCCCGGTCTCACCATCGCCAGCTCATTCCTGCTGGTGACCGTGGTCGCCTTCTTCATCGAGAAGAAGTTCGGCAAGATCTCCAGCCGCGTGTTCTGGCTGAGAATTTCGGCGTCGTTCATGGCTTGCCTGTGGATCGCGTCCACGATCGTCGAGCATCTGTCGCGCACACGTCCCGCGTAGCCACGAAGAACTTCTCGCCATTTGCAGCGACATGGAAGTTTCCCGATCACCATCGCATTCGCCCGCGACCGCCCGGAATCGCTTTTGCCATGAACGCCATGAACACCCCCATCGACTTCTACTTCGACTTCTCGTCGCCCTATTCCTACATCGCCTCCGAGTGGATCGAGGCGCTGGCCGCGCGCCATGGCCGCACCGTCGAATGGAAGGCGGTGATGCTCGGCGCGGTGTTCCAGGCGGCCGAACTGAAGAGCCCCGTCTCGCACCCGATCAAGCGCGAGTACTCGCTGCACGACTTCGAGCGCTCGGCGCGCTTCGCCGGCGTGCCATTCGCGATCCCGTCGAAATTCCCGGTCGCGACCCAGAACGCGTCGCGCGTGTTCTGGTTCCTGCATGCCGACGACCCGGCGCGCGCCGTGGCCTGGGCCCGGCTGTGCCTGCGCGCGTACTTCACGCGCGGCGTCGATCTGGGCGACACGACGGCGCTGGCCGCACTGGCCACCGAGGCCGGCCTCGAAGCGGGCGCCGCCGAGCGCGTGTGGACCGATCCGCACTGGAAGGATCGCCTGCGCCAGGCCAACGACGCGGCAATCGCGGCCGGTGTGTTCGGCGCGCCATTCTTCGTGCTCGATGGCGAGCCGTTCTGGGGCAACGATCGACGCCCGCAGATCGAGCGCTGGCTGGAGAGCGGCCCGTTCTGATCAAGCCTCGGATCACGGGCTGCGGATCGGCTTCTTGCGGCTGACGCGGCCGCTGCCACCGGCCCCCGCCTTCGTCCCCTCCGGCGGCCGCGCCATCACCCACTCATACAAGCCCTGCGCCGCCACCGACAACCCGCGGTCGCGCCGCCGCACCAGGTAGAGCTGCCGTTGCAGCCCCGCCCACGGCAGCGGCCGCGTCACCACCCCGGGCGCCTTGAAGTGGAACAGCGTCAGCCACGGCACGATGCTCACGCCCAGCCCCGCGCGCACCATGCCCATCACGGTGGCGAGCTGGTCGACCTCCATCACCGCGTTCATCACCTGCGGATGCGTCGCGGCATCCAGGTACTGCCGCACGCTCGAGGTGCGCGACAGGTGGATGAAGGGCCAGGCCGCCACGTCCTTCGGCCGCACCTCGGCCAGCCGCGCCAGCGGATGGCGGGTCGGACACACCAGGTGGAAGTCGTCGCTGCAGAACGGCTCGGCGCGCAGCTCGGGCGTCTCGGCGCGCGTGGCCGCGAGCGCGAAATCCGCATGCCCGCTGCGCACGAGCTCGATGCACGGCTCGGACAGCACGTCGGCCACCTGCAGCTCGATGCCCGGCCAGGCCTTGCGGAACTCCGCCAGCACCGGCGGCAGCCAGCCGGCCGCGAGCGACGGCAGCAGCGCGATCGAGACCCGCCCGCGCCGCCGCGCGGCCTGGTCGCGCACGCCGGCCAGCGCGCCGTCGAACTCGTCGAGCACACGCCGCGCCGACAGCTCGAACTCGCGGCCCTCGGTCGTCAGCTCGACCGAACGCGTGCTGCGGTCGAACAGCCGCAGCCCGAGTGCCTCTTCCAGCTGGCGAATCAGCGCACTGAAGGCCGGCTGCGACAGGTGCATCGCCGCCGCGGCCCGCGTGAAGTTGCGCTGCGCCGCCAACAGCACGAAGGCACGCAGCTGGCGGGTCGACACATTCATTTGCATTGCAGATCAACTCATCCGAAATTGCGAATTCACATATTAATCGCCGCTGCCTACAGTCGGCGCGATGAATCGAACCCCCTTGCGCATCGGCTGCGCCGCAGGCTTCTCCGGCGACCGCACCGATGCGGCCGGCCCGGTGGTCGACGCGCTGATCGCCGCGGGCGGCGGCGTGCTGATCTTCGAGACGCTGGCCGAGCGCACGCTGGCGCTGGCCCAGCTGGCGCGCCGCGACGATCCGCACGCCGGCTACGAACCGCTGCTCGACGACCTGCTGCGCCCGGTGCTCGCGCGCTGCCTGGCCGGCGGCGTGCGCGTCGTCAGCAACTTCGGTGCGGCCAACCCGCCGGGCGCGGCACGGCGCATCGCGGCACTGGCCCGCGAGCTGGGCCTGCGCGTGCCGCGCATCGCGGTGGTGTCGGGCGACGATCTCGCCGGCGACACGCACCGCGGGCTGCTGCTCGAAGCGCTGGGTCGCCAGGCGGCCGCGCTCGACATCGTCGCGGCCAACGCCTACCTCGGTGCCGAGGCGATCGCCGATGCGCTGCTGGCCGGCGCCGAGATCGTCGTCTGCGGGCGGGTCGCCGATCCGTCGCTGACCGTCGGCCCGGCGCTCGCGCATTTCGGCTGGGCACGCGACGACTGGGACCGCATCGCCGGCGCCACGATGGCCGGGCACCTGCTCGAATGCGGCGCGCAGGTCAGCGGCGGCTACTACGCCGACCCGGGCTACAAGGACGTGCCCGGGCTGGCGACGCTGGGCTACCCGATCGCCGAGATCGATGCCGACGGCGGCTGCGTCATCACCAAGCCCGCCGGCAGCGGCGGGCGCATCGACGAGCACACCGTGAAGGAGCAGTTGCTCTACGAGGTGCACGACCCCTTCGCCTACCTGACGCCCGACGTCGTGGCCGACATCGGCCAGGCGCAGGTGCGGCAGCTCGGGCCCGACCGTGTGCGGCTCGACGGCGTGCGCGGCCATGCGCGACCGGCGCAGCTGAAGGTGAACGTGTGCCACGAGACCGGCTGGCTGGCCGAAGGGGAGATCTCGTACGCCGGCCCGCGGGCCGAGGCGCGCGCGCGGCTCGCGGCCGAGGTGCTGCGCGAGCGGCTGCACGGCCTGGGCACGCTGCGCGCCGACCTGATCGGCGTCAGCAGCGTGTTCGCCGACGACGCCGGCACCTGGGACGATGCCGCGATCGCGCACGACGGCCGTGACGTGCGGCTGCGCGTGGCGCTGCAGCATGCCGACCGCCGGCAGGCCGAACGCCTCGCGCGCGAGGTGACTGCGCTGTACACCTGCGGTCCGGCCGGCGGCGGCGGCGTGCGCACCGCGCTGCGCCGTCGTCTGGGCATCGCCAGTTGCAGCGTGCCGCGCGAGCGCGTCGATGCGGGTTTCACCTTCCTGCCGGATGGAGAGGGCGCATGAGCGACGAGATGGACATCGAGGTCCCGCTGTACCGCGCCGCGCACGCCCGCACCGGCGACAAGGGTGACCGCGCCAACATCAGCCTGATCGCCTGGCACCCGCAGCTGTGGCCGCTGCTGGTCGCGCAGATCGACGAAGACGCGGTGCGCCGCCAGTTCGCGCACCGCCGGCCGGGCCGCATCGTGCGGCACCTGCTGCCGCTGCTGCACGCGATGAACTTCGTGCTCGATGAGGTGCTCGACGGCGGCGTCAACGGCTCGTTGAACCTCGACGGCCATGGCAAGGCCTTGTCCTTCCTGCTGCTGGAGTTGCCGCTGCGCGTGCCGCGCGCACTCGTGCCGCTGCTGGCCGGCCCACCGATCGACGCTGACGAATCCAAGAACCACACCGGAGACAAACAATGAAGATGTACCGTTCCCTGCACGCGGCCGCACTGGCGCTCACGGCACTCGCCGCCCTGCCGCTGCACGCGCAGGCGCAGGCCTGGCCCGCCAAGCCGATCACCTTCATCGTGCCGTTCGCGGCCGGCAGCGCGACCGACCAGCTGGCGCGCGCGCTCGGCCAGTCGATCACCGTCGACACGAAGCAGGCGGTCGTCGTCGACAACAAGGCCGGCGCAAGCGGCATGCTGGCGGCGCAGAGCGTGGCCCGCGCCGCGCCCGACGGCTACACCGTGCTGATCACCACCAACACCACGCATGCGGCCAACGAGCACCTCTACAAGAAGCTGCCCTACGACCCGGTGAAGGATTTCGTGCCGGTCACCGGGCTCGGCAAGGGCGGGCAGGTGATGGTGGTGAACGTGAACTCGCCGTACAAGACGGTGGCCGACGTGCTCGCCGCGGCGAAGCAGCAGCCGGGCAAGCTGAGCTTCGGCAGCGGCAGCTCGTCGAGCCGCGTGGCCGGCGAGCTGTTCAAGCAGATGGCGCACGTCGACCTGCTGCACGTGCCGTACAAGAGCAACCCGCTCGCGATCACCGACCTGCTGGGCGGCCAGATCGACCTGATGATCACCGACACCTCCACCGGCGTGCCGCAGGTCAAGGCGGGCAAGCTGCGCGCGCTGGGCATCTCGACGGCGCAGCGCTCGCCGCTGCTGCCCGAGGTGCCGACCATCGACGAGGCCGGCGTGAAGGGCTACGACATGGGCTACTGGTTCGCGGCCTACGTGCCGGCCGGCACGCCCGCCGCGGTGGTGCAGCGGCTGCGCGAGCTGCTGGTCAGCGGCACCGGCAGCGCCGCGGCGAAGAGCTTCTTCGACGCGAGCGGCTCGGTGCCGTTCACGACCACGCCCGAGGGGCTGGCGGCGTTCCAGGCGACCGAGACCCAGAAGTGGGGCAAGGTCATCAAGGCGGCCGGCATCGACCCCGAGTAGTTCCGCGCCACGGCGCATCCCCTTCGCCACCCACCAGCGGGCGCCGCCAGAGCGCTCCGGGGGCGGAGCCTTTCCAAAACCAGGAGACATCGATGACGAAGCTTTCGCTGAACCGCGTGGCCACGCTTGCGCTGGCCTGCGGACTGGCCGCCTGTGGCGGCGATTCCGGCGATGCCGGCGGCAACGCGCCGCCGCCCGCCGCCCAGGCTCCCCGCATGCACCTGAGCATCACCGCCACCGAAGACTTCGCCGGCAGCTACGGCGCTGTCGGCGCCTACGAGAAGCTCAGCGGCACCTTGCGCGGCGAGGTCGATCCGAAGGATGCGCACAACGCGATCATCCAGGACCTGGACCTCGCGCCGGTGAATGCCCGCGGCATGGTCGAGTACAGCGCCGACTTCGTGCTGCTGAAGCCCAAGGACATGAGCAAGGCGAGCGGCGTGCTGCGCTACGACGCGCCGAACCGCGGCAACATCCTGACGATGCCGAACCCGGCCGCGACGCCGAGCGATGCGGTGTTCCTCGAGCGCGGCTACGTGCTGCTGTATTCGGCGTGGCAGGGCGACGTGCCGAAGAGCAGCGCCGCGCGGCTGACGCTCACGGTGCCGGTGGCGGTCAACCGCGACGGCTCGTCGATCACCGGCACCTACCGCAGCGAACTCGTTCCATCGGCCTCGACGCCGGTGATGACGCTGCCCGGCGGCGTCTTCAACGGCACGATGATCCCGTACGCACCGGCCAGCCTGGACAACAGCTTGCCGGGCCACTCGCTGACGCGGCGGCTGAACGACACCGATGCGCGCGTGGCGATCCCGCCGTCCGACTGGAAGTTCGCCGACTGCGATGCCGCGGCCAGGCCCTTCCCCGGCGCGCCCGACGGCAGCAAGGTCTGCCTGAAGGGCGGCTTCGACCCGGCCTGGCTGTATGAGCTGGTCTACGTCGCGAAGGACCCGAAGGTGATGGGCGTGGGCCTGGCGGCACTGCGCGACACGGTGAGCTTCTTCCGCCACCAGGCGGCCGATGCCGACGGCGTGGCCAATCCGCTCGGCGGGCGCATCACGCATGCGATCGGGCAGGGCACCTCGCAATCGGGCAATGCGATGAAGACCTTCCTGCACCTGGGCTTCAACCAGGCGCTCGACGGCAGCAAGGTGTTCGACGGCGTGTACGCCCACGTCGCGGCGCGGCAGACCAACATCAACACGCGCTTCGCGGTGCCGGGTGGCGGCGGTGCGATCCGCACCGACCACACCGCGTTCGGCCAGACCGCGCCGCGCGCGCTGGACAAGGACTATGTCGACCCGATCACCGGCCGCAAGGGCGGCGTGATGACGCGCTGCGCCGCGAGCAACACCTGCCCGAAATTCTTCCTCGGCCTGTCGGGCACCGAGTTCTGGCAACTGCAGGGCTCGCCGGTGCTGACCGATGCCTGGGGATTCGCCGACCTCGCGCAACCCGACAACGCGCGCATCTACTACTACGCGAGCACGCAGCACGGCGGCGCGGGCGGCACCGCGAGCATCGCGTACGTGCCGGCCAACAGCGTCTACCCGCGGGGCACGGTGGCGCACCACAGCGACACCTTCCGCGCGCTGTTCATCGCGCTGGAGGACTGGGTGGTGCACGACACCGCGCCGCCGCCGAGCCAGGTGCCGGCCATCGCGGCCGGCACGCTGGTGCGGCCCGAGCAGCTGAGCTGGCCCGCGATCAAGGGCCTGAGCTGGCCGGTCGGCGGCGTCGCGACCGCGATCCCCGACTTCAGCTACCGCGGCTGGTTCAACGCCTACCGGGTGCTGGACTTCGGTCCGCAGTACGTGCCGCAGGACGAGAGCGGTGTCGCGACGCAGCTGCCTCCGCTGGCCGGCACCGACTACGCGATCCTGGTGCCGAAGGTCGATGCGTCGACCGGCCTGGCGTTGGCCGGCATCCGCGGCATCGAGGTGCAGGCGCCGCTGGGCACCAGCATCGAGTTCAACTACGTCGCGACGCCGGGCCAGGTCGACCTGACGAGCCTGACCGGCAGCTACCTGCCGTTTCACAGGACCGAGGCATCGCGGCTCGCCGCCGGCGACGCGCGGCCGTCGCTGGAGTCGCTGTACGGCAACCAGGCGGGGTATGTGAGCGCGGTGACGGCGGCGGCGAGCCGCCTGGTGGCGCAGCGCTTCCTGTTGCAGCGCGATGCGGACCTGCGGATCCAGCAGGCGACGGCGGCAACGGTTCTGCCGTAGCCCGGGTGCTAACCCGGGTTGCGGAACTCGCGCGGTGACTTGCCCGTCCACTGCTTGAACGCCCGCGCGAAGCTCTTGTCGTTGTCGAACCCGACCGCCTGCGCCACCTGCTTGACCGGGCGGGCGGTGCGCAGCAGCAGCTCGCAGGCCTGGTCGCGCCGCACCTCGTCCTTCAGGGCCTGCAAGCCGACGCCCTCGTCCTTCAGCTGCCGGTGCAGGCTGCGCACTGAAAGATTCAGCGCCTGCGCCAACGCGTCCGCGGTGCCGAGCCGCGCGGCATCCTGCCGCAACAGCTCGCGCACGCGGCGCGCCAGCAGCCGGTCGCGCCGATACGGCAGCACCGTCAGCGGCAGCGCGCGTTGCAGCATCGATTGCAGTGCGCGCTCGTCGCGCCGCAGCGGCATCGCCAAATCCTGCGCATCGAAGCTGAAGCCGGCCTGCGCGGCATCGAACTGCACCGGCCCGGGGAACAGCACCGGGTAGACGTCGCGGTGCGGCGGCGGCGCGAACGGAAAGCGCGCGTCGCGCAGCGCGATCCGCGAGTCGATCGCCCAGCACGCGAAGCCGTGCAGGTAACGCAGGCTGGTGACCAGGCAGAACTCGCGCAGCGCGCCGAAGCGGCGGTGCTCGTCGATCGTCACGGTGGCGAGCGGGCCGTCCACCGTCAGCTCGAGCACCAGGTCGTCCGTCAACAGCCGGTGGTGCCGGCACCAGCGCTTCAACGCGACCCCCAGCGTCGGCGCCGTGATCGAGGCCCGGCACAGCATGCCGTAGCTGCCCCACGGCAGCTTGCGCGCGAACCAGCCGAGCGCTTCGTCATCCAGCTCCTGCATCGCGAAGGCGCACAGCGCCTCCATCTGCGCCGCGGTGATGCGGGCCTCGCTGCGCCGCAGTTCGGCTGGCGTGATTTGTGCCTGCTGCAGTGCGCCGCGCGGATCGACGCCGTAGCGCTCGTAGGCCAGCACCACGGCGCGCACGAAGGCCATCGGCGTGGCGGCGGTGCGGCTGCCGCGCAGCGGGGCGGGGGTGGGGGACGGGGCTCTCGGCATGCCGGCAAGTCTGGCACGATTTGCAACCTGCATGGCCGCCGATGCGGCCCGGGCCTGCGTATGCTGCGCAGGCCTAGACTTCGCCCAGCGCGGCGCCGACGACCGCGCGCCCAGGAGACTTCA
Organism: Rhizobacter sp. OV335; assembly: GCF_900142965.1. Classification (GTDB taxonomy): domain Bacteria; phylum Pseudomonadota; class Gammaproteobacteria; order Burkholderiales; family Burkholderiaceae_C; genus Rhizobacter. Next base: position 266,131 of record NZ_FRCQ01000003.1, read on the forward strand.
TGCCCGCCCTCGCGTCCAAGCTCAGCCCTCGCTCGGAAGACTTCAAGGCCAATGCCGCGGCGATGCGCGCACTGGTCGACGACCTGAACGCCAAGCTCGCGCGCATCGCCCAAGGTGGCGGCGACGGTCCGCGGGCCAAGCACCTCGCGCGCGGCAAGCTGCTGCCGCGCGACCGCGTCGAGATGCTGCTCGACCCCGACACGCCCTTCCTCGAGGTGGCGCCGCTCGCCGCGCTCGGGCTCTACAACGACGATGCACCGGGCGCCGGGCTGATCGCCGGCATCGGCCGGGTCTCGGGCGTCGACTGCATGATCGTCTGCAACGACGCCACGGTGAAGGGCGGCACCTACTACCCGATGACCGTCAAGAAGCACCTGCGCGCGCAGGAGATCGCGCAGGCCAACCGGCTGCCGTGCATCTACCTGGTCGACAGCGGCGGCGCGAACCTGCCGAACCAGGACGAGGTCTTTCCCGACCGCGACCACTTCGGCCGCATCTTCTTCAACCAGGCGCAGATGAGCGCGCAGGGCATCCCGCAGATCGCGGTGGTGATGGGCTCGTGCACCGCAGGCGGCGCCTACGTGCCGGCGATGAGCGACGAATCGATCATCGTGAAGAACCAGGGCACGATCTTCCTGGCCGGCCCGCCGCTGGTGAAGGCCGCCATCGGCGAGGTGGTGAGCGCCGAAGACCTGGGCGGCGGCGACGTGCACACGCGGCTGTCCGGCGTGGCCGACCACCTGGCGCAGAACGACACCCATGCGCTGGCGATCGCGCGCACCGCGGTCGCGCACCTGAACTGGCGCAAGGAGATGCCGGTGCGCTGCATCGCGCCGCGCGCGCCGCTGTTCGATGCCGCCGAGCTGCACGGCGTGATCCCGACCGACACCCGCAAGCCGTTCGACGTGCGCGAGATCATCGCCCGCATCGTCGACGCGAGCGAGTTCGAGGAGTTCAAGGCGCGCTACGGCACGACGCTGGTCACCGGCTTCGCGCACATCGACGGCATGCCGGTGGGCATCGTCGCGAACAACGGCGTGCTGTTCTCCGAATCGGCGCAGAAGGGCGCGCACTTCATCGAGCTGTGCTGCCAGCGCAAGATCCCGCTGGTGTTCCTGCAGAACATCACCGGCTTCATGGTCGGCCGCAAGTACGAAGCCGAGGGCATCGCCAAGCACGGCGCGAAGATGGTGACGGCGGTGTCGACCGCGCAGGTGCCCAAGTTCACCGTGATCATCGGCGGCAGCTTCGGCGCCGGCAACTACGGCATGTGCGGCCGCGCGTTCGATCCGCGGCTGTTGTGGATGTGGCCGAACGCGTGCATCTCGGTGATGGGCGGCGAGCAGGCCGCGAGCGTGCTGGCCACCGTGCGGCGCGACGGCATCGAGGCCAAGGGCGGCAGCTGGAGCGCCGACGAAGAGGCCGCCTTCAAGCAGCCGGTGCTCGACCAGTTCGAGCGGCAGGCGCACCCGTACTACGCGAGCGCACGGCTGTGGGACGACGGCGTGATCGACCCGGCCGACACGCGCCGCGTGCTGTCGCTCGCGATCAGCGCGAGCCTGAACGCGCCGATCCCCGACGTGAAGTTCGGCGTGTTCCGGATGTGATGCGAAAGGACGCCGCATGACCACCCTCGATGTTCAACGGCACGGCCCGGTGGCTCGCGTCTACCTGAACCGCCCCGACGTGCGCAACGCCTTCAACGACGGTGTGATCGCCGAGCTGTGCGAGACCTTCGCCACGCTGGGCGCCGATGCCGGCCTGCGCGCGATCGTGCTCGGCGGCCACGGCAAGGCCTTCTGCGCCGGCGCCGACCTGGCGTGGATGCGCGCGATGGCCGACTACAGCTGGGAGCAGAACCGCGCCGATGCGCAGGCGCTGGCCGACATGCTGTGGGCCGTCTACAGCTGCCCGGTGCCGGTGGTCGGCCGCATCCACGGCGACTGCTATGCCGGCGGCGTCGGCCTGGCCGCGGTGTGCGACGTGCTGGTGGCGTCCGATGCGGCGGCCTTCTGCCTCAGCGAAGCGAAGCTCGGCCTGCTGCCCGGCACCATCGGCCCCTACGTGATCCGCGCGCTGGGCGAGCAGGCCTCGCGGCGCTACATGGTGACGGCCGAGCGCTTCACGGCCACGCAGGCGCATGCGCTCGGCTTCGTGCACGAGGTCTGCCCGGCCGACGCGCTGGACGCCAAGGTCGACGAGGTCGTCGCCGCCTTGGTGGCGAACGGCCCGATGGCGGCGCGCGCCTGCAAGCGGCTGGTGCAGGACATCGCCGGCCAGCCGATCACCGCGGCGCTGCGCGAGGACACCGCGCGCCGCATCGCCGACATCCGCGCGAGCGGCGAGGGCCGCGAGGGCGTGCAGGCCTTCCTGGCCAAGCGCAAGCCCGCGTGGCTGGAGCCGGGCTGACCCCGCCATGAACCTCGACACGCCGCAACTGCTCGCGATCGCCGCCGCGCTCGGCTGGGCCAGCGGGCTGCGCCTGTATGCGGTGCTGTTCCTGACCGGTGCGGCCGGCGCGCTGGGCTGGATCGAGCTGCCGCACGGGTTGCGACTGCTGCAGCATCCGCTGATGCTGGGCGCGAGCGGGGTGATGCTGTGCGTCGAGTTCTTCGCCGACAAGATTCCCGGCGTCGACAGCCTGTGGGACGTGCTGCACACCGTGCTGCGCATCCCGGCCGGCGCGGCGCTGGCGGCCGCGGTGTTCGGCGCCGACCAGGCCACGTGGGCGACGATCGCGGCGGTGCTGGGTGGCGGGCTGGCGGCCAGCAGCCACGTCGCGAAGGCCACCACGCGCGCGGCCGCCAACACCTCGCCGGAGCCGTTCTCGAACATCGGCCTGTCGCTGCTGGGCGACGGGCTGGTGCCGGCGGTGCTGTGGTTGTCGTGGACGCATCCGCTGGTGTTGGCGGCGTTCCTGGTGCTCGCGCTCGCGGTGTCGGCGGCGCTGGTGTGGGTGCTGGCCAAATTCCTGCGGCAGCTGGTGCGCCGCTTTTCTGCCATGTCGCGTGGCACCGGCGCTGCCGTCAGGGAGAGATCTTGAAAGCAATCTGGACATCGGCATCGACCCTGGCGCGGCTTGCAGCCGTGCTGTTGCTCGGCCTGTGGGGTGCAGGGGCCGGCGCGCAGGCGCAGGCCCCGGACGAGGCGGCCGTGCTGAGGGACCTGCGCGAGCAGACGCAGTTCATCAGCGTCACCGTGACCGACCTGTACGGCAAGCAGCAGACGCGGCAGATCCCGGTGATGATCTTCCGCCCGGCTGGCGACGGGCCGTTTCCGCTGGTCATCATGAACCACGGCCGCGCGACGGCCGAGAAGCGATCGGCGCAAGGCCGCCAGCGCTACGAATGGCTGTCGCGCTACCTCGTCGGCAAGGGGTTCGCGGTGCTGCTGCCGACGCGCGTGGGCTATGCCGACACGTATGGCGATTTCGACCCGGAGGACACCGGCAGCTGCCAATCGCGGCGTCCCGGGCCGATGGCCGTCGCGGTGGCCGACCAGGTGATGGCCACGCTGGCATTCGCGAAGACGCTGCCCTACGTCGACACCTCGCGCTGGCTCGTGATGGGCCAGTCGGCGGGCGGCCTGACGGCGGTCGCCACCGTGTCGCGGCATCCGCCCGGCCTGGTGGGTGCGATCAATTTCTCGGGCGGCAGCGGTGGCGATCCGGACGGCCGCCCGCGCAATCCCTGCAGCCCTCAGCAGATCGAGAGCCTGTGGAAGGAGCAAGCGCGCAGCGCGACGGCACCGATGCTGTGGCTCTACTGGGAGAACGACCTCTACTGGGGGCCGGACGTGCCGCGCCGCTGGCACGAGGCCTGGACCGCCGGCGGCGGCAAGGCCGAGTTCCACACGCTGGCCGCGGCCGGCCAGAACGGCCACGGCGCGGTCAACTTCGACATGGACCACTGGGTGCCGTATGCCGAGGCCTTTCTCGCGAAGCTCGGCTTCGAGACGCCGGGCGTGATCGCGCGTCCGCCGGCATCGTCGTTCGCGGCCGTCGACGAGGTCGACAAGGTGCCGGTCCATGCCGCGACACGCGAAGGCCACTACCGCAAGTTCCTCGCCTCGAAGCTGCCGCGCGCCTACGCCATCGGCCCGAAAGGCGCGGCCGGCACCGCCAGCGGCGACTGGGCCATCGGCCGCGCCCTGGGCTTCTGCCAGCGCAAGGGCGAGCCCTGCAAGCTGTACGCCGTCGACAACGACGTGGTGTGGACGCCCTGAAAACCCGGAGACGACGATGTTCATCAAGATCCTGATCGCCAACCGTGGCGAGATCGCCTGCCGCGTCGCGGCCACCGCACGCAAGCTCGGCATCCGCACCGTGGCGGTGTACTCCGACGCCGATGCCGGCGCGAAGCACGTGCAGGCCTGCGACGAGGCGGTGCACATCGGCGGCCCTGCGCCGAAGGACAGCTACCTGCGCGGCGAACGCATCATCGCGGCGGCCCGCGCCACCGGCGCGCAGGCCATCCACCCCGGCTACGGCTTCCTCAGCGAGAACGAGGAGTTCGCACAGGCCTGCGCCGATGCCGGGCTGGTCTTCATCGGCCCGCCGCCGTCTGCCATCCAGGCGATGGGGCTGAAGGCCGAGTCGAAGCGCCTGATGGCCGAGGCCGGCGTGCCGCTGGTGCCCGGCTACCACGGAGCCGACCAGGACCCGCAGCTGCTGCAGCGTGAGGCCGACCGCATCGGCTACCCGGTTCTGATCAAGGCCAGCGCCGGTGGCGGCGGCAAGGGCATGCGGGCAGTGCAAGCGTCGGCCGACTTCCAGGACGCGCTCGCGTCGTGCAAGCGCGAGGCGATCAACAGCTTCGGCGACGACGCGGTGCTGGTCGAGCGCTACGTGACCCGGCCGCGCCACATCGAGATCCAGGTGTTCGCCGATGCGCACGGCCGCTGCGTCTACCTGTTCGAGCGCGACTGCTCGGTGCAGCGCCGCCACCAGAAGGTGCTCGAGGAAGCACCGGCGCCCGGCATGACCGAGGCGCGGCGGCGCGAGATGGGGCAGGCCGCGGTCGCGGCGGCGCAGGCGGTGGGCTACGTCGGCGCCGGCACGGTGGAGTTCATCGCCGAGCCGGCGGCCGACGGCGACCTGCGCTTCTACTTCATGGAGATGAACACCCGGCTGCAGGTCGAGCACCCGGTGACCGAGGCGATCACCGGGCTCGACCTGGTGGAGTGGCAGCTTCGCGTGGCCGCGGGCGAGCCGCTGCCGCTGGCGCAGGATCAACTGCGCATCCACGGCCATGCGATCGAGGCGCGGCTGTGCGCCGAGAACCCCGATGCGCAGTTCCTGCCGGCCACGGGCACGCTGCAGGTGTTCCGCACGCCGCAGGCCGCCGCGTTCGAGCGCGGCGAGCTGCGGCTGGATGCCGGCGTGCGCGAGGGCGACGCGATCTCGCCGCACTACGACTCGATGATCGCGAAGCTGATCGTCTGGGGCGCCGACCGCGAGCAGGCGCTCGCGCGGCTGGATGCGGCGCTCGCGCAGACGCACATCGTCGGGCTGCACACCAATGTCGCGTTCTTGCGGCGGGTGGTCACGAGCCAGTCGTTCGCGACGGCCGACCTCGATACCGCGCTGATCGAGCGCGAGCGCGTCGCGCTGTTCGAGGCGCCGCCGCTGCCGCTCGAATGCGTCGCGGCCGGCGTCGTCGCGCATGCGATGGCGGCCGAGGCGGCGCTGCAGACCGACGACCCGTGGTCGCGGCGCGACGGCTGGCGGCTGCACGGCGGTGCGCACCGGCGCTTCGACATCGAGCTGCAGGGCACGCACCACACGGTGATGCTGGAACGCAACCACCGCGGCGCGATGACGCTGGCGATCGGCGCGCAGCGGCATGCGTTCGCGCTGCAGTCGCTGTCAGCGCAGCGGCATGCGGTGGTGGTCGGCGGGCGCCGCTGGGTGTTGACCGTCTACGCGGTGGGCGAGCGCATCGCGGTGTTCGCGCCCGAGGGTTCGGCGCTGGCGAGCGAGGTCGATTTGCTGGCGCATGCCGGCGACGGCGCGGCCGAAGGCGGCCGGCTGACCGCGCCGATGCCGGGCAAGGTGGTGGCCTTCCTTGCGAAGGTGGGCGAGCAGGTCAAGCAGGGCCAGCCGCTGGCGGTGCTGGAGGCGATGAAGATGGAGCACACGATCACCGCGCCGCGTGACGGCACGGTGGAGGAGTTGCTCTACGGGGTCGGTGACCAGGTGGGCGAGGGCGGCGAACTGCTGCGGCTGCGGGCCGCCGGCTGACGATGTCAGTGTCGACTCGACCCCAGGCGCAGCCAGCTCGACGGCTTGTGCCAGCGGGCGCCGGTGGTGTCCGCCTCCGGCGGCGACAGCTCGGCCGGTTGCGTGATGCCGAAGCCGCTGGTGTCGCGGGCCCAGGCCAGGTCCTGCTTGGCGGCGGCGCGTGGTGCGGCGGTCTTGGGCGTGCTCGGCCGGGCCACCGGCTTCTCTGCCACGGCGCGCGGCCGGGCGGCCTTCTTCAGCTCGCCCCGGGCGTCGGCCCATTGCCGGGCCAGCGATTCCAGCTCGGCGTTGCCCGACGCCTGGCACACGAAGAGGATCTCGCGGGCTTCATCGGGCTGCCGCAGCATCACCTCGACGTCGATGCCCTCCCCGAGCCATTGCTTCAGGCCGAAGTGGATTCGGGTCGCGATGCGCAGTTCGGAGGGTGTGGACACGACGTGCTCCAGTCAGTTCAGGTATCTTCGACAGACCCCGCACGGCTCGCCATCCCCGGACAAAGGGGGGTGCCGCACGCGGTTCTTCCAATCGAGACTTAAGTCATGATTCCAACCCATGTCACGCTGGTCGATGTCAGTCCACGCGATGGATTGCAGAACGAAGCGAAGCAGGTCGACGCCGCGCACAAGATCGAGCTGGTGCACCGGCTGCAGGCGGCCGGGCTGCGCGAGATCGAGGTCACCAGCTTCGTCAGCCCCAAGTGGGTGCCGCAGATGGCCGACAACGCCGAGGTGATGGCCGGGCTGCAGCGCAAGCCGGGCGTGCGCTATTCGGTGCTGACGCCGAACCTGCGCGGCTTCGAGGCGGCGCTCGCGACCCAGCCCGACGAGATCGTCGTGTTCGCAGCCGCCACCGAGGCCTTCAGCCAGCGCAACATCAACTGCAGCATCGAAGAGAGCATCGAGCGCTTCCGCCCGGTGGTCGACGCGGCGCATGCGAACGGCATCAAGGTGCGCGGCGCGATCTCGTGCGCGCTCGGCTGCCCGTACCAGGGCGAGGTCAGCCCCGACGAAGTCGAGCGCGTGGTGCGGCTGATGCGCGGCATCGGCGTCGACCATTGCGGCGTGGCCGACACCATCGGCGTCGGCACGCCGAAGCGGGTGCAGGCCGCGCTGGAGCGCGCGCTGCGCCACTACCCGCTGGTGGAGGTGAGTGGGCATTTCCACGACACCTACGGCCAGGCGCTGGCCAACATCTACGCCAGCCTCGAGCTCGGCGTGCACACCTTCGACGCCAGCGCGGCCGGCCTGGGCGGCTGCCCGTATGCGAAGGGCGCGACCGGCAACGTCGCGACCGAAGACGTGCTGTTCATGCTCGACGGCCTGGGCATCGACACCGGGATCGACCTGGATGCGTTGGTCGACACCGGCAATTTCATCTCGCAGGTGCTGGGCCGCGCGCCGGTGTCGCGCGCGGGCAAGGCCTTGCTGGCGAAGCGGGCGGCCAAGGCGGAGGTGAAGGCATGAGCGATGCCACGGTGACGCAGGACTTGCCCGACGGCTTCCGCCACGTCAGCGCGGTGCTGGGCACGCTCGGCCATCCGCATGTGCCGATCCTGCTGGCGGTGAACGCGCGCACCGCGCAAGAGGCCGCCGATGCGCTGGGCGTGCAGCTCGGCCAGATCGCGAAGAGCGTGATCTTCCGGCGCCGCGCCGACGACGTCGCGGTGCTGGTCGTGACCTCGGGCGACCGCCGCGTCGACGAGAAGAAGGTGGCCGCGCTGGCCGGCCCGCTCGGCCGCGCCGATGCCGATTTCGTGAAGGCGCAGACCGGCTTCACGATCGGCGGCGTGTCGCCGGTCGGCCATGCGAACACGCCGGTGACGCTGATCGACCGCGAGCTGCTGCGCTTCGACGAGATCTGGGCAGCGGCGGGGCACCCGAAGGGCGTGTTCAGGCTGAGCCCGGCGCAGCTGCAGGGTCTGACGCAGGCGCCGGTGGCCGACGTGACGCAAGTCGCGCCAAGCCCGCAAAGCCCGTAATGCCCGGCCGGCCGCCGCGACCAAGGCACAGCTCCACTTCTGCAGGCCGCGCCATGACCTCCCGCATCGATCGCCGTTTCTTCCTGTCGGCCACGGCTTCGGCCCTGCTCGGCACCGCCGTCCCGCTGCGCGCTGCGCCAGCAGTCCCAGCCCATGCACTGGCCGGCAACACGCTGGAGGGCCAGCGCTACGAGCTGGCGCAGGACGCGGGCAAGGCGGTGCTGGTGTTCTTCTGGTCAACCGACTGCGCGGTGTGCCGCGACAAGATGCCCGAGCTGCGCGCGAACTACGAGGCCTGGCGCGACAAGCCGTTCCAGCTGGTCGCGGTGAGCCTCGACCGCAGCCTGGCCGCGGTGCGCGAGTACGACGCGATCCTGAACCGCGTCGTGCCGATGAAGCAGCAGTTCCCGATGCTGTGGCGCGCCGATGCGACGCACCGCGACGATTTCGGCGCGATGGCGCAGACGCCGACCTCGTTCATCCTCGACAAGCAGCACCGCGAGGTGAAGCAGATCCGGGGCCGCATCGATGCGTCGCTGTGGGACGACATCGCCGAACTGGTGCTCACCTGATGGATGAAGCGGCCGCCGTCCCCAGCCCTTGCGTGAACATCTGCCGGATGGACGCGGCCAGCGGGCTGTGCGTTGGCTGCTGGCGCACGATCGACGAGATCGCGGCGTGGTCGAAGATGGATGACAACGGCAAGCGCCAAGTCTGGCAGGTGATCGCGCTGCGCAGGGCGGATGCGCCTGTTGTCGATGGGGAGCGATCGCGATGAAGCAACTCCGGTTCTGGTTCGACGTGATCTCGCCGTACGCGTACCTCGCGTTCGAGCGCCTGCCGCAGGTGCTGGAGGGCCGCAGCGTCGAAGTGGTCTACCAGCCGGTGCTGTTCGCCGGCTTGTTGTCGCAATGGGGGCAGAAGGGCCCGGCCGAGATCGGGCCGAAGCGCGACTGGACCTACCGGCAGGTCGCGTGGCTCGCGCACCGGCACGGCATCCCGATGCAGATGCCGGCGCAGCACCCGTTCAACCCGCTCGCGCTGCTGCGCCTGGGCCTGGCCTGCCGCGGCCCGCTCGCGACGCCGAACCGCTGGGTGTGCGAGCAGCTGATGCACCATGTGTGGCGCGGCGGCGCGGATGCGAACGAGCCGCAGCGCCTGTCGGAGCTCACGCAGCGGCTGCAACCGGCGCTCGATCCGCAGGGCGACGAGGTCAAGGCGGCGCTGAAGGAGGCGACGGCGCAAGCGGTGTCGCTCGGCATCTTCGGCGTGCCGACGGTCGAGGTCGACGGCCGGCTGTTCTGGGGTCTCGATGGCCTGGAGCTGCTGCAGGGCTACCTCGGCGGCGACCCCTGGTTCGACGGACCGGCGTGGGACGACGCGGCGCGGCAACCGTTGGGGCTTCAGCGTAAGCCCTAGGTCGGGTCATCCCTCGTTTCCCACGATGAGAAACGTTTCGTCAGGGTTGTCACTGAAGTTGTCAGCCGGCGTTCAGCTTGGCGTCAGGGATGGGTCAGAGGGCGTCGTGAAGATGCGGCACGCCCTGCCGTTCGGCAGGGAGCCTGACGACAAGGAGACATTCCAATGGCAACTGCAGTGGCCAAACCGGCACGCAACCCCGCGGGGCCGATGACGCGCGAGGAGCGCAAGGTCATCTTCGCGTCCAGCCTCGGCACGGTGTTCGAGTGGTACGACTTCTACCTGTACGGCACGCTCGCCGCCATCATCGGCAAGCAGTTCTTCTCCAACCTCGACCCGGCCTCCCAGGTCATCTTCTCGCTGCTCGCGTTCGCGGCCGGCTTCATCGTGCGGCCGTTCGGCGCACTGGTGTTCGGGCGGCTGGGCGACATGATCGGGCGCAAGTACACCTTCCTGGTGACGATCCTGATCATGGGCCTGTCGACCTTCATCGTCGGCGTGCTGCCCACCTACGCATCGATCGGCGTCGCCGCCCCGGTGATCCTGATCGGCCTGCGCCTGCTGCAGGGCCTGGCACTCGGCGGCGAGTACGGCGGTGCAGCCACCTACGTGGCCGAGCATGCGCCGCACGGCAAGCGCGGTGCGTTCACGTCGTGGATCCAGACCACGGCGACGCTCGGGCTGTTCCTGTCGCTGCTGGTCATCCTGGGCACGCGCACCTGGATCGGCGAAGAGGCGTTCGCCGACTGGGGCTGGCGCATTCCGTTCCTGGTCTCGATCCTGCTGCTGGCCGTCAGCGTGTGGATCCGCCTGTCGATGAACGAATCGCCGGCCTTCAAGAAGATGAAGGAAGAGGGCAAGACCTCGAAGGCGCCGCTGACCGAGTCGTTCGGCCAGTGGAAGAACCTGAAGATCGTGATCCTGGCGCTGGTCGGGCTGACGATGGGCCAGGCGGTGGTCTGGTACACCGGTCAGTTCTACGCGCTGTTCTTCCTGACCGGCGCGCTGAAGGTCGACGGGCCCACCGCCAACGTGCTGATCGCTGCCGCGCTGCTGATCGGCACGCCGTTCTTCATCGTCTTCGGCACGCTGTCGGACAAGATCGGCCGCAAGCCGATCATCATGGCCGGCTGCCTGATTGCCGCGCTGACCTACTTCCCGCTGTTCAAGGCGCTGACCGAGGCCGCCAACCCGGAACTCGCGGCGGCCCAGAAGAGCGCCAAGGTCACCGTGACGGCCGACCCGTCGGAATGCTCGTTCCAGTTCAACCCGACCGGCGTGGCCAAGTTCACCAGCTCGTGCGACATCGCCAAGCAGGTGCTGGCCGCGGGATCGGTGAGCTATGAGAACGTGGCGGGCACCGGCCCGGCGAAGATCGTGATCGGCGACAAGACGATCGAGTCCTTCACGTCGAAGGGCTTGCCCGCCGACGAAGCCAAGGCCAAGGACGCGGCGTTCAAGAAGGACGTGGCCGCGGCGCTGAAGGAGCACGGCTACCCGGCGAAGGCCAAGCCGATCCCCTTCATGAGCGGCCAGTGGTGGACGCTGGTGTCGATCCTGACGCTGCTGGTGATCTACGTGACGATGGTCTACGGCCCGATCGCCGCGATGCTGGTGGAGATGTTCCCGACGCGCATCCGCTACACCTCGATGAGCCTGCCGTACCACATCGGCAACGGCTGGTTCGGCGGCCTGCTGCCGGCCACCGGGCTGGCGATCGTGGCGCAGACCGGGAACATGTACAACGGCCTGTGGTACCCGATCGTGTTCGCGTCGATCACCTTCGTGGTGGGGATGCTGTTCGTCAAGGAGACGAAGGACGTCGATATCTACGCGAGCGATTGAGCGCTGAGTTGAATCGAGACGCGGGCCGTGGCGACACGGCCCGCGTTTGCTTTGGGGCCGCAGGAACTTCCTCCGGCGCGGGGTCACTCAGTCCCGATTGGCGAGAACGACGCGCTGCGCAGCGATGGGGTGTTCTTGCCAAATCGGCATCGATGACTGAAGGGTCACTGTCGCCGCGAGGGGTTCCGCTCGAGCTGCGCGTCGAGATCAGCAGCCTGAGACATCTCGATCAGGCAATTGCCACACAGGCACCGGTCGTACGCCGACCGAAGCCGCGCCAGCATCCCTGCGCTGAGCACCATTCGACTGCACCAGCACGGCTGGTCGTCATTGACGCCGCAACGGAACGCCTGCTCGCAGCGCGGGCAGGTGCTGCCGTCGTCGCTGTCAGCCGGTAGCGCGTCCACGTTGCCGCCGCAGCAGTGCTGTCGTCAGCGCCAAGCCGCCCAGCCAGCCGAAGCCCAGCGCACCGCCGCCCTCGTCGCTGTTGCTGTTGCCACTGCTGCCACCCCCATTCCCGCCGCTCGGCGGCGGCGTCGTCACCACGCCGACCGCGCCGTCGAGCGCGACCGTGCGAGTGAACTTGGTGGTCGAGGTGCCTTGGTGCATCGTCATGGTCAGCGTCGCACTGTAGCCCGCGGTGTCGGCCGCGCTGAACGAAATGGTGGCCCGGCAGGTGGCCGAGGCGGCCAGCTTCTGCGCGGTGCAGGTGTCGGTCTTCAGCGTGAAGCGTGCCGCGCCGGCGCCGCCGATCGCGACGCTGTCGACCGTGACCTGCCCGAAGGTCACGCCGTTGCTCAGGTCCAGGTTCTGCGACACCGTCGGCACGTTGACCGCGCCGGCCGAGAAGCTCAGCGCGGCGTCGCTGGTCTTCGGCGTGTCGGCGATGAAGGCGGCGAGGTCGGTCATCTCTTCCGCGTCCAGCACCTGGAACTGCTTCATCGCGCTGACGTTGTTCAGCGCATAGCCGATGCGGTTCACCGCGGTCTCGGAATCGATCGCGGCGAACGGATCGCGTGCGCCGCCGCCGGTCTTGAAGTAGATCTCCGCGCGGCGGTTCTGCACGTTGGTGTGGCAGCTCGTGCAGTTGCCGGTGAACGACAGGCCCGTCTGGTTCATCGTGTCCTCGAACAACAGCTTGCCGGTGGCCGGGTTGTAGTTCGCGTGGGCGGCGAAAGCGCTCGTCGCCAGGGCGGCGGCGAGGGCAGTGCGGGCAAGGATCGAGGAGGGCATGCGGCATTCCCGGTGAGCGTGAGCTCAGAACCCTGCAAGGGCCCTGCCACCCGCGCTGGAACACCCGTTCCCCGTAGGACCGCCGCGGCGAGCGACGATTCGCGCCCACCCGAGTGCCGCAGCGTGTCAGTCACGTTGCGCGCCCTCACAGCCGACGCATTCGCTTACGCCGCGCGCGCGAAGCTCAGCCCGTGGCGAACAGCCCCTTGTGCCTCTCGCGCAGCAGGTTCTTCTGCACCTTGCCCATCGTGTTGCGAGGCAATTCCTGCACCAGCTCGACCAGCTTCGGCACCTTGAAGTTCGCGATCTGCGCCTTCAGCGCCGCCGCGATCGCGGCCCCTTCGAGCTGCGCACCGGCGCGCGGCACCACCACCGCGACCACCGCCTCGCCGAAATCGGGATGCGGCACGCCGACCACCGCGCTCTCGGCGACGCCCGGCATGTCGTTGATGTAGCCCTCGATCTCGGCCGGGTAGACGTTGTAGCCACCGCTGATGATCAGGTCCTTGCTGCGCCCGACGATGCACACGTAGCCGCGCTCGTCGATGCGGCCGACGTCGCCGGTCTTGAACCAGCCGTCGTCGGTGAACTCTTCCTTCGTCTTCTCGGGCAGGCGCCAGTAGCCGGCGAACACGTTCGGGCCCTTCACCTCGATGCCGCCGATCTCGCCGCGAGGGCAGTCGCGGCCTTCGTCGCGCACGCGCAACTGCACGCGGGGCAGCGGGAAGCCCACCGTGCCGGCGCGGCGCTCGCCGTCGGCCGGGTCGTACGGGTTCGAGGTCAGCATCACCGTCTCGCTCATGCCGTAGCGCTCGAGAATGGCCTGCCCGGTGCGCTCGCGCCAGGCGTTGAAGGTCTCGGGCAGCAGCGGCGCCGAGCCGGCGACGAACAACCGCATGCCCGAGCACGCCGCGCGCGTGAGACCCGGCTCGGCCAGCAGCCGCACGTACAGCGTCGGCACGCCCATGAACACCGTGGCGCGCGGCAGCGCGGCCAGCACGCGCTTCGGGTCGAACTTCGCGAGCCAGATCATCTTGCTGCCGTTCAGCAGCGCACCATGGATCGCGACGAACAGGCCGTGCACATGGAAGATCGGCAGCGCATGCACCAGCACGTCGCCCGGCTGCCAACCCCAGTACGCCTTCAGCGTGCGCGCATTGCTCAGCATGTTGCCGTGCGTCAGCATCGCGCCCTTGCTGCGCCCGGTCGTGCCGCTGGTGTACAGGATGGCCGCCAGGTCGTCGGCACCGCGCACTGCGGGCACGTGCTGGTCGCCCTGGTGCGAAGCCCGCTCCAGCAGGCTGCCGCTGCGGTCGTCGCCGAGCGTGAACACATGGCGCGTGCCGGCCTTGAACGCGAGCTTGCTGACCCAGCCGAAGTTCTTCGGCGCGCACACCACCACCGCCGGTTCGGCGTTGCCGATGAAGTACTCGATCTCGGCCGCCTGGTAGGCGGTGTTCAGCGGCAGGTAGACGAAGCCGGCGCGCAGCACCGCGAGGTACAGCATCAGCGCCTCGACCGACTTCTCGGTCTGCACCGCGACGCGGCTGCCGGCCGGCAGCTCCAGCGACTCGAGCAGGTTCGCGAGCATCGCGGTGGCGCGCTCGAGGTCGCGCCAGCTGTAGCTGAGCGGCGCCTCGCCATCGGCCACCTCGATCGCGGTCGCGTCGAGGTCGGCGGGAAAGGCCGCGCGCAACGCGGCGAACAGGTTGTCACTACTCATCGAACCTCCTCGGGGGATCTTCAGCCGCGCTGGAAATGCGGCGGTCGCTTCTCGATGAAGGCCTGGATGCCTTCACGGTGTTGGGGGCTGTCGGCATAGCCGTAGTGCGCGCGGCGCTCGTCGGCGCTCGGCCCGCCGGCGGCCAGCTGGCGCAGCGTGCGCTTGTTGATGCGCGCGGCCTGCGGTGACAAGGCCGCGAGCGCGCGGGCGCGCTGCAGCGTGTGCGGTGCGACCTGCTCGTCGGCCACCACCGCATGCACCAGGCCGCGTTGCAGCGCGATCGACGCATCGACGAGGCGCGCTTCGAGCAGCATCTCGCGCAAGGTGGGCGCGGGCACCACGCGCGCGAGCATCTGCAGCTCGCCGGGCGCCATCGGGAAGCCGAGCTTCGCGATCGGCGCACCGAAGCGGCTGCCCATGCCGGCGATGCGGATGTCGCAGCAGGCCGCGATCTCGAGCCCGCCGCCGACGCAGGCACCTTCGATCTGCGCGACGACCGGGATGTCGCAGTCGAGCAGCGCCTGCAGCGCCGGCGCGACGGTGTGCTCGTGGAAATCGTGCAGCCGCTGCTCGTCGAAGCGGAACTGCGCGAACTCGCCGATGTCACCGCCGGATGCGAACTGGCCATCGGCGCCGCAGACGATCACCGCATGCGGCGCCTGCGCGGCGTCGAGCGCCTGCAGCCGCGCGAACACGTCGCGCAGCGCCTGCCACATCGCGATGTCGATCGCGTTGTGCTTGCCGGGATTCGCGATGACGACCCGGGCGATGCCCGGTTCGTCGTGGCTCAGCGTGATGGAACCGGGCACGCTTGCCTCGTCAATCAAGTTTTGCGCCCGAGGCCTTCACCACATCGGCCCAGCGCTTGATCTCGCTGTTGACGAACTTGCCGAAGGCGTCGCCGTACAGGTTGGGCGTCTCGGCGCCGAGGCCGTTCCAGGACTTCACGAGGTCGTCGGAGGTCAGCGCCTTCTTCATCTCGGCACGCATCGACTCGACGATCTCCTTCGGCGTGTTCTTCGGCGCCCACAGGCCGTACCAGGTGGCGACCTGGTAGCTCGGCAGGCCGGCCTCGGTCGAGGTCGGCACGTCGGCGAAGCCCGGCGCGCGCCGCTCCGAGGCGACGGCCAGCGCCTTGATGCGCCCGCCCTTGATGTGGTTGGCCGACGAGCCCAGGCCGTCGAACATCATGTCGACCTGCCCGGCGATCAGGTCCTGCAGCGCGGGGCCCGCACCGCGGTAGGGGATGTGCGTGATGAAGGTCTTGGTCTGCAGCTTGAACAGCTCGCCGGCCAGGTGGTGCGAGGTGCCGTTGCCGGCCGAGCCGTAGTTCAGCTTGCCCGGGTTCTTGCGGGCGTACTCCAGCAGGCCCTTCAGGTCGGTGACCGGCACGCGCTGCGGGTTGACCACGACCACCTGCGGCACGCTGGAGATCAGGCCGACCGGGATGAAGTCGGTCTCGATGTTGTAGTCGAGCTTCGGGTACATCGACGGCGCGATCGTGTGGTGCACCGCGCCCATGAAGAAGGTGTAGCCGTCGGCAGCCGCATGCGATGCGACGGTGGCGCCGACGTTGCCGCCCGCGCCGCCCTTGTTGTCGATCAGGAACTGCTTGCCGGCGTTCTTGCTCATCAGCCCGAACAGCGGTCGCGCGAAGGCGTCGGTGCCGCCGCCGGCCGGGAACGGCACGATGATCGTGACCGGCTTGCTCGGCCAGGCGCTCTGCGCGCCGGCGAACGGCATGGCCAGCGTGGCAGCCGCCGCGGCGCCGGTGCGAAGAACGTCTCGGCGTGTCGGCGCGCGTCGTGATTCGAAGCTCATGTTGTCTCCCGGTCGTTGATGTGAAGCAAGGGGGCCGAGGGCGGCCCGGGGTCAGAGCAGGGCGGCCACGGCGCGCGAATGCGCCACGTCGCCCTGGGTGAATTTCTCGTGGCTGGTCTCGACCTTCTGGAGGTCGTAGAGGTAATTGACCATCATCCCGAACGATTGCTTGAGTCCTTTGCGCGACAGGTTACCCGAAGGATTGAGCCGTTCGAGCCGCGCGCCGTTGTCGAGATGAAAACGCGCCACCGCATCGCCGCCCGGCGTGGTCGACACGTGCACCAGGTAGGCGGCGCACAGGCGGGCCAGCGCCTCGCGTTCGGCCTCGGCCAGGCCGTTCAAGGTGGCCGCGGTGGCGAGCGTTGCCAGGTCGCCACCGCTGGCTTCGTCGAGCAGCTCGCGCGCCTGCACCAGGCGCTCGGCCTCGCCGCGTTTCAGGCCGGGCAGCGCGGCCAGGTCGCTGCGGCTGGTCAGCCACGTGGCGAAGCCGGGGATCGGCGACAGCGTGCAGAAGGTCTTGAGCTGCGGCAGCTCGCGCTTCAGCTGCTCGGCCACGCGCTTGATCAGGAAGTTGCCGAGCGACACGCCCTTCAGCCCGGGCTGGCAGTTGCTGATCGAGTAGAACGCCGCCACCTTGAACTGGTCGGGTGGCAGCGGCTGCGAGTTCTTGTCGATCAGCGGCGCGATCGCGCCCGGCATCTCGGGCAGCAGCGCCACCTCGACGAAGATCAGCGGCTCGTCGGGCAGCTGCGGGTGGAAGAACGCGAAGCAGCGGCGGTCGGGCTGCAGGCGGCGGCGCAGGTCGTCCCAGCCGTCGATCTCATGCACCGCCTCGTGGTGGATGATCTGTTCCAGCAGCTGCGCGGGCGAGCGCCAGTCGACCTTCTGCATCTGCAGGAAGCCGGGGTTGAACCACGACGACAGCAGGTGCAGGAAATCGGCTTCCAGCGCGCGCAGCTCGGGCTGCGCCTTCACGCGGGCCAGCAGCTTGCGGCGCATCGAGACGATGTGCGCGGTGCCGCCGGGCGTGCGGTTGATGCGGCGCAGCAGCTCCTGGCGCGGCGGCTCGGCCAGGTGCGTCAGGCGGATCAGGTTGTCGGCCGAGGGCTCGTCGGCATAGGCCTGCGCGACCGACAGCACCGCCTTCGGGTCGGGGCTGAAATCGCGCGACAGGCGCTCGAAGAAACCGGCCTGCTGGTCGTCGGCCAGGTTGCTGAAGCGCGCCACCAGGCCGCTCGCGATCGCGACGCTGTTGGCCTCGCCGCGCTCCGAGAGCAGGCGCCGGCAGTCGAGCATCAGGCTGCGCAGCGCGCGGTCGTTGCCGGCGCGGCGCGCGGCGTTCTTCAGGCCTTCAAGCATGGTGTTGTCCCTGGTCCAAGGTGGCTTCCTGGGCCGCTTCATGCGCGCGCAATGCCTTCAGCGCGGCGAGCTGGGCCATCAGGTGGTCGTGCATCAGCTGCTCGGCGCGCGCGGCGTCGCGCTGCTCGATGGCGTCGATCAGGCGACGGTGCTCGCCGATCGATTCCTCGATGCGGCCCGGCCAGTTCAGCTGGCGCCCGCGCAGCAGCCGCACGAAGCGGCGCAGGTCGGTGGTGGCGCGGTCGAGCCAGCGGTTGGCGGCCAGGGCCTGCACCGTGCTGTGGAAATCGTGGTTCGCGCGGTAGTAGCCGTCGATGTTGCGGGCCGCGGCGTGCTTCTCGAGCGCGGCGTGCAGGCGCTGCAGCAGCTTGATGTCGGCGGGCGTCGCCTTGCGCACCGCCTCGAACGCGCAGCGGCCTTCGAGCAGGGCCATCACCGGGAACAGCTCGTCGGCATCGTCCTCCGACAGCTCGGTCACCCTGCAGCCCTGGCGCGGCACCAGCTCGACCAGCCCTTCGGCGGCCAGCACCTTCAGCGCTTCACGCAGCGGCGTGCGGCTGATCTTCCAGTCGCTGGCCAGCGCGAGCTCGTCGATCCACTGCCCGGGCACCAGCTGGCGCTCGAACACCATGTTGCGCAGGCGAGCGGCCACTTCTTCGTGGAGCGATGCCAGGCGCAGGGGTGTCGGGTCAACCATGGGTGCTCACCGGTGGACCGCCACGGCGCGGCGGTTCAAGCCACTCTAAATCCAGTAATTCATAATTACAAGAGGGGCTGCGACAAAGACAAACCCTGAGTGCGCGGCGCGGCGTGCTCGCTACAGTGTCCGCGTGCCAGACACCCCTGAGTTCCTGACGCCGCCGACCCTGCCGGCCGATGCCGACGCGCTGCTGAAGCTGGCGGCGCGCAGCATGTTCGACACGCTCGCGCGCACCGCGATGGGCACGCTGGTGGTCGATCGCCGGCACCGCATCGTGTGGATCAGCGAGGGCTACAAGCGTTTCCTGCCCGCGCTTGGCCATGCGGAGGACGACTTCGTCGGCCGGTTGGTCGAGGAGGTGGTGCCGAACACGCTGATGGCGCACGTGATCGACAGCGGCCAGCCGATGCTGGTGGACCTGCTGACCAACCAGGCCGGCACCTTCCTCGTGAGCCGCCTGCCGTTGCGCGACGAACGCGGCGAGGTGATCGGCGCGATGGGCATGGTGCTGCTCGATCACCCCGAGACGACGATGCAGCCGCTGATCACGAAGTTCAGCCACCTGCAGCGCGAGCTGGACGACGCGCGCCGGCAACTCGCCGCGCAACGCCGCCCGAAGTTCACGGTGGCGAGCTTCATCGGCGCGAGCCCGCAGGCGATGGAGGTCAAGCGCCAGGCGCGGCGCGTGGCGCAGACCGACAGCACGGTGCTGCTGCTCGGCGAGACCGGCACCGGCAAGGAACTGCTCGCGCATGCGATCCATGCGGCGAGCACGCGAGCGTCGCGGGCGTTCGTCGGCGTCAACATCGCCGCAGTGCCGGACAGCCTGCTGGAGGCCGAATTCTTCGGCGTGGCGCCAGGCGCATACACCGGGGCTGACCGCAAGGGCCGCGACGGCAAGTTCAAGCTGGCCGATGGCGGCACGCTGTTCCTCGACGAGATCGGTGACATGCCGATCGCATTGCAGTCGAAGCTGCTGCGCGTGCTGCAGGAGCAGGAGGTGGAGCCGCTGGGCAGCAACACGGTGCAGCGCGTGGACGTGCGCATCATTGCGGCGACCAGCCGCGACCTGCCGGCGATGGTGGCCGATGGCCGCTTCCGCGCCGACCTGTTCTATCGACTGAACGTGCTGCCGATCCGGCTGCCGGCGCTGCGCGAGCGCATGGCCGATCTCGAGGCGCTGATCGAGGCGCTGGCCGACGACATCGCGCGGCGCAGCGGGCTGCCGCACAAGAACCTGGAGCCGGATGCGCTGGCGCTGCTGGCGCGCCACCGCTGGCCGGGCAACATCCGCGAGCTGCGCAACGTGCTGGAGCAGGCGACGCTGATGACGGATGACATGACGCTGACGGCGCGGCATTTCAGGCAGGTGGTGGGACAGGACAGCGTGGTCGGCTCGTTGATCGAGGCGGCGGTGGAACCGTTGCCGGTGGCGGTGGGCATCGCTGCGCCGAAGTCGCTGCCGCAGGCGATCGCCGAGCTGGAGTGCCGCGCGATCCGCGAGGCGCTGGCTGCGACCGGTGGCAACAAGCTCGCGGCCTCGCGGTTGCTGGGGATCTCGCGGGCGACCTTGTACGAGAAGCTGCCGCATCTGAACGGGTAGGTCCGCGTCGATTGGAAATCTGCATGCGTCGCACAACTGAAGTGCGATGGATCTGCATCATTCGCGCCGGTGTGACGCAGGCTCACTTCACGTGAGGGAACGGCAAATCGTCAACAACTGTCGGCGAGTCGCGACAGGCACTTGCTCCGGTCATTCTGTTCCCGTCTAATGCGCTCGCTCCGCTGTTGATCCACTCCCACGAAGAGGGTGCGACAGCGGGCCTGTCGAGGTACGCGGGTCATCAGGGAGAACTGAATGTCGAGCAGATGGAAGCGCCTGTGGGCGCTGGCGGCGCCGTGGATGTGTGTGCTGGCGATGGCGGTGGCGAGCGATCCTGCGAGGGCCGCAGGGTACTGGGAGCTGGACACGGGAAACCCGGTGAATTGCCAGGGTGCAATTCTGAAAGCTGCCACGCCCGAAGGCGTGATGCGGGCGTGGATCGCGTGGGCCGATGGCTGTCCGCACGACGCGATCGAGCACTATGAGTACCTGTCGTGTTCGTATTCCACCTCGAACGTCTCATGGGCGGGAAGCGCCGGCTGCTGGGAACGCACCTATGCATGGTGGGGCGCTCTGGACCATCCGCACTCGATCACCAAGTACTGTCTTTCGGGGACCATCTACAGCAACGACGCACATGATTGCGTCTGCCCGCCAGGCCAGGTCTGGGATGAAGCGACGCAGGCTTGTGCGGTCGAACTCGAGGAGATCTCCGTGCCGTACGCCTCGGACCCCCCGCCCCCCGAGTGCGAGGTGTGCAAGGGCAACCCGATCTACCCGCTGCGCGGGGTCAAGCGCGAGGTGGTGGACACGGGGCTGGCGATCGGGCGCACGACGCTGCAGTTCACCTACGACAACGCGAGCCGAATCCCGACCGCCTCGGGGGCGCTGACCGACATCGGCGCGGTGGAGAACCGCGCCGGCGTGATGGGCAGCCTGCAGTGGGTCAGCAACCTGCACCGGCAGGTGAACCTGTTCACGGTCGGCAGCGGTTCGGCCCCGGGGCTGCCGGTGCCCACCGTCTTCCCGCGCGGCAACGGCGTGACCAAGACGATGACGAGCACGGACGGCGGCCCGCGGGTGGGGCAGGCGGACAACGCGGATCGCTTCGTGCAGCTGCCCAATGGCGATGCCTCGTACACCGACAGCGCCGCCAACCTGCAGGAGACCTACACCGGCGTCGGCATTCTGACGGCGATGACATGGGCCGACGGCACGCGCATAGTCTTCACGTACGACACCACCAGCGGCGTCCGCCGGCTGGCGCAGGTGAGCGACAACCTGGGGCGCAGCCTGAGCTTCGGCTACACGCTGTCGACCAGCGGCGTGCCGCGGGTGAGCAGCATCACCGATGCGACGGGCGGGATCACGACGCTGAGCCACGACAGCCGCAACAACCTGGTGGGCATCACCTGGGCGGACGGCCGCACAAGGAGTTTCCTGTACGAGAACGCGGACCTGCCGTGGGCGCTGACGGGGGTGAGCGACGAGCGGGGCCTGCGGTATGCCAGCTTCGGCTACGACGCGCAGGGCCGGGCGATCAGCACCGAGCACGCCGGGGGCACGCAGAAGTACACGGTGAGCTACACGACGCCGCCGAGCATCCAGGTGACGAAGCAGAACTTTGGAAGTGCTGTTGCGCGTTTCCACACCTGGAACCTGCCGCAGGGCACGGTGATGACCGAGCCGAGCGGGCAGGTGACGAGCTGGAGCGCGCTCAGCCTGAACGGCAAGAACTACTTCAGCAGCCAGACCCAGCCGGCGGGGGCGGGGAGCCTGCAGAGCAGCAGGAGTCAGGCCTATGACGCCAACGGCAACATCGCGAGCCGGGATGATTTCAACGGCAAGCGAAGCTGCTACCTGAACGATCTGCCGCGCAATCTGAAAATTGCGCAGGTCACCGGGCTGAACCAGGGCCAGGACTGCACAGCCGTGACCACGACGAACGCCACGTTGCCGGCCGGTGCGCTGAAGACCAGCACGCAGTGGCACCCGGACTGGAGCCTGCCGATCAAGGTGGCCGAACCGAGCCAGATCACGATCAACGTCTACAACGGGCAGCCGGATCCGCTCAACGGCAATGCCGTCGCGAGCTGCGCACCGACCGCGGCCACGCTGCCGGACGGCAAGCCGATCGCGGCCCTTTGCAAGCAGGTGACGCGGGCGACGACCGATGCAGACGGGCACCTGGGGTTCGGTGCCGCACTGCAGGCCGGCACCATCGACACGGTGCGCACGTGGACCTACGACGCAGATGGAAGGATGTTGACGGCAACCGATCCCGACACCGACACGACGACCTTCGGCTACCACACCGAGGCGAACGCCGACCATCAGCGTAGTGACCTGAAGTCGATCACGACCTCGCTTGGCAAGGTGACCACCTTCGATCGCTACAACCGATACGGCCAGGTGCTGCAGAGCACGGACCCGCGTGGGATCGTGACGGTCAACACCTATGACCTCCGGCAGCGTTTGCTGACCAACACGGTCGGTGGCGAGACGACCACGTATGCCTACGACGAAGCCGGTCAGCTAAAGAAAGTGAGCTTCGACAACGGCACGTGGGTGGGCTTCGACTACGACGACGCGCACCGGCAGGTGGCGGCCTACGACAACAAGGCCAATCGCATCGACTACGTGCTCGACAACGCCGGCAACCAGACCGATCAGCGGGTGAAGGATCCAGTCGGTGCGCTCAAGCGCGGCTTGGCCCGGGCGATGGATGCGCTGGGTCGTGCGCAGCAAAGCACGGGCAAGGAGTGAGAACATGAAGAAGACGATGAAGCACAACCTGACCGCCGCGGCTGCAGCGGCCTTGCTGACCCACGCGGCGATGGCCCAGGTGCCGCCCCCGCCGGTGTCGCCAACGCCGGTGACGACCTATGAGTACGACGCCGAGGGCAGTCCGACCAAGGTGACCAAGGCTCCCGAGAGTCTGAACCTGCAGAACAAGGCGAGCTACGACGCGCAATACCGCGTGAAGGAGCTGACCGACCCGAAGAACGGCAAGACCGCCATCGAGTACGACGGCGGTGGCCGACCGACCAAGGTGACCGACCCACGCAGCCTGGTCACGCAGTACCCGCGCAACGGCTTCGGTGACGCGACACAGTTGATCAGCCCGGACACCGGCATCACCAACATCACCTACGACGCCGCCCGGCGGCTGAAGACCCGCACCGACAGCCGCGGCGTCACCGAGACCTACACCTACGACCTGGAAGGCCGGCTGGCCAGCGTCGTCTACACGCAGAGCGGCCAGCCGAGCCAGACCATCACGTGGAGTTGGGACCTGACCGGCCCCGACTACACCTACAGCATCGGCCGCCTGAGCCGCACCGATCACCCGGCTGGCTTCGCCCGCGTCAAGTACGACCCACGGGGACGGATCACGGAAGCCGTGCAGTCGGTGAACGCGAAGGCCGGAGCGAACACCGTGCCGATCGTGACGACGGTGAAGTACGCCTACTCGCACGGCGACCTGATGACCATCACCTACCCGTCGGGCCGGGTGCTGGTGATCACGCGCGATGTCGGCGAGCTCATCGGCATGAGCTTGGCCAAGGACGCGGGGAGCACGCCCGTCCCGTTGATCAGCAACGTGAAGTGGGAGCCCTTCGGCCCGGTGAGCGGCTGGGACTGGCACATGACGAGCGGCTTGGTGCCGCACCAGCGGCAGTTCGACCTGAGCGGTCGCATCGTGCGCTACCCGATGGGTAACGCGCTGCGCGACGTGACCTACGATGCGGCCGATCGCATCACCGGCTTCACGCACCTGCTCGCAAGCGATGGCACCGCGCAGCCCGCGTTGGACCAGAGCTTCGGCTACGACGAGAACAGCCGGCTGACCAGCATCACGACAGCCGCATCGAGCTGGTCGATCGCGTATGACCCGAACGGCAACCGCACGAGCGTGAGCCTGAACGGCAGCCCGAGCACCTACACAACCGAGGCGACGAGCAACCGGCTCACGAGCATCACGAACCCGGCCCGCAGCTTCGGCTACGACAACGCCGGCAACACGACCAGCGACAGCGCGGGCTACACGGCGACCTACGGCCTGAACGGCTCGGTCGCGAGCATCACCAAGGCGGGCGTGACCGGCAGCTACGACCACGACGCCGAGCGGCGGCGCATCCGAAAGGTGACGAGCACCGGCGAGACGGTGATCTTCGTGTACGACCTCGAAGGCCAGCTACTCGGCGAATACGACCAGACCGGCAAGGCGCTGCGCGAATACGTGTGGCTGGACAACATCCCGGTGGCGATGTTCGTGTCGGATCCAGCCAACCCGAGCAACCCGCCGCTGGTGTTCTACATCCACGCCGATCACCTGAACGCGCCGCGGATTGTGGTGGACCAGAACGGCGCCAAGCGCTGGCGCTGGCTGGCCGAGCCGTTCGGTACGACGGCGCCGGAGACGAATCCGGAAGGGCTTGGGGTCTTAGTGCAGAACCTGCGGTTCCCGGGGCAGTATGCGGATGCGGAGAGCGGGCTTTGGTACAACTACTTCCGAAACTACGATCCGTTGCGCGGCTATATCCAGAGCGATCCTATTGGGTTGGCAGGAGGGAGTCCCTCGACGTACACGTACGTCGACGGCAACCCGTTGATCGGCACGGACTCCCTTGGACTTTTCAACTTCGGCAACTCTCAGCAGACTCTGCAAATCCTTGCGCCGGCTGCTGGGGCTGTCGGAGCAGTACCTGCTCTGGGCGCAGGTGCCGTGGCCGGTGGCGCTGTGGTCGGTCTTGGAGTTGGTGTGGGAATAGGTTTGGGTATCAATGCCGGAGTCGAGAGTTTGACGGGGAATTCCATTGGATCGATTCTCTATGACATTACTCACCCCGACCCATTGAATTTGTATCCACTCAGTGACAAAGACCTTCAGAAAGCGATCGAAAAGGGTGCAAATCAAAGCGAAGCTCATCGAATTTGTGATGAACCACCGCCCCCGGGCCTGGATCCTTGTCAACTTCTTCGATGGAATCTGACTAAACAGCTACGATGCAAAGCGGCGAGAAACAATCTTTCCAATAAATGGTTCGGTGGTCCGGATCAAGCTCACGTCGATCACATCAAGAATTATGTTGATCCAGCAATCCAAAGGTTGCGAGATGCAATTGATCGGCAATGTAAGCCCTGCCCATACAGGTGAAACCATGTCCATAGAGCACGTTGACGAAGCATTGGAATTTTTCCTTGAAGGGATAGTTGTGGCGGATGAAAGCAATCCCGATGCGCTTGATCATTGGATAATGGCCTCCTCCAATGAAGAGAGGTTGAATTTTATTGGAGGAGTCTTTGATAAGATCGTTGCTTCAGATGGGGCGTTGCCTGATCCCATTGTTTTAGGAGGACTGCGTGCAGCAATCGATCCGGGCATTACTCTCTTGCCGTACTCCATTCTTTCTGAGGACATCTCTGAAGATTCACGCAGTTTGGTGATCGAAAAGATGTATGAATGTTTCGAAGTTATTCTGAGTAGGCGTTGCGATTCGATCTTAATGAAGGACTCAAGAGTTGCTGGCGCGATTTCTGAATGGAATCTTCTCTGCTATATGTGGTGGGATATATTTCCGAGGCATGGAATTCCGAGCATTGGTTACTTGAAGGGTGCTGATAAAAAAATAATTGGCGTGTTGAAGGACATTTTGTCAATTGACAATCTGTCATGCAAGGAATCGGCGCTTCATGGACTTGGGTTGTGGTGCCTTGCCTATCCGACCGAAGTCAGTGCGTTGATCAAGGAGGCGCATGCGTCAATTCCCGAAGAATTGAAGGATTACGCGGCAAGGGCTGCTGTCGGCAATATTCAATAGCATTGGCCGGGACTGGCACATGGCCAGCGGCTTGGTCACTCATACGCGCTTGTTCGACTGAGCGGGCGCATCGTGCGCTACCCGCTGGGCGACGTGACCTATGACGCGGCCGACCGCATCACCGGCTTCAGGCATCTGAGTTCAATGACGGCACCGCGCAGCCTGCACTCAACCAGAGCTTCGGCTGCGACCAATGCAGGTTTAGTTCTTATGAGATGACTCATGAATAAATATTTGAAACTTTATGGGGCATCAAGATATCCCAAGCCGCCGGAAATTGTCGAGCACGATGATTTCTCTATTGCGGCGGATCCAGATACCTTTCGCAAGCTATCGAATTTCTTTTTGCAATGCGCAGCGGAGTTGGAGAATATCCGCGGAGATGCGACAAATGATTGGCACCGCCATTTCAGGGATTTCTCTGAGAACTGGACCGAAGACATGTGTGACTTGGTAGTTTGTGCGCCGCCTGTGAAGTAGTCAGTCGCCGGCTCAGCAAGTCGCACCTTTCTTTGCACACCTGAAACCCACCCGATACGCTCTCCCACGACGATCGCATCGTCCAGGAGACCGACATGGCAACCATCCAGCGATTCGTGTTGACCGGTGCGATCCTCGCGCTGGCAGTTCTTTCAGGCATGACCCAGGCCCAGGAGCGCCACGGCCGCGGCGGCCCGCCGCCCGGCTACCGCTCCCCGCACTGGCAGTTCGACAACCGCTACCACCACGACCACTACTACCCGTCGCGCGGGTATGTCGCCGCGGCGCTGCCGGGCGGCAGCATCAGCATCGGGTTCCACGGCGGCAACTACTTCTACCAAGGCGGCGTCTGGTTCCGCCCGCAGGGCCCGCGCTACGTCGTCGTCGCGCCGCCGTTCGGCATCGTCGTGCCGCTGCTGCCGCCGGCCTACACCACGCTCTACATCGGCGGCGCGCCGTACTACTACGCGAACGGTGCGTACTACGCGACCGCGCCGGGCGGTTATGCCGTGGTCGAGCCGCCACCGGGCGCCGATGCCGCGCAACCGGCACCGGTTCCGCCGCCGCCGAAGCCCGAGCCGGATCCGATCCTCTACCCGCGCACCGGTCAGAGCCCAGCGCAGACCGAGGCCGACCGCCAGGAATGCAACCGCTGGGCGACCACGCAGCCGGCGGCGATGGCGGATGCCTCCGTCTTCCAGCGCGCAGTGGCGGCCTGCATGGACGGGCGCGGCTACACGGTTCGGTGACCTAGGGGGCCTGACCCCCTCGGCTGGGCGGTTGTGGGCAGGGAGCGGGGCCGTTAAGTTTCGGCTCCACGCCCTCTCGCCCGACCGATGCGCCTGCCCACCCTCCTGCTGTTGCTCTGTTGCCTCGCCGGAACGGCGCGGGCGCAGGTGCAGTCGGATGCATCCACGTCAGATGACCTGCTGGTCCGCCTGACGCGCGACGAAGCCGTCGCCTACGAAAACGGCGAAGGCGTGCCGCGCGATCCGGTGCGCGCCGCGCAGCTGTATTGCCAGGCCGCCCGCCAGGGCGACGCCGAATCGCAATACAACCTCGCGTGGATGTACGCGAACGGTCGCGGCATCGACCGCAACGACGCGACCGCCTCGTTCTTCTTCCACGCTGCCGCCGAGCAGGGCCTGCCGCAGGCGGTGCGCATGCTCGAACGCGTCGGCCAGCCCGGCACCGACATTCCCGATTGCATGCGCCCGCCCGCACCGGTGGTCGCCGCCGCGGTGCAGGCCACGCCCGCCGCCGCCGCACCCGCTGCCGAGCTGCGCAGCAACGGTCCGAAGTACATCGTCGACCTGGTGAAGACCATCGCACCGGAGTACCGCGTCGACCCGCAGCTCGCGCTCGCGTTCATCCAGGTCGAGTCGAACTTCGACGTGGTCGCGCAGTCGCCGAAGAACGCACAGGGCCTGATGCAGCTGATCCCCGAGACCGCGGCCCGCTTCAACGTGAAGCGGCCGTTCGACCCGGCGCAGAACATCCGCGGCGGGCTCGCCTACATCCGCTGGCTGCTCGCCTATTACCGGGGCGACGTGACGCTGGTCGCCGCCGCCTACAACGCCGGTGAAGGCGCGGTGAACCGCTACCGCGGCGTGCCGCCGTATGCCGAGACGCTGGGCTACGTGAGCCGCATCCTGAAGTCGTCGCGCATGCTGACGCACCCGTTCGACACCACGGTCACCGAGGCCTCACCGCAGCTCGCGGTCATGCGCAAGTTCTAGCCACTCTGCCTGCTGTCCGGACAGTGCGCACTGTCCGCGTTCCGTTCACGGCCGCGTGGCCCGGCCTGCGGGACAACCCGAAGACGCCGGCACAAAGTCCTTGCCGCTCAAGGGCTTGAACGCCGCGGCGCACGATCGTCCCGGCGTGGCACGTCGCTTGCGCTGTGCTGGTGCACGCGCTTCCCCATTCCAATAAAACAGGAGACAGCATGACCGCGACCCGACAGCGCCCGATGGCGCTGCTGGCCTGCCTTGCCCTGGCCGGCGCTTTGATCGCCGCCGCCGGCGCGCAGGCGCAGACCCAGGACATTCGCATCGCCCACGTCTACAGCAAGACCGGCCCGCTCGAGGCCTACGGCAAGCAGACGCAGACCGGCTTCATGATGGGGCTCGACTACGCGACCGGCGGCACGATGACGGTGGCCGGCCGCAAGCTCACGGTGATCGAGCGCGACGACCAGGGCAAGCCCGACGTCGGCAAGAGCCAGCTCGCCGCGGCCTATGGCGACGACAAGGCCGACATCGCGGTCGGCCCGTCGTCGTCGGGCGTCGCGCTGGCGCTGCTGCCGGTGGCCGAGGAGTACAAGAGAGTGCTGCTCGTCGAGCCCGCGGTCGCCGATTCGATCACCGGCGACAAGTGGAATCGCTACATCTTCCGCACCGGCCGCAACAGCTCGCAGGACGCCATCGCGAATGCGGTCGCGCTCGACAAGCCCGGCGTCACGATCACGACGCTCGCGCAGGACTACGCGTTCGGGCGCGACGGCGTGAAGGCCTTCAAGGAGTCGATCAAGAAGGCGAAGCTGATCGACGGCGAGTACCTGCCGACCAGCACCACCGACTTCACCGCCGGCGCGCAGCGCCTGATCGACAAGCTGAAGGACCAGCCCGGCCGCAAGATCATCTGGATCCTGTGGGCCGGCGCCGGCAACCCGTTCAAGATCGCCGACCTCGACCTGAAGCGCCACGGCATCGAGATCGCGACCGGCGGCAACATCC
Source organism: Rhizobacter sp. OV335 (assembly GCF_900142965.1). GTDB lineage: Bacteria > Pseudomonadota > Gammaproteobacteria > Burkholderiales > Burkholderiaceae_C > Rhizobacter. The sequence continues at coordinate 295,096 of NZ_FRCQ01000003.1, forward strand.
TGCCGGCGATGGCCGCGTACAAGAACTTCCCCGGCATGGAAGGCGCCACCTACTACTACTTCGGCATCCCGAAGAACCCGGTCAACGAATGGCTGGTGGCGAACCACTACAAGCAGTTCAAGACACCGCCGGATTTCTTCACCGCGGGCGGCATGAGCGCGGCGATCGCGGTCGTCGAGGCGCTGAAGAAGACGCAGGGCGCGACCGCCACCGACAAGCTGATTGCCGCAATGGAAGGCATGGCCTTCGAGACGCCGAAGGGCCGCATGGTGTTTCGCAAGGAGGATCACCAGGCGATGCAGAGCATGTACCACTTCCGCATCAAGGCCGACCCGGCCTTCGCCTGGGGCGTGCCGGAGCTGGTGCGCGAGATCAAGCCCGACGAGATGGACGTGCCGATCCGCAACAAGCGCTGAGCAACGTCCACTAACCCACCAAGGAGACATCACGATGAAGAACCGGTTCGCCAGGATCGGGGCTGCGGCCTCGCTCGTGTTCGCTGCGGCCTGCCAGGCCACCCCGCTGCCGCAACTGCAGATCGACCCCGCCGAGGTCAGCGTGTCCGGCCTGTCGTCCGGCGGCTTCATGGCGGTGCAGATGCACGTTGCCTACTCGGCCACCTTCAAGCGCGGTGCCGGCATCGTGGCCGGCGGGCCGTATTACTGTGCCGAAGGCTCGATCGTCAACGCGACCGGCCGCTGCATGACGCACGCCAGCACCATCCCCGTCAGCAGCCTCGTCAGCACCACCAACAGCTGGGCCACGAGCGGCCTGATCGACCCGGTATCGAATCTCACCAACTCGAAGGTCTACCTCTACTCCGGCACCTCCGACAACACCGTCAAGCAAGCGGTGATGAACGACCTGAAGACCTACTACCAGAGCTTCGTGCCGGCGGCGAACCTCTTCTACAAGAACACCATCGCGTCCGGCCACGCGATGATCACCGACGACTACGGCAGCAGCTGTGCCACGACCGCGTCGCCCTACATCAACGACTGCGATTTCGACCTCGCCGGTGAGATCCTGAAGCAGCTGCACGGCACGCTGAACCCGCGCAACAACGGCACGCTGTCGGGCACGTTCACCGAGTTCGACCAGACCGCCTTCATCTCCGGCCACGGCATGGCCACCACCGGCTGGGTCTACGTGCCGCAGAGCTGCAGCACGGGCGCCGTGTGCAAGCTGCACGTGGTGTTCCACGGCTGCCAACAGAACACCGCGCTGGTCGGCCAGCAGTACGTGCGCAACACCGGCTACAACCGCTGGGCCGACACCAACAACATGGTCGTGCTGTACCCGCAGACCAGCACGCAGGCCACCAACAGCTGCTGGGACTGGTGGGGGTATGACAACGCGAACTACGCGAAGAAGTCCGGTCCGCAGATGGCGGCGGTGCGCGCGATGATGACGACGCTGGGCAGCGGCTCGGCACCGTCCGGCCTGCCGGCTCCCACCGGCGTCGGCACCTCGGGCGCGACCGCCAGCAGCATGGTGATCGGCTGGGGCAGCGTCAGCGGCGCGAGCGGCTACAACGTGTACCGCGGCGGCAGCAAGGTCAACGCGAGCCTCATCGCGGGCACGAGCTACACCGACACCGGGCTGGCCGCCGGCACCACCTACTCCTGGACGGTGAAGGCGGTCGATGGCGGCGGCGTCGAAGGGCCGTCGTCTGCTGCTGCCACCGGCACCACCACCGGCGCACCGCCGGCCGCCACCTGCACCACCGCGAGCAACTACGCGCACGTCGCGGCCAATCGCGCGCACGTGCAGGGCGGCTATGCGCTCGCGAACGGCTCGAACCAGAACATGGGGCTATGGAATCTCTTCGTCACGACGACGCTGAAGATGACCGGCACCAACTTCTACGTGATCGGAACCTGCCCTTGAATGCCTGACGCCCCGATGCTCGAGACCCAGGACCTCACCATCCGCTTCGGCGGCCACGTCGCGGTCGACCGCGTCAGCTGCAGCTTCGAGGCCGGCACGCTGACCGCGATCGTCGGGCCGAACGGTGCCGGCAAGACGACGTACTTCAACCTGGTCTCGGGCCAGCTGCGCGCGAGCGCCGGCCGCGTGCGCCTGCACGGCGTCGACATCACCGCCGAAGGCCCGGCCGCGCGCACGCAGCACGGCATCGGCCGGGCCTTCCAGCTCACCCAGCTGTTCCCCGGCCTGCCGGTGCGCGAGAACGTGCGGCTGGTCGTGCAATCGCGGGCGCGGCTCGGCCTGAACCTGTGGTCGGTGTGGCGCGACCACCGCGACACGCTCGAACGCACACAGGCGCTGCTCGAACAGGTGCGCCTCACCGATCAAGCAGACCGGCTTGCCGGCAGCCTGCCGCACGGCGACCAGCGCAAGCTGGAGGTCGCGATGCTGATGGCGCTGGAGCCGCGCGTCTTCATGTTCGACGAGCCCACTGCCGGCATGAGCGTCGACGAGGTCCCCGTGGTGCTGGACCTGATCCGCATGCTGAAGGCGCGCCGCGATTGCGCGATCCTGCTGGTCGAGCACAAGATGGACGTGGTGCGCGAACTCGCCGACCGCATCGTCGTGCTGCACAACGGCCAGCTCGTCGCCGACGGCGAGCCCGACATCGTGATCGCGTCGCCGATCGTGCAGCAGGCCTACCTGGGGCTGGCGGCATGACGCTCTCGCTGCAGGGCGTGCACACGCACATCGGCGCGTACCACATCCTGCAGGGCGTCGACATCGACGTGCCGGCCGGGCGGGTGACGATGCTGCTCGGCCGCAACGGCGCCGGCAAGACGACGACGCTGCGCACGGTGATGGGCCTGTGGACAGCCTCGGCCGGCCGCATCGCGTTCAACGACGACGACATCACGCGCCTCGGAACGCCGCGCATCGCGCAGCGCGGCATCGCCTACGTGCCGGAGAACATGGGCATCTTCGGCGACCTGACGGTGCGCGAGAACCTGCTGCTGGCCGCACGCGGCGCCCGCTCGCTGGACGACATCGACACGCAGCGCCTCGACTGGCTGTGCGGCCTGTTCCCCGCGCTGCGCACGTTCTGGCTGCACCCGGCCGGCGCGCTGTCGGGCGGGCAGAAGCAGATGCTCGCGATCGCGCGCGCGATGATCGAGCCGCGCCGCCTGCTGCTGATCGACGAGCCGAGCAAGGGCCTGGCGCCGGCCATCGTGCACAACCTGGTCGCGGCGCTGCGCGAGATGAAGGCGACGAACACGACGATCCTGCTGGTCGAGCAGAACTTCGCGATGGCGCGCGCGCTCGGCGACCACGTCGCGGTGATGGACGGCGGCCGCATCGTGCACCGCGGTGCGATGGCCGAGCTCGCCGACGACGACGCGTTGCAGCACCGCCTGCTCGGCCTGTCGCTCGGAGTGCACCAATGAGCACCACGCTGCCCCGTTCGTCGTTCGACTGGCTTCCGATCGCGCTGGTGCCGCTGCTCGCGCTCGCCGCCTGGCCGCTGATCGGCTCGTCGTCGAGCTGGCTGACGCTGACCGTCGCCGGCCTCGCGATGGGGATGATCGTCTTCATCGTCGCGTCGGGCCTGACGCTGGTGTTCGGCCTGATGGACGTGCTGAACTTCGGCCACGGCGTGTTCATCGCGTTCGGCGCCTTCATCGCGACCAGCGTGCTCGGCGGCCTGGCCGACTGGACCGGCGCCGACAGCCTGTGGCTGAACCTGGCGGCGCTGTTCCCGGCGATGCTGGCCGCGATGGCGCTGGCCGCCGCGGTGGGCTGGGCCTTCGAGCGCGTGCTGGTGCGCCCGGTCTACGGCCAGCACCTGAAGCAGATCCTGATCACGATGGGCGGCATGATCATCGGCGAGGAGCTGATCAAGGCGATCTGGGGCCCGGCGCTGATCCCGTTGTCGCTGCCGCAGGCGCTGCGCGGCGTGTTGGCGCTCGGCGATGCGTCGGTCGAGAAGTTCCGGCTGCTCGCCACCGGCCTCGGCGCCATCGTGCTGGCCGCGATGCTGTACACGCTGAACCGCACCAAGCTCGGCCTGCTGGTGCGCGCCGGCGTGCAGGACCGCGAGATGGTCGAGGCCCTCGGCTACCCGGTGCGCACGCTGTTCGTCGGCGTGTTCGTCGCCGGCTCGGCGCTGGCCGGGCTCGGCGGCTCGCTGTGGGCGCTGTACCAGCAGGGCGTGGTGCCGCAGATCGGCGCGCAGCTGAACGTGCTGATCTTCATCGTGATCATCATCGGCGGGCTCGGCTCGACACTCGGCTGCTTCGTCGGCGCGCTGCTGGTCGGGCTGCTCGCCAACTACACCGGCTTCCTGTGGCCGAAGGTCGCGCTGTTCTCGAACATCGGGCTGATGGTCGCGGTGCTGCTGTGGCGCCCGCGCGGGCTGTACCCGGTGAGTTCGCGATGAGGGCTCGCCCGCTGGACCGCCTGCTGTCGCACGACTTGCCGCGCAGCCGACCGCTCGCGGCGCTGCTGGTCGCCATCGTGCTCGGCCTCGCGCTGACGCCGTTCGTGTTCCCCGGCACGCAGGCGATGAACGTCGCCGCCAAGGTGATGGTCTTCATCGTGCTGGTCGCGAGCTTCGACCTGCTGCTCGGCTACACCGGCATCGTCAGCTTCGCGCACACGATGTTCTTCGGCATCGGCGCCTACGGCATCGCGATCGCCAGCACGCGGCTCGGGCCGGGCTGGCTTGCGCTGGCGCTGGGCGTCGCGGTGGCGCTCGCGGTCTCGCTGGTGCTGTCGCTCGTGATCGGCCTGTTCAGCCTGCGCGTGAAGGCGATCTTCTTCGCGATGATCACGCTGGCGGTGGCCTCGGCCTTCCTGACGCTCGCGTCGCAGCTGTCGGACTGGACCGGCGGCGAAGACGGCCTGAGCTTCCGCTTGCCTGAAGCCTTGAGCGACCGCCGGGTCGCGTACTACCTGCTGTTCGCATGCGCCACCGCGCTGGTGCTCGCGATGCTGCGCATCGTCAACTCGCCGTTCGGCCGCGTGCTGCAGGCGATCCGCGAGAACGACTTCCGCGCCGAGGCGATCGGCTACCGCACGGTGGTGTACCGCACGCTGTCGAACGTGCTGTCGGCGCTGTTCGCGACGCTCGCCGGTTGCCTGCTCGCGCTCTGGCTGCGCTACAACGGGCCGGACACCTCGCTGAGCTTCGAGATCATGCTCGACGTGCTGCTGATCGTCGTGATCGGCGGCATGGGCACGGTGTATGGCGCGGTCATCGGCAGCCTGCTGTTCGTGCTGGCGCAGAGCTACCTGCAGAACCTGATGGCGCTCGCGGCGCCGCTGGTGGGTGGCGTGCCGCTGCTCTCCACGCTGATCTCGCCCGAGCGCTGGCTGTTGTGGCTCGGGGTTCTCTTCGTGCTGTCGGTCTACCACTTCCCGAACGGGATCGTGGGGCGGCTGCGTGCGATGCGAACAAGCCAGCCGGCCCATCCCACCCAGAAGGAGACATCGCCATGAAGATGAACCTGCACCCGCTCACGCTCGCCGCCCTCGGACTGTCTGCCGTGGCCCTCGCCGGCTGCGGCAGCGACGACGACACGCCGCCGCCCGTCAACGCGCTGCCTGCCAACGTCACGCAGCAGTCGGTGACGGACTATCCCGCGACCACCGTCGGCAGCGGCAGCACCGCGGCCACGCAGGACCTGCTGACCGGTGGTCTTGGCAAGTCCGGCCTGATCTTGACCGCGCCCACCCCCACCTACGCCGACCCGCTGAACCCGACCGCCGCCGAGCTGCGCCGCAACGCGCTGTTCAGCAACTACCGCGGCTTGGTCGACGTGAGCGCGGCCGGCGGCTACGGCACGCTGTACGGCCCGAACGTCGATGTGACCGGCCAGGCGACGACCGGCGAAGGGCTGATCCCGGGTCGCGAGTACGTCGCGGTGCTGGACAACGCGGGCGGCACCAAGCGGGTCGCGATTGCGGTGCAGATCCCCGACACCTTCAACCAGAGCGCGCCCTGCCTCGTGCTCGGCCCGTCGTCCGGCTCGCGCGGCGTGTATGGCGCGATCGCGACCTCGGCCGAGTGGGGCCTGAAGCACGGCTGCGCGGTCGCGCTGACCGATGCCGGCAAGGGCATGGGCCTGTACGACATGAGCGACGACACGGTGACCCGCATCGACGGCACACGCGTGACGCGCGCTGCGGCCGGTGCCACCAGCTCGTTCGCCGCCGCGGTGACCGACACCGCGCGCGCCACGTACAACGCGCTGTGGCCGAACCGGCTGTCGCTGAAGCAGGCGCACTCGCAGCAGAACGCCGAGAAGGACTGGGGCAGCGACACGCTGGTGGCCGCCGCCTACGCGCTGTATGCGTTGAACGATCGCTACGGCAACGCGGCCGCGCCGCTGCCGTTCACCGCGGCGAACACGCTCGTGATCGCCGGCTCGGTGTCGAACGGTGGCGCCGCGGTGCTGCGTGCAGCGGAGGCCGACTCAACTGGCCTGATCGACGGCGTGGTCGCCGGCGAACCGGTCACCGAGCTGCCGACCACCACCGGCTACGGCGTGCAGTTCGGCGGCGTGGCGGTCATCGGCTACGGCAAGAAGCTGGGCGATTTCACGACCTTCGGCAACGTCTACCAACCCTGCGCCGCGCTGGCCGTGGGCGCGGCGATGGCCGAGAGCTCGACCTTCAACTACCTCGTCGCGACCGCGCAGACCGGCAAGGCCGCGGCTCGTTGCACCGGCCTCGCGGCCAAGGGGCTGGTGAGCGGCGCCGACACCGCGGCGCAATCGGCAGATGCATTGGCGAAGCTGCGCGCCTACGGCTGGACCGCCGACAACGACCAGATGCACAACGCGCACTACGCGCTCGGCAACGGGCCGATCCTGTCGGCCATGTACCCGATGATGTACGGCCGCTTCTCGGCGATCGACAACCTGTGCAACACGAGCTTCGCGCAGGTGGATGCCGGCGGCAACCCGATCGCGGCGCTTGCGACGAGCAAGGCGCCGAGCTTCGCGACCGGCAACGGCACGGCCAACGGGTCGCCGGCCAGCGTGGTCTACAACGACTCCGTCGGTGGCGCGAAGCTGTGGTCGGTGGCGACCTCGGTGTCGACCGGCGTGCAGGACTTCGGTCTCGACAACGCGCTGTGCCAGCGCGCGCTGGTGACCGGCGTCGACGAGACCGGCGCGGCGCTGACGGCCACCGCCACGTCGACGCGCCCGACCGCGGCGCAGGCCGCCGCCGTGCAGGCCGGCATGGCCGAGGTGGTGGTCAACGGCAACCTGCGCGCGAAGCCGGCGCTGGTGGTGGCGGGCCGCAGCGATGCGCTGGTGCCGGTCAACAACAACGCGCGGGCCTATGTGGCGTTCAACAAGACGGTGGAGGCGGCGGCGAGCAAGCTGGGCTACATCGAGGTGGCGAACGCGCAGCACTTCGACGGCTTCCTGTCGTTCGCCGGCTTCGACACCCGCTTCGTGCCGCTGCACGTGTACTTCAACCGCGCGATGGACGCGATGTATGCGCACCTGAAGACCGGCGCCGCGCTGCCGCCCAGCCAGGTGGTGCGGGCAACGCCGCGTGGCGGCCTGCCGGGTGCGGCACCGGCGATCACCGCGGGCAACGTACCGGCGATCAGCGCGACGCCGCTGGTGGCCGACCAGATCGGGTTCAGCGGCACGTCGGTGGCCGTTCCGAACTGAAACCGTGGTCGCCTTCACCTCGCACTACGTCGCCTGCGAAGGCCGCGAACTCCACTACACCGAGTGGGGCGCCGGCCGCGCCGAGACCGTGATCGCCTGGCACGGCCTCGCGCGCACCTGCCGCGACATGGACGAGGTGGCGGCGCACCTGTCGCAGCGCTTCCGCGTGATCTGCCCGGACACGCTGGGCCGCGGCTTGAGCGAATGGAGCCGCGATCCCGAGCGCGAGTACTGCCTGGCGTTCTACGTGCAGCAGGCGGTGTCGCTGGTCGACCAGCTGGGGCTGCACGAGGTTCATTGGCTGGGCACGTCGATGGGTGGGGCGATCGGCACGCTGGCGGCGGCGGGGCTCTTGCGAGGCCGCATCCGCAAACTGGTGCTGAACGACAACGGACCGGAGCTCGCCGAGCCGGCGATCGCGCGCATCCGCGGCTATGCAGGCCGGCCGGCGGCCTTCGAGACGGTGAGCGAGCTGGAGCGGTACTTCCGCAAGATCTACCAGCCCTACGGCTGGCTGAGCGACGGCCAGTGGCGGCGCCTGACCGAGACCTCGACGCGCCGCCTGCCCGACGGCCGCGTGACGCCGCACTACGACCCGGCGATGGTGATGCAGTTCACCCACCACGACGACGACTACGGGCTGTGGGATGCGTGGGACACGCTGACGCTGCCGGTGCTGTGCCTGCGCGGCGAGCACTCCGACCTGCTGCTACCCGAGGTCGCCGAGCAGATGCGCCGGCGCGGCCCGTGCGCGCAGGTGGTGACCGTGCCGGGCTGCGGGCATGCGCCGGCGTTGAACGTGCCGGAGCAGTTGACGGCGGTGGAGCGGTTCTTGATGGCGCCGTAAGGATCTTCTTCGGATTGGGCCGGCCGGATGTGGCGGGAGTGAAGCGCAAGCGTCTGCATGTCTCGGTTGCTTTGGCGCACGAACACGATTTCACAGGTTTCGTGAAGATCGACATGGCGGAAATCGATGTACTGAAGGGCCGCGACGGCGTGTATGTTGTGCTTGGTCGAGAGCCCCTCGATCTCTCGGGGCGGCTCATTCGCAGTGGAGAAAACTGAATGGACTACGTGAAAGTTCGCTGGCTGCACCAGCATGCGTCCGAGCCGATTCTTCTCCTGAGCGAACTCGATGCGGAGCGCTATGAGGTTCGCAAGGTGGAGGTCTTCGCCGACGGCCACATGGGCTTCGCCAGCGACCACCAGACGAGCGGGCACACGGTTCTGGGCGAAAGACCCGTGCCGCCTGCTGCCGATATCGCGGCCGACCCGGAGTTCGTGGTCGAGGGGCTGGACGGTCGGGAGTTCGAGATGGCGTGGCGGGCCGCCATCACCGGATCACGCTGGAAACTGCAAGCCTGAAACCTGCAAGGCCTTCAGAAGGCGGCGAATGCCTTGTCGAGCTTCTGCTCCCACGCAGCCTTCTGAGCTTCATCCACGAAGCTCGCCTCGAAGCTGTTCTTCGCCAACTGATAGGCCTGCCGCGCCCCCAGCGCCGGCAGCGCCTCGAAGGTCGCAAGGAAGTTCGCGTTCATGTACCCGCCGAAGTACGCCGGATCATCCGAATTGACCGTCGCGCACAGGCCTGCATCGAGCAAGGCCCCCAACTGGTGCGCCCCCATGTCCGGGTACACGCACAGCTTCACGTTCGACAGCGGGCACACCGTCAGCGGCACGCGCTCGGCGGCCAGCCGCTTCACCAGCGCCGGGTCTTCGACGCAGCGCACGCCGTGGTCGATGCGCTCGACCTTCAGCACGTCGAGCGCGCTCCAGATGTAGGCGGGCGGGCCTTCCTCGCCGGCATGCGCGACCAGCCTCAGCCCGAGCTCGCGGCACTTCGCGAACACCCGCGCGAACTTCTCCGGCGGGTGGCCGCGCTCGCTGCTGTCGAGGCCGACGCCGATGAAGCGCTCGCGAAACGGCAGCGCCTGTTCCAGCGTCTCGAACGCCGCCTCTTCGCTCAGGTGTCGCAGGAAGCACAGGATCAGCGCGCTGCTGACGCCCAGCTCGCGCCGCGCCGTCTCGCCGGCACGCGTCAGCCCGTTGATCACGGTCTCGAAACTCACGCCGCGCTCGGTGTGCGTCTGCGGATCGAAGAACAGCTCGGCATGCACGACGTTGTCGGCCGCTGCGCGGCGGAAGTAGGCCATCGCCATGTCGTAGAAGTCCTCCTCCTTCAGCAGCACGCTGGCGCCGGCGTAGTAGATGTCGAGGAAGCTCTGCAGGTCGGTGAACGCATAGGCCTCGCGCAGCGCCTCGACGCTCGCGTACGGGATCGCCACGCCGTTGCGCTGCGCCAGCGCGAAGATCAGCTCCGGCTCCAGCGAGCCCTCGATGTGGATGTGCAGCTCGGCCTTCGGCATTGCGCACAGCAAGGCAGGCAGGCGGTCGCGGGGGATGGCGTCGAGGTTCATGTCAGGGCTCCAAAACGGATGCCGCGTTCACTGAGGAAGCGGCGATAGGCGGCCGAACTGCGATCGGTCGCGCAGTGCACCTCGCCACCCGCGAGCGGCAGCCGCTTGGGCTGCTGCGACTCGAGGACGGGCTGGTCCTGCGTGAAGATGGTGTGCTGGAAGGCGCGCAGCGCGTCGTCGCTGGAATCGTGGTCGGTCACCGCGAGGCGGAACCAGACGCGGCTGCGCTCCTCGTCGAGCGGGCACACGAACAGGCCGATCACGTCGCGATAGTCCTCCTGCGCCTGCGGCAGCTTGGTCAGCACCGCGCTGAACGGCGCCGTCAGCTCGTAGCGGTAGTCGACCCAGCTGCCTTCGGTCGACAGCCGGTTGCTCTGTGGCTGCCAGGCCTTGCAGCCGGTCGCGACGAAGCCGGTGGGTGTTGCTTGCACGCTGTAGCCGGGCGTCTGCGGCTGCGCACGCTCGCCGAGCCAGCCGTCGTGCACGAAGCCGAAGTGCGACAGGTCGAGGAAGTTCTCGACGATGCGGCCAGCGCCGGTCGCCACGTCGTACGGGCCGCACAGCAGCTTGCGCAGCTGCGGGTCGGCCTCGGCCTCGAAGGCGGGCAGCGGCGTGTCACCCGGTTGCAGCCGCACCCACACGAGGCCGTGCGCCTCCTGCGTTTCATGCGCGCAGGCCGCATGCGAGGTTGGCGGCGCGAACGACGGTTGCGACGCGATCAGCACGCAGGCGCCATCGCCGCCGAAGCGCCAACCATGGTACGGGCATTCGAGCGCCGCGCGGCCGTCGTGCTGCACGATCCGGCCGAGCGACAGCCGCGTGCCGCGGTGCGGGCAGCGGTCGGTGAACGCGCGGGCGCGACCGGCGTCGTCGCGCCACAGCACCAGGTCCTGCGACAGCAGGCGCACCGGCAGCGGGGAGGCGCCGAGCGCCTCGCTGCCGGCCACCGGGTGCCACAGCGTCGCTTCGATCAAGGCCTACTTGCCTCCAGGAACCTTGCCTTCGACGCCCTTGACGAAGAACTTGATGCCGCTCATGAACTTGTCGTCGGCGACCTCGTCCTTCTTCAGCACTTCCTTGCCGTCGTTGCCGACGATCGGGCCCTTCCAGATCGCGAAGCTGCCGTCCTTCAGGCCGGCCTTCACCTTCTCGACCTTGTCCTTCAGCTCGGCCGGCACCTTGTCGGAGATCGACACCAGGTCGATCGCGCCTTCCTTGACGCCCCACCACGACGCGCTGTTGCCGGTCCACTTGCCGTCCAGTGCATCCTTGGTCGCCTTGATGTAGTACGGCCCCCAGTTGATGACGCTCGAGGCCAGGTGGGCCTTCGGGCCGTAGGCGGTCATGTCGCTGTCCCAGCCGAACGCGTACTTGCCGGCCTTCTCGGCCGTCTGCAGCACCGCGCTCGAATCGGTGTTCTGCATCAGCACGTCGGCGCCGCCGTTGATCAGCGATTGCGCGGCCTCGGTCTCCTTCGGCGGGTTGAACCATTCGTTGACCCAGACCACCTTGGTCTTGATCTTCGGGTTCACCGACTGCGCACCCAGCGTGAAGCTGTTGATGTTGCGGATCACCTCGGGGATCGGGATCGAGCCGACCACGCCCAGCGTGTTGGTCTTGGTCATGCCGCCGGCGATCACGCCGGCCATGTACGCGCCTTCATAGGTGCGGCTGTCGTAGGTGCGCATGTTCTCGGCCTGCTTGAAGCCGGTGGCATGCTCGAACTTCACGTCCTTCAGGTCGGCCGCGACCTTCAGCATCGGCTCCATGTAGCCGAAGGTGGTGCCGAAGATCAGCTTGTTGCCCTGGCCGGCCATGTCGCGGAACACCCGTTCGGCATCGGCCGCCTCGGGCACCTTCTCGACGAAGCTGGTCTGGATCTTGTCGCCGAATTCCTTCTCGAGCGCCTTGCGCGCGTTGTCGTGCGCGAAGGTCCAGCCGCCGTCACCGACCGGGCCGACGTAGGCGAACGCGATCTTCAGCGGCTCGGGCTTCGGCGCCGGGGCCGACGCGGCGGCCACCGGGGTCGGCGCCGGCGCGGGCGCCTCTTCCTTCTTGCCGCAGCCCACCAGCGCGGTGCCGGCCGCCAGCGTGCTCCACCCTGCGAGCTTCAGCAGGGCACGTTTCGAGAATGAGGTCATGGGAACTCCAGGGTGAGGAACGCAAGAATTTATCAGCAGCTAGCTGCCGGGGAAGAAGGGCTTGCCCAACGAGGCCGGCATGTTCACGCGGATCCAGCCGGCATTGCGCGAGATCAGCACCAGCACGACGATGGTCGACAGGTAGGGCAGCATCGTCAGCAGCTGCGCCGAGACCTGCACGCCTTCGCCCTGCAGGTAGAACTGCAGCATCGTCACGCCGCCGAACAGGTAGGCGCCGAGCAAGACGCGTGCCGGTCGCCAGGTCGCGAAGGTGGTGAGGGCCAGCGCGATCCAGCCCTTGCCGGCGATCATGCCCTCGACCCACAGCGGCGTGTAGACCACCGAGATGTAGGCGCCCGACAGCCCGCACAGCGCGCCGCCGGCCAGCACCGCGGCGAGGCGGATGCGGCGCACCGGGTAGCCGAGCGCATGCGCCGATTCGGGCGATTCGCCGACCGCGCGCAGCACCAGTCCGGCGCGCGAGCGGTACAGGAACCACGCGAGCCCGGCCGTCAGCGCGATCGCCGCATACACCATCGGGTGCTGGCGGAACAGCGCCGGGCCGAGCAGCGGGATGTCGGCCAGGAACGGCAGCTCGAAGTGCGGCCGCTCGCTCAGCTTCGCCTGCACGAAGTTGATGCCGAGGAAGGCCGAGAAGCCGCTGCCGAACAGGCTGAGCGCGAGGCCGGTGGCGTACTGGTTGGTGTTGAGCCAGATCACCAGCACGCCGAAGGTCGCGGCCAGCAGCGCGCCGGCCCCGGCACCGGCGGCGAACGCGAGCCAGTCGTTGCCGGTGTGCACCGCGGTCGCGAAGCCGGCGATCGCGGCGATCAGCATCATCCCCTCGGCACCGAGGTTGACGATGCCGGCGCGTTCGTTGATCAGCAGCCCGAGCGCGGCCAGCGCCAGCACGGTGCCGGAGTTCAGCGTCGCGGCGATCAGCAGGGCGATGGCGTCCATCAGGCTTGTCCTTCGGCCGGGGCCGGCTGCACGGTGTTGGTGTCGGTGCTGGCGGGTGCCGGTTCGGCCGGCACGTGCGCCGGCTTCCAGCGGAGGCGGTAGTGGATCAGCGTGTCGCAGGCCAGCAGCGTGAACAGCAGCAGGCCCTGGAACACGCCGGTCAGCGATTTCGGCAGGCCGAGGCGCGACTGCGCGAGCTCGCCGCCGATGTAGAACATGCTCATCAGGATCGCCGAGAACACGATGCCCACCGGGTGCAGACGGCCGACGAACGCGACGATGATGGCCGCGAAGCCGTAGCCCGCCGGCACGTGCGGCGTCAGCTGCCCGAGCGGCCCGGCCGCCTCCAGCCCACCGGCCAACCCCGCCATGCCGCCCGACAGCAGCAGCGCCGTCCACAGCGCGCGCCGCGACGAGAAGCCGGCGTAGCGTGCCGCGGCCGGCGCCAGCCCGCCGACCTGCAGCTGGAAGCCGGCGTAGGTGCGGAACAGGAAGGCCCAGAACCCGGCCACCGCGAGCAGCGCGATCAGCAGGCCGATATTGACGCGCGAGCCGGCGAACAGGCGCGGGATCTTGGTCGCCTCGAGGAAGGTGATGGTCTGCGGGAAGTTGTAGCCGTCCGGGTCCTTCCACGGCCCGTAGACCAGGTAGCCGAGCACCTGGTCGGCGACGTAGACGAGCATCAGGCTGACCAGGATTTCGTTCGCGTTGAAGCGGTCGCGCAGCAGCGCGACGATCGCGGCCCAGGCCATGCCGCCGAGCACGCCGGCCAGCAGGATCGGCACGACGATCCAGCGGCCCGTGCCTGGCTCGGCCAGCATCGCGACGCCGCCGGCCGCAATCGCCCCGAGCACGAACTGCCCCTCGGCGCCGATGTTCCAGACGTTGGAGCGGAAGCACACCGCCAGCCCGAGCGCGATCAGCAGCAGCGGCGTCGCCTTCACGGCCAGCTCCGACAGCGCGTACACGCTCTTCAGCGGCTCGACGAAGAACACCTGCAGCCCGCGCAGCGGGTCCTTGCCGAGCAGCAGGAACAGCACGACGCCGATCACCACCGTGATCGCCAGCGCCAGCAGCGGCGAGGCGATCGACATCACGCGGCTCGGCGCCGGGCGCGGCTCAAGTTTCAGCATGCGTCGCCTCCTGGTGGAAGGCCGCGCCGCGTGGCGCCCACAGCCCGCTCATCCATTCGCCGATCTGCTCGACCGTCGCCTGCGAGGTCGCGATCGACGGCGACACGCGGCCCTGCGCGATCACCACCAGCCGGTCGCAGACCTCGAACAGCTCGTCGAGTTCTTCGCTGACGACCAGTACCGCGCAGCCCTGGTCGCGCAGCTTCAGCAGCTCGCCGCGGATCTGCGCGGCCGCGCCGACGTCGACGCCCCAGGTCGGCTGCGAGACGATCAGCAGGCGCGGCGCGGCGTCGATCTCGCGGCCGACGATGAACTTCTGCAGGTTGCCGCCCGAGAGGCTCTTGGCCGGCGCATCGGGGCCGCCGGCCTTCACGTTGAAGCGCTGGATCAGCCGGTTCGCGAGCGCGGCGACCTCGGCGGTGCGGATCCAGCCCTGCGCCGTCACCGCGGTGGTGCGCGTCAGCAGCGTGTTCTGCGCGAGCGACAGCGACGGCACCGCGCCGCGGCCGAGGCGTTCCTCCGGCACGAAGTTCAGCCCCTGCGCGCGGCGCCGGCGCGGCGACTGGCGGCCCACCGGCCGGTCGAACAGCACGATGCTCTCGGCCTCGGCGCGCGGGTCCTCGCCCGACAGTGCCGCCATCAGCTCCTGCTGGCCGTTGCCGGAGACGCCGGCGATGCCGACGATCTCGCCGCAGCGCACGTCGAAGCTGATGCCGTGCAGGTCCATGCCGAACTGGTCGCGCTTCGGCACGCCGAGCTCGCGCACCGACAGCGCCACGTCGCCGAGCCGCGCCTGCAGGTGCTGCAGCTGCGGCGGCTCGGCGCCGATCATCAGGCGCGACAGGCTGGCGTTGGTTTCCTGCGTCGGGTCGACCTCGCCGGTGACGCGGCCGCCGCGCAGCACGGTGCAGTGGTGGCACAGCGCGCGGATCTCGTCGAGCTTGTGGCTGATGTAGAGGATGCTGCAGCCCTCGGCGGCGAGCTGGCGCAGCGTGATGAACAGCGTCTCGACCGCCTGCGGCGTCAGCACCGAGGTCGGCTCGTCGAGGATCAGCAGCTTCGGGTTCGTCATCAGCGCGCGCACGATCTCGACGCGCTGGCGCTCGCCGACCGACAGCGTGTGGACCGGGCGCAGCGGGTCGACCTCGAGGCCGTAGACGCGGGCCACTTCGGTGATGCGCTGCGTCACGGCGGCGAGCGTCAAGGATTTGTCGAGGCCCAGCCAGACGTTCTCGGCGGCGGTGAGGGTGTCGAAGAGGCTGAAGTGCTGGAACACCATGCTGATGCCCAGCGCGCGCGCCTCCTGCGGGTTGCGGATCTCGACCGGCTGGCCGTTCCAGCGGATCACGCCGGCATCGGGGCGGACGGCGCCGTAGATCATCTTCATCATCGTCGACTTGCCGGCGCCGTTCTCGCCGAGCACGGCATGGATCTCGCCCGGCTTGACGCGCAGGTTCACGCGGTCGTTGGCCTTGACGGCGGGGTAGCTCTTGCTGAGGTCGGTCAGTTCCAGTCGAAGCATCGCTGTCCCCTCAATCGCGTCGCCCATGCCGTTGCACTCCGTTCACCCACGTCGACACCAGATTCCGCTCGTCCGCCAGCGTCATCCACGCAAAAACCTTCTCATGCAAGCCCCGCGCCACCTCCATCCGACGCTCGGCGACCGGCCCCACGGCCCAGTCCCAGACGCACAGGTCGGCGACCCGCCCGATCTCCAGCGAGCCGATCTCGTCGGCCAGCCCGAGCGCCTTCGCAGCGCCCCGCGTGCAGGCGTGCAGCGCCTTCCAGGCCGTGAGCCGCTCGCCGGCCATCGCCTGCACCCGGTAGGCATCGCTCGCCGCGCGCAGCAGGCACAGGCTGGTGCCGCCGCCCACGTCGGTCGCCAGGCTCACCGCGCAGCCGGCCGCCTCGGCCGCGCGCCAGCCGAACAGCCCGCTGCCGAGAAACAGGTTCGACGACGGGCTGTGGGCGATCTGCGCACCGCTCGCGTGGATCGCGGCCCGGTCGGCATCGTCCAGCCAGATGCCGTGCGCCAGCACGCTGCGCTCGTTCAGCAGCCCGGCGCGGGCGTACACGTCGAGGTAGCTGCGCGCCTCGGGGAACAGCTCGGCCACCCACAGCACCTCGTCGCGGTTCTCGGCCACGTGGGTCTGCATGTAGATGCCGGGGTACGCCGCGCACAGCCGGCCGGCCATCGCGAGCTGTTCCGGCGTGCTGGTCGGCGCGAAGCGCACCGTCACCGCATAGGCGAGCCGGCCGGTGCCGTGCCAGCGCTCGATCAGCTCGACGCAATCGCGTTCGGCCTGGTCGACGTCGTCGCGCAGCCCGTCGGGCGCATGCCGGTCCATCAGCACCTTGCCGGCGATCAGCCGCATGCCGCGCGCCTGCGCGCCGGCCAGCAGCCGGTCGGCGCTGACCTTGTGCACCGTCGGGAACACCACCGCGGCGGTCGTGCCGTGCGCCAGCAGCGCATCGAGGAAGCGCGCGGCGCCGCGCTCGGCCTCGCCCTCATCCGCATAGCGTCGCTCGGCCGGGAAGGTGTAGGTGTCCAGCCAGTCGAGCAGCGCGGTGCCGTAGCTCGCGATCACGTCGAGCTGCGGGCTGTGCACGTGGGTGTCGATGAAGCCGGGCATCAGCAGCCGGCCGCGGTGGTCGTGCAACTGCCAGCTGGCGTCGGGGGTGTCGTGCTGCGCACCGGCGATGCGGCCGTCCTCGACCAGCAGCCAGTGGTCGGGGCGAAAGCGCACGGCCGGCGACTCGGTGGCGCCCCAGTCGGGTGCGGCGGTGAAGTCGAGCAGGTCGGCACGCAGCGCGATGCGGCGGGGTGTCATGCGGGAAGGATCCTCGGGCGGGCCCGTGAATTGCAAAGCCAGGGCGTCGGGGCGCATCGTATCCCGGCGGCGACGGAGGTTTACCCTTGCGGAGTCTGTCCTATGCTTGTCGAGCAACCCCGGATTTCCATGAGCACACAGCCCATTCGCTTCTTCCACCGCGGCGAGGTCGTCGAGGTGAGCGGCGTGCATCCGACGCGCTCGGTGCTCGACTGGCTGCGCGAGGACGCGCACTGCACCGGCACCAAGGAGGGTTGCAACGAGGGCGATTGCGGTGCCTGCACGGTGGTGGTGGGCGAACTGGCCGATGAGCAGGCGCCGCCGTCGCAGCGGGTCGGAGGCCTCGCGCTGCGCACCGTCAACGCCTGCATCCAGTTCCTGCCGACGCTGGCCGGCAAGGCGCTGTTCACCGTCGAGGACCTGAAGGACCAGGCCGGCGGCGCGCTGCACCCGGTGCAGCAGGCGATGGTCGAGTGCCACGGCTCGCAGTGCGGCTTCTGCACGCCGGGCTTCGTGATGTCGCTGTGGGCCGGCTACGAAGGCCACCGCGCCTGCGGGCAGGTGCCGACCCGGCAGCAACTGGCCGACGAGCTGTCGGGCAACCTGTGCCGCTGCACCGGCTACCGGCCGATCCTCGATGCCGGCGAGCGCATGTTCCAGCTGCCGCCGGTCGCGCTCGACACCGCGCCGGTGGTGGCCGCATTGCAGGCGCTGGCCAGCGGCAAGAACGGACTGAACCACGCCGGCCTGCACTACGCCGGCTTCAACCGCCAGCGCGAAGGCGCCCCGCGCGTCGACGACTACTTCGCGCCGCGCACGCTGGAGGCGCTGGCGACGCTGCGCGAGCAGCACCCGAAAGCCACGCTGCTCGCCGGCTCGACCGACGTCGGGCTGTGGGTCAACAAGCAGTTCCGCGACCTCGGCGAGATCCTCTACCTGGGCGACGTGGCCGAGTTGAAGCGCATCGACGAGCGCGACGGCCACCTGCACATCGGCGCCGGCGCGTCGCTCGAAGACGCCTGGTCGGCGCTCGCGCGGCGCATCCCGGCGCTGACCGAGGTGTGGCTGCGCTTCGCGTCGCCGCCGATCCGGCATGCCGGCACGATGGGCGGCAACGTGGCCAACGGCTCGCCGATCGGCGACTCGGCGCCGGTGCTGCTCGCGCTCGACGCCGAGCTGGTGCTGCGCCGCGGCAGCAAGGCGCGGCGCGTGCCGCTCGCGGCCTTCTACCTCGACTACATGAAGAACCAGCTGCAGCCGGGCGAGTTCGTGCAGGAGATCGTGGTGCCGCTGATGACAGCGCAGCGGCAGAACCGCGCCTACAAGATCAGCAAGCGCAACGACTGCGACATCTCGGCGGTGTGCGCCGGCCTGTCGATCGGGCTCGCGGCCGACGGCACGGTCGCGCAGGTGCGGCTCGCGTTCGGCGGCATGGCGGGCATCGTCAAGCGCGCCGCGCAGGCCGAGGCGGCGCTGCAGGACCGGGCCTGGGACGAAGGCGCGCTGAAGGCCGCGCAGGCCGCGCTGGCACACGACTTCACGCCGCTCACCGACATGCGCGCAAGCGCCGCCTACCGGATGCACGTCGCGCAGAACCTGTTGCGGCGC
Organism: Rhizobacter sp. OV335; assembly: GCF_900142965.1. GTDB lineage: Bacteria > Pseudomonadota > Gammaproteobacteria > Burkholderiales > Burkholderiaceae_C > Rhizobacter. The sequence goes on from NZ_FRCQ01000003.1 coordinate 313,805, forward strand.
TTCTGGCTGGAGACGCGGGCGGTGGATCCGCTGCCGGTCGAGGCCACGCGGGCCTGGAGCGTGCTCGCATGAACAAGCCGCTCGATCCGTTCCTGCAGGCCACCGGACCCGAGGCCGAAGCCATCGCGCTGCGCGAGGGCGCGCGCGTCGGCATCAGCCGCCCGCATGAGTCGGCGCACCTGCACGTGGCCGGCGAGGCCGCCTACATCGACGACCTGCCGGAGCTGGCCGGCACGCTGCACGCGGCGCTCGGGCTGTCGCCGATCGCGCATGGCCGGCTGCTGGCCATCGATCTCGCGGTGCTGCGCGCGCAGCCGGGCGTCGTCGCGGTGCTGACCGCCGCCGACATTCCCGGTGCCAACGACTGCGGGCCGATCCTGCACGACGACCCGATCCTCGCCGACGGCGAGCTGCGCTACCTCGGCCAGCCGGTGTTCGCGGTGATCGCCACCACGCGCGATGCGGCGCGGCGTGCCGCGGCCCGGGCCAAGGCGGTGCTGAAGGTGGAGCCGCTGCCGCCGATCCTGACGCCCGAGGCGGCGCATGCGGCGGGCGCCTACGTGCTGCCGCCGATGCACCTGGTGCGCAGCACGCGCGACGGCGGCGCACGGGCCGCGATCGACGCGGCGCCGCACCGCCTGAAGGACACGCTCAGCGTCGGCGGCCAGGAGCAGTTCTACCTCGAAGGCCAGATCAGCTACGCGATCCCGAAGGAAGACCGCGGGCTGCTGCTGCACTGCTCGACGCAGCACCCGAGCGAGATGCAGCACCTGGTGGCGCATGCGCTGCAGCTGAACTCGCACCACGTGCAGGTGGAGTGCCGGCGCATGGGCGGCGGCTTCGGCGGCAAGGAATCGCAGTCGGCGCTGTTCGCCTGCGTGGCCGCGGTGGCCGCGCAGAAGCTGCGCCGGCCAGTCAAGCTGCGCGTCGACCGCGACGATGACTTCCTGATCACCGGCAGGCGCCACTGCTTCTGGTACGAGTACGAGGTGGGATACGACGACGACGGCCGCATCCTCGGCAGCGAGGTGACGATGGTGTCGCGCGCCGGCCATTCGGCCGACCTGTCGGGCCCGGTGATGACGCGCGCGCTGTGCCACTTCGACAACGCCTACTGGCTGCCCGACGTCGCGATGCACGGCTTCTGCGGCAAGACCAACACGCAGAGCAACACCGCGTTCCGCGGCTTCGGCGGCCCGCAGGGCGCGATCGCGATCGAGAACATCATCGACAGCGTCGCGCGCGCGCTCGGCAAGGACGCGCTGGATGTGCGGCGCGTCAACTTCTATGGCACCGACACGAATCGCACCACGCCGTACGGCCAACCGGTCGACGACAACATCCTGCACGAGCTGTGCGCGCAGCTCGAGGCCGACAGCGACTACCGCGCACGCCGAGAGGCTGCCGCCGCGTTCAACCTCGCGAACCCGGTGCTGCAGCGCGGCCTCGCGTTCACGCCGGTCAAGTTCGGCATCTCGTTCAACGTGAAGCACCTGAACCAGGCCGGCGCGCTGGTGCACGTGTATGCCGACGGCTCGATCCTGGTGAACCACGGCGGCACCGAGATGGGCCAGGGGCTGAACACCAAGGTGGCCCAGGTGGTGGCGCACGAGTTGGGCGTCGGCTTCGAGCGGGTGCGCGTCAGCGCGACTGATACGCACAAGGTCGTCAACACCTCGGCCACCGCCGCCTCGACCGGCAGCGACCTGAACGGCAAGGCGGCGCAGGACGCGGCGCGCCAGATCCGCGAACGGCTGGCCGACGTGGCCGCGCAGCGGCTGGCCTGCCGCGCTGACGAGTTGCGCTTCGCGAACGACGAGGTGACTGGCCCGGCCGGGCGCATCGGCTTCGTCGAGCTGGTGATGCAAGCCTATCTGGCACGCGTGCAGCTGTGGTCCGACGGCTTCTACGCGACGCCCGGCCTGCACTGGGACAGCGCGACGCTGACCGGCCGGCCGTTCTTCTACTTCGCGTACGGCGCCGCGGTCAGCGAGGTGCTGGTGGATACCCTGACCGGCGAGTGGAAGCTGCTGCGCGCCGACGTGCTGCACGACGCCGGCCGCTCGCTGAACCCTGCCGTCGACATCGGCCAGGTCGAGGGCGCGTTCATCCAGGGCATGGGCTGGCTGACCAGCGAGGAGCTGGTGTGGCACCCGCAGACGGGGCTGCTGGCGACGCATGCGCCGAGCACCTACAAGATCCCGACCGCGAACGACTGCCCGGCTGTCTTCAACGTGCGGCTGTACGACGGCGAGAACGTCGAGGACAGCATCCACCGCAGCAAGGCGGTCGGCGAGCCGCCGCTGCTGCTGCCGTTCTCGGTGTTCTTCGCGATCCGCGATGCGGTGTCGGCCGTGGGTGGGCACCGCGTCGACCCGCCGCTGCGCGCGCCGGCGACGCCGGAGGCGATCCTCGATGCGATCACCGCGGTGCGCGCGGCCGTCTGACGGCGACCCGGCGCAAGCAGTCGCAACCGAACGCAACGTGGTCGAGCAAACAGCGCAAGACGGGCCGGATTCGTGCGGTATTCACGCACGAACCCCCGGGGCGAGGGAGACGGCGAAAGCGTCGCCGTCGATATCCTTGGCGTCGATTCGCAGGCGTCCGCACCGGGCGCCGTTGTCCGGTCGATCCTCCGCGAGCTCCAGCCGTCTTCATGAGCGCCACCTCTTCTGCTTTCGCCCCCGTTGCCACGCCGCCCGCTTCGCCGGTGGTGTTCTCGCGGGCGGCCGCCACCGACAGCCAGCTGATGAAGGGCTGGGACGGCCTGCTCAGCGACAGCGGGCACGTCTACCGCATCTACCAGTCGCCGGAGTGGTGGAACCACCTGGTCGCGACGCGCCCGGCCGACGACCTGCTGCTCGGCGTGCTGCCGGCGCAAGCGGGCGCCGAGGTCGGCGTGGTGCCGATGGACGTGCAGCCGTACCCGCTCGCGTTTTCGGCCGGGCGCTGGACCTTCGCGTCGCTGAAGCTGCGCGCGGCGCACCTGCTCGGCGGCGCGCCGCTGGTGGCCGGCCGGCCGCAGGCGCTGGCCGACGTGGTCGAGCGGCTGTGGCGCGAGCGCCCCGACCTGGATGCGCTGTTCCTGAAGGGCATTCCTGCGGGCTGCAGCGCCTGGGCCGGCTGGGAGGCGCAACTGCGCCAGCGCGGCGGCTCGCTGCTGTACAGCGAGCACGGCAAGCGCCCGCTGTACACGATCGCGCTGCCCGAGACCTTCGATGCCTACCTGGCGCGCTTCGGCAGCAAGAAGCGCTACAACCTGCGCCGCCAGGTGCGGGTGCTGGAAGAGCAGATGCCGGGGCTGGAGCTGGTGCGTGTCGATGCCGAGGAGCAGGTTGCCGAGTTCGTGCGGCAGGCCCAGCACATCGCGAAGCGCACCTGGCAGCACCAGGCGATCGGCCCGCTGGGCATCGAGCGCGACGACATCGCGCTGCGGCTCACCGACCTGGCGCGCCGCGGGCTGTTGCGCAGCTACGTGCTGCGCAGCGGCGGGCGGGCGCTGGCCTTCGTGCTGGGCTACCAGGGGCGCGGCGTGTTCCATTACGCCGACATCGGCCACGACGCGGAGCTGTCGAAGTTCAGCCCCGGCACCGTGCTGCTGTACCGGCTGATCGAGGACCTGATCGCGCACCAGTGCCCGCAGACGCTGAACTTCGGCATCGGCGTGTCGGAATACAAGCGCCAGTTCGCGACCGAGGTGCGCGAGGAGACCTCGCTGCTGATCCTGCGCGACACGTTGCGCAACCGGCTGCGCGTCGGGCTGCACCGCGGCTGGCGCGGGCTGCTGGCGAAAGCCAAGGCGGCGCTGCGCCGGCCGAAGCTGGTGCTGGCCGGCGTGCTGACGCACGAGGCGGTGTACGAGCTGGTCGGCACCGTGATCAACGCGCCGCTGCCGGTGCTCGTGGGCTGACCCGAACTCCGTTCGCCCTGAGCCTGTCGAAGGGCCCGATCATCCTGAGCTTGTCGAAGGACCTGAGCCTGTCGAAGGGTCGGGCTGAGCCTGTCGAAGCCTTGCTCGCCGGGAGGCCGTGGTGATGAGCGCGCTGCGCGACGCCGCGCTCGTCCTGCTCTCAGCCGGCGTGCCGACGATGGACGTGCAGGTGTTGTCGCACCGCGGCTCGGTGCCGCGCGAGGCCGGCACGCACATGCTGGTGACGCGCGACGCGGTGCTCGGCACGATCGGCGGCGGTCACCTCGAACTGACGGCGATCGCGCAGGCGCGGCAGTGGCTGGAGGCCGGCGACACGAATTCCCATGACGCCGAGTTCGCGCTCGGCCCCTCGCTCGGCCAGTGCTGTGGCGGCGCGTTGACGCTGCGCACGCAGCGCCTCGGCGACGCGGTGCTGGCGGCCTGGCGCGACAACGCGCCACGCTTCTTCCTGCAGCTGTACGGCGCCGGCCACGTGGGCCGCGCGATCGTCGCGCTGCTGGCCGGCATCGACTGCCGCGTGCAGTGGATCGACGAACGCGACAGCGAATTCCCGCCGCAGCCGCTGCCGCCGCACATCGAGCGCCTGTGCGTCGAGCCGGTGGAGGCCGAGGTGGCGCAGGCGCCGCCCGGCGCGCACTACCTGGTGCTGACCCACAGCCACGACCTGGACCTGCGCATCACCGAGGCCATCCTGCGCCGCGGCGATTTCGCGTACCTCGGCCTGATCGGCAGCCGCACCAAGCGTTCGCGGTTCATGCATCGCTTCGAGGAGCGCGGCGTGCCGGCGGCGGCGCTGGCGCGGCTGACCTGCCCGATCGGCGTGCCGGGCATTGCCGGCAAGGAGCCGGAGGTGATCGCGGTGGCGGTGGTGGCGCAGCTGCTGCAAGGGTGAAGGCCGGCGCGGCCCAGTCCTACAGGCAGGGCGGCTGCCTTCCGATGTCGGTGGGGGCGGATGCTTCCTACAGTGAAGGGATCCGCAACCCTGACCCCGAACGGAGATGGCCATGCTTCAGAAAGTCGCCCCTGACAAGAATTCGAACGACAAGAACGAGCGCAAAGGACAGACGCTGCGCCTGGACGAGGCCGCGCTGGAGGCCGCCCGCAAGCGCACCGAAGATGGCGCCGTGACGCCGAGCTTCGGGCCCTGGCGCGACGACATCGTCAAGCTGCTGAACGATGCGCTGGCCACCGAGCTGGTCTGCGTGCTGCGCTACAAGCGCCACCACTTCACCGCGCACGGCATGTCGTCGCCGGCGATCGCGGCCGAGTTCATGGTGCACGCGAACGAAGAGGCCGCGCATGGCGACCTGATCGCCGAGCGCATCGTGCAGCTCGGCGGCGAGCCCGATTTCGCGCCGAACTCGCTGCTCGAACGCAGCCATGCGCAGTACGACGACTCGTCCGACCTGAAGGCGATGATCCGCGCCAACCTGGTGGCCGAACGTGTCGCGGTGGAGGCCTACCGCCAGATGATTGCGCTGATCGGCGACAAGGACCCGACGACCCGCCGCATGCTGGAAGGCATCCTCAGCGACGAGGAAGAGCATGCGGACGAGATGAAGGACCTGCTGGAGCAGTGAGCTCCCGGCCGGGTCACAGCACCAGCATCGCGCGGAAGTCGTTGACGTTGGTGAAGGTCGGCCCGGGCACCACCAGGTCGCCGAGCGGCGCGAAGAAGTTGTAGGCGTCGTTGCGGTCCAGCCGGTCGCGCGCGCTGAGGCCTTGCGCCTCGGCGCGCGCGAGCGTGTCGGGCGTGACGATCGCGCCGGCGTTGTCCTCGACGCCGTCGATGCCGTCGGTGTCTGCCGCCAGCACGAACACGCCCGGCTGCCCTTGCAGCGCGAGTGCGCAGCCGAGCAGGAACTCGGTGGCTCGCCCACCGCGGCCGCCCTTGCTGGCGACCGTCACCGTGGTTTCTCCGCCCGACAGGATCACGCACGGCGTCCTGAACGGCTGCCCGCGCTTCGCCACCTGCCGCGCGAGCGCCGCGTGCACCTTGCCGACCTCGCGCGATTCGCCCTCGATCTCATCGCCGAGGATGTGCGCCTCGATGCCCGCCGACCGTGCCAGCGCGGCCGCCGCTTCGAGCGACTGTTGCGGTGTCGCGATCATCCGCACCTCGTGGCCGGCGAAGCGCACATCGCCGGGCTTCGGCGTTTCGAAGGCGCCGCTCTCCAGGCCGGCCCGCGCCGCGGCCGACACCTCGATGCCGTAGCGCGCGAGGATCGCCAGCGCATCGGCGCAGGTCGTCGCATCGGGCACCGTCGGGCCGCTCGCGATCACCTCGGGCGAATCGCCCGGCACATCGGAGATCAGCAGCGTGACCACCCTGGCCGGCGCGCACATCGCCGCCAGCCGGCCGCCCTTGATGGCCGACAGGTGCTTGCGCACGCAGTTCATCTCGTCGATCGCGGCGCCGCTCTTCAGCAGCGCCTTGTTGATCGCCTGCTTCTCCTCGAGCGTGACGCCGTCGGCCGGCAGCGCGAGCAGCGCCGAGCCGCCGCCGGACACCAGGCACAGCACCAGGTCGTCGGCCGTCAGCCCCTGCGCGAGCGCCGCGATGCGCTGCGCCGCCTGGCGCCCGGCGGCATCGGGCACCGGATGGGCTGCCTCGACGACCTCGATGCGGCCCGGCTTCGCGCGGTAGCCCGGCGGCACATGGTCGTAGCGCGTGACCACCAACCCCGACAGCGGTGCGTCCTGAGGCCACAGCGCATCCAGCGCCTCGGCCATCGCGCCGCCCGCCTTGCCGGCGCCCAGCACCAGCGTGCGCCCGCGCGGCGGCGGCGGCAGGAAGGCGCCCAGCGTCTGCGCCGGCAGCGCCCGCGCGACCGCGGCGTCGTACAGCGCGCGAAGAAATCCCCGGGGATCGGTGTGCGGTGAGGGTGCAGTCATGGCCCAATTATCGAATGACCATCGACATGCAGGCGGTGCTCGACCGCATCCACGACGAAGCGCAGCCCTTGCTCGAGCAGGGCGAAGTCGCGCGCTACATCCCCGAACTCGCGAAGGTGCCGAAGCACCGCTTCGGCATGGCGGTCAGCATGCTCGACGGGCGGCTCTACACCGTCGGCGATGCGCGCGAGGATTTCTCGATCCAGTCGGTCTCGAAGCTGTTCTCGCTGACGCTGGCGTTCCAGCTGGTCGGCGACACGCTGTGGGAGCGCGTCGGGCGCGAGCCCTCGGGCACCGCGTTCAACTCGCTGGTGCAGCTCGAGACCGAGCAGGGCAAGCCGCGCAACCCGTTCCTGAACGCCGGTGCGCTGGTCGTCACCGACGTGCTGAGCACCCGCTTCGTGCAGCCCGAGATGGCGCTGGTGGAGTTCGTGCGGCGGCTGTCGGGCAACCCGGCGCTGCAGTACGACGACGCGGTCGCGCGCTCGGAGCTGGCCACCGGCTCGCGCAACCGCGCGATGGGGCATTTCATGCACAGCTTCGGCAACCTGAAGAACCCGGTCGACACGGTGATCGAGGCCTACTGCCGGCACTGCGCGATCCGCATGAACTGCGTCGACCTGGCGCGCGCGGTGGGCTTCCTCGCGAACGGCGGCGTGAGCCCGGTGAATGGCGAGCAGGTGCTGGACGCGAGTTCGGCCAAGCGGCTGTCGGCGCTGATGCTGACCTGCGGCACCTACGATGCGGCCGGCGATTTCGCGTACCGCGTCGGCATCCCGGCCAAGAGCGGTGTAGGCGGCGGCATCGTCGCCCACATCCCGCGCACGCTGGGCGTGTGCGTCTGGTCGCCGGGGCTGGAGCACACCGGCAACTCGCTCGCGGGCAGCTTTGCGCTGGAGCGCTTCACGTCGCTGATCGGGCAGTCGTTGTTCTGAGGCTTCACCGGCTCAAGGTGCGATGGAACGTGGACCGGTTGGCGTTCACCACGGCGTCCACGTCGCGGGTGGCACGCACGCTGTCGGCCAGTGGATCGGTCACCAGCAGGCCGGCCACGGCACCGCCGACAAACACCACTTGCTCGCGCAGGTCGCCCAGTGCTTCGGCGATGCGGCGCAGATGCGGAAGATTGGGGTCATCGGCTCGCATCGATAGCTCCCGAATCGAACTGCATCAGTTCGGTTTCCATCAATTTGGCGGCCAGCAAACGCTCGCGTGCACGCCCTGTGCGCAAGGCATCCAGCAGGGCGAGCAGGCGATGCAAGGCAGGGTCGGCGAGGGCCGCCTGCGGTGCCGTTCGATAGAGAGGTGACAGTGTGGGACCTTTGGCGCTGCCGGTGGGGTGTGCCCATACCGGGGCCTCGCTCTGGGCAGCCGTCAGCATGCTGGCCAAGGGCTCGACACCGAAAGCCGTCGGCACGCCGCGCTTGACCGGCCCGGGTGTGGTCGGCCAGATGTAGCGCACGCCGTGCAGCATGAACTCCAGCAAGCTGGGGCGCACCGGCGACCACTCGCCACGCCCTGGCGCCACTGCGAGGCCGGACGCCACGGCGCGTTTCACGCTCGCATGCGTTTCCGAGGCGCTCATGGCCAACGCCTCGCCAAGCGCGGCATAGGTCCAACGCTGCGGCGGGTGCGCCGCCGCCTTCAACAGCACCAGCAGATCTTGCGGTTTGAGTTCCATCATCCGGCCATATTCGCTATTCGCGAATTGCGAATATCGCCGATGAGGTCATGTCCTGGCAAGCCCTCGCTGCTGCTGTTCACGCAGCAGCGAATTCAGCCGGTGTTGCGCAACCCTGCCGCCACCCCGTTGATCGAGATGTGGATCCCGCGCTGCACCCGCTCGTTCGCCGGATCGCCTTCGCGCCGCTGGCGGTAGCGCCGCATCAGCTCGACCTGCAGGTGGTTCAGCGGGTCGAGGTACGGGAAGCGGTGCTCGATCGAGCGCGCGAGCGACGGGTTCGACGCGAGCCGGTGCTTCTCGCCGGTGATCAGCGACACCGCGTCGCTGGTGCGCTGCCACTCGGCCTGGATCAGCCCGAAGATCTTCTTGCCCAGCTTCTTGTCCTCGACCAGGTCGACGTAGCGCGCCGCGATGCCCAGGTCGCTCTTGGCCAGAACCATGTCCAGGTTCGACAGCAGCGTGCGGAAGAACGGCCACTGCTTGTGCATGCGCTGCAGCAGCACCAGCCGTTCCTTGCGCTCGGCCGGCACCTTGCCGAGGAAGGCCTCGATCGCCGAGCCGAAACCGCACCAGCCCGGCAACGCGACGCGGCACTGCCCCCAGCTGAAGCTCCACGGGATCGCGCGCAGGTCCTCGATCGCGCGCGTGGCCTTGCGCGAGGCCGGACGCGAGCCGATGTTCAACTCGGCGATCTCGCGGATCGGCGTGGCCGAGAAGAAGTAGTCGGTGAAGCCCGGGGTCTCGTAGACCAGCTTGCGGTAGGCCGCCATGCTGGCCTCGCTGATCGCCGCGGCGGCGTCCAGGAAGCTTTTCGGCGCGCTCTTGGTCGGGTGCAGCAGCGTGGCCTCGAGCGTCGCGGCCACCAGCGTCTCGAGGTTGCGCCGGCCGATCTCCGGGTGCGCGTACTTCGACGAGATCACCTCGCCCTGTTCGGTCAGGCGGATCTGCCCGTTCACCGTGCCCGGCGGCTGCGCCAGGATCGCCTGGTAGCTCGGGCCGCCGCCACGCCCGACGGTGCCGCCGCGGCCGTGGAACAGGCGCAGCGTGATGCCGTGCTGCTCGCCCAGTTTGCCGAACAGCTCGACCAGCGCGATCTCGGTGCGGTACAGCTCCCAGTTGCTGGTGAACGAGCCGCCGTCCTTGTTGCTGTCGCTGTAGCCGAGCATCACGTCCTGCTCGCGGCCGGAGCGCTTGATCAGGTCGGCGATGCCCGGCAGCGCGTAGTAGTCGCGCATGATCGGCTCGGCGTTGCGCAGGTCGCCGATGGTCTCGAACAGCGGCGAGACGATGAGCTGGCACACGGCGCCGTCATCCAGCGTGCCGTGCATCAGCCCGGTCTCCTTCTGCAGCAGCAGCACCTCCAGCAGGTCGCTCACGTCTTCGGTGTGCGAAATGATGTAGTGGCGCAGTGCCTCGCGGCCGTAGCGGTCGAGCATCTTCAGCGCCGCCTCGAAGATCGCCAGTTCGCCCACCGCGTGCTCCGAGTACGCCGCGCCATGCACGCGCAGCGGACGCGCGTCGTTCAGCAGCTTCATCAGCAGCGTGCGGCGCGCGGGCTCGTCGAGTGCGCTGTAGTCGGCCTCGATCTTGGCGGTCTTCAGCAGCTCGGCGACCACCGCTTCGTGCTTGTCCGAACTCTGGCGCAGGTCGACGGTGGCCAGGTGGAAGCCGAACACCTGCACCGCGCGCATCAGCGGGCGCAGCCGCGGCGCAATCAGCGCATCGGCATGGTGCGAGCGCAGCGAGGCCTCGATCACCTTCAGGTCGGCCCCGAAATCATCGCTGCGCCGGTACGGGTCCTGCGGCGCCACCGCATGGCGCAGCGCCTCGGTGCCGGTGAAGGCCTGCAGCGTCGCGGCCAGCCGCGCATACATGCCGATCAGCGCGCGGCGGTAGGGCTCGTCCTCGCGGTGCGCGCTGTGGTCGGGCGAGCGCTCGGCCAGCGCCTGCATCGCGGCCGTCACCGGCGCGAGCGTGGCCGAGATCGACAGCTCGGCCCCCAGTTCGTGCACCTCGGTCAGGTAGAAGCGCAGCACCGTCTCGCTCTGCCGGCGCAGCGCCATCTGCAGCGTCTCGGCGCTGACATTGGGGTTGCCGTCGCGGTCGCCGCCGATCCAGTTGCCCATGCGGAAGAACGGCGCGATCGGGTGGCCGGGCAGCGCTTCCTCGATCTCCTGGTAGAGCTTCGGGATCTGGCGCAGGAAGGTGGCCTGGTAGTAGCTGAGCGCGTTCTCGATCTCGTCGGCCACCGTCAGCTTGGTGTAGCGCAGCATGCGCGTCTGCCACAGCTGCGTGACGCGGGCGCGCAGCAGCGCCTCGTTGTCGGCCAGCTCGCGCGCGCTGCGCAGTTCGTCGCGCTGGCCCACCAGCTCGGCGATGGCGCGCTCGGCGTCGAGGATGCTCTTGCGCTGCACCTCGGTGGGGTGGGCCGTCAGCACCGGCGAGATGAAGGCGCGCTGCAACACGCCGGCGATGTCGGCCGCGCGCACGTCGGCCTCGGCCAGGCGCTCGAAGCTCATCGCGAGCGAGCCTTCCTGCAGGTGGCCCTGGCGCTCGTGGTGCTCGCGGCGGCGCACGTGGTGGCGGTCTTCGGCGATGTTGGCCAGGTGCGAGAAGTAGCTGAAGGCGCGGATCACGCTGACCGTCTGGTCGCCGCTCAGGCTCTTGAGCAGCCGGTCGAAGGTCTTGCCGGCCTGCGCGTCGCGCTTCAGCCGGTACGCGACCGACAGCTGCCGGATGCGCTCGATCAGGTCGAACGCGCCCTGGCCCTCCTGCTCGCGGATCACGTCGCCGAGGATGCGGCCGAGCAGGCGGATGTCGTCGACCAGCGGGCGGTTCTTGTCGGCGGCCTCGGCGGCGCTCTCGCGGGCCGGCTTGGCCGAGGCCTTGCGGGCAGCAGTGCGGACGGCGGACTTGGGGGCAGGTGTGGCACGTGGCATCTTTGTCCTCAGGGCCTCGTCGAGGCTGTAACTTGGTTACGAACCGCGATGGTATCAGCGCCGCCGCGGGGATCACCCATACCGTCAGGCAAGAGATGGGCCTGATAGCATTTGCCGATGTCTTCGCTGCCCGAACCCCTCGTCATCGCCACCCGCGAAAGCCGCCTCGCCCTCTGGCAGGCCGAACATGTGCGCGACCTGCTGCAACAACGCTTCGGGCTGCGCGTCGAGCTGCTCGGCATGACGACCCGCGGCGACCAGATCCTCGACCGCACGCTGTCGAAGGTCGGCGGCAAGGGCCTGTTCGTCAAGGAGCTCGAGGCCGCGCTCGAAGACGGCCGCGCGCACCTGGCCGTGCATTCGCTGAAGGACGTGCCGATGGACCTGCCGGACGGCTTCGAGCTGGCCGCGGTGCTGGAGCGAGAGGACCCGCGCGATGCCTTCGTCTCCAACCGTTTCGCGACGCTGGCCGAGCTGCCGCAAGGCGCCTGCGTCGGCACCTCCAGCCTGCGGCGGGTCTCGCAGGTGCTGGCGCGCCGGCCCGACCTGCGCATCGAGCCGCTGCGCGGCAACCTCGACACCCGGCTGCGCAAGCTCGACGACGGCCAGTACGACGCGATCGTGCTGGCGGCGGCCGGGCTGAAGCGGCTGGGTCTCGCGCAGCGCATCCGTTCGGTGTTCGCGGTCGACGAGATGATTCCGGCGGCCGGGCAGGGCGCCCTCGGCATCGAGATCCGCAGCGACCAGCCGGCACTGCGCGAGCTGCTGGCGCAACTGAGCGACCGGCCCACCTGGTGGGTCGCGCAGGCGGAGCGCGCGGTGTCGCGCTCGCTGGGCGGCAGCTGCAGCATGCCGCTGGCCGCGCATGCGGTGTGGGACGGTGCGCAGCTGCGCATCACCGCCGCGCTCGGCCATGTCGACGATCCGGCGCGCCCGCTGCTGCACACGACGGCCGTGGCCGTGGTGGCCGACGATGGCGCGGCCCGTGGCCTGGGCGAACTCGCCGCGGCGCAACTGAGGTCCGCGGGTGCCGATGCCTACCTCGGCACCGGCTGACGTCGATTCGCCGCTGCGCGTGCTGGTCACGCGGCCTGCGGCCCAGGCGCGCGAGTGGGTCGACGGGCTGCGCGCGGCCGGGCTCGATGCGCAGGCCCTGCCGCTGATCGACATCCGGCCGATCGACGATCCCGCTGCGCTGCACGCCGCCTGGCACGGGCTGGCGGAGGTCGGGCTCGTGATGTTCGTGAGCCCGAATGCGGCCGAGCAGTTCTTCGCGCATCACCCGCCTGGGGCTGTGTGGCCGGCGGCGCTGCAGGCCGCTTCGCCGGGCCCGGGCACGACGCGCGTGCTGCGTGCGCTGGGCGTGGCGCAGGTCGTCGAGCCGGCGGCCGATGCGCTGCAGTTCGATTCGGAGGCGCTGTGGGCGCAGCTGCGCACGCAGGCCTGGACGGGGCGCCGCGTGCTGGTGGTGCGGGGCACCAGCGGGCGCGACTGGCTGGCCGATCGCCTTCGCGAGCAGGGCGCCGAGGTGTCGCTGGTGTGCGCCTATGGCCGCAGCGCGCCGGTGCTCGACGACGCCGGCAGCGCGCTGCTGCAGGCCGCGCTCGACCGCCCGGCGCGGCATCTGTGGTTCTTCAGCAGCTCCGAAGCGGTCGATCACCTGGAGGGCCTGGTGCCGTCGGCGAGCTGGGCCGCGGGCCGCGCGCTCGCGACGCACCCGCGGATCGCCGCCCGCGCGCGGGCCCTCGGCCTCGGGCAGGTGCTCGAATCCCGGCCCTCTCTCGCGGAAGTGGTGGCCTGCATACAATCGATCGCATCGTGACCGAGACCGTCTCCTCCCCACCCGCCCTCGCCGAACCCGTGCCGACCGCTCCCGCGGTCGTGGTGACGCGCCGCCTGCCCGGCTGGCTCGCGCCGGCGGTGCTCGCGCTGCTGGTGCTGCTGATCGTCATCGCGCTGGTGCAGGCCTGGTCGGCGCAGCAGCGGGTGCGCACGCTTGAACAAGAACTGGTGCGCCGCCAGCAAGACAGCGGCCGGCTGTCCGGCGAGGCGCAGTTGATGGCGCGCCAAGCCCAGGAGGTCGCACGCGACAGTGCGGCCAAGGTCGCGCTGCTCGAGGCCAAGCTGTCCGAGGTCGCGATCCAGCGCAGCCAGCTCGAGGACCTGATCCAGTCGCTGTCGCGCTCGCGCGACGAGAACGTGCTGGTCGACATCGACGCCGGCCTGCGCGTCGCGCAGCAGCAGGCGGCGATCACCGGCAGCGCCGAACCGCTGGTGGCCGCGCTGAAGCAGGCCGACGAACGCCTGGCCCGCTACAGCCAGCCGCGGCTCGACGGCGTGCGCCGCGCGATCGCGCGCGACATCGACCGCGTCAGGTCGGTCGGCGTGGCCGACATCGGCGGGCTCTCGATCAAGGTCGACGAGGTGGTGCGGCTGGTCGACGAACTGCCGTTGCTGTCGCAGGCGGAGCCGCGGCGCGAGACGCCCAAGCCGGCGGCCTCGGCGGCTTCGGTGCCGCGTCCGAGCGCGCGCAGCGCCTCGCCGGTGGGCAGCACGCCGACGCCGGTGGGCGGCGGGCTGGCCGAACTGTCCGATCGCTTGGGTGCGCTGTTCGACCGCGTCTGGGGCGAGACCCGTTCGCTGGTGCGCGTGAGCCGCGTCGACAACCCGGACGCGATGTGGCTGGCGCCCGAGCAGGCCTTCTTCCTGCGCGAGAACCTGAAGCTGCGGCTGCTGAACGCCCGGCTGGCGGTGCTGAGCCGGCAGTTCGACGCAGCGCAGACCGACCTGCTGAGCGCCCAGCAGGCGCTGGAGCGCTACTTCGACCGCAGTTCGCGCCGCACGACGGTGGCGCTCGAGCTGGTCAAGCAGGTGGCGGCCGGCGCACACCAGGTGGTGCTGCCGCGTCCCGACGACACGCTCGCGGCGCTGGCCACCGCGACGGCCGGACGTTGACCTGAGGCCCCCGCTGCCGATGCGTGCCGTCATCTGGTTCGTGCTGTTGTTCGTGCTGGCGGTGGTCAGTGCGTCGGTGCTCGGCACCAACGACGGCCTCGCCTCGTTCTACTGGGGCTCGTGGCGGCTCGACGTCTCGCTGAACCTGTTCCTGATCGCGCTGGTGGCGACCTGCTTCGCGCTGGTCGCGGTGATCCAGGCGATCAATGCGCTGATCGGGCTGCCGAGAAGGGCGCACGAATGGCGCGTCGCGCGCCGCGACCGCACCGCGCAGGCGGCGCTGCGCGATGCGCTGTCGCAGTACTTCGGCGGGCGCTACAGCCGGGCGCAGAAGTCGGCGCAGCGCGCGCTGCTGATCCAGAGCGACACGCCCGACCTGGTGCAGGACAACGAATTCACCGTGCTCGGCCACCTGCTGGCCGCCGGCAGCCTGCACAAGCTGCAGGATCGTGTGCGCCGCGACGAGCAACTGCGCCTGGCGCTCGACCTGTCGAGCCGCAGCGGCCTCGCGCGGCCGGCCGAAGAAGGTGCGCGCCTGCTGGCGGCCGAATGGGCGCTCGACGACCGCGATGCGGCGCGCGCGCTCGAACTGCTGGGCGAGTTGCCGCCGGGGGTCGCGCGCCGCACGCATGCGCTGCGGCTGCGCCTGCAGGCCACGCGCCTCGCGCGCCAGCCGCACGAGGCGCTGAAGACCGCGCGGCTGCTGGCCAAGCACCAGGCCTTCTCGAAGGAGGCAGCGCAGGGGCTGCTGCGCTCGCTCGCGTTCGAATCGCTCGATGGCGCGCGCGATGCCGACCAGGTGCGGCGCGTGTGGCTGTCGCTCGAGGCGGTCGACCGGCGCGACCCGTTCGTCGCGGCGCGCACCGCGACGCGGCTGTCCAAGTTCGGCGCGCAGGCCGACGCGCGCAATGCGCTGCGGCCGTTCTGGGAGCGGCTGGGCGAACTCGGCATCGACGAGCGCTGTGCGCTGGCCGAGGCGCTGGTCGCGTCGATCGACGGCATCGGCGCCGATTGGCTGCCGCGGCTGGAGGCCTCGCTGCAGGCGTTCCCACGCGAGCCGGCGCTCGCGCATGCGGTGGGCCGGGCGCTGGCGCAGCGCGAGCTGTGGGGCAAGGCGCGGCTGCTGCTGCAGCAGGCCGCCGATGCCGAAGAGTTGCCGATGGCCGCGCGCCGCGACGCCTGGGTGCTGCTCGCGCACCTGGCCGAGCAGCAGGGCGACGTCGAGCGCACCGCCGATTGCTATCGACACGCCGCAACGCTGGCGGAGATCTGAAAAAGTCGTGCTACACTGCGAGGCTCAGCGGCTGTAGCTCAGTTGGATAGAGTACTTGGCTACGAACCAAGGGGTCGTGGGTTCGAATCCTGCCAGCCGCACCAAAAAACAAGAAATGATTCAACGCCTTAGAGGTTCACGCCTCTAGGGCGTTTTTTCTTGCCGGGGGAGTTTTGGGGGAGTGGCCGTCGAGCGCTCTGCCTCTTGCTCCATCCGCAGCGTGGCCAGGCTCTTGTTCCAGCGGCCCGAATAATCCTTGATCGCTGACCTCCGATGGAGCAGGGGGCAGGCATTGCCGGCCGAACTCATCAATCGGACAGGAGACTTGAGCGACTCGAACTCACTGCGCTGAAGCGGCCCCGTGCGTGCGCGCCTGCTGAAAGGCGTGCGAGGCCTGGGACCCGCAGTTCTCTCCCGCCGCCAGATGCCGCGCCCGCTGCAGATCCGGTTGCGCTGAACCGTCGTCGATGGCGTTCAGTATTGTCAACAGCATGCCTCTCGCTGACGCCCGCTCAGCGGAATCTGCCGCAGCCACCTCGAAGAGGCTGATGGCAATCCGCAACGACCAGAAACGCGCGCCTTGCTCCACACTGAGCTCGAATGCCGCGCGGAGCTCGGCGATACAGCGGCCCCGGCCGGCTTCATCGTGCGGATCAAGCGCCGCCAGTGCGGCCAGGCGCAGTACCTCCGGAGCGCACCAGCCCACCTCGCCCCGACGTGCTCGGGACAGCGTGATGGGGTCCGGAGCGGCCAACTGCAATGCGGCGCATATGTCCATCAGCACAGCGTTCTTGGCCAGCAGTTGGCCCTCGGCGCGGTCGGGCAGCAGCGGCCGGCCGGCCAGAAGGCAGTCGAACACCTGGGCGAACGATTGCCAGTAAGGCACGTTGCCGCGCACGGAATGGTTCAGCAGTTGGTGGTTCCACAGGGCCGCTGCCTGCATGTCGCCGCGCCAGATGGCGATGGGAATCGCCGCGAAAGCAAGTGGATGGATCTTGATATAGATGTGAGCCTCGTCGTCACTCACGACGATGTCCTGAACCATCGCCCAGGCCACCCGGAAATCACCGCGCAGCCAATGGATGCGAGCCAGTCTGATCTGCATCGAGAGCTGAAAGGGCAGCGGGCTCTGAAAGCGCGACTCGAGCCCATCGGCATCCAGCGTCATCACCCGGTGAGCCAACCGCTCCGCGGCATCGTGCTGACCCAATTCGTGCAATGCAATCGCCGTGAGCCGGTCGCCCACGGCGACAGACAAGATTTCCAGATCCCCTTGCGCGAGCTCCCGTATTTCCTCGCAGCAGCTCAACACCTGCAGATAGTCACCTCGACCGAAAGCGCTCGCGCACAGGGCGAAGAGCGCCTCGATCTTGTCCCCATGGCCGTCGAACCGGTCCACGAGGCGTCGATCAACGGCCATCCCGCGCTGGTGACTTTCGCTGTCTGCCAGCGTTTGGCCTGACAGGAAGGTCTGCAGCAGTTGCAATCGCGTGAGAAGGCGCGCGCCCGCCACGCCGGCACGCCCGGCCTTGTCGGCCGCGGCGATCAGGTGGAGACCGTACTCTTCGAACAGGCCCGCCATGTGCCACTTCGGCATGGACTCGGCGACCACCTCCACTCCGAGCGCGAGGTCGTTCTCCTCCAACAACGCCCAGGTGATGGCGGCGCGCAATTCGGCGATGGCCGACGCCAGCGCAGCGCTGCGGCGGAAGCGGGAGAGTTGCTGCCGGCCCTTGTTCGAATCCACCGTGCAGCCCAGCACGAAGACGGCATGCCGGCGGTGCACCTGCACAGCTTCCGGCATGGCCGCAAGGATCCGCTCGGCGAACAGGCGGGTGACATAGAGCAGCCGATGGCGCGGTGAACCACCGCTGCCCGTCTCAAGCACCATCAGCGACTTCCCGCACAGGCTCAACACGCTGTCAATGACCTGCTGTTGGGCCAGTTCGGGGCCGGCTGCAACGGCAACGGCGGCCTCCAGGTCGAAGGCACTCCTGAACACCGCCAGGCGCTGCAGCACCCGCCGTTCGGTCTCGGTCAGCAACTCGTAGCTCCAGTTCATCACCGCATGCAGGGTCTGGTGGCGGCTCATGGCGGTACGCCGCCCCCGCGTCAGCAACTCGAAGGCGCTTTCCAGGCGCAGCAGCAGCCCTTGCGCGCCCAGGCTGTTCACGCGGGCGGCGGCGAGCTCGATCGCCAGCGGAATGCCGTCCAGATACTCGCAGAGCTGCCTGATCGCCGAGACGTTGGCGTTGGTCAGGACAAACGACGCGCAAGCTGCCCGCGCACGCTCGACGAACAGCTGGATGGCGGGGTAGTCCAACACAGCGTCGACAGACAGCAGGGCATCAGGGGCCGGCACGCCCAGCGGCGGAAGCCTGAACACCCATTCGGCCTCGGCCTCCAACGGCTCCCGGCTCGTCGCCAGGATGCGCAATCGAGGGCAACTGCGGAGCAACCGGTCGGCCAATGCCGCGACGGCGTCGATCACGTGCTCGCAGTTGTCCAGCACGAGCAGAGCCTGCTGGCGGCTGAGAGCGTTCTCCAGCGTGGCCCACGGCTCGCCACGGGCGACATCAAGGCCGCAGGACTGCCCGACCTCGACGACCACCAGTGCCGGGTCGGTCAGCATGGAGAGATCGACGAAGAACGATCCCTGCTCGTGCAGCGGTGTCTGGTGCTCCGCCACGGCCAGGGCGACCGTCGTCTTGCCCATGCCGCCGGCGCCGACGACGCAGACGAGGCGCTCCCGGGACAGGAGTTCGCCGATCCTGGCGATGTCCTGGCCGCGGCCGACGGGGCGCGTGAGCAGGGGCGGCAGCTTGCGCACTGCGTCCTTCGGGTCGTCAATCGCCTGGACGGGCGGCGCCAAGGTCGACGTGAAGGCCCGCACCTCGCCGACGAAGGCGTAGCCCCGACCCGGCACGTTGGTGATGTACCTGGCTCCGCCCTGTCCGTCGCCGAGCACCCGCCTCAGTGCGGACATGTGGACCCGCAGGCTGGTTTCCTCGACCACCGTGCTTGGCCAGACCTGGGCAACCAGTTCGTCGCGGCTGCAGAGCCGACCGGGCGTTTGGAGCAGTGCCTCCAGCAGCTGCAGCGAGCGGTTGCCGGCGCGAACAGGCCCATTGGCGTCGCGGAGCTCGCGACGGATCAGGTCGTACCGGAATGGCCCGAAATCAAAGGCTGTCGTCTGACCGTGGGCGACCTGCTCTGCCGTTGTGGAGTCCATGTCGGGTGCCGAACTGCCGGAGTTGCATGGTGCGTCGGCATCATGGAAGAAAATCGCTCACCTGTGGTGTGAATCGCCGTGAATTCAAAACGCCCAGCACGAGCAGCCCAGCGCGCCCCAGAAGCTGCGGGCGTCCTCCGCCGGCGCCGTGCGGTCCCAGGCGTGGGCATGCGCATGCACGCCGCACGCGCTCGCGCAGCCGCAGGCCGGGCCGGCGCGATTGCCGGTGCGGGTGAACAGCCCGGCCGCGGGGTTGCGGTGCTGGTAGCCACCGAAGCGGCGCACAGGGCTCCAGTCGGGGCTCGCGGGCGGCAGCGGCGGTGCCAAGTCCGAGAAGGGGCCGCTGCCATGCACGACACGACCGTCCATGACGGTGAGTTCCGAATACAGGTCGGCGATGTCGCTTTCGCTGACCTGGAAGTAGTCGGCAGACAGCACGGCGAAGTCCGCCCATTGGCCCACCGCGATCTGACCCTTGCGGCCCTCGTCGTGGCTGAACCAGGTGTTGGCCTGGGTCCACAGCGTCAACGCCGTGTGTCGGTCCAGCAGGTTGCGCTCGGCGGTCAGCTGCAGCCCGCCGACGGTCTTGCCCGTGACCAGCCAGCCCAGGCCGACCCACGGGTTGTAGCTGGCCACGCGCGTGGCGTCGGTGCCGGCACCGACAGGCAGACCGGCGTCCAGCATGGCCGTGATGGGCGGCGCCGCCTCGGCAGCCGAGGCGCCGTAGCGCTCGACGAACGCCTCGCCCTGGTAGGCCATGCGGTGCTGCACGGCAATGCCGCCCTGCAGCCATGCCACGCGGTCGATGTTGGACCGCGAGATGGTCTCGGCATGGTCGAACCACCAGTGCAGGCCGGCAAAGGGCGTGTCGCGGTCGACCTTCTCGAACACGTCCAGCGCGCGGCCGATGGACTCGTCGTAGGTGGCATGCAGCCGGAAGGGCCAGCGCTTTTCCACCAGCAGCCGCACCACGCCTTCGAGTTCGCCTTCCATGCCCGCCGGCAAATCCGGCCGAGGCTCGCGGAAATCCTCGAAGTCGGCGGCGCTGAACACCAGCATCTCGCCCGCGCCGTTGTGGCGGAACGTGGGCGAGCCAGACAGCGGCGGTAGCATGTCGGTCCAGCGCGTGAAGTCGCCCTTCTCGCCGCCCTTGTTCTGCGTGAAGAGGTTGTAGGCAATGCGCACCGTCAGCTCGTTGCCTGCGGCGAGCTTCTCGATGATCTGGTAGTCGTCAGGGTAGTTCTGGAAGCCGCCACCGGCGTCGATGACCGAGGTGATGCCCAGCCGGTTGAGCTCGCGCATGAACAGGCGCGTGGAGTTGACTTGGTCCCGCGGGTCCAGCTTCGGGCCTTTGGCCAGGGTGGCATACAGGACGAGGGCGTTGGGCTGAGCCAGCAGCAGGCCGGTGGGCGTGCCGTCTGCCTGGCGCTGGATGCGGCCGCCCGGTGGGTCGGGCGTGTCCTTGCCGTAGCCCACGGCGCGCAGGGCAGCGGCATTCAGCAGCGCGCGGTCGTAGAGGTGCAGGATGAAAACCGGCGTGTCGGGCGCCACGGCGTTGAGTTCGTCCAGTGTCGGCAGGCGCTTCTCGGCGAACTGGTGCTCGCTGAAGCCGCCCACCACGCGCACCCATTGCGGTGCCGGCGTCACGTCCACCTGCTGTTTCAGCATGCCCATCGCGTCGGCAAGGCTGCGCACGCCGTCCCAGCGCAGCTCCATGTTGAAGCTCAGTCCGCCGCGGATCAGGTGGGTGTGGCTGTCGATGAGGCCGGGAATGAGGCGCTTGCCCCGCGCATCGACTCGCCGCGTGGTGGGGCCGGCCAGTGCCATCACGGCGGCCTCGTCGCCCACGGCGATGAGGTGGCCGTCTTTCACGGCCAGGGCGCTGGCCTGCGGCTGCGCCGCGTTCAGCGTGGTGATGCGGGCGTTCGTGACGACCAGGTCTGCGCTCACGACTGCCTCTCCTTGGGGGAGGTTTCGATGCCGGTGATCCTGGGGACACAGGTCTGCTTGAACCAGGTGATGCTGACGTGCTCGCGGTTCAACATGCGCAGCGCCAGCGTCCCCAGTTGTTCACCGGTGGCGATGCCCAGCAGGCCGAGCAAGGCGATGGCGGGCGGAGCCGGGGACTTCACATGCAGCACTGCGTAGACCAGGCCGGCCAACAGCCCGGCACCCAGCGACAGGAGATAGACCTTCATCGGGAGCCCCTCGTCCGTGATCAGTGGCCACGCTCGGACGCCGAGAACATCATCGACGCGTAGGCAATGCCGATGCCATAGGCGCCGCCGTGCCTCTGCGCTATGCCCGTGGTGAGGCCATAGGTCTCGCCACGCGCCCAGTCGCGCTGCAATTCCAGCAGGTACTGCAGCGACGTCATCGGCCGAGCGCCGGCCTGCACCATGCGTTGCAGCGCGTGCTCGTGGGCAGCGGTGCTGACATCACCGCAGGCATCGGCAATCACGCAGAGCTCGAAGCCCTGCTCCAGCGCCGACAGCACCGGGCCGACGATGCACACCGAGGTCCACAGCCCGGCCATGACCAGCCGGTTCTTGTCCAGACGGTTGATCTCGACGGCGATGTGCTCGTCCTCCCAGGTGTTCATCGACGTGCGGTCGATGACCGGGTGGCCGGGGAAGGCCTGCTTGATCTCGTCGAACATCGGTCCGCTGAAGCTCTTCTCTGCCACGGTGGTCAGCAGGGTCGGCACCTTGAAGCCAGCGGCCGCCTGCGAGATCAGCGCCACGTTGTTGCGCAGTTCGATCGCGTCGATGGACTTCGTGGCGAAGGCCATCTGGGACTGGAAATCGATCAGCACCAACGCGTGATTGCTGGGGCTGAGCAGGGCTTTGGCGGGGACGGCTTTGGCAATCGACATCGTGTTCTCCGGCGGGTTGGGTTGCAGTTCATCCAGGATAGAAAACCAGGCGCCCGATGGCGTCTCTCAGATGGCAGATCCGGTGCTCGCCTCTTTGGCATCCTGGCGACGCGCGAGCCATGCCGCCACGGCCCGCGGCCAGCAGCGCGAGCTGGCTTGATCTCACGCCTCGGGCTCCATCAACGCCGCGTACAGCAGCGCGCCGACCAGCGCGATATGCTCCCAGAAGCCGTTGAACGCCTGCGAGCGGCCCGGCCCCGATGGCAGCCCCCACCAGCGGTGCGCCAGGAAGGTAGCGGCCAGCGTGAAGGCCGCCAATGCGAGACCGCCCAGCCACGCCCACCGTCCGCCGCGCAGCAGCAGCGCGCTACCGCCGAGCTGGAGAGCGATGACCGCAGCCGTGATCGGCGCCTTCGCCACATCGCCGAGCAGTCCGGCCACCTCGGCCTGGGCGCCAGCGAAGTCCGACAGCTTCAGCACGCCACTGATCAGGTAAGGCAGCAGCAGGCTCAGCAACGCGAGGCGTCGCCACGTAGCGGGAAGGGCACGCTTCAACGGGATGACCATGCCGCCCTCACGCCACGGCGGCGCGGCCGGCCACCAGCTGGCGCGCGACGCTGGCCACGCGCTTGCCCAGATGCTCGGCCGTCAGCAGGTCGGCCAGCGGCGGGGCCAGGTCGGGGCCTTCGTCGGCGTTGGACTGCGCCGCTGCGCCGAGGAAGAAGCCATGCCGGTTGGTGGTCTCTTCGGTGGACTTGGAGTTGTTGTGCCCGGGCGGCAGGCCCAGGTTGACCCAGTGCATGCCATGTTGAGCGGCGAAGATGACCAGCTGCTGCAGCGTGGCCAGCTTGTCGCCCGAGCGGGCGGCGGAGTTGGTGAAGCCGGCTGCGACCTTGTCGCGCCACAGGCCGCCCGCGGCGAACACGGTGCGCGACGTGGCGTCCATGAACACCTTGAACTGTGCCGACGCGCTGCCCATGTAGGTCGGCGCGCCGAAGACGATGGCATCGGCCTGGGCCAGAAGGTCCCAGTGCCGCTCGACGTCGTCCGTCGGCACCAGCGTCACGTCGACGTCGCCAGCGGCATCAGCCCCGCGTGCCACGGCCTGCGCCTGCCGCGCCGTGTGGCCGTAGCCGCTGTGATAGACGACGGCCAGGCGGATGTGAAAAGGGTTGTTCATGGACAAATCCTTGAAGATGTGGGGTTGCGTCTACTTGGACAGGAAGTCCTTGACGCCCTGGACGACGGCGGCCGGCTCTTCCTCCATCAACCAGTGACCGGCGCGCGGGATGACGAGCTCCGTGACGTTGGTGGCCGCGTTGCGCATCGCCACGGCTTCCAGCCCGGCGAACGACTTCTCGCCCCCGATGGCCAGCACGGGCATGGTGAGCTTGGTCTTCATCGACTCCAGGTTGTCCTTCGCGTCCTGGCGAAAGGCCTGGAACTGCGACAGTGCCCCCTTCATGGCACCGGGCTGCGCGTAGAGCTGCGCGTAGTGGTTGCGGGTGCCTTCGTCGATCTTCTCGGGCTGGCCGCCGAAGTCGTTGTAGAAGCGGTCCAGGAAGATGCGTTCACGCCCTTGCACGAGGCGGAAGACGTCCTTGCCGTAGAAGTCGAAATGCCACAGCTTGGGGTTGCGGACGACCTCGTCCCACGGCGGGATTCCGGGGGGCGGTGCGTCCATCACGACCAACCGCGTCGTTTTGGTCGGGTACGCAGCAGCGTAGGCGTAGGCCACCATCACGCCGATGTCGTGCCCCACGACGTCAGCCTGGTCGATGCCCAACGCGTCCAGCACCCCGCGGATGTCCTTGGCCTGGTTCTTCTTCTCGTAGCCGTCCTCGGGCTTCGCCGACAGACCGATGCCGCGCAGGTCGGGCGCGACGACGCGGTGGTTCCTGGCCAACTCGATGGCCAGCGGCGTCCACATGTCGCCGGTGTCGCCAAAGCCGTGGATGAGTACCACGGCCGGGCCACTGCCGCCGACGCGGACGTGCAGCGTCGTGCCGTTGGTGGCAATGTCCTGCAACTTGAACGTGGCGGGATAAGGCTTGGGCTGCGCCATCGCGTGCGGCGTGGCCATGAGCGCGGCGGCCAGCAGCGCGCTGCCGAGCAGGTACTTGGAGGAAGAGAACATGCAAACTCCTTGGTGGTTGCGGTTGGGGAATTCAGGTGCGCGTGATGGACAGGCCGCCATCGACCAGCGATGCGGTGCCCGACACGAAGGACGAGTCGTCCGACGCGAGGTAGAGGGCCGAGCGGGCCAGTTCTTCCGGCGTGGCCACGCGCTTGAGTGCGTGCAGCCCGGTGATGAAGGCCTGCGACTCGGACGTGTCGTTCATGTCGCGGTACATGTGGGTATCGACGGCGCCGGGTAGCAGCGCGTTCACGCGCACGCCCTGCGGGCCGAACTCGGCCGCCAGCGCTTGCGTGAGCCCGATGAGGCCCGACTTGCTGGCCGCGTAGGCCGCCACGCCCGGGAACGCCGCGCTGTAGCCGACGAAGGTGGACGTGAAGATGACCGAGCCACCACCGTTCTTCAGCATCTGGGCGATCTGGTGCTTGGCACCGAGGAAGGCGCCGGTGAGGTTGACGGCCAGCGCGTCGGCAAAGCCGCGCGCCGACACGCCGGTGGACGCGCCCGCCTCGCCCAGCGTGCCGGCGTTGTTGAAGGCCACGTCCAGTCGACCGAAGCGCTGCACGGCCAGCGCCACCAGCGCCTGGGCATAGGCTTCGTCGCGCACGTCGCCGGCAAGCGACAGCGCCGTGCCGCCGCGGGCGTCGATCTCGCAGGCCAGGTCCTTCAGCTCGGCGTCGCGGCGCGCCCCCACGACGACCTTCGCACCCTCCGCGGCGAACAGCAATGCGGTGGCGTGGCCGATGCCGGAACTGGCGCCGGTGATGAGAGCGACCTTGCTCTTGAGACGTTGACTCATGTGGAACTCCCGACCTGTGTTTGACGGCCTGAAGGTTGGACGATGGCGGCGTGAAGCGCGAGTGAATCGGCGCGATTCGTCGTCAAGGGCCGTGTGAAGGGCGGCGTGAAGCGCCGTGCTCGCAACGCTTCACGTCGCTTCACTGGTCATGGCGCCCCGGCATGCAGAACATGGTCGTGCCGGGCCCGAGCCCAACCCAGGAGAAGACCATGCCGATGCACACCGCCACCCGCGTCCGGGTGACCCACTCCGAACCGCTCGTCAACCGCGGGATCGTGGCCACGCTGGACGCGGACAGCCGTTTCCAGGTGGACGAGCAACGAACGGCCACCGTCGGCCCGGCCGGTGGCGACGCGGCGCTTGTGCATGTGCTCGTCACCGACCTGCCCCTGGGCATTGCCGCGGCGCTGCACCGCGGCCCGGCGGCGCCGGCCGTGCTGGTGCTCTCCCATCTGGACGGCGAACTGAGCGTCCGCGGCGCACTCGAGCGCGGGGTGAAGGGCTACCTGACGCACGACTGCCTGCCCGAGCAGTTGGTGGACGCCGTGATGGCCCTGGCCCGCGGGCAACGCTACCTTCAGGGCAGCGTGGTACAGCGCCTGGCCGACACGGTGGCGCAAGATTTGCCGACGCCCCGCGAGATCGAGGTGCTGCGCCTGATGGCCACCGGCCTGTGCAACAAGGCCATCGCCGCCGAACTGAACATCGGCTGCGGCACCGTGAAGACGCACGTCAAGGCGCTGCTCGACAAGCTGGACGCTCGCACGCGCACGGCGGCAGCGGACATCGCCAAGCGCCGCGGCCTGCTGGACCCGGTGGCCGACGGCTTCGCGCCAGACCACCGCCTGCTTCGCCGTCGCACCGGTCCGACGGGCCGCCACTTCCAGGCAGACCGACTCGCGCTCGCCTGAGCGCTTCGCGAAGATTCACGCGGATTCACGCGCGCCCGGCTCGACGCCGTTGATGATTCCACCGCGCGCATTCCCGTCGCGCGGTGGAAGGTTCGCATGTTCGTTGTTGGGGGAGTCGAGGCCGAAGGCCGTCAAGCCGGTGCGATGCATCGCGCCGCCCGCGTGCTGCTGCCGGTCGCCGTGGCGTTGGGTTCGCAGGCCGTCCAGGCGCAGGCGGAGAACGTACTGCCGCCCGTCCTCATCACCGCCGAGCGCATGCCGGGCACCGCGGACAAGGTCCCCGTGTCGGTGGCCGTCATCTCGCAGGAAGACATCGAGAAGAAGGGGCTCTTCCAGCTCAACGACCTGGTCGGCATCGTCGCCGGCATGGCCGTGCCCAACGGCTACAGCAACATGCCGCAGACCGTCGGCCTGCGCGGCGTGGGCGTGTCCCAACCCGCCATGGCGCAGGCGGTGGGCATCTATGTGGACGACGTGCCGCTGCTGCGCGGCTATGCGACGGCGTTGTGGGACTTGCCCGACGTCGTGCGCTACGAAGTACTGCGCGGCCCGCAGGGCACGTTGTACGGACAGAACTCGACGGCCGGCGCGGTCAAGTTGGTGTCTGCCGACCCCGATGAGATCGCGGGCTCCTGGATCGGTGTGGGCGTCGGCAACCTGGGCCAGCGCGAGGCGCGCGGGCTGTTCGCCGGCAAACTGACGCCGGACCTCAGCGCCTCCCTGGCCATCTCGCGTCGCAGCAACGATGGCTTCGCCTACAACGCCACTCGGCACGAGGACATCAACAAGCTCGACGCCACGCAGTTCCGCGCCAAGGCCAAGGTGCTCATGGGACCGTCGGCCCACATCGTCTTCGCGGTGGACCACCTGCTGGACCGCTCGGACACGAACACGATCAACTTCCCGCTCAACCACCCTGGTGCGGCGCCGCGCGTGTCGTTCAACGCGTCGGACGCCGGCGCGTTCAAGCGCAAGGCGGGCGGTGCTTCGGCGACGGTCGAGTGGGACGTGGCGGCCGGGACCAAGCTGCGGTCCATCACGTCCTATCGAGGCTACACCGACGACCCCACGGTGGCCGACTGGAGCGGCCTCGAAGTGGAACGCTACGAGATCTCGCAGCAGGTGCGCCAGCGCACCTTCTCGCAGGAGTTGCAGGTGACCTGGCGTGGTGACGGCCTGGACTTGGTAGCAGGCGCGATGCTGGTGCGAGATCGCTTCCACTTCAACCGCTACGTCATGTCCTTCCCGGTGGCCGCCACGGCACCGGGCTACACGCAGGCTCTCACCGACCAGCAGACCCAGGATGTAGGCCTTTACGCCCAGGCCCACCCGCGCCTGAGCGAGCGGCTCTCGGCCACCCTCGGCCTGCGCGGATATCACGCCCGGCAGGATGCCGCGAATGCCTTCTGGCGCACGAACGCGCAGTTCGTGCCCACGCAACAGGTCTACGACGCACCCGACCTGCACACCAGCGAGGGCGGATTGCTGCCCCGCGTCGGGCTCGACTTCAACGCCACGCCGACAACGCTGGCATACGCGAGCGTGGCCCGCGGCGAAAAGTTCGCTGGCTTCAACCGCGCGGCGGAGTCGCTGATCTCGGCGGGCGTGGCAGCGCATCCCGAGAAGGTCACGACCTACGAAGCAGGTGTGAAACTGCGCTCCGCACCGCGCCGGCTGAACTTCAGCGCCGCAGCGTTCTACAACGACTACCAGGACTACCTGGCCTCGCTGGGCGGCACCACCGTCAACGGTTCGCTGGTGGCGGACTCCGTCTTCCTGAACGCCGCCAAGGCCCGTACCTATGGGCTGGACCTGGAGGCCGAACAGGGCTTGACCTCGTCCATCAGCGCCACCGGCTCGCTGGAGTGGCTGCGCTCCAGCTTCAAGAGCTTCCTCAATCCCAGCGGGTCCGCCGCCAGCGACTTCAGCGGTCACGAGCTGCCCTATGCCCCTCGCTGGAGCGCCGCGCTGGGACTGAAGGGCCGCACCAGCTCGGCAGGCGGGTTGCTGAGCGCCGATGCGTGGCTGCAACTGATCGCGCCGCAGTTCATCGATGCAGCCAATACCGCGGCCCTGCGCGCGCCGCGCCAGACGTACGTCAATTTCGCACTGGCCTATGCCCCGGACAGCGGACCCTGGCAGGTGTCGCTGCGCGTTCGCAATGCCACGGGCCGCGCCTACGCACTGGCTCGCAACCGCATCCCGCCATTGGGCATCGACGCGGCGTACTACAACGCCCCGCGGACCGTGATGGCGAACCTCAGGTATGAGCTCTAGCGGGGTCGTGGAGGCCCGACCCGGCGCCGCACCGGCGGCCATCGCGTTTGGCCCCTTCCGTTACGACCCGACGCTGCGCGAGATCAGCGACGACCGCGGCCCGGTGCGCGTGGGCAGCCGGGCGCTGCAGCTCCTGGCCGTGCTGCTGGAACAACCCGGGCGGCTGTACAGCCGCGATGAACTGGTCGCCCGCGTCTGGCCCCACACGGTGGTGGAAGAGACGAGCCTGCGGGTGCACATCTCGGCGCTGCGCAAGGTGTTGGGCGACGGCGTGGACGGCTCGCGCTATATCGCCAACGTGCCCGGCCGCGGCTATGCGTTCGTCGGGGAGACGAGGTCCTCGCCAGATCACGTCGGCGGTCAGCGAGCCGTGCCGCCGTCCGGCACCGAATGGGCGACCACCGTCTCGCCCGCTGCACAGCCCCTGCCGCCGAGGTTGACCCGCCCGATCGGCCGTGAGCAGACCATCGTGCAGATCGCCGAGCTGCTGGCCCGCGAGCGGTTGGTGTCCGTCGTGGGCGCCGGCGGCATGGGCAAGACGACCGTGGCCCTGGCGGTTGCGGAAGGACTGAGCCGGCGCTTTGCCGATGGCGCCTGCCTCGTCGAGTTGTCGCACCTGTCGGACCCGGCCCTGGTGGCTGCCGAATTGGGCCAGGCGCAGGGACTGATCGTGTCCCCGGGAGACTCGCTCGCCGTGCTGGAAGCTTCGCTGCGCGGCAAGCAGATGCTGTTCGTGCTGGACAACTGCGAGCACGTGATCGACGCTGCAGCCACGCTCGTCAACCGGCTGATGCGCACATGCCCCGGCGTGCACTTCCTGGCCACCAGCCGAGAGCCGCTCGAGATCGAAGCCGAGTGGGTGTTCAAGCTGCCGCCGCTGGCACTGCCTGCGGCCGACGAGCCGCTGGACCTGCAGGACCTGCTCGCCTACCCGGCCATCCAGCTCTTCGTGGAACGCGCCCAGGCCAACTGCGATTCGTTCGAGCTGACCGACATGCATGCCGCCGCAGTCCGCCAACTGTGCGGCTTCCTGGACGGCATCCCGCTGGCCATCGAGCTGGCTGCGGCGCGTGTGGACAGCCTGGGCGTGCAGGGGCTGCTGCGCCGCCTGGAGAACGCGTTCGAGTTGCTCACGCGCGGCCGGCGCACCGCGCTGTCCCGCCACCGCACGCTGCAGGCGGTGATGGACTGGAGCTATGACCTGCTCAGCGACAGCGAGCGTCTGGTGCTGCAGCGGCTCTCGGTGTTCCGGGGCGCCTTCGACCTGGACGGCGCGGTGGCGATCGCCGCCAGCGCCGAATTGAGCCGACAGCGCATCATCGAGGACGTGCTCAGCCTGAGCGCGAAGTCCCTCATCATGCACGATTCGGCGGACGACGCCCGGCTGCTGCACCGCCTGCTCTTCATCACGCGGCTGTACGCCGAGAAGCGACTGGCCGCCAGTGACGACGCACCGGCGGTCCATCGGCGGCATGCCACGTTCATCGTCGAAGGCTTGCAGCGCGCGCGGGAGGCCGGTGCCAGCATGTCGCAATACCACTGGTCGCCGGCACTGGGCTCGTCCATCGCCGACGTGCGGGCGGCGATCGAATGGGCGCTGATCGAAGAGCGCGACCTGGGCCTGGGCATCCAGCTGACCGCTTTCGCCAAGCGCACCTACTGCGATGTCGGCATGGTGGAGGAATACCTGCGCTACATCGAGATTGCCTTGACCAAGCTCCCCCGGGCGGGAGTCGACCGGGAGGCCCTGGAGCTGCCGCTGCGTGTCGCCGCGGCCTTCATGATGGGTTACGTGCCAGAGGGCAGCTGGCACTACCCGGCCGTTTTCTCACGCGTCCGCCAGCTGCTGGGCACTCTGGGATCGGATGACGAGAGGATCGAGGCGCTCTTCGGCATGAGCACGACATCCTATGGCCAGGGTGACTACCGGCTGTCGCTCGCCTGTTGCCAGGAAATCCGCCAGCTCGCCACCGGCCGGTTCGAGCCGCTGTCCATCGCCATCTCCGACCGCATCTCGGCGCTGTGCCTGCATTCACTGGGAGACCACGACGCTGCCGAGCCGTTGGCCTGGCGGGTCATCGCTTTCAACGGCGCGCGCGTGGGCCGGCAGTTCCTCAGCGAGGTGCCCTTCGGTGTCTCGATGCGGGTCCAGTTGGCGCGCATCCAGTGGTTGCGAGGAGACTTCGGCCCCGCATGGGGAACGCTGGCAGAGGCGCTTGACGGCAGCGCCAACGCACATGTCTTCGCACGCTGCCAGGTGCTGGGCATGGCCGCCGTGCCCATGGCGATCTGGCGGGGCGATGCGGCGTTGGCAGACCAGTGGATCCAGGAGTTGCGCGGCCTGTCGGAGCGCAAGGGCCTGGCTTACTGGCTGGCCTATGCCCAGGCATTCAGCCGCGCATTGGCGGGTGACGCGATCCTGCCCGGCAGCGCGGTCGATGCGGCCATGGCCGGCTGCCCGCCGCTGGGCGACATGGTGGCAACGATCCGGGCATCGCGCCCTCCGGCGGCGACGCAGGCACGCGTCGACCAGGGCGCGGTGGGCTGGTGTGCGCCCGAGGTGATGCGCCTGGTGGCGCTCGACGAACACCGCGACGCGCCGGGCTCTGCCGCCGCGCGGTTGCAACAGGCGCTGCAGCTGGCCGGGAAACAGCGCGCGAAATTCTGGATGCTGCGGATCGCGTTGAGCATGGCCGCCATGGCCACGGACAACGGCGCCGTGCCCGGCGCCCTGGCGGCGCTGCGTTCTCTGCTCTCTTCCATCGACGATGGCAGTGCCGTCCCGGAGTTGGTGGCGGCGCGCACGCTGCTAAAAAGCGTCACATGAACAGGCACTTCCACGAACCGGATCCACACGGCGATGCCGCGCCGGCCACGGGGGCTCGGCCGCACGCGCCGGCCCACGTCTCGCTGCCCGATCTGCCTCGACATTTCGTCGGGCGCGATGAAGTGGCCGGCACGCTGGCGAAGACGCTGACCGAGCGGCGGTTGGTGTCCGTGGTGGGACCGGGCGGGCTTGGCAAGACGACGCTCGCCGTGGCGGTGGCACGGCGGCTGTCAGCGACGCTGGCCGGCGGCATCTGCTTCCTGGACCTGGCGCGGCTCAGCGCTGGCGAGGTGCTGGAAGCCGAGCTGGGCCTGGCGCTGGGCATGGAGGGTTCGCACGGCGTGTCGCGCGAAGACCTCCGGCAACGGCTGGCCGGCCGGCAAATGCTGCTGGTGCTGGACAGCTGCGAGACGGTCATCGACGCCGTCGCCAGCCTGGCGGAAGACTTGGCGGCCTCGGTGCCCGGGATCCTGATCCTGGTGACGAGCCGCGAGCCGCTGCGTGCCAAGGGCGAGTGGGTGCACCGGCTCGCGCCGTTGGCATCGCCGCCCGGTGCGGCGGCGCTGCCGCTGTGGCTCGCGATGACCTATCCCGCGGTGCAGCTGTTCTTCCACGTGGCGCAGTCGCGCGACGCCGCATTCGCGCCGACGTCCGACAACATCGAGCACGCCACAGCCCTCTGCGGGCGGCTCGACGGCAGCCCGCTCGGCATCACGCTGGTGGCCTCGCACGCCTGCCGGCTGGGCATGGCCAACATCGCCGCGCAGCTCGGGCCCGAACTGCTGAGCCTCAGCGCCGACGACCAAGCCGACCGGCACAGTTCGCTGGAGGCCGTGCTCGACTGGAGCTACCG
Source organism: Rhizobacter sp. OV335 (assembly GCF_900142965.1). Lineage (GTDB taxonomy): Bacteria > Pseudomonadota > Gammaproteobacteria > Burkholderiales > Burkholderiaceae_C > Rhizobacter. The sequence continues at coordinate 345,393 of NZ_FRCQ01000003.1, forward strand.
CCTGCTGCAGGGCGATGAACAGCGCGCCTTCCGTGCGCTGGCGTGCCTGCGCGGCAGCTTCGAACTGGACACCGCCGTCGCCGTTGCCGGTGGGCCACGGGCCGAGGCACTGGACACCGTGCTGGACCTTGCCGACAAGTCCCTGCTGGTGACGCTGCAGGTGGGGGACAACCTGCTGTACCGCATGCCCGACATGACACGAGCCTACGCGAGCGGACAACTGGAGCGCGCCGCCACGCCGGAGTACCGGAGCGCGCGCACGCGGCATGCGCACGCGCTGATGCAATTGCTCGAGGTGGCCGAGCAGCAGTGGAACTCGATGGGCAAGGTCGAGTGGCGCCGCGCGCACGGCGTGTGGATCGAGGACGTGCGTCATGCGCTGGGTTGGGCATTCTCGGATGCGGGCGACTCGCTGCTCGGCACCGAGCTGACGGTGGCCGTGCTCCAGCTGGCCGAACAGACCGGCCTCTTCGCCGGCTTCGACGACTTCGCCCGGCGCGCCTTGAGCGAAGTGAACCGGCTCGACCCGCCGCGGCCCGAACTGGCCGTGCGCATGCACACCTTTCCGGCCTTCGGCCAACTGCGGGTCATCACGGACGAACCGCACCACATTGCCACGCTGGCCAAGGCCTTGAAGATCAGCGCATTCCCCGGCTCGGCGGCCGCGCAGCTGGGGGCGCTGGTGGCGTTGTGGGCCAACAGCTTCCAGCATGGCAACTACCGGGAATCGCTGACCCGCACGCGCGACATCCAGCAGCTGGATCACGCCGACTGGGTGATCGACCTGACCGCCCGGCGCACACGGTCGCAGTCGCTGCACTTCCTCGGCGATCACGCCGCCGCGCGGACACTCGCCGCAGGCGTGCTGGCACAGGCCGACCGGCGGATCCCGTTGATCTACACCCCGTCGCCGGTCAGCGTGGAAGTGTCGATGCGCATCGTGCTGGCCCGCATCCATTGGATCGAAGGTCGTCCCGACCAGGCCTGGCGAATGGTCGAGGAGTGCCTGTCGTTTGCAGAGCAGGATGCGCCGCCGTCCATCTGCCAGGGCCTGGCCCTCGCCGCCATTCCCATCGCGTTGTGGTGCGGTCGCCCGCGGGCCTGCGCCGGCTGGGCCGCGCGCCTGGTGCAACAGGCCGACCGGTACGAGTTTCCGTACTACCAGGCCTGGGGACGCCTGATCGAGGTGGTGCTGGATGCCGGCGGCGCCTCGCGTCCGGCCCATGCCGAAGCGCTGAAGACATTGCCGAACGGCCAGCAGACCAAGTACCGCGACCATCTCGGCACCTTCGAGCAGGCGAGCCTGTGCGCCGACACTTTCGTGCGTGCGCAGACCGGCGCCGTGGGATGGTGTGCACCGGAGATCATCCGCCTGCGCGCGGAGCACACGGCCGCGGCCGACGGGCCGGACGCTCAAGCCATTGCCACCGGATTGCTGGAACATGCGCTGGCCCTGGCACGCGCCCAGGGTGCGCTGGGGTGGGAGCTGCGCGTCGCCATCAGCACGGCGCAGCTGGCCCGGCGTTGGGGCCGTGCCACGGGAGGCCTTGCGATGCTGCAGTCGGTCTACGCCAAGTTCAACGAAGGCTTCGCGACGCGCGACCTGCGACTGGCTCGCGAGCTGATGGGCGGCTAAGTCACCGCCTGCCGCTGCCGGCCGCGCGGCGAGAGGTAGGTGAGGCCCAACGCCGCCACGATGGTGCACGCGACGACGGCAAACATCGCCTCGGCGCCCTGGTCGTGCAACAGCGGCACCAGCAGCAGCGGCGCCACCGCAGCGCCGATGCGGTTCAGCGCCCACGCGCTCGCCAGGCGCCGGCTCCGGCCTTCGGTCGGAAAGAGTTCAGCGGCGTACAGGTTCAGCGTCGACAGGTAGATGGACGTCGCCATGCCGAACACGGTGGCCGCGGTCAGCACCTGCCACGAGACATCGGACGAGACGAACGTCGCCCCCGACAGCGCCAGCACCACCGAACAGGCGGCCAGGCCGTGTCGCCGGTCGATGCGGTCCAGGCTCATGGAGCTGACGAAGTTGCCCGCCATGGGGCCGACCATGGACAGGCTCACCACCATCAGCGCATCGTTCAGCGCGAAGCCGCGCTGCGTCAGAATCGCGCCCGACAGGATGGGAAACGAGGACGTGGCCCACGGGCTCAGCGCGAACAGCGCATACACGAGGTGCTTGGGGCGTTCCTGCTGCAAGCCGGCCACGGCTGCCATCGCGCGCCGCGTCGTGCCCTGCCACGGCAGCACTCGGGCGCGCTCGAATCGACCCAGCGCCTGCACGGCTGCGGCGATGCGGCCACGCACGGCGAGAAAACGCGGCGACTCCGGCAGCAGCGCGGCGGCGCCGGCGGTCAGCACGCACAGCAAGGCCAGCACGCCGAAGGTCAGCCGCCAGGATTCCCCGCCGTGCCAGGTGGAGGTGGCCATGGCCCGCAGGAACATCAGCGTGCAGAAGGGGCCCACGGTCGACAGCCCGATGCACCAGAACGTCATCACACCGCGCTGCTTGGGCGGCAGCACGTCGGCCAGCAGCGAAACGACGAGCGGCGGCAGCACACCGAGAGCCAGGCCGGACAAGCCGCGGCAGACGGTCAGCTGCAGGATGTCGTGCGTGAAGCCGGCCGCCAGCGACGTGGCGGCGATCCAGAGCAGCACACCGATCAGCACGCCCCGGCGCCCGATGCGGTCGGCCAGCCTGCCGAACAGCGGTGCACCCATGACGGCGCCCACGTAGACGGAGGACAGCAGGGCCGACAGCTCACCGGACGACGCCTTGTTCGCGCCGCTGGAGAAGATGGCCGACAAGGCACCGCTCAGCGACATCTCGCTGATGGTCACCGTCATGGCGAGCGTGCACACCAGCACCAGCCAGCCGTGCAACCACGTCAGCGGCAAGCGATCCAGTCTGGAGCCGATGTCGGGCGTGTCATGAACAGCAGCCAAGGTATTCTTTCCTGTCGTGTGAAGCGCCGGACCTTAAGCCATTGCCGCCGCGGCCGGATCGTGCCTCGCCGCGGATTCACGACGATTCACATCGCGGCCGCAGCCATCGCCGACGGGCGGCCGGCGAGACGCTGCAATTCAAGCGCATGTCGCGCCCGAACGCCCCCGTCGTCCGGCAGCTCTGCCAATCGCTCCACCGCGTACAGGCGCGTCGTGTTCAGCAACCGGTAGCAGGTACCGTCGTCCAGCTCGCAGCCCTGCGGGCAGGGCTGCAGCAGTGACTTGTCCACCAGCCGCAGCACGGCATCCTCGATGCTGGCCGTATCTGGCGACCGCTCTACCACGGCCACCGCGCTGGTCAGCGAGAACGGTGCGTCGAAGACCGCGAGACTGCGCAGCACGCGTCGCTCCAGGTCGTCGAGCAAGCCATAGCTCCAGTCGATGGCGGCCCGCAACGATTGGTGTCGCAACTGGGCACCGCGGCGCCCGCGGGTCAGCAGCAGCAGCCAGTCGTCGGGTCGTGCGAGCAGCCCTTTCAGGCCCACGGCGGGCATCCGCCACGCGGCGAGTTCCAAGGCGAGCGGCACGCCGTCGAGCTGGCGGCACAGCTCGCGCAGGTCCGGCACGTCGGTGTCGTCGAACACCACGTTGTCGGACGCCGCCCTTGCGCGCTCGACGAACAGGGCGACTGCGGGCGACTGCAGCGCTTCGGCCAGCGTCCTCACCGTGCCTGGCGCAGCGGCCAGCGGCTCCAGCCGCAGCACGTGCTCGCCCGCCACGTTCAGCGGCTCGCGGCTGGTGCAGATGAGCCGCAGCCGCGGCGCTTGGGCCGCGATGGCTTCGGCCAGCGCAGCCGCTTCCTCCAGCACGTGCTCGCAGTTGTCCAGTACGAGCAGCAAGTCCGTATCGCGCAGGGTCGGAATGAGCCGGGGCAGGTCTGCGCCGGGCCAGCCCAGCGCGCCGGACACGTGTGCGACGACACCGCCCCCGCGGACCTGGGAGAGGTCGACCCAGCGGGCACCGCGGGAGAAGCCCGGTGCGTTGAGTGCCAACGCACGCTGGGCCGTGCTGGTCTTGCCCATGCCAGCGGGGCCGACGATGCTCACCACCGGGCAGCGCTGCAGCATCGTGGCCAACGTGGCCAGCGTTGATTCGCGCCCCGCCAACGGCGGCAGCATGGACCGCTCGACCTCGGCCGGCGACGCAGCTGAGCCACGGCGCTGGCGGCTGACCTGCCCGACAAAGCTGTAGCCGCGGCCCGGCACGTTCGCGATGTAGCGACGCCCGGTGGCGCTGTCATCCAGCGCCTTCCGCAGCGCGGCAACGTGCACGCGCAGGCTGGATTCCTCGACGAAGGTGCTCGGCCAGACGCGCGAAACCAGGTGGTCGCGGCTCAGCACTTCGCCGGCCTGCTCCACGAGCGCGATGAGCAGATCCAGCGCCCGACTGCCGAGCACCACGTCCTCATTACCTCGCGACAACGAGCGACGGCCCACATCCAGCGTGAAGCCGTCGAAAACGTAGACCTGACTTTCCGAAGTCATAACCATGGAAGCGCGTGACATCAAGGCCGCAAGACAACAGACCGAATCGTACCTGCCGCGCGCGGGGATCGCTTCCGAGCACGGGATGTTGCTCCGACCAGTTGTCAAAGCGACAACGACAACGCCGCGGCGGCTCGCTGGAGCACAAGCGGGAGGCCTGCGCTGTAGACGGCTCGCACCAAGAAAAAGTGCCGTGACTGCCCGAGGCACTCAGGCTCACGGCATTCAGGCTGGACGCGGCGTCACGCACGGCTCGACTCCAGCAGGCAGGTGGCGCCCAGGCGCAGCTCGCCGAACCTCGGGAGGCCGTGGATGAATCGTGACAGCTCCAAACGCCAGGACATCGCGCACTCCGCCGTGAATCGCTTGACGAATGTGGGACCGGTTCGCGCGGTCGACACCCTCCGAATGGAAGAGGCCGGCGCTGCCATGTGGGAGGCGCGCGTTGTGTTGCATGTGCCTAGCCTTCGGGAATACCACCGACCAGGACTCAGGCCATGTGCTTCGACGCCACCCACTGCCCCCGGTTGCGCACAGGCCTGTCGGCCGTGCTCGACGTCGCCCGGCTCGACCGTTTCATCGCCTCGGCCTGACTTTGAAGTTTCCTCCAACGCCGCCGCTCGTCGGCACCTTCATGAAAGAACGTTCCATGCTGAATCTCATCAAGCTCTCCATCGCCGCTGGTGCCATGGCCCTCGCGGTCGCTCCCACGCCGGCCGCCACTCTCAAGCCGACCATCGTGCTGGTTCATGGTGCCTTCGCCGGCTCGTCGAGCTGGAACGGCGTCGTTGCCGAATTGACCAAACTGGGCTACCCCGTCATCGCTGCCGCGAACCCGCTGCGAGGCGTGGCCAGCGATGGCGCCTATGTTGCCTCGCTGACCCGCTCCGTCGCCGGCCCGGTCATCCTGGTCGGCCACTCCTACGGCGGCGCCGTCATCTCCGCTGCGGCCAACGGCCTGCCCCATGTGAAGGCGCTCGTGTTCGTTGCCGCGTTTGCACCGGACCGGGGCGAAAGCGCCCTCGACCTGACGGGCAAGTTCCCCGGCTCTACGCTGCCGCCTGCGCTGGCTGCACCGGTCAAGCTCGAGGGTGGCGGAGAGGACCTCTACGTCCAGCAGGACAAGTTCCCGCACCAGTTCGCGGCCGACGTGCCGCTGGCCCAGGCCCAGGCCATGGCCGCCACACAGCGCCCGATCAAGGCGGCCGCGCTGTCGGAGGCTGCTCCCTCCCCGGCGTGGAAGGCCATCCCGAGCTGGTCCATCTACGGCACGGGCGACCTGAACATCCCGCCGCAGGCGATGGGCTTCATGGCCGAACGGGCGCAGGCCAGGAAGACCGTCGTGGTGAAAGGCGGCTCGCATGCGTTGATGGTGTCCCACCCGCGCGAAGTCGCCGCGCTGATCGTCGACGCCGCACGTTCGGTCGACGGCGACACCGCTCGCTGATGGCCTCGTCAACCGTCGGGACGCGCATGCGTCCTGGCCCACCCCTTTTCGAGGAGGTCGCATGAACAACTCACAGACGCCGAACGCGAGCATTCCCGCCAGGGATGGCAAGCGTTCCTCGATGGCCATCTACGCGCTGACGATTGGCGCGTTCGGGATCGGCACCACTGAATTCGTCATCATGGGCCTGCTGCTGCAGCTCGCCGCAGACCTGCAGGTCACCGTGCCCACCGCCGGCCTGCTGATTTCCGGCTACGCCCTGGGCGTATTCATTGGCGCACCGCTGCTGACCGCATCGCTGAGCAAAGTGCCGCGCAAGACGGCGTTGCTGGCGCTGATGGTCATCTTCACGCTGGGTAATCTGGCGTGCGCGTTGGCGCCCAACTACGCGGTCCTGATGGTCGCGCGGGTCGTCACGTCGCTGGCGCACGGCACATACTTTGGCGTGGGCGCCGTGGTCGCCACGAGCGTGGTGTCGCCGGACCGCAAGGCCGCGGCGTTGTCCACGATGTTCACCGGGTTGACGGTTGCGACCTTGCTGGGCGTGCCCGCGGGTTCCTGGCTGGGCCTGCATTTCGGATGGCGATCGACGTTCTGGGCGGTGTGCGTGATCGGCATCGCTGCGATGACGGTCATCGCGCTGTTCGTTTCGGCGCGCGAAGCCGGGTGCGGCAGCGGCGTCTCGTTGAAGGAGGAGCTCAAGGTGCTGGGACGGGTGCACGTGCTGCTGGGCCTCGCCGCCACGGTCTTCGGCTTCGCCGGCGTGTTCGCCGTCTTCACGTACATCCAGCCGCTGCTGACCCAGGTGACGGGGTTTGCCGAAGCAGGCGTGTCGGTGATCCTGCTGATGTTCGGCGTCGGGATGATCCTCGGCAACGTCGTCGGCGGCCGCCTGACCGACCGCGCGCCGGTGCGCATGCTGCTGGGTTCGCTCGCGGCCTTGGCCATCGTGCTGGTGCTGATGGGCTTCGCCATGGGCAACCGCGTGGCCGCCGTCCTGTTCGTCGGGCTGCTGGGTGCAGGCGCGTTCGCCACGGTCGCCCCGCTGCAGCTTCGAGTGCTGAACCAGGCGCAGGGCGCCGGGCAAAGCATGGCCTCCAGCTTGAACATCGCTGCTTTCAACCTCGGCAACGCGCTGGGCGCATGGTTGGGTGGCGTGGTGATCGAACACGGCCCCGGCCTGGCCAGCCTACCGCGGGTGGCAGCCGTGCTGACGCTGGGTGGCCTGGCCGTGGCGGGCTTCAGCGTATGGCGCGAGCGCGCCGCAGAACAGGGTGGCGTCCGTTCCGGGAGCCTTCCTGGCGCGCCTTCCAGGGGTCGGCAGTAACCCGACGCTGGGCATGACCCGAAGGAGAGAGGTGCGCCTCGCCCGGTTGAGACTGGGCGCACCGTCGGATCTGCCGGAAAGTGCCTCCACACCCTTTGAGGAGCACCCTTCATGAATCCACAGCCCCATTCTCCGCAGCCCGGCGCGTCGACCAGGAAAGCCCGGGCCGTCCAGGCGCTGCGCCTGATGGTACTGGCGCTGGCCCTGCACGCGTCCCACGCCATTGGCGCGCCCGTGCAGTCCGCCGGCAAGATTGCGTTCGTCGATGCGAACACGGTGGTCGTCGCGGACTGGCGTGGCGGCCAGTTGCACGCCATCACGTTGCCACCCGTTGCACCCGGCGCTCCGGTGCCGTTCAACGTGAGGGACGTGTCCGGCGCCATCGCGCGCACGCTTCACACCCGTTCCGAGAGCCTGCGCTTCGAGGACATGGCGGTGCGACCGGGCAGCGAAGTCGCCTACATCTCGCTGTCGGTGGACGGCAAGACCGCGAGCGCGATGCCGGCCCCCGTGCTGGTGTCGGTGGACGCCGCCGGCAAGGTGCGCATCGTCAACCTGGACCGAGGCAGGCGCGAGTCGGTTGCCATCGGCAACCTGCCCGCCGCCGACAAGCGCCTGTGGCGCGACACGCCAGCGGCGAGCTTCACCGTGACCGACATGAAGTACCACGAGGGCAAGCTCTACGTCGCCGGGCTGTCCAACGCGAGCTTCGCGTCGACGCTGCGGGTCTTCGACTTCCCGTTCAAGGGCAGCGCTGCCATCAGCAGCGTGGAGATGTACCACCCGGTGCACAATCAGTTGGAAACTCGCGCACCCATACGCAAGATGGTGATCACCAGCCTCAACGGCGAGCCGACGCTGATCGCAGCGTTCACCTGTTCTCCGCTGGTGACGATCCCGTTGAAGGACCTGAAGGATGGCGCCCACATCGCCGCCAAGACGGTCGCCGAGTTCGGCTGGGGCAGCGCACCGGCCGGCATGGTGATGTTCGACGCCGGCCAAGGGCCGATGGTGCTGCTGACGCACTCGCACAAGTCCGCCGACCTGATGTCGGTCGCCGACATCGCCGAGGCATCGACGAAGCCCGGCTTGTCCACGCCGATCAAGTGGCCTGCCGAACCGACCTTGGGGCTGAAAGCCACCTACGTGCCGATGCGCGTGGCGCACCTCGACAACCAGGATGCCAACTTCTTCGCAGCGCTTCGCCGCAACGAGGCCAGCGGCGCGATGGAGCTGGTGTCGATGCGCAAAGGCTTGTTCCTGCGCCTGAGCGACTTCATCAACGAGTACGACTTCGCGGACTTCAACTACCCGGCGAACGACAACTGGCGCGACGTGCACCGCATGCTGCGTACCGACGAGGGTTATGCTGACCTGGCGCCGCCGCCCAAGCCATGATGCCGGCGCGCCATCTTGTCTCGATGGTGGCCCTGGTGGGCGTGTCCGTGGCCGGGGCTGCTTCGGTCGAGATTCATCCGGCGGGCCCGACGGTTCCTGAGAACCTGCTGAGGATCGAGCTGCGCTTCGAGCAACCTCAACGCCTGCCCTTCGACATCGCGCGCTTGAAACTGCTCGACGCCAACGGCCGGGAAGTCCAGCACGCGCTGCTCGACCTGACCTTGCCGAGCGCGGATGGTCGACGCATCACCGTGTTGATGGACCCCGGCCGTGTGAAGAGCGGGGTGGGGCCGAACCTGGACGCGGGGCGGGCATTGCAAGAGGGTTCGACTGTCAGTCTGCGCTTGGTGGGCATTGATGCCGCCCAGCCACCCGTGGTCAAGACGTGGCAGGTGACTGCCGCCGCTTCGCGTCCTCTGCGGCCCGAAGCCTGGAAGCTCGCCCTGCCGCGTCGCGACAGCCGTGACGCATTGGTGGTCGATATGCAGGTGCCCATCAGCTCGGTCGGCGAGGCGCTGATCGCGGTAGTGGATGGACACGGGCGCCGTGTGGACGGCACGACGTCCCTCGCCGAAGGCGATGCGACCTGGCGCTTCACACCGTCGCGCCCGTGGGCGGCGGGCACGCATCGGCTGGTCACGCACCCCGACCTGGAGGACCCCGCAGGCAACAGGCGCTGTGCAGCCTTCGAGACGTCCATCCAGCTCACCAGCCCCTGCGAGGGGACAAGCCTTGCTTTCACGCCGACGAGCGCCAGCTGAGGGGAACATCCTCCTCTTCCACCACCGGTCCCCCGGCCGGTGTCCATCACGCAAGTTCGCCCATCAAGGAGAAACAACATGGATCTGAAACTCAACGGCAAGCTGGCTCTGGTCAGCGGCAGCACGGCAGGCATCGGCTACGCCATCGCGCACACGCTGGCCCAGGAAGGCGCGCGCGTCGTCGTCAATGGGCGAACACAATCCACCGTTGATGAAACCGTCGCTCGCATGCGCTCGGAGACAGGCGGGTCGGTCGAAGGCTTTGCGGGAGATCTGAGCGGCGCCGAGGCGGCCCACGAAGTCGTTCGCCGCCATCCCGGCATCGAGATCCTGGTCAACAACCTCGGCATCTTCGAGCCCAAGGCCTTCGAGGACATTCCCGATGAAGACTGGATGCGGTTCTTCGACGTCAACGTCCTGAGTGGCATTCGGCTCGCACGCCTCGTGCTGCCAGACATGAAGCTCGCCAACTGGGGGCGCATCATTTTCATTTCCAGTGAAAGCGCGGTGCAGATTCCGGCCGAGATGATCCATTACGGCATGACCAAGACTGCACAAATTGCGGTTTCCCGCGGGTTGGCAGAGTCGGTATCCGGCACGGGCATCACGGTCAACAGCGTGCTGCCGGGGCCGACCAAGTCGCGCGGGGTTGGCGACTTCGTGCAGGATCTGGCGCGCGCTAGCGGCAAGAGCTTCGAAGAAGTCGAGGCCGAGTTCTTCGACAAGGTGCGGCCAACCTCCCTCATCAAGCGTTTCGAAACGCCGGAGGAGGTCGCGTCGCTCGTCGCCTACGTGGCAAGTCCTCTCGCCTCTGCAACTACGGGTGCCGCACTTCGTGTGGACGGCGGCGTGATCAAGAGCGCCTTCTGATTGCTGCCGATGCACGGCATTTGCGGCTGGGCCCGAACGCAGCCGATGCGTAGCGATGCGAACGCACTCCCGGGTTGCAATACGCCTCGCCGCTCCCTTTTCTCATTGATGCCGTGGAGGGGGTTCGAGTCCGGTCCCCGGATCGCGAACGCGCGGAGTCGCCTGTCGACAACGAAGCGCTGCTGCCGAGCGGCAACAGTCGGCCAGTTGCGGGTATTGGCGATAGACTGCTTTTGGGCACGCCAACGGCATGCCACCAATGGCGAGGGCCGCCGGAGCATGGCGCATTACTGGATTCTGATTCGCCGTAGCCTGTGCCTGCTCGGGGCCTGCCTCTTTGCCCTGATGGTGCTCAGATGGCTGATTGTCGTGCTCACCGCCACCGATCTGCACGGCGCGGTCATCGACTCGGTGACGGCACGGCCTGTTGCGCACGCGCTGGTCGTCGCCAGCCGTGCACGGACTTCGATATCCAGCGTCGACGTGGGGCGGGCCCAGATCGCCGAAGTTCGCACCGACGCGCATGGCCGCTTCGAGGTGGAACTGAGAAGTCGCAGTGCAAGCGTCCTTCTGGGCGACATCACGGTCGTCGTGATGGCTGCGGATCATCTGCCTGCGGTTGTCACTCCCGGCGCCCCGCCGCCATGGGTCGATCGCATGACAGGTAACGCGAGCGGGGACCTGATCGTGAAGCTGGCAACCTCCTCCGCGCCGATGCCCGCTGAAATCGTGGACGAGATGAAGGCTCACTTTGGCCATCTGTACGGACGAAGCCCGATTGCGTGCGCGTTGATCGAAGTGCCGCAATACACCAACTACATGGACAGCTTCGAGGTGCTCAGGCCGGATCGAAAGCTTGCTGATCGCAAGGAAGAAGAGGGATGCGATGACTAGTTAGAGACGCCAAGACGATAACTGCTGCGAGAACTCGACGCCGCTAAACAGGGCTGCCCGTATTTGCCGGCTTTGCCTTGTTCGTTGCCGTCATGCTCGCAGTGTCTCGTCTCGCCGGATTCCTTCCCAGGGAAGGAGCAGACTGGGTGAAGAGGTGTAGAGCAGTCGATCGGCGTGGGGAAATGGCGCGTGTCTTTTCCTCGACGCAAACCGCTGGCACGGCGGCAGAAAGCCACGCGGGTGCCGATGCCAGTACAGCTCGTTCACGGCCACAAGCAGACGCTCGCGACCGGCAGCTTTCGGGTGTCGCGTTAGGATGTTCAGCCATGAAGAGCTTCAACCCCCGTGACCGTGTCATCGT
>NZ_FRCQ01000031.1 GCF_900142965.1 Rhizobacter sp. OV335
CGACCAAGGCGTCGCACTCGCCGTGCCCGCTGACCTGCGTCTACCGCGTCATAACCAGGCCGCTTCCGTGGGCGTCCCATCAGGGCCCGCCCGCTTGAAGTGCGATGGCCATTGCGCCGCAGTTCGCGGGTGATGGTGCTTGGAGCTCGCTCAAGCGTCCTGGCAATGGCTCGGGCGCTGCTGCCCTGCGTGCTCAGCGCCATGATCACACCTCGCTCTTCGGCGCTCAATTGTTCGTAGGTTCTTGTCATGCAACGGCTCTCAGGGGGCTGGAGTGTTGCACTTCACCTTTGAAACCGCCAACCAAAGCAAAGGCGCTTGAATACAACACCATACGGTTCGTTCTGGCCCGCTGCGGACAACACGGCCACGCCGCTGTGCATCGGCCCTTGATTGGGATTGTTGCCCTCCCACTCCACTCGACTCGCTCGCTTCGCGTCGCACCGGCCGCCACCGCCGCGTCATGTTGGCGATGCGCAGCGAGCTGGGTGGAGAAGAACGGCCAACAATCCCAATCAAGGTGGAGCTGCCGCCGAAGCAGCCGTGTTGTCCGCAGCGGGCTGAACGAACCGTATGGTGTTCGGGTTAAGGCGCCTTTGCTTTGGTTACTTTCATTTGGCAAGGCAAATGAAAGTGACTCGCCCGCCGGGGCGAGACCCGGCAGCAGCCTCACGCAGTGAACAAGCCCCCCGCAAGGGAGGGGAAGCTACTTTTTGTTCTCGCAGTTCTTCTTCGTGCAGACCGCATACAAGGCCAGCGCATGATCCTGCAGCTCGAACCCCCGCGTGTGCGCGATGTTCTTCTGCCGCTTCTCGATCTCGGCGTCGTAGAACTCCTCGACCTTGCCGCAGTCGAGGCACACCAGGTGGTCGTGGTGCTTGCCCTCGTTGAGCTCGAACACCGCCTTGCCCGATTCGAAATGGTTGCGCGACAGGATGCCGGCCTGCTCGAACTGCATCAGCACGCGGTACACCGTGGCCAGGCCGATGTCGGCCCCTTCGAGCAGCAGGGCTTTGTAGACGTCCTCGGCGGTCATGTGCCGTTGCGTGGTGTTCTGGAACACGTCGAGGATCTTGATGCGGGGCAGCGTGGCCTTCAGGCCACTGCTCTTGAGTTCGTCGGCATTGGACATGGCAGATCTCGGTGACGCTTCTCGGTGGCACTGCAGGGCAGGGCGGCCGAGGCCACCCGCTAGAATCGTCGAATCATATCGAGGTTGATGCCGCCTCCCGGCGCGCACGCACATCACCATGCGTTCTTTCCCGTTCCTGGCGCCGGTCGCCGGCGTCGCGTCGCTGGCCGGCCTGCTCACCGGCTGCAGCTCGCTGCAATCCTCCGACAACTTCCTGGGCGTGATCACGCCCTACCGCGTCGAGGTCGTGCAGGGCAACGTGCTGACCAAGGAGCAGGTGGCCCTCGTGAAACCCGGCCTGACCCGCGCCCAGGTGCGCGACGTGCTCGGCTCGCCGCTGCTGACCGACACCTTCCACGCCAACCGCTGGGACTACGTCTTCACCATCAAGCGCCAGGGCGCCGAGCCGCAGCAGCGCAGCGTCGTCGTGCTGTTCGACGGCGACAAGATGGCCAGCATCCAGGCGCCCGAGCTGCCGGGCGAACGCGATTTCGTCGAATCGATCGACACCTTCAAGACCTCGCGCAATGCGCCGCCGCTCGCGCTGACCGAAGAGCAGCTGAAGGCGCTGCCGGTGCCGCCGAAGCCGCCCGAGCCCGCCGCGTCGGCGCCCGAAGGCCCGATCCGCACCTACCCGCCGCTCGAGCGTTCATGAGCGCCGGCGCTTCCCCGTTGCGCATTGCAGTGGCAGGCGCCAGCGGTCGCATGGGCCGCATGCTGATCGAAGCGGTCTCGGCCGCCGATGACTGTGTGCTGGCGGGCGCGCTCGATCGCCCCGAGGCTCCGGCCCTCGGCCACGACGCCACCGCCTGGCTCGGCCGCAGCAGTGGCGTCGCGATCACCGACGCCCTGCGCGCCGGCCTCGCCAATGCCCAGGTGCTGATCGACTTCACCCGCCCCGAAGGCACGCTCGCCCACCTGGCGGTGTGCCGCGAACTCGGCGTCAAGGCCGTGATCGGCACCACCGGCTTCAGCGATGCACAGAAGGCCGAGATCGCCGAGCACGCGAAGCACATCGCGATCATGATGTCGCCGAACATGAGCGTCGGCGTCAACGTCGTGTTCAAGCTGCTCGACCTGGCCGCCCGCGCGCTGAACGAGGGCTACGACATCGAGGTCATCGAGGCCCACCACCGCCACAAGGTCGATGCGCCGAGCGGCACGGCGCTCGCGATGGGCGAGGTGGTCGCGAAGGCGCTGGGCCGCAACCTGAAGGATTGCGCGGTCTACGGCCGCGAAGGCGTCACCGGCGAACGCGATCCGTCGACGATCGGTTTCGCGACGGTGCGCGGCGGCGACATCGTCGGCGACCACACCGTGCTGTTCGCCGGCACCGGCGAGCGCATCGAGATCACCCACAAGAGCTCGAGCCGCGTCACCTACGCGCAGGGCAGCCTGCGGGCGGCCCGCTTCCTGGCGTCGCGATCGAGCGGGCTGTTCTCGATGAACGACGTGCTGGGCCTCTGAGCCCACGCACGCATCTCTGTCCGCATGACGAGCGTCGAGCACTTCTGGCAGCAGGGCGACCTGATCACGCGCAGCGTCGCGGCCTTGCTGCTGCTGATGTCGGTCAGCGCCTGGGTGCTGATCTTCTGGAAGGGCTGGCTGCTGCGCCGCGCGCGACTCGACATCGCCCGTGCCGTGCCGGCGTTCTGGTCCGCGCCCACGCTCGACGGCGGGCGCGAGCAACTGGCCGCGTTCGACCGTGAAGCCGTGCTGCGCCCGCTGCTCGATGCCGCGATCGCCACGCCGCCGGCCGGCACGCTCGAAGGTCTCGGCCGGCTCGAATCGCAGCTCACGCGGCGCTTGCGCGATGCGCTGCACGCGGTGCTCGCGCAGCTGCAGTTCGGCCAGGTGCTGCTGGCGTCGATCGGCAGCACGGCTCCCTTCATCGGGCTGTTCGGCACGGTCTGGGGCATCTACCACGCGCTGCTGAGCATCTCGGCGGGTGGCTCGATCACGATCGAGAAGGTGTCGGGGCCGGTCGGCGAAGCGCTGGTGATGACCGCGGCCGGCCTGGCGGTCGCGATCCCCGCGGTGCTGGCCTACAACGTGTTCGGCAAGCGCGCCGGCGCCTGCGAGGCCGAGCTCGAAGGCTTCGCGCACGACCTGCGCGAGATGATGATCGACCACAGCCGCGACGCTGCCGTCGCCGCGCAGGCCTGACCGGTTCGCGGCCATGGCCTTCGGTCGCCTCGAACGCACGGCCGGGCCGACGCCGATGAGCGACATCAACATGACGCCGCTGATCGACGTGATGCTGGTGCTGCTGGTGATCTTCATGATCACCGCGCCGCTGATGAGCAGCAGCCTGAAGCTCGACCTGCCGCGTGCCGAGGCCGCGACGCCGAGCGAGACGCCGGATTTCATCGCGGTCGCGGTGGATGCGCAGGGGCGGCTGTTCGTCGGCGACAAGCCGGTTGATGCCGCCGCCTTCGCTGATCAGGTCGCGCAGGCTGCGCAGAAGAACCCGACCACCGAGGTGCAGCTGCGGGCCGACCGCACGGTGCCATACGGCCGCGTCGCCGAGTTGATCGGCGTCGTGCAGAAGGCGGGGTTGAACCGCATCGGCTTCGTCGCCGAGGCGCCTGCCGCGCCGGCTCAGCCTGCAAGCAACTGACGGAACGCCGCAGCTGCGGCACGCGGGTCGCCGGCCTGCGTCAGCGCGCTGACGACAGCGATCGAATCGACACCGGTGGCCACCACCCGCGGTGCGCGTTCCAGGCTGATGCCGCCGATCGCGACCACCGGATACGCCGGCTTCAGCCACGAGGCCCACAGCGCCAGCCGCTGCAGCCCGACCGGTTCATAGGCCATCGCCTTCAGCGTCGTCGGGTGGACCGGCCCGATCGCGATGTACGACGGCCGCAGCGCATGCGCGCGGCACATCTCCAGCGGCGTGTGCGAGCTGACGCCCAGGCGCAGGCCTGCTGACTGGATCGCGCCGAGATCGGCCGTGGCGATGTCTTCCTGGCCGAGGTGCACGCCGTACGCGCCCAGCTCCAGCGCCTCGCGCCAGTGGTCGTTGATGAAGAGCTGCGCGCCGGGCACCTCGCGCGCCGCTTGCACCGCCGCGCGCAACTGCGCGTGCAACTCGGCGGGTGGCAGGCCACCGGCCTTCAGGCGCAGTTGCAGCGTGCGCACGCCCATCGCCAGCGCGCGTGCTATCCAGTCGGCATCGGGCAGCACCGCGTAGAAGCCGAGCGGGCCGCTGACGGGCGCGAAGGGCGAAGCCGGCGCGGCGACGTCATCGGCCCAGCGGAACGCAGGCAGGTGCGTGCTGTCGACCACGGCGGCCGCGTTCATGTTCGGCCGACCCGGACCCACATCGCGCGCTTGCGCCAGCCCGGCCGTCACGTGCAGCTTCGCGACGCAGGCGGCATCGAACACGCCCCAGCCCTGCGCGAGCGCGCCAGCCAGCGCGGCCGAGAACACGCAGCCGCTGCCATGCGCCGAGCCGGCGAGGCGCGGCGTCGACAGCCATGCGCGCCGGGCACCATCGATCACCTCGTCGATGCTGCGGTCGCCGTCCGCGTGCCCACCCTTCAGCACGACCGCGGCGGGTCCGTCGAGCAGCCCGAGCCGCTGCGCCTCCGGCAGGTTCGGCGTGATCACATCGACCTCGCGCGCGAGCGCACGCAGCGCCTCGAGCCACGCACGTTCGTCCGCATCGTGGCTGCTGCGGCCGTTCGACGCGCCGAGCACCGGGTCGAGCACGACCGGGCAGCGCCGCGCCGCGACGAACTCATGCACCTCACGCAGCACTTCCAGCGAGCCCAGCATGCCCAGCTTGACGGCTGCTGGCTCGCCATCGCGCAGCAACGCCTGCAGCGCGTCGCGCACCAGTGCGGCCGGTGCCGGCTGCAGGGCGCTCAGGCCGCGGCTGTCCTGTACCGTCAGGGCCGTCACGACGCTGCTGCCGGGCAGCCCCATCGCCTGCCAGGTCGCGAGATCGGCGGTGATGCCGGCACCGTGCACCGGGTCGTGCCCGGCGATCGTCAACAAGGGTCGCATCTCGTGGCCTCCTTCAAGCCTGATGCCAGAACGGCATCCCCAGCGTCGGCGTCGACGCCTGCGCGGTCTGCCGCTCGCCCATCGGCGTCGCCTCAAACGCGAGCCGCCCCGCGTCGACCGCCTGCGCGAACGCGCGCGCCATGCGCACCGGGTCGCCCGCCTGCGCGACCGCGGTGTTCAACAGCACCGCATCGAAGCCCATCTCCATCACCTGCGCCGCGTGCGACGGCCGGCCGAGGCCGGCATCGACGATCAGCACCGCATCGGGCAGCCGCGCGCGCAGCGTCTGCAGCGCATACGGGTTCTGCGGGCCGCGGCCGGTGCCGATCGGCGCGGCCCACGGCATCACCGCGGCGCAGCCGGCCTCGTGCAGGCGCTGCGCGAGCACCAGGTCGTCGGTGGTGTACGCGAGCACCTGGAAGCCCTCGCGCACCAGCACGCGCGCCGCCTCCAGCGTGCCGAACGGATCCGGCTGCAGCGTGTAGTCGTCGCCGATGACCTCGAGCTTGATCCACGGCGTGTCGAACAGCTCGCGCGCCATCTGCGCGAGCGTGATCGCCTCCTGCGCGTCGTGGCAGCCGGCGGTGTTCGGCAGCACGTGGCAACCGAGTGCGCGCACCCGCTGCCAGAACGCGTTGCCGCCGCCGTGCTCCGGTTGCAGCCGGCGCAGGCCGACCGTCAGCACCTGCGTGCCGCTGGCCTGCACCGCGTCGGCCAGCACCTGCGGCGACGGGTAGTGCGCGGTGCCGAGCAGCAGGCGGCTGGTGAGCGGTGTGCCTGCCAATGTCCAGTGGGTCATGCTCATCCTCCCGTGACCGGGGCGATCACGTCGATGCGGTCGCCCGGCTGCAGCGCGTGCAGCGGCCACTGCGCCCGCGGCACGAACTGCCGGTTGATCGCGCACGCCATCGCGGCCTGCGCCTCGTAGCCTTGTTGCCGCAGCAGCTCGGCCAGCGTCGCTGCGGGCGTCTGCAGCAGGCGGCCATTCATCGACACCTCGGTCATCACGTCGTCTCCTGAAGCAGTTGGTCGACCAGCGCCGGCGCGCACAGGTAGCCGTGCCGGTACAGCCCGTTGAGTTGCCACACGCCGCCATGCCGGCGCAGCTGCGGCCGGTGGTCGTCGAGCGCCGGCCGCAGCGCCGCGTCGATGCGCAGCACCCGCGCCTCGGCGAAGGCCGGGTGCAGGCTGTACAGCGCGCTGCCCAGCTCCAGCACCGAGCGCAGGCTGGGCGGGCCGGCGTCTTCCGATTCGAGCTCGGTTGCGCCGACGACGAAGCGCTGCTTCGGCCGCGGCGCCACGTAGAGCTGGTAGCGCGGGTGCATCAGCCGCACCGGGCGCTGCAGCGCGATGCCTTCGCACTCGACCCGCAGGATCTCGCCGCGCACACCGCGCAGGCCCGGCCAGTCGGCGCGCCCCCCGAGGCCGCGCGTGTCGATCACCAGCGGCGCGCGGAACTCGCCCTGCGCGGTGCGCAGCCCGTCGGCATGCAGCTGCTGCACCGGCTCGTCCTCATGCCAGTGCACGCGGAAGCGATCGAGCGCACGCGCCAGCGCCACCAGCAGTTCGTCGTTGGCGAGCTGTCCCTCGCCGGCCAGCAGCAGCCCGCGGGCGAAGCGGCCGGCGAGCGCTGGCTCGTGCTCGGCGACGCCGGCCGAATCGAGCACGTGGATCGCAGCCTGCTCGGCGGGCGCCAGCTTGTGCCGCAGCACGCGCTCGAAATGGTCGAGGCTGCCGCCATCGGCCGCATGCGCCAGCACCAGCGTGCCGGCGCGGCGGAAGTACACCGGCCGGCCGCTGTCGGCCTGCAGCGCGAGCAGCCAGTCGGGCCACAGCGCCATCGCCTGCTGCGCGAGCGCATGCACCTGCGCATCAGCCACCGCCAGCTCGGCCAGCGGCGACAGCATCGCGGCCGCCACCGCGCTGGCCGAGCGCGCATCGTCGCGGCGCGCCGCATCGAACAGCCGCACCCGCCGGCCGGCACGCGCATAGCGCCACGCGCACAGCCGGCCGGCCAGGCCCGCGCCGGCGATCAGCACATCGCTGTCGCTGTTGTCCACGCGCATGGTTCGCGGGCTCAGAGGTAGAGCTCGCCGCCGTGCGCGCGGAACTCCTCGGCCTTGCCGTCCATCGCCTGCCGGATCTCGATCACCGGCTTGGACGCGGCGTCGCGCTGCGCGAAGGCCCGCACCTCCTGGCTGATCTTCATCGAGCAGAACTTCGGCCCGCACATCGAGCAGAAGTGCGCGACCTTCGCGTTCTCCTTCGGCAGCGTCTCGTCGTGGTACGCCATCGCGGTGTCGGGATCGATCGCGAGGCGGAACTGGTCTTCCCAGCGGAACTCGAAGCGTGCCTTCGACACCGCGTTGTCCCACATCTGCGCGCCGGCAAAGCCCTTCGCCAGGTCGGCCGCATGCGCGGCGATCTTGTAGGCGATCAAGCCCTGCTTCACATCGTCGCGGTTCGGCAGGCCGAGGTGCTCCTTCGGCGTCACGTAGCAGAGCATCGCGGTGCCGTACCAGCCGATGTTGGCCGCACCCATCGCCGACGCGATGTGGTCGTAGCCGGGCGAGATGTCGGTGATCAGCGGCCCAAGCGTGTAGAAAGGCGCTTCGGCGCAGGCGGCGAGCTGCTTGTCGACGTTCTCCTGCACCAGCTGCAGCGGCACGTGGCCGGGGCCTTCGATCATCACCTGCACGTCGTGCTGCCAGGCCACCTGGGTCAGCTCGCCCAGCGTGGTCAGCTCGGCGAACTGGGCCTCGTCGTTGGCATCGGCGATCGAGCCGGGGCGCAGGCCGTCGCCGAGCGAGAAGCAGACGTCGTACGCCTTCATGATTTCGCAGATCTCGTCGAAGCGTTCGTACAGGAAGCTCTCGCGGTGGTGCGACAGGCACCACTTGGCCATGATCGAGCCGCCGCGCGAGACGATGCCGGTCAGGCGGTTCGCGGTGAGCGGCACGTGCGCGAGTCGCACGCCGGCATGGACGGTGAAGTAGTCGACGCCCTGCTCGGCCTGCTCGATCAGCGTGTCGCGGAACAACTCCCAGGTGAGGTCTTCGGCGCGGCCGTTCACCTTCTCGAGCGCCTGGTAGATCGGCACCGTGCCGATGGGCACCGGCGAGTTGCGCAGGATCCACTCGCGGGTCTCGTGGATGTTCTCGCCGGTCGACAGGTCCATCACCGTGTCGGCGCCCCAGCGGATCGCCCACACCAGCTTGTCGACCTCTTCCTCGATGCCCGAGGTCACCGCCGAGTTGCCGATGTTGGCATTGACCTTCACCAGGAAATTGCGGCCGATCACCATCGGCTCGCTCTCGGGGTGGTTGATGTTGCAGGGGATCACCGCGCGGCCGCGCGCCACCTCGCTGCGCACGAACTCGGGCGTGATGTCGTGCACCAGCGCCGCGCCGAACGGGTGGCCGCGTTGCGGCAGGCGCTCGGTCGCGAGGCGCTCGCGCAGCTGGGCCTTCACCAGGTTCTCGCGCAGTGCGATGAACTCCATCTCGGGCGTGACGATGCCGCGGCGCGCGTAGTGCATCTGCGAGACGTTGGCGCCGGGCTTCGCGCGGCGCGGCAGCGGCGGGCTGGCCATGCGCAGCGCGGCGAGCGCCGGGTCGTCGAGCCGGGTGCGGCCGTAGGCGCTGCTGATGTGCGGCAGCGCGTCGGAATCGGCGCGGTCGGCGATCCACGCATGGCGCAACGGCGGCAGGCCGCGCGTGATGTCGATCGTGGCCTGCGGATCGGTATAGGGGCCCGAGGGGTCGTAGACGCGCAGGGGAGGATTGGGCTCGCGCAGCGGCTCGCCGTGTGGCTGCTGCACCAGCGTGTCGGAGAGCGTGATCTCGCGGAACGGCACGCGCAGGTCGGGGCGGCTGCCGTCAAGGTAGACCTTGCGCGAGCCGGCGAACGGCGTGCGGGTGATGCGGCGTGAGAGCTCGTCGGTGTCGACGGAGGATGCTTGCTTGGCCATGCGGTCTCCAGAGGTGGTGTGCCTGCCTGGGAGACCGTGCCCCGCGTGAGCGGATGGGACCGGTGGCCGAGTGCTGTTTCCTACGCGGGGATGACCCCGATCAGGTTCAACGGGTTAGGCAGTGAAGCCCTCTCAGCCTTGGATTCGCATCCTCGGCACCCCGACAAGCGGGTGGATTCTAGGGCACGAAGCGGCGTGTCGGGGCGGCTGCCGTTCGCGCCGCGGCTTCGACATCTGGCGCCAAGCGCCGCCGCTTCGTCGCAGCGCGGCTGCGCGGGGGCAGCAGCCCTCCGAGGATGCGGGCCATCGCCACCTTCCGGAGACTTCGATGAACGGTCCGCTCCTTTCACGTACGCTGGCTTTCGCCGTGCTCACGCTCGCGCTGTCCACCAGCCAGGCCGCGCCCGATGCGCAGTTCCGCCCCGCGTTCCAGCTCTTCAACCAGGCCTCGGCCGGCGACAAGGCGGCCGTCGATGCCGCGGCCGACGCCTTCGACACGCTGCTGCAGGCTGAGCCCACGAACCCGGTTCTGATGGCCTACGCCGGCGCCAGCACGGCCATGAAAGCGCGCACGACCATCCTGCCGTGGAAGAAGATGGGCTTCGCCGAAGACGGCCTGGCGATGCTCGACAAGGCACTCGCGCTGCTGACGCCGGCCCACGACGCGATCGGCCAGCACGGCACGCCCGCCAGCCTGGAGACGCGCTTCGTCGCTGCCAGCACCTTCCTCGCGGTGCCGGAGTTCATGCACCGCGGCGCCCGTGGCAACACGCTGCTGGCCGAGGTGCTGGCCAGCCCGCTGCTGGCGCAATCGCCGCTGCCGTTCCAGTCCGCGGTGTGGATGTGCGCCGGTGCGCAGGCCGCGAAGGAGAACCGCGTGGCCGATGCGCGCCGCTTCTTCGAGCAGGTCGTGCAGCGTGGTGCGCCGCAAGCCGAGCAGGCGCGCGTGGCGTTGCAAGGCCTGCCGTCGTGAGCACGAAGGCGGTCGAGCTGCGCGGCGTGTTCAAGACCTACCACCTCGGTCCGCACGTGATCCCGGCGCTGCAGGGCGTGGACCTCGCGGTCGCGCGCGGCGAGCTGCTCGCGCTGACCGGCCCGTCGGGCAGCGGCAAGAGCACGATCCTGAACCTGTGCGGACTGATCGACAGCGCCGATGCCGGCGAGATCGCGATCGACGGTCAACCCGTCGCCGGCCTGGACGAGGTGCAGCGCACGCTGCTGCGCCGCGATGCACTCGGCTTCGTGTTCCAGAGCTTCAACCTCGTGCCGGTGATGACGGTGGCCGAGAACGTCGACTACCCGCTGTTCCTCGCCGGTGTGCCGGCGGCCGAGCGGCGTGACCGTGTGGCCGCGCAACTGCTCGCGGTCGGCCTGCAGGACCATGCCGCGCATCGGCCCGATGCGCTGTCGGGCGGGCAGCGCCAGCGCGTCGCGATCGCGCGGGCGCTCGTCAAGCGCCCGAAGCTCGTGATCGCCGACGAGCCGACCGCGAGCCTCGACTCCGCCACCGCCGACCAGGTGCTCGCGCTGATGCGCGAACGCGGCCATGCCGAAGGCGCCGCCTTCGTGATCGCGACGCACGATGCGCGGCTCACGCGCCGCTGCGATCGCACCGTGGCGCTGCGCGACGGGAGGATCGAATGAAGTGGCTGTACTTCGCGTGGCTCAACACGCTGCGCAACCGGCGCCGCTCGCTCGTCACCGTCGGCATCGCGGCGCTCGGTACTGCCGCCATCCTGCTGGCCGGCGGCTTCGCGCTGTCGACCTACCACGCGCTGGCGCAGGCCGCGGCGCGCAGCACCGGGCACCTGGTGATCGGCCAGCCGGCGCAGTTCACGAGCGATGAAGACACCCCACTGCAGCACGGCCTCGACAACGTCGCCGCGCTGCGCAGGCAGCTGCTCGCCGACCGCGCGGTGCGCCAGGTGCTGCCGCGGGTCGAGTTCAGCGGCCTGATCAGCAACGGCGACAAGTCGACCGTGATGATGGCCAACGGCGTCGACCCCGACGGCGAGTTCTCGGTGAAGGGCCCGTTCCTCACGATGACGGCCGGCGACGTGCTGGCCGGCGCCGACCGCGCCGAGGTGATGCTCGGCGACGGCCTCGCGCGCAGCCTGAAGGCCGCCCCCGGCAGCAGCCTGACGCTGCTCGCCAGCACCACCGACGGCGCGCTGAATGCGCTGGACGTGCGCGTGAAGGGCGTGTTCTCGACCGGCGTGCCGGAGATCGACAAGCGCCTCGTCTACACCGACCTCGCGACGGCGCAGAAGCTGCTGAACACCACGCGGGTGTCGACGCTCGGCGTGTTCCTCGACCGCATGGAATCGACCGCGCCGGCACGCGAGCGCGTGGCTGCGTCGTTCCCGTCGCTGACGGTGCAGACCTGGCTCGACCAGGCCTTCTTCTACCGCTCGGTGCGCGACCTCTACAACCGCATCTTCGGCGCGCTCGGGCTGATCATCGGCGTGATCGTGATCTTCGTCGTCGCGAACGCGATGGCGATGGCCATCATCGAGCGCACGCGCGAGATCGGCACGCTGCGCGCACTCGGCACGCTGCCGTCGCAGTTGCTGCGCACGCTGGCGCTCGAGGGCATGCTGCTCGGCGGCGCCGGCGCGCTGCTCGGTGCGGGGCTGGCCGGTGCGGTCTCGCTGCTGCTGTATGTGGTGCCGGTGCAGATGCCGCCGCCGCCCGGCCGCTCCAGCGGCTACCCGCTGACCATCGAGGTCGACCCGCTGATGTTCGCCGCCACCGTGCTCGCGATGCTGCTGCTCGCGATGGCCGCGGCCGCGCTGGTCGCCCGCAAGACCGTCCACACGCCGGTGGTGGATGCGCTCGCCCACACCTGAAGGAATCCCCGATGAAACGCCTTCTCGCGATCGCGCTCGGCCTGCTCGCCGCGTCGGTTCACGCGCAAGACATCTCCTCGCTGCTGAAGGCCGCCGACCGCTTCCGCATGGGCAGCGACAACCTGCAGGTCGACACGCTGATCAGCGTCTTCAACACCGACGGTTCACCCGACAAGGAGCGCCGCTACACCGTCTTCGCGCAGGCCGGCCATCGCTCGCTGGTGCTGATGCAGAGCCCGGCCGAGAAGGGCCAGAAGGTGCTGATGCTGGGCGACGACTTCTGGCTGCTGATGCCCGGCAGCCAGCGGCCGCTGCGCATCACGCCGATGCAGAAGCTGCTGGGCGATGCGTCGACCGGCGACATCGCGACGCTGAGCTGGGCCGACGACTACGGCGGCCGCGTCGTCGGCGAGGAACGCTGCGGCGAGGTGCCGTGCCTGCACCTGAGCCTGGCGGCCGGCCGCAAGGGCGTCACCTACCAGCGCATCGAGCTGTGGCTGGGCGTGAAGCTGCACGAGCCGATCAAGGCCGAGCTGTACGTGCAGTCGGACAAGCTCGCGAAGCAGGCGGCGTTCGTGCTCGACAAGCCGGCCGCGCCGACGCAGGTGGCCGAGATGGTGCTGCGCGACCAGCTCAGCAACCACAAGGAGACGCGGGTGCGGTACCTCTCGCGTTTGCCGCGCAACGTACCCGACGCCTGGTTGAACCCGATGTTCCTCGCCCGCAACCCGACCCTGGATTGAAATGCGCCGCTTCCTGGGGATCGCGGCGCTCTGCGCGCTCGCGGGCAGCGCCGTGGCCGACGACGAGTTCAGCGGGCAGGTGCGTGCGCGCCGCGAGCAGGTGGAGGGCGCCGCACCGCCGAGCGCCACCACGCTCGACACCGAACTGCGCGGTCATTGGAAGGCGCTCAGCGGCAACGTCGTCTTCACGCAGCAGCGGCTGGACGGCGGGGCGTGGCACGACGATGCCGCCGTCAACGAGCTGTATGCGTCGGCCGAGGCGCTGGGCTGGCAGTGGAGCGGCGGCCGCAAGATCGTCGCGTGGGATGTCGGCTACGGCTTCCGTCCCAACGACGTGGTGCAGCAGGAGCAGCGCCGCATCTTGCTGCCGACCACGCCGCAGGGCCGCGGCATGGTGCAGGCCGAACACTTCGATGCCGACACCGCGTGGACGCTGGTCTGGGTCAACCCGCGCAGCGAGGCGCTCGCGGGCGGCGATGAAGAAGCCGTCGCTGCGCGCGTGTACCGGCGCGTTGGAGCGGCCGACTGGCACGGCTTCGCACGTGTCGGCGAGCACTCGCGCGGCAGCCTGGGCGCGGCCACCTCCTGGGTTGCGGCCGACAGCGTCGAGCTGCATGCCTCGGTGCGACGGGCCTGGCAGCAGCACGTCACGCAGGCGCTGGCTGGCGCCACCTGGACCGGCGAGAGCAAGCTCAGCCTGACGGCCGAGACCTGGTTCGACGGTCTCGCCGCGGCGCGCCAGCCCCGCAGAAATGTGTATCTGCGTGCAGCTTGGGAGCACGAAGGCTGGCAACCTGTGGTCGACTTGCTGCTGGTGCCGGCCGACCGTGGCCGCATCACCACCGCGGCGCTCGGCTGGCAGGGCGACCGCTGGCGATTCGATGCCGGCATGCGTTGGTACGGCGGGCCGCAGACGGCCGCCATCGCACACCTGCCGACCCGGCGGATCGCCTTTTTTGCGGCCACCTGGCCGTTTTGAAGGGCGTTGAACGGACTCACCGGGCGGGGATCTCCGCGCTTCACACCGCTCGTTACTGGTATTACGATGGTATTGCCTGGTAGCGTATTGGTTCCATGCGCCAATCGGGCAACGCCGTCCCGCCGAGCAGGTGGGGTTCATCGACTTGCCGAGGGGAGATCCACCATGTTCAACGCACCGCACAAGCTGCGCCTGCTCGCCGCGCTGGCGACGTCCGTCGCCGCCGTGTCCGCCTATGCCGCCTACCCGGCCTGGAAGGTCGACACCTTCTACGCTGCCGGCACCGTCGTGTCGTACAACGGGCACGACTACCGGGCGCTGGTCAGCCAGACCGACTACGCGAGCACCGGCTGGAACCCGACCACCGCGAGCCTGTGGACCGACCTGGGCGTGAGCAGCGGCACGCCGCCGCCGGCCCCCGCGCCGTCGCCGGCCCCGTCGCCTGCGCCAGCGCCCGCACCGTCTCCCTCGCCGTCCCCCAGCCCGGCCCCGGCACCGGCCGGTTGCAGCCCGCTGTGGCTCGCGGCCACGCAGTACAACGGCGGTGCGCTGGTCAGCGTGAACGGCACCAACTACAAGGCCAACTGGTGGACGCAGGGCCAGAACCCGGCATCCAACAACGGCCCGGTCGGCAGCGGCCAGCCGTGGACCGCGACCACCAACTGCAATGGCGCCCCCGCGCCTGCACCCGCCCCGGCGCCGGCGCCCGCACCGGCCCCCGCTCCCGCGCCTGCGCCTGCGCCGGCCCCTGCGCCCGCACCGGCTCCGGCTCCCGCGCCGGCCCCTGCACCGGCGCCCGCGCCGTCGAGCGACATCGCCAAGCACGCACTGGTCGGCTACTGGCACAACTTCACCAACCCGGCCGGCAACACCTACCCGCTGAGCCAGATCCCGGATGCGTGGGACGTGATCGTCGTCGCATTCGCCGACAACGCCGGTGGCGGCAACGTCAGCTTCACGGTCGACTCCAACGCCGGCAGCGATGCGCAGTTCATCGCCGACGTGCGGGCGCTGAAGGCCAAGGGCAAGAAGGTGGTGCTGTCGCTGGGCGGGCAGAACGGCTCGGTCAGCGTCGGCTCGCAGGCCGAGGCCACGAACTTCACGAACAGCCTGTACGCGATCATCCAGAAGTACGGCTTCGACGGCATCGACCTCGACCTGGAGAACGGCGTCGCGCAAGGCGCGCCGATCCAGCAGTACCTGGTCAGCTCGGTGAAGGCGCTGAAGGCCAAGGTCGGCTCGAAGTTCTACCTGTCGATGGCGCCGGAGTGGCCGTACGTGCAAGGCGGCTTCATCTCGTACGGCAGCATCTGGGGCGCCTACCTGCCGATCATCGACGGGCTGCGCAACGACCTGTCGATCATCCACGTGCAGTACTACAACAATGGCGGCCTCTACACGCCGTACCAGGGCAACCCGTATCCGGAAGGCTCGGTCGACATGCTGGTGGCCGGCAGCAAGATGCTGATCGAGGGCTTCGGGCTGTCGAACGGCTCGGCGGGCAACTTCGCCGGGCTGCGTCCGGACCAGGTCGCGTTCGGCGTGCCGTCGGGCCCGCGCTCGGCGAACTCCGGCTTCGTCACGTCGGCCACCGTCAACAACGCGGTGGATTGCATGGTGAAGCTCACCGGTTGCGGCAGCGTGCGCCCGAACCAGGCCTATCCGACCTTCCGCGGCGTGATGACCTGGTCGATCAACTGGGACCGCTTCGACGGCTACAACTTCTCGGCACCGGTCGGTTCGCACCTGAGGTCGCTGCCATAAGGCCAGCGAGGTTTGCGTGATACCCGAGCGGCGGGACGCCCATCCGGCGACCGCTGCTCGGGGATTCACCTGATGGCCCTACCATCCGGGCGCATGCGACTGACCACGCCGATCTCTTCGACGCTCCGCCAAGCCGCGGCCCTCACCAGCCTGATCGTTCCGATGTCGACTGCGTTCGCGCAGTCGGACGGCTTGGCCGCGTGCGCCGAGATCGGCGCGCCGGCCGATCGCCTGGCCTGCTACGACAAGCTCGCGGGTCGGGCTGTCGATGCGCCGGTCCCCGCCGGCCGCGAGGGTGCCAGCGATTCACTGCTGGCGCCGAAGTCCCAGCTGTTGCCGCCGGCCAAGCAGCCGATTGCCGGCAGCGGCAGCCTGGTCTCGCGCTACTGGGAGCTCGACCCCGAGGACAAGCGCGGCACCTTCAACTTCGTCGGCTACCGGCCCAACTACATCCTGCCGGTGCACCTGACGAGCCGCATCAACCGCGAGCCGAAGTCACCGAACCAGGCTGGCGTGCCGCTGCCCGACTACAAGCGCATCGAGGCGAAGTTCCAGCTGTCGCTGCGCACCAAGGCGCTGCAGGACGTCGGCTTCGAGGGCGGCGACGTGTGGCTGGGTTTCACGCAGCAGGCGCTGTGGCAGATCTGGAACGGCAAGGATTCGAAGCCGTTCCGCAACAGCGACTACGAGCCCGAGGTGCTGTACGTGGTGCCGACGCCGAAGGCCTGGCGCGGGTTGCCGTTCGGCTGGCAGTGGCGCTATGCGCAGCTGGGCATCGCGCACCAGTCGAACGGGCAGTCGGACCCGCTGTCGCGCAGCTGGAACCGGGCCTATGTCGGCGTCGGCTTCGAGCGCGAGAACCTGTCGCTGAGCACGCGGCTGATCCACCGTTTCAGCGAGAACGGCGACACCGACAACAACCCGGACCTGATCGACTACCGCGGCCGCAGCGAGACGCAGCTGAACTGGGCGAGCGGCACGTCGACTGCGTCGCTGCTGTACCGCAGCACGCTGCAGGGCGTGAAGTACGGTGCGCTGCAGCTCGAGTGGACGCACCCGGTGTTCAGCGACCAGCCGAACGGCCTGCGCTGGTACCTGCAGGCCTTCCGCGGCTACGGCGAGACGCTGACGGACTACAACTTCCGGCAGACGAGCTTCGGCGCAGGGGTGACGTTCCTGCAGTTCTGAGCCGAGGTTCCGAGCCAAGGTACCGACGATGCAACGCGTGCTCTTCCTCTGCAGCCAGAACCGCCTGCGCAGCCCGACGGCCGAGCAGGTGTTCGCGTCATGGCCGGACGTCGAATGCACCTCGGCCGGGCTCGACAGCTCGGCGCTGACGCCGCTGGACAGCGATACCGTGCAGTGGGCGCAGGTGATCTTCGTGATGGAGCGTTCGCACCGCAACAAGCTGTCCCGCAAGTTCAAGCCCTGGCTGAACGGCAAGCGGGTGATCGTGCTGGGCATTCCCGACGAATACGCCTTCATGGAGCCGGCGCTCGTCGACTTGCTGACGACGAAGGTGGGCCCGTACTTGCGGGTGCGGTGAAACGGGGGGAGCGAGGAGGAGGGTGTCAGCCCTTGGCGGCGGCCCGCTTGGCACGCTGCAAGGGCGTGTGCTCGGGGATGCGGGCTGTCTTGCGGTCTTGCGCGTAGTGCCAGCCCGGCAGGGCCTTGGCCACCTGCGCCGCCTTGGTGGGGGGCGCTTCGACGAGCATCGAGCCGGCAGCGCCGCCGACGACGATGCCGCCCAAGGCACGCACCGACTTCTTCGCCGCCGTGAGCGCCTTGGCGTCCACGTCGCTGGAGTTGAAGAAGACGAAGCGCGCCATGGCCTCGATTATCGCGCCAAGCCCTTGCCTTGCATACGGGCGGGGAATCCGAGGTCCTGGGCGTGCGCCGTGGCCAATCTCACGATGGCGGCCGAACGCCGGGCGTCGCGCGGCATGGCCAGCACGGCGCTTGCGGCCAGGCGGCGCGCCAGCACACCGGTGGCGATCGGCGTGGCCATCGAGGTGCCCGACATCACCCCCCAGCGGTTGCCGAACAGCGTCGACACGATGGCGACGCCCGGCGCGGTGAGCCCCAGCTTGCGGCCGCGGTTGGAGAACTGCGCGACGAACGGCACGTGCTTGCCGATCGGCTTGCCGCGCGGCTCCCCCAGCGTCCACTCCAGGTAGGCGCCAGCCGGCCACGCGTTGTCGAGGCCGATCGCCGAGACCGCGATCACCTTCGGGTAGCGCGCCGGGTAGTCGACCTCGTCGGCACCGTCGTTGCCTGCGGCCGCCACGCAGACGCAGCCGCGCGCCCACGCGAACTCCACCGCGTCGCGCACCGCCTCGTCCGCCAGGCTGTCGCCCAGGCTCAGGTTGACGAGGTCGCAGCCGTCGACGGCCGCCTGCTTGATGGCCGCCTGGATCGCGAAGGTCGAGGCGAACGGGTCGCCCGCCTCGAACACGCGGTACGCGTGCAGCGACACCGCGCTGGCCTCGCCGCGCCGCCAGCCACCGGCCGTCGCGGCGATCACGCCGGCCACGTGGCTGCCGTGGCCATCGGCGTCGCGCAGCAGGCGCGTCGCTTCCTTGGCCGTGGTGTTGCGCCCGCCGGAGAGCTTCAGGTGATCGTGCGGCCCGATGCCGGTGTCGACCACGCCGACCGAGACGCCCTTGCCGGAAGCGGCAGCGGGTTTGCCGTAGATCAATCCGCGCGCATCGGGCGTGCGTGAGGACAGCGCCGGCACGGCGATCTCGAGACCGCCGCGCAGCAGTTCCACATTCGACAACCGCACCGGCCAGCCACTGTGCAGCGGTGCCACCTCGACGGCATCCAGGCGCTTCGTGCCGCGGCCCAGGCGGAAGCTGACGCGCCCGCGGCTGTCGGTCATCGCCTCCAGGCCGGTGCCTTTCTCTTCGTCGAGCAGGATCGTCACCAGCGCGTGCGCGAGCCGCTGGCGCGCCGTGCCGTCCACGACGACCGTGACGGTCCAGGCCTGGTCGCGGCCGGCCGCGATGCGCGGTGCCTTCAGGTGCTCGCTGAGCTTGTGCCACGGCCGGGCCGGGCGCTCCAGGCGGTACCACTGCTCCTCGGCCAGCGTCGCACCGTCCGGCGCGCTCGCGCGCATCTCGTCGATGCTGCGGCGGCCGATGTCCAGCAGCACGGCGCCGTCGGCGGGCGAACTGGTGACGAGCTTCAGCGTCGACGGCGTCATCCGCGGGACGGTGGGGCGCTTCTCGGCGGCCGCGGCCTGCAGCCTGCGCATCGTGGCCGCGGGGGCCGGTGCGTTCTTGCCGGCACGCGCCGGCGGAATGACGATGAGGCGACGCGGTCGCCGGGTCGGATCCATCTTGTTCTTGCTCCCTTGGGTGCGGCAACGCCGGCCGACGTGGATGTCGGCCGGTCGTGCTGCCCGCCCCAAAGTGTCGCGCAGCCTGGCTCAAGCCGCTTCCGCGCCCCACCCACGCGCCACTGCGCCACTGCGCCACTGCGCCACTGCGCCACTGCGGCGCGGGCGACCGTGGCTGGATTCCGTGAATAGAAGTCGAATCAGAAAACCTGCCGGTAGATCAACAGGTTACCTTCATCTCGACGTGCTATCTGAATAGCAAATGAATAGAAAAGATGACCTGTGATCCCTGCTCAAGCCGCCTTCCGCTCCCCACCCGCGCGCCACTGCGCCATCAGCCCCGACCACTTCGGCATCGCCGTCGCCAGGTGCCGTTCCTTCACATGCCCATAGCCGCGGATGTCTTCCGGAATGCGCGCGATCTGCAGCGCGAGCGGCAGCGTCTGCGCGGTCAGCCCGCGCAGCACCTCGTCGAGCGATTCGCGGTACTGGCCGATCAGCGCGCGCTCGGTCTTGCGCTCTTCGGTGCGGCCGAACGGATCGAACGCGGTGCCGCGCAGCCCCTTGAACTTCGCGAGCACGCGGAACGCCGTCTGCATCCACGGGCCGAAGCGCTGCTTCACCAGTTCGCCCTTCTCGTTCTTCTTCGCGAGGGCCGGCGGCGCGAGATGGTAGTTCAGCGTGTAGTCGCCTTCGAACTGCGCCGCCACCTTGTCGAGGAAGCTCTTGTCGGTGTGCAGCCGCGCCACCTCGTACTCGTCCTTGTAGGCCATCAGCTTGAACAGGTAGCGCGCGACCTGCTCGGTCAGCTTGTGGCCGCCCAGCGGGCCCTCGGCCGCCCGCACCTTCTCGACGAAGGCCTTGTACTGCGCCGCATACGCCGCATCCTGGTAGCCGGTCAGGAACTCGACCCGCTTCGCGATCACGTCGTCGACGTTCACGCTCTTGCGCACGAACGCGATCACCTGCGCCGCCTTGAACAGCGCCTTCACCGCCGCCAGGTCGTGCGCCGCACGCCGGCCCCATTCGAAGGCCGCCTTGTTGTTGTCGACCTGCACGCCGTTCAGCTCGATCGCGCGCATCAGCGCCGCATGGCCCAGCGGCACGCGGCCCTTCTGCCACGCATAGCCGAGCATCAGCGGATTGGTGTACAGCGAATCGCCGACCAGCTGCACCGCGAGCTCCTCGGCATCGAGCATGCCGACCTGCGCCGCACCGGCCGCCGCGACGATCGCGCTCTCGCAATTCGCCCCCGGGAACTGCCAGTCCGGGTTGGTGACGAAGGCCGCGGTCGGCGAGCCGTGCGTGTTCAACGCGACGAAGCTGCGGCCTTCGCGCAGCGTCGCGAGCGTGGCCTTGTTGGCGCCGACGATCGGGTCGCAGGCGATCACCAGGTCGGCCTCCGCGGTGCCGACCTTCGTGGTGTGGATCGCCTCCATGCGGTTCGCGATCTGGATGTGGCTCCAGGTGCTGCCGCCCTTCTGCGCGAGGCCGGCCGAATCCTGCGTGACGATGCCCTTGCCCTCCAGGTGCGCGGCCATGCCGAGCAGCTGGCCGATCGTGATCACGCCGGTGCCGCCGACGCCGGCGACGACGATGCCCCACGCGGTTTCCGCCACCGGCAGCACTGGCTCCGGCACCGCGATCGATGACGGCTGCGGCCGTTCCTGCTTCGCCTTCTTCGCGCTCTTCAATTGCCCGCCTTCGACGGTGATGAAGCTCGGGCAGAAGCCCTTCACACAGGAGTAGTCCTTGTTGCAGGTGTTCTGGTTGATGCGGCGCTTGCGGCCGAACTCGGTCTCGACCGGCTCGACGCTCAGGCAGTTGCTCTGCACCGAGCAATCGCCGCAGCCCTCGCACACCAGCTCGTTGATCACCACCCGCTTCGCCGGCTCGACCATCGTGCCGCGCTTGCGGCGGCGGCGCTTCTCGGTCGCGCAGGTCTGGTCGTAGATGATGGCGGTGGTGCCCTTCAGCTCGCGGTACTCGCGCTGGATGCGGTCGAGCTCGTCGCGGTGGAACACCTGCACGCCGTCGGCAAGCGCGGCGCCGTCGTACTTCTCCGGTTCGTCGGTCACGATGCACAGCGCGGCCACGCCCTCGGCCTTCAGGCTGTTCATGATCTGCAGCACCGAGTGGCCCTCGGGCCGTTCGCCGACGCGCTGCCCGCCGGTCATCGCGACCGCGTCGTTGTAGAGCAGCTTGTAGGTGATGTTCACGCCGGCCGCGATGCTCTGGCGGATCGCGAGGCTGCCGCTGTGGAAGTAGGTGCCGTCGCCGAGGTTCGCGAAGATGTGCTCGTCGGTCGTGAACGGCGCCTGGCCGATCCAGGGCACGCCCTCGCCGCCCATCTGCGTGAAGGTGCTGGTGCTGCGGTCCATCCACACCACCATGTAGTGGCAGCCGATGCCGGCCACCGCGCGCGAGCCCTCGGGCACCTTGGTGCTGGTGTTGTGCGGGCAGCCGCTGCAGAAGAACGGCAGGCGATCGCCGCCCTCGTTCTTCACCTCGACCAGGCTGCGCTCCTTGGCCTCGATCAGCGCGAGGCGCGCATCGATGCGCGCGGCGGTGTCGGCATCGACGCCGAGCTTCTTCAGCCGCTTGCCGATCGCCTTCGCGATGATCGCCGGCGTCAGGTCGGCCTGCGCGCGCAGCAGCCAGTTGCTGCCCGGGTTCGGCTGCGACCACTCGCCGCCGCTCTGGTCGCCGGCCACCTCGTCGAACTTGCCGAGCACGGTCGGCCGCACGTCGGGGCGCCAGTTGTAGAGCTCTTCCTTCACCTGGTACTCGATGACCTGGCGCTTCTCCTCGACGACCAGGATCTCCTGCAGGCCCTTCGCGAATTCGCGCGTGATGGTGGCCTCGAGCGGCCACACCACATTGACCTTGTGCAGCCGGATGCCGAGGTGGCGGCAGGCGTCGTCGTCCAGGCCCAGGTCGTGCAGCGCCTGGCGGGTGTCGTTGTAGGCCTTGCCGCTCGCGATCAGGCCGAAGCGGTCGTTCGGGCCTTCGATGACGTTGTGGTTCAGCTTGTTGGCACGGATGTAGGCGAGGGCCGCGTACCACTTGTGGTCCATCAGCCGCGCCTCCTGCTCGAGCGGCGCGTCGGGCCAGCGGATGTGCAGGCCGCCGGCCGGCATCACGAAGTCTTCCGGCAGCACGATGTTCACGCGGTCCGGGTCGACGCTGATGCTGGCCGACGATTCGACGATCTCCTGGATCGTCTTCATGCCCGACCAGACGCCGGCGAAGCGGCTCATCGCGAACGCATGCAGCCCCATGTCGAGGATGTCCTGCACGCTCGACGGAAAGAACACCGGCAGCCCGCAGGCCTTGAAGATGTGGTCGCTCTGGTGCGCCGCGGTGCTGCTCTTGGCGATGTGGTCGTCACCGGCCAGCGCGATCACGCCGCCGTGCTTCGCGGTGCCGGCCATGTTGGCGTGCTTGAACACGTCGGAGCAGCGGTCCACGCCCGGGCCCTTGCCGTACCAGATGCCGAACACGCCGTCGAACTTCTTGCTCTGCGGGTACAGGTCGAGCTGCTGCGTGCCCCACACCGCGGTCGCGCCCAGCTCTTCGTTGACGCCGGGCTGGAACACGATGTTCTGCGCCTGCAGGTGCTTCTTGGCCTGCCACAGCGCCTGGTCGTAGCCGCCGAGCGGCGAGCCGCGGTAGCCGCTGATGAAGCCGCCGGTGTTCAGGCCGGCCATCGCATCGCGCGTGCGCTGCAGCATCGGCAGCCGCACCAGCGCCTGCACGCCGCTCATGAAGGCGCGGCCGGTCGCGAGGCTGTACTTGTCGTCGAGGGAGACGCTCTCGAGCGCCTTGCGGATGGATTCGGGTAGCGGGGCGTTCATCGGCCATGGCTCCTTGGGGGAGGGTTCGGTGAGGCGCGTCGACCGCTCGTGGCAGCGTCGGCGCCGGGCTGCGCTGGTGGGCAAGAGCAGTCAGTGTAGGGATTCACCCCCGGCAAGTCCTTTCTTTGTTTGCCGGCAAAGCGCGGTGCCGCGCAATAATCTTGCTGACATCTTCATGTGGTGACGCGAA
Source organism: Rhizobacter sp. OV335 (assembly GCF_900142965.1). Lineage (GTDB taxonomy): Bacteria > Pseudomonadota > Gammaproteobacteria > Burkholderiales > Burkholderiaceae_C > Rhizobacter. The sequence goes on from NZ_FRCQ01000031.1 coordinate 22,839, forward strand.
TGACGCTCAAAAAGGCCGTATCAGGGAAAACCAGCACGCCGGCCGCCGCAGCGCCCGTCGAGCCGCACGGCGCCACCCTCGACCGCTACGACGTGCTGATCCTGCGCGAGCTGCAGCAGGACGCGCGCCTGTCCAACACCGAACTCGCGGCGCGCATCGGCCTGTCGGCCGCACCCACCTGGCGGCGGGTGCGGTGGCTGGAGGAGCAGGGCTACATCACCGGCTACCGTGCCGAACTCGACCGGCGCAAGGTCGGCCTGGGCGTGCTGGCCTTCGTGCGAGTGGACGCGAACCGCAACACCGGCAGCGAGACCCGCCAGCTGGAAGACGCGATCCGGCAGCTGCCCGAGGTGATCGCCTGCCACTACATCTCGGGCGCCGGCACCTTCGAGCTGCAAGTGATGGCGACCGACCTCGATGCGTTCTCGCGCTTCTCGATCGAGACGCTCTTGAACCTGCCGAACGTGAAGGACATCCACACCAGCTTCTCGCTGGGCGAGGTGAAGGCGAGCGGGGCCTTGCCGCTCGGGCACCTGAAGGCGAGCGGCGCATGAAGAATCTGACGCTGCGCCAGCTGCGCGCCTTCGAGGCCGCCGCGACCACGCTGAGCCACTCGCGGGCCGCCGAGCAGCTGCACCTGACGCAGCCGGCGGTGTCGATGCAGATCCGGCTGCTCGAGGACGAACTCGGCCTGCCGCTGTTTCGCAAGCAGGGCCGCGGGCTGCAGCTCACCGAGGCGGGCGACGAGCTGCTGCGCCATGCGCGCGGCATCCTCGGCGCGATCCGCCACGCCGAGGAGGCGCTGACCTCGATGACGTCGGCGGAGGGCCGCACGCGCGGGCAGCTGCACCTGGGCGTGGTGCCGACGGCCAACTACTTCGCGCCGCTGCTGATGATGGCGTTTCGCGAGCGCTTCCCCGAGGTCAAGCTGAAGCTGTCGGTGGACCGGCGCGACACCATCCTCGCGCTGCTGAACGAGCACCAGATCGATGTCGCGATCGCCGGCTACCCGCCGTCCGAGGCCGATGTCGAGGCCGAGGCCTTCGCGCGCCACCCGCACTGCATCGTCGCCGCGCCCGGGCACCCGCTGGCCGGCAAGCGGCGCATCGCGTGGAGCGAGTTGAAGGGCGAGCCGTTCATCTTCCGCGAGCCGGGCTCGGCGACGCGACAGTTCCTGGAGCACCTGCTGCAGTCGCAAGCGCTGCAGGTCAACGTGACGATGGAGCTGTCGGGCAACGAGACCATCAAGCAGGCGGTGATGGCCGGCATGGGCATCAGCTTCATGTCGGCGCATGCGTTCCAGATCGAGCTCGCGGCAGGGCGCATGGCGGTGCTCGACCTGGTGGGCATGCCGAAGCTGCTCGACTGGTGCCTGCTGCACCGGCGCGACGGCGTGCTGGCAGGCGTGAACGCGGCGTTCCGGGAGTTCGTGCTGGAGCAGGGGGCGCGGCTGGCGCATTGCGAGTTGAAGGGCGGGTAGGGGCGCGGGGTTGCCCGGTGCTGGGGTGCGGCATGCGGGGACGCCGTCATCGGGCGACCGTCGGCGTTTTCCCGCACCCACGCCCGTTCGCCCTGAGCCTGTCGAAGGGCCTGCTCGCCTGTCAGCAGGCTTCGACAGGCTCAGCCCGAACGGAATGGGGGGCTCAGCTTGAACAGGCAGGGCGGTGTATCAGGAAAACCCATGCATCCGGATAAGAAACCATTGCTTGTCCTTATGCCTGGAGGCTCCTAGATTTCGTCTCCATGAACGATCCGACCCACCCCTTCCCGACCTGGGACGCCGCCCACGCAGAACGCCTCGATGAACCCGGCCGGCTGCTGTACCGCTCGAACCTGCTGGGCTCCGACCTGCGCATCACCAACTACGGCGGTGGCAACACCTCGGCCAAGCTGCTGCAGCGCGACCCGCTGACGCAGCAGGAGGTCGAGGTGCTGTGGGTCAAGGGCTCCGGCGGCGACCTCGGCTCGATGAAGCTCGACGGCTTCTCGACCCTCTACCTCGACAAGCTGCGCGCACTGCAGGCGATCTACCGCGGCCCCGAGCACGAAGACGAAATGGTCGGCTACCTGCCGCACTGCACCTTCAACCTGAACGCCCGCGCCGCCAGCATCGACACGCCGCTGCATGCCTACCTGCCGTTCAGGCACGTCGACCACATGCATCCCGACGCGGTGATCGCGATCGCGGCGATGGAGAACAGCCGCGCGCTGACGCAGACGATCTTCGGCGGCACGGTCGGCTGGTTGCCGTGGCGCCGCCCGGGCTTCGAGCTCGGCATGCAGCTGCAGCGCCACGTGGCCGAGCACCCCGGCCTGCGCGGCCTCGTGCTGGCCGGCCATGGCCTCTTCACCTGGGGCGACGACGCCCGCAGCTGCTACGAGAACACCGTCGGCGTGATCCGCGACGCGCAAGCCTGGCTGCAGGCCGAGCGGCGCGAACGCAAGCTGGTCAGCTTTGGCGGCACCGCCCGCGAGCCGCTGCCCGGCGACGAGCAGCAGTCGCTGCTGGCCCGGCTGCTGCCGGTGCTGCGTGGCGCAGTCTCGCGCAGCGGCCACAAGCTCGCGCACGTCGACCGTTCGGCGGTCGTGCAGGAGTTCGTCGACAGCCGCGACCTGGAGCGCCTGGCCGCGCTCGGCACCTCGTGCCCCGACCACTTCCTGCGCACCAAGATCCGCCCGCTGATCCTGCCGGCCTCGCTGTACGCGCTGCAAGGCCCTGCGCTTGCTGCCGCGATCGAGGAGCGCCTGGCCGCCTACCGCGCCGACTACAGCGCCTACTACGAGCGCTGCAAGCGGCCGAACAGCCCGGCGCTGCGCGACCCGAACCCGGTGATCGTGCTGCTGCCCGGCGTCGGCATGGTGTCGCTCGCGAAGGACAAGGCCACCGCGCGCATCGCCGGCGAGTTCTACGTCAACGCCATCAACGTGATGCGCGAGGCCGATGCGCTGGACCGCTACGTCGGCCTGCCCGAGCAGGAGGCCTTCGACATCGAGTACTGGCTGCTCGAAGAGGCCAAGCTGCAGCGCATGCCGAAGCCGAAGCCGCTGGTCGGCCAGGTCGCGCTGGTGACCGGCGGTGCCGGTGGCATCGGCCGCGCGATCGTCGAGCGGCTGCTGGGCGAGGGCGCCTGCGCGGTGCTGCTCGACATCGACACCGAAGCGCTGGCGCAGGTGGGCGACGGGCTGCGCGCCCGCTTCGGCCGCGACGTGGTGCGCACGCTGCGCTGCGACGTGACCGACGAGGCCGGCGTGCTGCGCGCCTATGCCGATGCGGTGACCGAGTACGGCGGCGTCGACATCCTGGTGTCGAACGCCGGCATCGCGTCGGCCGCGCCGATCGAGGACACGACGCTCGAGCTGTGGATGCGCAACCAATCGATCCTCAGCACCGGCTACTTCCTGGTCGGCCGCGAGGCCTTCCGCGTGATGAAGGCCCAGGGCATCGGCGGCGCCATCGTCTTCATCGCCAGCAAGAACGGCATGGTCGCGAGCAACCAGGCCTCGGCCTACTGCGCGGCCAAGGCCAGCGAGATCCAGCTGGCGCGCTGCTTTGCGCTGGAGGGCGCGCCGCTGGGCATCCGCGCCAACGTGGTGAACCCCGATGCGGTGATCCGCGGCAGCAAGATCTGGACGGGCACCTGGAGCCAGGAACGCGCCGCCGCGAACAAGATCAAGGAAGAGGAGCTGGAGGCTTTCTACCGCGACCGCTCGATGCTCAAGCGCAGCGTGCTGCCGCAGGACATCGCGGAAGCCACCTATTTCTTCGCGTCCGACTTGTCGGCCAAATCGACCGGCAACATCCTCAACGTGGATGCGGGCAACCTCGCTGCCTTTCCGCGTTGAATCCCGAGGAGCACGACATGGCCACCCCGCTGATCGCCAGGACCCTGATCGACGCGCAGAACGCCCCGCTGGCGCAGCGCGTGCGCGACGACTACGAGACGCTGGGCGAGCAGCTCGCGCGGCGCGACATCGACATCGAGACCGTGCGCCAGCAGGTCGCGGCCTTCACGGTGGCCGTGCCCTCGTGGGGCGTCGGCACCGGCGGCACGCGCTTCGCGCGCTTCCCCGGCGCCGGCGAGCCGCGCGACGTGTTCGACAAGATCGAGGACTGCAGCGTGATCCAGCAGCTCGCGCGCTGCACGCCGACCGTCTCGCCGCACTTCCCGTGGGACAAGTGCAGCGACTACAGCGAACTGCGCGAGCATGCGGCGATGCGCGGCCTCGCCTTCGACGCGGTCAACTCCAACACCTTCTCCGACCAGAAGGGCCAACCGCTGAGCTACAAGTTCGGCAGCCTGACGCACAGCGATGCCGCGGTGCGGTCGCAGGCGGTCGCGCACAACCTCGAGGTGATCGACATCGGCCGCCAGCTCGGCAGCCGCGCGATCACCGTGTGGATCGGCGACGGCGCGAACTTCCCCGGCCAGCAGCATTTCCGGCGCAGCTTCGAGCGCTACCTCGACAGCACGCGGCGCATCTACGCCGGGCTGCCGATCGACTGGCACATGTTCCTCGAGCACAAGATGTTCGAGCCGGCGTTCTACGCGACGGTGATCCAGGACTGGGGCTCGAGCCTGCTCGCCGCGCAGTCGCTGGGCGACCGGGCGCGCTGCCTGGTCGACCTGGGCCACCACGCGCCGAACGTCAACATCGAGATGATCGTCGCGCGGCTGGTGCATGCCCGCAAGCTGGCCGGCTTTCACTTCAACGACAGCAAGTACGGCGACGACGACCTCGACAGCGGCAGCATCAACCCGTTCCAGCTGTTCCTGGTGTTCAACGAGCTGGTCGATGCGGCGCAATCCGGCGCGCCCGATTTCGCGCCGGCCTACATGCTGGACCAGTCGCACAACGTCACCGACCCGATCGAGAGCCTGATGACCAGCGCCGGCACGGTGCAGCGCTGCTATGCGCAAGCGTTGATCGTCGACCGCAAGGCGTTGGCCGCCTACCAGGATGGCAATGACGCGCTGATGGCCGCGCAGGCGCTGAAGCAGGCCTATCAGACCGACGTGACGCCCATCCTGCAGCGCGTGCGGCTGGAGGCCGGCGGCGCGATCGAACCGGTGGTGGCCTACCGCGCGAGCGGCTACCGCGCCCGTGTCGCCGAGGCCCGGCCTGCGTCAGGTCCGAGCAGCGGCATCGTCTGATTCTTCCTTTCACGTTCCCCGTCAGTCCATAAAACCATCAGGAGACAAACCCGTGAAGAAACCTCTGCAAGTGTTGCTGGCCGCGCTGGTGTGCGCGGCTTTCGCCCCCGGCGCGATGGCCGCCGACAAGATCGCGCTGGTCGTCAAGAGCCTGGGCAACGGCTTCTTCGATGCCGCCAACCAGGGCGCGCAGGAAGCGGCCAAGGAGCTGAAGGACGTCGAGATCATCTACACCGGCCCGGCCAAGGCCACGGCCGAAGGGCAGATCGAGATCATCAACTCGCTGATCGCGCAGAACGTGAAGGCGATCGTGATCTCGGCCAACGACCCCGACGCGCTGGTGCCGGCGCTGAAGAAGGCGATGGCGCGCGGCATCAAGGTGGTGTCGTTCGATTCCGGCGTGCGCAAGGATGGCCGGCTGATGCACCTGAACCCGTCGTCGAACGCGCTGATCGGCGAGAAGCTCGTCAAGATGACGCAGGACGCGATCGGCGCCAGCGGCGAGATCGCGGTGCTGTCGGCGACCGCGCAGGCGACCAACCAGAACATCTGGATCGACGAGATGAAGAAGGTGCTCGCGAAGCCGCCGTACACCGGGCTGAAGCTGGTCAGCGTCGTCTACGGCGACGACCAGACCGACAAGAGCTACCGCGAGGCGCAAGGCCTGTTCAAGAGCTACCCGAACCTGAAGGCGATCGTCGCGCCGACCACCGTCGGCGTCGCGGCCGCGGCCAAGGCGGTGCAGGACGAGAAGAAGGTCGGCACGCTGTTCGTCACCGGGCTCGGGCTGCCGTCGGAGATGGCCGGCCATGTGAAGAGCGGCGCGGTGAAGTCGTTCGCGATCTGGAACCCGATCGACCTCGGCTACTCGGCGGTGTATGCCGCGCACCAGTTCGTGCACGGCAAGGCCAAGGGCACGCCGGGCGAGAAGGTGTCGCTGGGCCGGGTCGGCACGGTGGCGCTGGACGCCAACAACGAGGCGGCGATGGCCGAACCGTTCACCTATGACGCGGGCAACGTCGAGAAATTCGCGAAATTCTTCTGAACCGTCCGATGAGTGAACCCCTGCTGCGCCTGCGCGGCATCCACAAACGCTACGGGGCGACGCACGCATTGCGCGGCGTCGACCTCGAGCTGCAGCGCGGCGAGGTGCTCGCGCTGGTCGGCGAGAACGGCGCCGGCAAGTCGACGCTCGTGAAGATCCTGACCGGCGTGGTGCAGCCGGACGAGGGCACGATCGAGCTCGACGGCCGGCCGCTGCGTTTCGCGCATGCACAGGCCTCGCAGGCTGCCGGCATCGTCGCCGTCCACCAGGAGACGGTGATGTTCGACGAGCTGTCGGTGGCCGAGAACATCTTCATCGGCCGGCACCTGCAGCGCGGGCCGTTCATCGACTGGCCCGCGATGCACGCGCAGGCCGCGCAGGTGCTCGCGAAGATCGGCGCGCGTTTTGCGCCCGGTGCGCTCGTCAAGGACCTGAGCCTGGCCGAGCGGCACCTGGTGGAGATCGCGCGAGCGCTGTCGCAGCGGGCTTCGGTCGTGATCCTCGACGAGCCGACGGCCGCCCTGTCGCAGCAGGAGATCCGCGACTTCTACGGCCTGGTGCGCACGCTGCGCGAGCAGGGCGTCGGCGTGATCTTCATCACCCACAAGTTCGACGAGATCTTCGCGGTGGCCGACCGCTACCTGGTGCTGCGCGACGGCGCGTCGGTGGGCTGTGGCCCGATCGCGCAGGCCGAGGAGCGCGAGCTGGTGAAGCTGATGGCCGGCCGCGCGATCGAGCAGATCTACCCGGCCCCGGCTGCGCCGCCCGGCGAGGTGGTGCTGCGGGTGCGCGGGCTGTCGCACCCGAGCGAGTTCGACGGGCTGTCGTTCGAGCTGCGGCGCGGCGAGATCCTCGGCTTCTACGGGCTGGTCGGTTCGGGCCGCAGCGAGGCGATGCTCGCGCTGATGGGCCTGAATGCCGAGGCGCGCGGCGAGTTCGAGATCGACGGCAAGCGTTTCAAGCCGAGCCGGGCCGGCGACGCGATCGCGGCCGGCATCGCGTATGTGCCCGAAGAGCGGCAACGCCAGGGCGGCATCCTGAGCTTCTCGGTGCAGCACAACATCAGCCTCGCCGGGCTGTCGCGCTTTGCGCGCGGGCCGTGGCTGTCGGCGTTGCGCGAATCGGCGCTGTGCGGCCGCATGATCGAGCGGCTGCAGATCAAGACCGGTTCGCCGCACACGCCGATGGCCGGGCTGTCGGGCGGCAACCAGCAGAAGGTGGTGATCGCGAAGTGGCTCGGGCTGGACCCGCGCATCGTGATCCTCGACGAGCCGACCAAGGGCATCGACGTCGGCGCGAAGCAGGCGGTGTACCAGCTGATCGGCGAGATGGTCGCGCAGGGGCTGGCGGTGATCCTGGTGTCGTCCGAGCTACCGGAGGTGATGAACCTGGCGCACCGCGTGATCGTGATGCGGCGCGGCCGGCAGGTGGCGGAGTTCGCGCGTGAGGGTGCGGAAGCCGAGGCCGTCGTCGCGGCCGCGTCGGGCCTGGCCGCGCCGCCGCGGCCGCAGGCGCCGCTCGAACTGCGAGAGCTGGCGGCATGAAGGGCCTGAAGGATCGGTACCGCGAGATCGCGCTGCTGGCGATCATCGTCGCGATCGCGCTGGCGGTCGGTGCGCGCGCGCCGGTGTTCCTGACCTGGCACAACGCGCTCGACATCGCGAACGATTCGGCGATCCTCGCGATCCTGGTGATGGGGCAGATGCTGGTGCTGCTGACGCGCGGCGTCGACCTGTCGGCCGCGTCCAACCTGGCGCTGACCGGCATGCTGTGCGCGCTGGCCGGGCGCGCGCTGCCGCAGCTCGGGGTGGTGCCGCTGGTGCTGCTGGCGATCGCGATCGGCACGCTGCTCGGCCTCGTCAACGGCTGGCTGATCACCTTCTTCGAGCTGCCGCCGATCGTCGTGACGCTGGGTACCTTGTCGGCCTACCGCGGCGCGATCTTCGTCGCGAGCCAGGGCGCGTGGATCTCCGACCACCAGATCCATCCGGTGATCAAGGGCCTGCCGCGCGAGCAATGGCTCGGCCTGCCGGCGCTGGTGTGGATCGCCGCGGCGGTGGTGCTGGCGATGGCGGTGTTCCTGCGCTGGCGCCGCGAGGGGCGCGAGCTGTATGCGCTCGGCGGCAACCCGACCGCAGCGGCGTATGTCGGCATCCCGTTGCGGCGGCGATTGCTGCTGGTCTACGCGGTGTCCGGCGCGCTGGCCGGGCTGGCGGGGCTGTTGTGGGTGGGGCGTTACGCGATCGCGTTCACCGAGCTGGCGGCGGGCTATGAACTGACGGTGATCGCCGCCTGCGTGATCGGCGGCGTCAGCATCGGCGGCGGGGTCGGCAGCGTCGCGGGGGCGGTGCTCGGCGTGCTGTTCATCGGCGTCGTGAACGGGGCGTTGCCGGTGATCCAGGTGTCGCCGTTCTGGCAGCAGGCGATCGCCGGCCTGGTGATCCTGGTGTCGGTGGCGGTGAATGCCGGCGCGCAAAGGCGCAGCGGCCGGCAGATTCTGGAACGACGGGAGGTGCCGGCATGACCAAGGCTTTCGGGACGTGGGAGCGCATGCTGCTCGCGCTGCTGGTGCTGCTGCTGGCGGGCTTCGGACTCGGCATCGACGGCTTCATGTCGCCGTACGCGCTGGCCGACAGCACCTTCAACTTCAGCGAGAAGGGCTTGCTGGCGCTGGCGATGGCGCTGCTGATCATGGCCGGCGAGATCGACCTGTCGATCGCCGCGACGCTGTCGCTGTGCTCGCTGGCGATGGGCTTCGCGATGAAGGCCGGCGCGGGCTTGCCGCTGATGCTGCTGGCCGCGTTCGGCACCGGTGCGGCGGCCGGCGCGCTGAACGGCTGGCTCGTCACGGCTTACCGCTTGCCGGCTATCGTCGTCACCATCGGCAGCCTGTCGCTGTACCGCGGGATCGCGCTGGTGGTGCTGGGCGACCAGGCGATCACCGGCTACCCCGAAGCGCTGTCGGTGCTCGGCAACGGCTACCTCGGCGACCTGGTCGGCCTGCCCTGGCTGATCGTGCCGATCGAGTTCGCGATCCTGCTGTTGATGGCGGTGTTCGTGGGCGTGCTGCTGCACCGCACCGTGACCGGTCGACGGCTGGTGGCGATCGGCGCGAACCCGATCGCCTCGCGCTTCTCGGGCATCGAGGTCGACCGCCACCGCTTCGCGCTGTTCGTGTTCGCCGGGCTGATGGCGGCGTTGGCGGCGGTGCTGCTGACGGGCCGCATCGGCAGCACGCGGCCGAACATCGCGCTCGGCTGGGAGCTGGATGCCGTGACGATGGTGATCCTCGGCGGTGTCGCGATCGAGGGTGGACGCGGCAGCATCGTCGGCGTGTTGCTGGCGGCGCTGCTGCTGGGCCTGTTCACCTTCGCGCTCGGCATGGCCAACATCTCGGGCATCGTGATGGCGATGATCGTCGGCATCCTGCTGATCGTCTCGATGGTGTTGCCGCGGCTGGTGCGCGGCCCGCGGGTGCTGCTGTGATCGAGCAGGTCGCGTTCCGGATGCGATTGAAGCCGGGTTGCGCGGCCGAGTACAAGCGCCGGCACGATGCGTTGTGGCCGGAACTCGCGAGCCTGCTGCACGAGGCCGGCGTGCGGGACTACAGCATCTTTCTGGACGAGGAGAGCCTGGCCTTGTTCGCAGTGCTGCGTCGTCCGGTCGATCATCGGATGGATGAGTTGCCGTCGCATCCGGTGATGCAGCGGTGGTGGGCGGAGATGGCGGGGCTGATGGAGGTCGAGCCTTCGCTGGCGCCTCAGGTCGTGGCTTTGCAGCCGATGTTTCATCTCGATTGACAGATGAAGCAACAAGCGACCGTCGTGCTCGACATCGGCAAGACGCACGTCAAGCTGTGCGCGCTCGACGCGAGCGACCACGTCCTCGCCGTCCGGACACGCGACAACGCGAGCGTCCCAAGCCCCGCCGGCTACGCGGCCCTCGACACCTATGGCATCGAAGCCTGGCTGTGGGACAGCCTCGCGTCGCTGGCGGTGGAGTTCCACGTCGGCCGCATCATCGCCAGCACCCACGGTGCCGCCTTCGCCGCGATCGATGCGAATGGGCTCGTGCTACCGATCGTCGACTACGAATTCGATGCCTACGACGATCAGCGAGAGGCTTACGCCGATGCCGTCGGCGACCTGCGCGAGACGCTGTCGCCGCACCTGCCGATGGGCCTGAATGCGGCGCGGCCCTGGTACTGGCTGTCCCGCAAATTCCCGAATGAGTTTGCCCGCGCGAGCACGCTGCTGCCGTACCCGCAGTACTGGGCCTGGCGCTTGAGCGGCGTCGCGGCGAGCGAGGCGAGTTCGTTGGGGTGCCACACGCACCTGTGGGCGCCGGTCGCGCGCAGCTGGTCGCGCCTCGCGCGAGCCGAAGGCTGGGATCGGCGGTTTGCGCCGCTGCGGTCTGCATGGGACGTGCTCGGTCCGGTGCGCCCCGAGTTGGCGAAAAACCTCGGCCTGCCGGTCGATTGCCGCGTGCATGCCGGCGTGCACGACAGCAATGCCTGCCTCGCGCGCCACCTGCGGCGCTCGCCCGCGATGACGCTGGTGACCTCGGGCACCTGGACCGTGGTGATGGCCTGCGGCGGGCAGGTCGATCGCCTGGACCTGTCGGCCGACATGCTGGCCAATGTCTCGGTCGCGCAGGACCTGGTGCCGACGGCGCGTTTCATGGGCGGGCGGGACCATGCGGCGCTGTGTGCCGGCGCCGACCCCGATGCGGCCGACCTTGCGTGCCTGCCGGCGCTGGCCGAGGCCGGCATCCAGGCCGTGCCGTCGGCCGATGGCGGCGGGCCGCGCATCGTCCGCCACGGCGACGACATCACCGCGCAGGCTGCGCAGCGGCTCACGCCGTCGCAGCGTGCAACCCTCGCTGCCTGGTACTGCGCCACGATGACCGCCGAGCGCGTGCGGGCCCTGTCCGGCCCGTCGCCGGTCGTCATCGAAGGACCGCTCGCCTGCAATGCCGCCTACCTCGCGCTGCTCGCGCAATCGCTGCCCGGCCACCGCTGCGAGGTCGGCGATGCCGCGATCGATGGCACGGTGCTGGGTGCACTGGCGTTAACCCGTTGGAACGATTGAACCCCTGACATTGCGCGGCCAGGGTCCGCGGGGCTGCTAACCTCTCGCCCCGTGCGGACCGTCCTCGTTTCCCTTGCCGACCGTGTTTTCGGCACCGAACCCAAGCAGCGCTTGCGGCTCGTGCAATGCGGCGTCGCGATGCTGCTGGTGCTCGGCAGCGTGCTCAACATGCAGTACCTCGTGCTCGCCGGCCTCGCACCCGCCTGGCCGGTTGCGCTGTGGAGCGTGGTGCTCGCCGGCGGCTTCGCGGTCTTCTTCGGCGTGATCCGCAGCGGCCTGAACCTGAAGCTGCCCGATCCGGCGCTGACGCAGTCGCAGATGGTGTTCGCGATCGTGTGCGGCGCCGGCGGCTACGCGCTGGCCGGTGCGGGCCGCGGCGGGGCGTTTCCCATCCTGATGGTGATCTTCATGTTCAGCATGTACGCGTTGCCGCCGGCCCAGGTGATGCGCATCGCGCTGTTCGCGGTCGCGCTGTTCGGCGCGACGATGGCCGCGATGGCCTGGCACGACCCGGCCACCTACGAGCCGGCCGTCGAATGGGGGCACTTCATCATGATCGCGATCATGGTGCCGGCGATCGCCGTGCTGGCCGGGCAGCTCAGCCGCCTGCGCGAACGCATGCGGCGGCAGAAGAAGGAGTTGTCGACGGCGCTCGCGCGCATCCAGGACCTGGCCACCCGCGACGAGATGACCGGGCTGATCAACCGCCGCCACATGCAGGAGCTGATGGAGCAGGAACGCCAGCGCGGCGTGCGCTCCGGCTACACCTTCTGCCTCGCGATGATCGACCTCGACGGCTTTCGCAAGATCAACGACCAGCAAGGCCATGAGTTCGGCGACCGGTTGCTGAAGCGCTTCGCCCGCGAGGCGCTGAACGTGATCCGCATTTCCGACCTGCTCGGGCGCTGGCAGGGCGAGCAGTTCCTGCTGCTGCTGTCGGACACCCGGGCCTCGCTCGCGCGGCTCGGGCTCGAGCGGCTGCGCGAACGCATCTTCGCGATGCAGATCGATGCGCAAGGGCCGCCGATCCACGTCAGCTTCTCGGCCGGCGTCACCGAGCACCGGGCCGGTGAATCGGTGGCGGACACCATCGCGCGGGCCGACCAGGCCTTGCGTGCGGCCAAGGGAGCGGGACGCAACCGCGTGGTGCTCGCATGAGTGCGCCGTTGCCCGCGCGGCACTTCTTCCTCGCGGTGCTGGTCGTGGCCGTGTGGGGCACCAACTTCGTCGTCATCAAGCTCGGGCTCGCGCACCTGCCGCCGCTGCTGTTCGCCGCGCTGCGCTTCACGTTCGCCTTGCTGCCGGCGGTGTTCTTCCTGCCACGCCCGGCCGTGCCGTGGCACAACCTGGCGGCGTATGGATTGCTGATCGGCGTCGGCCAGTTCGGCGTGCTGTACCTCGCGATGCGCGGGCACATCACGCCGGGGCTCGCGTCGCTGGTCGTGCAGACGCAGGTGTTTTTCACGATCGGCCTCGCGATGCGCGGCAGCGGCGAAGTGGTGCGGCCGTTCCAGTGGGTCGCGCTGGGGCTGGCCGTGGCCGGCATCGTCGTGATCGGTTCGCACACCGGCGGCGACACCACGGTGGCCGGCGTGCTGATGGTGCTGTTCGCCGCGCTGTCGTGGGCCGGCGGCAACATCGTCAGCCGCGCCGCGGGCCGCGTGAACATGCTGGCCTACGTGGTGTGGACCAGCGCGTTCGCGGTGCCGCCGCTGTTCCTGCTGTCGTGGTGGTTCGAAGGCGGCGCGGCGATCGAGACCGGCCTGCGCCAGGCCGATGCGGTGACCTGGGCCTCGGTGCTGTGGCAGTCGGTCGGCAACACGCTGTTCGGCTACGCGGCCTGGGGCTGGCTGCTGGCGCGCCACCCGGCCGCGACCATCACGCCGATGGCACTGCTGGTGCCGGTGTTCGGCATGGCCGCGTCGTCGTGGTGGCTCGGTGAATCGCTGCCGGCGTGGAAGCTGGTTGCCGCCGGCTTGGTGATGGCGGGCTTGGCGCTGAACCTGCTGTGGCCGCGCCTGCGGCGCGCCGGATGAACTGCAGGCGCGGTGGGCCTCAACGCTTTTGGCAACGGCCCGCCCGGCCATGCGGGCTGGGCTTGTCCACCGGCGCCGCGCCAACGTAGAATCGCGCCCAAGTGGACTGGGAGTTCCCGGTCGGCGTCGCGGCCTCGGTGAGTTTCATCGGGGCCTTTCGCTTTCCGGGGTCGGGAAAATCTTCAACCCCCAGTTCTCAAAGCCTTCGCCGACGTTCTGGCGCCCTCCGCTGCAGAAGAACTTGCGCTTGAGCACGTCGAAGGCGCGATTCTCCTGACCGGGGCGCCGCACGTGCAGCCCAACGGGGCGGGCCACCAGATCAGCCAACTGCAAGCCTGGCGAGTCCACCTTCTTGTCGGCAAAGATGATGTCGAACGGCAAGAGCTTACCCAGGCGATTCGCACCATCGCAGATGCGGCGAAATTCGAGTTCCAGTTCGTTGTCTTCTTTCTTGCCGCGGCACTCGACGACCACATGGGTCAAGGCGCCATCCTGGTTTTTCTCCTGAAGCAACTCGTAGAGTGATTCCAGGCAAAAGCCGAGCGCCAGGTGGTACGGGTTCTTGTCCACTTCTCCGCGGTCGCGCAACGCAGCCTTGTCGATCACGCAACTGACCAGGATGAAGTTGCTGGCATCGATGATGTCGCTCAACTCGCTCTGGAATTGCTGCTTGTGCTGGCGGTTCGTGAAGCGGAAGCTGCCTTTTTCCTTGCGGATCTCGTGCTCGTGCAGCACGACGACATCGTGGCCGAAGTGATTGAATTTGAACTTGTGCAGCGCGGGCACCACCTTCTCGCTGTAGTGCCGCTTGTAGAACACGCAGAAGGCCAACACGAAGACCGGGTAGTGGGCATCCAGCGTCTGCATGCCGTGGTCGCCGCTTTTCGTCGACGTAGACCACGAAGTTGCTGAATTTGCCCTGCGGAGTGGTGGCACCGCCGTCCGGATCGGTCGTTCCACGGCCTTCGTCATCAAAGAGCGAGAACTGTTGTGACGGATCGGCCGTGTCCATGTTCATGGACGGGCAATGTAGCAGCGGGGGCAGGCCCTGCCGGCTCAGACCCGCTCGACCACCACCGCAATGCCCTGGCCGACGCCGATGCACATAGTGCACAGCGCGTAGCGCCCACCGCTGCGGTGCAGCTGGTTCACCGCGGTCGTCACCAGCCGCGCCCCGCTCGCGCCGAGCGGGTGGCCGAGCGCGATCGCGCCGCCGTTCGGGTTGACGCGCGCATCGTCGTCCTGCAGCCCGAGGTCGCGCAGCACCGCGAGGCCCTGCGCCGCGAACGCCTCGTTCAGCTCGATCACGTCGATCTGGTCGAGCCGCAGCCCGGTCAGCGCCAGCACGCGCCGCGTCGCCGGTGCCGGGCCCATGCCCATGATGCGCGGCGCCAAGCCGGCCGTCGCCATGCCGAGCACGCGGGCCCGCGGCGTCAGGCCATGGCGTGCCGCGGCGGCCTCGCTCGCCAGCAGCAGCGCGCAGGCCCCGTCGTTGACGCCCGAGGCATTGCCGGCCGTCACCGTGCCGTCCGGCCGCACCACGCCCTTCAGCTTCGCCAGCGCTTCGAGCGAGGTCTCGCGCGGGTGCTCGTCCTGCGTCACGACGAGCGCATCGCCCTTCTTCTGCGCGATCGTCACCGGCGTGATCTCGGCGTCGAAGAAGCCGGCCTTCTGCGCCGCGACGGCCTTCAGCTGCGACGCGAGCGCCATCCGGTCCTGCGCGTCGCGCGCGATGCCGAAATCGGCCGCGACGTTCTCCGCCGTTTCCGGCATCGAGTCGACGCCGTGCATCTCCTTCATCAGCTTGTTGACGAAGCGCCAGCCGATCGTCGTGTCGTGGATCGCGGTGCTGCGGCTGAACGCGCTCTCGGCCTTCGGCATCACGAACGGCGCGCGGCTCATGCTCTCGACACCGCCGGCGATCATCAGGCCGGCCTCGCCGCTGCGGATCGCGCGCGCCGCGCTGCCCACCGCATCCATGCCCGAGCCGCACAGCCGGTTGATCGTCATGCCCGGCACGCCGATCGGCAGGCCGGCCAGCAGCGCCGACATGCGCGCGACATTGCGGTTGTCTTCGCCGGCCTGGTTCGCGCAGCCGAACAGCACGTCGTCGACCGCGTCCCAGTCGACGCCGGCGTTGCGCGCCATCAGCGCCTTCAGCGGAATCGCGCCCAGGTCGTCGGTGCGCACCGACGAGAGCGCGCCGCCGTAGCGGCCGAAGGGCGTGCGGATTGCATCGCAGATGAAGGCTTGTGTCATTGGAATCTCTCAGGCGATCAGCGGCAGGCCGCTCAACCGCTGCAGTTCATCGAAGGGCAGGCCGTGGAAAGTCTCCACCACTTTCAGCCCGGCGGCCGTCACGTCGATGACAGCCAGGTCGGTGTAGATGCGGCTCACGCAGGCCACGCCGGTCAACGGGTAGCTGCACTCGGCGACGATCTTGCTCTCGCCGGCCTTGGTCAGGTGTTCCATCATCACGAAGGTCCGCTTCGCGCCGATCGCCAGGTCCATCGCGCCGCCGACCGCGGGGATCGCATCCGGCGCGCCGGTGTGCCAGTTCGCCAGGTCGCCGCGCGCCGACACCTGGAACGCGCCGAGCACGCAGATGTCGAGGTGGCCGCCGCGCATCATCGCGAAGCTGTCGGCATGGTGAAAGAACGCGCCGCCGGCCAGCAGCGTCACCGGCTGCTTGCCGGCATTGATCAGGTCGTAGTCTTCGTCGCCCGCGGCCGGTGCCGGGCCCATGCCGAGCAGGCCGTTCTCGCTGTGCAGGAAGATCTCGCGCTCGCGCGGCAGGTGGTTGGCCACGAGCGTCGGCAGGCCGATGCCGAGGTTCACGTACGCGCCCTCGGGAATGTCGCGCGCCACACGGGCCGCCATCTGGTCTCGGTTGAGTCCTTGCATCGCCATCACGCCGCCTGCTTGAAGCCGGCCGGGCCGGTGCTGCTGCGCGGCACCTGCACGACGCGCTGCACGAAGATGCCCGGCGTCACGATGTGCTCCGGGTCGAGCTCGCCGAGCGCCACCACCTCGTGCACCGACGCGATGCTCAGCTTCGCCGCCATCGCCATGATCGGCCCGAAGTTTCGCGCGGTCTTGCGGTAGACCAGGTTGCCCCAGCGGTCGCCGCGCTCGGCCTTGATCAGCGCCACGTCGGCATGGATCGGCGACTCGAGCACGTACATGCGGCCGTCGATCTCGCGCGTTTCCTTGCCGCGCGCGAGCTCGGTACCGTAGCCGGTGGGCGTGAAGAAGCCGCCGATGCCGGCACCCGCCGCGCGGATGCGCTCGGCCAGGTTGCCCTGCGGCACCAGTTCGAGCTCGATGCGGCCACTGCGGTACAGCCCGTCGAACACCTGCGAATCGACCTGGCGCGGAAAACTGCAGATGATCTTGCGCACGCGGCCGGTCGCGAGCAGCGCGGCCAGGCCGGTCTCGCCGTTGCCGGCGTTGTTGTTGACGATGGTCAGGTCACGCGCGCCCTGCGCGATCAGCGCGTCGATCAGCTCGCCCGGCTGGCCGGCACCGCCGAAGCCGCCGATCATCACCGTCGCGCCGTCGGGCACGCCGGCCAGCGCCTCCTGCACCGAATCGCAGAGCTTGTTGATCATTGCGTTCCCCATGAAGGCCGACGACGTCAAAAGTTCTTTTGACGAACGCCGGTTCTTTATTGGAACATTGTAGGGTTCAGTCTGAAGCCCGGCAACGCCCGGGCACCTTCAAGCGGCCGCCGTGGGACCGGCTTTGCCGGACCACTGGCGGCGCCCCCTTGAGGGGGAGGCGCGCAGCGCCTCGGGGGTGGGGCATCAAGCCGCTTTCGCCAACTCGTTCATCGCGTAGACGCGGCCGAAGCGGTTGGCCAGGAAGTCGGCCAGCAGCACGTCTTCCTGCCGCACGAAGCCCTTCTGCGGCAGCTGGCCGTTCGCCAGCATGTCGAGGATCGCGCACAGGCTGCTCGCGGTGGTGATCTGGATCGCGCTGCGCAGCCTGCCGGCCAGCACGTGCGCATAGGTCTTGCGCGCGTAGGTGTTCTGCACGAGGCGCCCGTCCTTCATGCCGGAGACGGTGACGAACACGATCACCACGTCCTGCATCGTCGTCGGCACGGCCTGTTCGAGGATGTCCTTCAGCACGTCGCGCCGGTCCTTCAGCCGCAGGTCGTGCAGCAGCGCCTTCATGATCGCGGCGTGGCCGGGATAGCGGATGGTGCGGTAGTTCAGCGTGCGCACCTTGCCGGCCAGCGTCTCGCACAGCGTGCCGAGGCCGCCGGAGGTGTTGAAGGCCTCGTACAGCACGCCGTCGAGCGAGAACTCCTCGCGCTCCTCGAGCGCCGGCACCTCGCGCTTCACGCCGTCGACGATCGCCTCGCAGGGCTCGCAGTACTCGTTGATGACGCCCTCGGTGCTCCAGGTCAGGTTGTAGTTCAGCGCATTGCTCGGGTAGGCCGGCAGCGCGCCGACGCGCATGCGCACGCTGTCGAGCGTGTCGAAGCCGCGCGCCAGGTCGGCCGCGACGATCGAGATGAAGCCGGGCGCCAGCCCGCATTGCGGGATGAAGGCGGTGCCGGCGCCCACTGCCAGCTCGCGGATGCGCCGGGTGCTGGCCACGTCTTCGGTCAGGTCGAGGTAGTGGACGCCGATGTCGCGCGCCGCCTGCGCCACCTTGGCCGTCAGGTGGTAGGGCGCCGCGCTCAGCACCGCAAAGCGGCCGCGCAGCGCGCTGCGCAGCTTCTCGGCATCGTTCACGTCGAGCACCAGCGTCGACAGGCCGGGGGTGCCGGCCATCTCGTTGGCGATGTCCGCGAGTTGGGCCGCCGAACGGTCGGCCACCGTCACGGTGTAGCGCTCGCCACCACTCGCCGAGGCCAGCAAGGCCCCCACCACGGAGCCGATCTTGCCGCCGCCGATCACCAGGATGTCTTTCATTGCCGCCTCGCATGCTGTGGGGAATGACGGCGATTGTCCGAAGCATCCGATCAAAAGGCAGCTTGAAATTCAACGAAACGACGGGCACATTCCGGCATATCGCCGACAAGCTCCGACGAAATGACCAAACCCATCCTCGACAAGACCGATCACACGCTGCTCGCGCTGCTGCGCGAGAACGCCCGCGCCTCCACCGCCGAGCTGGCGCGGCGCCTCGCGCTGTCGCGCACCACGGTGCAGAGCCGGCTCGAGCGGCTGGAGCGGCAGCGGGTGGTCGCCGGCTACACGATCGTCGTGCCGGACGAGCTCGAAGCCGCGCTGGTGCGCGCCCACGTGCTGATCACGGTGGCGCCGCGCCAGAGCGCCGCCATCGAGGCGGCGCTGCGCAAGATCGCCGAGGTGCGGGTGCTGCACTCGGTCAGCGGCCCGTTCGACCTCATTGCGATCGTCGCGGCGCAGTCGATCGGCGAGCTCGACGCGCTGATCGACCGCATCGGCGCGCTCGAAGGGGTCGAGCGCACGACCTCGGCGATCGTGCTGTCGACCCGAATAGAGCGGTAAAAGTCACGGACGGTGGTCCTGAATCGCGGTTTCCTGTCAGAGTTAGCAGGTGTGAGGACATGTGTCCCTCGGGATAATGAACTTCAAGTCAAGGCACCCAGCCGCCGAAAACCTTGCAAGCGTGCCCCGTGGCGCGCACCCCTGGTCCGAGGTTGCTCGCCATCCGCATGAAAGAAGCCATCTCCCCATTGGTCATCGAGGTCCAGGAACTGCGCGTCGGGATGTTCGTTCATCTCGACGTGGGTTGGATGGCGCACCCGTTTCCGCTCAGCAGCTTCAAGCTGACGACGGCCGACCAGATCGCGACCATCCGCAGCCTCGGGCTGCCGCGCGTGCGCTGGAGCCCGGACAAGAGCGACCCGCCGCCGGTGACCACGCCGGTGGTCGAAACTCCCGCCGCGCAGGCGCCGCTGGCTGCCCCGGCAGCGCCCGCCGAATCCCCTGAAGTCAGCGAACGCCGCCGCCTGCGCGAAGCCCTGGCGGCCGAGCGCGCGTCGCTCGCCGTCTGCGAGCGCCAGTTCGCCGAAGCCACCAAGGCCTGCAAGCAGTCGCTCGATCTGGTGACGGCCAAGCCGCAGCAGGCGCGCGAGAACACCGAGGCGCTGAGCCGGGCCTTCGTCGACAAGATGCTGGCGGCGCAAGACCTGTGCATCCGCCTGCTGAGCGACGGCATCGGCGACAAGGCGTCGATGCATTCGGTCAACGTCGCCGTGATCTCGCTGCTGATGGGCAAGACCTTCGGGCTGTCGTCGCCCGAGATGATGGACCTGGGCGTCGGCGCGCTGCTGCACGACATCGGCAAGATCGAGCTGCCCGACCGCGTGCGCCACCGCGAAGAGCATTTCACCAACGCCGAGACCCAGTTCTATCAGGAGCACGTGACGCACGGCGTGACGCTGGCCAAGAAGATGGACCTGCAACCGGGTGCCACGCTGGTCATCGCGCAGCACCACGAGCATGCCGACGGCAGCGGCTTTCCGCTCAAGCTCAACAGCGACCGCATGACGACGGCCGCGCGCATCGTCTCGCTGGTGAACCGCTACGACAACCTGTGCAACCCGCACGTGCCGTCGCGCGCGCTGACGCCGCACGAGGCGCTGTCGACGCTGTTCGCGCAGAGCAAGGCCAAGTTCGACACCGCGATCCTCGGCGCCTTCATCCGCATGATGGGCGTCTACCCGCCCGGCTCGACGGTGCAGCTCACCGACGACCGCTACGCGATGGTGGTGTCGGTCAACTCGACCCGGCCGCTGAAGCCGCGCGTGCTGGTGCACGACCCGAAGGTGCCGCGCGAGGAAGCGCTGATGCTCGACCTCGAGCTGACCCCGCGCCTGGGCATCCGCCGCAGCCTGAAGCCGCAGCAGCTGCCGACGGCCTCGCTGATCTACCTGTCGCCGCGCGCTCGCGTGGCCTACTTCTTCGAACCGGAGCAGGTGCCGGACACCGCGGACGCCGAGGCCGTTGCATGACCGTCCCCGACCCGATGCAGGGCCTGATCGATGGCCTGCTCGAGGCGGTGTGGCTGGTCGACGCCGGCAGCCTGAGGATCCGCGCGGCGAATGCCGCGGCCGGCGACCTGTTCGGCGTCGAGGCCGCCTCGCTGTGCGGCCGCGGCGCCACCGACCTGTGCGCGACGCCTGAAGACCTGGTGTTCTGGAGCGAGGCGTCGGCCGGGCTGGTCGACCAGATCGTCTCCGACACGCTGGTGCGCGATTTCTCCGGCCGCCTGCTGCCGGTGACGCGCCGCGTCAGCCGCATCGGCGACGGCCTGTTCCTGGTGACCTGCCGCGACCGCAGCGCGCAGCGCGCCGCCGAAGAAGAGCTCGAGACCCGCCTCGCCGAATTGCGCGCGACGCTCGAATCGACCGCCGACGGCATCCTGGTGACCGACCTGTCGGGCCACATCCGCAGCTTCAACCACCGCTTCGCCGGCCTGTGGGCCCTGCCCGAGGAGGTGCTGGCCCGGCGCGACGACGCAGCGGTGCGCGACTGGATGCGCGCGAGCGTCGTCGACGGTGCCGACTACGAGCGCCGCCTCGCCGCGATCCAGGAAGCGACGATGCTGCAGACCAGCGACGTCTTCACGCTGCACTCCGGCCGCGTGCTGGAGCGGCTGACGCTGCCGCAGTGCACCCGCGGCCACCCGATCGGCCGGGTGTTCTCGTTCCGCGACATCACCGAGAAGCTGGCCGCCAGCGCGCGCATCGAGGAGCTGTCGCACACCGACGCGCTGACCGGCCTGCCGAACCGGCGGCTGCTGGCCGACCGCATCGAGTTCGCGCTCGCGATGGCGCAGCGCGGCGGCAACCCGTTCGCGCTGATGGTGCTGAACATCGACCGCTTCAAGCAGATCAACGACACGCTCGGGCTGGGCGTCGGCGACCGCGTGCTGCTGGAGGTGACCGACCGCATCAAGGCCAGCCTGCGCAACGTCGACACGGTGGCGCGGCTGGGTGGCGACGAATTCGTGCTGCTGGTGCACCAGGCCGATGCCGTGGCGGCCGAGGCCACCGCGCGCCGCGTGATCGACGCGATGGCGCGGCCGTTCACGCTCGACACCGTCAGCTTCACCGTCACCTGCAGCATCGGCATCGCGCAGAGCCCGGCCGACGGCGACACGGCCGACGACCTGATGCGCCGCGCCGATGCCGCGATGCACCGCGTCAAGGAGGCGGGGCGCGCGAGCTTCCGCTTCCACCAGCCGCGCGGCGACGCCGGCCGGCGCGCCGACAACTCGCCGATGCAGATCGACCATGCGATGCGCCAGGCGCTCGCGAGCGGCCAGTTCCGCCTGCATTACCAGCCGCAGATCGACCTGAAGAGCGGCCAGGTGATCGGTGCCGAGGCGCTGATCCGCTGGCGCGACCCGGTGCTCGGCGAGGTCTCGCCCGCCGAGTTCATCCCGGTGGCCGAGGAGAGCGGCTTCATCATCGCGATCGGCGACTGGGTGCTGGCGCAGGCGGTCCGGCAGGCGGCCGCATGGCGCGCCAACGGACTGGAGATGCCGGTGTCGATCAACGTCTCGGCGCTGCAGTTCCAGCAGCCCGATTTCATCGACCACGTGGCCGATGCGCTGAAGGGCGCGAGCCTGCCGGCCCGGCTGCTCGAGCTGGAGCTGACCGAATCGATCCTGATCCACGACGCCGCCGGCGCGCTGCAGCGGTTGCAGGCGCTGGAGCAGCTGGGCGTGCAGATGGCGATCGACGACTTCGGCACCGGCTATTCGAGCCTGGGCTACCTGAAGCGCTTCCCGATCGCGCGGCTGAAGATCGACCGCAGCTTCATCAAGAACCTGCCGGACGACACCAGCGATGTCGCGATCGTCAACGCGATCATCCAGCTCGGCCGGGCGTTGAACCTGCGCGTGATCGCCGAGGGCGTCGAGACCGAGGCGCAGCGGCAGTTCCTGCACGACGCCGGCTGCGACGAATTCCAGGGCTTCCTGTTCGCGCCGGCCCTCGACCACGGCAGCTTCGAGGGCCGCGTCGGCCGTGGCGAGCCGATGCCGCGGAGCGTGCGCCTGGTCCATCCCGTCTGACCCATCCCGTTGACCGAGCGCGTTTGACATGAACTGACATCGATCCGGGTCGCCGGGTCGGAAAGCCCGCACGCCGCCGGGGCGTTTGCTTTTTTCCCTACATTTTGGGGATCCAGGAGGATCCCGATGAGTCCACTTGAGCGAACGCTGGAGCAGCGCGTTGAAGCGCTGGGTGTCCCGATGGCGGTGGTGCTGCCCGGCGGGCAGCGGCTCGGCCACTCACAGCCCACGGTGACGATCCGGCTCAACGAGCTGTCGCCGCTGGTGCACATCGCCGGCGGCCAGGTCGGCCGGGTCGCGCAGGACTATGTCGAGGGCCGGCTCGATTTCGACGGCTCGGTGCGCGACCTGATGGCCATCGCCGCGCAGCTGATCGACGACGACCCGACCAAGTCGGAGGCGAGCGGCGCACCGCTCGCCTGGTGGCGCAACATCACCCGGGCCGCGCGCTCGCGGGCGCGCCACAGCACCGAGTCGGACGCCCAGCAGATCCAGTTCCACTACGACGTCTCGGACGATTTCTACGCGCTGTGGCTGGACCCGCGCAAGGTCTACTCCTGCGCGTACTTTCGCGAAGGCAGCCTGTCGCTCGCGAAGGCGCAGGAGGCCAAGCTCGACCACATCTGCCGCAAGCTGATGCTGCGCGAGGGCGAGCGCTTCCTCGACATCGGCGCCGGCTGGGGCGGGCTGCTGATGTGGGCCGCGCAGCACTACGGCGTGCGGGCGCACGGCATCACGCTGTCGAAGAACCAGCATGCGCACGTCAACCAGCTGATCGAGCGCTGCGGGCTGCGCGGGCGCATCACGATGGAGTTGCGCGACTACCGCGAGCTGCCGGAAGACGAGCCGTTCGACAAGATCGCGTCGGTCGGCATGTTCGAGCACGTCGGCCACGCGCAGCTGCCGGCCTACTTCGACAAGATCCGCCGGCTGCTGAAGCCGGGCGGCCTGCTGATGAACCACGGCATCACCGCCGGCAGCACGCAACACGATCAGCTCGGTGCCGGCATGGGCGATTTCATCGAGCGCTACATCTTCCCCGGCGGCGAGCTGCTGCACGTCTCGCACGTGCTGAAGGTGATGAGCGAAGCGCAACTCGAACCGGTCGATGCCGAGAACCTGCGCCCGCACTACGCGCGCACGCTGTGGGCCTGGAGCGGGGCGCTCGAGAGCCAGCTCGACAAGGCGCGCGAACTCACCGGCGAATCGGTGGTGCGGGCCTACCGGCTGTACCTCGCGGGCTGCGCGATGTGCTTCGAGCAGGGCTGGATCTCGCTGTTCCAGATGCTGGCCGCGCGGCCGGATGGCGACCCGTCGCGCGGCCCGATGCGCGGCGCACAATCCGAGTTCCCGTTCAACCGCGAGTACATGTACCGATGATCTACAAGTTCAAATCGAAGGCGGCCGGCGACGTGATCATGATGGGACCGAACGGCGACCAGGTGCTGCGCCTGATCGGCAAGCAGCCCGGTGCGACGGGCATCATCGAGCCGGCGCAGATGCCGGCGGCCATCGCGGCGCTCGAAGCCGCGGTCGCGCAGGACGACGCGGCGCGCAAGCAGGCCGAGCAGGAGGCGGCGGCCGAGGGCAAGAAGCTGCCGCCGGTAGAAGGCGTGGGCCTGCGCCAGCGCGCTTGGCCGCTGGTCGAGATGATGAAGCGTGCGCAGCCGGCCGACGCCGGCATCACCTGGGGTGTCTGAGGAGCAGCGATGAAACTGTGGAGCGACAGCTGGATCAACGGCGACCGGATTCCGGCGCGATTCGCCGCCGGGCGGCTGGACGGCGGCAGCGGGGTCGGCTTCTCCGACAACCTGAACCCGCACCTCGCGTGGAGCGAGGTGCCGGCCGGCACGCAGTCGCTGGCCGTGATCTGCCATGACTTCGACGTGCCCAGCCGCGGCGACGATGTGAACCAGGCCGACCGCGAGGTGCCGAGCGACCT
Source organism: Rhizobacter sp. OV335 (assembly GCF_900142965.1). Taxonomy (GTDB): domain Bacteria; phylum Pseudomonadota; class Gammaproteobacteria; order Burkholderiales; family Burkholderiaceae_C; genus Rhizobacter. Next base: position 47,129 of record NZ_FRCQ01000031.1, read on the forward strand.
GCCGCGCGTCGACTTCTTCCATTGGGTGATGGTCGACCTGCCGGCCGGTCTCGGCGCGATCGCCGAGGGCGAGTTCAGCCGCAGCTTCAGCGCGCGCGGCAAGCCGGGTCCGCAGACGCTGCACGGCGCGCGCCATGGCCTGAACGACTACACCGGCTGGTTCGCCGGCAACCCCGAGATGGCCGGGCAGTACTTCGGCTACGACGGGCCGTTCCCGCCGTTCAACGATTCGCTGGTGCACCACTACGTGTTCACGCTGTATGCACTCGACGTGGCCCGCGCGCCGGTCGACGGCGTGTTCACCGGCGCGCAGGTGCGCGAGGCGATCGCCCGGCACGTGCTGGCCGAAGCCACGCACTCCGGCACCTACACGCTCAACCGACGACTGACCTGAACCGATGGAATTGACCCGCATCCTCGCGATCCGCCATGGCGAGACCGCGTGGAATGTCGATGGCCGCATCCAGGGCCACACCGACATTCCGCTGAACGACAAGGGCCGCTGGCAGGCCGGGCGCCTGGGCGCCGCGCTGGCGCACGAGCAGATCGACATCGTGTTCGCGAGCGACCTGCAGCGCGCCTTCGAGACCGCGCAGGCGGTCGCGCAGCCGCACGGGCTGCCGGTGCATGCCGACGCCGGGCTGCGCGAGCGCAGCTTCGGCATTTTCGAGGGCTGGACCTTCGCCGAGATCGAGGCGCGCTGGCCCGAGCAGAGCCTGCGCTGGCGCCAGCGCGATCCCGACTACGGCCCCGAAGGCGGCGAGAACCTGCAGCAGCTGTACGCCCGCTGCGTGGGCGCGGTGACGCGGCTGGCCGAGGCGCACCTGGGCAGCAGCATCGCGATCGTCGCGCACGGCGGCGTGATGGACTGCCTGTACCGCGCCGCGGCCCGCATCGACCTGCAGGCGCCGCGCTCGTGGCAGCTCGGCAATGCGAGCATCAACCGGCTGCTGTACACGCCCGAGGGCTTCACGCTGGTCGGCTGGAACGACACGCATCATTTCGACGGGCTGGACGGCCCGTCGCTCGACGACCCCGGCAACGCGACCGGCGTGGCAGCGACCGACCGCGTGGGACACGCGGCGTGATGCAGATGCAGCCGCAGCCGCGCGTCGGCGACCCGGTCGCGGCCGTGCCGTCGCCGGCGCTGGTGATCGACCTCGACGCGATGGAGCGCAACCTGGCGCGCATGGCCGCGTTCGCGCGCGATCACCGCCTGAGGCTGCGCCCGCACGCGAAGATGCACAAGAGCGCGCACATCGCGGCGCTGCAGGTCGCCGCCGGCGCGGTCGGCGTGTGCGTGCAGAAGCTGTCGGAGGCCGAGGCGCTGGCGGCCGGCGGCGTCGCCGACATCTACATCAGCAACGAGATCGTCGACGTGGCCAAGCTGGCGCGCGTGGCCGCGCTGGCCGGGCGGATCCGGCTCGCGATCGCGGTCGATTCGCCGCTCGGCATCGACCGCCTCGCGCTCGCGCTGAAGGCGGCCGGCACCTCGCTCGAGGTGTTCGTCGAGATCGACGTCGGCCAGGGGCGCTGCGGTGTCGCCGCCACCGCGGCCGGCGCGCTCGCGCACCAGGTGGTGTCGCACGGCCTGCGCTTCGCCGGGCTGCAGGCCTACCACGGCAAGGCCCAGCACCTGCGCTCGGCCGACGAGCGCGCGGCGGCGATCCGCCATGCGGTGGCGCTGGTGCGGGCCGCGCAGGCCTCGATCACCGGGGCCGGCATCGCGTGCCCGCTGGTGACCGGCGCCGGCACCGGCAGCTTCGCGTTCGAGGCGGCCAGCGGCGTGTACGGCGAGCTGCAGGCCGGCAGCTACCTGTTCATGGACCGCGACTACGCCGACAACCAGCCGGCGCCGGGCGCGCCGGTGTTCGAGCACGCGCTGTTCGTCAAGAGCCAGGTGGTCAGCCGCGGCGCGTCGCATGCGGTGGTCGACGCCGGCCACAAGTCGCACGCGATCGACAGCGGGTTGCCGAGCACCTGGCAGCGCGAACTGGTGTTCGCGAACGGCGGTGACGAGCACGGCATCCTGCACCCGGGGCGCGATGCGCTGCCGGCCTTGGGCGACACGGTGTGGCTGGTGCCGGGGCATTGCGATCCGACAGTCAACCTGCATGACCGGTATGTCGCGGTGCGGGGCGGGCTGGCCGACGGGGTCGTCGAGGGGGTGTGGCCGGTCGACGCGCGGGGCTGCCTGGTCTGACGGACGATTCCCGGATTGGCATCCGGGCTACAACGTGCATTCAATCGCACAGCACGCGGCTTCGCCCGCCATCGACGGCCAGGATCTGGCCGGTCACGTAGTGCGCGTCCAGGGCCAGCCAGCCGACGGCGGCGGCCAGTTCCTCGAAGCTGCCCTCGCGTGCCAACGGGATCCCGCGACGCACGGACTCCTGCCGGGCGCGATCGGACCATCCCTCCGGCCAGGTCAGCGTGCCCGGCTGGACGACGTTGCAGCGAACCCGCGGGGACCAGTCCGCGGCAAGCGCCATCGTCATGGCTTGCAGGGCCGCCTTCGTCGTCGTGTACCAGAGGTGACCCCGCGCGGGCCGGTCGGCATGCACGTCGGTGATCGTGACGATGGATCGCAGGCTCGCCTTCAGCGCCGCCAGCACCGCCGCGTGGGACGCCACGTGCACGTTCCAGTCGGTCGCTGCCCGGTCGCAGTCGGCGAGCGTGCTGGCTTCCCACACCGAGGCGTTGCACACGCACACCTCCACGGCGGCGTCGACGACCCATTCCGGCACACGAACGGCGGGGTCGCTGAAATCGGCGCACCACGTCGCGGCGCTTTCCGAGCGAGCTGCGTTCATCTCGCCGGCCAGTGCTTGTGCCTGCACGACGGAGCGTGGGGAATGGTGAAGCAGCAGCGTGAGTCCGCGACGGTGCAGTTCACGGGCGATGGCCGCACCGCCACGCGTGGCAGCGCCCGTGACGAGCGCTGCCTTCATGCAGTGAAGCGAACGCTGGGCACGTCCGGCCACGGATGGGCCTTCGCGAGGCTCACCACGACCGATCGCACATGTGGCAGTTCTTCGATCTGGCGCTTGATGAGAAGCGTGGGCTCTTCGAGCAGGTCGAAGCGGCAACCTTCGAAGACCTGCCGCACGATGTTGCGGCAGTGGCCGTAGTCGAGGGTGTCGCGGATATCGGCTGTCCGGGCGGCCTTGTTCGCTGCGTCAGCATCGATCTCGACCCCGACGCGAACGTTCAGCGACTGCTGGGTTCCGATCTCCGTCGGGGCAATTCCAATCTCGGTGATCACGACGACTTCCAGGTCGATTCTTGGCATGGGGTCCCTTTGTCTGTCTGTCGCTGCGACGCATCGGCGCCTAGCATCCGCGGCAGTCTAGTCGGGGACAAAGATGCGACGTAGAACACTTTTGTCAGGGTTGACGGCAGCAACAATTCCAGCCTGGGCGACGGACAGCCCACTGCTGACCGTGGGTGGCGAGATCGGGAAACGGAACGCTGGCAACGTTTTCGCCTTCACGGAAAACGAGTTCATGCGCTTGCCGCAATCGGTCATCGTCACCGGCACCACATGGACGCCGAAGTCTCGATGGGAAGGGCCTCGCGCGGATGCGGTGATGGCCCACGTCGGCGCATCGACGGGCACAGCACTGCGCATCACGGCGGTCGACGACTACAACGTCACCATTCCCTGGGGCGACATGGCGCGCTGGGGCATCGTGCTGGCCCACAGCCGCGACGGACATCGGTTGCAGCGTAGCCAGTGGGGGCCGCTGTTCGTCATCTACCCACGGGATGACAGCCCCCGAGAGCTGGGGACGCCGATGACGGAGGCGAAGTTCATCTGGCAGGTCAACCGGATCGACGTGCAATGAACGTCCGCGATGGCAAGGCACGGTCCCCCGGCTGGCACTTGCTGGCGAAGGTGGTGTTGCTCAGCGCGGTCTTCGTCGGCGGAACCTACGTGCTGTACCGGCCCGACGACTCCGCCTGGTCGCTGAACGGTCCGCGAGAGGGCTACTACTGGAGCGTTGCCCAGTACCAGTTGGCCTTCTACCGCATGCGCGAACTGGTGCGCGTGGAGGCGGCCGGCGAACCCGTCGATCAGGACCACCGCCATCTGCGCGCGGACATCCTGCAGTCCAAGGCGCGGATCCTGATCGTTCCGTCCGAACTGACTCGGTATTTCGCCGGGATCGAGGGCTATTCGGCGAATGTCGAGAAGCTGCAGGGCTTCCATCTGCGGGTGATGCATCGATTGACACGCCAGGACCTCGACCGCGAGAGTGCGATCGAGCTGTTGTCGCAGTTCGAGGACATCGAGCCCGTGCTCGTGCGACTTGCCAATGAGGTGAGGATCGAGGAAATGCGAAGCCGTGAAGCGGCCGCGGATGCGTTGCTGCAGCGGCGTACGCTGCTGTGGGGCGTGTTGACAGCTGCATGGCTTCTGATCACCGGTTGGCTGGTGACGCTGGCGAGATCAGAACGCAAACTCCGGGATGCCATCCGCTCGAAGTCCAACTTCCTCGCCATGGTCAGTCACGAGTTGCGGTCGCCGTTGCAGGACATCCTTTGCTCGCTCGATGTGATGGAGCGTCGCGCGGACGGTGCAGCGAACGAGGAATTCGTCAGTCGCATCCGGCGCGCTGCCAACGCGCTGAGCACGCAGTTGCGCGATCTGCTGACGCTGGCCACCGGCGAGGCGGGGCGCCTCGAGATCCGCCCGGAAGCCTTCGAGGCCGGGGCTCTCGTTCGCGATGTCGTCGACACCTTCAAGCCGCAGGCCTTTGCCAAGGGACTGGAACTTCGTGCCGACGTTCCTGACGATCCGGTCTTCGTCATCGCCGATCCGAAGCGCATCCTCCAGGTGCTGTCGAATCTCGTCAGCAATGCCGTGAAGTACACCGACGCAGGGCATGTTCACGTCACGCTGCACGCCATGCCCGCTGTACCGCGCGAACTGCACCTGACGGTGTCCGACTCCGGCCGAGGCATTGCGCCGGAGCAACTGCCGAGTCTCTTCACGGCCTGCACGCGGCTCGCCAGCCTGGAGCGGGGTGGCCGCGAGGGCGTGGGCATCGGCCTGGCCATCGTCCACACCGTCGCGGCGCACCTGGGCGGTACGGTCGATGTCGAGAGCAGCCTGGGCGTCGGCTCCTCTTTCGAGTTTCGTGTTCCGGTGACGATGGCCGACGAGAGAACGCCCGTGGCGTCGTGAGCCTCAGCGGGGACCGAAGGCCTGCGTCAATTGCGCGCTGATGATCGGCAACCGCAAGGGCTTCTCGAAGAACATCAGCTTGTAGCGCCGCACGGCGTCGGCCACCTCGTTCGCCTGGGCGCGCCCGGTGTCGAACTCGCCGGTGAGCAGGCCGATCGGGCACTGCAGGTCGCTCTCGCGGATGCCGGCGATCAGCTCGCGGCTGTCCTGGTTGCCGATGATCCAGTCGATGAGGTAGCCGTCGAAAGGGCGTGCCCGCACGGCGTCTGCCAGGTCCTGCGCCGCGTAGAACGGCGTCGCCTCGAATCCCGATGCCACGAGCGCCTCGACCAGGCTGTCGGTGGTGTCGCGCTTGTCGTCGAGCACGGCGATCCGCCTCGCGGTCTGCGCATCGCCTTGCAACACCAGCAGGCGGATGTCGAAGGCGTGCGGCGGCGCGTTGTCGCCGGCGGGCATCACGACCCATTCGCTGCCCACGGCGATCGCGACGAGCGATCCCGGCAGTGCCGACTTCGCTTCCTGCTCGAGCCAGATCCGACACGGCACGCGTGCCGATCCTGCGAGCAGGACCGCCGAGCGTGGTGCCTCGGCTTCGCCCAGGCTCACGAGTTGCGCCAGGGTTTCGCCAAAGAACTCCGCCATGCGCTTGAGCTCTTCGAGCGACCAGGTCGAATCCTTCTGGACCTTGCGATGCGCATGCGAGTAGGACAGGCCCAGGACGTCCGCGGTCAAGGTCGAGTGCTTGTGCCGGGGGACTTCATGACGATCGAGCAGCGCGCGAACGCAGATCGCGGCCAGTGATTGTTCGCCATCGTCCGCGCCGGGTTTGCTGCTTGTCATGTCGAAAGGGGAGTGGTCGTCCACGGCGGATTTTCGCATTGCGGCATGCACGCATCGCCTGAGAAAAATTCCTTGATAGAGGCGAAAACAGTCACTAGACTTCCGGATAAGGGAAGAAAGCTGTCTCCTGAAGCGAAAAGCGGAAGCCTTTCCAGCACCGGTCGGCCGGTGCTCCACAGCACAGGAGTTCATGTCATGAGGATGCCTCTCCCGGGCGCTCACGTCCGCGCCACATCGACACCGCAGGGATCCGGTCCGTGCCTCGATCGCCCGTTCGACCCACCGGTCTACTGCTCACTGGGCACCGTGGCGTTCGCCGGCGCGGTCGGGATGATCCTCCTCTCCAGAAGGCGCCGGCGATCCCGGGCCGGGATCGTCGGCGAGGACGCCATCGGCTCGTGCGTCTTCGTGCTGGCCATGCTGCTCCTGATCGGCGTGCTCTGCATTCTTCCGACGATGCTTCGGGATCCCGGGCAAGTGATACAGGTCTCGCATGAAGTCGCCAGGCCGTCGCCCGATTCCGTCTTCGCGTGCCGATGCGCAAAGACCGCACGCCTCGACAACCCCCGGTAGACACCGCGCGCTTTGTAGCCTGGATGGGGCGCAGCGCAATCCGGGACCGTCCGACTGTCCAATCGATGCGTGCAGCGCCACCATCGCCGCATGACGGATTCCCAGATCATCGTCCTCGCGACCCCGTTGTTCCTGCTGCTGATCGCGGTCGAATTCGCGGTCGGCCTCGCGCGGCGCCGCAACACCTACGTGACGGCCGACGCGCTGAACAGCATCGGCCTGGGCATCATGAGCCAGGTGCTGAACGTGTTCAGCAAGCTGCTGATGGTCGGCATCTACGCGCTCGCGTTCGAGACCCTCGCGGTGCACCCGCTGCCGCAGGATGCCGCCTGGGTCTGGCTCGTCGGCCTGCTGGTCTACGACTTCTGCTACTACTGGCACCACCGCCTCGGCCACACGGTGGCGGTGCTGTGGGCCGCGCATGCGGTGCACCACCAGAGCGAGGAATACAACCTGTCGACCGCGCTGCGCCAGACCAGCACCGGCTGGCTGTTCGGCTGGATCTTCTACCTGCCGATGGCGGTGGCCGGCTTTCCGCCGCTGGTGTTCGGCGTCGTCGCGCTGGTCGACCTGCTCTACCAGTACTGGGTGCACACGCAGCAGATCGGCCGGCTCGGATGGTTCGACCGCTGGTTCTGCGCGCCCAGCAACCACCGGGTGCACCACGCCGTCAACGACAGGTACCTCGACAGGAACTACGGCGGCATCCTGATCGTCTGGGACCGGCTGTTCGGCAGCTTCATCGAGGAAGACGATGCCGAGCCCTGCGTCTACGGCACGCGCACGCCGCTGGCGAGCTGGAACCCGCTGTGGGCCAACCTGCACGTCTACCGTGACATCGCCCAGGACGCCTGGCATGCGCGGCGCTGGCGCGACAAGCTGCGGGTGTGGATCAAGCCGCCGGGCTGGCGGCCGGCCGACGTGGCCGAGCGCTTCCCGAAGCCGGCCTTCGACATCGCGGCGCGCCGCAAGTACGACCCGCACCGCTCGCGCGCAGCGGCGCTGGTCGCCGGTGGGCTGTTCCTGGTGCTGCTGGCGGCCACCAGCGTCTTCCTGTGGAACGCGCACCGGATGTCGGGCGGCGCGCAGGCCGGCGCCGCAGCGGGGATCCTCGTGGGCCTGTGGGCGGTCGGGTGGGTGTCGGAGCACGGCGTGCGCTGGCCGGCATCGCGGCAGGTCGCCCAGCCGCGGTGATCACTGGCGTTCAAGACGCCGGCAGCCCGCATCGGCAGCATGGCGAACCCTGAACGCAGAATGCCGCCCATGTCCGCCAGCCTCAGCTCGCCGAGCTTCACGCCGCCCTACACCGTCTCCGGCCGCAGCGCACTGGTCGCGCCGCCGCCCTGGCACTACGCCGGCTGGCTGTTGAACGTCGCGTTCGGCTTCGATGCCGCGCGCGGTGCTGAGTTGGTGCTGCCTTCCATTGGCCGCACCACCGGCCAGGGCTGCGTGCACTTCGCCGACTGGCAGGCCACCACCGACGGCAGCGAGCTGCTCGACCCGGTGCAGGCGCAATACCGCGAGACCATCGTCGTGCTGGAGATCGAGCGCCCCGACGGCAGCCGCTGCGGCTTCTGCCCGGCGATCTGGGTCGACCAGGATGTCTCGATGCTGCGCGGCCTGCTGCAGGGCTGGCCGAAGAAGATGGGCAGCACCTGGCTCACGCGCAGCCTGCCGCTCGACCACCCGGCCGCCGCGCCGCTGCGTGCCGGCACCCGGCTGGGCGCCAGCCTGGCGGTGAAGGATCGCCGCGTGATCGAGGCCGAGGCGCGCCTGAGCGGCGAGCCGGGCCGGCCGCTCGGCTTCCTCGCGGCCCCGACGCTCGGCATCGTCGGCTTCCCCGACCTGCGCGAGCCGGCCCGTGCGCCCGCGCTGCGGCTGCTGCGCGCCGACATCGCGCAGCCCACCACGAGCGGATGGCATGCGGCCAGCGCATCGCTGCGGGTGTTCGAGCACCCGCGCGAGGAGCTCTCGCTGCTCGGCGAACTGCAGGCCGGCGACGCGAGCGCCGGCTGGTTCGGCCTGACCGTCGTCGGAGCGCGCGATGCCTGAGCCGGGCGGGTCGCGCCATTCGCGCGTGCGGCGCTGGCATGTCGACGGCCAGCCGGCGCTCGAGCAGGTGATGCACCACCGGCCGGGTCAGGAATGGGCGCCGCACTGGCACGACGAATGGTCGATCGGTGCGGTGCTCGCCGGCCGCTGCCGCTTCAGCCTCGGCGGCCGCCGGCACACCGCGTCGGCCGGCGACCTGCTGGCGATCGCGCCGGGCGCCGTCCACACCTGCGGGCTGGATGCGGACGAGGGCGGCGAGACGCAGGTCGTGATGGTCTATGCCGACGTGCCGTGGCTGGCCGCGCTCGGGGTGCCGATGCCGCGGGGCAGTGCGCGTGCCATGCGGCAAACCATTGCGGCCGAGGCGCAGGACCTGTGTGACAGCGCCGGCGCAGCGGCGTGGCTGCGCCATGCGGCCGCGACGCTCGCCGACAGTGCCGCGCTGCTGCCGGCCGGCGCCGAACCGGCCGGCCGTGCCGCGCAGCAGGTGCTGGCGGCCTTGCAGCGCGCGGCCGTCGGCGACGGCACGGTCGCGATCGACGCACTCGCGCGCGACTGCGCGCTCAGCCGCGAACACTTCCACCGCATCGCGACACGCTGGCTCGGCATCAGCCCGGGCGACTACGTGCGCGCCGCGCGCATGGCGCGCGCCCGCCGGCTGCTGCTCGACGGCTGGCCGATCGCGCAGGCGGCCCAGGCCTGCGGCTTCGCCGACCAGGCCCATCTGACGCGCTGGTTCAGCCGCCATTTCGGCTACACGCCCGGCGCGCTTGCGCAGGCGGCCCACGCCAGCCCCGATTCGAGGGTGCCCCAGGCGACTGCGCATTGACGCCCGATGGGCGAGGTCTAGACTTCCTGCAGGTCTTTCATCGCGATCCTGTCAGGAGGTGATGCCATGTCAGTCAGGCGAATGACCAAGGGGGCCCGGCCGCAGTCGCTGGGCGCATTCAAACCGGTCGGCCACGTGGTCGTCGCGTTGCCGAGCGACGAGCTCGCGCAGCAGGCGATGCAGGCGCTGTTCGACGCCGGCTTCGACGAGGATGACGTGATGTTCATCACCGCTGAAGAAGAAGGCGCGCAGATGCAGCACATGCTCGGCCATGCCAGCCAGCTGGCCGGCTTCGGCTACGAGGTGACGCTGATGCGCCGCTACCAGCAGCTCGCCGGCGAAGGCTGCGGCTGGCTGCTGGTGTACGCGCCCGACACGCTGCATGCCGAGCGCGTCGCCGAGGTCGTCAAGCGCTTCGACGCCCGGCTGGCCGAGCGCTACCACTGGCTGGTGGTCGAGGACCTGATCTAGGGCCCGGGCCGCGGCGCCCGGGCGGCGGCGCTAGTTGTCGAACAGGTCGGTGGCGGTCCGCGTCGGCGTGACGCCGAGGTGCCGGAAAGCGGCCAGCGTCGCGACCCGGCCGCGCGGCGTGCGCTGAAGATAGCCCTGCTGGATCAGGTAGGGCTCGATCACGTCCTCGATGGTCTCGCGCTCCTCGCCGATCGCCGCGGCGACGTTGTCGAGGCCGACCGGCCCGCCGTCGAAGCGGTGGATCACCGCCTCGAGCAGCTTGCGGTCCATCACGTCGAAGCCCTGCGGGTCGACATCGAGCATCGCGAGCGCCTTGTCGGCCAGCGCCTTCGAGATGCGGCCGTCGCCCTTCACGTCGGCGTAGTCGCGCACGCGGCGCAGCAGCCGGTTCGAGATGCGCGGCGTGCCGCGCGAGCGGCGGGCGATCTCGAACGCGCCCTCGGCATCGGTCGGCACGTTCAGCAGCCCGGCCGAGCGGTGCACGATGCGCGCCAGTTCCTCGGGGGTGTAGAACTCGAGCCGCGCGACGATGCCGAAGCGGTCGCGCAGCGGGTTGGTCAGCATGCCGGCGCGCGTGGTGGCGCCGACCAGCGTGAACGGCTGCAGGTCGAGCTTGATCGAGCGGGCTGCCGGGCCCTCGCCGATCATGATGTCGATCTGGTAGTCCTCCAGCGCCGGGTACAGGATCTCCTCGACGACCGGGCTCAACCGGTGGATCTCGTCGATGAAGAGCACGTCGTTCTTCTCGAGGTTGGTCAGGATCGCAGCCAGGTCCTTCGGCTTCTCGAGCACCGGGCCCGAGGTCTGGCGCAGGTTCACGCCCAGCTCGTTGGCGATGATGTGGCTCAGCGTGGTCTTGCCGAGGCCGGGCGGACCGAACAGCAGCACGTGGTCCATCGCCTCGCCGCGCATGCGGGCCGCGCTGATGAAGATCTCCAGCTGCTCGCGGATCTTGGCCTGGCCCACGTACTCGGCCAAGCCCTTCGGGCGCAGCGCGCGTTCGATCGCTTCTTCGTTGGGCGAGCTGGGCGCCGCACTGACCACGCGCGGTGGCAGGCTGCCGAAATCGTCGGTCTGGATGGCCATCGCCGCATTATCGACGGCGTTGGTGAGCGTTTGCGTTTGCTCACCCGGTGTGCAGGGATTGTGCAGATGCAGTCCATGCGGCTGCGGCACAATCGGACGATGACCTCCCGCCACCCTGCATCGCGATGGGCCGCCTGGGCCTTTGCGCTGGCGCTGCTGCTGAAGGCCGCGGTGCCGATGCTGGCGAGCGTGTCGGCGCAGGTGCAGGGCAAGACGCTGGTCGAGGTCTGCACGGTCTACGGCGTCGCCACCGTCGCGCTCGACGACAGCGGCGAGCCGAAGCCGGTGCCGGCCGACCATGCCGGCGCGCATGGCAGCGAGCACTGCGCGCTGTCGGCGGTGCTGGCGTTCGCGGCGCCGCAGCCCGGCCCGGTCATCGCACCGGCTGCGGCCGGGCAGGCCCCCGAGCGATCTGTTCGCGCCGGCGTGCCGGCCGCCGATGCCGAGGCCGACTGGATCGCGCGGCTGAAGCACGGTCCTCCCTCTTTCACCTGAACCCACCGCCTTGGCCGTCGGCGCACTCGCGCAGCGACAGCCCGTGTGACTGACCGCGCGCGCCGCGCCCGGTCTTGTTCAGGAGCCATTCCGTGATGTATCCATTCACGCCAGCCGCCCGTGCGGTGCTGGCGCTGCTGGCCTGCCTGCCGATGGCGGGCTGGGCCGAAGAAGACACCGACGCGACCCGCGTCGCCACCGACGATGCCTTCACTCCCGTCACCCCCGTCAAGCACCTGGGTGTCGTTACCGTGACCGGCGGCCGCCGCGGCTCGCTGCCGTCGCAGATCCCGACGACGATCGAGGGCATCACCGGTGCGCAGGTGCAGGCCAGCATCAACGCCACCGACAGCGAGGACGCGCTGAAGTACCTGCCGAGCCTGCTGGTGCGCAAGCGCTATGCCGGCGACTACAACCACGCGGTGCTGTCGACGCGCGCGTCGGGCACCGGCAACAGCGCGCGTTCGCTCGTCTATGCCGACGGCATCCTGCTGTCGAACCTGCTCGGCAACGGCGCGAGCTTCGCGCCGCGCTGGGGGCTGGTGACGCCGGAAGAGATCGAGCGCGTCGACGTGCTGTACGGGCCGTTCTCGGCCGCCTACCCGGGCAACTCGGCCGGCGCGGTGGTCGACTACCTGACGCGCATGCCGTCGAAGTTCGAGGCGCATGCGGTGGTCGGCGCGTTCTCGCAGCCGTTCAAGCTCTACGACACCGACACCACCTACAACGGCTGGCAGACCAGTGCGTCGCTCGGCGACCGCAGCGGCGGCTGGTCGTGGTGGGTCAACGTGAACCGGCTCGACAGCGAAGGCCAGCCGCTGGTGTTCGACACCACGGCCACGCCGACCGAAGGCGCGGTGCCGGACACCGACAAATCCGGCAAGCCCTGGTACGTGCGCGGCACCAGCACGCAGTACCGCACGGTGCAGGACCACCTGAAGCTGAAGCTCGCGTACGACCTGGCGCCCGACCTGCGCGCGAGCTACACGGCGGGCTGGTGGCGCAACGATGCCGTGGGGCGCTCCGACCAGTACGTGGCACCGGTGCTGAGCGGCGTGACCAACCGCGACGGCCTCGCGCACCTGATGCAGGCGCTGTCGCTGAAGCAGAACTCGGGCGGCGCGTTCGACTGGGAACTGGCCGGGAGCGTCTACGACTACCGCCGCGACCTGAGCCGCAAACCCAAGGCCGGCTCGACACTGCAGCCGGCCTTGCAGCAACCGATGCTCGACGGCGGCGACGGCAGCGCGACCGACCTGCACGGCACCGGCTGGAACACGCTGTCGGCGCGCGGCACCTGGCGGCCGGGCGGCGAGGGCAGCGCGCACGTGATCGACGCCGGCGTCCAGCAGGACAGCTTCCGGCTGCGCACCACCGTCTACGCGCTCACCGACTGGGTCGATCAGGAAAGCGGCGCGGTCAGCTCCCGCTTCGACGGCAACACGCGGCTGCGCTCGGTGTTCGCGCAGGACGCGTGGCGCTTCGCCGACGGCTGGATGACGGTGCTCGGGCTGCGTGGCGAGCGCTGGCAGGCCTGGGACGGCCTGACGCAGAGCGGCAGCTTCGCACCCTATGCGCACCCGCAGCGCAGCGAGACCGCGCTGTCGCCGAAGGCCGCGCTGTCGCATGAGCTGCGCGAGGGCTGGGTGCTGAAGGCCTCGGCCGGGCGGGCCGTGCGCTTCCCGACGGTGTCCGAGCTGTACCAGGGCGCGGCCACCTCGAGCGGCATCAGCAACATCGCGAACCCCGACCTGCGGCCCGAGCGCTCGTGGACCTCGGAGCTGAGTTCCGAATGGACGCTGCCCGACGCGGCGACGCTGCGCCTGACGCTGTTCCACGAGGACACCCGCGACGCGCTGTACAGCCAGCCGCTGCCGAACGTGACGCCGGCGACCAACAGCGTGCAGAACGTCGACCACGTGCGCACCACCGGCCTCGAGGCCGCGGCGCAGCGCGAGAACGTGCTGTGGCGCGGGCTCGACCTGCAGGGCAGCGTGACGTATGCCGATTCGACCATCGTCGCCAACAGCGGCTACGTCAGCACGCCGGGCGACACCGTCGGCAAGTGGCAGCCGCGCGTGCCGCGCTGGCGTGCGAGCGCGCTGGCCGCATGGCGCGTCGACGATCGCTGGACGGTCAGCTACGGCGCCCGCTACAGCGGCCGGCAGTACGGCAGCCTCGACAACAGCGACACCAATGGCTTCACCTACATGGGCACGTCGAAGTACTTCACGACCGATGTGCGGGTGCGCGTAGCCATCGACAAGCAGTGGCATGCCGCGTTCGGCATCGACAACCTGAACAACTACCACTACTGGAATTTCCACCCGTACCCGCAACGCACCTACAGTGCGGAGCTGAGGTACGACCTGTGAACGCCTCCCTGAAACGGACCCCTGCCATGACCCTGAACCTCCTTACCCGCATTGCCGCCACCGCCCTGGTCTCGCTCGCCGCCCTGGCGGCCCAGGCCCATGAATTCACGGTCGGCCAGATCGCCATCGGCCACCCCTACGCACGCGCGACCGCGCCAGGGCAGCCGACCGGCGGCGGCTTCCTGCGGCTGGAGAACCGCGGCAAGGCGGACGACCGGTTGCTGTCGGTAAGCGCCGATGTCGCCAAGGGCACCGAGCTGCACACGATGACGATGGAAGGCGACGTGATGCGCATGCGCGAGGTGGGGGCGATCGACCTGCCGGCCGGCAAGTACGTCGAGCTGAAGCCCGGTGCGCTGCACGTGATGTTCATCGGCCTGAAGGGGCCGCTGAAGGAGGGCGACAAGTTCCCGCTGCGGCTGAAGTTCGAGAAGGCGGGCGAGGTGACGGTGACGGTGAACGTCGAGGCCGCGGGCGCCGACCACAGCCACTGACGGCGGAACCGCCGTCAGCGCGCGAGGGCCTTCAGCGCCAGCTTGATGCCGTCGCTCACGCCGACATCCGCCGGCAGGCTCTTCAGCTCAGCCGCGGCCTCGCGGTCGCTGTAGCCCAGCGCCACCAGCGCCTGCAGGATGTCGGCCTGCGCGTCGCTCGCGACACTGGCCGGCAGCCCGAGGTCGGCACCGAGCTTGCCCTTCAGTTCGAGCAGCAGCCGCTCGGCGGTCTTCTTGCCGATGCCCGGCACCTTGATCAGCCGGCCGCTCTCCTGCAGCGACACCGCCTGCGCCAGCTCGCCGACGCTCAGCCCCGACAGGATCGACAAGGCCGTGCGCGGCCCGACGCCGGAGATCTTGACCAGCAGCCGGAAGGTCGCGCGCTCTTCGGCCGACAGGAAGCCGAACAGCACCTGCGCGTCCTCGCGCACGACGAAATGGGTCAGCAGCGTGACCCGCTCGCCCAGCGCCGGCAGGTTGTAGAAGGTGCTCATCGGCACGTCGACCTCGTAGCCGACGCCGCCGACGTCCAGCAGCAACTGGGGCGGGTTCTTTTCTGCCAGCAGGCCGCTCAGCCGGCCGATCATCGGCGGAACAGGCCCAGCCGCTGCGCCTCGAGCGCCGCTTCGGCACGCGAGCTGACATTGAGCTTGCGGTAGATCTGCTTCACGTAGTCGGCGATGGTGTGGCGCGACAGGTTCAGCTGCGTGCCGATCTCCGGCAGCGTGAAGCCCTTGGCCACCCACAGCAGCACCTCGTTCTCGCGGTCGGTCAGCGACACGTGCGGCAGGTTCTGCGGGCGCTCCTGCGGCTTGTTCTGCGCCGCGAAGTACGCGATCACGCGGCGCGCGATCGACGGCGTCAGCGGCGGCTCGCCCTGGCTGATGCGCCGCAGCTGCTCGACGAAATGCTCGCGCGGCTGCTCTTTCAGCAGGTAGCCGAAAGCCCCGGCCTGCAGCGCGGGGAAGAGGTGGTCGTCGTCGTCGTGGATGGTCACCACCACCGACTGGGCCTCGGGCTGGCTCTCGCGCAGCGCCGCGACCACGTCGACACCCGAACCGTCGGGCAGGCCCAGGTCGACCAGGGCCACGTCGAACCGCTCGGCGCTGATCAGCGCCAGCGCGTCGTGCACCCGGGCGCTTTCGGAAATCTGCGCCTGCGGGAACACCTGCGTGACCAAGGCCTTCACCCAGGCCCGGATCTCGGGCAGGTCTTCAAGCAGCAGGATCTTGTTCATGGTCAGGGTCCTCAAGGGATCATGGAATCGTAGCAGCCGCGCAAGGGGCCGATTGTGCGCTTTCAGCGCGCTTCACAGCGGCAGCGTGAGCCTGATCACGGTGCCGTAGCCCGGGCCGGATTCGACCAGGCACTGCCCCTGCATCTGCTTGGCGCGGTGCTTCATGCTGGCCATGCCGTGGCCGCGGTCGAGCTTGCCGTCGAGCTCCATCGGAATGCCCTTGCCGTTGTCCTGCACGACCAGCACGAAATCGTGCTCGCCGATGCTGCAGCGCACCTTGCAGTGCGAGGCGCCGCTGTGCTTGATGATGTTGCTGACCGCCTCGCGCAGGATGCGGGTGGTCTGCACGAAGGCGCGCGCCGACAGCTGCTGGTGCACGTCTTCGGTCGGGCTGCGCCAGTCGGCCTCGATGTTGGCCTGGCTCAGGCGCGACACCGTCTCGGCGCGCCAGTCGGCCAGCGCGTCGGCCACCTGCATCGGCTTGCCGGTCAGCCCGCGCACCGACAAGCGCATCTCCTCGAGCGCCTCGCGCGCCAGCGTGGAGATGCGCTCGCTCTCGCTGGTGTGCACGATGGTCAGCAGCTTGGCGCCGAGGTCGTCGTGCAGGTCGGCGGCGATGCGCTTGCGCTCCTTCTCGGTCACCTGCTCGACGCGCAGCTCGGCCATCTGCGAGAAGTTGCGCTCGATCTCGGCGGTGACCTCGTTGATGCGGCTCTCCAGCGAATTGCGGCTCGCCTCGGCCACCTGCAGCGCGCGCCCGAAGATCTGGATCTGGCGCGCACCGACCGCGGCGAACATCAGCGGCATGCTGAAGTGCAGCACGTGCACCGGCAGCAGTGTGATCCAGCCGTGCTGCGTCGCCAGGTCGACCAGCACCAGCACGCCGACGCCCATCAGCATGAAGGCCATCGGCCAGAACTCGGCGCGGCCGTCGGGGCCCTTGCGCCAGGTCACGCGCAGGTACAGCGTGACCGCGGCCATCACCTCGGCCGACAGCAGCAGGTACCAGCCGCTCGTCACCGTGTAGAGGCGCTCGGGGCCGGCCAGCGCCAGGCTGACCGGCACCAGCACGCATTGCGCGACCAGCCCGATCTCCAGCTTGGTCGAGCGCATGGCGGCATAGCGCATCAGGAACTGGATCGCCAGCGCCACCAGCACGCCGAAGCCGACGCAGACCCCGAACTCGCTGGTGATGTTGTCCCATGGCGGATCGCGCCACCACAGGCGCGCCGACAGCGCCGCCCAGCCGATCGCCAGCAGGCCGAAATAGATCAGGTAGGGGCTGCGGCGGTCCTGCCAGCCCATGCCCAGCATCACGATGCCCAGCGGCACCAGCATCGCCGAGATCACCTGCACCAATGAGACGTTCCAGAAGGTCTGGCGGGCCTGCAGCTCGGCCAGCTGCGCATGCGGCCCGATCTGCACCGCCGACAGCCCGCCGGCACGCTGGCGCGACGCGACGTGCTGCAGCGCGCTGCCCTGCACCTTGATCTCGAGCACGTTGCCTTGCGGGTTCAGCAGCGCGGGCGGCAGCGTGACGAGCTGCGGGTAGAAGCAGCCGCGCGTCACCGGCTCGGTCAGGTGGCCGCCGCTGAAGACGAGGTTGCCGTTCAGCCAGACCTGCGCCGTGCTGCAGGCGCGCTCGATGTAGGCGGCCATCAGCGGGGCCGGCGTGATCTGGGGGGCCGGCAGCGTGAACTCGAGGCGGTACCAGACCGGCCCGTCGGCCTGCGGCAGGCTCTCGGCCCAGTCGTCGGGCAGGCGCACGCTGCGTTGCTTCAGGTCCTGCGGGAACACCGGCGCGCTGCTGGCGACCGCGCTCGCGCTGCGGATCTCGAGGGTGCCGGGCGCGTCGGCGGCCGCTGCCGGGAGGGCGGTGAGCGCCAGCGTGGACGCCACGACCGTGGTCACCACCGCGGCCAGCGTGGCCGCCATGCGCCGGGCCGTGGCACGCAGCCGTCGGGCGAAGGTGGGCGGCGGCGCAAGGCAGGGCATGGACGCGGATTGTGCAGGATGCCTGCGGCGTCGGGGCCTTCCGGCGACAATCCGGCCTCGCCCTTCTTGTTGCTCCTCTTCTGCCCGCCGGAGTCCCCCGCCCCGTGATCCTTCGCCACGCCTTCATCCCGCTCGACAACGCCCGCCTGTCGCACCTGTGCGGCAGCGTCGACGAACACCTGCGCAGCATCGAGACGGCGTTCGGCGTCAGCATCTCGCGGCGCAACGAATCGTTCCGCATCGACGGCCCGAAGGCGAGCGCCGAGCGCGCGGTGGCCTTGCTGCAGACCTTGTACGGCCGCTCGCGCCGGCCGATCACGGCCGAGACGCTGCAGCTGGCGGTCACCGAGGCGCTGGCCGACGATTCGCAGGCCCGGCCGCGCACGCCCCAGCTCGGACGCCCGGCGCTGCGCGAGGCGGTCGAGGGCGACGTGCAGGGCGACGAGGCCGGCGACGACGACGAGGTCCAGTTGCGCACCCGCCGCTCCGAGCTGACCGGCCGCACGCCGAACCAGCAGCTGTACCTGCGCAACATCCTGGCGCACGACATCACCTTCGGCATCGGCCCGGCCGGCACCGGCAAGACCTTCCTCGCGGTGGCCTGTGCCGTCGATGCGCTCGAGCGCAGCAGCGTGCAGCGCATCATCCTGACGCGGCCGGCGGTCGAGGCCGGCGAGCGGCTCGGCTTCCTGCCCGGCGACCTGGCGCAGAAGGTCGACCCCTACCTGCGCCCGCTGTACGACGCGCTGTACGACCTGATGGGCATGGACAAGGTCGCCCGCGCCTTCGAGAAGGGCAACATCGAGATCGCGCCGCTCGCCTTCATGCGCGGGCGCACGCTGAACCATGCGTTCGTGATCCTCGACGAGGCGCAGAACACGACGCGCGAGCAGATGAAGATGTTCCTGACGCGCATCGGCTTCGGCAGCAAATGCGTCGTCACCGGCGACGTGAGCCAGATCGACCTGCCGCGCGGCACCGACAGCGGGCTGATCGACGCCGAGCGCGTGCTGCGCCGCGTGGCCGGCATCGCGATGACGCGCTTCACCGCCGCCGACGTCGTGCGCCACCCGCTGGTCGCACGCATCGTGGAGGCCTACGACGCGACCCCTGCGGAGCGCCTCTGACCATGGCGGTTGCACGGGATGACCTGAGCCTGTCGCTGCAGTTCGCCGACGCGTCGCACCGCGCCGAGCTGCCGCGCCACAAGGTGGCGCGCTGGATCCGCGCGGCGCTGCAGGCGCCCGGCGAGATCACGGTGCGCATCGTCGATGCCGACGAAGGCCGCGCGCTGAACCGCGACTACCGCGGCAAGGATTACGCGACCAACGTGCTGACCTTCGACTACAGCCACGCGCCGGTGGTGGCGGCCGACCTGATCCTGTGCGCCCCGGTCGTCGAGGCCGAGGCGCGCGCCCAGGGCATCACGCTGCAGGCGCACTACGCGCACCTGCTGGTGCACGGCACGCTGCATGCGCAGGGCCACGACCACGAGCAGGAGGACGAAGCGGTCGAGATGGAGGCCGAGGAGACGCGGATCCTCGCGGCACTCGGCTACGACGACCCGTACCAGCGCTGAGCATCAGCGGGGTCGGCGCGAGGTGCTCAGGTAGCGCTTGCGCCAGAAGAACCAGCCGAGCGTGCCGGCGATCACCAGCATGAAGCCGCTGGCCATCCAGACGCCGTCGCCGCTGTGGATCAGCGGCAGCCCTTCGAAATTCATCCCGAAGAAGCCGGTGACCAGGTTCAGCGGCAGGAAGATCGCGGTCAGCACCGTCAGCGTGCGCATGATGTCGTTGGTGCGGTTGCTCTGCGCCGAGAAATGCATCTGCACCGCGGTCTCGGCCGAGGATTCGAGCCGCCGCACATGGCTCAGCACGCGCTCGATGTGCTCCAGCACGTCGCGCGAGCGCACCCGCAGCAGCTCGCGGTCGCGCGCGGCCTTCGGGTCCGGCTCGTCCGGCCATTCGTCGAGCGAGTCGATCCATTCGACGATCGCGCTGCGCTGGTCCTCGCAGGTGTCTTCGAGCAGGTGCAGCGAGTTGCGCGACTCGAGCAGCACCTGCCAGCTGTCGAACTGGCTGCGCGGGTTGAACAGCTCCTGCTGCAGGTAGCCGAGCTGCCGGGTCAGCAGCCGGCGCAGCTCGAGGTAGCTGTCGACCATGTGGTTCAGCATGCGCAGCATCAGGTCGGCCGGGCTGGCCGGCAGGCGCATCGCACCGCGCGGCTCGTAGCGCTGGTCGGCCCCCTCGACCATCTGCTGCAGCTTGCTCGCGAAGAAATCGCGCACCTGGCAGTCGGTCGGGTGCACCGTCAGCAGCACGCGGTCGAACACCGCGAAGCCGACCGGGCTGGTGTCGATCGCCTCGAGCGCGCGGCGCGCGGTGCTGGCGGTGCCGGTCTGGTCGTCGAGGAACAGGCCGGCGCTGCCGCTGCCGGCCGCGAGCCGGCGGAACACCATCAGGTCGTACCACGAGGTGTAGTCGAAGTGCGACGGCAGCTGGTTGTTCAGCAGGTCGGAGATGTGCAGGTCGACCAGCTGACCGCCGGTCCAGCGCTGCAGCCCGGCCTGGATCTCGGCGATGTTGACCTCGAACTCGCGCCGCGCGGTACCGATCCACAGGTAGCCGGTGGGCGGGAGCTTGTCGGGCAGCGATTCGATCTCGGTGAACTGCTCGGCCGTGATGTGGAAGATGCGCATGCGCCGCGGTGGTGAGGTCAGGTGCGCCGTCAGCCTTGCTGCCGCAGCAGCCGGGCCGCGTCGAGCGCGAAGTAGGTGAGCACGCCGTCGGCACCGGCGCGCTTGAACGCGAGCAGGCTTTCGAGCATCACTGCGTCATGGTCGAGCCAGCCCTGGGCGGCGGCGGCCTTGACCATCGCGTACTCGCCGCTTACCTGGTAGGCGAAGGTCGGCACGCGGAACTCGTCCTTCACGCGCCGCACGATGTCGAGGTAGGGCATGCCGGGCTTGACCATCACCATGTCGGCGCCTTCGGCCAGGTCGAGCGCGACCTCGCGCAGCGCTTCGTCGCTGTTGCCCGGGTCCATCTGGTAGACCTTCTTGTTCGCCTTGCCGAGGTTCTTGGCCGAGCCGACCGCGTCGCGGAACGGGCCGTAGAAGGCGCTCGCGTACTTGGCGCTGTAGGCCATGATCCGCGTGTGGATCAGGCCGCGCGCTTCGAGCGCGTTGCGGATCGCGCCGATGCGGCCGTCCATCATGTCGCTCGGCGCGACGATGTCGACGCCGGCCTCGGCCTGCACCAGCGCCTGGGCGGTCAGCACCTTCACGGTGTCGTCGTTGCGGATGTAATTGGTGTCGTCGAGCAGGCCGTCCTGGCCATGGCTCGTGAACGGGTCGAGCGCGACGTCGGTCATCAGCCCGAGCTGCGGGAACTGCTTCTTCAGTTCGCGCACCACGGTCGGCACCAGGCCCGTCGGGTTCAGCGCTTCGCTGCCGTCCTCGGTCTTCAGCGCGGGCTCGATGACCGGAAACAGCGCCATCACCGGGATGCCGAGCTTCACGCATTCTTCGGCCAGTGGCATCAGGCGGTCGAGGCTCAGGCGTTGCACGCCGGGCATCGACGCGACGTCGTGCACCTGGTTCTGTCCGTCCTGCACGAACACCGGGTAGATCAGGTCGCTGGCATGCAGGCGGTTTTCACGCACGAGCGCGCGGGTGAATTCATCGCGGCGCAGGCGGCGCGGGCGGCTGGCGGGAAAGGGGGCGGGCGGCAGCATGGCTTCTTCTGAGGGCGGTTGCGACGCGCGGGCCGGCCGCCGAAACCGATGTGACGATGAGACATCGGGACTTTTTACGTGTAAATCCCGTGCGGCGGCACTTCAACAGCCCGGCACTCATCTGCTAAAGTCGCCACTGAATGATAGCCGCAAGGTCGTCATTCCCTGCTTTTCCTCCCTGAGCAGGAGCCTTACCGTGATGACAGCGATGAGGCTTTTCAACCCCGGCCTTGACGGTCGGGGTTTTCTTTTTCTGGCCTCCATAATCCCGCGGATGAGCAGCCTCTATCCCTGGGTCAAAGCCCTCCACCTGATCTTCGTCGCGAGCTGGTTCGCTGGTCTTTTTTACCTGCCGCGCCTGTTTGTCAACCTCGCATCGGTGCCGGCCGACAGTCATGCTGAACGTGAGCGCCTGCTGCTGATGGCACGCAAGCTCTATCGCTTCAGCAGCTTCCTGATGGTGCCGGCCTTGCTGTTCGGCCTGTGGCTGTGGCTGGGCTTCGGCGTCGGGCGCGGGCCCGGCAACGGCTGGTTGCACGCCAAGCTCGCGCTGGTGGTGCTGGCGATCGGCTACCACCATGGCTGCCGCGCGCTGCTGCGCAAGTTCGAGCAGTTCAGCAACCAGCGCAGCGAGCGCTGGTACCGCTTCTTCAACGAGACCGCGATCCTGCTGTTCGCCGCGATCGTCGTGCTGGTGATCGTCAAGCCGTTCTGATCCGGCCATGGCACCGCATCGCAGCTCGGCCGGACCGCTGGCGTGGCTGTATGCGGCGCTGATCGTCTACGCCAGCCTGTCGCCGTTCACCGGCTGGAAGCAACCGATTGCGCTCCCGCTGGCCGGGCTGGGCCACCTGCCGTGGCAGCGCTACTGGACCGCCTTCGACGTGGTCTCCAACCTGCTCGGCTACATGCCGCTCGGCGCGCTCGCGGTGGGCGCGCTGGTGCGCTCGGGGCGGCGGGTGTCGATCGCCTTCGTCGTGGCGCTGCTGGCCGGCGCGCTGCTGTCGTTCCTGATGGAGAGCCTGCAGAACTGGCTGCCGCAGCGCGTGCCGTCGGTGCTCGACTGGATGCTGAACGCCGCCGGCACGCTGGCCGGTGCGCTGGTCGCGGTGGCGGTGCATGCGCTGGGCGGCATCGAGCGCTGGCAGACCTTGCGCGACCGCTGGTTCGTCGCCCGCAGTGCCGGCGGGCTGTTGCTGCTGCTGCTGTGGCCGATCGGCCTGCTGTTCCCGACGCCGGTGCCGCTCGGCCTCGGCCAGGTGCTGGTGCGGCTGCAGGAGCTGGCCGCCGAGGCGCTCGCCGGCACGCCCTGGTCGGCCTGGACCGAAGACTGGGTCGATGCGAGCGTCGCGATGACGCCCTTGTCGCGCGGCAGCGAGCTGCTGGCGATCCTGCTCGGCCTGCTGGCGCCCTGCCTGGTCGCCTACACCATCGTGCGGCCGGGCTGGCGCCGCGCGGTGACGGTGCCCGGCGCGGCCGCGCTCGGTTTCGCGACGACCACGCTGTCGACGGCGCTGAACTTCGGCCCGCAGCACGCACTGGCCTGGCTGACGCCGCCGGCGTTGCCGGGGCTGCTGGCCGGGGCGATCGCCGGGCTGCTGCTGCTGCGCATGCCACGGCGCGGCGCGGCCGGCCTCGGCCTGGTGGTCGTGACGGCGCTGGTCGCGCTGGTGGCGCAGGCGCCGACCGATCCCTACTTCGCCGAAAGCCTGCAGGGCTGGGAGCAGGGGCGCTTCATCCGCTTCCACGGCCTCGCGCAATGGGTGGGCTGGCTGTGGCCGTATGCGGCGCTGGTCTACCTTCTTGCCCGCGTGGCCGCCCGGGACAGCGTCGAGCCCGCCGCCCCAGGTCCGTAAAATGCGCCGATGACCTATTTCAAGCGCCACATCTTCTTCTGCCTGAACCAGCGCGACAAAGGCGAAGACAGCTGTGCCAACCACCATGCGCAGGCCGGCTTCGAACGCTGCAAGGCGCGCACCAAGGCCGAGAAGTTGGCCGGTCCCGGCGGCGTGCGGGTCAACAAGGCGGGTTGCCTCGACCGTTGCGCTGGCGGGCCGGTGGCGGTCGTCTACCCGGAAGCGGTCTGGTACACCTACATCGACGATGCCGACATCGACGAGATCGTCGAATCGCACCTGAAGAACGGCGTGGTGGTCGAGCGGCTGCTGCTGCCGGATTCGGTCGGGCGCTGACCGGGGCCGGGCCGATGAACTCGAAGACCGTCAAGCAACTGACGCCGGGCCCCGCGGGCGCGCTCGAATGCGCGCTCGACCGCCCTGATGGCGAGCCGCGCGGCGTGGCGGTGATCTGCCACCCGCACCCGCAGCAGGGCGGCACGATGGACAACAAGGTCGTGCAGACGCTTGCGCGCGCCTTCCTGCAGCTGGGCTACCGCACCGTGCGCTTCAACTTCCGCGGCGTGGCAGCCTCCGAGGGCGCGTGGGACGAAGGCCAGGGCGAGATCGACGACGCGCTGGCCGTGATCGCCGCGCACCGCGATCCGGCCTTGCCGCTCGCGCTCGCGGGGTTTTCGTTCGGCGGGTACGTCGCGTCGCAGGCCGCGGCCCGCTTGCCCGATGATGCGAAGGTCGAGCGGCTGGTGCTGGTCGGGCCGTCGACGCAGAAACAGAAGGTCGCGCCGGTGCCGGAGGAAACTTTGGTGATCCACGGCGAGTCGGACGACATCGTGCCGCTGTCGGCCACCCTCGACTGGGCACGGCCGCAGTCCCTGCCGGTGGTGGTCATCCCCGGCGTGGGCCATTTCTTTCACGGGCAGCTGGCGCTGCTGAAGAACCTGGTGGTGCGGTCCTGGCATCGTTGATGCCGGGGCGTCGCGTGCCGCCCAACCTGATCCGATGTTCATGAAAAGATTGTTTGCCCTCGTGCTGGCGCTGGCCGCCGCTGCCGTCTCGTCCGTGTCCCACGCGCAGGCCCCCCAGCCTCCGGAGGTCGCGGCGAAGAGCTACATCCTGCTCGACCTGACCACCGGCCAGACACTCGCCGAGCGCGAGGCCGATGCGCCGGCCGACCCGGCCTCGCTGACCAAGCTGATGACCGCCTACCTGGCGTTCGCGGCCTTGCGCGACCACAAGCTGACGATGGAGCAGACGCTGCCGGTGTCGCTGCGCGCCTGGCAGGAGCGCAAGGGGGGCGGCTCGCTGATGTTCATCGAGCCGCGCAGCACGCCGAAGGTCGAGGACCTGCTGCGCGGGCTGATCGTCAATTCGGGCAATGACGCCGCGGTGGTGCTGGCCGAAGGCGTCGCCGGCACGCTCGACCAGTTCATCGAGCTGATGAACCGCCAGGCGCAGGCCTTCGGCCTGAAGAACACCCAGTTCAAGAACGCCACCGGCCTGACCGAGCCGGGCCACAAGAGCACCGCGCGCGACGTGGCGGTGATCGCGGGCCGCATCATCCGCGACTTCCCCGAGTACTACCCGATCTACTCGATCAAGAAGTACCACTACGACGGCGCGCCGATCAGCAACGAGAACAACCGCAACGTGCTGCTGACGCGCGACCCGACCGTCGACGGCATGAAGACCGGCTACACCGAGGCCGCCGGCTACTGCATGGTGGTGTCGGCGCAGCGCGACTTCCCGAACCTGGCCGCCAACGGCGCGGCCGGTGGCAAGCGCCGCCTGCTCAGCGTGGTGCTCAACGCGGCCTCGATGGACGCGCGAGCGAACGAGAGCCAGAAGCTGCTGAACTGGGGCTTCCAGGCCTTCGACACGGTGCGCCTGTTCGAGTCGTCGAAGGCGGTGGCCACGGTGCCGGTGTGGAAGGGCGCGACGCGCGAGGCCCAGCTGGGCGCGGCGAACGCGGTCTTCGTCAGCGTGCCCAAAGGCGACGGCGCGAAGCTGCAGACGAAGATCGAACGCACCGATCCGCTGGTCGCGCCGCTGGCGCAGGGCCAGCGCGTCGGCACGCTGCGGGTGACGACCTCCGCCGGCGCGCCGGTGGCCGAGCTGCCGCTGGTGGTGCTGACCGCCGTCGAGCAGGCCGGCATCTTCGGCCGCGCCTGGGATGCCCTGCGGCTGTGGATCAAGTAAGCTCGTTGGTCCCCATCGCATCCGTCCCCGGGAGCCCGCATGCAAGCCCTTCCTGACACCCTGTGCTACCTCAACGGCGAGTACGGCCCGCTGCGCGACGCCAAGGTGTCGGTGCTGGACCGCGGCTTCGTCTTCGGCGACGGCATCTACGAGGTCGTGCCGGTCTACGGGCGGCGCCTGTTCCGCTTCGACGAGCACCTCGCGCGCCTGACCCGCAGCCTGGGCAAGGTGCGCATCGCGAGTCCGTTCGACCGGGCGCAGTGGCTGGAACGCTGCCGCACGCTGATCGACGCGCAGGCGGCCGACGACCAGCTGCTGTACATCCAGATCACGCGCGGCGTCGCGGTGCGCGACCATGTGATGCCGCCCGATCTGACACCGACGGTGTTCATGATGGCCAACCCGATGAAGCCGGCCAGCGCCGAGCAACGCCACCAGGGCGTCACCTGCGTCACCGCGCGCGACTTCCGCTGGGAGCGCGGCGACATCAAGTCGATCTCGCTGCTCGGCAACGTGCTGGCCCGCCAGATTTCGGCCGACCACGGCGCGATCGAGACGATCATGTTCCGCGACGGCTTCCTGACCGAGGCCTCGTCCAGCAACGTCTGGGTCGTGCACGAAGGCGCGGTGCTCGGGGCGCCGAAGAGCGAGCACGTGCTCGAAGGCATCCGCTACGAACTCATCCGCGAGCTGTGCGAGGAAGCCGGCATCGGCTACAACCTGCGCCCGATCTCCGAGGCCGAGGTGCTGGGCGCCGACGAGCTGATGCTGAGCTCGGCCACCAAGGAGGTGCTGGCGGTGACCCAGGTCGACGGCGAAGCGGTCGGCCATGGCGCGTTGCGCGGCAAGCCGGGCCCCGTCTACGCGAAGCTCTACGAGGCCTACCAGCGGGCCAAGAAGCTGCAGTCGATTTGACGCCGATTTGAATTTGCTGCCGGTCGCCCCATCTGCGACGGTATGAACGCCACGATGCAAGAGATGCAAGAGATTCCGCCCGACCAGTCGCTGATCGACTACCCGTCCCGTTTCCCGATCAAGGTGATGGGCACCAACGTCGACGGCTTCGTCCATGCGATCACGACGATCGCGAAGCAGTTCGATCCCGCCTACGACGCGTCCACCGTCGAGATCCGCCCGAGCAGCGGCAACAAGTACCTGGGCGTGACGATCACCGTCACCGCCACCAGCCGTGAGCAGCTCGACGAGCTGTACCGCACGCTGTCGACCCACCCGATGGTCAAGGTGGTGCTGTGACGCTGGTGCCTTGACGTGTCCGCGCTGCTGAAGCTGCTCGGCCCGACCGACTATGCGGCGGCCGCGCAGGCGATGCGCGAGTTCACCGAGGGTCGCGGCGCCGACACGCCGGACGAGATCTGGCTGTGCGAGCACCCGCCCGTCTACACGCAGGGCCTGGCCGGCAAGGCCGAGCACGTGCTGGACCCGCACGGCATCCCGGTGGTGCAGACGAACCGCGGCGGGCAGGTCACGTACCACGGCCCCGGCCAGGTGGTGGCCTACCCGCTGATCGACCTGCGCCGGCTCGGCATCTACGTGAAGGAATACGTCTACCGGCTGGAGCACTGCGTCATCAAGACGCTGGAGGGCTTCGGCATCACCGGCCACCGGGTGGCGGGCGCGCCGGGCATCTACGTGAACCTCGCGGATCCGGCCGGGCATGCGGCGCTGAGCGGGCCGCGCGCGCAGGCGTTCGAGGGCCTCGGCAAGGTGGCCGCGCTGGGCATCAAGGTCAGCCGGCATTGCACCTACCACGGCGTCGCGCTGAACGTGGCGATGGACCTGAGCCCCTTCAGCGGCATCAACCCCTGCGGCTACGCCGGGCTGCAAACCGTCGACTTGGCTACACTGGGCGTCCGCACCGACTGGACCACCGCGGCGCAGCAGCTGGGCGACCGGCTAGCGTCGCACCTCAGCTGATTCCACTGCGCTGACCCGTCGGCCGCCCCCAAGAAAGTACCCCGATGTCGACCGAGAACGTCATCCACCAAGCCCAGGACGCGGCCCACTACGATGCGAGCGCCAAGCAGAAGGCGCAGGCCAAGACGGCCCGCATCCCGATCAAGATCGTTGCCGCCGAGACGCTGAAGAAGCCGGACTGGATTCGCGTGAAGGCCGGCTCGCCGACCACCCGCTTCTACGAGATCAAGCAGATCCTGCGTGAGCACAAGCTGCACACGGTCTGCGAAGAGGCGTCGTGCCCGAACATCGGCGAATGCTTCGGCAAGGGCACGGCCACCTTCATGATCATGGGCGACAAGTGCACGCGGCGCTGCCCGTTCTGCGACGTCGGCCACGGCCGGCCCGATCCGCTCGATGCGGACGAGCCGCTGAACCTCGCGAAGACCATCGCGGCGCTGCGCCTGAAGTACGTCGTGATCACCAGCGTCGACCGCGACGACCTGCGCGACGGCGGCGCGGCGCATTTCGTCGAGTGCATCCAGCGCACCCGCGAGCTGTCGCCCGAGACCCGCATCGAGATCCTGACGCCCGATTTCCGCGGCCGCATGGACCGCGCGCTGGAGATCCTGAAGGCGGCACCGCCCGACGTGATGAACCACAACCTCGAGACCGCCCCGCGCCTCTACAAGGAAGCACGCCCGGGCTCGGACTACGCGTACTCGCTGAACCTGCTGAAGCGCTTCAAGGAATTCGCGCCGCACGTGCCGACCAAGAGCGGGCTGATGGTCGGCCTCGGCGAGACCGACGACGAGATCCTGCAGGTGATGCGCGACATGCGCGAGCACGGCATCGACATGCTGACGATCGGCCAGTACCTCGCGCCGAGCGGCCACCACTTGCCGGTGCGGCGCTATGTGCACCCGGACACCTTCAAGATGTTCGAGCACGAGGCGCTGAAGATGGGGTTCACGCACGCGGCCGTCGGCGCGATGGTGCGGTCGAGCTACCACGCGGACCAGCAGGCGCACGAAGCCGGCGTGGCCAACGCCATCTGAACGCAGGCGGGATCAGGCCTCGGCGAGCAGCTTCTCGACCAATGCCTGCAGCGCCGCGAAATCCGGCTGGCCGACGTAGCGTCTGACGATCTCGCCGCGCTTGTTGATCAGCACGCTGGTCGGCGTGCCCATGATCGGACCGAAGCTGTCGGCGACCGATCCGGTGTTGTCGATCACGACGGTGAACGGCAGGCGCCGCGATTCGGCGAAGTGGATCACCGAGGCCGGCGGGTCGTAGCTCATCGCCACCGCCAGCGTCTCGAAGCCGCGCGCCTTGAACCGGTTGTGGGTCTCGACCACCTGCGGCATCTCGTGCACGCAGGTCGTGCAGGTGGTGGCCCAGAAGTTGACCAGCACCACCTGCCCCTTCAACTGCGCGACGCTGCTGCGGCTGCCGTCGAGGCGGGTGAATGCGGCGTCGGGCGCGATCTCCGGACCGGCGCTGCCCGAAAACACCGCATAAGCCCCACAAGCCGCTGCCGCGATTGCCAGAACACTCAACGCAACGGCAAGATGGCGGGTCAATTTCATGGGGTTCGATCGATGCAACGGAGAAAGTTTACGTCAGGGGCGCTCGCGGGCCTGAGCGTCTGTGCCTGGAACGGCTCGGCCTGGGCCTTCAGCCTGAGCGAAGGCGATGCCGCCTCGGGCATCCGCGCGGCGCTGGAGCGTGGCGCGGTGTCGGCCGTCAGCCTGCTCGGCCGGCCCGACGGTTTTCTCGCGAACCCGAAGGTGCACATCCCGTTGCCCGGCTTCCTGAACGACGCCGCGCGCTTCCTGAAGGCGACCGGCCAGCAACGGCGCGTCGACGAACTCGAGACGGCGCTGAACCGCGCTGCCGAGGCCGCGGTGCCGGAAGCGAAGACGCTGCTGGTCGGTGCCGTGAAGAGCATGAGCGTCGACGACGCGAAGGGAATCCTGACCGGCGGCGATGGCTCGGTGACGCAGTTCTTCTCGGCCAAGACCCGCGAGCCGCTCGGCGTGCGCTTCCTGCCGATCGTCAAGCGGGCGACCGAGAAGGTGGCGCTGGTCGACAAGTACAACGCGGTGGCCGGCAAGGCGGCCAGCTTCGGGCTGTTGAAGCCGCAGGACGCCAACATCCACAACTACGTCACCGAGAAGGCGCTCGACGGGCTGTTCGTGATGATAGGCGAAGAAGAGCACAAGATCCGCGAGAACCCGGTCGCGACCGGGAGCGCGATCCTGAAGAAGGTGTTCGGCAGCCTCAAGTAGTCTTCGACAGCTCGAACATCAGCGCCGACGGCAGCGAGCTCAGGATCGCGTCGCGCCCGACGCGCGCCATGCTCAGCCCGCCGAAGCCCGAGATCTCGAAGGCGTTGCCCTCTTCGATGATCTCGATGAACACCACCTCGGTGCCGGCTGAATCGACCTCGTGGCGCAGGTCGTTGAAGCGGTCGCCGCGCAGCACCGCCTCGACGACGATCGCATGCGGCAGGCCGCTGCGGCAGAAGTCGCGGGCCTCTTCGATCGAGTTCACGAAATCCACCAGCAGGCCCATGTTGCGCACCGCGTCGCGCACTTGCACGCGCACGTCGCGCCGCGAGGCAACCACCAGCACGTGGCTGCCGGCCAGCGGCTTGGTGCGCGACGACGGCGCGAAGCCGCGGTCGAGTTCGAGGATGCTCAGGCCTTCGAGCTGCTCGCTGACGGTGCGCGGGAACTCGATCGACAGCGTCACGTGGCTGCCTTCGATCTTGCGTTCGATCGGCAGGCCCATCGTCCAGGCGGTCTGCTCGAGCAGGCGCCAGGCGATCGAGTCCAGCGGCGAGCCGTCTTCCACCGTGGCCGGCGGGAGGTCGGCCTGGTCTTCGGGCTGGTAGGCGAACTTGCTGACCAGGCGCGCATGCGTCGGCCAGGTCTTGATGTCGATGCGGTAATCGATGGTCGACTGCGCATGGGCCAGCGACCAGTCCAGCAGCGCGTTGAACAGGCTGAACAGCAGCGAGGCGTCGACGATCACGTCGGCTGGCTTCAGCACCTGCTTGATGTGGATGCCGCGCGCCTGGGTTTCGGCGGTGCGCTGCGTGAGCACGTCTTTCAGGGTCTGCGTGAGCGGCAGGCGCTCATGCGTCTGGCGCAGCCGGCCAGAGGCCAGTCGACCGAGCTGCTGGCCGGCGATGCTGATCGCGCGCGCCTTCTGCAGTTCTTCCACCAGGCAGCGCAGGCTGACGCGGTCGATGCGGCCGGTGCCCGCCAGCGTCGTGACGCGTTCGAGCGCGCTGGTCAGCGGCGTCGCCATTTCGGCGCTGAGCTCGTTGACCACGTCCCGCCAGTGATCGCGCTCGTCCGGCTCGTGGCCGTCTTGGTGGGCGGGCGCGGCGGCGCGGTCGAGTTCGGTCATGTCCATGTTGGCATCCCTGTCCGTGAAAGAACGGCTTGTGCGGGTTTGTCACCCTTGGTTGCAAGTGTCCTTCAGGCAGATGGGCGCGGTCACCCCCCGATCGCGCAAATCCCCCGACCTCGGGGGTGTCGCGGTGTCAGTTAAAGGACGTTCTGGCGACGCAGTTCGGCGCGCTCCGCATCGGACCAGCCGAGCTCGGCGAGCACGTCGTCGGTGTGCTCGCCCAGCAGTGGCGGCGCGCGCCGGTATTGCACCGGCGTATCGGACAGCTTCATCGGGCTCGCGACGACGCGCAGCGTGTCGGCCAGCGAGTGCGGCATCGGCACCGTCATGCCGCGGAACTGCACCTGCGGATCGGCGAAGACCTCGGCGAGGTCGTTGATCGCGCCGCAGGGGACCTTCGCGGCCTCGAGGGCCTTCAGCCAGTGCTGCCGGGGTCGGGCCGCGATCAGCGCCGCCAGCAGCGGCACCAGCACGGCGCGATGGCGCACGCGGTCGGCATTGCGAGCGAAGCGCGGGTCGGCGGCCAGCTCCGGGCGGCCGGCCACCTCGCAGAACTTGGCGAACTGGCCGTCGTTGCCGACCGCGAGGATCATGTGGCCGTCCGAGGTTTCGAACACCTGGTACGGGACGATGTTCTGGTGGGCGTTGCCGGCCCGGCCCGGCGCGACGCCGGTGGCGAGGAAATTGGCGCCCAGGTTGGCGAGCATCGCGACCTGGGTGTCGAGCAGCGCCATGTCGATGGCCTGGCCCTGGCCGGTCGCGTCGCGGTGGCGCAGCGCGGCGAGGATCGCGACGCTCGCGTACATGCCGGTGAACAGGTCGGCCACCGCGACGCCCACCTTCTGCGGACCGCCGCCGGGGAGGTCGTCGCGCTCGCCGGTCACGCTCATCAGGCCGCCGATGCCCTGGATGGCGTAGTCGTAGCCGGCGCGGTCGGCATAGGGGCCGGTCTGGCCGAAGCCGGTGATCGAGCAGTAGACGAGGCGCGGGTAGAGCGCCCGCAGCGATGCGGCGTCGAGCCCGTAGCGGGCCATGTCGCCGACCTTGAAGTTCTCGATGAAGACGTCGCACTGCGCCGCCAGCCGGCGGATCAGCGCCTGGCCTTGCGGCTGCGCGATGTCGACCGTGACCGAGCGCTTGTTGCGGTTGGTGCCGAGGTAGTAGGCCGCCTCGGCGGTGTCCTCGCCATCGCGTGCCTTCAGGAACGGCGGGCCCCAGCCGCGGGTGTCGTCGCCGCCGGTGCCATTGCGCATCGGGCGCTCGACCTTGATCACGTCGGCACCCAGGTCGGCGAGCGTCTGGGTGCACCAGGGGCCGGCCAGCACCCGCGACAGGTCGAGGACGCGGATGCCCGACAGCGGCAGGGGCGTGGAGGAGGTGGTGCTCATGCGGGCCATTGTGGCGCTGCGGGCCGGGATAATCGGCCGATGCCAATCCCACGCCTTTGTGCTGTCGCCTGCCTGGCGCTGGCGGCCTGCACGCCCTCGCTCGACTGGCGCGAAGTGCGCCCTGCCGGCGGCGGGGTGCTCGCGCTGTTCCCGTGCCGGCCGTCGCAGGATGCGCGCACCGTGCCGCTGGCCGGCGCTCCGCTGAAGCTGAATCTGGAGTCGTGCCAGGCCGCAGGGGCGACCTTCGCCCTCAGCTTCACCGACGTGCAGGATCCGGCGCGCGTCGCCGCGACGATCGATGCCTTGCGCACCGCGGCCGTCGGCAACCTGGGCGGCACGCCCGTCGTCGCAGGCGCCGCCGTGGTGGCGGGCATGACGCCGAATCCGCTGGCGCAGCGGGTGCGTGTCGACGGGCGGTTCCCGGACGGCAGCGCGGTGCGCGAGGAGCTGCTGTTCTTCGTCAAGGGCACCGTCGTCTACCAGGCGACCGTGCTCGGCGCGCGCGTGGATGCCTCGGCCGCCGACGCCTTTTTCGACGGATTGAAGCTCGCGGGCTGACGACGGGCGGGCGCCGTGTGACAGCGCGTGTCAGCGCGCGACCACGCTCCAGCGTTGTGGAGGGATGCTGGTTTGCTGCACATCTGTGGTTTTTGTGGCGAGACGAGGCCGCGCCGTTGGCCTCAGCCACCAAGTCGGCGGCTCGAACTGCCGATAATCGAAAACCATGCCCGGTCTTCTCATCATTGCCCACGCGCCGCTGGCGTCATCGCTGAAAGCGGTGGCGCAGCACACCTTCCCGGACTGTGCGCGGCTGCTCGAGGCGCTCGACGTGCTGCCCGGCACGCCGGTCGAGGAGGTCGAGCGCCAGGCGCGCGAGATGCTGGGCCGCGTGAGCAACCCCGACGCGCTGATCTTCGCCGACGTGTTCGGCGCAACCCCCTGCAACGTGGCGCAACGCCTCGCCGACGGCCTGCACGTGAAGGTCATTGCCGGCGTCAACGTGCCGATGCTGTGGCGTTCTCTTTGCTATGCCGACGAATCCCTCGACGCGATGGCGGCACGTGCGATGGCCGGCGCCACGCAGGGCGTGATGCAGGTGGCCTCCGCACGTCCGCAGAACCAGGCCTTCAAACCAGGCGGAAATGACCAAAACCAGCATCACCATCAGCAATAAGCTCGGCCTGCACGCGCGTGCCTCGGCCAAGCTCAGCAAGCTTGCCGGCAGTTTCCAGTGCGAGGTCCAGATGAGCCGCAACGGCCGCCAGGTCAACGCCAAGAGCATCATGGGCGTCATGATGCTGGCCGCCGGGATCGGCACCCAGGTCGAACTCGAAACCTCCGGGGCCGACGAAGAAGCCGCGATGCAGGCCCTCGTCGCGCTGATCAACGACAAGTTCGGCGAAGGCGAGTGACGCGGTAGCGGGCGACGCACCGGGGCCGCGGCCCCGATCACTCACTGTCCCAAGAAGTGCTTGCGGTAGCGCTGCGGCAGGTCGGCGATGCGCATCAGCATCGGCAGGTCGGCGGTGTTGAAGTCAGGATCCCAGGCCGGCGGGCCCAGCACCTTCGCGCCGCAGCGCAGGTAACCCTTGATCAGTGCCGGCGCCTCGACCACGAGGTCGTGCTGCAGTTCGTCCACCGGCAGCGCGAGCCGCGGGCGCACCTGCAGCTCGATCGGTGCCAGGTGCGTGTGGCGCAGCTGCTCCCACAGGCTGGCGGCGAAATGGCCGCCGTCGCGCATGCTGACGCTCGCGCAGCCGACCATCGTGTCCAGCTTGTTGCGCACCATGAACTCGGCGAGCGCGCCCCACAGCGCGAGGATCGCGCCGCCCGAGCGCCAGGCCGGGTGCACGCAGGAGCGGCCCAGTTCCACCATCGTCGAGCGCAGCGGACGCAGCCGGGTCAGGTCGAACTCGGTCTCGCTGTACAGGCCGCCGATGCGGCGTGCCGAATCCGGCGTCAGCACGCGGTAGGTGCCGATCACCGGGCCCAGCTCGCCACCCTCGCCCGGAGCGCGCACCAGCAGGTGCTCGCAGAACGGGTCGAACATGTCGATGTCGTGCCCTGCCGGCGAGCCGTGCGGCACGCTCAGGCGTGCGCCCATCTCTTCGGCGAAAACCAGGTGCCTCAGGCGCTGCGCCTGGCGAACTTCGTCTTCATCGCGTGCCCAAACAATTTCCAGCTGAGCAGCATCGATCCGGCGCGCTTGTGGAGTGTGTGAGCTTTCGTGAAGTGACCTCCGGGACGTGTCACCACGCAAATCGGACAGAGGCATCGTCGGCAGGGGCAGGTCCCTCATGGCGTTCTCCTGTGAACTGCCGAGATGGTGGGTCCGCACGGTGACGCGTCCATGAAGCCGGGATGACGCGCAGATGACATTGCGTGTTTCCCTGCGTGCGGGCGGAGCGCCCGCTGCTACGATCGTCTGCATGAGCTTCCAGGTCTTCGGATTGCCGGTGTCACGGGGTGTCGCGATCGGCCGCGCGGTGATGGTCGCGTCGAGCCGCGTCGACGTCGCCCACTATTTCATCGAGGCGTCGCAGGTCGAGCCGGAGATCGAGCGGCTGCGCACGGCGCGCGATGCGGTCGCCCAGGAACTGACGACGCTGCAGCGCGAACTGCCCGCCGATGCGCCGGGCGAGCTGTCGGCGCTGCTCGACGTGCACCTGATGCTGCTGCACGACGACTCACTGACCGGCGCGACCAAGAACTGGATCCAGGAGCGCCATTACAACGGCGAGTGGGCGCTGTCGGCGCAGCTGGAGGTGCTGGCGCGCCAGTTCGACGAGATGGAAGACGACTACCTGCGCGAGCGCAAGGCCGACCTGGAGCAGGTGGTCGAGCGCCTGCTTCGGGCGATGGCCCGCGGGCCGCTGTCGGATTCCGCGCCGGCGCCGGGCGTGAGCCCGCGCGATTTCGGCGGCGAGGATCCCCTGGTGCTGGTGGCGAACGACATCGCGCCGGCCGACATGCTGCAGTTCAAGCGGAGCATCTTCACCGGCTTCATCACCGACGTGGGCGGCAAGACCTCGCACACCGCGATCGTCGCGCGCAGCATGGACATCCCGGCCGTGGTCGGCGCGCGCGAGGCGAGCCACATCATCCGCCAGGACGACTGGGTGGTGATCGACGGTGACTGCGGGGCGGTGATCGTCAACCCGTCGCCGATCGTGCTGGAGGAATACCGCTTCAGGCAGCGCCAGAGCGGGCTTGAGCGCGACCGCCTGGCGCGGCTGCGCCACACGCCGGCGGTGACGATGGATGGCGAGCGCGTGGAGCTGCAGGCCAACATCGAGCTGCCGGTGGATGCCATCGGGGCGCTGGAGGCGGGGGCGGTCGGCGTGGGGCTGTTCCGCAGCGAGTTCCTGTTCATGAACCGCGGCAGCGAGTTGCCGGGCGAGGACGAGCAGTACGAGGCGTACCGGGCGGCCATCGAGGCGATGCGGGGCCTGCCGGTGACGATCCGCACGGTCGACATCGGTGCCGACAAGCAGCTCGACCGCATGTCGGTCAATGAACTGCGGCACGAGCACGCGCTGAACCCCGCGCTGGGGCTGCGAGCGATCCGCTGGAGCCTGTCGGAGCCGGGCATGTTCCGACAACAACTGCGGGCGATCCTGCGGGCGGCGGCCGTCGGGCCGGTGCGCATCCTCGTGCCGATGGTGGCGCACCTGAGCGAAGTGCGGATGTTCCTGGAGGCGCTCGACCGGGCCCGGCAGCAGCTGGCGGATTCGGGGCGGCCGTGCGGCGAGGTGGAGGTCGGCGCCATGATCGAGGTGCCGGCGGCGGCGCTTGCGCTGCCCTTGCTGCTGAAGCACTTCGACTTCGTGTCGATCGGCACCAATGACCTGATCCAGTACACCCTCGCGATCGACCGCGCCGACGAGGCGGTGGCGCACCTCTACGACCCCTGGCACCCCGCGGTGCTGGGGTTGATCGCACAGACCATCACGACTGCACGCGCGGCGGGCAAGGGGGTCAGCGTGTGCGGTGAGATGGCGGGGGATCCCGAGTTCACCGATCTGCTGCTGGCGATGGGGCTGCGCAACTTCTCGATGCACCCGTCGCAGATCTCGTCGATCAAGCAGCGGGTCTTGCGGGCGGATACCCGTCGCCTGGCATCGCTGCTGCCCACCATTCTTCAGAGCGACGACCCGGCATCGGTATGCCGACGGGCTCAGGCGAGCCTGCAGACCATCGGGATCCAGCAGTAATTTCGTGACAGCCTCGCGAAGGCCGAAAATTCGATGCTATAGTCGTGGTCTTCGCTGATCACTGATCAACGAAGCGACCAAGACAACAGATTGGTTTCGGCAGGCGGCGAAAGCGGCGGACGAAAAAAATCAAGCAAGTTGTTGAAGTCGAGCAAAAAGGTGCTACAGTCTAAGGCTGCGCTGAACGAGATAGATCGAACAGCAAAGCAAGACGGCGAAGCCGGTTTGCAGCTCTTTAAAAATTAACAGCCGATAAGTGTGGGCGTTAGAAGGCGAGTGCCGAAGAGTCGCAAGACTCGAGGTCTCATGGACCTTAAACGCTCATAGAAGTGAAGTTCACTTCAATTCTTTGAGTAATTTATCAAGATCGAACTGAAGAGTTTGATCCTGGCTCAGATTGAACGCTGGCGGCATGCCTTACACATGCAAGTCGAACGGCAGCACGGGAGCAATCCTGGTGGCGAGTGGCGAACGGGTGAGTAATATATCGGAACGTGCCCAGTTGTGGGGGATAGCCCGGCGAAAGCCGGATTAATACCGCATACGACCTGAGGGTGAAAGCGGGGGATCGCAAGACCTCGCGCAATTGGAGCGGCCGATATCAGATTAGCTAGTTGGTGGGGTAAAAGCCTACCAAGGCGACGATCTGTAGCTGGTCTGAGAGGACGACCAGCCACACTGGGACTGAGACACGGCCCAGACTCCTACGGGAGGCAGCAGTGGGGAATTTTGGACAATGGGCGCAAGCCTGATCCAGCCATGCCGCGTGCGGGAAGAAGGCCTTCGGGTTGTAAACCGCTTTTGTCAGGGAAGAAACGGTCTGAACTAATACTTTGGACTAATGACGGTACCTGAAGAATAAGCACCGGCTAACTACGTGCCAGCAGCCGCGGTAATACGTAGGGTGCAAGCGTTAATCGGAATTACTGGGCGTAAAGCGTGCGCAGGCGGCTATGCAAGACAGATGTGAAATCCCCGGGCTCAACCTGGGAACTGCATTTGTGACTGCATGGCTAGAGTACGGTAGAGGGGGATGGAATTCCGCGTGTAGCAGTGAAATGCGTAGATATGCGGAGGAACACCGATGGCGAAGGCAATCCCCTGGACCTGTACTGACGCTCATGCACGAAAGCGTGGGGAGCAAACAGGATTAGATACCCTGGTAGTCCACGCCCTAAACGATGTCAACTGGTTGTTGGACGGCTTGCTGTTCAGTAACGAAGCTAACGCGTGAAGTTGACCGCCTGGGGAGTACGGCCGCAAGGTTGAAACTCAAAGGAATTGACGGGGACCCGCACAAGCGGTGGATGATGTGGTTTAATTCGATGCAACGCGAAAAACCTTACCTACCCTTGACATGTCTAGAAGTTACCAGAGATGGTTTCGTGCTCGAAAGAGAGCTAGAACACAGGTGCTGCATGGCCGTCGTCAGCTCGTGTCGTGAGATGTTGGGTTAAGTCCCGCAACGAGCGCAACCCTTATCATTAGTTGCTACGCAAGGGCACTCTAATGAGACTGCCGGTGACAAACCGGAGGAAGGTGGGGATGACGTCAGGTCATCATGGCCCTTATGGGTAGGGCTACACACGTCATACAATGGCCGGTACAGAGGGCTGCCAACCCGCGAGGGGGAGCTAATCTCAGAAAACCGGTCGTAGTCCGGATCGCAGTCTGCAACTCGACTGCGTGAAGTCGGAATCGCTAGTAATCGCGGATCAGCTTGCCGCGGTGAATACGTTCCCGGGTCTTGTACACACCGCCCGTCACACCATGGGAGCGGGTTCTGCCAGAAGTAGTTAGCCTAACCGCAAGGGGGGCGATTACCACGGCAGGGTTCGTGACTGGGGTGAAGTCGTAACAAGGTAGCCGTATCGGAAGGTGCGGCTGGATCACCTCCTTTCTGGAAAAAATGGTGCTCAATTTTTAGCGCCCACGCTTATCGGCTGTTGTGACAACAGTTCAAGAGAACGGTTCAATCCGGAACAAGGGTCTGTAGCTCAGCTGGTTAGAGCACCGTCTTGATAAGGCGGGGGTCGTTGGTTCGAGCCCAACTAGACCCACCAACTTCCATCGGGGGATTAGCTCAGCTGGGAGAGCACCTGCTTTGCAAGCAGGGGGTCGTCGGTTCGATCCCGTCATCCTCCACCAATGTACCAACGTCTTTGAAGAAGGCGTTCTCTTGAAGAAGAAGAAATCGTCGCTGACGCAAGCAGCTTGGTGTTCCCGCCAGGCTGTTTTCGTCAGCGGTTCGAAAGAATCGGCTGTTGCTCTTTAACAATTTGTAGAGTCGAAAATCAGCGTTGTCGGCGGAAAGCAGACCGAAAGGGATGCACCGTGCCGCCGATGACGAACTTGATTGCGTCAACAGATATTCAACTTGAGTTGATCGAGAAATCGATTGAAGCGAGTTTTGAAGAACGGCATAACGCGAAATACTCAAACAGTCATTGACCGATGCTCACCGCGTGTGGGCGTCAAAGTTATAGGGTCAAGTGACTAAGTGCATGTGGTGGATGCCTTGGCGATTACAGGCGACGAAGGACGTGATAGCCTGCGATAAGCTTCGGGGAGCTGGCAAATTAGCTTTGATCCGGAGATTTCCGAATGGGGAAACCCGACCGTAAGGTCATCGCATACTGAATACATAGGTATGCGAGGCGAACCGGGTGAACTGAAACATCTCAGTAGCTCGAGGAAAAGACATCAACCGAGATTCCGAAAGTAGTGGCGAGCGAAATCGGAAGAGCCTGCACGTTTTAGCATCTTGCATATCAGAACGGAATGGAAAGTCCGGCCATAGCGGGTGATAGCCCCGTATGAAAAATGTAGGGTGTGGAACTAGGCGTGCGACAAGTAGGGCGGGACACGTGTAATCCTGTCTGAATATGGGGGGACCATCCTCCAAGGCTAAATACTCGTAATCGACCGATAGTGAACTAGTACCGTGAGGGAAAGGCGAAAAGAACCCCGGGAGGGGAGTGAAATAGATCCTGAAACCGCATGCATACAAACAGTCGGAGCCCGCAAGGGTGACGGCGTACCTTTTGTATAATGGGTCAGCGACTTACATTCAGTGGCAAGGTTAACCGAATAGGGAAGCCGTAGAGAAATCGAGTCCGAATAGGGCGTTCAGTCGCTGGGTGTAGACCCGAAACCAAGTGATCTATCCATGGCCAGGATGAAGGTGAGGTAACACTTACTGGAGGTCCGAACCGACTAGTGTTGCAAAACTAGCGGATGAGCTGTGGATAGGGGTGAAAGGCTAAACAAACTTGGAAATAGCTGGTTCTCTCCGAAAACTATTTAGGTAGTGCCTCAAGTATTACCGTCGGGGGTAGAGCACTGTTATGGCTAGGGGGTCATGGCGACTTACCAAACCATTGCAAACTCCGAATACCGATGAGTACAGCTTGGGAGACAGTGCACCGGGTGCTAACGTCCGGACACAAGAGGGAAACAACCCAGACCGCCAGCTAAGGTCCCCAAAATTGGCTAAGTGGGAAACGAAGTGGGAAGGCTAAAACAGTCAGGATGTTGGCTTAGAAGCAGCCATCATTTAAAGAAAGCGTAATAGCTCACTGATCGAGTCGTCCTGCGCGGAAGATGTAACGGGGCTAAGCCAGTTACCGAAGCTGCGGATTTGCTAGCAATAGCAAGTGGTAGGAGAGCGTTCTGTAAGCCTGTGAAGGTGGCTTGTGAAGGCTGCTGGAGGTATCAGAAGTGCGAATGCTGACATGAGTAGCGTTAAAGGGGGTGAAAAGCCCCCTCGCCGAAAGCGCAAGGTTTCCTACGCAACGTTCATCGGCGTAGGGTGAGTCGGCCCCTAAGGCGAGGCAGAGATGCGTAGCTGATGGGAAACAGGTCAATATTCCTGTACCGATATGTAGTGCGATGTGGGGACGGAGAAGGTTAGCTCAGCCGGGTGTTGGATGTCCCGGTTCAAGCGTGTAGTCGTGCTGCCTAGGCAAATCCGGGCAGCTTAGATGAGGCGTGATAACGAGGCGGCTTGCCGCTGAAGTGAGTGATACCCTGCTTCCAGGAAAAGCCACTAAGCTCCAGCTACATACGACCGTACCGCAAACCGACACTGGTGCGCGAGATGAGTATTCTAAGGCGCTTGAGAGAACTCTGGAGAAGGAACTCGGCAAATTGACACCGTAACTTCGGAAGAAGGTGTGCCTTTAGTAGGTGAACCATTTACTTGGGGAGCCCAATGAGGCCGCAGAGAATCGGTGGCTGCGACTGTTTATTAAAAACACAGCACTCTGCAAAGACGAAAGTCGACGTATAGGGTGTGACGCCTGCCCGGTGCTGGAAGATTAAATGATGGGGTGCAAGCTCTTGACTGAAGTCCCAGTAAACGGCGGCCGTAACTATAACGGTCCTAAGGTAGCGAAATTCCTTGTCGGGTAAGTTCCGACCTGCACGAATGGCGTAACGATGGCCACACTGTCTCCTCCAGAGACTCAGCGAAGTTGAAATGTTTGTGATGATGCAATCTCCCCGCGGAAAGACGGAAAGACCCCATGAACCTTTACTGTAGCTTTACATTGGACTTTGAACAGATCTGTGTAGGATAGGTGGGAGGC
Organism: Rhizobacter sp. OV335; assembly: GCF_900142965.1. Classification (GTDB taxonomy): domain Bacteria; phylum Pseudomonadota; class Gammaproteobacteria; order Burkholderiales; family Burkholderiaceae_C; genus Rhizobacter. The sequence continues at coordinate 88,085 of NZ_FRCQ01000031.1, forward strand.
TTTGAAGCGGTGCCGCTAGGTGTCGTGGAGCCAACGTTGAAATACCACCCTGGTGTGTTTGAGGTTCTAACCTTGGCCCGTTATCCGGGTTGGGGACAGTGTATGGTGGGCAGTTTGACTGGGGCGGTCTCCTCCCAAAGCGTAACGGAGGAGTTCGAAGGTACGCTAGGCACGGTCGGAAATCGTGCTGATAGTGCATTGGCATAAGCGTGCTTGACTGCGAGACTGACAAGTCGAGCAGGTACGAAAGTAGGACAAAGTGATCCGGTGGTTCTGTATGGAAGGGCCATCGCTCAACGGATAAAAGGTACTCTGGGGATAACAGGCTGATACCGCCCAAGAGTTCATATCGACGGCGGTGTTTGGCACCTCGATGTCGGCTCATCTCATCCTGGGGCTGTAGCCGGTCCCAAGGGTATGGCTGTTCGCCATTTAAAGAGGTACGTGAGCTGGGTTTAAAACGTCGTGAGACAGTTTGGTCCCTATCTTCCGTGGGCGCTGCAAGATTGAGAGAGCCTGCTCCTAGTACGAGAGGACCGGAGTGGACGCACCTCTGGTGTATCGGTTGTCACGCCAGTGGCATCGCCGAGTAGCTATGTGCGGAAGAGATAACCGCTGAAAGCATCTAAGCGGGAAACTCGTCTCAAGATGAGTCTTGCCGGGGCCTTGAGCCCCCTGAAGAGTCGTTCGAGACCAGGACGTTGATAGGCTGGGTGTGGAAGCGCAGTAATGCGTTAAGCTAACCAGTACTAATTGCTCGTGAGGCTTGACCCTATAACTTTGATCCAACGATCAAAGCTGTCTGAGGACAAGCGTTGTGCAGTTCTTCCAACGAATATCCTTGGACGCAATCAAGTTCACCGGTCGAAAGACCACCGCTGATTCCGCTTGCGTGGTTCAATTCCACGAAGCTTCGACTCTACCAATTGGTCGCAAAGCACCCCACAGGTGCTCGGCGGCAACAAGTTAAGCCTGATGACCATAGCGAGGTGGTCCCACTCCTTCCCATCCCGAACAGGACAGTGAAACGCCTCAGCGCCGATGATAGTGCGGGTTCCCGTGTGAAAGTAGGACATCGTCAGGCTATTAATAAAGCCAACCCCCGTCTCCTCCCAAGGTGACGGGGGTTTCGCTTTTGGGGC
>NZ_FRCQ01000036.1 GCF_900142965.1 Rhizobacter sp. OV335
TCCACCGCGCTGCGGTCGTTCACCGCGATCACGCCGGCGGTGCCGTGCCAGTCGCCGTAGGTGTAGCCGACCGCGCCCGAGGTCGTGCGCACGTCCTGCGACGTCAGGTCCTGCTTGTCGTCGACGAACGAGACCATCGCATCGAAGCCGTAACCGCTGTAGCGGGCATAGATGTCGGCGACGCGCTGGTCGTTGGTGGCGCCGGTGGTTTCACCGAAGCCCCACAGCGCACCGGCCTTGAAGCCGGCGAAGGTGGGCGACTCGTACTTGACCGAGTTGTTGATGCGGGCCGGGCCGCCGTTGCCGGTGGCGCTGTAGGTGGTGCCGCCGCGCACCGGCTCGTAGCCGCCGAAGCCGCCGATCACCGCCGTGCTGGCACCGGTGGAGACGTTCGAGAACTCGCTGAAGTCGCTCGACAGGTTGTAGATGCTGCCGTATTGGCGACCCAGGGTCAGGGTACCGAGCTGCGCCGAGCCGAGGCCGACGTACGACTGGCGGCCCCAGAAGGCGTTCTGGCCGTTGGTGCCGTCGTCGATGTTGACACCGCTCTCGAGCACGGCCAGGGCACGCAGGCCGCCGCCGAGGTCTTCGGTGATGCGCAGGCCGAAGCGCGAGCCTTGCAGGCCGCCGGACTGCACGCGGCTCAGGTTGGCCGCGCCATTGGCGATCTGCACGTAGGCGTCGGCGACGCCGTACAGCGTCACGTTGGTGGTGGATTGTTGTGCGTCTTGCGCGTTGGCAGCGGCCGAGGCGGCCAGTGCGACCGCGGTCACGGCAAAGGTGGCGAACTTCATTCGAGTTTTCTCCGAGGGGGTGGTAGGCCCGCATCGTAGAAACCCGTCCCGTACAGGAACCTGACCGGAAGATGACGCGTTTGTCAGATTCCGTTCATCGCGCAGTCAGGCGCGGCGGCTGCGCTTGTGGCCCGTCACGGGCTTGCGATAAGCTGCGCCCTCTGCCGTCATGCTGCCTCCGATGCGAAGCAGCGTGGCCAGACGAGCGCGAGGCTTCCACAGAAGGCCGGTTGAAGCGCCATAGCACGCGGGTACGGAGGCGACCGCCGGTCGCCGTCAGGGAGGACAACATGTTTCGTATGGAAGCGTTGCACGCTCGTGGTGGCGTGCCCGCATGGCAGGTGGCGCGCCGCGCTGCGGCGCTGGTGGCCTGTGCGTTGTTGGCCAGCGTTGCGCAGGCACAGATGGCGATTCCCGGGAGTTTTTCGGTCTCGCCCGATGGTGCCGCGACCTATGGCATTCCGATTCAGGTGCCGCCCGGCATCGCCGGCATCGAGCCGTCGCTGACGCTCGGGTACAACAGCCGCTCGGGTAATGGCCCCTTGGGTGTCGGCTGGAATGTGTCGGGGCTGTCGCAGATCACGCGGTGTCCGCAGACCGTACCGCAGGACGGCGCGCAGACCGGCGTCAACTACACGTCGTCCGACCGCTTCTGCCTGGATGGGCAGCGGCTGATGGTGGTGGCCGGCACCTATGGTGCGGCCGGGTCCGAGTACCGCACCGAGCTCGAGAGCTTCTCCAAGGTGGTGGCCAACGGCGCAGCGGCCGGAGGCGGGCCGACCAGCTTCGTCGTCAAGACCAAGGCCGGGCTGACGATGGAGTTCGGCAACAGTGCCGACAGCAGCATCGAGGTGGTGGGCAAGACGCCGCTCGTGATTCGTGCGTGGCCCCTCAACAAGATCGTCGATACCAAGGGCAACACGCTGACCGTGACCTACCAGAAGGACACGACGAACGGCGTGTTCAACGGCGGGTACTACCCGCTGCAGATCGACTACACGGGCAATGCGACGACGGGCTTGCTGCCGGCGAGCAATGTGCAGTTCGCGTACGAGACCATCCGCACGGATGGCAACGTCGGCTATCAGGCCGGTTTCCCTGTCACCAATCGACTTCGGCTGCGCGCCATCGCGACGAACTCCGTCGGCGTGAACGTGCTGAGCTATCAGCTGACCTATGTGGCGGCACCGCAGGGAACGCGCTCACGCATCGAATCGATCAAGGTGTGCTCCGCGTCGGCCGGTTGTCTGCCTGAAATCGTGATCCAGGCCCCGTCGGGCGCACCCGGGTCGATTGGCTTCGGATCGGGGGACAGTCCCTCGCCGGCGGATCTATGCCTCGCGACTTGTGGTTCGTGGCAAGCCATCGACATCAACCATGACGGCATCTCGGATCTGGTGCACTTGAAGGACAGTGCCGGTCACTACAGCATTTGGCTCTCGAAGGGCGACGGCACCTTCAACGTGACCGAATACACCACGAATGAGGACCTGACGGTGGGCTCGTGGCAGGTGATGGACGTGGACGGCGACGGTATCCAGGACCTGATTCACCTGAAGGACAACTCCGGGAACTTCTCCTTCTGGTTCTCGACGGGGCAAGGAGCATTTGCGATCTCACCGCAACCGGTCAACACGGTCGACAGGCAATTGACCGAGGGAACTTGGCGAGTGCTTGATGTGAACGGTGACGGCCTGCCCGATCTGATGCACTTTCCGGCGACCTCCATCGCAGGGGCCTTCGTATGGCGGTCCACTGGAACGCCGGGCAATGGGTTCGTAGTCACCCAGGTGTCGAACAGCGCCGGGGACTTCATTGGGACGCCCGGATCCGGCCCGATCTTCACCATGGATCTGAACGGTGACGGTCGTGCCGATGTGATTCATCTTTCCAACAAGTTCCTCCTCGGGCTGTTTCCGAATTCCGGGTATGCCGGCATCGTGACTTGGATGTCGAATGGGGACAGCACGTTCAACATCGTGAAATCGGCCAACCCGGGTGCGGTGACCAGTAATGACGGAAGTGCTTGGCAAGTCCTCGATGTCAACGGCGACGGCTTGCCCGACCTCATCAACCTCAGCAGCACGACGGGCGGCCTCGTGATGTGGCTTGCCAAAGGGGACGGCACCTTCGCTGCCTCTCAGTTCACCTCGGTAGTCGATACCAATCTCGCGAACGGCAGCTGGCAGGTGGTCGACGTCAATGGGGATGGGCTCAACGACTTGATTCACCTGACGACGAACAACTACGAGTTTCAATTGTGGCGGTCGAGAGGCGATGGAACATTCGCTGTGTCGGGTCCGCGAAACGCGGGGGTGGGTGACCAGTGTCTGACCTGCGGTCGGTGGCTCGCGATGGACACGATGGGCGACGGCTACAAAACTGACCTGATCCACATGAACGACGATCTGGGCCATTTCACAGGCTGGTATCCCACGAGGTTCCAGGGCAGCGATCGCATCTTGAACGGGCTGGGAGGCGAGGTATCGTGGACGCTGAAGGGCCTTGCCGAGGTCTTCGGGAAGTTGGTGTCGAGCTACTCGATGTTGGTGTCGTCCGTGGATGGGCGTTGGACTGTGATTCCGCCGATGCAGGTGGTGACGGCGTCGCAGGTTTCCGACGGCCTGGGCGGTTTTCGCAAGACGAGCTACAGCTACGATTCCGCGCAGATGGAGCGCAACGGCCGAGGCTTCCTCGGGTTCAACTGGCTGCAGTCGGTCGATGAGGCAACGGGTGTCGTGACACGGACGATCTCGAACCTGAATTTCCCGTACACCGGCATGACGACCCAGGCCTTGCAGGGGCTCTCGCTGGCCAGTGGCTTCAACCTCGGCAGCACGACGACGACCTACGACTGCATCGATCCGGCGTCGACGACGATCCCGCCCGCGCCGTGCACGGTCGGCCCGGGCAAGCGCTACTTCGTCTACCCGAAGACGGTGGAGGCCCGCACTTGGGAGCTGAACGGCAAGCCGATGCCGCGCACGCGCACCGAGACCTTGGACGTGGACGCTTACGGCAATGTCGGCCGGATCATCACCTCGACGCTCGATGCCAACGGCAACGCGACGGGCTATGCCAAGACCGTCGTCAACACCTATGCCGCCCCCGACCTGGGCAACTGGTACCTGGGCCGCCTGCTGAAGAGCACGGTCACCTCGACGGGCCCGGACATTCCGGCGCCGGTGGTGCAGGGCACGGGTGGGCTGCCGCCTGCACCCCCGCCCCAGTTGCCCGCATCGGTGCTGCAGGTGATTCTGAGCATCCTGCTCGACGACTGACGCGCGAATGTCTCTGACGATTCGCAGACATTCAAGAACCGATGACACGCCGTCCGCTGTGAGCGGACGGCGGCAAGCCGAGAGGGAGGCCTTCGATGAGCAATGACAGGCACAGGGAGCAAGGGCGCGGGGTCTGGCGCGGGTTGTCGCTGGTGGGCATCCTGCTCTGCGGCCTCGTGGTGTCGCACGCGGCGTCGGCCGTCGAGACCATCACGCGCACCAGTTCGTTCGATTACGACCCGGTCAGCGGGCTGCTGAAGAAGGAGGTGGTCGAGCCGGGTTTTGCGGACCTGTGCGTGGTCACCGAGTACGGCTTCGATCCGTATGGCCGCAAGGCATCGATCAAGACGCGCAACTGCAACGGCAGCGCTGGCTCTACGCCAGGTGCTGTCGTGGAGGCAGCCGCACCGAGTGCCGCCGCGGCATTTCCGGAACGTGCGGCCAGCAGCGTGTATGACACGGACGATCCGCGTTTCGTGAAAACGGCGACCAACGCGCTCCAGCAGCAGGAGACGCGCGTCTACGACCGCCAGCTGGGGGGGGTGACGAGTTCGACCGGGCCGAACCAGCTGACGACGAATTGGACCTACGACGGGTTCGGTCGCAAGATCCGCGAGCACCGCGCAGATGGCAACGGCACCACCTGGGCCTACCAGTATTGCTCCGGCATCAACGGCGGGACACTCTTTTGTCCGGCGGTCGGCGGCGCTGCCAGCGCCTATGCCGTGACGGCCACGCCGATCCACTTCAGCTCCGACACGGCATGGGCCGCCAACGGTCCCTACGTGCGCACCTACTACGACAGCCTGGGCCGCGCCACGCGTGTCGAGACCCAGGGCTCCGACATCAATGGCGCGTCGCAACTGGTGCTGCAAGACACCGAGTACGAAGCCAACGGCAACGTCTATCGCCAGAGCCGTGCGTATTTCGACGGTCAGACGAAGTACTGGACGGTGTTCCAGCGCGACCAGCTGGGCCGGGTGACCCGCGTCGACTCTCCCGATGACGCCGGGACCGGCATCGTGTCGACGACCACAGCCTATGACCAGTTTGTGACGACCGTCAAGGATCCGCTGTCGCATACGACCACCGAAGAGCGCGACGTCCTCGGGCAGGTCGTCAAGATCACCGACGCTGCGAAAAACGTGCTGCTCCGCACCTATGACGCAGTCGGCAACTTGGTGCAGACGGCGGACTCGAAGGGCAACATCACCTCGTTGGTCTACGACCGTCGCGGCCGCAAGACCGCGCTGTACGACGCCGACATGGGCGTCTGGGGCTATTGCTACGACGCGCTGGGCCAGCTGAAGGCGCAGCAGAGCCCGCGGATGCGCGGCAGCAACGCGTTGGCCTCCTGCCCGGCATCGACCGGTACCGGCACCGTGGCGCAAGCGCTGCCCGACTGGACCACGATGGCCTACGACGTGCTGGGACGGCTGACGCAGCGCGTCGAGCCCGATGCCACCAGCACCTGGCGCTACGACTCCTACGCGAACGGCCAGGCGTGTGGTCGTGGCACCGGCAAGCTCTGCGAAGTGACGGCTGCGAACGACACATCGCGCAAGATCGTCTACGACGAATTCGGGCGCTTCAAGAGCGCGACGACGACGATCGGCGCGGCCTACGCGGCGGGCGTGACCTATGACGTGCATGGACGGGTCGACACGCAGTCATACCCCACCGGGCTCGTGACGCGCAACGTCTACACGGCGGGCCTGGGCTTCCTCAAGCAGCTGGTCGACACCCGCAACGGCCAAGCCCTCTGGACCGCCGATGCGTCGAATGCGAGTGGGCAGTTGACGCAGTTCACGTACGGCAACACGGTCACGACGAGCAACCAGTTCTTCCCGGGGTCGGGGCGGCTGAACATCACCCGTGCCGGCAGCGGCAACAGCGTCCAGAACCTGGTTCACACCTATGACGATGCCGGCGCGTTGAGCACCCGCGTCGACATGTTGACCACCGTGAACTCCAGCTACGCCTACGACGAGTTGAGCCGGGTTCTCAGCGAAACCAGATCGGGCGGGGGACTGCCGTCGCAGGCGATCGCGTGGACCTACGACGCGATCGGCAACATGCTGACCCGCACCGAAAGCGGCGCCACCAACACCTACAACTACAACCCCAGCGGCTCGGGCAGCAATCGCCCGCATGCGGTCGCGAACGTCAGCGGTTTCGTCAACGGCCTGGCCGTGCCGTCATACCAGTACGACGCCGACGGCAACCTGGTGTCGGGGGCCGGCCGCACGATGGCGTGGACCAGCTTCGACAAGGTGTCGAGCATCAGCCAGAACAGCACGCAGCTCACCTACCTGTACGGCAGTGAGCATGAGCGCGTGAAGGAAACCTATTTGCTCGGTGGCGTGTCGCAGCGCACCACGGTGTACCTGAACTCGCCGGACGGGTCGGGACTCTTCTACGAAGAAGAGAGCGGCGTGGCCGGCACGAGGAAGAAGCACTACCTGAGCGCCGGTGGCATGTCGATCGGCATGATCGTGTGCACGACCGATCCGTGCACCACGATCGCGAACACCAGCATCCAGTACTGGCACACCGACCACCTGGGCTCAGTCAGCGTCGTCACCAATGCGGTCGGCACGCCGATCGAGCGCATGGCCTACGAGCCGTTCGGCAAGCGCCGCAACAGCACCGGCCAGACCGACGGCAACGGCACGCTGACCGCCAGCAGCACCGACCGGGGCTACACCGGCCATGAGCACCTCGACGAGGTGAGCCTGATCAACATGAACGGCCGCATCTACGACCCGGCACTGGGCCGGTTCATGAGCGCGGATCCGGGCGTGCAGTCGCCGAACAGCCAGCAAAGCTACAACCGCTACGCGTATGCGTGGAACAGCCCGTTGAACGGCGCGGACCCGAGCGGCTATTGCTTCATGGACTGCTTCTGGCAGCCGAACGGGCGCACAACGCAGAACGTCACGAAGTCGCTGTTCAACCAGGTCCATCACCTGCCGGGGCAGGCGGCAGTCGATCGCTATGTGATGACGCACCAGTGGGCCTACACGGTGGGGTCGATCGCGGCGTCGTTCTACGGCGGCCCCGTGGGTTCGGCGGCTTGGTCCAGCTACTACACCTATCAGAGCACGGGGGACATGCATGCGGCATTGAACGCTGGGGCTGTCAGCCTGGGGACGGCGATTGCGTTCAACATGGTCGGCTCGGCGTTCCCGAGCGGGTATGAGAATGTGCTGGCTCACGTCGCGGTTGGTTGCCTGTCGTCCATGGCCGGCGGTGGGCAATGTCGACACGGAGCTCTGGCGGCCGGTGCCGGTGCTGCATGGTCCAACTATGGCTTCTCCGTCAAGGATGAAGGCTGGGGCACCGTCGCCAACTTGGCAATGGCCGCCACCCTGGGCGGGACCGCTTCGGCACTAGGTGGCGGCAAATTCTCGAATGGTGCTCAGACCGCGGCATATGGTTATCTTTTCAACCATTGGGCGCATGAGCTTGAATTGATGATGCACGGTCAGGAGGCGCATAAGTTGCTGCAGGACTGGGTCGAAAAGAAAGGTTATGTGGTAGAAGCCAAGTGTGCCAACTTCGACGCCTGTGTTGACGGTAGATTCGACATCGCCGATGCCAAGACTCTCGAGGTATGGGAAATCAAAAGATTTAGTTGGCATGGGATTGCAATGGGCGAGAAGGCGCTCGATGCTTATACCCAACCGGAAACGAATCTGACGCGGGGTAGTGATATCAAGGGCTTTGCGGTCAATGAGAAGTTCACCTTGTCGATAGGCGATGTTGACTACCAATACACGAATCAAGGTCATGGGTTGATTACCTACGAAAGGTTCGAGTACCAAAGGCCTGTCACAATATACAAGTTCAACATTCTTCCGTTGCCCGGAGGTTCTCCGCGCGATCGGGATCGATACAATTGAATTAGAAGCAGATACGCCGCAGGTGCGGTCATTGTCATAAAAGTGAAGCACGTCATGACACGTTTTGCGCGAGTACTTCTCGAGAAAATTTCCGATGTCAGGCGTGATTTCTCGTCATTGGGGTTCAAGCTGCCCGAGATCTACCTTGGGACCATCGAATCGATGAGAAGCAGGGGCACAGCAGAACAGACCTACGACCATTATTTGGACGAGGTCATGCTGGAGCATACGGCCCTGAAATTTCCATGGCGTCCTGTCATGCGGGACACGCTTTCACCGGACGAAAGGTCGCCTTACCTGGAGATGCTCGCAGCCAACTTCGGCAGCCCGCCGCCGGGTGTATCGCTTGATCCGAATTACAACCTGTTCCTGAAGCTTGATTCCGACACCGACGACAAATGGTTGAATGTATTCAGGGAGCAGAAAATAATGGAAATGGAACATTTCCGTCCGAAACTGGAAATTCTCATCGGCCCATCGAATCCTCGCCAGCGCATGATCCAGATAATCCGGCGGATCGCCGAGAGCGAAGGTTATCGGGTCAAGGGAAATTTGAAAATGAGTGGCGATTTCGCCGAATTCGAAAGCGGTATCGACGAGCCGGTTCCTGTTGTGATGAGGCTGATGGATCTGCACGCTATCGAGAAGCGCGGGCATGTTGTCCTTCAATACCTCTTTCCCGATCTATCGTCCAAACCTTTAGGTTTGAACGCATTCGCCCCGGGTGGCTACCTCTACTCCGAGTGGAACAAGACGCCTTTGGCGGTCGCGTTCTCTTTCTATGCGCAGTGCAAATTCCTGAGTCTTCTCAGAAGGCGCATGGCCGAGTAACTGCGTTCAAACCGCCATCGGCGCCGTCAACGCCGCATGGTGCTCATACCCCACCAGCGAGAAGTCCGACGGCTCGACCTTCTCCAGCCACTCCGGCTCGTAGCGCCCGGTCTTCGCGTAGTCGGGAATGCGGTCCGACAACTGCAGCTGCGGCGATGCGAACGGCGTCCGCGTCAGCTGCTCGCGCAGCATGTCGACGTGGGTCTCGTAGATGTGCGCGTCGCCGATGAAGTAGGTGAACCAGCGCGGCGTATAGCCGGTGAGCCGCCCCACCAGGTGCAGCAGCGCCGCACCCTCGGTCAGGTTGAACGGCGTGCCCAGGCCGACGTCGTTGCTGCGGATGTACAGGCACAGCGAGATCTCGCGCTTCTCCTGGCTGACCAGGAACTGGTACAGCAGGTGGCAGGGCGGCAAGGCCATCTCGTCGAGCTGCGCCCAGTTCCAGCCGTGGAACAGGATGCGCCGGCTGCCGGGGTCCTTGATGATCGTGTCCAGGCACTGGCGCAGCTGGTCGATCGCCTTGTACAGCAGCACGCGCTCGGCCTCGCCGTCGTCGAACACCGCGGTGAACTGGTAGCCGCGCGCGATCGCGTCGTCGATCTGTGCCGTCTGCGTTGCGTCGATCACCTTGTAGGCCGGCCAGTTGCGCCACTGCACGCCGTACACCGGGCCGAGGTCGTCGGCCTGCAGGCGATACGGGTTGGCCAGCCACTGCGGGTTCTCGTTGGCGTTCTGGTCCCACACCTTGCAGCCCAGCGCGCGGAACTCGGCCGCGCTGCGGCTCGCCCGCAGGAAGCCCACCATCTCGCCAACCGCCGACTTGAACGCAAGCTTCTTCGTCGTCACCGCCGGGAAGCCCTGCTGCAGGTCGAAGCGCAGCGTGGCGCCGGGGATGCTCAGCGTGCGCACACCGGTGCGGTTGTCCTGCCAGCTGCCGTGGTCGAAGATGCTCTGGACGAGGTCGAGGTACTGTTTCATGGGGGGGCTTCTGAACGAAGGCGGGATTATCGGGGCAATGAAAAACGGGCGCCGAAGCGCCCGCACTTCACAGGATCCTGGGGATCAGGACTGGCCCGGCTCGCGCAGGAACAGCTCCACGCGGCGGTTCTTCGCCCGGCCGGCTTCGCTGCCGTTGTCGGCCACCGGCTCGCGCTCGCCGTGGCCCGCGGTCTCGATGCGGCTCGCGGCCACGCCGCGCGTGCTCAGGTAGTCGCGCACGCTGTGGGCGCGCTCCAGCGACAGCGGGTTGTTGATCGCGTCGGAGCCGGTGTTGTCGGTGTGGCCGACGATGCTCAGGCGCACGTTCGGGTCGTTCTTCAGGCTCTCGGCGAACGGGTCGAGCACGGCGCGCAGCTCGGGCTTGATGGTCGCGCTGCCGGTTGAGAACGACACGTCGTTCGGCACGTTCAGCTTCAGCTGGTTGTCGGCGGTGCGGGTGACCTCGACGCCGGTGCCCTTGGTCGCCTGCTCCATCTGGGCGCGGCGTTCTTCCTGGCGCTTCGACCAGATGTTGCCGGCCACCGCGCCGAGCGCGCCGCCGATCACCGCGCCGGTGCCGGCCTTGCCGCCGGTCACCGAGCCAAGCACGGCACCGGCTGCTGCGCCGGCGCCGGCACCGACGGCGGTGCCCTTCTGGCGTTCACTCATGTTTTCGCAGCCGGCCAGTAGCACGGCGGCGGCAGCGCTGACGATCAGCGCGGTGGATCGGAAGGTGAGGGTGTTCATGGTCTTCTCCTGGAAAAAAGGTTCGTGCGCGCGAGCGGACAGCGAGTATCGACCGCGCGTTTGACAGCTGTCTGTCGGCCGTCGGTAACAGTTGATGTCGGCCGGCGCTTACAGCCGGGGTGTCAACAACGAGGCGTCACAGATCGAACTGCAGCGCCGCCAACCGCGCATAGAGCCCGCCGGCAGCCGCCAGTTCCGCATGCGTGCCGGTTTCGACGATGCGCCCGTGCTCCATCACGACGATGCGATCGGCGCGCTGCACCGTGGCCAGGCGGTGCGCGATCACCAGCGTCGTGCGGTCCTTCATCGCCGATTCGAGCGCGGCCTGCACCATGCGCTCGCTCTCGGCATCCAGCGCGCTGGTGGCCTCGTCGAGCAGCAGCAGCGGCGGGTTCTTCAGCATCGCCCGCGCGATGCTGATGCGCTGGCGCTGCCCACCCGACAGCCGCACGCCGCGCTCGCCGAGGAAGGTCTGGTAGCCCTCGGGCAACGCGCTGATGAAGTCGTCCGCGAACGCGGCGCGCGCGGCCGCGATCACCTCGTCGTCGCTCGCCTCCGGCCGGCCATAGCGGATGTTCTCGAGCGCATTGGCCGAGAAGATCACGCTGTCCTGCGGCACGATGCCGATGCGCTGGCGCAGCGCCTGCAGCGCGGTGTCGCGCACGCTGACGCCGTCGACCGCGACCCGGCCCTCGGCCACGTCGTAGAAGCGCAGCAGCAGCTGGAACACCGTGCTCTTGCCGGCGCCGCTCGGCCCGACCAGCGCGACCGTTTCGCCCGGCCGCACCTGCAGCGTGAAATCCGCCAGCGCCGCATGCTGCGGCCGCGACGGGTAGCGGAAGCTGACGCCTTCGAGCGCCACCGCCGAGCCGCCGCGGGTGGCCGGCAGCGCCGCGGCCTGCGCCGGCGACGCGATCGACGAACTCGTGGCCAGCAGCTCCATCAGCCGCTCGGTGGCGCCCGCCGCGCGCAGCAGGTCGCCATACACCTCGGCCAGCACCGCGACCGAGCTGACGAGGATGATCACGTAGACCACCGTCTGCCCCAGGTGGCCGGCGCTGACCTGGCCGGCGATCACCGCCTGCGTGCCCTGGTACAGGCCCCACAGCAGCGCGCCGAAGGTCGCGGTGATGATGAAGGCGACCAGCCCCGAGCGCACGCGCGTGCGGCGCACCGCGGTGGCGAAGGCGTTCTCGGTCGAGTCGCTGAAGCGCTTCGCCTCGCGCGCCTCCTGCGTGTAGCTCTGCACCACCGGCACCGCGTTCAGCACCTCGGCGGCGATCGCGCTCGAATCGGCGACGCGGTCCTGGCTGGCGCGCGACAGCTTGCGCACGCGCCGCCCGAAGTACAGCGACGGCAGCACCACGATGATCAGGATGCCCAGCACCTGCGTCATGACCAGCGGGTTCGTGATGATCAGCATCAGCATCGCGCCCAGGCCCATCACCGTGTTGCGCAAGCCCATGCTGAGGCTGGAGCCGACCACGGTCTGCACCAGCGTGGTGTCGGTGGTCAGCCGCGACAGCACCTCGCCGGTCTGCGTGGTCTCGAAGAACTCCGGGCTCTGCTCGATGACGTGGGCGTAGACGGCGCTGCGCAGGTCGGCGGTGACCCGCTCGCCGAGCCAGGTCACCATGTAGAAGCGCGCCGCCGAGAACACCCCGAGCGCCGCGCCGACGCCGAACAGCGCGAAGAAGTGGCCACGCAGCGCGAGCAGCCGCTCGCCGGGATCGGAGGCGACCAGCCCCTGGTCGATCAGCGACTTCAGCGCGGCCGGGAACACCAGCGTCGCCACCGCGGCCATCACCAGGAAGACGACGGCCAGCCCGATGCGCCCGCGGTACGGCCGCAGGAAGGGCATCAGCCCGCTGAGGGATCGGACGTCGCGAGCGGGCGCCGGGGTGGCCGCCGCAGTGGGCGCGTTCGAGGGCGCGGTCGTGGAAGAAGTGGGCATCGGGAGGAGCCGTATCGGCAAGCTGTGGCGAAAAGGCGCCACGCACTGTAGCCGAACAAGGCCGGGGCAAAGGCGGCCTTGACAATGACTGCCTAAGCAAATAAAGTCCAGGCATCGAGATAGCCAACGGACCCCATCCGACCGCCATGAGCCGCAGCCCCGTTCCCGCCGACTTCTACAACCGCGACGCGTATTGCGCCGAGGAGAGCGTGGGCTACCTGATGAAACGGATCATGCTGTCGATCAGCTCCCAGGTCGACAGCAAGCTGGGCGAGCACGGTCTCACCAGCGCGCAATGGGGCCCGCTGTTCAAGGTCTTCCACTCGGGCCAGGGCAAGGCGACGGTCGCCGAGCTGGCGCGCTGGCTGCAGTCCGATGCCGGCGCCACCACGCGCCTGCTGGATCGGCTGGAGCGCAAGGGCCTGTGCAAGCGGGTGCGCAGCACCGAAGACCGCCGGGTCGTCGAGATCGAGCTGACGCCGGAAGGCGAGGCCTCGATCGCCGAGGTGCCCGCCGTTCTGGCGGAGGTGCTGAACGCCCATCTGGCCGGATTCTCGAAGACCGAATGGCAGGCGCTGAAGATTTACCTGCAGCGCATGCTGGCCAACGGAGAGGCGTTGCGCGACGAGGCCTGAGGCCGGCCGCGCGACACCCGTCAATCACACGAAAAGTCGAACGAGGTGGACCATGTCGTCCCAATGCTTGCCTGAGCAAATACAGCCGAAACAATCATCTGACAGAAAGTCTGGTCTCATGTCCGCGATCCCTTCCTTGCAGGCCCTGCGCGCGCACCGCGAGCTTCCGGCGCTGACCGCGCTGGTGGTGGCGCTGGCTTCCACGCTGGTGCTGACGCTGGCCGGCTGCGCCAGCACCAACGGCATTGCGCCGGGCGCCAAGCTGGTCGAGCCGACCGCAGTCGGCCTGGCTGACCAGGCCGATGCCGTGTCGCCGGCCATCGAGGCCAGCTGGTGGCAGTCGTTCGGCGACAGCACGCTGAACGGCCTGGTCGACAAGGCGCTGACCGGCAGCCCGACCCTGAAGGTGGCGCAGACCCGTATCACGCGTGCCCAGGCCGCGATCGACAACGTGGCGGCGGCCGACGGCCTGCAGGTCACCGGCCAGTTCGACGCGACCCGCCAGCGCTTCACCGAAACCGGCCTGGTGCCGCCCCCGATCGGCGGCACGATGCAGACCACGGCCACGCTGCAGGCCGCTGCGTCGTGGGAGTTCGACTTCTTCGGCCGCAACCGTGCCGCGCTCGATGCCGCCCTCGGCTCGCAGCGTGCGCAAGAGGCTGAACTGCAGGCGGCGCGCGTGCTGCTGGCGGCCAACGTCTCGCGCAACTACGTGCAACTGGCGCGCCTGCTCGAGCAGCGCGATGTCGCGACCCGCTCGCTGCAGCAACGCGACGACATCCTGTCGCTCATTCGCCAGCGCGTGCAGGCCGGGCTCGACACCACGGTCGAACTGCGCCAGGGCGAGGGCGCCTTGCCCGAGACCCGCCAGCAGGTCGAGGCGCTGAACGAGCAGATCGCGCTGACCCGCCATGCACTGGCCGCGTTGACGGCGCAGGCGCCGAATGCGCTCGACACGCTGAACCCGCGCCTGCAACCGGTGCAGGCCGTGCCGCTGCCGGCCAACGTGCCGGCCGACCTGCTGGGCCGCCGCGCCGACATCAGCGCCGCGCGCTGGCGTGTCGAGGCCGCCACCAGCGACGTCAAGTCGGCGCGTGCCCAGTTCTACCCGAACATCAGCCTGACGGGCTTTGCCGGCTTCTCCAGCATCGGACTCGACAACCTGCTGAAGTCCGACAGCCAGCAGTACGGCATCGGCCCGGCGATCCGCCTGCCGATCTTCGACGGCGGCCGGCTGCGCGCCAACCTGCGCGGCAAGTCGGCCGACCTGGACCTGGCGATCGAGAGCTACAACGCCGCGGTGCTCGACGCGGTGCGCGACGTGGCCGACCAGATCAGCTCGCTGCAATCGATCGAGCGCCAGCAGAAGGAACAGGCCAGCGCGCAGGTGTCGGCCGAAGCCGCCTACGACATCGCGACCCAGCGCTACAAGGCCGGCCTCGGCACCTACCTGGTCGTGCTGAACGCCGAGTCCACGGTGCTGACGCAGCGCCGCCTGGGCACCGACCTGAAGGCGCGTGCGCTGGACACGCAAGTGGCGCTGATCCGCTCATTGGGCGGCGGCTACACGGTGGCAGCCAAGACGGCCACCGCGGCCGCGCCGGTGCGCACCGCGCAGGCGCTCTGATCCCGAGCCGCTTCGATCCGAATTTCAATACGAACACAGCAAGACCTCCGGAGAACCTTTCATGACCTCCCCCCAAGACAACACCGCTCCCGCCGCAGTCGCCCCGGCCGGCAACCCGACCCGCAAGAAGGCCCTGACCGCCGTCGCGGCCGCCGTCGCCGTGATCGGCGTGGCCTATGGCGCCTATTACGCGCTGGTGCTGAACCACTACGAATCGACCGACAACGCCTACGTGCAGGGCAACGTCGTGCAGCTGACGCCGCAGGTCGGCGGCACGGTGCTCGCGATCAACGCCGATGACACCGACTTCGTGAAGGCCGGCCAGCCGCTCGTCAGGCTCGACCAGGCCGATGCGCAGGTCGCGCTCGACCAGGCCGAAGCCCAGCTCGCGCAGACGGTGCGCGAGGTGCGCACGCTGTTCGCGAACAACTCGACGCTGAAGGCGCAGATCGCGCTGCGCGAGGCCGACCTGGCCCGTGCGCAGGCCGACCTGGTCCGGGCGCAGGACGACGTCAGCCGCCGCGCCCCGCTGGTCGCCAGCGGCGCCGTCGGCAAGGAAGAGTTCAACCACGCGAACGCGCAGCTCGCCGCATCGAAGAGCGCCGTCGCCGCCGCGCAATCGGCCTCGCTGGCCGCGCGCGAGCAGCTGACGTCGAACCAGGCGCTGACCGACAACACCTCGGTCGAGGAGCACCCGAACGTGCAGCGCGCCGCGGCCCGCGTGCGCGAGGCCTACCTGGCGCTGCGCCGCGCCGACCTGCTGT
This sequence comes from Rhizobacter sp. OV335, assembly GCF_900142965.1. Classification (GTDB taxonomy): domain Bacteria; phylum Pseudomonadota; class Gammaproteobacteria; order Burkholderiales; family Burkholderiaceae_C; genus Rhizobacter. Next base: position 15,517 of record NZ_FRCQ01000036.1, read on the forward strand.
CGCCCGTCGACGGCTACATCGCCAAGCGCAGCGTGCAGGTCGGCCAGCGCGTGCAGGCCGGTGCGCCGCTGATGTCGGTGATCGCGCTGAACCAGCTGTGGGTCGATGCGAACTTCAAGGAAAGCCAGCTGAGGAACCTGCGCATCGGCCAGCCGGTCACGCTGCAGGCCGACGTGTACGGCAAGAAGGTCGAGTACCGCGGCAAGATCGAAGGCCTGGGCGCCGGCACCGGCTCGGCGTTCTCGCTGCTGCCGGCGCAGAACGCCACCGGCAACTGGATCAAGGTGGTGCAGCGCGTGCCGGTGCGTGTCGCCCTCGACCCGAAGGAACTCGCCGAGCACCCGCTGCGCGTGGGCCTGTCGATGGACGCCAAGGTCGACGTGAGCAACACCGACGGCAAGATGCTGGCCGACGTGCAGCGCAGCTCGGCGATCGCGCAGACGACGGTGTTCGACCTGGTCAACCAGTCGGCTGACGGCGAGGTGCGCAAGATCATCGCGAGCAACCTCGGCCATGCGCTGAAGGCCGACACCAAGGTGGCGCGCCGCAGCGAGGTGGCCGCGCCGGCCGCGGCTGCGGCCAGCGGCGAGACGGTCGCCTCGTCGGCCGTGGCCGCCGCCGTCAAGCTGACCCCGGTCAAGCAATAAGCCTGACAAGCCCTGCAAGCACAGCGGAGCCTTTCCCCATGTCATCCACCACCGCCGATGCGGTGTCCGGCGCCGACGCGCCGGCACCCGCGCCCGCCCCGGTCGCGCCGCCGCGTCCGGCGGCCCATCCGCCGCTGACCGGCAGCCAGCTGATCCTCGGCACGATCGCGCTGTCGCTCGCCACGTTCATGAACGTGCTCGACAGCTCGATCGCCAACGTCTCCATTCCGGCCATCGCCGGCGACATGGGCGTCAGCCCGAACCAGGGCACCTGGGTCATCACGTCGTTCGGCGTCGCCAACGCGATCTCGGTGCCGCTGACCGGCTGGTTCACCCGCCGCTTCGGCCCGGTGCGGCTGTTCATGGCCAGCATCCTGCTGTTCGTGTTCTCGTCGTGGCTGTGCGGCCTCGCGCCGAACATCGAGACGCTGATCGCGTTCCGCGTGCTGCAGGGCCTGGTGGCCGGCCCGATGATCCCGCTGTCGCAGACGCTGCTGCTCGCGAGCTACCCGGCCGCCAAGGCCGGCACCGCGATGGCGATGTGGGCGATGACGGTGCTCGTCGCGCCGGTGGTCGGCCCGCTGCTGGGCGGCTGGATCACCGACAACATCTCGTGGCCGTGGATCTTCTACATCAACATCCCGGTCGGCATCCTCGCGGCGATGTTCACCTGGTCGATCTACCGCACCCGCGATGCGCTGCCGCAGAAGGTGCCGCTCGACTACGTGGGCCTGGGCCTGCTGGTGCTGTGGGTCGGCGCGCTGCAGGTGATGGTCGACAAGGGCAAGGAGCTCGACTGGTTCCAGTCCGGCCAGATCATCACGCTGGGCGTCGTCGCGGTCGTCGGCTTCCTGTTCTTCCTCGCGTGGGAGCTGACCGAGAAGAACCCGATCGTCGACCTGCGGCTGTTCGCGCGGCGCAACTTCTGGCTGGCCACGGTGGCGCTGTCGGTGGGCTATGGCCTGTTCTTCGGCAACGTGGTGCTGATGCCGCTGTGGCTGCAGCAGTACATGGGCTACACCGCCACCTGGGCCGGCATCGCGCTGGCGCCGGTGGGGGTGCTGGCGATCCTGCTGTCGCCGTGGGTCGGCAAGAACATCGGCAAGGTCGATCCGCGGCGCCTGGCCACGGTGGCCTTCCTCGGCTTCGGGCTGGTGCTGTGGATGCGCTCGCATTTCAATACGCAGGCCGACTTCAACACCATCCTGGTGCCGACGATCCTGCAGGGCGCGGCAATGGCGTTCTTCTTCATCCCGCTGCAGGCGATCATCTTCTCGGGCCTGCAGCCGCACCAGATGGCGGCCGCGGCCGGGCTGAGCAACTTCGTGCGGATCACCGCCGGCGCGATCGGCACGTCGATCTTCACGACGGCGTGGGAGAACCGCGCGGTGCTGCACCACGCGCAGATTGCCGAGACGGTGAACGGCAACAGCATTGCCGCGACGCAGACGCTGTCGAACCTCGGCGCCACCGGCTACAGCCCCGACCAGGCGCTCGCGACGGTGAACCGGCTGGTCGACCAGCAGGCCTACACGATGGCCGCGACCGACCTGTTCTACCTGTCGTCAGCGCTGTTCATTCTGCTGATCGGGCTGGTGTGGCTGACGCGGCCCAAGAAGGGCGGGGCCGGCGGCGGTGGGGGCGGGGCTCACTGAGCCAGGGCTAGGGCGGCGGCGTGTCGCGGTCGTCCAATTGGTACTGCTCCCGGAAGGGCTTGTCCGAGGCCGCGACGGGCAGGATGCTGTGTTTGAAGAAGAGGTGCCCGGCGGCACGATTCTTCATGACAAGCACCTTGGGGACGCTGAACTCTCTGCCGGTGGGCAGTGTGCCGGTGCATGGCGATACAGGACGCATGTGATTTCCGAGTCAGGGTAGACGTTGATTCGAATGCCCGGGTAGGGCCGCTTGCTGAGTAACGCCTCCGCGTCATCGGTTCACTCGCCAGCGGCAGACATGTGACCCCCACCCCGTCTGCTCGTTCGCTTCGGCGCATGGAACCGAACACGTGCCCGCGTTACTGACGCAAGCCTTCACAGCGCGAGTGGTAAGTGAGCGCCTTGCAGATCCTCCTGGACGAATTCGCCCGCCGCATCGGAAGCTCGCCTTTCGACGTGGTGGCCGACCAGGCACGCTTCGTCTGCAACGAACGCTTCGCCGTCGACCTGTTCCTCGACACCCGCTGCGAGTGCGTTCGCATCGGCACGCAGGTCGGCCACTCGCTGGTCGCGGCCCCGGCGCACGAGGGCTACTGGGGCTGCGTGTCGCGCGCCCAGCAGGAAGATCCCCGCTTCGAGGTCTGCTGGAACGGCTACACCGGCGAGATGCTGAGCATGTCGGCGATGCCGATGACCGGGCTCGACATCGAGGTCTTCATGGTCTGGGTCGAGCGCTTCCTCGATCGATCGACCGAAGTGGCCGACGCCTGGCTCGCCGCCGAGAACCCTCGCTCCTGCGGCCTGCCACTTTCCGACTGCCGCAGCTTCGCCTGATCGATCAGGCGGCCAGGGCGTACTGCCTGAACTGCCCGCGCCCGGCGTTCCTGGCCGCGCAGAGTGCCTCGTCGGCGTGGTGCATCACCTCGGCGAACGCGAGGCCGTGCGTCGGCCACACCGCCGCGCCGATGCTGCAGCCGACACGCAGGTTGTTCAGCGTCAGGTAGTTCATCGGCCGGCGCATGTCGTTGACGATGCGCTCGGCCAGCGTGCGCGACAGCGCCGCGCCTTCGCCCGGCGGACAGGTGATCAGCACCAGGAACTCGTCGCCGCCGAGGTGGAACGCGAAATCCTGCGCGCGGCCCAGCTTGCGCAGGCGCCTGGCCACCTGCACCAGCACCTGGTCGCCGGCCTCGTGGCCGTGGCGCGCGTGGATGGGCTGGAAGCCGTCCAGGGCCAGGCACAGCAGGCAGACCTCGATCCGGGCAGCCGCGACGTCGTCGGCCAGCCGCTCGGTCATCTCGGCCAGGAAGCTGCTGTTCCACAGGCCCGTCAGCGGGTCGCGCAGCGCGCGCTGTTCGAGCGTTGGCACGGTGGGGTCGCGGTCCGTCAGCGTGTCCTGCAGGCGGACGACGGTGGCGGCGATCTGCTGCACGTTGTTGCGCCGCCGGGGCTGCACACCGGGCGGACGCGGCGCGCCGTCGCCACGGCGCAGCGCCTGCGCGGGTTCCTCGACCGGCGCGACCAGCAGCGGGATCCACCAGCAGGCCGCCAGCGCGCACAGCAGGCCGATGCCGATGCTCCAGCCGAGGGCCCACGGCGGCCGGAGCGCCAGCGACACCAGCGTCAGCAGCACGCCAATCCCCACGCCGGCCTGCGGGCGCAGCGTCCGCAGGCGCGGTCGCGGAAGGTGGGCGGGGTGGATCACGCACGAATTGTCGACCTGCCGCCGCCCCCCGATGTGCGGAGAAGCAGGCGCGCGGTCCGCCACTTCCGGGCATCCAACGCTAGGATGCCGCCTCCACCCCGGGAGATCCCATGAACCTGCCCCAGAGCGCCGCGCGTCTTGTTCCGTTGTCGGCTTCGTTGGCCGCTGCGTTGGCACTCACGGCTTGCGCCAATGTGCCGAACCCGTTCGGCGGCGCGGCCGCCCCGGCGCCCGCAGGTGCCGAGGCCCCGGCCGCCGCACCGGCCGTCGCGGCCACGCTGCCCGAGGTGCCCAGCGCCGCGCCCGCCGCGCGCACCGCGGTACTCAACAGCACGTATGCGATCGATGGCGCGATCATGCCGGTGATGCGCGGCCAGCAGCTGACCGAAACCCGCACCGACATGCGCCGCAACGACAGCGTGCTGAGCTTCGACAACCGCCTGCTGCGAACCTTCGCCGGCGACACTCGCTCGTCCGACATCACGCGGCTCGACCGCAAGCTGGTGTGGACGCAGAACATCGCGAAGAAGACCTACACCGAATGCCCGCTGACCGGCTGCCCGCGGCCGGCGCAGCCGCAGCCCGACAAGCCGAAGCCGCCCGAGCAGCCATCGAAGCCGTCCGAGCCGTCCTGCCCGCTGGTGCTGAAGAAGAACGAGCTGAAGGTGGTGGCGACCGGCGAGCGCAAGGCGATCAGCGCCTACAACAGCGAGCGCTTCCAGATCAACTGGGTGATGGAGCTGGAGGACCCGCAGGGCCGGCGCAACAGCAACCGGGTGCAGCTCGACCTGTGGACCACGCCCGAGGTCGGCGCGGTGAAGGAGGTGCAGGCGATCACGCAGGCCTTCCAGTCGCGCCATGCGGCCGCGGTGTCGGCCGGCGGCGAGCATCCGTTCGGCAAGTACCTGCCGAAGGAGGTGATGGGCTCGATGGGCGCGCTGCTGCGCAACCTGGGCGGTGCCAACGCGAAGACCACCGCAGCTTGGGGCAACGAGCTGAAGAAGGTGCGCGGCTACCCGATGGCGATGACGTTGGCGTGGACGGCCGACGGCAACGCCTGCGGCGACGACGCGTCGGCCGCGCGCGGCAACACCTCGGCGCCTAGCGTCGGCAGTTTGCTGGGCGGGCTGATGGGCGGCGGTGGTGGCGACGGCAAGCCCGCCGGGGGCCCGCTGCTGAGCTACAGCTACGAGGTGAGGACGCTGGACGTGAAGGCGGTCAGCGACGGCTGGTTCACGCCGGACGCCGGGTTCCAGCGGGCGCAGTGACCGGGGCGCCGTGACCGCAGACTTGTTCGATCCGATCGACGACGGGCCGCCGTCGCAGCAGGTGATCGCCGACGGTGCGGTGCTGCTGCGCCGGCTCGCGCTGTCGCGGGCACCCGAGTTGCTGGCCGACCTGCAGCCGGTGCTGGCGGCCGCGCCGTGGCGCCATCTGGTGACGCCGGGCGGGCAGCGCATGTCGGTCGCGATGACCAACAGCGGGCCGCTCGGCTGGGTGTCCGACCGGCGCGGCTACCGCTACCAGGCCACCGATCCGCTGAGCGGCGCGCCCTGGCCGGCGATGCCGCGCAGCTTTCGCGAACTGGCGGTGCATGCGGCCGCCTGCGCGGGCTTCGACGGTTTCGAGCCGGACGCCAACCTCGTCAACCTCTACGCGCCGGGCGCGCGCCTGTCGCTGCACCAGGACCGCGATGAAGCGGACTACGGCGCGCCGATCGTGTCGGTGTCGCTCGGGTTGCCGGCGGTGTTCCTGTTCGGCGGAACGCAGCGCCAACAGCCGGTGAAGCGGCTGCGGCTGGCACATGGCGATGTCGTCGTGTGGGGCGGGGCCACGCGGCTGGCGTTTCATGGCGTCGCGCCGCTGGTCGATGGCGAGCATCCGGCCACGGGGCGCTCGCGGATCAACCTGACGTTCAGGCGGGCAGCGCTTTGAACGATGCACGTTTCGAAGGTCAACCCGATTGGCTCTGTGAGTAGTGTGAATACTCCGCCATTTTCCTCAATGTGTCTTGAGCTTCTTTGTACGAGTCCATGTCAGTGTGATTATTGCCCATCAGATCGACGGTTTTGTTGATTCCGATGAATACTGGGCCAGAGTGGCTTTCAACGTAGAAATTATTGTCGTAATAAAACGGCTTCAACAATTCATGTCGCCTGGCGTTTCCCATGCTGGAGCTGATCTTCACGACCAATTGATAACACCCCTTTCTCGTGCCTGGTAAAATATGCACCAACCCTTCATCGAGAGCGACTTCGCAGTCGGGGCCTAGATTGGATGCAACCTTGCGGCTTGTGGCGATCGAAATGTCGCGGTTTGTCATGACCGACTTGAGCAACTCCTGAGCCGCGGCACGGCTGTGGTTATTCTCCGGATCGAATCCCAGCAGCCTGACAGAATCATTGGTCTCAAAATACGCGGTCTTTTCGCCTTTGAAAGCAATCTGATAATCGCCGTCACGTTCATGAACAATGATGTTGATCTTCTTTGCTTCTGAAGAAATTCCTTCAATATGCTCCCGGAAAACATCATTGGAGTGGACGTTGGACACAACCACATTTATCCAGTTTTGCTTGTTGGCCACCGTCGGTGTAATGCCGCTTTCTTCTAGCGTCTTCGATGAATTTAGTTTATTTTCAACTACAAGGGCTTTCAAAGGAATGAAAGCCTTATGTGCTATTGCTGTCGTCTGAGTTGATGGCTTCTTACTTGATTGAATCGGGTACATGGGGTAATGCGCTGAAGCGTGTAGTGGCAAATGACCCTCATGAGTCACCAGCGCGCCTGCCAGGTTCCAAGCAGGAACGACCCGTCAAGTTGTCGCGACCGCAATCACCGTGGCGTGATGGTCCGCGAGCGATTGCACATGCAAGGCGCAGTGCATGGCTTCATGCGTCACCGTCAGGCAGCGCCGCTCGGGTGCGAACCCGGCATCCACCGCCTCCGGCGGAATCGACAACCCGCTGCCGATCGCCTTCAGGCAGGCCTCCTTGCGCGTCCAGCCGCGCATGAAGGCGAGGTCGCGTTGTTCGAGGGACACGGCCCGCAGCGCCTGCTGTTCGGCCGGCGTGAAGTTGCGCTCGGCCAGCGCGATCGCGTCGCGCATCGGCCGCAGCACCTCGACGTCGACGCCGATCTCGGTGCCCGCCGGTGCATCCGGCGCCACCGCGATCACCGCCACGTCGTCGCTGTGGCTCATGTTGAAGACGCAGGCCGCCGGCGCCTGCAGGAAGGGCTTGCCGAACGGGCCCGCGCCGAACACCAGCGCGGCGGCCGGCAGCCCGGTCTGCTGCGCGAGGATGGCCCGCAGCGCGACATGCGAGGCCAGGTGACGGCGCCGCAGGCCCTCAAACGCGAAGCGCTGCCCGCGAGCGACCTCGTCGGCCGACAGCGTGGCCAGCGCAGCGGCATCGGGCATCTCGTCCAGCCGCAGCCACCATACCCGCAGCCCGAACGGTGCGGGCAGCTCGATGAAGGGCAGCGGGCTCAGAACGCCTCGTCCGGCCGCAGGTAGCGCCACTGCCCGGTCGGCAGGTCGCCCAGCATCACGCGGCCGATGCGCACCCGCTTCAGGCCCAGCACCTCCAGCCCGACCGCTTCGCACATGCGGCGGATCTGGCGCTTCTTGCCTTCGCGCAGCACGAAGCGCAGCTGGTCGTCGTTGACCCATTCGACTTGCGCCTCGCGCAGCGGCTCGCCGTCGAGCTCGAGGCCGTGCTTCAGCAGCGCAAGCTCGCTGTCGGGCAGCGGCGTGCCGTCCGGGCGCTGCACGCGCACCAGGTACTCCTTCTCGATCTCGCTGTTCTCGCCGATCAGCTGCTTGGCAATGCGGCCGTCCTGCGTCAGCACCAGCAGGCCGACGGAGTCGATGTCGAGCCGCCCGGCCGGCGCGAGGCCGCGCAGGTGGGTGTGCAGGAAGCGGGTGCCGGAGTTGTCGTCGTGCCACTGGTTCTCGGGCTTCACCAGCACGTAGGCGGGCTCGTAGCCGTCTTCGGCCTGGCCGCTGACGTAGCCGACCGGCTTGTTGATCAGCACCGTGACGCGCTGCGCCTGCTGGTGGCGCGCCTGCGCATCGACGGTGATGCGCTGGCCGGGCATCACGCGCGAGCCGAGTTCCTTGACGACCGAGCCGTCGACGCGCACCCAGCCCTTGGGGATCCACTCGTCGGCCTCGCGGCGCGACGCGATGCCCAGTTCGCTCATGCGCTTGGACAGGCGCAGGCTGCCTGGCTGCTCGGCGTGGTAGACCGGCTCGTCGTCGTCGCGCTCGAAGCGTTCGCCGCGGCGCTGCGGGGCAGGGCGGTTGTGGCCGAACGCGGTGTTGCGCGCGGCGGGGGTGTCGCGCGGACCGGTGTTGCGGGCGCCGCGGTCGGCGGGACCCGCATCGCGCTGGCCGCTGTGGCGAGGGGTCGGGTTGCGAGACGATGTGTCGCGGGGGCCTGACGGCCCGCCGGGCTGCGATGGGCGACCGAACGCAGTGTTGGTGTTGGGGCCACCGCGCTGCGGGACGGGCTCGCTGCGGCGGGCCGGCGGCAGCGGGTCGCGGCGCGGGCGTTGCATCGGCGCTTCGTCGCGGCGCGCGGTGGCCGGGCCAGTGGGCCGGGGCCGCTGGTTGTCGGTTCTGTTGTCGGTCCTGTCACCGGTCCTGTCGTCAGGCCTGCCACCGGCCCTGCCGCGCGACGCCGGCGGCGGCTCGCCGCGGCGCGTGAACTCGGCCGGCGGCTGGTCGCCGAAGCGCTGCCGCAGCTGCTCCTGGTAGCGCGCCTCGCGCTCGGCGCGCTCGGCCTGGGCCTGCGCCAGCGTCGGCCGCTTCTGCACGCCGGCCCCGGCACCGCGCAGCGGCGCGCGCGCCGGCTTGTCGGCGGCAGACTTGCCCGCGACTTTCTTCAGTTTCAGCGTGGCCATGGTGGGTTCCAGATCGGTAATCCCCGATTGGAACATGCATGGGGGGTGCGTCACGTCAACCCGCCAGCAGCCCCAGCTTCACGCACAGGTCGCGGGTGATGCCCATGTGCCGGTCCAGCTCGTCGAGCAGCGGCTCGACCGGCGTCGTCGAGCCCTCTGCCGCGGCCTCCTGCAGCCGCGTCGCGGTGTCGGCCACGCTGCGCAGGCCCAGGCTCAGTGCGGCGCCCTTCAGCGCGTGCGCCTGGCTGCGCATGCTGTCGTGGTCGCGCCGGCCCTGGGTCTGCCGCAGCGACTGCAGCGTGCCGCTGTGCAGGCTGAAGAAGCGGCCCAGCAGCTCGGCGTACTTGGCGGGCGACAACGCGACGCTGACATTGTCGACCGTCGCCTGGTCGAGCGGCGACGCGGGAGCGGCCGCCGCGCCGCCGTCGATCGACGTGAACACCGGCGCCGCATGCTGCCCGTAGCGGCCGAGCACCTCGCGCAGCTGCGGCAGGTGCGCCGGCTTGGTAAGGAAACCGTTCATGCCGGCCTGGCGGGCGCGTTCCTGCGATTCCTCGAACGCATCGGCGGTCAGCGCGATGATCGGCAGCTCGCCCTTCGGGGGCGGCATCGCGCGGATCGCCCGCGCCGCCGCGAAGCCGTCCATCAACGGCATGTGCAGGTCCATCAGCACGACGTCGAACTCCTGCGCCTGCACCGCGCGCACCGCCTGCTCGCCGTTCTCGCTGAACACCGCCTGGTGGCCGAGCTTGTCGAGCACCGCCTCCAGGTAGGCGCGGTTCACCGGATGGTCCTCGGCGACCAGCACGCGCATCGGCTGCACGGTGGCCGCGCCATTCGCGGCCAGGCCGGGTGCCATGCCGGCCGGCGCATCGATCGCCGGCAGCGGCAGGCTCACGACGAAGCGGCTGCCGACGCCCGCCTGGCTGGTGACCGCGATGTCGCCGCCCATCAGCCGCGCCAGGCTGCGCGAGATCTCCAGCCCGAGGCCCGCGCCACCGTGGCGGCGCGAGGTGGTGTCGTCGCCCTGCGAAAACCGTTGGAACAAGCGCGAGAGCATCGCGGCATCCATGCCGATGCCGGTGTCGACCACGCTGAACAGCAGCGCGCCGTCGGCATGCCGCGTCACCGCCAGGCTCACCATGCCGGCGTTCGAGAACTTCAGCGCGTTGCTCAGCAGGTTGAACAGGATCTGCTTCAGCCGGGTCGCGTCGGCACGCACCCACGGCGGCACGTCGGGCGCGATGCTGACCTGCAGCTGCAGGCCCTTGGCATGCGCCTGCACGCGCATCAGCGCATCGACCTGGCCGAGCATCGCCACCAGGTCCAGCGGCTGCGGCGCGACCTGCAGGTTGCCCGACTCCAGCTTCGAGATGTCGAGGATGTCGTTCAGGATCGCGAGCAGGTGGTTCGCCGACTCCTTCGCGGTGGTCAGGAAGCCGGCCTGCTGCGTCGACAGCGGCGTGTCCTGCAGCAGCGACATCATTCCCAGCATGCCGTGGAAGGGCGTGCGGATCTCGTGGCTCATGTTGGCCAGGAACACGCTCTTCGCACGGCTGGCCGATTCGGCCTCGGTGCGCGCCACCGCGAGGTTGTCGGCCAGCGCCTGCAGCCGTTCGCCGCGATCGGACAGGCCGCGGAACTGCCGCAGCACGATCAACGCGAACGCGATCAGCAGCACGCACTGGAACAGCGTCAGCCCGAGGCTCAGCTGCGATTGCGTGCGCACCGCGGCATTGCGTTGCGACACGCGTTCGTACAGCAGGTGCGAGGCGCCGAGCGACAGGTCGTGCAGCGGCACGCTCAGGCCGTCGAGCCGCACCAGCAGCTGGCGCAGCGCGGCGGCGTCGAGCGGGGCCGCCGGCTTCTCGCCCAGGTAGCGGTCGGCCTCGTCGACGAAGGCGCGCACCTGCTGCATCGCCTGCGTGTAGATGCCGTGGTCGGGCATGATGCGCGCCGCGCGGTCGTGGTCGACCAGGCTGATGCGGCTCACGAAGATGTCGTAGCGGTTCTGCAGCGCCTCGGGCGCCGCGGCATGCGACTGCGCGAGCGACAGGTCGGCCAGCGCCTCGTGCATCTGGTTGCGCAGCCGCAGGTGCTCGGTCTCCAGCTGGAAGAAGCTCCAGCCGAGCGCGTCGTTCTGGTAGTGCACGCTGCTGTCGAGCAGGTTGTACTGGCGCCACTGCACGTAGACGGCGGCCAGCAGCGCGAGCACCAGCGTGGTCGCCAGCATCACGAGCCAGCCGCGGCGGGGCGGGGTCACCGGCAAGGCGTCGGAAGCGGCGGCCCCGGTCATCGGATCTCGAGCAGCCGCAGCTGCCACACCGCACGGCCGTAGTGCACCGCGGTGCGCAGCTCGGGCTGGTCGTCGAAGGGGTAGATGATGACCAGCGGCCCCTTGTCGCGCACCGGCATCGGCTTGTCGTCGAGCAGCCAGGCCACCATCACGTCGCTGGCCGCTGCATCCTCGATCGGGATGTCGACCTTGTAGTCGTTCAGCGCCACCGCCCGCACCACCTGGCCTTGCGCACCGGCGGCGGTCAGCAGGTCGCGCAACCGCACGCCGGTGAACTTGCGCGGCTTGGCGTACCACGGTGTGCGGGTCGAGAAGCTCTGCTGCGGCAGCTTCTGCAGCGCGGCCAAGTCGAACGACAGGCCATCGGGGCCGTTGCGCTGCTGGATGCTGCCGGCGATCGTCAGCAGCGGCTTGCCCTCGGGAGCCGCGTCGGCCGCACGCACCGCGCCGGCCGCCAGCAGGCCGGCCGCGGCGAGCAGCGCGCAGGCCCAGCGTGTCCGCCAATGTCCCCCCCCATGTCCCGGTCGTCCCATCTGACGGATTCTGCATTGGTTTCACGTCGTGACCCCCTCGTGACCTGTCATCACGGGCCGGCATACTGCAAGCCGATGACATCGACCTCCGTGAGCCGGGTGTTCTTCATCGCCGTCGCCGGCACGCTCGGCGTGTGGCTTGCGCGCCGTGCCTGGGTGGCCTGGCGCGAACGATCCGGGCTGCGGGTGATCCGCGAGCAGGCCTTCCCGGGCTTCCTGCGCGGCAAGCTGCGCGGCCTGTATCCCGGGCTGGACGACGAGGCGCTGGCCGACGTGGAGCGTGGGCTGCGGCAGTTCTTCGTCGCCTGTGCGCGCTCGCGCGGCGCGTTCGTCGCGATGCCGTCGCGCGTCGTCGACGCGCTGTGGCACGAGTTCATCCTGCACACCCGCGCCTATGACGCGTTCTGCCGGCGCGCGTTCGGCCGCATGCTGCACCACACGCCGGCGCAGGCGCTGGTGCCCGCCAGCCCCGATGGCGATCGCAAGGCGGGCCTGCGCCGCGCCTGGTTCTGGAGTTGCAAGGAAGAGGGGATCGACCCCCAGCGCGCCGGCCGGCTGCCGATGCTGTTCGCACTGGATGCGGCGCTCGCGATTCCCGACGGCTACCAGTACGTGCCCGACTGCAGCCTGCTCGGCGCCGACCGCGGCAGCACGCATTGCGCGAGCGACATCAGCTGCGGAAGCTCGTGCGGGTCAGGCAGCGACTCGAGCGATGGCTCGGGCAGCAGTGCCGATGGCGGGGACGGCGGCGGTGGAGGAGATGGGGGTGGCTGCGGCGGCGGGGGCGGCGACTGAGCCTGGCCCGGCCGCGCGGTATCGTCAGCCGAAGTGGCAGATGTAGTGCATCGTGCTCGTCACCACGATGTCGAAGGCCGACTGGCCCGGCACCGGGAACGACTGGCCGGCGCCGTACGACTGCCAGGTCTCGCTGCCGTCCAGTCGGATGCGGCAGGCGCCTTCGACGATGTCCATCACCTCCGGCGCGCCGGTCGTGAAGCGCAGCGTCGACGGCAGGATCACGCCGACGCTCTTCTTGCTGCCGTCGGCCAGTTCGATGCCGTGCGAGACGCACTTGCCATCGAAGTAGACGTTGGCGCGGGTGGAGATGGTGGCGGTGATCTTGTCGGTGGGCATGGTCAGCTCATTTGCTGGAAGTAGGAGCGGGCGAGTTTAAGGGCCGGGGCGGTCTGATCCTTGCTTCCGCCCCGCAACCCCGCCATCTCTCTTCGTTCCATGACCGACACCGCGGCCGAAGCCGGTTTTTCGTCGCTGTGCGACACCGTGCGCCGCGACGGCGAGGCCTGGGTGTCGCAGGTCGGCGGGCTGACGCTGCACAGCCACTTCCAGCCGATCTACAGCCTGTCGCACGGCCGCCCGGTCGGCCACGAGGCGCTGCTGCGCGCGGTCGACGGCCAGCGCATGCCGCTCGCACCGGCCCACGCGTTGCGCGGCGACGGCTCGCTCGCCGATGCGCTGTTGCGCGACCGCGCGTCGCGCCTGGTGCACATGCTGAACTTCGCCGAGCAGGCCGGGCCGGCACACTGGCTGTTCTGCAACATGCATCCGCAGGTCTTCCTGCAGGGACCGCGGCTCGATGCCGACGGCTTCCAGGCCGCGCTGATGGCGCACAGCGGGCTGGAGCCGCACCGCCTGGTGATCGAGGTGCTGGAAGACGCCGTCTCCGACGAGGACGATTTCGATGCCGCCGTCGCGCTGGCCCGCCGGCGCGGCTGCCTGCTGGCGCTCGACGATTTCGGGGCCGGGCATTCCAACTTCGACCGCGTCTGGCGCATCCAGCCCGACATCGTCAAGCTCGACCGCAGCCTGGTGGCCCGCGCCGCGCACGACCGGCGCGCGCGCCGCGTCGTCACGCAGATGACCTCGCTGCTGCACCAGTGCGGCGCGCTGGTGCTGATGGAGGGCGTCGAGACGCAGGACGAGGCCTTCGTCGCGCTCGAGGCCGATGCCGATTTCGTGCAGGGCTTCCTGTTCGCGAAGCCGCAGGCGCGCATGGTGCCCGCCCACCACACGCCACCCGCGCTGCAGAACCTGTGGGACGCGTTCGAATCGCGCTGGATGGACGAGCACACCGCGCAGCGCGAGCACATCGGCCCGTACACCAACGCGATCGGGTATGCGTCGGCGCTGCTGTCCGCCGGCCGCTCGATGGAGGAGTCGCTGGCCTCGTTCCTCGCGCTGCCGGGCGCCGAGGTGGGCTACCTGCTGGGCGCGGACGCGCGGCAGATCGGCATCAACCACTGGGCCGCGAGCCGGCCGCAGCGCGAGCAGCCGGCCTTCGAGCCGATGCGCAACACGCAGGGCGCGCGCTGGGCGCGCCGGCCGTACTACCGCCGCGCGATCGAGGCGGTGGGGCGGGTGCAGGTGACGCGGCCCTACCGCACGCTGCATGGCGCGCACCTGTGCGTGACGGTGTCGGTCGCGTTCCGCATCGGCGACGAGCTGAACGTCGTGTGCGGCGACGTCACCTGGCAAGAGGCCGGATGAAACGGCCGAAGTCGCCGGGTAAACTGCCCCGATGAGCACACCGACCGGCAGCGCGGGCCTTCAAGACGAGCAGGGGGCGCTGCGCCCCGGCACCCGGCTCGGCGAGTTCGAGATCCTGCGCGTGCTCGGTGTCGGCGGCTTCGGCATCGTCTACCTCGCGATGGACCATGCGCTGGAGCGCCAGGTCGCGATCAAGGAGTACATGCCCGCCGCGATGGCCGCGCGCGGCGACGGCGACCAGGTGTCGCTGCGCTCGCAGGCGCACCTCGAGACCTTCGGCATCGGGCTGCGCTCGTTCGTCAACGAGGCCAAGCTGCTCGCGCGCTTCGACCACCCGTCGCTGGTCAAGGTCTACCGCTTCTGGGAAGCCAACGGCACCGCCTACATGGTGATGCCGTACTACGCCGGCCGCACGCTGAAGGAAGAACGCAAGGCGCTCGCCGGTGTGCCGAGCGATGCGTGGATCCGCGGCGTGATCGACCCGCTGCTCGGCGCGTTGCAGGTGCTGCACGACGAAGACGTGTTCCACCGCGACATCGCGCCCGACAACATCCTGCTGCTGCCGTCGGGCCTGCCGGTGCTGCTCGATTTCGGCGCCGCGCGCCGCGTGATCGGCGACCGCACGCAGACGCTGACCGCGATCCTGAAGCCCAACTACGCGCCGATCGAGCAGTACGCCGACGTCGGCCAGTTGCGCCAGGGGCCGTGGACCGACCTGTACGCGCTCGGCGCGGTGCTGCATTTCGTGATCACCGGGCGGCCGCCGGTGCCGTCGGCTGCGCGCGCGGTGCACGACGATGCCAAGCCGCTCGCGCAGCTCGACGAAGTGCAGCGTGGCACGATCGGCCAGCCGCTGCTGCGCACGATCGACTGGGCGTTGGCGGTGCGGCCGAGCCACCGGCCGCAGAACGTCGCGCAGTTCCGCGATGCGCTCGACGGCAAGCTGGTGCCGCCGGAGCGGCCGCTGGCCGACGGCGAGGCGACACAGCCGGTGTCGCGCGAGCAGGTGCAGGCGGCGTGGTCGCCGACGCAGCCGATCGACGGGCAGGCCACGGTGTTCCAGCCGACGGTCGCGGCGACGCAGCCGGGCGCGCCGGTGCCAGTGCAGAGCGCGGGTGCGCATCGGGCGGTGGGTGCGGCGGTGCCCCCCCCTCCGCCTGCACCGCCGCGCCGCGATGCGGCGGCGCCAGCGGCCGCCGAATCACCGAAGCGCCGCGGCGTGCTGATCGCCGGCATCGCGGGTGTCGCCGTGCTGGCGATCGCGGCGGTGTTCGCGATGAAGGGACGCGGCCAGCCCGAGGTGGCGCCGACCTATGCCGAGCCGTCGGCCGCGTCGGCTCCCGCCGCGATGGCAGTGATCGAGCCACCGGCGTCCGCGCCGGTGGCCGCAGTCGTCGAGCCCGCCGTGGCGGCGCTGCCTGCGGCGGCTGACACCGCGGCGTCCGAGCCTGCAGCCACGCCACAGGCCGATGCCAAGGCGGCCGCAGCGGCGAAGCGCCGAGCCGAACCGAAGACCGCCGTGGCCGAGTTGCCGCCCGCGACCCAGGCCACGCAGCCGGCGGCGACCACGGCGCCCGCGGCTGCCGCACCCGCCGAGGCTGCCGGCCCGAAAACGCCCGGCGAAGCCTGCGGCGCTCGCAAGTTCCTCGCGCGCCTGACCTGCATCCTGCGCGAATGCGAGACCAACCCCGCGTTCCACGACCACCCGCACTGCGTGCGAGCGAGGGAACTCGAGGACGAGCGCAAGCGCAAGGAGTTGAGCGGCGGGTAGTCGAATCTCGACGTTCCGTTCTCGACATCCCGTTCGGGCTGAGCTCGTCGAAGCCCTGTTCGCACCTCCGTTCGGGCTGAGCCTGTCGAAGCCTGCGAACAGCGCTTCGACAGGCTCAGCGCGAACGGTTTTTTGTGTGTGACCAGCGCGAGCGGTTTGTGGGCTGGGCTTCTCAGTGCAGCGCCGACAGGAACTGCTTCAGTTCCGCCGTCTGCGGCGCGCCGAACACCTGCTCCGGCGGCCCGACCTCGTGGATGCGCCCGGCGTGCATGAACACCACGCGGTCGGCCACCTTGCGGGCGAAGTTCATCTCGTGCGTGACCATCAGCAGCGTCATGCCCTCGTCGGCCAGTGTCTCGACGACGCGCAGCACCTCGCCGACCAGCTCGGGGTCGAGCGCCGACGTGATCTCGTCGCACAGCAGCACCGCCGGCTCCATCGCCAGCGCCCGCGCGATCGCGACGCGCTGCTGCTGACCGCCCGACAACTGCTCCGGCTGCGCATCGAACTTCTCGGCCAGCCCGACGCGTTCCAGCAGCTTGCGCGCCTGCGCGGTGCAGTCCGGGTTCGCCGTCTTCTTGACCAGCGTCGGCGCGAGCATCACGTTGCGGCCCACGCTCAGGTGCGGGAACAGGTTGAAGCCCTGGAAGATCATGCCCACGCGCTGGCGCAGTGCGCGCATCGCCGCGGCATTGCCGTACAGCAGCGGCTGGCCGTCGACCGTCAGCGTGCCTTCCTGGAACTGCTCCAGCCCGTTCACGCAGCGCAGCAGCGTGCTCTTGCCGGAGCCGCTCTTGCCGATGATCGCGATCACCTCGCCACGCGTCACCGACAGGTCGATGCCCTTCAACACCTCGTTCGTGCCGAAGCGCTTGCGCAGCGCGGCGATCTCGACGATGACTTCAGGCGTGGCCATGCAGTTTTCTCTCCAGCGAACGGGCCCACAGGGACACCGGGAAACACAACCCGAAATACAGCAGCGCGACGAACGCGAACACGGTGAACGGGCGGAAGGTCGCGTTGGCGATCGTCGAGCCGGTCTTGGTCAGCTCGGCGAAGCCGATCACCGACGCGAGCGCGGTGCCCTTGATGATCTGCACCGCGAAGCCGACCGTCGGCGGCACGGCCACCCGCAGCGCCTGCGGGCCGATCACGTGGCGCAGCTGCTCGCCGAGGTTCATCGCGAGCGCGGTCGACGCCTCCCACTGGCCCTTCGGCACCGCGTTGACGCAGCCGCGCCAGATCTCGGTGAAGAACGCGCTGCTGTAGAGCGTCAGCGCGATGGCTGCGGCGGTCCAGTTCGACAGCGACAGCCCCAGGCCCGACAGCCCGAAGAACAGGAAGAACAGCTGCATCAGCAGCGGCGTGCCCTGGAACAGCTGCACGTAGCCGGACACCAGCCGCTCGGCGCCCGGCAGCTTCGCGAGCCGCGCGATCAGCAGCGCGAGGCCGACGATCGCGCCGCCGATGAAGGCGACCAGCGACAGCGCCACCGTCCAGCGCAGCGCGAGCAACAGGTTGCGCAGGATCTCCCACAGCGTGAACTCGACCATCGGCTACCTTCCGAAGATGAAGCGGGGGCCGATCCAGTTCAGCAGCCGGCGCAGCGCAATCGACAGCACCAGGTAGATCGCGGTGCCGACGATGAAGGCCTCGAACGCCCGGAAGTTGCGCCCCTGGATCAGGTTCACCGCATGCGAGAGCTCGGCCGTCGCGATCTGCCCGCACACCGCCGAGCCCAGCATCACGATCACGATCTGGCTGACCATCGCCGGCCACACGCGCTTCAGTGCCGGCGGCAGCACGACACGCGTGAACACCTGCATCTCGCTGAGCGCCAGGCTGCGCGCTGCCTCGATCTGGCCGCGCGGCGTGGTGGCGATGCCGGCGCGCACGATCTCGGCCGCATAGGCCCCGAGGTTGATCACCATCGCGAGCACCGACGCGGCCTCGGGCGACAAGCGAACGCCCAGGCTCGGCAACCCGAAGAACAGGAAGAACAGCTGCACGATGAACGGCGTGTTGCGGATCAGCTCCACATACGCGCCGGCCACGAAGCGCAGCCCCGCCCCACCGTGCAGCCGCGCCCACGCGCAAGCCACGCCGAGCGCGAGGCCGAACACCGCCGACACGCCGGTCAGCGCGAGCGTGATGCCCGCGCCTTTGGCCATCAGCGGCCACTCGGCCAGCACGGCCGGGAAGTCGAGGCTGATCATCGCGAACGCGGTTTGCTTACTGGGGCAGGTCGCCGGCCGGGCGGCCGAGCCACTTCACCGCCATCTTGTCGAGCTCGCCGCTCTTCTTCGCATCGGCAATGATCTCGTTGACCTTCGTGCGCAGCTTGTCTTCACCCTTGGCCACGCCGATGAAGTTCGGCGAATCCTTCAGCAGCAGCTTGAACTCGGTGCCCAGCTGCGGGTTCTTCGCCATCATCGCGCCGGCCACCGAGGCGCCGGTGGCGATCAGCTGGGTCTGGCCCGACACGTAGGCCGAGACGGTCACGTTGTTGTCCTCGAAGCGCTTCACGTCCAGCCCCGACGGCGCGATCTTGCCGAGCTCCTGGTCTTCCATCGCGCCGCGCGTCACGCCGATGCTCTTGCCGGCGAGGTCGGCCGGCGTCTTCACCGCCAGCGTCTTCGGGCCGAACACCGCCTGGAAGAACGGCGAGTACGCGGCGGTGAAGTCGATCACCTTCTCGCGGTCCGGGTTCTTGCCGAGCGTCGAGATCACCAGGTCGGCCTTCTTGGTCTGCAGGTAGGGGATGCGGTTCGAGCTCGTCACCGGCACCAGCTCGACCTTCACGCCCAGCTTCGCGGCGATCAGCGTCGCCATGTCGACGTCCAGCCCCTGCGGCTTCAGGTCGGTGCCGACGAAGCCGTAGGGCGGGTAATCGGTCGGGATCGCGATCGTGATCAGCTTCTTCGCCAGCACCTCGTCGAGCGCGGTCTGCGCTTGCGCGACGGAGGCCGCGAACAGCAGCGGGGCGGCGGCCAGCAGGCCGAGGGTTTTCAGGAAAGCGCGGTGGCTCATCGTCAGTACTCCGGGGTGGACGAGGAAGGGGGTGCTTCAGGCCTTGTATGCAAGGGCTGTGCCTTGCTTTTGCCGGTTCCCACCGGCGACAGCGCGCTGCGCAGCGACGCCAGCGGGTCGACGGCCAGGCTCGGATCGAGGTGCGCAGCCACGCTGTCGATGTGGCTGAGCATCAACCGGGCCGCGGCCGCCGCATCGCCGCGTTCGAGCGCGGCGACGATCTCGGCATGCTCGGCGCACGACTGCGCGGCCTCGTGGTTCGACTGGTACAGCACCGCGATCAGCGTGGTGCGGGCGGTCAGGTCGCGCAGGATCTCGGCCAGCGTGCCGTTGCCGGCGCACTCGGCCAGGCAGACGTGGAAGTCGCCGAGCAGGAAGCTGCGTTCGCCCGCATCGGCAGCCGCCACCGCGGCCTGCTCCTGGGCCACGTGCGCCTGCAGGCGCTGCAAGGGCACGCCTGCCAGCGGTGCGTCGAGCGACTGCAGCAGCCCGGTCTCGATCAGCCGCCGCGCGGCGAACGCTTCGCGTGCGTCCTCGGGCGAGGGCTGCACGACGAACCAGCCGCGGCGCGAGTTGACCTCGACCATGCCGCGCGCCGCCAGCCGCGTGAGGGCTTCGCGCACGATGGTGCGGCTGACGCCGAACAGGTCGGCGAGCGGCTGCTCGCCCAGGCGTGCGCCGGGCGCGAGCTTGCGCGCGAGGATCGCGTCGACGATGCGGTCGGCAATCTGGTGGGGCTTGTGGCGGATGGCAGGCACCAGCAGGAGGCATGGATCGGTTGCATACAAGCCGGCTCACCAAAATGAGGCGTTCCGGCGCTCGAACAGCACCGGGTGAGGGTGCTGCAGGCTTGTATGCAAGCGCCGGGCCTGCGGGCTCTCAGGCGGCGCGCTCGCGCAGGCGGAGGATGGTCTTCTGGAGCAGGCGCGCATCGGCGCTGGCCCGGTGCCGGGTCAGCTGCAGCTCGTTGCTGACCGCCTGCTTGGTCTCGTACCAGTCGCGTGCCTCGCGCTCGGACAGCATCGAGCGCAGGTTGTCGAGCCGGAAGCTGGGCACCAGGCCGGCTTCTTCATACAGCGCGCCGAGCCAGGGGTAGTCGTGCGCCCAGCCGTCGCTGTAGAGCGTCAGGCCGTGCAGCTGGTCGTTCAGCCATTGCGCGACCTCGGGAACGGGGCGGCCATGCACCAGCAGCGTCTCGCGGCGAATGTGGTGCACCTGCTCGGCGGCCGAATCCCAGTGCGTCCAGTGGTGCGCCGGACGGATCAGGCTGCAGAAGCTGCTGCCGTCGGCCAGCACGTAGCCGACCTCGATCGGGTAGCTGTCGCGGCCGAAGCCCGAGGCCTCGATGTCGAGGATGGCCGGTGCGCCCGCGGACGACGGCGCGGGGGCGAGCGCGGTGGCGGGGGACATGAGGGGCTGCACGAGGGCCATGTGCCAGCTTAGGCATTCGGCGCATCGGCCGATCCCGGGAGAAGCCCGGGGATGGCCTGCCTTTCAACCCGGGGCGTGGCGCGAATCGGCAGGATGCCGGCGGTGGCGGTCGGTCGCGTCGCGGTTGCCCGTCGCGTGGGTGCCGCAGGCCGCAAAGAACATGGTCGTCAGCGTGACGATCGCCATCAGCAGGTGCAGCAGCAGCCAGTTGACGACGAGGAAGGCCGCCAGCGCGCCCGGCGCGTGGACCACCGGGCCCTGCGCGGTGGAGCCGAACAGGATCTTCCCGATGCCGAGCAGCGCCAGCACGGCGATGGCCGCGACAGCGCCGCGCAGGCTCCGCCAACCCGGCCCCTGCTGCGAGGCGCGCACGGCCAGCGGCCGCAGTTGATCGATCAGGCTCCCACGCATCGCCACCTCGTGCAGCCCGAGCACCTGGAGCGGCAACAGCGCGTAGGACAAGGTCCAGAACAGCATCATGTCGTCGGTGCCGCGGCCTCCGGGGCCGAGGTCGCCCGGCATCATCAGCACCGCTGCCGCGTCGCTGAGGCCGAGGCGGCTGGCCGTCAGGCAGGTGAAGGCGCTGCCGAGCAGCAGCCCGATCGGCGGCACCAGGGTGCGCATGCGGCCCAGCCGGCTGCGCGCCAGGCGCCAGGTCAACCGGCCGGCGACCCAGGCCCACGCGGCGGCGGCGGCCCATGCGTTCAATGCAGAGCGGTGATTCATGTTGGCTTCTCCCTGGACTTCGCGGGCCTGCCATCGGCCGCTTCGCAAGCGTATGGGAACGTCGGCAAAGTGGCTCACGCCAGGCCATACAAGTTGTTCATGTTGCGTTCTGCGAAATGCATGACCTGCACGATGTCTGCGCGATTGCCGACTATGGAGGGACGTGTCGGATCGGTTCATGAAGCTGCCACACGGGCGCCGCAGACTGCGCGCTTTCATGCATCACCGAGGATGGATCGAATGGACCGCCGGACCCTGTTGTCGAAAGCCCTGCTGCTCACCGGTGCGGGTGCACTGCCAGGCCTGTCATCTGGTCAGTCGGCCGCTCCTGCGGTGATCACGCGCGACGCGATGCGCCCGCAGTTCCCGTCCGGCGTGCAGTCGGGCGATGCGCGGGCCGACAGCGCGATCGTCTGGACGCGCGGCGACCGGCCGGCGCGCATGTGGGTCGAGTGGTCGAGCACCGCGAGCTTCGCGAGCGTGAACCGCGTGCGCGGGCCGCACCTGCTGGAGGATTCCGACTTCACCGGCCGCCTCGACCTGACGGGCCTGCCGGCCGGGCAGGAGGTGTTCTACCGCGTCGTGCTGCAGGACCTGCACAACGAGCGCGTGCTGTCCGAGCCGATGCCGGGCCACCTGCGGTTGCCGGCAGCCTCGCAGGGCAAGGCACTGCGCGACCTGCGCTTCGCGTGGAGCGGCGATACGGCAGGCCAGGGCTTCGGCATCAACGAGGGCTGGGGCGGCATGAAGATCTACGAGCAGATCCGCCGCGTGAACCCTGACTTCTTCCTGCACAGCGGCGACACCATCTATGCCGACGGCCCGATTGCCGCGCAGCTGAAGCTGCCCGACGGCTCGACCTGGAACAACCTGGTGACCGAGGAGGTCAGCAAGGTCGCCGAGACGCTGAACGAATACCGCGGGCGCTACCGCTACAACCTGCTCGACGCGAACATCCGCCGCCTGTCGGCCGAGGTGCCGCAGATCTGGCAGTGGGACGACCACGAGGTCAGCAACAACTGGTCGGATTCGAAGGACGTGTCGGGCGACGCGCGCTACACCGAGAAGAACGTGCCGCTGCTGGTGGCGCGCGCGAGCCGCGCCTTCCTCGAGTACGCGCCGCTGCGCCGCGGGCCGGATGCCGAGAGCGAGCGCGTGTACCGCCACCTGCCGCAGGGGCCGCTGCTCGACGTGTTCGTCGTCGACATGCGCAGCTACCGCGGTGCCAACAGCGCGAACCTGCAGGCTGACGAGACGCCCGACAGCGCGTTCATGGGCCGCCCGCAGATCGCGTGGCTGCTCGACGGGCTGAAGCGCTCGAAGGCGACCTGGAAGGTGATCGCCGCCGACATGCCGATCGGCGTGCAGGTGCCCGACGGCAAGGATGCGCAGGGCCGCGACAAGTGGGAGGCGATCGCCAACGGCGACGACGGCGTGCCGCTCGGCCGCGAGCTGGAGATCGCGCGGCTGCTGCGCGAGATCAAGCGGGCGAATATCAAGAACATCGTCTGGCTGACGGCCGACGTGCACTACACCGCGGCCAATTTCTACGACCCGCGCCAGGCGAAGTTCAGCGATTTCCTGCCGTTCTGGGAGTTCATCTCGGGCCCGCTGAACGCCGGCAGCTTCGGGCCGAACAAGCCCGACGCCACCTTCGGCGTGCAGGTGGTCTACGAGAAGGCGCCGCCGGTGCAGAACACGGCGCCGAGCGAGGGCTACCAGTTCTTCGGGCAGGTCGACATCGACGCGAAGACGAAGGCCTTCACGGTGAACCTGAAGGACCTGACCGGGGCGACGCTGTTCACGAAGACGCTGCCGGCCGCGTGACGGCATCGTTCGGGCTGAGCCTGTCGAAGCCCGAACTCCGTTCGCCCTGAGCTTGTCGAAGGGTCGGGCTGAGCCTGTCGAAGCCCTGCCTCTGGCACCAGCGTTTCGACAAGCTCAACGCGAACGGGTGTGGCTCAACGCGAACGGGCGTGGCTCAACGCGCTGGGATGTGGCTCAACGCGAACGGATGTGGCGGATTCAATTCGCCGAGATCTTCACGATCCCGCCGCGCCGCAGGATGTACAGCGCGTTGTCGGCACCCACCAGCATGTCGACCGGGTCGCCGTCGAGCTTCGCGAACGCATACGCGGCATTGCCGTTCGCCAGGTCGACGCGGCCGACGACATGCGTCACGTAGTCGGCGAAGAAGTAGCTGCCGCGGTACATCGCCGGGAAGTTGCCATTGGCGGGGTAGAAGGCGCCGCCCGCGATGCACTGGCCGACGAAGAAACCGCCAGCGCCGTTGCCCTCCGGATTGGTCGCACCGTGCTTGTAGGTGAACAGCGGACCGGTGATGCCGGCGGTCACGCGCTCGTTGCCCTCGGAACCCGGCCAGCCATAGTTCGCGCCGGCGGTGCCGACGTCGATCTCTTCCCACGTGACCTCACCCACGTCGTTGATGTGGATGCGGCCGTCGCTCGGGCGCACCGCGAACGTGAACGGGTTGCGCAGGCCGTAGGCCCACACCGCGCCGAAGTCCGCGCCGTTGCTCGCCGCGAAGAACGGGTTGTCGGTCGGGATCGTGCCGTCGTCGTTCAGGCGCAGCAGCTTGCCCCACAGCATCGTCTTGTCCTGCGCCGGCGAGCCGCGCGCGTTGTCGCCGACCCCAACGTACAGCTTGCGGTCGTTGCCGAAGTGCATCGCACCGCCGTTGTGGTTGGTCGCGCTCGACAGCGCCGGCAGGTTGAAGATGACCGTCGGATTGCCGGGGGCCGCGACGTCGCCGGCAGCCGTGTAGCGCGTGATGCGGTTGTGCGTGCCGTTCTGCGTGGTCGTGTGGTAGACGTAGACCCAGCCGTTGGTCGCGAAATCAGGGTGCAGCGCGACGCCGATCAGCCCGCGCTCGCCCTGCGAGTCGACCGTCAGCGACACGAAGGGCTGGGCCTGCAGCACGCCGTTCTTGACGACGCGCAGCGTGCCGCCCTGCTCGGCGACGAACAGGCGGCCGTCCGGCGCCTGCGCGAATGCGGTCGCGTTGCTCAGGCCGTCGACCCAGGATTCGTTCTTCGTGAAGCCCGCTGGCAGCGCGACCGTGCCGCCGAACTTGACGGTGACGGCGGTCCAGTCGGAGCGGTTGCCGGCGGCGTCACGCGAGCGCGCACGGATCACGTGCTGGCCACTCGCGTGGTTGGCCGTCACGACGCTCGCGGCGAACGGCGCCGTCGTGTCTTCGGCACCGAGCGCCGCGCCGTCGAACTGGAACTCGACGCCGGCGACACCGACGTTGTCGGTCGCGGTGGCGGTGATGTTCAGCGTGCCGGTCAAGTTGGGCGCGAGGTTGGCCGGCGCGGTGATCGCGATGGTCGGCGCCTGCGTGTCAGGGCCTTGCGGCGTCGCGACGGTCACGACCACCGCGGTGCTGGTGGTCGCCGCGCCGATGTTGTCGGTGGCACGCGCGGTCAGCGAATGGGCGCCGGCCGTGGCGGGCGTCCACGAGAAGGCGAACGGAGTCGCCGTGTCCGAGTTCAGCAGCGTGCCGCCGTCGAAGAAATCGACCTTCGCGACCGTGCCGTCCGGGTCGGCCGCGGTGGCCGTGAGCGTCATCGCGGTGCCGACCGTGCCGGTGGCCGCGGCCGCGAGCGTGATCGTCGGCGGCTGGTTCGTCACCGGCCCGAGGTCGGTGAAAGTCGCGGTGTAGGTGGTGTCGGCGGCCGGCGTCGCGATGGTGTGCTTCGCAACACCGCCGTCGCTCCAGGTGGCGAAGCCATAGCTGCGCCCATTCAGCGTCTGCGTGGCTGCTTCAATGTCGCGCTCCATGCCGACCACGCCGGTGAAGGTGTTCGGTCCGGTCACGGGCTGGCCGTCGATCGTCAGCTGCAGGCCGGACGGCACGGTCACGAGCGTGACCTGCGCCTTGCGCGGCTGGATGTCGCGCGTGACCTCGTTGACGTTGCCGGCCGAATCGGTGGCCTTCAGGTGGAATCGATACCAGATGTTCGACGAGGTCTCGCCGTGCACCGGGATCGTCACGGTACCGCTCGCGCCGGGGGTCTGCAGCTGGAACGGATGGTTGTGGGCGTCGTGGTGCAGGTCGGCCCACCAGGTGAGCGAGCCGGCGGGCAAGGTGCCGTCTTCCGGGTCGGTCGCGCTGCCGGTGAAGGTGAGGGTGTCGCCGGCCGCGAAGGTCGTGCCTTCGGTGGGGCTGTCGATGCGCGCGGTCGGTGAGTTGCCGACCGGCGCCGGCGGGTTGGGCGGGCTGTCGCCGCCACTGCCGCCGCCGCAGGCAACGAGCAGCAGGCTGCAGGTCAGCGCGGCCAGCCGGGCCGTGTTCAGGAAGGGTGAAGAAAGTGGGGCCATGGAATCCTCGGGTCGCGTGTGGGCGCGTGTGTGCTTGGCGCACAGCATGGGGCGATGTCCCTGCGCCGGTGTGTGTCGCCGCCGCAAGGAATGTCGCGCATTGTGTCGCTGCTTCGCGCCCGATGCGAGCGTGGGGGCGAGCCATCGAAAACCGGTATCGATGGCGCGCCGATGTATCGCGAATAGGCTCAGATCGGCGCGATGCGCACGATGTTGTTGCGCGTCAGCACCAGCAGTGCCCCGTCGGTGGCCACGCGCATGTCGACCGGTTCGCCGACCGTCTTCGCGAACGCATAGACGGCGTTGCCGTTCGCGAGGTCGACGCGGCTGATCTCGTGCGTCGTGAAATCGGCGAAGAAGTAATTGCCCTGGAAGCGCGCCGGGAAGAGGGCCGCGAAGCCGCCGCCCACCGGATAGAACGCGCCGCCGGCGATGCACCGGCCGATGATGAAGCCACCGACGGCGCTGCCCGGCGGCGTGGCGGCCGTGTGGCGGTAGCTGAACAGCGGGGCGGTGACGCCGGCGGTGATGTTGTCGGGCCCCTCGGAGTTCGGCCAGCCGTAGTTGGCGCCGGCGGCGCCGACGTCGATCTCCTCCCAGGTGTTCTGGCCGACGTCGTTGATGTGGATGCGGCCGTCGCTCGGGCGGACCGCGAAGGTGAACGGGTTGCGCAAGCCGATCGCCCACACCGCGCGGGCGTTGCCGGTGTTGGTCGCGTAGTACGGGTTGTCGGTCGGGATGGTGGCGTCGTCGTTCAGGCGCAGCAGCTTGCCGAACAGGCTGTTGCGGTCCTGCGCCGGCGCGCCGAGCCCGTTGTCGCCGACGCCCACGTACAGCTTGCCGTCGGGGCCGAAATGCATCGCGCCGCCGTTGTGCATGGTCGTGGTGAGCGTCGGCAGGCCGAACAGCGCGGTCGGCGGGCCGGCGGCCACGTCGCCGTTCGCGGTGAAGCGGCTGATGCGGTTGTGCGTGCCGCCCTCGGAGGTGGTGTAGTACACGTACACCCAGCCGTTGGTCGCGAAGTTCGGGTGCAGCGTGATGCCGACCAGCCCGCGCTCGCCGCCCGAGACGACGTTGGGCAGTGTCGCGAACGGTGTCGGCAGCAGCACGCCGTTCTTGATCACGCGCACGGTGCCCGCCTGCTCGGTGACGAAGATGCGGCCGTCGATCGCCTGCGCGAAGGCCGTCGCGCCGGTCAGTCCGCCGACCAGGGCCGTCTTCGCGAAGCCTTCGGGCACCTGCACGTCGTTGCCGAACTGCACGGTGCGCGTGACCCACGCGGAGCGATTGTTCGAGGTGTCGCGTGCGCGGGCGCGGATCACGTGCTGCCCGGTGGTGAGGCGGGTCGTCGTGATGCTGGTCATGTACGGCGGGTTGGTGTCGTCGGAACCCCAGAGCGCGCCGTCGATCTGGAACTCGACGCCGGCGATGCCGACGTCGTCGCTCGCGTCGGCCGTGATGTCGATGCGGCCGGTCAGGTTGGCGGCCAGGTTGGCCGGGGTGTTCAGCACCAGCGTCGGTGGCTGCGTGTCGGCGGCGGTGACGTCTGCCACCTGGGGTCCTTCGGTCGCCGCGCCCGCGCCGGCCGTGGCGTCGCTGCGCGCGTCACTGGCAGGTGGGGGCGCGTCGCCTCCTCCGCCGCAGCCTGCGAGCAGCAATCCGCTGCCAAGGACCATCCATCCGATCGCCGATCGCCAATTCGCCATGACAGTCTCCCCGTGAGTGGTGCGACCGGAGGGCAAACGGCGTTCCCGGCCGGAGACCCCGCTGTCGCGGGGGCGACAAGCCGGCTGCGGGTTGACGCCGTAGGCCTTGCCGGTGCGGCGCGGTATACCTTGCCGGTC
This sequence comes from Rhizobacter sp. OV335, assembly GCF_900142965.1. Taxonomy (GTDB): domain Bacteria; phylum Pseudomonadota; class Gammaproteobacteria; order Burkholderiales; family Burkholderiaceae_C; genus Rhizobacter. The sequence goes on from NZ_FRCQ01000036.1 coordinate 42,909, forward strand.
TCCAGGAGAGGTCTGCCGTGAACCCGTTGCCCGAAGTTCCACCGCGTCCGCACCACACGATCTGGCCGCGCCGCCTGCCGCGCGCGCTGGCGATACCGTCGACCACGCTGTGGTTCAACCTCGAGGTCACCGCGCAGCGCTTTCCGGACAAGCCGGCCTACCTGTTCTTCGGCCGGGCGCTCGATTTCCGCACGCTGCATGCGCAGGCCGAGCAGGTGGCCGGCTGGCTGCAGCAGGCCGGCGTGCGGGCCGGCGACCGGGTCGCGCTGTACCTGCAGAACTGCCCGCAGTACGCGGCGGCGTACTACGGCATCCTGCGTGCCAACGCCGTCGTCGTGCCGGTCAACCCGATGAACAAGGCCGAGGAGTTCAGTCACTACATCACCGACCCCGAGGCGCGCGTCGCGATCTGCAGCGCCGACCTGACCGGCTTCGTCGCGCAGGCCAACGCCAGGCTGCCCGAGGCGCAGCGGCTGCGCCAGGTGCTGGTGCTGCGCTATGCCGATGCGCTGCCCGACGCGATCGACGCCGACATCGCCCCGCCGCCGGCGATGGAGGCCTGGCTGCGCGCCGATCCGCCGCTGCCCGAGGGCACGTCGGAGCGCTACACCCGCTGGGCCGATGCGCTCGCGCAGCGCCACGCGCCCGGCCCGCACACCGCGCAGCCGGACGACCTGGCCTTGCTGCCTTACACCTCGGGCACCACCGGGCTGCCGAAGGGCTGCATGCACACGCACCGCACGCTGATGTCGAACACGGTGGGCGGCTGCTGGGGCAATGCCGGCGCCGAGACGGTGAGCCTGGCCGTGGTGCCGATGTTCCACATCACCGGCATGGTCTATGGCGTGCTCGGGCCGGTCTGGAACGGCAGCACGACGGTGCTGATGCCGCGCTGGGATCGCGAGCTGGCCGGGCGGTTGATCTCGCGCCACCGGCCGACGCACTGGACCTGCATCCCGACGATGATCATCGACCTGTTCGGCAGCCCCAACTACAAGAGTTTCGACCTGTCGAGCCTGCGCTACCTGAGCGGCGGCGGCGCGGCGATGCCGCAGGCGGTGGCCGAGCGGCTGCAGGCGGAGTTCGGGCTGACCTTCGCCGAGGGCTACGGGCTGACCGAGACCGCGGCGCCTAGCCATGCCAACCCGCCGGAGCGCGCCAAGCTGCAGTGCCTGGGCATCCCGATCTTCGGCGTCGACTCGCGGGTGGTGGACCCGGTCACGCTGCAGGAGATGCCGGTCGGCGAAGTGGGCGAGATCGTCACCTGCGGGCCGATGGTGTTCCAAGGCTACTGGCGGCATCCGGAGGCGACGCGGGCCGCCTTCATCGAGATCGAGGGCCGGCGTTTCTTTCGCACCGGCGACCTGGGGCGCATGGACGACGAGGGCTATTTCTTCATCACCGACCGGCTGAAGCGGATGATCAACGCGAGCGGTTTCAAGGTGTGGCCGGCCGAGGTCGAGGCGCTGCTGTACAAGCACCCGGCGGTGCAGGAGGCCTGCGTGATCGCCGCGCGCGACGCCTACCGCGGCGAGACGGTGAAGGCGGTGGTGGTGCTGCGCAGCGAGGCGCGCGGCGTGACGAGCGAGCAGGACATCGTCGACTGGGCGCGCGACCACATGGCGGCCTACAAGGCGCCGCGGCTGGTGAGCTTTGCCGAGAGCCTGCCGAAATCGGGTGCCGGCAAGGTGCTGTGGCGCGTGCTGCAGGAGCAGGAATCGCCGTAGACCGGATGGGCCTCCGGGCCACGAACCATGCTTTTTTTGCGCGGGTATCCGGGCTTTCCAGCAGGCCAGGGGTATTGCTCCGCCCCTAACATTCGCCCTGATCTTAAAAATCGAACGGTCGTGCTGAATCTGCGCGGCGTTCCCCCCTCGGCCTCGGCTGGATTCATTACTGGGAAGCAGGAGACACGGATGCATCAATGGAAACGCAATGTCGTCGCGCTGGGCGCGGTGGCACTGGTGGCAGCTTGCGGCGGCGGCGGAAGCGACACGACGACCAAGGTCAACATCACCTCGGTGAAGGTGATCGGCGACAGCCTGGCCGACTCGGGCACCTTCGGCTTCAAGGCCACGGTGCAGACGACGGTGGCCTCGGACGCGCTGGTGTACCCGGAGCGCGTCGCGCTGAGCTACGGCATCACGTCGATGTGCAACTACTACACCCCGACGGGTGCCACCACCTTCACGCCGAACACCGCGAAGACCGGCTGCACCAACTACGCGATCGCCGGCAGCCGCATCAACAACCCGACTGCGCCGACCTCGCAGCTGTCGGTGATCCAGCAGATGACGGACGCCACCGCGACGGCCAACATCGGTGCCAGCGAACTGGCGCTGATCGACGGCGGCGGCAATGACGCGGCCGACCTGGTGGGCGCCTACCTGCGCACGAGCACCGATGGCGGTGCCACCTTCAAGGGCCTGCTGAAGACCGTGCTGGTCAACGACACGGCGGCCATCGATGCCGCCGCCCCGACAGCCTTCCCGGTGCTGGGCGGCCAGTACATGGCGGCGCTGGCGACGAAGTTCTCCACCGCGATCGACACCAGCATCCTGGGCAAGGGCGCGAACTACGTCGCCATCCTGAACATGCCCGGCGTCACCAACACGCCGCGCTTCCAGGCCGTGCTCGATCGGATCGCCCTTGGCAATGGCGGCGGCACGGCAGGCGCCGCAGCTCGCGCCGCCTCCGAGGGCATGTTCAAGCAATGGATCGAGGCGTTCAACGGCGCACTCGCCACGCACTACGCCGGCAACGGCAAGGTCGTCGTGGTCGACTTCTACACCTCGTTCAATGAAGAGGTGGCGATTCCGGCGCAGTACAGCCTGAGCAACGTCAAGACGCCGGTGTGCCCGGCGGATGCGACGCCCGGTGCCGACGGCCTGCCGACCTACACCTTCCCCGCCTGCACCGAGGCCTACCTGCAGGCCCATCCGCCCACCGGCGTGACCGACACGAACTGGTGGAAGAGCTACGCCTTCGCCGACGGCTTCCACCCGACGCCGTTCGCCCACCAGCTGCTGGGCCAGCTGATCGCGCGGAGCCTGGCCACCAAGGGCTGGCTGTAAACCCGGATGCACGAAGGAACAACAACCATGAACAAGACATTCAAGTGCATCGCGCTGGCCGGTTGCGTGGCCAGCCTGTTCGCCGGCGGCACCGCCAGCGCGCAATCCGCCGGCTCGTGGCTGGTGCGTGCCGGTGCGGTGCAGATCTCGCCGAAGGTCGACAGCGGCGACCTGAGCTCGCCGGCCTTCCCGGGCACCAAGGCCGACGTCGACTCGAGCACCCAGTTCGGCGGCGGCCTCACCTACATGTGGACCGACAACTTCGCGATCGACCTGCCGCTGTCGATGCCGTTCAAGCACGACATCAACGGTGACGGTGCGATCGCCGGCGTCGGCAAGATCGGCGAGACCAAGGCGCTGCCGATCACGCTGATGGGCCAGTACCGCTTCCTGGAGGCGAGCTCGCCGTTCCGCCCGTACGTCGGCGCCGGCATCACCTACGCGAAGTTCTACAAGGAAAAGGGCACCGCGACGCTGACCGGCCTGACCGGCGGCTCGGCCAGCAATCCCACCACCTTGAAGGTCGATTCGAAGTTTGCCCCGACGATCCAGATCGGCGCGAGCTACAGCTTCAACGAGCACTGGTTCGTCGACGCGACCGTGCTGAAGACTTTCCTGAAGACGACCACGACCTTGTCGACAGGGCAGACGCTCGACATCAAGCTGGACCCGCTGACCACGGCGGTGTTCGTCGGCTACCGCTTCTGATCGAGGCGTTCGTCGGGTAAGGCCCTGCCGCGATCAAGCGGCAGGGCCTTCTTGCTTTTGTCCCCTGAGTGGAACCGTCTCGACGCGGCTGGCACTCATTGCCATGCTGAGCAACGCGACAATCCCGGCCGCCCCGAATTCGATGGGTGCAGCCCCATGGCCGATCCCGAGACATTCGGGACCTGCACCCTTCTTGCGGATCCACGGCCCCGACCGCAAAGTGCGACGCCGCGCCAAGCGGGCGTCAGATCGCATGCAGCAGCAGAAGCGCAATGCGCGCGATGCCGTCTCGGTCGTGCGCGCCTGGTGGACGTGGCTGAACGACGTTGTGGCCCTCGGCAACGACGCGCTGTACCCCTCGTGGAACGTGCTGCCTGGCGCGCAGGCTCAACCCCAGGAGGAGGTCTGTGATGTGGACGGCGATTGCGACGCCAGCATGCCGGCGCACACGAGCATCGATGAACTGCGTCGCTTCATCCGCAGCGCCTTCACGCTGGTCGAGAGCGAGGCCCTTCAGCAGCGGCCCGATCGATCCCTCGACGGTGTCGTGCTGCTGATCGCCGATCCCGATCACTACGGTGCCGAAGTCCAGGCGCAGATCGACCGGTTGGTCGACCATGTGTTCCGCGCCGACGACCTCTTGTTCGTCGAGTTTCCCGATGGCGAGCTGGACCAGAACCTGGGACTGTGCCGAGGCATCCCGCGCCGGCAGGACCGACACCAGGGCGGCTGCGTCGGGATCGACAGCGACAAGCTTCGAGCTCGACCGCTGGCGATCCGCGAAAAATTGGATGCTGCGATCGTGAAGCGGCTTGGTCGGCTGCTCGAACTGTGGAAGCAGCCGCCCCTTCCGGATGGGCTGGGGTCGACCGCGCTGATCGATCTGCGCCGCCGACTGGATGTCGAGGCCCAAAAAAAAGCGAACAAGCCGATGCTGGAGCGCGACGCCCCCTACCAGGCGCTGCTGCAGCAGGAACTCAGCCTCTCGGCTGACTACACCGCTTCGCTCAAGGACGTGCGTGACAAGCGCTCGATCAGCATGGCGCGTCGGATCGCGTCACAGGTCCGCAAGGATGCGGAGGCGTCGGCCGATCCCCGCCACGCCTACATCGCATCCGTCGGCGCCAGTCACATCGACAAGATGGAGGCCGAGTTGAAGCGCAAGAACATCGACCACGTCCTCGTCCTGTGCCACGTCGACTCGGACGTGAAGAACGAGGTCTGCAGCGCTAGGCCGCAAGTTTGAACACCGCCACCGTGTTCACCAGGTCCTGCGCCTGAGCCTTCAGGCTCTCGGCCGCGGCGGCGCCTTGCTCGACCATCGCGGCGTTCTGCTGCGTCGTCGTGTCCATCTGGGTCACGGCCTCGCCGATCTGCGACACGCCGGTGCTCTGCTCGCTGCTCGCGGTGCTGATCTCGCCGACGATGTCGGTGACGCGGCGGATCGAGTTCACCACGTCCTGCATCGTCGTGCCCGCACGGTCGACCAGCAGCGTGCCCTGCTCGACGCGCTCGACGCTGGTCGAGATCAGCGCCTTGATCTCCTTGGCCGCGTCGGCGCTGCGCTGCGCGAGCGTTCGCACCTCGCCAGCCACCACCGCGAAACCGCGGCCCTGTTCGCCGGCCCGCGCGGCTTCCACCGCGGCGTTCAGCGCCAGGATGTTGGTCTGGAACGCGATGCCGTCGATCACGCCGATGATGTCGACGATCTTCTTCGAGCTGTCGTTGATGCCCTTCATCGTGTCGACCACCTGGCCGACCACGTCGCCGCCCTGCACCGCGACCTCGCAGGCGCTCTGCGCCAGCACGTTGGCCTGGCGGGCGTTGTCGGCGTTCATGCGCACCGTGCTCGACAGCTGGTCCATCGCCGCGGCGGTTTCCTGGAGCGCGCTCGCCTGTTCTTCGGTGCGCCCGCTCAGGTCGTTGTTGGCATGCGAGATCTCGGCCGACGCGGTGGCCACGCCCTCGGCATTGCGCCGCACGTCGCTCACCAGCTCGGACAAGCGGTTGCGCATGCGGCCGAGCGCCCCCAGCAGCTGCGCGCATTCGTCACGCCCTTCGGCGTGGATGGGTCGGGACAGGTCGCCCTCGGCGATCGCCTCGGCCGAACCGACCGCCTGGTGCAGCGGGCCCGTCATCGAGCGCGTCGCGAGCACGGCCAGCAGCAGGCCGGCCAGCACCGCGAACACCGCGCCGCCGGCCAGGATGCGCTGGCCGCTCAGCGCCACCGCCAGCGTCTGCGCCTGGCTCGCGGCCAGGTGCTCGTCCATGTAGGCATCGATCGCGACCAGCCCCTTCAGGTACTCCTGCGCGAGCGGCTGCAGCTCCTTGTCGACCTGCGCGCCGACGTCCTCGCCGGCCTGCTTGCGCTTGAACAGCGCGACGCGCGAGACGCGGTAGCTCTCGCGGCGCGTGGCGACGTCGGCCATCAGCTGCTTGCCGGTCTCATCCTGCACCAGCTCGTCGAGCTTCTTCTGCATCTCGCTGATCGCGGCGGAGGTGCTGTCCATGTCGCGCTTCAGCGTGTCGATGTAGGTGGCATCGCTCGCCTTCAGCGACGCTGCCGTGCGCACCCAGTTCAGGTTGATGTGGGCCGCCCAGCGCGCCGCCAGCGCATGGCGCTGCATCTCGGTGGTCGCCAGCGCCTGGCTGGCCGTCTTCAGCGTCTCGAGGCGCCACACGCCGATCGTCGACACGAGCGCGGTGATCGCGAGAATCAGCCCGAAGGCCATGCCCAGCCGCTGGCCGAGTTTGAGGTGGTTGAGCTTCATCGGAGCGCTTTCTGTCAGTTGAACAACGAGGCCTTGCAGCGCCTGATCCATCGTAAAAAACTGACGAAGGTACCAATCCGGCGAATAGATGCTTTTTCTGCCATCAGTTCCGGCCGCAGGCCAAAACATGTAGGACAGCGGCGACAACCGGTGGCGCTGCGCGACTACAGCGGCTCGCGCCGTCGGCCCGCTTGGGAAAGCCGGCCGGCTCCTTACCGTGGAGGCCTTGAATCACTCACCAGAAAAAGGAGCACCACATGACGCTCGGAACCATCTTGTTGATCGTCCTGATCCTGATCCTGGTCGGCGCGTTGCCGACCTGGCCGCACAGCCGCAGCTGGGGCTATGGCCCGAGCGGCGGGCTCGGGCTGGTGGTGATCATCCTGATCGTCTTGCTGTTGATGGGACGAATCTAGAGCCGGTTAGAAGCGCGACCCGGGCTGCTGCAGGAACAACGCCTCCTCGGGAGAGGAGGCGCGCCCAAGGATCGGGTTGCGGTGCGGAAAACGCCCGAAGCGCGCGATGACCTCGCGGTGCTTGTGCGCATAGTCCAGCATGCCTTGCAGCGCCGGCGCTTCCTGGGCGAGGCGGGTGAAGCGGGCCACCGCTTCGTCCTGGCAGGCGAGGTCTTCGGCATGCTCGAACGGCATGTAGACGAAGGCGCGTCGCAGCGGGGGCAGGCTGGCATCGAGCCCGGCGGCGCACAGCGCGCGGGCGGCATCGAGCGCCAGTGCATCTCCGGCAAACGAGCGCTCGCGGTCGCGGAACACGTTGCGGGTGAACTGGTCGAGCAGCAGGATGCGCGCGAGCGCGGCCTCGGCCGGTGCCTCCCACCCGGCCAGGCCGCCGGCGAGCGCCTCGTCGATCAGCAGCCCGAAGCGCTCGGCGATCTCCTGGTCGGTCTGCGCGCTCTTCGTGAACCACAGCGCGCGGATCTCGCCGGGCTCCGGCCCGAACCACCAGTCCAGCAGCTCGGCTGCGCGCGGGTCCATCGTCTTCAGCGACCCGGTCTCAACGACCCAACTGCTGCCACAGGTAGCTGTACTCCAGCGCCTGCAGGTGTGCGCGCTGCTCGTTGTCGGCCGCGCCGCCGTGGCCACCCTCGATGTTCTCGTAGTACAGCAGCTCGTGCCCCTGCGACAGCATCAGCGCCGCCATCTTGCGGGCATGGGCCGGGTGCACCCGGTCGTCGCGCGTCGACGTGGTGAACAGCACCTTCGGGTACTTCACGCCCTTGCGCACGTTCTGGTAGGGGCTGTACTTCGAGATGAAGGCCCATTCGGCCGGGTCGTCGGGGTTGCCGTACTCGGCCATCCACGAGGCGCCGGCCAGCAGCGTGTGGAAGCGCCGCATGTCGAGCAGCGGCACCTGGCAGACCACCGCGTTGAACAGGTCGGGGCGCTGCGTGAAGGTGGCGCCCACCAGCAGGCCGCCGTTGCTGCCGCCCATGATGCCGAGGTGGCGCGGCGCGGTGATCTTCTGCGCGACCAGGTCTTCGGCGACCGCGATGAAGTCGTCGTAACTGTGCTGCTTGTTCGCCTTGACGGCGCTCTGGTGCCAGGCCGGGCCGTACTCGCCGCCGCCGCGGATGTTGGCCACCACCAGCACGCCGCCGCGCTGGTACCACGCGCGGCCGAAGCTGCCCGAATACCAAGGCTTCAGCGAGATCTCGAAGCCGCCGTAGCCGTACAGCAGCGTCGGGTTGCTGCCGTCAGGCTTGGCGCCTTGCGGCCACACGACGAAGTAGGGCACGCGCGTGCCGTCCTTCGAGGTCGCGAAGCGCTGCTCGGCGCGCATGCCCTTCGAATCGAACAGGCCGTTGCGCGACTTCAGCAGCTCGCGCTGGTCGTTCGCGGTGCTCGCGAGGTACAGCGAATCGGGTGTCAGGAAATCGGTGTAGGTCAGCAGGTAGCGCTCGGCCAGCGGGTCGGTCTTCAGCAGCGGGTCGTGCAGGCTGCTGATGCCCAGCGCGCCGGGGAAGGGCGCGGCGATCTCGCGCCGCGTGAAGCCGGCGGCGTCCTTGTGCCACTGCTCCAGCTTGCCCGCCACGTTGTCGAGCACGTTCAGCAGCACGTGGTCGCGCGTGGTGGTGTAGCCCGACAGCGAGCGCGTCGGCGTCGGCGTGAACAGCGCGCGCAGCTTGCGCTCGCCGCGCAGGTACGCGGCCGCGTCGCCGTACAGCAGCGAGCCACTGGGGAAGGTGTCGGCGCCGGCCTGGAAATCGCTGCGCAGGTGCAGCAGCAGGGTGTCGCGCAAGAAGCCGACCGACGCGTCGTCCGGCACATCGAGCTTGACGAGCTTGTCGCCGCTCAGCAGGAACTGGTGGCTGTTGTAGAAGTCGAGCGCGCGGCTGAAGACGATGCGCTCGAAGCCCGGCGTGCGGTCGACGCTGACGCTGACCGCCACGTCCTTGGCCTCGCCTTCGAACACCGTCACGGCCTCGGCCAGCGGCGTGCCGCGCTTCCAGCGCTTGATGACGCGCGGGTAGCCCGAATCGGTCAGCGAGCCGGGCCCGAAATCGGTGCCGACGTAGATCGTGTCCGCGTCCAGCCAGTCGATATCGGACTTGGCTTCGGGCAGCGTGAAGCCGTCCTTGACGAACTGCTTCGTGACGGCGTCGAACTCGCGCACCACCTTCGCATCGGCACCGCCGCGCGACAGCGAGACCAGGCAGCGGCGGTAGTCGGGCCCGAGCACGCTGGCGCCGCCCCAGACCCAGTTCTCCTTCTCGGATGCGCCGAGCGCGTCGAGGTCGATCACCGTCTCCCAGCCCGGCTCGGCCTTGCGGTACTCGGCCAGCGTGGTGCGCCGCCACAGGCCGCGCTTGTGGTGCTCGTCCTGCCACAGGTTGTAGAGCCAGTCGCCGCGGCGCGACACGGCCGGGATGCGGTCCTTCGCGTTCAGCACCTCGAGCAGCTGGCTGCGCGTGGGCGCGAACTCGGGCCGTGCGGTCAGCTCTTTCTGCGAGGCGGCGTTGCGCTCGCGCACCCAGGCGAGGGCGCGTTCGCCCTGCACGTCTTCGAGCCAGGTGAACGGATCGGCGGGGGTGCCGGTGGTGGATGGCGCGGTGGATGAAGCGGCGGACGCAGCGGAGGCGGGGGGTTGCGACATGGCAGGCGTGGCGGTCAGGCTCAGCAGAGGGGTGGCAACGGCGCCGACGGTGCCTGCGAGCAGGCGGCGGCGGGAAGCGGAGACGTTGGTCAAGCTCAGGCCCTCAGGAACGCGGTTTCGGGATGGCGCTCCATGTAGACGCGCACGTACGAGCACAGCGGCTCGATCTTCAGGTTCTCGGTCATCGCGTGGTCGAACGCGGCCTCGACCAGTTCGGCCGCGATGCCGCGGCCCTGCAGCGCGGGCGGCACCTCGGTGTGCGTCATCTGCAGCACGCTGCCGGCCAGCCGGTAGTCGGCCACGCACAGCAGGCCCTCGACGGTGGCTTCGAAGCGCTGCTGCGCCGGGTTGTGGGTGACGAGCACGGGATTGCTCATGGCCTGTTCTCCAACGACGGTGTTCAACGGCTGAAAGACCAGCCGGAGTCTGCCAGCACCGGGCCGGTTTTTTGAACGGTTTGTGTGCAGCCCCGGGTTTCTCAGGGTTCCGGGGTGAGCCGCTGCGGCGTGACCTCGATGCTGCGCGTGCCGTCGCCGACCCAGACCGTGCCGTCCTGCACCGTCACCTGCAGCTGCATCGTGCGCTGCGCGAGTGCTGCCAGCGCCTGGCTCTGCTCGGCCGGCACCTGCCAGACGGCGAGGTTGCGCGCGCGGGTGACCTTGGTCGCGATGCCGCCCCACCAGATCGGCGTGCTGTGGCTGAAGCTGTACACCACCACGCGCTCGGCGCGCGGGCTGGCCTTCATCAGGCGCTTGTCGTCGGGCTGCCCGACCTCGAGCCACTGCATGATCTGGCCGGTCAGGTCCTTCTGCCACAGGTCGGGCTCGTCGGTGTCCCACAGGCTCTTGGCGAATTCGAGCGCGCCGTTGTCGTTGTCGGCCGGCACGTTCAGCGCGAACGCGAGCAGCCGCATCATCATCCGCTCGTCGGTCTCCGACGGGTGGCGCGCGATCGTCACGCCGTGGTCGCCATAGACATTGCGGTCCATGTCGGCCAGCTGCAGCGTGGCCTTGTAGATGGTGGCTTTCAATGCCATGGCGGGAGGGAGTCCGGAAAAGCAAAAGGGGCCTGGATTAGACCAGACCCCTTTCAGAAGGAAGATTCGCAGCGAAGCGTGGAACGGCTTACCAGCGGTCGGAGCGCATCAGCGGTTCCCACTGGCCGTCACGGCGGCGGTACACCGTGATCGCGCCATAGGCCTGCTCGCCGTCGGCGGTGAAGCGCATCGAGCTGGTCACCGGCGACACCGGGTCGATCGTGTGCAGCTTTTCGCGCAGCTTGACCGAATCGACGCTGTCCGCACGGCGCATCGCATCGGCGATCACGTACATCGCGTCATAGGCGTAGTGGGCGCCCCACACCGGGTCGGCCTTGAAGACGGTCTGGAACTTCTTCAGGAAGGTCGGGCCGGCCGCGAACTCGCGCGGCTCCAGCGCGCTCGAGGTGACGTACAGCGTGGTCACGTCGTTCGGCGACTTGGCCAGCTTCTCGGTCTTCGAGGAGTTGGTCGACAGCACCGGCACGCCCGACAGGCCGGCGGCCTTCATCTGCTCGAACAGCGGCAGCAGCTGGTTGTCGCGCAGCACGGCCACCAGCACGTCGGGCGGGGTGGCCTTCAGCTTGGCGACGAAGGCCGCGAAGTCGGTGGTCTTGTTGTTGACCGACTCGTTCAGCGTGACCTTCTTCTTCAGCTTGCCGAGCGCCTCGCTCACGTCCTTGCTCATCGGGCGGCCGAAGGCGGTGTCTTCGAAGACGATCGCGACGTTGGTCGCGTTCAGGCTCTCGGCGATGTAGCCGCCGATCGCCTTGGCCTGCAGGCCGTCATTGGCCACCAGGCGGAAGGTGTTGCCGTCGCCCAGCTTGGCCAGTTCGACCGCCGACGAGGTGAACAGCTGCGGGATGTTGGCGCTCTTGTAGATCGGGATCGTGACCTCGGAGATGTCCGAGCTCAGGTGGCCGATCACCGCGGTGACCTTCTGGTCGACCAGCTCCTGCGCGACCTTCTTGGCCGTTTCCTTGTCGGCCTTGTCGTCGACGGCGACGACCTCGATCTTCACGACCTTGCCGGCGACCTTGAAACCCGAGGCATTCAGCTCGTCGGCCGCCATCTTGACGCCGTTCAGCAGGTCCTGGCCGCGCGCGGCCGACGGACCGGACAGCGGTTGTGCCACGCCGATCTTGATGGTGGGCGGGATGCTCGGTCCGCAGGCCGCCAGCAGGGCGAGAGAGGCGGCAGCCACGACCGATGACAGCCGGGCGGGACGGAAAATGCGCATGCGGGGTTCTCCAGAGTGTGAACGAACGTCATCGAACGGTGCGACGACGTAGACGAAGCAGTGACAAGTTGTCTCAGTAGAAATGTATCTGCATCAGTGCCCCCCGCGGGGCAGGTACTCACTGCCAAATCGCCGCAGGGGTGACAATTCGCACATCGCCGCCCATTCAAATTCGTGAAATGACACAGAAGAAGTTCGACCTGGCCAAGAACCTGGCCCTGAAGCTCAACAACCAGCTGAAGGCGGGCGGGGTGCCCGGCCGCTTCGGCCAGGAGGCCACGGCCCCGGTCGACAAGCGCGAGCAGCGCCGCCGCGACGCCGCCGCCGGGCTGGTGCCGTTCGCCTGCAAGCTGCCGTCGGAGCTGGCGCAGCAGCTGAGCGAGCGGGCGGTGGCGCACGAAGGCGGCATGACCGGGCTGCTGGTGGAGCTGCTGGGCAAGGCGCTGAAGAAGAAATAGATTGCCCGGCTTGCAATAGGGGCGGCCCTCCAGGCGTACACAGGGGATCCTCACACCCACGGAGACCCAGATGATGAAGACCAAGACCCTCGTTCCGCTGCTCGGCGCACTCGTGCTGGCCGCCTGCTCGTCGATGTCGTCGATGATGGGCGGCCCGGCACCTGCCAAGACCGCCGATGGCGCGCTGGTCGGCAGCGCCAACAGCATGACGCTCTACACCTTCGACCGCGACACGGCCGGCACCGGCAAGAGCGTCTGCAACGGCCCGTGCGCGACCAACTGGCCGCCGCTGATGGCCGACGATGCCGCGAAGGCGAACGGCGACTGGAGCGTCGTGACCCGCGACGACGGCAAGAAGCAGTGGGCCTTCAAGGGCAAGCCGCTGTACTTCTGGGCCAAGGACGCGAAGCCGGGCGACAAGACCGGCGACGGGTTCAACGGCGTGTGGCACACCGCCACGCCTTGAGCGTCCGCAGGTCTCAGGCGTAGACGGTCACGACCTGGTAGCCCAGCGCTGCCAGGTCGCCGCTCGGAGACCACAGCTTCGACACCTGGTTCACGTAGCCGCCGGCCGCCGCGAGCGCCTCGGTGTCGATGCGCCACCAGCCGTCGGCCGGCAGCTCGTGCGCGACCGGGCGCAGCTCCAGCTCCCACGACACCGAACTGGCCGGCACCGGGCGCTTGAAGCGGCTGAGCGCCGGCGTCGGCGGGGCGTCGGCCAGCAGCACGGTCAGCAGTTCCAGCGGCAGCGGCTGCGGCTCGCCCTTGGTGCGCAGGTGGATGCGGCTGTGCCAGGTGTCGGTGCCGGTGAACGGCAGCCCGCCTTCGGCCCAGCGCATGTCCAGGTGCTGCATGAAATTCGGGGCGATGCCGGGAATGAACGGCAGCGCCGGCGTGTCGTCCGGACCGCGCCCGGCCGCCGGCATCGCCGGCGCCAGCCCAGGCAGCGTGGTTTCGCGCTCGCTGCCGAACACGCCCAGCAGCAGGGCTGCGGTCTCGCCGCCTTGCTGCACGTGCGCCTGGACTTGGCGAACGTTCCTGCCTTCGCGCAGCACCCGCACCGCCACCTGCACCGGGCCTTGCGCGACCGGGCCGATGAAGCTCGTCTGCAACGCGCGCAACTGCACGTCGGCCGGCCAGCCCGCGCCCGCGACGTCGCGCATCGCCTGCACCGCCAGCGTCGAGATCAGGCCGCCGAACGAGGTGCGGCCTTGCAGCCAGTCTTCGCTGACCTCGAAGCGCACCGCATCGCCATCGCGCGTGCGCGCCGCGAGCAACTGGGAGAGGGGAATGAAGTCGGCCATGGGAATCCTCACATCAATGAATCGCCGGCAGCTCGCGCCGCTCGGCATCGCTTCGGAAACCGAGTTCGATCAGCGCCATCACGTCGATCGCCTGCGCGGCCGGCACCGGGTTCGGCGCGCCGGCGGCGATCGCGTCGCGCACACCGGCGTAGTACGCCGGGTAGTCACCGCGCAGCAGCGGCTCGGCGCGGGTCTGCAGCGTTTCGCCGTCGGGGCCGAGCGTGTTGAGTGTGCTCAGCGTCGCCGCCTGCGTGTCGACGCCCCAGTCGGCGCCCGGCAGCGGGCGCTGGCCGGCCTTCAGCGCGTCTTCCTGTGCATCCAGCCCCCATTTGACGAAGCTGCCGCGCGTGCCGTGCGCGGCGAAGCGCGGGCCGGGCAGGGCGGTCAGCGCGCTGGCGCGCAGCGTCGCGCTCAAGCCGCCGGCGTAGACGAGGCGGGCATCGAAGGCGTCGTCGTTGACGGCCCCGTCGCGCTGCCGCGCCAGGTCGAGCCGCAGCGTTTGCGGCCAGCCGAACAGCTGCAGGGCCTGGTCGAGCAGGTGCGGGCCGAGGTCGAACCAGAGGCCGCCGCCGACCGGCGACTGCTCGCGCCAGCGCTGCCGCACCAGCGGGCGGAAGCGGTCGAAGCGCGACTCGAGTTCGACGACGCGCCCCAGCTCGCCGCGCGCCAGCAGCGCGCGCAGCGTCAGGAAATCGCCATCCCAGCGCCGGTTGTGGAACACCGACAGCACGCGCCGGTGCTCGCGCGCCACGGCGTCCAGCTGCTGCGCCTGCGCGAGCGTCACGGTGAAGGGCTTGTCGACCACCACGTGCTTGCCGGCCTGCAGCGCGGCGAGCGCCAGCGGGTGGTGGCTGTCGTTCGGGCTCGCGATGACGACCAGGTCGACGTCGTCGCGCGCGCACAGCCGCAGCGGATCGGCCTCGACCGGCAGCCCCGGCCAGTCGCGCGCCACCTTGGCCGCGTCGCTGCTCGCGAAGGCGGCCAGCCGCAGCCCGGGGACGCTGGCGATCAGCGGCGCATGGAAGGTCTGGCCGGCGAAGCCGTAGCCGACCAGGCCGACACGCAGGGCGGTGGTGGAGGAATGGGGCACGAGAGGAGGCATGAGGGCGATGTTTCGAATGAATGTCCGAGGAGTGTGGCGGCGCACTGTAACGGAGCCGGCCGCGCGGCAATGGCATGATGCGCGCCGCACTTTCAGAAGGATGCCCTGCCCATGAGTTTCGCTCCCCGCTTCGCTGCCGCCCATTGGCTGCTCGCCGCCTGCATCGCCGGCCTGGCCGCCATGCCCGCCCTTGCGGCCGACAAGCCGAAGAAGGAATCGACGCTGGGCAAGGCCAAGCCCGGCGCGCCCTTTCTGAGCAAGGAACAGCTGCGCGCCTGCCTGGCGCAGAACGACCGCGTGAAGGCGCAGCTTGCCGAGACGCTGCCGCTGCAGGCCCCGCTGAAGAAGGAAGGCGACGACCTCGCCGCCGCCGGCGACGCGCTGAAGGCCGACCGTGCCGCGATCGACACCACCGACGAGGCGGCCGTGAAGGCCTTCAACGAGCGCCTGGCCGCCCGCGACAAGGCCGTCGAGGCCTACAAGGCCCGCAGCGCCGAGTACAACACCAAGGTCGAGGCGCTGCAGGCCGACAAGGCGTCGTACATCGCCAATTGCGATGGCCGTCGCTATTTCGAGGATGAGGAATTGCAGATCAAGGCCGGCAAGTAACGCGCGGCCTGCCTCCTAGAATCGGCGGCTTCTTCCCTGACCGAGAGAAGCCGCCATGACCGTTGCCACAAGCAGTCGCCAGAACAACCCGTTGCTGCAGCCCTGGGAGGCCCCGCACGGGCTCCCGCCGTTCGACACCGCCCGCCCCGAGCATTTCGCCGAGGCCTTCGAGGTGGCGCTCACCGAGCAGCGTGCCGAGATCGACGCGATCGGCGCGCAGCTTGCCGCCCCGAGCTTCGACAACACGCTGGCGGCCTTCGACCGCAGCGGCCGGTTGCTCGCGCGGCTGGAGGGCCTGTTCCACAACCTCACCTCCAGCGAGACCTCGCCGGCGCTGCAGGCGGTGGAGCGACAGCTCGCACCCCGCATGGCGGCGCACGGCAACGCGATCTACATGCATGCGGCGCTGTTCCAGCGCATCGACACGCTGCACGCGCAGCGCGGGTCGCTCGGCCTGACCGCCGAGCAGCGCCGCCTGCTGGAGCGCGTGCACCTCGAGTTCGTGCGCGCCGGCGCCAAGCTGCAGGGCGCGGCGCGCGAGCGCTACGGCGCGGTGATGGAGCGCCTGGCCGAGCTGACGACGCAGTTCGGGCAGAACGTGCTGGCCGACGAATCGGCCTTCCGCCTCGAATTGCGCGGCGAGCGCGACCTGGCCGGCCTGCCGGAGTTCGTGCGCGCCGCCGCGCGCCAGGCCGGTGCCGATCGCGGCATCGACGCCGCGGTGATCACGCTGTCGCGTTCGCACATCGTGCCCTTCCTGACCTTCTCCGAGCGCCGCGATTTGCGCGAGCAGGCCTGGCGCGCGTGGGTGTCGCGCGGCGAGCACGACGGCGCGCACGACAACCGGCCGGTGGCGCGCGAGATCCTGCAGCTGCGGGCCGAGCAGGCCCGTTTGCACGGCCATGCGAGCTATGCCGACTACGCGCTGGGCGACACGATGGCCGGCTCGCAGGCCGCGGTGAACCGGCTGCTGCAGCAGGTGTGGGTGCCGGCGAAGGCGCGTGTGGCCGAGGAGCGCGAGGCGCTGAAGGCGCTGCTGCTGACGCTGCCGCAATCGCAGCGCCCCGCCGCGGGTGAATCGCAGGAGATCGAGGCCTGGGATTGGCGCTGCTACGCCGAGAAGGTGCGCCAGGCGCGCTACGACCTCGACGAGGCGGCGGTCAAGCCGTACTTCCCGCTCGACCGCATGGTCGAGGCGGCGTTCGACTGTGCGCAGCGCCTGTTCGGCCTGCGCTTCAAGGTGCGCGACGACATCCGCGCGTACCACCCCGACGTGAAGGTCTACGAGGTGAGCGGCAGCGACGGCGCGCTGGTCGGCATCTTCCTGCACGACAACTTCGCGCGGCCGAGCAAGCGCAGCGGCGCGTGGATGGGCTCGTACCGGCAGCAGACGCGCAATGTGATCGGTGGCGGCGATGTGCTGCCGATCGTCGTCAACAACAACAACTTCGCGAAGGGCTCGCCGGGCGCGCCGACGCTGCTGAGTTTCGACGATGCGGCGACGCTGTTCCACGAGTTCGGGCACGGCCTGCACGGGCTGCTGTCGAGCGTGACCTACGAGCGCCTGTCGGGCACCAATGTGCTGCGCGATTTCGTCGAGCTGCCGTCGCAGATCTTCGAGCACTGGCTGGCCGAGCCGGAGGTGCTGAAGCGCCATGCGCGGCACGTCGAGACCGGCGAGCCGATCCCGGATGCGCTGGTCGAGCGGCTGCAGGCGGCGCGCAAGTTCAACCAGGGCTACGAGACGGTGCGCTACACCGCGTCGGCGCTGGTCGACATGGCGGTGCATGCAGTAGGCGACCCCGAGGGCATCGACATCGTCGCGTTCGAGGCGGCCGAGCTGGAGCGCATCGGGCTGCCGCATGGCGTCGGGCTGAACCACCGGCTGCCGCATTTCCAGCACCTGTTCTCGAGCGCCAGCTATGCGGCCGGCTACTACGTGTACCTGTGGGCCGAGGTGCTCGACGCCGATGGTTATGACGCGTTCACCGAGGCGGGCAATCCGTTCGATGCGGCGGTCGCGAAGCGGCTGCGGGAGCATGTGTATTCGGTGGGCAACAGCCGCGAGCCGGGGGAGACGTATCGGGCGTTCCGGGGGCGCGATGCATCCGTGGAACCGATGCTGAGGGAGCGGGGGTTGTTGACGGGCGGTTGATCGTGTGCGGCAAAGGCGCGCGGGGGGAGGCCATGGCGCGCCGGACGGGGCGGTCTTCGCCCCTCTCGGGGCGAAGACTTCCCTCCGCTGACTGGTTTCATGGCCCGTCGCCGAAACTCCCGCCACTCACTTCGTTCGTTGTGGTCAAACAGTCGGCGACAGTCAGTTCACGAAGCGTGCTGCGCACGCGGGCCATGAA
>NZ_FRCQ01000037.1 GCF_900142965.1 Rhizobacter sp. OV335
AGAAGATCGGCTTTGGGGATGGTGCGCGCCAGCGCACTTCGTGGACTGACTCATCGGCACTGTTTGACCACAACGAACGAAGTGAGTGGAGGGAGTTTGCCGATGCATCCCCAAAGCCGAGCTTCTCCGTGGAGTCGGCCCGCCAGGGCCGACCGCCGAGGCATGAGCCCCCAGCCCACTCCCTCACCCGCCGCGACGCGCAACACGCCGCAAGCGAAAGTCAGCGCCAACGCTTCACGCCACTCAGGCTCGTCAGGTAGATCCACGTGCGCCACGCGATGAACGCCGGCGCCCACAGGATGTCGAGGAAGGTCTTCGCAGGAACCCCGCTCAGCAGGTTGCCGGCGATGAAGTACAGCAGGTACGCCGGCAGCAGCGCGAAGGCCAGTAGGAACTGCCACGACGCGAATCCGCAGACGGCCGCAGCCACGACGATCGCAACGAACAGCAGGCTCAGCTGCACCGCGTGCGAGGGCAACAGGAAGTCGATCAGCAGGTTCAGCGCTGCGCCATCACCGCTCGCGCGGAAACGCGCCCACAGCGCCCGCACGCTGCGCCCGACGATCGCCGAGCGCCCGCCGGCCCAGCGCCTGCGCTGCGCTGCCGCTTCCTTCGCCGTCTCCGGGATCACGCTCGATGCGCGCGCATGCTCCAGCCAGTGCACCCGCTGGCCGCTGCACACCAGCTTCACCAGCATCTCCTGGTCCTCGACCATCGTGTCCGAATGCCAGGGCATGCGCTGCAGCACGTCGCGCCGGAACACCATGCCGTGGCCGCGCAGGTTGCAGCTCCAGCCGGCCTGGCTGCGCGCCAGCTCCTCCAGCCGGTTCTCGACCACCGCGTTCATGTAGTTCAGCCGCGAGAACAAGGTCGCCTGCCAGTTGTGCACGCCGACCCGGCCCTGCAGCACCGCGTGGCCTTCATGCAGGCCGGCCGCGGCCTGCTGGAAGAACAGCGGGTCGACAAGGTTGTCCGCATCGAAGAAGGCCACCGCGTCGAGCGCCTCGCCATGCTTCGCCTCCAGCGTCGTGATGCCCTCGGCCAGGCTCGCGGTCTTGCCGCGCGCGCCGCTCTGGCGGTCCAGGCAGTCGAAGCCGGCGGCGCGGATCTCGGCCACCGTTGCATCGGTGCAATGGTCGGCGACGAACAGGATCGCCAGCCGCTCGCGCGGGTAGTCCACGCGCGCGAGCGACGCGAACAGCGGGCCGAGCACGCCTTCCTCGTTGTGCGCCGGCACCAGCACGCCGAAGCGCTTGTCGCGGCGCGGCGCGAGCGGCGCCGGCGCGCGCACGCCCCACAGCCCGCGGATCGCCTGGTAGAAGAAGATCGCCGCCACCAGCAGCACCAGCGCGCTCGCAGCCAGCGCCGCGACCATCCACAACGCGTGCATCATGCGGCGCTCCCTGCCGCGGGGGCCGGCGCACCGGGCCGCACCAGGCCGGCTTCGTAGATCTCGACCATGCGCTTCATCCGCGCATCGAACAGGAAGCCGTCGCGCACCTTCGTGACCGCGGCTGCGCCCATCGCCACGCGGCGCACCGGGTCGCCCAGCAGCGCCGCGAGCGATTCAACGAAGCGCGCCAGGTCACCCGGCGGTACCAGCAGCCCGTCGACGCCGTCGCTCACCACCTCCGGAATGCCACCGACCGCCATCACGACGCCCGGCACGCCGTGCAGCATCGCTTCGAGCAGCACGTTCGGCAGGCCTTCGCGCAGCGAGGCCATCGCCAGCAGGTCGAGCGCCGGGTAGATCGCCGGCAGGTCGTTGCGGTGGCCGAGCAGGCGCACCGTGCCGTCGAGCTTCAGCTGCGCCACCTGGGCCTCGATGTCGGCGCGCTGCGCGCCTTCGCCGGCGATCAGGAAGCGCGCCTTCGGGAAGCGCGGCGCCAGCTGCGCGGCGGCCTCGACGAACAGCCGGTGGCCCTTCTCGATGCCGAGCCGGCCGATGATCGCGACGACCTGCGCATCGTCGTCCAGCCCGAGCGCCGCGCGCGCATCGCTGCGCGCTTGCGCGCCTTGTGCTTGGTAGGAACTGCGGATCGCGTTGTGCACGACGGTGATCTTGCGGTCCGGCACGCCGGCGGCCCTCGCGAGCTGGCGGTAGCTCTGCGACACGCAGACCACGCGGTCGAAGAAGCGCCACAGGAAGGCCTGCAGGCGCTCGTACAGCCGCACCTTCGCGTTCTCCGACGTCCAGCCGTGCGCGGTGGTGAGGGCCGTGACCTTCGCGCGGCGCGCGGCCAGCAGCGTGTACAGGTCGGCCTTGTAGCCGTGGCTGTGCGCCACCGTGCCGGGCTGCGCCGCGAGCTTCGCGGCGAGCGCGCGGATGGCGCCCAGGTCGAGCTTGCCGGCCGACTGCAGGCATTCGTAGTCGATGCCGGCCTCGCGCACCTTGCGCGAGATCGGCGTGTCGTCGGTGTTCCAGATGTTGATGATCCGGGCGTGCCAGTCGCTGCCGCGCAGCGCCAGGCATTCGTTGATCACGGTCTTCTCGGGGCCGAACACGTCGTCGGCGCTGATGATGTGGATGAGGGTCTTCACACGGTCTCCAAAACGCCGAAGCGCAGGCCGGCTGCGCGGGCGTTGTCCAGCAAGCGCGGCAGGGCCTGCGCGGTCACCGGGGTGTCGTCATGGAACAGCAGGATGTCGCCGTCCGTCAGGGCTTGCGGCGTGACCCGCGCTTCGAGTTCGTCGGCCTGCTGCACGAACGAGTCGCGGGTTTCGAACGACCACATCACGATCTTCACGCGGTTCAGCAGGCACCAGCCGATGCGCAGCACCGACAGCTCGCCGTACGCCGGCCGGTAGCTGCGCAGCCGCACGCCGAAGCGCGCCGCCACCGCGCGCATGCGGCGCAGGTCGTCGAGCTGCTCGCGCCAGCTCATGTCGGCGCAGTGCCGGTGCGTGAAGCCGTGCAGCGCGATCGCATGGCCGCGCGCGCGCACCTCGGCCACCAGCGCCGGGTGGCGTTCCATCTCCTGGCCGATCATGAAGAAGGTGGCCTTCACGCCGCCCTGGTCCAGCGCGTCGAGCACCTGCGGCGTGACGACAGGGTGCGGGCCGTCGTCGAAGCTCAGGTACAGCCCGGGCGCGTCGCCGCGGTAGCGCAGCACCGGGCTCAGCAGCTTGCGCAGCACAGCCTTGATCACTGCAGGCCTCCGGCATAGATTTGCAGATAGCGCTGGGCGGCGCTCTCGAGCGAGAAGGCTTCGCGCTGGCGTTGCGTGGCGGCGCGGCCGAGCACGGCGCGGCGGCTCGCATCCTGCAGCAGCGTCAGCATCGCATCGGCGAACGCGGCCTCGTCGCCGTCGGGCACCAGCAGGCCGCTCTCGCCCTGCAGCACGGTCTCGGGGATGCCGCCGACCTGCGTGCCGACGACCGGCAGCCCGGCGCGCATGGCCTCGAGGATCGCGATCGACACGCCTTCGTAGTGCGACGACATCAGGAACACGTCGGCCGCGGCGAGCAGCTCGGCGACATCGTTGCGGAAGCCGAGGAACTCGACGCGGGACGCGACGCCGAGCGAGGCAGCCAGCGTTTCGAGGGCCGGGCGGTCGGGCCCGTCGCCGACCAGTTGCAGCCGCGCATCGGGGCGCGAAGCCGCGACGCGCGCGAACGCGCGGATCATCATCGCGTGGTTCTTCACCGCCGCCATGCGCCCGACGGTGATGAAGGTGGTGCCGCGGCGCTCGCCCTGCAGCGACACGCGCTCGTCGATGCCGTTGTGCACCGTCTCGACGCGGCGCGGGTCGATGCCGATGTTCTCGACCACGTAGCTCTGGATCGAATGCGACACGGTGACGATGCGCTGGTGCCAGCGCGCCGCGAAGCGCTCCAGCCGGTGGCGCAGCGCGAGCTTCAGGCGCGGGATGAAGCGCCGGCCGTAGTCCTGGTAGTTGCCATGCACCGTGTGAACGAGCGGCACGCCGGCGAGCTTGGCGGCAAGCGCCGACTCGAGGTAGACACCCCACAGATGCGAATGCATCACGTCGAAGCCCTGCTCGCGTACCAGGCGCGCGAGGCGCCACGGCACGGTCAGGTCGTTGCCTTCGCCCTTGCCGAGCGAGAACACCTGCACGCCGTCGCCCAGGCGCTGGGCCAGTTCGCCGCTGTGCTTCACGCAGCAGACGGCGGGCTGGCAGCGACCCTTGGTGGCGGCGACCAGGTCGACGACGACCTTCTCGGCGCCGCCGAAGTCCAGTGTTTCAATGACGTGCAGGACTCTCATGCTGTGTGGCGCGTCGCGGTGGGTGAGGGGATGGGCTGGGGGCTCATGCTGGGGCGGTCCGCGCCCCCCACCGGGGGGCACGGACTCCACGAAGAAGATCGGCTTTGGGGATGCATCGGCAAACTCCCTCCACTCACTTCGTTCGTTGTGGTCAAACAGTGCCGATGAGTCAGTCTACGAAGCGCGCTGGCGCGCGCCATCCCCAAAACCGACCTTCTCCGTCGCCCCAGAAATCGCCCCCAGCCCATCCCCTCACCCACCGCGAAGCACCGCCCACTCTCGTCGGGGGGAAAAGACTGAAGTGATCGACGAGCACGCGAGCGCACGAACGCTTCGTCGGTCACTTCAATCTTTTCCCCCAAACACGAAACGACGGTGCCCGCAAAGGCGCGGGTGGGGAGGCTGTGGAGCGCCAATAGGGACGGGCCGCCGGAGCTGGCTGGATTCATGGCCCGCGTGCGCAGCACGCTTCGTGAACTGACTGTCGCCGACTGTTTGACCACAACGAACGAAGTGAGTGGCGGGAGTTTCGGCGACGGGCCATGAAACCAGTCAGCGGAGGGAAGTCTTCGCCCCGAGAGGGGCGAAGACCGGCCCGTCCGGCGCGCCACAGCCTCCCCACCCGCGCCTTTGCAAGCAAGAACTCCGAACAACCTCATGCCACAACCTCTTCACGCAAAGAAGAAGCCTTCACCGCCTCGTTCCGACACAGCCGCTCGATCTGCTGGTACATCTCCCAGGCCGTCACGTAGTGCAGCGAGAAACCGGGCCGGTCGCGGAAGCGTTTCTCCAGCTCGATCCACAGGCGCTGCATGCCGCCGTCAAGCAGCGCACCCGCGGTGCGCTCCTCCGCGCCATGCGTGTGCACCTTGATGAACAGGTGGTTCTCCACCCCCTCGATGCCGATGGCCGCCTGCTCCCACAGCGCGACGCGCGCCGCCGTCGGCAGGGCATCGGCCGAGATCTCGCTCGATTCGATGCGCGGCATGATGCCGGCCTTGCGGTCGCTCCAGTTCAGCGCCAGCGGGCCCTGCACCATCAGCAACTCCTTGCCCTGCAGCCATTCGCCCACGCGCGCATCGCGGCCGTGGTCGTGCGACTTGCAGCAGCCCGCTTCGCCGTGCGCGAAGTAGATCGAGTTGATCTTGCTCGTCTGCGTGTCGCTCGGCGCCGACGGCAGCGTCATGTCCATGCGGCAACCGGTCTCGTACAACACGTCGAGCTCGTTGTTGACGCCGCACCAGCGGCCGTCCGGGCGCGAGTTGTCCAGCGCCCAGTTGCCGTGGATGAAGGCATACAGCACCTGGCCCGTCACCGGGTCCTTGCGCAGCAACCCGTGCCGCTCGTTCAGCAGCTTCGTGAAACCGCTCAGCGTCTTGCGCAGGTTCTCGGCGGTGTCGTTGTCGTGGTGCAGGTGCACCTCCACGTCGCCGAAGCCGCGCCGGCACAGGTCGGCCAGCTGGTCGAGGATCACCTCGTCGTACTCTTCTTCCGGGTAGAAGAACGAATGCTGCGGGTGCCGGCCGTTGCTGTCGGTGTGCTCGGCGGCGATCTTCGGGTAGCGGTCCATCCAGCGGTCGACGCGCGCCCGCGCGGTCGCGAGATCGGGCTTGTGCCAGAACGGCTCGTAGTGATCGGCAAAGCAGAAGTGCACATGCGTGTGCTTGTGCGTCATCCTGGCGCCGCGACCGTGCAGCCTGCGCGGCCACTGCTTCAGGTAGCTCGCGATCCACAGGTCCATGTGGCGCGAGCGCAGCAGGCGCCACACCACGCCGGCGCACGCTGCCACCAGCACGAGCAGGATCAATGCGGCCATCATCGTCGTGCCTCTCATCGTTGCGCCTTCCGCCAGCTGGTGCCCTGCTTGCCGGTCACGAAGCGCACGAAGCCCAGCAGTGCCGCCAGGTTCATCGTGCAGAAATAGAACGGCACGTACAGCGCCGTCGGCAGCGGCCCGCGGCGCAGGCGCAGCCAGCCGGCCCACGCCGTGCCGTAGAACAGCAGCTGCAGCACGACCAGCACCTGGTACTCGGCCACGCCGGTCGCGGCCAGCCACAGCGAGCCGAGCGCGATCGCCACCAGGAACAGCGGCACCAGGTAGCGCAGCACCTTGTGCGACAGGTAGGCGAGCGCGAACCACGACAGCGGCGGCAGCAGCCGGCGCCATTGCTGCGCGATGGTCTGGAAGCCGCCGGCCACCATGCGCACCTTGACGAAGAAATCGTCCTCGATGCGGATCGACGCGTACTCGGTCGAGCGTGCCGCCGGCTCGTAGAGGATGCGCTTGCGCTGGTCGACGATGTCGAAGGTGATCTGCGCGTCGTCGTTGATGATGTCCTCGGCGATCGGGCGCCACAGGCCGCGGCGCATCGCGAAGATCTCGCCGTCGGCGTTGGTGATCGAGCCGATCTGCCCCTCGGCCAGCTTGATCGCCGATTCATAGCGCCAGTACAACCCGTCGCCGACGCTGCTCTCGCGGTCGCCGGCCTCGCGGATCTGCTTGACGCCGCACACGCCCCCCACCGCCGGGTCGGCGAAATGCTGCACCAGCGCCTTCAGCGCATCGCGGTTGAAATCGTTGTTGGCGTCGGAGAACACCACGATCTCGCCGGTGGCCGCCGCGACACCGCGGTTCAGCGCCGCGGTCTTGCCGCGCCGCGGCGCCTGGTGCATCGAGACCGCGCCGCGGTCTGCATAGCGCGACACGATCTGCGGCGTGCTGTCGCTCGAACCGTCGGAGACGACGATCAGCTCGATCGGGTGCGGGTAGTCGAGCTCCAGCGAGTTGAGGATCTTGCCCTCGATCACGCGTTCCTCGTTGTAGGCGGCGATCAGCAGCGTGACGCGTGGCCATTGCGCGCTGCCCTCGGGCGACGCGGGATACAAGGCCGCGGCGCCATGGCCGCGCCAGCGGGCGATCAGCAGCACCAGCGCCGGGTAGACCGCATAGTGGTACAGCACCGCGGCAATGCTCAGCAGGACGATCAGTTTCATCACGGCGCCATTCTCGAATTCTTCAGGTCAGGGGGCGCGCCGCGGCACGCGGTGCCGGGGCGGCAGGCAGCACGCTGGCCAGCGCGGCAGGCGCCGGGGATCGCACCAGCAGTTCGATGCAGCTCTCGATCAACGCGTTCAGCTCGGCGCTCGCCTGCGTCGACCACTGGCCGTGCCAGCGGCAGCCGATGTGGTGCACGACGACCAGCGCGCGCAGCACCGGCACCAGCCGCTCCGGCAGCCGCGTGGCGCGCCAGTACTCGGCCTCGATGGCCAGCTCGTTCGGGCTCACCCGGCCGGCCAGCAGCGCGCGCGCCGCCTGCAGCCAGCTCTCGCCGCCCAGCATGCGGTTGTAAGTCAGCAGGTAAGCCATGTCGATGTACGGCAGCCCGCACAGCATCGCATGCTCCCAGTCGATCACGCCGGTGATCTCGCAGGTCTGCGGGTCGTACATCACGTTCTCGATCTTGAAATCGCCGTGGCTGCAGACGTCCAGCCACACATGGCCGAGCACGTGCTCGCGCATGTGCTGCGCAAGCCGCTGCAGCGCCGGCGCGGCCTGCGGGTTGCGCAGCACGGCCGACTCGAAGATCGGCTGCAGGCTGGTCTCCCAGGCCTCGTCGTCCATCACGCGCTTCACGCAGGTCACCTCGTGCAGCGCCAGCAGGAAGCGCTGCGCGGTGCGCGTCACGCGCTGCAGCCCGGGCACCGGCGCATCGGCGGTCACGCCGCGCATGTGCTGCAGCACGAAGCAGTCGTTGCCGTCGAGCTTGAAGCGGTCGAGCACGCGCGGCAGCAGCATCCCCAGGTGCGCCGGCAGCAGCGCATGCAGGCGGCGCAGGCTCTCGGCCTCCTGCACGCGGCGCGCCACCGCGAGCGGGTCGCGCGTGATCACGACGACGCGCGAGGTCTCGCGGTCGGAATCGGGCCGGAAGGTCGCGATCACCTTGCCGCTCAGCAGCACCAGGTACTGCACCCACTGGAACTGGCTGCCGCCGGCCTGCAGCGTCAACGCGACCGCATCGATCAGCCCCGGTTGCGAATCGCCGATCCAGCCGACCGCCGCCAGCGCCGGCGCGAACCAGCGCGCCGCGCGCGGCCCCCACAGCCACTGCTTGATGCGCTCGCGCGTCAGCCCCTGGTTCTTGGTCGGCAGGTAGCCGGTGGGCGCGATGGCCTCGCTGATGCCGGCGTATTCGTTCAGCAGCAGCGGGTGCACGCGCGGCGCGCGCACGCCGAGGCGGCGCAACTGCGAGGCGAGCGTGAACCACGGCCAGGCACTCCCGCCGCGCAGGCCGCGCGCCAAGCGATCGCGGCTCAGGCCGAAGCGGTTCGGCGTGGCCAGCAGCACGAAGGCGCCGTCGCGCAGCAGCGGACGCGCCTGGGTGAGCAGCCGGCCCAGGCCGCCGCGCACCTTGGCCAGCGCGCGGCCGCTCAGGTCGCTGACGACCAGGCCGTCGAACGCGATCGGCGCGGCGCGGTGCAGGTCGTCGAGCGCGATCACCTCGACGTGCGTCCAGCCGTGCGCCCGCACGCGCTGTGCGAGTTCGTCGGCGCTGCGGCCGTCGGCGGCCAGCACGCGCACGCGCGCGCAGCGCTGTGCCAGCGCGGTGACCGCCGGTCCGCCGTCGTCGAGGCAGACGACCGAGCGGCCGCCCAGCGGCCCGACCAGCAGCTCCCAGCCCTCTTGCCACGGCGGGGCGTTGCGCAGCTCGGCCGGTTGCGAGATCACCGGCTGGGCCGGCGAAGAGAACGCAGACGAGGCCATCAGACGAAGATTCCGGGAAAGGTCATGCGGGCCATGAACAAGGGATGCGGGATGTAGCGCTCGACCGCGATGCGCTTCAGCGCGAAGCGGTCGGCGCAGCTCGGGTCGTTGACGCCGTCGATGTAGGCCAGCGCGGCACGGTAGCCGCATTCCCTGGCGATCGCGACGACGCGGTCGTTGAAGGTGTAGCTCTTGCCGACCGGGTAGGCCAGCAGGTCGACCCGCTGGCCGGTCTCGCGGCGGATGGTCTCGCGCGACTGCGACAGCTCGAAGCGCACCCGCTCCTCGGTCTGCATCGACAGCACCGGGTGGGTGACGGTGTGCGAGCCGAACTCGATGCCGTGCTGCGTCATCTCGCGCACCTGGTCCCAGTTCAGCGCCGAGGTGGGCGCGGCATCGGCCGGCACGGCGTGGCGGGCGAGCAGCGCCTCCAGCTCCTGCAGCGCATCGCGGCGGCGCTCGTCGGCCAGGCGCTTCAGCACCGACAGCAGCCGGTCGGACGCGGCGCGGCGCGACGCCACGTCGGACAGCTCCAGCGTCAGGTCGGCCAGCGGCAGGCGCAATGTGCCGGCGGGCGCGCAGAACAGCAGCGTCGACACGCGGTCGAACCAGAACGGGTCGCGGCTGCCGATGTACAGCGTCGACAGGAAGATGGTCGCCGGCACGTTCATCTCGCGCAGCAGCGGGAAGGCGTGGGTGTAGTTGTCGAGGTGGCCGTCGTCGAAGGTGATCGCGACGCTGCGCGGCGGCAGCGCCTGGCCGCGCTCGATCACGTCCATCGCGTTCGACAGCCCGATCGGGTTCCAGTGCTCGCGCAGGAAGGCGAGCTGGCGGCGGAATTCGGCGACGCTCGCGCTGATCAGCTCGGGGTCGGCCGCGAAGCGCGATTCGTCGCCGAGGTCCTGGATGCGGTGGTACGCGAGGATGGTCAGCCCGCGCGGCCCGCTGCGCAGGCGCGCGCGGGTCACCCCGGCCATGTCCAGCCACCTCGCGAGCATTGCCTGCTTGCCGACCATGGTGTCCCCTCGCTCCGTGACTGCTAGTAGTACCCCATGATGAACACCTTGAAGGCCATGTAGTACGCGACCTGGAAGGCCACGATGAACATGAAATCCCTGCGGGTGAAACTCACGGGTTGTGTGGTGAAGCGGCCCACTGCGGCCGTCATTCCCAGGAGGAAATACATCACTTCCGTCTCGAGCGAGACGAAGAGCGAACTGATCAGGTAGCCCGACAGGCTCATCATCACCGCGAGCAGCGCCTGCTTCTCGGTCGGGTCGGTGGCTTCCTTGAGCCGCACCACGATGTGCTTGAAGCCCATGTAGATGATCGCGATCCACAGGAACATGCCGGGGAAGCCGGTCTCGCCCATCGCCTCGAGCGCCGAGTTGTGCGCGACCAGCTTGCGGGTATAGACCGCGAAGTTGCCCTTGCCGACGCCGAACAGCGGGCTCTCCTGCACCATCTGCAGCCCCATCGCCCACATCTCGACGCGGCCCTGCGCCGAGTTGTTGGCGTCCTTGGTCTCGGTCAGGTACGACGGCGCCGCGGCCAGCGCGATACCGCCGCAGGCTGCCGCGATCACCAGCTTGCCCAGGCTGATCTTGAAGCGCGAGACGATGAACATGCCGACCATCGCCGCGGTGGCGAGGATGCCGCCGCGCGAGCCGGTGTAGAAGGCCGCGAGCAGCAGCGGGAAGGTCAGCCCGACGGCGGCCACCACGCGCAGCCACAGCGCATACGGGCTCACCATGTACTGGAACGCGAACGGCGCGGCGGCGGTGAACATCACGCAGAACACGCCCGGGCCGTCGAAGATGCCGATCCAGCGGATGCGCGACTTCAGGCCGATCGACGAGGCCGAGCCGTCGATCCAGGCATAGCTCTGCCCCGCCCAGCCGATGCCCTCGGCGTTGTTCATGTGCTGGATGCCCTCGATCGCGATCAGCAGTGCGAGCGCGATCAGCGCATAGCCGGTGCGCTTCAGGTCGGTCACGTCGCTGATGGTCGCGCTGACGAGGCGATAGACCAGGAACAGCTTCGCGTAGTAGACGAGGTAGAACTGGCCGATGTCGGTGAGGCCGGCGACCATCACGCTGAGGAAGATCCAGACGTACATCAGCAGGAAGAAGTAATCCTGCGTGCGGAAGCGGAACACCTCGCCGAGCCGGCCGCGCGACGCGAGCACCAGGATCCACATCGGGTAGACGATGTAGTCGACCCGCAGGCCGAGCAGCGGCGACCACCACAGCTGCGGCGCGACGAGCAGGCTGCCGAGGAACAGCCAGATGGGCAGCACGGCGAAGCTCATGTCGCGGCCCCGGAAGGCCGGCCGAAGCGCTGCAGCAGCTTCGCGCGTGCGGCGGCCAGTTCGGCCGGCTCGATCACGCGCGTCGCGACGATGCCGACCAGGAAGGCGGCGCTGAGCACGAAGCGCAGCGGCAGGCTCCACAGCAGCGGCAGCCGGTCGGCCAGCTGGCCGGCGACCGCGACGGCGATCACCAGCGCGAGCAGCGTGCCGAGCTTGCGCCACTCGTAGTGCACCGGGAAGAAGCGCTGGCTGATGCGGTCGGTCATCACCACCGAGACGATCGAGACGCCGAGCACCGACAGGCAGGCGCCGAGGATGCCGAAGGCCCAGATCAGCGGCACGCCCAGCACCAGGCCGGCGACGCAGGCCGCGAGCGCGATGTGGAAGATGCTGCTGGACTTCTTCTGGTAGTAGATGCCGGTCTGCAGCGGGTAGGTCAGCACCTGCAGCACGGCGGCGCCCACCAGCCACGGCAGGTAGCGCGCGGCTTCCCAGTAGGCGGGCGCCGCGATCAGGCGC
Source organism: Rhizobacter sp. OV335 (assembly GCF_900142965.1). Classification (GTDB taxonomy): domain Bacteria; phylum Pseudomonadota; class Gammaproteobacteria; order Burkholderiales; family Burkholderiaceae_C; genus Rhizobacter. The sequence continues at coordinate 11,821 of NZ_FRCQ01000037.1, forward strand.
AGCGCATCGCCGGCGAACAGCACGATGGCCAGGCCGATCAGCGACAGGATCACCGCCAGGTAGCGCACCACCTGGGCCTGGATGGTGCCGGCGTCGTCGCGTTCCATGATCGTGAAGCGGAACGCGCCGTAGGCCCGGTTGATCGGCTCGCCGACCAGGTCGGATGCGAGCTTCGACAGCTTCAGCGCGAGCGCATAGATGCCCAGTGCCTCCAGCGACACCAGCGACTGCAGCAGGAAGCGGTCGGCGGTGCTCGCGACGATGCCGACCATCGTGGTCCACAGCAGCGGCAGGCTGTAGCGCAGCACCGGCATCAGCTTGGCCCATTCGAAGCGCAGCCCGCAGTCGCGCAGGCTGACCCACGACAGCAGCGCGAAGCCGAGCGCGACGGTCAGGCAGTTGCCGGCCATCACGCCCTCGACGCCGGCGTTGAAGTGCATCAGCGCGACCGAGTTGGCGATCACCTGCACCACCAGCTTCACGAACGAGACGACGATGAACAGCATCGAGCGCTCGACCGCGCGCACGTAGGCGAGGCCGACCTGCGACGCGAGCTCGAACACGATGGTGGCGAGCATCCACTGGATCGCCCAGCCGAGCGACTGGCCCTTGAACAGCCAGGCGGCGAGCGGGTTGGCGAACAGCGAGACGACCAGCACGCCGATGACCGAGATGACCAGCGAGGCGATCAGGTTGGTGCTGACCACCGAGCGGCGGTCGGCCGCGTCCTTGTAGTCGAAGTAGAAGCGCAGCGTCGCGTGCGCGATGCCGACCCCGAGCACGCCGGACACGACGGTCGACACCAGGTACAGCGTTTCGAGCGTGCCGTACTCGGCTGGCGACAGCAGCCGGGTGTAGATCGGCAGCAGCAGGAAGGCGCCGACGCGGTTCAGCGCATTCCCGATGGCATAGATGCCCGAGTGCTTGAAGAAGCGGCCGACTTCCGAGGCGGTGGAGGACATGGGGACGGCCGGGTCAGGTCGCGACGGCAGCGTGCACCGCGGGGGCGGCGGCGCGCGGCATCGGCACCTTCTTGCTCCAGCGGATGGCCGGCAGCTCGACGGCGCGGTACAGGATCCACGCGGCGACGATGCTGGTGCCGATGCCGCAGGCCATGTACAGCAGGCCGAGCGGCACGGAAGGGTGGTCGCCGAACAGCTTCTTCAGCACCGAGATCGTGCTCCAGCCGACGATCGGGTGCATCAGGTAGAGGCTGTACGACAGCTTGCCGAGGAACTGGTGCGCCGCGCCGCTGAGCCAGCCGCGTGCGGCCACCCAGCGGCTGGACAGCACCAGCACCAGCGCGGCGAGCACCGGCGCCAAGTGGGGCAGCGACGGCGCGCTGCCGAACACCACCGCGAGCTCGACGCCGACCAGCGCCCACCACCAGCGCCACGACAGGTCGCCGAACACGCACCAGCAGGTCAGCGCGCCCAGCGCGAACATGTGCCAGTAGCGCACGAACAGGCCGTCGACCGGCAGCTTGATCTGGCCAACCGCGAGCACGAGAGACAGCGCGACCAGCGCGGCGACCGCGAGGATCGGGCGGCTGCGCGGCTGCGCCGGGTCGTGCGCGGCGGTCAGCACCAGCACCAGCACGAGGTAGAACTGCAGCTCGATGCACAGCGTCCAGAACACCGCCGAGATGTCGCCGTAGCCGAGGATGTCCTGCAGGTAGAACAGGTGCGCGACGATCTGCGCGGCAGAGAACTGGCCGCGGCCGGCGAGCTCGGCGAACAGCAGCGCCGACAGCTTGGCCATCAGGATGCACAGGATGATCGTCGCCCAGTACGGCGGGTCGAGCCGCACCGAGCGGCGCAGCGCGAACATCGCGACGTAGCGGCCCGACAGCGGCGCGTCGCGCAGGCTCATCGAGATCACGAAGCCGCTCAGCACGAAGAACACGTTGACGCCGGTGGCGCCGAAGCTGCCGATCAGCGTGTGCAGCCAGTCGGGCGTGGCGGACCGCAGCAGCGTCTCGGTGTTGAGGTAGAGGTGGTAGAGCACGACCAGCATCGCCGCGATGCCGCGCAGGCCGTCGACCGTCAGGTTGCGCAAGGGCAACGAGGCGGGGGCAGCGGAGGCGTCGGGTCGGGTCATGCGGCTTGGCGTGCGGGCGGATCGGCAGGGTCGGAAAGCGCCCCGCCGAGGGAAAAGGCGTCGCATTGCACCATAGGGATCTGGCAGAAAACACCACCCGGGCAGGGGGTCGTCCCTCGGGCAGGGGGGCAGTGATGGACCGGAAAAGACACGCGCGAAGTGTGACTTTGTCCATAATCTGCCGATGCCTGCGAGCCCGGTTCACCGTCCGCCCCGTGCCGCCCTGGCGCGCCGCGCGGTGCTGTGGCGGCTGGCGTCGATCGCGGCGATCTCGGCGGCCCCGGCCGGGGCCGGCGCGGCCATCGACCCGTTCGTCACCTGGATGCAGATGCTGCACGACCAGTGGGCGCTGCCGGCCTACGAGGCGCTGGACCGCAGCGCGGCCGGGCTGGTGGCGGTGCTCGACGCGGCGATGGCGGCCGGCGGCAAGCCGACGCCGGCCCAGCTGAAGGAGAGCCAGGCGCTGTGGCTGCAGGCAATGCTCAGCTGGCGCCGGCTCGAGGCGCTGCAGATGGGCCCGACGCTCGCGCGGCGCAGCTCGAAGGCGATCGATTTCTGGCCGACCCGGCCGAAGGTGATCCAGCAGGCGGCCACCGTCACCGCGACGGCGCCGATGACCGGTGCGGCCGCGAATGACGCGATGGAGCGCTGGGGCACCGCGGTGAAGGGGCTGCCGGCGCTCGAATGGCTGCTGTTCCCGGCCGGCACCGAGCCGAACGCGCCGGTGCTGCGCAGCCCGGCGCTGTGCCGCTACACGCTGCGCATCGCGATGTCGCTGAAGGAAGAGGTGGGCCTGCTGCTGGCCGGCTGGCGCACCGAGGCCGAGCACTGGCGCTCGGCGACGCCGCCCGACGTGCCGGCGGCGAAGAAGCTGATCCTGAACCTGCTGGTCGGCAGCGTCGAGCTGCTGCGCGGCAAGAAGCTCGAGAAGGCGGCCCGCGCGCAGGCGCTGCAGGTGCCGGGGCAGCGCGATGCGCTGGAGAACTTCGACAGCATGCGCACGAAGCACACGCGGGAGTTCCTGCTGGCACATGTGGACGGCGTCGCGCAGCTGCTGCTCGGGCAGACGCCGGGCCTGGCCTACACGCAGGGCGGGCCGCGCTGGGGGCTCGACGACGTGCTGGCCGAGCAGGGGCTGGGCAAGCCGCACGGGCCGGCGCTGCGCCGCGCGGTGGCGGCGGTGCGGCAGTCGGTGGCGGCGCTGCCTGTGGACGCGGCCACCTGGACGCCGGCGCGCATCGCGGCACCGGTGAAGGCGCTGGTCGCGCTGCGCGCGGTGATCGACCCGCCGATCGCGGCGGCGTGGAAGGTGACGATCGAGTTCACCGATGCAGATGGAGATTGACCCGGCCTGACGAAAGGAGCCTCGCATGACGACCCTGACGACCCCGCGCTTCGAACAGCGCCCCGAGCAGCCCTGCATGTTCATCCGCACCGAGGTGGCGATGGGCGAGATCGGAACGAAGGTGGTGCCGCTGATTCCGCAGCTGTTCGCCTGGCTGCAGGCGCATGGCGTGCCACCGGTCGGCCCGCTCTTCTTCCGCTACAACGTGATCGACATGGCCGGGCTGATGGAGATCGACGTCGGCACCATCGTCGAGAAGCCGGCCGCGGGCGATGCCCGGGTGCAGTCGGGCCGCATCGCCGCCGGCAGCTACGTGACGATGCGCCACACCGGCCACCCCGACGAGCTGATGCCGGCCACCGGCTACTTGCTCGCGTGGGGGCAGCAGCACGACGTGGCGTGGCGCAAGCACCCGCGCGGCAAGGCCGAGGTCTGGGACGGGCGCTACGAGTTCTACCTCGACGGACCCGACACCGAGCCCGACATGTCGAAATGGCGCACCGACCTCGTGTTCGCCGCCGAGCCGCGCTGAATCGGCCTCTCCGCCCTCAGTCCCCCGCCTCCCATTCGATCTTCGCCCCGAGCGCACACAGGTTCTCGACGAACTGCGGGTGCGCGCGCCGGATCGGCCCGGCATTGCGGATCACCGAGCGGCCCGGGATGCTGGCCGCCAGCATCAGCAGCGCGATCGCGACGCGGATGATGTACGGGCTCTCGACCTCGGCCGGCGACAGCGGCTTGCCGCCGAAGGTGACGATGCGGTGCGGATCCGACTGGAACGCGTGCGCGCCGAACTTCGACAGCTCCGAGGTCCAGCCGAGCGCGCCGTCGTAGACCTTGTTCCAGAACATCACGCTGCCCTGCGCACGCGTGCCGAGCGCGATGAAGATCGGCAGCAGGTCGACCGGCAGGTAGGGCCACGGCGCGGCCTCGATCTTCGGCAGCATGTTCTGCGTGAACGGCTCGGCCACGCGCAGCGGTCCATCGACCACGGTGCGCGACCAGCCGTCCTCGTGCAGCACCTGCACGCCCAGCTTCGCGAAGCTGCGGTCGATCAGCGGGAACTGGTGCGGCGCGGTGTTGCGCACCCGCACGTCGCCGCCGGTGATCGCGCCGAGCGCGAGGAAGGTCACGACCTCGTGGAAGTCGTCGGCGAAGCTGTAGTCGGCGCCGCCGAGCGCGTCGACGCCGTGGATCGTCAGCCGCGAGGTGCCGCAGCCCTCGATGCGTGCGCCGAGCTGGCGCATGAACTCGCAGAACTCCTGCACGTGCGGCTCGGAGGCGGCATTCATCAGCGTCGCGCTGCCTTCGGCGAGCGCGGCGCACAGCACGAAATTCTCGGTGGTGGTGACCGACGCGTAGTCGAGCCAGTGGTCGGCCGCGCGCAGCGGGCCGTCGCTGCGCACGACCAGCGCGTCAGGCCGGCGCTCGACGCGCGCGCCGAAGCGCTGCAGCACCTCGACGTGCGGATCGATCTCGCGCACCCCCAGCGTGCAGCCCTGAACGTCGTTCTCGATGCGCGCGACGCCGAAGCGCGCCAGCAGCGGCGGCACCAGCATGATCGACGAACGCATCTCCTGTGGCAGGCGGTGCACCGTCTCGTCGAAGTTCGTGAGGCGGTGGTGCAGGTCGAGCAGGCCGGTCTTGAAGTCGATCTCGACCCGGCTGCCGAGCGAGCGGAACACGTCGAGGATCTTGCGCACGTCGGTGATGTCGGGCACGCGGCGCAGGCGCACCGGCTGCCGTGTCAGCAGCGTCGCGCACAGGATCGGCAGCACCGCGTTCTTGTTGGCCGACGGGACGATGCGGCCCGACAAGGGCTGGCCGCCGTGAACGATGAGGTGGGACATGGGACAGTGCGCGAGGCGCGCGGTGGTGGGCACCGGCCCACTGTCCCTGGCGTCGTCGAACGCCGGATGAAGCCTGTGTGAAGTGAGGCGGGCCGGGTGTCAGCCTTCGTAGCCTTCGACGGTTTTCTCGTCGCGCACCTTGGCGCTCGCCGGGTCTTCGCCGAACTCGCGCTTGGCGCGGCGCTGCCGCAGCAGGTCCCAGCACTGGTCGAGTTGGTGCTCGATGTGGCGGATGCGCTCGGCGTTCTGGCCGGGCGCCTTGGCGCCGTCGCGCAGGTGCTGCTCCTCGTCGACGAGGGCGCTTATGTGATCGAGGATCGATTTGTCGCTCATGGCCGTTCTCCTGCAGTGGCGGATGAGCCGCAGCGTACGCCGGAATCAGTAGCCGACGCTGTAGCGGTAGTTCTTGTAGCGCAGCACCGCCGACTTGAGCCGGATCTGCTCCAGGTGCAGGTTGGGCGCGATGGTGTCGCCCTCGTGGTAGAGCTGGCCGTTGACGATCAGCATGCGGCTCCCGCGGCTCGCGGAATAGCTGGCCCCGCTGATCGACAGCGCCGGCAGCTGGCGGCGCACGTCGTCGGGCAGCTCGCTCATCGGCACGGCCGGCGTCTCGTCGACGGCTGGCGTGGCGGGGCGTGCGGCTTCTCGCCTGGCGGGCACCGGCTTGCGCTGCGGCTTCTCGGCAGCGGGTGTGGCGCGTGCCGCGGTGGTCGTTGCGGATGCGGACGAGGCCACCACCGCTTCCGCGCTCGGTGCCAGGGCGGGCGCAGGCGCCGTCACCATCGCGGCGGGCGCGGGTGGCGCAGGGGCCGGTACCGGCTGTGGCGGCGGCGGGGCCGAGACGATCACCTCGATCGGCTTGTCGCGCCCGAACGCCATCCACGCGAAGACCACGATCAGCGCCAGCCCGAGCAGCGAGGCGACGAAGCCCCATCGCATGCCGCCGCGGCCATCGGGCATGTCGTCGTCATCGGCCGCGCTGCCGGCCGTCTGGGCATGCAGCCCGGGCACGCGGCCCCGTTCACGTTCGGAATCGGCGCGCCGCAGGGCATCGAGGATGTAGGACATCGCAATGCCTCTCAGTGGACCAGGCCGTCGGCCTGCAGGCGCGGCTCGTCGACGCCGGTGGCGCGGTTGAGCTGCATGAAGGTGGTGGGGCCGGCGACGCCGTCGGCGGTGAGGCCCCAGGCCACCTGGAAGCTGGCGAGGCGCGATTTCAGCGCCGCGTTGAAGGCGGGGCCACCGCTCGGCGCGCTCGCGCCCTCGGCCCGTGCCACCAGCGTGGCCAGCGCCTCGACCACCGGCCCGGCGTTGCCCTCGTTCAGCGCCGACTGGTAGCCCTCGGGCGCGCGCCAGAAGGTCGCGAAATCGCCGCGCCACACCTTGGCCAGCGACAGCAGCGACACCGTCTGCGAGACGCCGCCGGCGCGCAGCGTCGCGGTCTGCGGCGTCAGCGCGGTCAGCAGCACGAAGACCGACTGGCCGGCGTCGTCGCGCAGCAGCAGGATGCCGGGGCGGCTCAGCTGGCGGATCAGCGCCAGCGTCGCCACGGTGCGGAAGCACAGCAGGTTCTCGCGCTGCGCGCTGGCGCAGGGGTCGGGCAGGTCGGCGGCGAGCTTCCAGGCCGGCGCCAGCTCGCGCCAGGCTTCCTTCTCGGTGCGCCACGCGGTTTTCATGCCGTCGCGCAGGTCGAGCGAGACCGCGCTGGCCGGCGGGGCGGCGGGCGTGGCGGCCGATGATGCGGCAGCCACCGCCGGGCGGGCCTTGTCCGGCGAACTCGCCGCCGACGCCGGGAACTGCGACGCCTGCGCATCGGGGTTGCCGCTCGAAGGCCGCCCGAGCCGCCCGTCGACCGCCCAGGCCACCATGCCCAGCAGCGCCGCGGCGCCGGCCGCGCCGAGCCCCCAGCGGGCCGCCTGCTGGAAGCGCGACGCAGCAGGCAGCGTCGCGTCGTCGTCGTGCGCCGAGCCGAACACCTCGGCCGCCGCCTTCTCGACGATGGCCTCATCGACCCGCGGCTGGCCTTGCCCGTAGGCGCCCAGCAGCGCGCGGTCGCACAGCAGGTTGATGCGCCGCGGCACGCCGCGCGACAGCTGGAAGATGCGGTGCCGCGCCGGCCGGTCGAAGGGCAGCGCGGTGCGCATGCCGGCCACGGCCATGCGGTGGCGGATGTATTGCGAGGTTTCCTTCTCGCTCAGCGCCTTCAGGTGGTAGCGCGCGATCACGCGCTGCGCGAGCTGCTCGAGCTGCGGCCGCGCCAGCATGTCGCGCAGCTCCGGCTGGCCGATCAGGATGATCTGCAGCAGCTTGCGCTCGGTGGTCTCGAGGTTGGTCAGCAGGCGCAGCTGCTCCAGCACGTCGGGCGACAGGTTCTGCGCCTCGTCGATGATCAGCACATTGTTCAGGCCGATCGCGTGGGTGCGCAGCAGGAAGTCGTTCAGCGGGTCGAGGTAGTCCTTGACGGTCGGCGCGCCCGCGCCCTGGTGCTGGTACGGGATGCGGAATTCCTCGCACACCGTCTTCAGCAGCTCGAACACCGTCAGCTTCGGGTTGAAGATGTAGGCGACGTTGCAGCGCTTCGGGATCTGCTCGAGGAAGCAGCGGCAGACGGTGGTCTTGCCGGCGCCGATCTCGCCGGTCAGCAGCACGAAGCCGCCGCCGCCGCGCACGCCGTACAGCAGGTGCGCGAGCGCCTCGCGGTGCCGCGCGCTCATGAACAGGTAGCGCGGATCCGGGGCGATCGAGAAGGGCTCCTGCTTGAGCCCGAAGAATGGCGCGTACATGGGGGGCGGTGTGACGGTGCGAGCGGGCCGGTGCGGCCCCGCGCAGTCTATCGCCGCCCGCGGTGCAAGCGAACGATCAGCTCAGACGATCTCGCTCAGACGAACGAGTGGGCGAAGCCGACCAGGGCCATCGCGCCGGTCGCGAGTACCACCAGCACCCAGTTCGGCAGGAAGCCGTGGGGGACGGGGCGGGGGCGGTGACGTTGTTTGTCAATCATGTGAACTCCATGTTTCTGGATCGCCCCGAAACCGCCGGAACGACCGTCTGGCGCGGGTTTTATCGGCCAGGTGACGACATGGAAGCGATCTTCGTGCCAGCTTTTGGGTGGCGGTCAGCGGCAGTTCACCGGCAGGAAATTGGGTGGCACGTCGGTCTTGTTGAGCCCCTTGGCCGTCATCTTGGCCGGCACGGCCGAATTGCCGCAGACCCAGGACACCGGCACGACCTGCGCGTCCTCGACCACCGCCGGGCGAAGCGTCAGCGTCTTGCCGCGGATCGCGCCGTTGGCCTGGTTGCCGAAGGTGATCTGGATCGCGCCCGATTCGACCGCCACCGAGCTGACCAGCGTGCTGACGATCTTGTCGCTGGCCGGCAGCCCGGCGGCGGCGTTGTCCAGCGGCAGGGTCTTGGTGGTGGCCCAGGCGGCGGCCACCGGCGCCTTCGCGATGTCGGCCAGCTTGACCGCGTCGACCAGCTGCCCGCGCACCAGCCGGCCCTGCATGCTGGGCACCGCCAGCGTCGCCAGGATGGCGATGACGGCCACGACGACCATCAGTTCGATCAGCGTGAATCCGCGCGAAGGGCGGTGGGAAGGTGCGTGCATGCGGGCCTCGTAGCGATGGCGCATTCTGCCGTGGCGCGGGCGCCGCGCCGGTTTCGATCGGTGACCTGCGCCGGCTTGCCCTGCGGCGGCGGGCGGGTTAGAAACAGGCCCCATCCGGCACCCCTGCGCCGGCACCGCGGAGATTGCATGGCCCGATTCGACCCCGACCGCCTCGACAAGCAATACAACAACCGGGCCCGCATCCCCGAGCACCCGGAGATCTTCGAGCGGTGGGCGAAGGCGTCGGCGCTGTCGCGCGACGGGCTGTCGAGGCGCCTCGACGTGCCCTACGGCGACGGCCCGAACGAGACGCTCGACATCTTTCCGTCGCCGCGCGCCGGCGCGCCGGTGCTGGTGTTCATCCACGGCGGCTGGTGGCGCTCGCTGGACAAATCCGAGCATTCCTTCGTCGCGCCGACCTTCGTGCATGCCGGCGCGATGGTGGTGGTGCCGAACTACGCGCTGTGCCCGGGCACGTCGGCGGCACCGGTGGGCATCGATTTCATCGCGCTGCAGATGGTGAAGGCGCTGGCGTGGGTGTGGCGCAACGCGGCGCTGTATGGCGGCGACCCGCTGCGCATCATCGTGGCCGGGCATTCGGCCGGCGGCCACCTGGCCGCGATGCTGCTGAACTGCGAATGGCCCCAGGTGGGCGCCGACCTGCCGCCCTACCTGGTGCGTGGCGCGCTGGCGGTGAGTGGCGTGTTCGACCTGGAGCCGGTGCGCCGCACGCCCTTCCTGGCGGCCGACCTGCGGCTCACGCCGGCGCTCGCCGCGAAGCTGAGCCCGGTGGCGATGCCGGCGCCGAACGGCGTGCTGTGCGCTGCCGTCGGGGCCGACGAGAGCGAAGAGTTTCTCGCGCAGAACGACGCCATCCGCACCGCCTGGGGCGAGCGCGCGGTGCCGGTGTGCGAGCGCATCCCCGGCACCAACCACCTGACCGTGCTGCACGACCTGGCGTCGCCCGACGGCCGGCTCAACCAGCTCACCCGCCAGCTGCTCGGCCTGGGGTGACCGGTTCGGCGATTTCTCGTCCTCGCGCTTTTACCGTCCTCGTTTACCCGCAGAAAACATAGCGGCCTGCTATGCATTGCATTGAAGCTTTGTATTTGCCGCGCGCCGGCCAGCGCGCTACGGTTCGCCGGTCCCCTCATTCACTAGCAGGAGAGCGCCATGGGATTGAAAGGATCGAAGACCGAGCAGAACCTGAAGGACGCGTTTGCCGGCGAGTCGCAGGCCAACCGCCGCTACCTCTATTTCGCGAACAAGGCCGACATCGAAGGGCAGAACGACGTGGCGGCGCTGTTCCGCTCCACCGCCGAAGGTGAGACCGGCCATGCGCACGGCCACCTCGAATTCCTGGAAGTCGTGGGCGACCCGGCCACCGGGCTGCCGATCGGCTCGAGCCGGCAGAACCTGCTGGCCGCGGTGGCCGGCGAGACGCACGAGTACACCGACATGTACCCGGGCATGGCGCGACAGGCGCGCACCGAAGGCTTCGACGAGATCGCCGACTGGTTCGAGACGCTGGCAAAAGCCGAGCGCTCGCACGCCAACCGCTATCAAAAGGCATTGGACGCGCTGGTCGATTGACAGCATGACCCGCGAAGGCAATCTCGAAGCGCCCACACGCCACCCGGTCGACTGGAAGAACCCGGCGTTCTACGACGAGGAGGCCTGCCTCCACGAGATGGAGCGCGTCTTCGACATTTGCCATGGCTGCAGGCGCTGCGTGAGCCTGTGCCAGTCGTTCCCGACGCTGTTCGACCTGGTCGACGGCAGCAAGACCGGCGAGGTCGACGGCGTCGCGAAGGCCGACTACGCAAAGGTGGTCGACCAGTGCTACCTGTGCGACCTCTGCTACATGACGAAGTGCCCGTACGTGCCGCCGCACCCGTGGAACCTCGACTTCCCGCACACGATGCTGCGCGCCAAGGCCATCAAGTTCAAGAAGGGCGGGGTCGGTGCCGGCGAGCGCTTCCTCGCGTCGACCGACGTGCACGGCCAGTTCGCCGGCATCCCGGTGGTGGTGCAGGTGGCGAATGCGCTGAACCGCACGAAGCCGATGCGCGCGCTGCTCGACAGCACGCTGCACGTGCACCCCGAGGCCTGGCTGCCCGACCTGGCCGCGAGCCGCTTCCGCTGGAGCGCGAAGAAGCAGGGCGCGGCGACTGTCGTGACGAACGGCGAGCGCACGCCGGGCAAGGTGGCGATCTTCTCGACCTGCTATGTCAACTACAACGAGCCCGGCATCGGCCACGACCTGCTGAAGGTGCTCGAGCACAACGACATTCCGTACACGATCGTCGACAAGGAGTCGTGCTGCGGCATGCCGAAGCTGGAGCTCGGCGACCTCGATGCGGTGGCGAAGCACAAGGAGGCCAACGTGCCGGTGCTGGCGCGCTACGCGAGCGAGGGCTTCGCGATCCTGAGCGCGATCCCGAGTTGCACGCTGATGTTCAAGCAGGAGCTGCCGCTGATGTTCCCGGACGATGCCGACGTGAAGCGGGTGCAGGCGGCGATGTTCGACCCGTTCGAGTACCTGATGGCCCGCCACAAGGACGGCCTGTTGAAGACCGACTTCAAGCAGCCGCTCGGCAAGGTGAGCTACCACGTGCCCTGCCACGGCCGCGTGCAGAAGATCGGCAAGAAGACCGAGGAGGTTCTGAAGCTGATCGGCCAGGCGGTCACGGTGCAGCTCAACACGGTGGAGCGCTGCTCCGGCCACGCCGGCACCTACGGCGTGAAGACGCCGACCCACCCGGTCGCGATGAAGATCGGCAAGCCGGTGTTCAAGGCGATGGCGGCGAACGGGCCGGACTACATCAGCTCCGACTGCGCGCTGGCGGGGCACCACATCGCGCAGGGCATGGCGCAGCAGGGCGCGCCGGCCGCGACGCTCGCGCACCCGCTGAGCCTGGTGCGCATCGCCTACGGACTCTGACGGAGCGACCGAGATGATCACGAAGGACAGCCTGCTGACGCTGGAGGCCTACGCGAAGATCCGCACTGCGCAGCGGCCGGCCTTCATCGCGCACCGCCGGCTGCGCTCGGTGGCGCTGGGCGAGCACGTCACCGTGCAGTTCGAGGACGAGCAGACGATCCGCCGGCAGATCCAGGAGATGCTGCACATCGAGAAGATCTTCGACGAGGACGGCATCCAGGGCGAGATCGAGGCCTACGCGCCGCTGCTGCCCGACGGCGGCAACTGGAAGGCGACGATGCTGATCGAGTACCCCGACGTGCACGAGCGCAAGCGCGAACTGGCGCGGCTGATCGGCATCGAGGACCGCATGTTCGTCGAGGTCGAGGGGCAGGCGCGCGTCTACGCGATCGCCGATGAAGACCTCGACCGCGAGACCGACGAGAAGACCTCGGCGGTGCACTTCCTGCGCTTCGAATTTCCGCCTGCCGCACGCGACGCGCTACGCGCCGGAGCGGCCTGCAAGCTGGGCTGCGACCACACGCACTACCCGGCGCACGTGGCGATCAACCCGGAGACGCTGGCTTCGCTGGCGGGGGATCTGCGCTAGCGCCGACGCCGAACAGCTCGGCCACCGCCGCGCGGTACTGCGGCTGGCCCAGGTCGTTGGTGCTGTGGTGCGAGGCGCCTTCGACCAGCAGGAAGCGCTTCGGCTCGCGGGCCCGTTCGAACAGCGCGCGGCCGAGCGCCGGCTGGATCAGCGTGTCGTCGCTGCCGTGCACCACCAGCACCGGCGAGCCGACGTCGGCGATGCGCGACGCGGCGTCGAAGCGCTGCGTGATGAACGATGCGACCGGCAGCCAGCCCCATCGGAAGGTCGACACCACGTCGGGGATCGACGTGAAGCCGCCTTCGACGATCAGGCCAGCCTCGTCGGGCACCTCGGCCGCGAGCTGCACCGCGATCGCACCGCCCAGCGAGTGGCCGAAGATGAAGCGGCGGGCGTGCGGGCGCTTCTGCGCGAGCCAGTCCCACGCGGCGTGGGCGTCCTCGGCGGCCAGCTCCTGCGACGGCAGGCCGGCGCTGCTGCGGCCGAAGCCGCGGTAGTCGATCGCCAGCACCGAGAAGCCCAGTTCGTGCATGCGCCGCATGCGCGTCGCGCTGGTGCGCACGTCGAAGCGGGCCCCGTGCAGGTAGAGCAGCACCGGCGCCTTGGGGTCGTCTTGCGGCAGCCACAGGCCGTGCAGGCGGACCGCCTGGTCACGCGATTCGGCGACGTGGGAGCGGTAGTCGATCCAGGCGTCGTCCATGCCCTTGGCGGCCGCGGCGCCGCCGTACCAGACGCGGTCGCCGGGCTGGAAGATCCACGCGCGCTGGCGCTCGTCGAGCGTCGCGCAGCCGATCTGAAGGCCGAGCAGCACGGCGATGCCGGCCGCGAGGGCGGCCGGGCGGTGCCAGCGGCGGAAGGACAACGAGCGCATCGGGCAACGATGTTGCCACGCCGCCAGCAGGCGACGGCGCCGCTCGGGCTTTCCAGCCCGGCCAGGCACTACTTGATGCTGAAGCTGTCGCCGTAGACCTTCCAGTTCAGCGGCGTGTTCAGGTCGAAGTTGCCGGCCTTCAGCCAGACGCGCTGCGCGGTGTCGACGCGGGTGGTGTCGCTGTGCGCCTCTTCGGTCTTCATCGCGGCCACGCGGGCATCGAGGAAGGCGTTCAGGTAGGTCGTCTCGTCGCCGCCCTGCGCGGGTGTCTTGGCCTTGGCCATCGCCGCCTTGCGGATGCCGCCGAAGCTGACGCCGTTGTTGCCGGGGCCGTGCATCACGATCGCGTCGTAGTAGGCGAACTGGCCGAGCGCGCGCAGGCCGTCGGTCCTGGCCTGGCTCACCGCCGGGTTGAAGTAGGTGTCGTCGCGCACGCTGTCCTGCGACTGCTGGAAGATCACGTCGGCGGCGGCGGTCTTCCAGTCGCCGGTGTAGTTCGGGTCCAGGCCGGCGTGCGAATCGCTGCCGTTCACCTTCTTCAGTGCCGGCAGGTACTTGGCCAGCACGTTGTTCGGCGAGCGCTGGGTGTAGTCCTGGACGACTTCCAGCATGTCGCTGGTGCCGGAGCAGAAGCCGATGATGCCGCCGGTGTAGCCGCGGCCGTCGTTGATGTCCTGGATGTAGGCGTACTGCGCCTTCCAGTTCAGCGACGAGTTCTCGGCGCTCGAGACGATCTGCATCGCGATGTCCTTCTTGCGGGCATCGGTCAGGTCGGTGGACGACGGAGCGGGTGCAGGAGCCGGGGCCGGGGCAGGTGCCGGAGCGGGCGCAGGGGCCGGTGCAGGCGCGGGAGCCGGTGCAGGGCTTGGCGCAGGAGCTGGTGCAGGAGAGGGGGCCGGAGCAGGAGCCGGTGTGGGGGAGGGTGCCGGTGCGGGGGCAGGCGCCGGAGCGGGGGCCGGTGAAGGCGCGGGTGCGGGCGCCGGTGCCGGCGGAGCGCTCGACACCGGCGGGGACGATTCGTCGTCCGAGCTGCCGCCGCAAGCGGAGAGGGCAATGCTCAACGACAGCAGCGCAAGGTGGGTTCGACGGTTCATGGTGGAAAGGTCCGGTGGAATCGTTTCCATTCTGAACGCGCGATGCCGCCGCGCCGCCACCGGGTTGTGACCAGCTGCAACCCCTGTGTCGGCGGCTTCAGGCGCGGGTGCGCCGCGCGGCCCGCCAGCCCTCCACGCTGTACACCGCCAGCGCCAGCCAGATCAGCCCGAACCCCAGCAGCCGCGCGCCGCCGAACGGTTCGCCGAACAGCCACACGCCGAGCCCGAACTGGATGGTCGGGCCGATGTACTGCATCAGCCCGAGCGTGGTCATCGAGATGCGGCGCGCGCCGGCAGCGAACAGCAGCAGCGGCACCGCGGTGATCGGCCCGGCCGCCAGCAGCCACAGGTTGGTCGCGGTGTCGGGCAGCGGGAACAACCCGGTGCCCTGCGCCTGCCAGAACAGCAGCGCGGCGATGGCCAAGGGCGCGAGCAGCATCGCCTCCAGCGTGAGGCCTTCGAGCGGCCCGAGCACCGCCACCTTGCGCAACAGCCCGTAACTGCCGAAGCTCGCGGCCAGCACCAGCGCGATCCACGGCGGTTGGCCGGCCTGCACCGTGAGCCAGACCACGCCGGCCGTCGCCAGCGCGAGCGCGATCCATTGGCCGCGGCGCGGCCGCTCGTGCAGCACGGTGTAGCCGAGCAGCACGTTGACGAGCGGCGTGATGAAGTAGCCGAGGCTCGCGTCGATCACATGGCCGTTGTTGACCGACCAGATGTAGGTCAGCCAGTTCACCGCCAGCAGCAGCGCACTGGCGGCGAACGCGCCCAGCACGCGCGGCTGGCGCAGCAGCGGCCGCAGCCAGCCCCACTGGCGGCGCACGCCCAGCACGATCAGCACGAAGACCAGTGACCAGACGATGCGGTGCGCCAGCACCTCGCCGGCCGGCAGCATGGCCAGCCGGCGGAAGAACAGCGGGAAGATGCCCCACAGTGCGAAGGCGAGGGCGGCGTAGAAGGGTCCGTAATTCATCCGGTGGATTGTCGCGGCTGGCCGCGGCGGGCATCATCGTGCCCCATGGCCCACGTCGTGTTCACGCAGCAGTTGCGCCGCTTCATCGAGACGCCCGAGCTCGATGTCGACGCCGCCAATCTGCGCGCTGCGCTCGACGCGGTGTTCGCCGCGCACCCGCGGCTGCGCGGCTACGTGCTCGACGAGCAGGGCCACCTGCGGCCGAACGTGGTGGCCTTCGTCGACGGCGTGCGCAGCGCAGACCGCGCCGCGCTGGCCGACCCGCTGCGGCCGGACAGCCGGGTCCACGTGATGCAGGCCCTGTCCGGCGGTTGAATTCCAAGGAGTTGCCGATGTCAGACCGTGCCTGGGTCGCGACCCGCAAGGGCCTCTTCGAATTGCAGCGTGGCCGCGGCGGCGCGTGGGACATCGCCCGCACGAGCTTCCTCGGCGAGCCGGTGTCGATGCTGCTGCCGCCCGGCGCCGACGGCCGCCTGCTGGCGGCGCTGAACCTGGGCCACTTCGGCGTCAAGCTGCATGCGTCCGACGACCAGGGCGTCAGCTGGCACGAGGTCGCGGCGCCGGCCTTCCCGGTGCAGCCGGCCGACGCGACCGGCGTGCCGTGGAAGGTGGTCCAGGTGTGGTCGCTGGAGCGCGACCACGGCACGCTGTGGCTCGGCACGCTGCCGGGCGGGCTGTTCCGCAGCGGTGATGGCGGCGCGTCGTGGCAGCTGGTCGATTCGCTGTGGCAGCGGCCGGAGCGCGCCGAATGGTTCGGCGGCGGCTACGACGTGCCCGGCATCCATTCGATCTGCCCGCATCCCACGCGCGCCGGCGACCTGGTGCTCGGCATCAGCTGCGGTGGCGCCTGGGTCACGCACGACGACGGCGCGAACTGGCTGCTGCAGGCCGACGGCATGCGCGCCGCCTACATGCCGCCGGAGCAGGCCGGTTCGCCGAACACGCAGGACCCGCACCGCATCGTGCGCTGCGCTGCGCAGCCGGACGTGCTGTGGACCCAGCACCACAACGGCATCTGGCGCTCGACCGATGCGTCGGCCTCATGGCAGCAGGTGACGAACGCGCCGCTGTCCGACTTCGGCTTCGCGGTCGCGGTGCACCCCGGCGACGCGCAGACGGCCTGGTTCGTGCCGGGCGTCGCCGACCAGCAACGCGTGCCGGTCGGCGGGGCGCTGGTGGTCAATCGCACGCGCGACGGCGGCGCGAGCTTCGAGACGCTGCGCAGCGGCCTGCCGCAGCAGCATTGCTACGACCTGCTGTACCGACACGGGCTCGACGTGTCGCCGGACGGCCGCAGCCTGCTGATGGGCAGCACGACCGGCCATGTGTGGAGCAGCGACGACGGCGGGGACCACTGGACGGCGCTGCCGGCCCAGCTGCCGCCGGTGTACGCGCTGCGCTTCGGTTGATGCACCGGCCCGGTCCGCACACCGGTGGATACATCGACTGACACCTTGTGGCGCCATGTGCACAGATGGCGCGTTACCGTCCCCTCGATCTTGGGGGGCCGCGTGTTGCAGCGCATGACAAGGCCGCCCGTGCTCCGGACAATCGGAGCTGTCGAGGAAGCGCCATGCCCACCACCATCACCGTCGGAGCCCGTTCCATTTTCGTCACCGCGACCGCGTGGGTGTTCATCCTGCTCGGCGCGCTGGCCTGTGCCTCGGCGCTGCTGCAGAACGCGATGCTGGTGTCGGGTGGGTTTCGCAGAGAGGGCCTGCAGGTCAGCGGCCTGTTCGGACTGCTGATTGCCTACCTGCCGTGGGTGGTGAATGCGGGGCTGGTGATGTCGCTGGCCACGCTGGTGTCGGCGGTCGGGCTGCTGCTGCGCCTGAACTGGGCGCGCCGCACCTTCATCGCGCTGCTGCTGCTGACGATCGTCGCGAACCTGCTGGGCGTGTGGCTGCAGCAGGAGGTGATGCAGTCGGTGGTCGACAGCACGCTGAGCACCGCGATGCTGCCGCCGCGGGCGCTCGGCGTGTTCGGCGGTTTCGTGACCGCGGCGCGCGTGATGGCGGTGCTGGTGACGCTCGGGGCCTGCGGGATGCTCGGGTGGATCATCCGCCGGCTGATGTCGGCCAGCGTGCGCCAAGAGTTCGCCTGATCAGAACTCGCCGTCGAGGTAGAACCAGCGGCCTTCTTCGCGCACGAAGCGGCTTGTCTCGTGCAATCGCTGCGCGCGGCCGCCGAGCTTGCTGCGCGCGACGAACTCCACGGTCGCGTGATCGGCATCCTGTGAAGCATGCCGGCGCACGTCCAGCCCGAGCCAGCGCAGGCCCGGCGGATCGGGCTCCAGCGTGGCGGGCCGCGTGCTCGCATGCCAGGTCGCCAGCAGGTAATCCGGCAATCCGTTGACGAAGGCGCTGTAGCGCGAGCGCATCAAGGCCTCGGCATCGGGCGCTTGCAGGTGCAGCGGTCCGGCGTGGTAGCGGCCGCAGCAGTCGGCATAGGGAACGGGCAGGCCGCAGGGGCAGGTCATGTCAGATCGAGGATCCAGGTTTCTCCGACCAGATCGTGCCCGAAACTGTGGTGCGGTTCGCTCGCGACGAGCCGGTAGCCCGCGGCTGCATAGATGCCGCGCGCGGCACTCAGGTTGCCGTTGGTCCACAGCGTGATGCGGCGGTAGCCGGCGTGGCGCGCGAAGCGCTCACACTCTTCGACCAGCCGGCGGCCCAGGCCGAGCCCGCGGGCCGACGGCTCGACCAGCAGCATGCGCAACTGGGCCACGCCTTCCTGCACCGCCTGCGTCGATTCGTCGCGCGCCTGCACGAGGAAGACGCAGCCGACGTTCGCACCATCGCGCTCGGCGATCCAGCAGGCCTCGCGCTCCGGCTCGAAGCGCTCGATGAAGGCGGCGGCGATGCGCGCGACCAGCGCCTCGAAGCCGATGTCCCAGCGGTACTCCTGCGCATACAGCGCGCCGTGGCGCGCGATCACCCAGCCGATGTCGCCCGGGCGGTGCGCCCGCAGCAGGTAAGGCTGGCGCGTGCGGCGTGCCGGGTCGTCGTCGAGCAGGCGCTGCAGCGTGCCCATCGCCTGCAGCAACTGCTGCTGCGACGGCTCGTCGAGCGCCGCGAGCAGCGCCTGCACCTGCTGCTGCGAGCCGCTGTCGAGCGGCGCGAAGGCGGCCCGGCCGGCTGCCGTGAGCGACAGGTGCGACTGCCGCGCATCGCTGGCCGACGGCCTCGCCTCGATCAACCCGCGCTCGCGCAGGCCGCGCAGCAGCCGGCTCAGGTAGCCGGGGTCGAGCTCCAGCGAGCGCGCGAGCTCGCCGGCCGTCGGCTGCGCCTGGTGCGCGAACTCCCACAGCAGCCGCGATTCGGTCAGCGTGAAGCCGCTGTCCACCAGGCCTTCGCGCAGCACGCCGATGCGGCGTGTGTAGAAGCGGTTGAAGGCGCGTACCGCGGCCACGCGGTCGTTCGGATCGGAAGAGGCAAGGGCGTCAGGCATGACCGGCATGCTGCCGGAATTGATTGCCAAAAGCAATCATCAATGTGCCAAAGGCTTATTCATACAGACTTGTAACGCCATGGCCCCGTTTTCAAGGGGATCGATATACTGGATGTGCATACAGTAGTTCACATGCCTTCCGCTATCACCCACTTCGCCCCTCACGCTCGTGCGCCGCTGCCCGAGCGGCTGCACACCAGCGTGTGGCGTGGCAACCAGATGGGGCGCAGCGCCGAACGCGCACTGCCCAGCGGCTTCGCGGCGCTCGATGCGCAACTGCCGGGCGGGGGCTGGCCGCGCCGCGCGCTCAGCGAGTTGCTGCTGCCGCACCCCGGCCTCGGCGAGATTCGCCTGCTCGCTCCCAGCCTCGCCGCGACGCAGCGGGCCGGCCGGCTGGTGATGCTGTTCGATCCACCGGCCGCGCTGTCGGCCTGGGCGCTGATGCAGATGGGGCTGGATGCCGAGCAGCTGCTGGTGATCGACACCGGCACGCAGGGCATTCCCGGCGTCGACGGCCGGCCGCACGAGGCGGGCGTGGACGCGCGCTTGTGGGCGCTGGAGCAGGCGCTGCACAGCGGACATGTCGGCGCGGTGCTGGCGTGGTTGCCACCGCGCCTGCGCGCCGAGCGGCTGCGCCGGCTGCAGGTGGCCGCCCATGCGCACGACGGCCCGGCCTTCGTGTTGCGCGAGATGGCGGTGCAGCAGCAGGCGAGCCCCGCGCCGTTGCGCCTGGCGTTGCAGGCCGGCGGGGCCGATTGCCTCAGCGTGCGCGTGCTGAAGCGCCGCGGCCCGCCGCTCGCCCAGGCGCTGCTGCTCGAGCTGCCGCCGGTGCTGTCGGCCAGCGCCACGCGCAAGGCCCGCGAGCTGGCGGCGCAGACGGTGCTGTCGGGGCAGGGCGCAGCCGCGGTGCCGCTGCTGCGCGCCGCGACCTTCGTCAACCTCGCCTGATGTGCGCATGGGCACGCGATGCTCTGGATCGGTCTTCACCTGCCGTTGCTGCCGCTGGAATCCTTCCTGGCGACGCTCCCGGCGGGCGGCGGCAGTGATGAGCCGGCCGTCGCGCTGGTCGAGGCGCATCGCATCGTCCATGCCAATGCGAACGCGCAGGCGCTGGGCGTCAAGCCGGGGCTGAAGCGCGCGACCGCGCTGGCGCTCGCGCCGCAGTTGCTGATCGGCCAAGCCGATGCGCTGCGCGACCGCCAGGCGCTGGTCAGCGTCGCGCATGCGGCGCTGGCGTTCACGCCGGCGGTCAGCTTCACGCTGCCGCAGGGCGTGCTGCTCGAGGTCGAATCCAGCCTGCGTTATTTCGGCGGGCTCGAAGCGCTGCTGCAGCGGCTGCGCGAGGCGCTGCGGCCGCTCGGCCACGCGCTGCACTGCGTCAGCACACCGACGGCGCAGGGCTCGGCGCTGTTGTCGCGCAGCGTCGACGGCCTGCATTGCGCCGATGCCGCCGCGCTGCAGCGCGCGCTCGATGCCGCGCCGGTCTGGCTGCTCGGCCCGGGCCGCGAGCACTGGGAGGCGCTGCAGGGCATGGGCCTGAACACGCTGGGCGACCTGCGCAGCCTGCCGCGTGCCGGACTGACGCGGCGCTTCGGCGAGGCCTTGCTGGTCGAGCTGGATGGCGCGCTCGGCCGGCGCCCCGACCCGCGCGTGTCGATCGAGCTGCCGGCGAGCTTCGACAGTGCGCTGGAGCTGTTCGCGCGGGCCGACACCACCGAGCAGGTGCTGCACGGCGTGGAGGTGCTGCTGGCGCGGCTGGTGGCGTGGTTGTCGGCGCAGCATGCCTTCGTGCGCCGCTTCAGCCTGCTGATGAAGCACGAGCCGCGCTGGCGGCGCGATGACAAGACACCCTTGCACACCACGCTGGAGATCGCGCTGGCCGAGCCGTCGCGCGACCTGAAGCACTTGATGGCGCTGCTGCGCGAGCGGCTGTCGCAGCTGGCCTTGCCGGCGCCGACGCTGGAGCTCGTGCTGCGCGCCAGCGACATCGCGCGCCAGCCGCCGCCGAATGCCGAGCTGTTCCCGACGCCGCGCAGCGAGCGCGAGGGGCTCACGCGCCTGCTCGAGCGGCTGCAGGCCCGGCTCGGCCGTGAGCGGGTGCAGCGCGTGCTGCCGGTGCAGGACCATCGGCCCGAGCGCGGCAGCCGGGTGTGCGCGGCGCAACTCGACGGCCTGGTGCCGCGTGGCGGGGCCGCGCCGCCGCTGCGCCGTGCCGAGTTGCTGCAGCAAGGCGCGCTGGTGCGGCCGGTGTGGCTGCTGCCGCAGGCGATGCCCTTGCCGCAGAAGCAGTCGCAGCCGATGTTCGACGGCCACCTGCTGCAACTGCTGGCCGGGCCGGAGCGCATCGAAGCCGGCTGGTGGGATGGCGACGCGGTCGAGCGCGACTATTTCATCGCGCAGCTGCCCGATGGCGCGCTGGTGTGGATCTACCGCGCGCGGCTGCCGCTGTCGGCGCAGTCGGAGGGGGAGGGGTGGTTCCTACAGGGGCGGTTCGGGTGATCAATGAACACCAAAGACAGCGAGCGTGTCGTTGGCAAACTGCCTCGCCCGCGAGCAGCGCTCCGCGACCTGGGCCCAATTCGCCGTGACCCGGGGGGCCGCAAGCAGCACATCCGGCCGCGATTTCCGGAAGCGGTACGCGAGTGGCAATTGCCGAAGGCGTGGCCCGATGTCCACTCGACACTCGAGTGCTTCCAGCAACGCATGGTCAGCCGGCAGGGTCGCTGCGGCAACCCACGCATCGGTGCTCATCGCGGGCAGGCACACGATGCCGGTCGGCCCGGGCTGCGCAGGATGGAGCCAGCTCAACAGCACGGCATGCAGCGCGCTCGCAGCGGCGGCCGTGGGCGGGCAGGGGTTGTCGCAAGGCAGTGGCTTCCAGATGTCGGCCGGTGCCATCGCGATATCGGCATATGAAAAACCGGCGACATCGGCGTCCAGGTGCAACACCACTGCATCGAAACTCTTCAACGTCGGATCAGTGTTCAGCGGGCCGGCGTGTCGAGTCGCCACGTCCTTGCACCACTTCAGCACACCACCCCATCCACCACCCAGCCTGGGCAGGGTCGATTCAGGCTGCAGTTGCACCAGCTCGAAGGTGCGAGGGGACAGCACGGCCTGCAGTGCGGCCTTCAGGATTTCTCTCTCGGTCAGCGAGCCTTCCGCCACCAACGCGATGCGCAGGTCAGACATCCGGCACCGCCCCGAGGTGCCCCATCGGCCACAGGCGTGACAGCGGGTATTGCTGGTTCAGGGCGGCCAGCTCGGGCGTCATCTCGATGCGATGCACGCTGGTATGCCCCAAGTTGTTGCGGCCCACCGCGAACAGGCGGACAGCATCGTTGGAGAGATCCAGGCCGTCCAGCACAGCAGGATTGTGCGCGGTGAACAAGAGCTGCCGGGGCGGCGATCCTCGCTGAGTCAGCCAGCCATGCAGTCTCTGGACCAGGGCCTTGACGAGTCGCGGGTTCAGCGCCTGATCCAGGTTGTCGATGGCGAGCACCGACGGCCCCCGTTCTGCCAGACACAACGCGGCGCAATACAAGACATACAGCGCCCCTTCGCTGGCGTCGTAGGCTGTCAGCTCGTTGCGGCTGGCGGCCATGTAGCGGTCAGTGAACTTCAGCACCGTCTGTGCGCGTGGAACCGAAGGCGACAGCAATGTTTGCGTGCTGCGCGTGGTGCTCACGTCGGAAGCCCAGTCCAGCATGCCCAACAGATCGTCCAACAGCCCCGATTCGTCTGCCAATGCCGAATGCCTCAGATCGTCGATGGCTTCCGCGAGGCGGCCACCCGACAGACCGACCGGCTCGCGGGTCTGTTGATCGGGCACCATCCCTCGCAGCGTTGGCGTATTCGGGCAGTAAATGGCGTATTGCTGAAGCTCGGCAAGCAGGTCAGCTGCGGCGCTGCCAGGCTCCAGATCCACCATGCGAAGCGCCGCCAACCCGGATTTGGGATTGAGGTTGCGCTTGTTGCGAACGCCATCGGAGACGATGGCTTCTCCGCCCTGTTCCAGTCGCTCGGTCTTGAACGTCCAGGCGGGTTCGGGAGACTCCAGCGGATTCAGCAGCGAAACGCGGTACGTCGCACCCTGGACTGATACGGCTTCGATGCCGATGTGCGGCTGCGCCGGCGTGCCTCGGAACGAGCTCTTGTAGAGACGCGGCAGTCCGGCGCGCACCCCCCGTCGCAACAGGGCCTCGTCATCCACCATCCCGTTCGCTGCTGCGCCGAGGACGCCAATGGCCTCCAGGATGTTGCTCTTGCCGACCCCGTTCGCACCGATGAAGCAGTTGACAGTCCCCAGTTCGAGACCGCTGTCGCCGAGGTCATGAATGGACTTGAATCCGTTTATCTTGATCGTCTTGATCACGGCCGTACTCCAGGTTCACTGCGCAATCTGGCGACGATTCTCGGCGCAGAACACATCACCTCGGCTTCAGCGCCAGCTTCAACAGGTTGCTCTTCTGCCACGCCTCGACCTCCTCGTTCAGCAGGAACATCGTGCGCGGATGGGTCTGCGCCCAGGCCTCGGTGAAGCCGAGCGTCGCCTGCCGGCCGGCCAGCTGCAGCTGCAACGCCGTCGCATCGACCGGCCCGCGCGCATGGCACTTGATGATCGCGAGCCGCAGGCACATCACCTGGGCCGCGAAATCCGCGTTCGCGAGCTGCGGCTCCACCTTGCGCAGCCCGCCGCGCTGCGCCAGCACCAGCTCGGCGAGCCGGCGCTGCTGCGATTGCGAAAACCCCGCCGCGTCGACATTGCCCAGCACGTAGGCGCTGTGCCGGTGGTGGTCGTGGTGCGAGATCATCATGCCCATCTCGTGCAGCGCACAGGCCCAGCGCAGCTCGCGCGCCTGGATCGGGCTGCGCTGCGGCGCCGCGCTGGCGTGCAACGCATCGGCCACGCCCGCCACCCGCCAGGCCTGCGTGCTGTCGACCTCGAAGCGCCGCTGCATCTCGACCACCGAGGCATCGCGCATGTCGTGCCCGTCGTGGCCTTCGCGGTCGCGCGATTCGGCATGCAGCCGCTCGTCGAGGTCGAAGATCACGCCCTGGCGCAACGCCCCGCGCGCCGGCTGCAGCAGCTGGATGCCGAAGTGCGTGGCGAGCGTGTACAGGATCGCGAGGCCGCCGGCGATCACCGCGCGGCGGTCTTCCTTCAGCCCGGGCAGGCTCAGCTTGTCGATGCGGCCGGCCTTCAGGCACTGCTCGATGCACCAGCGCAGCCCGTCGGGCGTGATCGCGCCGTCGGTGATGCCGCTCGCCTGCAGCAGCTGCGACACCGCACCGGCCGTGCCCGACGAGCCCAGCGCCTCGCGCCAGTGCTGCGGCGCGAACGGCGCCAGCGCTTCTTCGAGCTCGGCCCCGGCGGCCACCTGCGCGGCGCGGAACGCGGCCTCGGTGAAGCGCCCGTCGGCGAAGTAGCGCATCGACAGGCTGACGCTGCCGACCTGGAACGACTCGGCGCGCAGCGGCGTGCGGCCTTGCCCGAGGATCATCTCGGTCGAGCGCCCGCCGATGTCGATCACCAGCCGGGGGTCTTCCGACGGCTGCAGCCGCGCGACGCCGGCATAGATCAGCCGCGCTTCCTCGCGGCCCGAGATCACCTCGATCTGCTGGCCGAGCACCTCTTGGGCGCGCAGCAGGAAGGCGTCGCGGTTGCGCGCCTCGCGCAGCGTCTGCGTCGCGACGGCGCGCACCTGGCCCGCTTCGTAGCCGCGCAGGCGCTGCGCGAAGCGGCCCAGGCAGGTCAGGCCGCGCAGCATCGCGTCTTCGGTCAACAGGCCCGACTTGTCGAGGCCGGCGCCCAGGCGCACGGTCTCCTTCAGGTAATCGATGCGCTTGTAGCGGCCGGGGCTCAGTTCGCCGATCTCCAGGCGGAAGCTGTTGGAGCCCATGTCGATGGCCGCAAGGTGGTCGGGGAATCGGCTGGTCATGCGGGCGATTCTCACTTGGTTTGCCGGCAGACCTCGTCGCGGCCAGGGGCTGCATCGAGAAAATAGAATCGCGCCCACCCACACGGGCCAACTCACACGCATCAGGGGGATCGCCATGCTCGTCACCGCAGGCCAGGGCTATGCCGCATCGGTGCAGCCGATCACCGCCCATGCCATCGTCACCGATGCCCACGGGCTGGCCGCCGGGCCGGTCACGATCCCGGTCGGCGGGTTCGAGATGCCCGCCTACCGTGCGATGCCGGCCGGCGGCACCGGGCTGCCGGTGATCGTCGTCATCAGCGAGATCTTCGGCGTGCACGAGCACATCGCCGACGTGGCGCGGCGTTTCGCGAAGCAGGGCTACCTCGCGATCGCGCCCGAGCTGTTCGTGCGCCAGGGCGATGCGAAGGCCTACACCGACGTGGCCCTGCTGCACTCCGAGCTGATCAGCCAGGTGCCCGACGCGCAGGTGCTGAACGACCTCGATGCGACCGTCAGCTGGGCCGCGACGCAAGGCGGCGACGTGTCGCGGCTGGGCGTGACCGGCTTCTGCTGGGGCGGGCGCATCACCTGGCTCTTCGACGCGCACAACGCCGCGGTGAAGGCCGGCGTGGCCTGGTACGGCAAGCTGGCGACGCCGGCCACCGAGTTGCAGCCGCGCCGCCCGGTCGACATCGCCGGCCAACTGCACGGCCCGGTGCTCGGCCTCTACGGCGGGGCCGACACCAGCATCCCGCTTGACACGGTTGATAAGATGAAATCAGCCTTGGCCGTGGGGGGTGCTGCAGCCAAGGCTTCCGAAATCGTGATCTATCCCGACGCGCCGCATGCGTTCCATGCCGACTACCGGCCGAGCTATCGGCCCGAGGCGGCCCAGGACGGCTGGCGGCGGTGCCTCGACTGGTTCAAGGCGCACGGCGTCGCCTGAACAGCCTTGTCTGCTTTTGCCCGAGCCGCGCACATCGCGCGGCTTTTGTTTGATCGAGTCCCATGACCCTTCTCTACATCGTGCTCGCGACCTTTGCCGGCGGGCTGCTGTCGGTGCTGCTGGCCGCGAGCCTGACGATCAACGTGCTGGGCCGCATCGTGCACCACCTGGTCAGCCTGTCGGCCGGCGTGCTGCTGGGCACTGCGCTGCTGAACATCCTGCCGGAGGCGTTCGAGAGCAAGGCCAGCCCGCAGAGCCTGTTCATGACGCTGCTGGCCGGGCTGCTGTTCTTCTTCCTGCTCGAGAAGGCCGAGCTGTACCGCCACGGCCATCACCATGAAGGCGACGAGCACCACCACCACCACGGCTTCGACAAGCACCAGGCCGGCCGCGGTGGCTGGACCGTGCTGCTGGGCGACAGCATCCACAACTTCTGCGACGGCATCATCATCGCGGCGGCCTTCCTGACCGACACGCGGCTGGGCATGTTCACCGCGCTCGCGATCATCGCGCACGAGATTCCGCAGGAGGTGGGCGACTACATCGTGCTGCTGAACGCCGGGCTGTCACGCCGCAAGGCACTGCTCTACAACGCGATGTCGGGCATGGCCGCGGTGGTCGGCGGCGTGGTCGGCTACGTGGTGGTCGGGCCGTGGGAAGCGCTGTTCCCGTACCTGCTGGTGGTCGCGTCGAGCAGCTTCATCTACGTGGCGGTGGCCGACCTGATCCCGCAGTTGCAGCACCGGTTGTCGGCGAAGGACACCGCGGCCCAGCTGGCGTGGCTGGGCGTCGGGCTGGCGATCGTGATCTTCGTCGCCAGCCACGCGCACCATCACTGATGGCTACCGAACGACCAGCACCGGCACCTTGCTGTGCGTCAGCACCTTCTGCGTCTCGCTGCCCAGCAGCAGCGCGCTGACGCCGCGCCGGCCGTGCGAGGCCATCACGATCAGGTCGCACTCCTGGCGGCGGGCGTGGTCGATGATCGCCTCCCAGGGGTGCAGCGCCTCCAGCGTGTGCGCCTCGCAGGGCACGCCTAGCGCGACGCAGTCGTCGCGCACCGCCTTCACGCGGGTCGATGCGATGCGCTCCTGCGCGTCGAAGAACTCCTGCGGCGGCGTCGGCTGCATCTCCGAGATCGCGCTGTACGGGAACGGCTCCTTGACACTCAGCGTGTAGACCCGCGCGTTGACCGACTTGGCCAGCGCGATGGCCGTGTCGGTCGCCTTCTTCGTGATGTCCGAACCGTCGGTCGGAACCAGGATGCGGTGGAACATGGTCACCTCCTGAAAGTGGGAACAGGATGGACTTCACCCGGAAGTCCAGTGTTCCCCAGAAGGCGCCCGCGGTGGCCGCTATCCCGCGTCAGAGACGAGGAGATTTCTCCGTCGGACGAGCGCTGTCGGATGACCATTCGCTCCACGAACCCGGGTACAGCGCGGCCCCGCCCAGCCCGGCGATTTCCATCGCCAGCAGGTTGTGGCAGGCGGTGACGCCCGAGCCGCACTGGTTCACCACCGATTCCGGCGCACGGCCTTCCAGCGCGGCGAGGAACTCGGCGCGCAACTGGTCGGCTGGCTTGAAGCGGCCGTCCGGCTGCAGGTTGTCCTTGAAGAAGCGGTTCTTCGCGCCGGGAATGTGGCCGGCCACCGCATCGATCGGCTCGACCTCGCCGCGGTAGCGTTCCGGCGCGCGGGCATCCAGCACCAGCACCTCGCCCAGGCGCTGCTGAAGCCGGCCGGCGTCGATCGTCGGCCGCTGCGGCGCGGCATCGGGGTAGGGTGCCGCCGGCACCGGTTGCGCAGTCTCCTGCGACAACGCCCCGCCGGCCGCCTGCCAGGCAGCGAGCCCGCCATCCAGCACGCGCACTGCCGGGTGGCCCATCCACAGCAGCACCCACCAGGCGCGCACCGCATACATCGCGGCCTGCCGGTCGTACACGACGACCTCGCGCCCCGGCACGATGCCGATGTCGCCCATCCAGCGCGCGTAGTCGGCGCGATCGGCGAGCGGGTGGCGGCCGTTGCGGCCGGTCTTCGGGCCCGACAGGTCCTCGTTCAGGTTCACGTACAGCGCGCCAGGGAGGTGGCCCTCGCGGAAGCTGCGCTCGCCGGCGGTGGCATCGGCGAGGTCGAAGCTGCAGTCGAGCACCAGCGGCGGCTGGGTTTGTCTCAGCGCCTGTTGCAGTTCAGCGGCAGAGATCAGCGGCGGTCGGATCATCGGGAGGCCTTTCAGCTTTCGGGCAGGACGGAAATGTCGCGCTGCGGCGGAGACTCCTGGCGCAGTCGCAGCGCGGCGAGCCCGGCCCCGACGATCAGCACCATGCCGGCCAGCGCCATCCAGGTGACCGGATCGCTGAAGATCAGCACGCCGTACGCGAACGAGAATGCGATGCCCAGGTACTGCAGGCTCGCGTTGACCAGCGTCTTGCCGGTGCTGTAGGCCCGGGTCATCAGCAGTTGCGCGGTGGTCGCCAGCAGGCCGACGGCCAGCAGCAGTGCCGCGCCGGTCCAGGTGTGCGCATGCACGCCGTTCCACAGCATGCTGAGTGCGCCGGCCAGCACGCCGCCGAGCGAGAAGTAGAAGACGATGCGCGATTCCGGCTCGCCCGCCTTGCCGAGGGCCGAGACCTGCAGGTAGGCGGTGGCCGAGACCACGCCCGACAGCAGCCCGATCAGGCCGTGCCACAGCTGGTTCTCGGCGATCGTCGGCCGCAGGATCAGCCCGACGCCGATGAAGCCGCACAGCACCGTCGCGATCAGCCGGCCGTCGACGCGGGCAGTGCCCAGCACCGCGGCGCCGCCGATCAGGAACAGCGTCATCCATACCGACGACATGTAGTTCAGCGTCATCGACGTCGCCAGCGGCAGGTTGCCGATCGAGTAGAACCACAGGCACAGCGCCGACACGCCGGTCAGGCTGCGCCAGAAGTGCATCGATGGCACGTTGGTGCGCAAGGTGCCGCCGCGCCAGCGCGTCAGCGCCGCCAGCAGCAGCGTGCCGGTCAGGCCGCGGTAGAAGACGATCTCGCCGGCAGGGTAGTAGGCGGACGCGAGCTTCACGCAGACCCCCATGCTGGCGAACAGGAGCGACGCGAGGATCATCAGGACGGGGGCGGAGCGCATCGGGCGATTCTCACCCGGCGCGCGATGCCCCGTCACACGGCAAGCTTCATCGCCTTGCGGTACCACGCATGGAATTCCTCCATGCCGTCTTCCATCGGCGTCTGGTACGGGCCGACCTCGTTGTCGCCGCGCTCGTGCAGTGCGCGCCGGCCGGCGTCCATGCGCAGCGCGATCTCGTCGTCCTCGACGCAGGTCTCGAGGTAGGCCGCCTGGTTCGCGTCGACGAACTCGCGCTCGAAGGCCGCGATCTCTTCCGGGTAGAAGAACTCGACGACGTTCAGCGTCTTCTGCGGCCCCTTCGGGTACAGCGTCGACACCACCAGCACGTGCGGGTACCACTCGACCATCACGTTCGGGTAGTAGGTGAGCCAGATCGCGCCGTGCGCCGGCACCGGGTTGTCGAAGCGGCCGCTGCGAAACGCCAGCACCGCGTCGTGCCACTTGCGGTAGGTGTCGGAGCCCGCCTTCGCGAGCGCGTTCTTCGGGCCGACCGTCTGCACCGAATGGTGGCGGCCGAACTCCCAGGCCAGGTCGTCGCAGCTGACGAACTGGCTCAGCCCCGGGTGGAACGGGCCGACGTGGTAGTCCTCCAGGTAGACCTCGATGAAGGTCTTCCAGTTGTAGTCGCACTCGTGCATGTGCACGCGGTCGAGCACGTAGCCGCTGAAGTCCAGGTCGGCGCGCGGGCCGAGGCTGGCCAGGTCAGCGGCCACGTCGCGGCCGTTGGCCTCGAAGACCATGCCGTTCCAGGTCTGCGTCTTGTAGCGGTTCAGGTGCAGGCAGGGGTCGGCCGGGAAGTGTGGCGCGCCGATCAGCTGCCCCTTCAGGTCGTAGGTCCAACGGTGCAGCGGGCACACGATGTGGCTGCCGGTGTTGCCGCGCCCGCGCAGCATCACCGCCTGGCGATGCCGGCAGACGTTGGAGATCAGCTCGATCCCCTGCGCGGTGCGCACCAGCGCGCGGCCCTCACCCTCCTGGGGCAGGGCGTAGTGGTCACCGATGTCGGGAACCGCGAGTTCGTGCCCCAGGTAGCGGGGCCCATGCTGGAAGATGAGCTCCATCTCGCGGCGATGGAGGTCGTCGTCGAAGTACGCGGAAACGGGGAGTTGGGTGTTTTGGCGCTCGAGAGCAGGAAGTGCGAGGCTCAGGTCGGACATGATCCCGAGGGTCTCCTATAACCGATGTGAACGTGCCACCACGGGGCGCTGCCGGGGGTGGGAGGTCTCGCTGCGCACGGCGCGTTGGAACCAGCGAGGGCGGGATTGTAGCTGCGGCGCCGCAGCTCGTCCCTCTTTGGGGGGATGAAGTGATGAAGCCGCCGCCGGGTCGTGGATCGCGGGATGGTCGCTGACTACAATGCTTGTTTTTGTGTCACGACATGCCGAAGACCTCTTCCACCCCCGCGCAGACCGATGCGCCCGCCAGCTATGAAGACGCCCTGTCCGAGCTGGAGCGCTTGGTCATCGCGATGGAGGGTGGGCAGCTTCCGCTGGAGAAGCTGCTTGAAAGCTACAAGAGGGGTGCAGATCTGCTCAATTACTGCCGCGAGCGCCTGAGCGCCGTCGAGCGGCAGGTGCAGGTGCTCGAAGATGGCCAACTGAAGCCGTGGTCCGGGGGATGAGTTTGATCGAATTCGATGAATGGGCACGCACCGAGCTGGAATCGGTCGAAGCCGCGCTGTCGCGCTGGGTGCCGGTCGAGGCACCGGCCGGCCTCGGCCAGACCATGCGCTACGGCGTGCTCGACGGCGGCAAGCGGCTGCGCCCGCTGCTAGTGCTCGCCGCGGCCCGGGCGGTCGACGGCCAATGCGAAGCAGCGCTGCGGGCCGCCTGCGCGGTGGAACTGATCCACGCCTACTCGCTGATCCACGACGACATGCCCTGCATGGACAACGACGTGCTGCGTCGCGGCAAGCCGACGGTGCACGTGCAATACGGCGAGGCGCAGGCGATGCTGGCCGGCGACGCGATGCAGGCGCTGGCCTTCGAGGTGCTGACGCCCGACGAGGGCGTCGAGCCGGCGCTGCAGGCCCGCTTGTGCTCGCTGCTGGCGCGCTCGGCCGGCCATGCCGGCATGGCCGGCGGCCAGGCGATCGACCTGGCCAGCATCGGCGCCACCCTCGACGAGCGCACGCTGCGCGACATGCACCACCGCAAGACCGGCGCCCTGCTGCAGGCCAGCGTGCTGATGGGGGCGGCCTGCGGCCGCACGAATCCGGTG
This sequence comes from Rhizobacter sp. OV335, assembly GCF_900142965.1. Lineage (GTDB taxonomy): Bacteria > Pseudomonadota > Gammaproteobacteria > Burkholderiales > Burkholderiaceae_C > Rhizobacter. The sequence goes on from NZ_FRCQ01000037.1 coordinate 42,859, forward strand.
GCCTGGCAGGCCCTGGCGGAGTATGGTGACGCCCTGGGCCTGGCGTTCCAGGTGGTCGACGACATCCTCGACGTGACGCAGGCTTCCGAAACCCTCGGCAAGACCGCCGGCAAGGACATGGACAACAACAAGCCGACCTACGTCAGCGTGCTGGGCCTGGAGCCCGCGCGCCGGCATGCCGCGCAGCTGCGCGACCAGGCCCATGCGGCGCTGGTGCGCAGCGGCCTCCCGAGCACCCGCCTGCTGGACATGCTGGCCGACAAAGTGGTCGAACGTGATTCCTGAGCCGCCGATGAACCACACCCTGCTGCACACCATCCAGAGCCCGGCCGACATTCGCCGGCTGTCGCGCGTCGAGCTCCAGCAGCTGTCGAGCGAGCTGCGCGACTTCCTGCTGCACAGCGTCGCCGAGACCGGCGGGCACCTGTCGTCCAACCTCGGCACGGTGGAGCTCACCGTCGCGCTGCACCATGTCTTCAACACGCCGCACGACCGGCTGGTGTGGGACGTCGGCCACCAGACCTACCCGCACAAGATCGTCACCGGCCGGCGCGAGCGCATGGCCACGCTGCGCCAGGCGGGTGGGCTGTCGGGCTTTCCGCGGCGCGACGAGAGCGAGTACGACACCTTCGGCACCGCGCACTCGTCGACCTCGATCTCGGCCGCGCTCGGCATGGCGGTGGCCGCCAAGCTGAAGGGCGAGGAGCGCCGCTCGGTCGCGATCATCGGCGACGGCGCGATGACCGCCGGCATGGCCTTCGAGGCGCTGAACAACGCCGGCGTCTCGCAGGCCAACATGCTGGTGGTGCTGAACGACAACGACATGTCGATCTCGCCGCCGGTCGGGGCTCTGAACAAGTACCTGGCGCGGCTGATGAGCGGCAAGTTCTACGCCGCCGCGCGCGAGGGTGCGAAATCGGTGCTGAAGAACGCGCCGCCGCTGTTCGAGCTGGCACGCCGCTTCGAGGAGCATGCGAAGGGCATGGTCGTGCCCGGCACGATCTTCGAGGAGTTCGGCTTCACCTACGTCGGCCCGATCGACGGCCACGACCTCGATTCGCTGATCCCCACGCTCGAGAACCTGCGCGACCGGCCGGGCCCGCAGTTCCTGCACGTCGTCACGAAGAAGGGCTACGGCTACAAGCTGGCCGAGGCCGATCCGGTCAAGTACCACGCGGCCTCGGGCAAGTTCGATCCGGCCGAGGGCTTCCCGAAGGTCAAGTCCGGCAAGCCGCCGACCTTCACGCAGATCTTCGGCCAGTGGCTGTGCGACATGGCCGAGAAGGACAAGCGGCTGATCGGCATCACCCCGGCGATGCGCGAGGGCTCGGGCATGGTCGAGTTCGAGAAGCGCTTCCCCGAGCGCTACCACGACGTCGGCATCGCCGAGCAGCATGCCGTCACCTTCGCCGCGGGCCTGGCCTGCGAAGGGCTGAAGCCGGTGGTCGCGATCTATTCCACCTTCCTGCAGCGCGCGTACGACCAGCTGGTGCACGACGTCGCGATCCAGAACCTGCCGGTGGTGTTCGCACTCGACCGCGCGGGCTTGGTCGGCGGCGACGGCGCGACGCATGCGGGCGCCTACGACATCGCGTTCCTGCGCTGCATTCCGAACATGAGCGTGCTCGCGCCGGCCGACGAGCGCGAGTGCCGCCAACTGCTCACCACCGCGTTCGAGCAGGACCACCCGGTGGCGGTGCGCTACCCGCGTGGCGCTGGTGCCGGCGTCGCGATCGACCCGGAACTGACGTCGCTGCCCTGGGGCAAGGGCGAGGTGCGCCGCCGCGGCGAGCGCATCGCGATCCTGGCCTTCGGCACGTTGCTGTACCCGGCGCTGGCGGCCGGCGAGGCGTTGGGCGCGACCGTGGCCAACATGCGCTACGTGAAGCCGCTCGATGCCGAGCTGGTGGCCGAGTTGGCCCGCACGCACGATGCGATCGTCACGGTCGAAGAGGGCTGCTTGCAAGGCGGAGCCGGCAGCGCCGTGCTCGAGGCACTGCAGGCCGCGAGGATCGAGATCCCGGTGCTGCAGCTGGGCCTGCCCGACGTGTTCGTCGAGCACGGCGATCCGGCCAAGCTGCTGGCGGCTTGCGGGCTGGATGCGGCGGGCATCGAGCAGTCGGTGCTGAAGCGCTTCGGTGCGCGCCCGGCGCTCGTCAGGCCGGCTGCCGGCCAAAGGGTTTGAACGGCGTCGTCAAGCCCTTTCGCGCATGGGGCGGTCGGAATGCTGTCATCCTTGCGACCGTTGACAGATAGAAGTCCGACATGAATCACATGACGAATTTGAAAGACGCGCTGCACATTCCCGACACGCAGAGCGAGCGCGACGAGCGGCACCTGGCGATCCAGCGTGTCGGCGTGAAGGATGTGCGCTACCCGCTGCAGCTGAAGTTCGGCAAGACCGTGCAGCCGACGATCGGCCAGTGGGAGCTCGACGTGGCGCTGCCGGCCGAGCAGAAGGGCACGCACATGTCGCGCTTCGTCGCGTGGCTCGATGCGCTGCACGAACCGCTCGATGCCGACGGCCTGAAGCTGCGCTTCGCCGAGATGCTCGAGAAGCTGCATGCGACGCACGGCCGCGTCGAGGTGAAGTTTCCGTTCTTCATCCGCAAGCGCGCGCCGGTGTCCGGTGTCGAGAGCCTGCTCGACTACCAGGGCAGCTGGGTTGCCGAGATGCGCGACGGCCAGCCGGTCGTGTGGTCGCAGGTGCTGGTGCCGGTGAAGTCGCTGTGCCCGTGCTCGAAGGAGATCTCCGACTACGGCGCGCACAACCAGCGCTCGCACGTGACGATCCGCGCCGAGCTGCTGCAGGACGTGCCGTGGGGCGAGCTGGTGCGCTTCGCCGAGAACGCGGCGTCGAGCGAGATCTGGCCGATGCTGAAGCGCGCTGACGAGAAGTGGGTCACCGAGCACGCCTACGAGAACCCGAAGTTCGTCGAAGACCTGGTGCGCGATGTGGCGCTGGCCTTGAATGGCGATGCGCGCATCGGGCGCTACACGGTCGATGTCGAGAACTTCGAGTCGATCCACAACCACAGCGCCTTCGCCCGCATCGAGCGCCTGTGACCGGTGCGATCCGGAGGGCATTCCGGGTAGCATCCGCGCACCTATGAATTGGCCCTACGAATTACAAATCGGCGTGCGCTACACGCGCGCCGGCCGCACCGGCCGTCGCAACGGCTTCATCTCCTTCATCTCCGGCGTCTCGATGCTGGGCATCGCGCTCGGCGTCGCGGCGCTGATCATCGTGCTGTCGGTGATGAACGGCTTCCAGAAGGAAGTGCGCGACCGCATGCTGTCGGTCGTCGCCCACGTCGAGGTGATGGACGGCCAGGGCCAGGCGCTGCCCGACTGGCACCTCACCGCGAAGCAGGCGCGCGAGAACCCGCAGGTGATCGGCGCGGCGCCGTTCATCGCGGCGCAGGCGCTGGTCGCGCGCGGCGACGACATGCGCGGCGCGATCATCCGCGGCATCTCGCCGGACGATGAAGCCACGGTCACCGACCTCGCCGCCGAGATCAAGGACAAGACGCTGTCCAAGCTCGTGCCCGGCGAATGGGGCATCGTGCTCGGCATCGAGCTGGCCCGCTCGCTCGGCGTGCACGAGGGCGACAAGATCACGATCGTCGCGCCCGGTGGGCAGGTCACGCCGGCCGGCGTGGTGCCGCGTCTCAAGCAGATGACGGTGGTCGGCACCTTCAACGCCGGCCACTACGAGTACGACAGCGGCCTCGCGATGATCCACGTCGACGATGCCGCCAAGCTGTTCCGCACCGAAGGCCCGACCGGCGTGCAGCTGCGCCTGAAGGACCTGTTCCAGGCGCGCGACGTCGCCGAGCAGCTGTCGCAGGCCTTCGGTCCGCAGTTCATCGTCAGCGACTGGACGCGCACCAACCGCAACTGGTTCTCGGCGGTGCAGCTCGAGAAGCGCCTGATGTTCATCATCCTGACGCTGATCGTCGCGGTGGCCGCCTTCAACCTCGTCTCGACCCTCGTGATGACCGTCACCGACAAGCAGGCCGACATCGCGATCCTGCGCACGCTGGGCGCGAGCCCGCGCTCGATCATGGGCATCTTCATGGTGCAGGGCGCGGCGTCCGGCATCATCGGCACGCTGTCGGGCGTCGGCTTCGGGCTCTTGATCGCGCTGAACATCGACGTGATCGTGCCGTTCATCGAGCACCTGCTGCGCACCAGCTTCCTGCCGTCGAGCATCTACCTGATCAGCCGCATGCCGAGCGACCCGCAGGCCGCCGACATCGTGCCGATCACGCTGATCTCGCTGGTGCTGTCGTTCGTCGCGACGCTCTACCCGAGCTGGCGCGCGAGCCGCGTCCAACCGGCGGAGGCACTGCGCTATGAGTGACTCGCGCGAACTGGTGATCGATGCGCAGGCGCTGCACAAGCGCTTCAGCGAAGGCGGGCTCGACGTGCACGTGCTGCAGGGCGTGGCGCTGAGCGTGCGGGCCGGCGAGACGGTGGCGGTGGTGGGTGCATCGGGCTCGGGCAAGAGCACGCTGCTGCACCTGATGGGCGGGCTCGAGGCGCCCACCAGCGGCGCGGTGCAGCTGAAGGGCCGCGATTTCTCGCACATGAACGCGACGGAGCAGGGCGTCTGGCGCAACCAGTACCTCGGCTTCGTCTACCAGTTCCACCATTTGCTGCCGGAGTTCACCGCGCTCGACAACGTCGCGATGCCGCTGCGCATTCGCCGGCTGACGCAGCCCGAGGCGCGTGAGCAGGCCGAGGCGGTGCTCGCGCAGGTGGGCCTGGCGGCGCGTGTGCACCACCGGCCGTCGGAGCTGTCGGGCGGCGAGCGCCAGCGCGTCGCGATCGCGCGGGCATTGGCCGGCAAGCCGGCCTGCGTGCTGGCCGACGAGCCGACCGGCAACCTCGACCGCGAGACGGCAGATGGCGTGTTCGCGCTGATGCTGGAACTCGCGCGCAACCAGGGCACGGCCTTCGTGATGGTCACGCACGACGAGGCGCTGGCGAAGCGCTGTGATCGGGTGCTGCGGCTGAAGCAGGGGCGGCTGGTCGACTGAGTCGATCGGTGTCGATGCGGGTTGCCATCGCGGGAGCGATGGACGGAGAGCCGCGCGAGAACCTCGCCCCTGCCGGAACGAAATCCAGGCGGCGGTTCACTCATGCAGTGTCTTCACAGCGCAAGGAATTGACATGAACGGAACATCAGCATCGGCCTCGGGTGTCGCAAGCGGTCGCGTCGCCGTGAATCCCGTCGCGGTACCCGAGGGGCAAGAACCTGGGTGCGATCTTCGGGGCAAGATCAGGGCGGCGCTCGTAGCCGCCAGAGGATTCCTCGTGGGCCGTGGCATCCAGACGAGCCTGAATCAATTGAGGGTATCGGCGCTGGCTATCGCGTTCGTGTGCGGTGTTGCTGGCTTGGAAACGGCAATGGCCGTCGCAACGGGTGTCTATCTGGGGCTGACCTTTGGTGGGGATCATCTCGCCCAATTGGTTCTTGCATTGCCCGAGGAGCCCGATGCTCCAGTCCAGCCGGCAATGCCCGATCAAGCAGCTGTCAGGGGCTGACACACCCATGCCCACAGGGTGACGAGGCCCTGGCGAAGAGATGGCCCGTGCTGGAACCGAATCGGCGTTCTGGCCACTCATGCGGTGTCCGGATCAGCAACCTGCAATGCGCGGGTTCGATTCGGACATGCATCGTCTCTACAACTTTTCAAAGATCGGAGTGGCCATGAACACGCGAATACCCGGAATGCTCGACGACCTGCGCAGCAACCCCGTTGATTCAAGCGAGTCGTCTGCACAGCGACCGGCGCGGGCGTGCCCGGCATCGCGATCGTCTGAAGCCGTACTTTCACAGCTCACGGGAATCTGACATGCGCACGAGCAGCGAATCACGGAGCAGTCCTGTCAGGAGCAGTACTGTCATTGAGCGAGAAGACAGCCGAAAGGATCAACGACAGGAGGATGTCGGCGCCGACGTAGAGGAAGTCAGGTCTTGTGCCAAGAGTTTTTTGAAATCTCTTGCCGGGTGCTTGGCGGGTACTGCGGTGGTTGTTGGCATCCCAGCCCTTATTTCGAATCTGGGGATCATGGGGTGCGGGGTGGGGATCGTACTCAATGAGTTCAATTGCAGCGCGGGGGCGGCAGTTGGCTTGGGAGGTGTCGCATTGACAACGGGCTTGGTAAGCGTTGGAGCCTATTTTCTGAGCATGGAGCTGGGCAGAAGACTTTCAGGTCAGCAGCAACCGCAGGACGCTTCGACGTATGACGCCAGCGAGGCAGGTTCGGTGTCCTCTTCTTCGGGACAGTTCGACTCATCAACCGAATCGTCGGTGGAACTGTCATCGCAAGACCTGCCGCCGCAAAAGCCCGCGGGCCAGGAACTCGATCCATGACTTCCGAACCGGGCGGTCAAGCGCAACCTCTGCTGGAACTCGCGCGCAACCAGGGCACGGCCTTCGTGATGGTCACGCATGACGAGGTGCTGGCGAAGCGCTGCGACCGGGTGCTGCGGTTGAAGCAGGGACCGCCATGAACCCAACACCAACAACAAGCCGCCGATCTCACAGCGATTCCGTCAGCTCCAGCGAAAGCGAAAGGGCAACCTCGCAAGTGAACGGCGGTGTACACCGTGCAGTGCCCGCTGTTCGCCTCGGTGCTCTGATGGCGTGCCTTGACGCCGGCTTGAAGCTTGCGATTGGAGGAACGATGCTCCCCTTTCCCGCCTTCGTGATTGCCGGGGTTGGGTGTTCCGTCAAGAACGGATTTGACTGCAGTGACGAGGCGGAGCGCGTCATTGCCATCGGCGGTGCAGTCGTGGGGAGTGTTTTCGCGGCAGCGGTTGCCCTTCATCTGCACTTGTTCAAGGAACAGTGGAGAGGGCGCGAAGACGGACGGCGGAGGCAGGGTGGTGGCGTTGAAGGCCTGATGCAAGTCGATGTCGAGTCTTCCGGCGAACCAGATTCGACTGCGCAATCGAGCGACGATTCAAGCTCTTCGTCGGAGTCGTTGCCAGAGCAGGAACGCTCAGCATCGCGATCATCGGACGTTGATGAATCGAGCGAACAAGACGCCGGTGCAAGTGCATCTGCCTGAAGAACCGGCGAGGTTGATGGCGTTTCCACCTCTCTTGTTCGGTTCGATGGCGCGAGCGATCGCTGGGAACCGGGACCGGCAGGCCGGTTCCGGCTCCCGTTCCTCAGGGCGCCACCCGACAAGCCCCTTTTGTTTCCATCGGGATCTCCGACCCGTCTACCGTTCACGGGATGACAACTCTTGCGGGCGCTTCAGCATTGTTGATGCTCGGAAGCGCATCTTGCGTCTTGTCTGTCGACTTGTTGCTGCGACAGCGGGCGACGGAAGAGTCCCCCTTGTCGTCGGTGCAGGAGGCATCCGGCGATTCAGTGGAATTGTCTGAGCCCTGACTTGCGGCGCAACAGCGCTTGAGAGTGCTGACCCCCGCGCGGCTGTTTTCCAACTCCCTGGGCCTGCTCGACGAGAGCCTGCACGTGTTCGACGAGAACCTGCATGTTCGAGAGCGGATGGGCTCGGCCCGAGATGGCGTCCGGTCGGCTCGGGATGCCGCCAGCGACTTCCTCGCACTTCACAACCAAGGCTGGAAAGCAGCCAAGGTCTTGACGCTGCCTGCAGCGCTCGCGTGTTGGCTCGCCGGCTGGCACCCGGGAATGGACGCCGCAATCGGTGCCTATGCGACGATCGTCTTCGAGTTTCTGTTCCGCCTCAAGTCAACTTTTATGGTTCGAGTGCCGCCACTCGTACTGCATGGGGCGACTGACGGTGATGCTTGCTGATGCAGCGTGGAAAGCGTTGCGCTCGAAGCGCCGCTCCTATTCGAGGCCTGCCCGCAGCATCCCGGCATAGATCCCGGGCGACGATCCCTCGATCACCACCGCGCCGACGGTCTTTTCGTAGAACGCTTTCGGCCCGGCGCTGCCGATGACGGCGTAGGCATAACCCAGTTCGCGTTGCGCGTGCAGCGCGGCCAGCAGCAGCGCCCGGCCGACGCCTTGGCCTTGCACGGCGTCGAGCACGCCTTCGGGGCCGAAGAAGTTCTTGCAGGTCGCGTCATGGCACGCGAAGCCGACGATCTGCTGCTCACGCACGGCAATGAAGCAAGCCACCGGCAAGCGCCCGATCGCGACATCGATCTCGGCCACCCAGCCGGGGTAGTGCTCGGCCGCCCAGGCCAGGATGCGCGGCTTCTCGGGTGCGAGCGCGCGCCGCACGGTGATGCCATGGCAGTGCACGGCGGCCAGCGCGTCGTTCAGCGGTGGCAGTTTGTAGAGCGTGACGAGCATGTCGGACATGGCGTCGGATGTTACGCGAGGGCGGTCTGTACCGGTGTCTGCACAGACGGTCTCGGCGAGACTGCGGCGCCATGAAGCGAGCAACTTCCACTCCAGGGCTGGTGTCTTCCAAGGAAGCCAGAACGTCCGACAAGTCCGATGGCCAACAGCCGCGGATCGAAGACCGGATCCTGGTTGTGCGAGGTCAGCGGGTCATCATCGATGCCGACCTGGCGAACCAGGCGGTCAGGCGCAACCTCAGTCGATTTCCAGAGGACTTCCTGCTTTCGCTGAGGCCGGAAGAGAAAGCGGAGGTGGTCACAAACTGTGACCACCTCCGAAAGCTGAAATTCTCGCGGACGACGCCCTTGGCCTTTACCGAACACGGTGCCATTCAGGCGCCCGCCCGATCCGCCCAAGCGTCCGATCGGGTTTGTTGCGCTCGAAGAAAAGAGATCTGACGGTCGGAGCGATTGACCCGGCTGATCTCAGCCTACTTCGTGTTCGTCACGATCGTCACCCGCCGGTTCTCCGGCGCCGCCGGCACCGCGCGGTTCAGCAGGTCGTGATCGCCCTTGCCCTCGGCCTTCAGCCGGTCGGCGGCGATGCTGTGCGTCGTGACCAGGTAGTCGCGCACGCTCTCGGCGCGCTGCTGCGACAGCACCATGTTCGCGTCGGGGTTGCCGCGCGGGTCGGCGTGGCCTTCGACGTTGAAGCTGTAGTCGGCCAGCCGGTCGTTCTTCAGCGCGCCGGCCACCACGTCGAGCTGCTGCTTCGCCGATTCGGTCAGCTCCGACGAGTTGGTCAGGAACGTGATCAGCAGCGAGGCACTCGCCTTGCGCTCGGGCGCCGAGACACCGGCGCCATCGCGGCTCACCTTCAGGCTGCGCGTGACGACCGGCTCCGGCGGCGGCGTCAGCGCGTCCAGCAGGTTGGCCTCGGTGACCTTGTTGCCCTTCAGCACCCGGGTGTCGCCGATGTCCTGGGCCCATGACGAGGTGGCGAACGCAGCGACCAGCACCAGCCCGGCCGTGCGGCGCAGCGAAGAAGAGAAATTGAAGCTCAGCGCGTCCATCAGGGACCTCCGTACAGATTTCGTGATCATGACCGGTGCCACTGGCCGTCGGAAGCGACCAAGGTCACGCCCCCCACGATCGAAGGTGCCCGCGTTCAAGGGGTCTTGCCGGCGCTGTCGTCTTCCCACAACCCCGACATCCGGGTCGTTTCCGACGGATCGCCGATCCACACCGCGACCGCGCTGTAGTTGTCCTGCTTCGGCTTGGCCGCCGCGCGAATGGTCTCGCCCATGCGGTCCAGCCAGTCCTCGGCCGAATCGGCGGCCGCAAAGGCCGCCTCGATCGCCCGCTTCGAGAACAGGTCCCACCAGCCGTCGGAGCACAGCAGGAAGGCGTCACCGTCTTCGATGGGCATGTGCGTCTCGAGCGTGCTCGGCTCGACCGGGCCTTCGGTGCCCATCGCGCCGAGCAGCTGGTTCTTGTGCGGGTGGTCGACGGCTTCTTCCGGCGTCAGGTAGCCGGCGTCGACCATGCGCTGCACGACGCTGTCGTCGCGCGTCACGTGGCACACGCGGCCGTGGCGCAGCATGTACAGGCGCGAATCGCCGACGTGCGTCCACAGTGCTTCCTCGCGCCGCGTGTCGATCCACAGCGCGACCAGCGTCGCGTGCATGCGTTCGGCGCTGCGCTTGCCTTGCTGCTGCTCGTTGATCGCCGCATGCGTGTCGCACACCAGCTGGGTCAGGTACTCCGGCGTGGCCTGCGTGGCCGACTGCAGCCCGAGCGCGGTCATCCGCACGACCATGTCGGAGGCGACGTTGCCACCCCGGTGCCCACCGGCCCCGTCGGCCAACACGGCATAGCAGAACGGCCCGCTGACGCCATGGCGCAGGTCGTCCTCGTTGCGGCTTCGCCCGCCCACCTCGCTGCGGGCGGCGATCTCGACTTGCAGCATGGCCATGCGTCCTGTGCGGCGGCTTGGGATATCGATGGGGATCAGGTGCCGCCGGGGTGACGCTCTGCGTCCAGGCGGTCCAGCTGGTCTTCATAGGCCTTGATGAAGGCCTTGCCGAACAGCTCGTGGAAATCCTCCTGGGCGTCGTCGTGGATGCGCTGGTAGTGCTGCAGGTACAGCTCCCACAGCTTGGCGCGGCGGTTCATCGGCAGCACGCTGTCGAGCACGCTGTTGCCGGAGAGCTTGCCCTCGAGCTGCGAGGGCTCGAAGCGCTTCAGCACGCCTTCGAGCGCGGCGCGCATGCCCACCATCGTGCCGATCGCATGGCCGACCAGGTCGTCCATCGCGTCGTGCACCGCGGCCGGGCCGACCATGAAGCCGCGCATCGGCGGCTGCAGCAGCTGCTCGATCGCGGTGCCGGCATCGGGCGAGAACTTCAGCGGGTTGTTGTTGCGCGCCTGGATCATCGTCACGTCGGCCCGCAGCTCCTGCTTGGCGGCAGCCCGCGTGGCGACCAGCTTCAGCGTGCCGTCCACCGAATGGCGCAGCACCTCGCCGATCACCTTCATCAGCGCCGGGTTCAGGCCCTGCGGCGGCTGCAGGTGGATGCCGGCGCCTTCGCAGAACGCGGCCCACAAGGCCTCGGGCGTGGTGTCGCCGGCGGCGTAGGCTCGGGCGGCGGGCGGCGGCTGCATCGCGACGGGCGGAGTGACCGGCGTGGAGGCCGTGGGCGGCATCGGCGCCAACGGCATCGGGGCCGAGGTCATCAGCGACGGCCGGGCCGGGCGCACGCCGGGCATCGTGGTGGTCGGGGTCAGGTCGTCGCCGCGGATGCGCGCGGCCGGCGGCGCGGCGCGCGGCGGTGCCGGCGGGCGCGGTGCGCTGACCTGCGTCATGTTGGGGTCGAACGGCGGCGGTGCCACCGGCGTCGGCGGCAGCGGCCGCGCAGGCGGCGCAGCCGGCGGCGGCGGGCTTTGCACCGCCGGCGGCACATAGGCGCCGCGCAGTTCGGGCGTGTGGTCGAAATCGGCCGGGATGCCGGCGGGCGGCGCCGCGGGCGCGGAGCCGCCGAACATCGCCAGCGGATCGGTGTTGGCCGACGCGCCGCTCGGCGAGGGCGCAGCCAGGAAGGCCGCCAGCGGGTCGCCGCCGCTGCCGGCGGCCGGCGCGCCGCCCAGCCCGAACATCGCATCGAGGCTCGACGACGGTGCGGCGGTGGGCGAGCCCAGCAGGTCGCCGAGGCTGAAATCCACCGGCAGCGAGCCGCCGGACGGCGCGGGCGGCGGTGCCGAGGCCGAGCTGCCCATGAAGCCGGCCAGCGGATCGGCCGAGGCCGAGCCGGACGACGGCGACGGCAAATCGGCGAACGGGTCGAAATCGTCCGGCAGGCGGCTGGCCGTGGCCGGCGGAGGCGGCGGTGCAAAAGCACGCGCGGCCGGCGGCGGCGGGGAATAAGGCGGCGGCGCCACCACCGGTGCAGCGGCTGGCCGGAACGACGGCATCGTGCCGGTCGGGCTCGACTCGCGCGCACCGCCCATCAGGTCGGCGAAGGGATCGCTGGCGCCGGGGCCGCTCGGCCCGCCCAGCAGGTCGCCGAACGGGTTGGCGGAATCGATCGGCGCGGGCGTGGCACGCGGCGGCGTCGGCTGCGCGGGGGGCGGCATCGCCGCCGTCGTGCCGCCGAGCGGGCGTGGCGTCGGGGGGGCCGGCGGCACTGGCGGGCTCAGCTGCATGCGCGGGTTGGTGCGCGATTCGACGGCCGAGGCCTTGATCACCGTGCGCGAATCGATCGGCGCCCGTTCGTCGGCGCGGGGCGCGGTTTCGGGTGCGGCCAGCGTCGCGCGCATCACGTAGCCGCCGATCACCAGCTCGTCGGCATGGCCGAGCGTCGAGCCTTCGCCGGCGTTGATCGGCCGGCCGTTGATGACGATCGCGTTGGCGCTGCCGACGTTGCGGATCGAGAACGAGCCGTTGGTGAACCAGACCTCGGCCTGCAGGCGCGAGATGTGGCGCTCCGGATCGGGCAGGGCCAGCGTGTTCGTGTCGGAACGGCCGATCGTGCCACCGCGTTCATCGAAGTGGCCCGTGATCGACTGAGACAGGGTCTCGTTCTTCAGGGTATGGGCGCGTATCACCAGGATCATGAGGGCTCCGACTAGCGAGGCAGGCACGCCCGCCGAGCGGAGCCGGCGCGCCTGAAGCCGGTTTATCCGCCGGGCGACCGGGATTGGCAATCAACGAAAGTCATGCGCCTGTCGTGAAATCGATGGGAAACGATTGCTGAAATGGATTGCCAGATGACTTTCGTTCATTGAGACTTTCCCTCCCCCCAGGCACTGTGCCGTGCCATGCCAGAAGACGACTACCCGGAACGCCCGTTCGAAGATGACGAGACCACGCGCGTCATCACCCATTCCAGCGCCAGCATCAGGACCGCCCCGCTGAACGCGGCTGCGGCCAATGCGTCGGCGGACACGCTGCCGGCCGCTGCGCCGGGAAGTGAGTCCGCGCGCCGCAGTGCGCCGGCCGCCGCCAGCCCGGCGGCGCCGCGCCAGGTCGGCCGCTACCAGATCACCGAGCGCATCGGGCGCGGCGGCATGGCGAGCGTCTACCGCGCGCACGACCCCGGCATCGACCGCACCATCGCGATCAAGTTCCTGCACGCCGCCTACTGCGAGGAAGAGGAATACCGCGCCCGCTTCCTGCGCGAGGCGCGCGCCGCCGGCATGCTGTCGCATCCGAACATCGTCACCGTGCACGACGTGGGCGAGATCGAAGGCCGGCCGTACATGGCGATGGAGCTGATCGAAGGCGAGCCGATGAACGAGCTGATGGCGCGTTCGGGCCCGATGCCGATCCGCGACACGCTGGTGATCGTGCTGCAGCTGGCCAAGGCGCTCGACTACGCGCATGCCAAGGGCATCGTGCACCGCGACATCAAGCCGTCGAACATCATGGTGCTGAAGGGCACCAGCACCGTGAAGGTGACCGACTTCGGCATCGCGCACGTGACCACGGGGGCGTCGTCGACGCACCAGACGCGTGTCGGCGACGTGCTCGGTACGCCGCAGTACATGTCGCCGGAGCAGACCAAGGGCTCCAAGGTCGACGGCCGTTCCGACCTGTTCTCGGTCGGCATCATCCTGTACCAGATGCTGAGCGGCGCGCCGCCGTTCCAGGGCGACAGCATCGTCGCGCTGGCGATGAAGATCGCCACCGAGGAGCCGACGCCGATCGACAAGCTGCGCACCGGCCTGCCGCTGGGTGTGCGCCGCATCGTCGAGCGCTGCCTGGCCAAGCAGCCGGAGCGGCGCTTCCAGACCGGCCAGGAGCTGGCCGCGGCGATCAGCCAGGCGATGCGCGACATCGAAGACGACGCGCGCGAGAAGGAAAAGCCTCGCATCCTGCCGCTGCGCGTGAAGTGGGCGCTGATGATGGGCGCGATCGTGTTCGCGGTGATGGCGGTGACCGGCGCGGTCGTCAACCGGCAGCAGACGGCCGCGATGATGGCGCAGGTGACCGACTACGGCGCCTCGCTCAGCCGCTTCATCGCGGCGCAGAACGCGGTGTCGGCGCTGGCCGACGAATGGGTGGCGGTCGAGGTGTCGGTCGGCGAGGTCATGAAGACGCGCGATTTCACGAGCGTCAGCGTGGTCGACCGGGCCGGCGTGGTGCGCGCGTCGAGCGACGCGGCGAGCGTCGGCCAGCCGTACAAGGCGCGCAGCGGGGAACTGCTGGGCACCCGGGCCGGCGGCGTCAGCGTGACGCGCGTGCTCGACGACAACGACAACGTGCTGGTGTTCGAGGCGCCGATGACCTTCCAGGGCAAGGCGGTCGGGCGGGTCGCGCTCGGCGTGCCCGAGAAGCCGCTCGCGCAGGTGGCGCGGCTGAGCCTCACGCTGATGATCGTGCTGGTGATCGTCACGGTGCTGGCGGTGGCGGTGGCGATGTACTTCGTCGCGAACTGGTTTGCGCGGCCGATCAAGCTGGTGGGCGACTCGATGCGCGAGATCGCGCTGGGCCGTTTCGAGCACCGCATCCGCGAGGAGCGCACCGACGAATTCGGCCAGCTCTACAAGGGCTTCGACGCGATGGCGCAGGCCCTGCAGGAGCGCTACGTGCCGACGCAGGACACCGCGGCCGACACGCAGCGCGTGGCCGCCAGCTTCGCCAGCACGATGGCGCCGCTGAAGCGGCCGCCCGCGGCCGATCCGAAGAAGCCTTCTTGAGGGAGCAGTCGATGCAAGCACTTCAGCGCCGCGCGCTGACCCTGGCCGCAGCCGTCGCCTGCCTGCTGGCGCTGGCGGCCTGCCAGACGCCGCCGCGCAGCGGGGGCGACACGGCCCTGGCTGTGCCGAGCCTCACCGCCCGCGACGGCGTGCTGGGCCGCAGCGACCGGCTGCTGGTCTATGTGCCGCAGGGCGAGGACAACTACGCGTCGATCGCGCAGCGCTTCCTCGGCAGCGCGGCGCGCGACTGGGAGATCGCGGATGCCAACCCCGGCACGCCGCAGGCGCGCAGCGGCCAGCCGGTGATCGTGCCGCTGAAGCCGCTGAACCCGATGGGCGTGCGCAGTGGCCAGTACCAGACGATCCCGATCCTGTGCTACCACCGCGTGGGCCAGGGCAGCGGCAAGATGACGGTGTCGACCGCAGGCTTCGAGCAGCAGCTCGACTGGCTGGCGGCCAACAACTTCAAGGTGATCCGCCTGAAGGACCTGATCGGCTTCCTCGAGGGCAGGCAGCCGCTGCCGCAGCGCTCGGTGGTGCTGACCTTCGACGACGGCTACGCGTCGTACTACCGCTACGCCTACCCGCTGCTGAAGAAGCACGGCTTCCCGGCGACGGTGTTCCTGTACACCGATTTCGTCGGCGCCGGCGATGCGCTCACGTGGCCGCAGATGCAGGAGATGACGGCCTCGGGCCTGGTCGACATCCAGTCGCATTCGAAGACCCATTCGAACCTGATCGAGCGGGCCGCTGGTGAAAACGATGCCGCCTATGCGAAGCGCATGGAGGCCGAGGCCAAGGTGCCGCGCGACGTGATCGAGAAGCGGCTGTCGAACGAGGTGCTGACCTATGCCTACCCGTTCGGCGACGTCAACGAGGTGGTGCTGGACGCGTTGGCGCGCAACCGCTACCGGCTGGCCGGCACCGTGACGCCGGGCGGCAACCCGGCCTGGGCGCAGCCGCTGATGCTGCGCCGGACCATGATCTACGGCAGCCACGACCTGGAGGCCTTCAAGTCCAAGTTGCAGACCCTGCGCAGCTTCACGCCTTCGTCATGACGCACTCACTCGCCGTTCGATTCGCTGTTGTTCGATTCACCAGCCTGGCAGCGGTCACGGCGCTGCTGGCAGCCTGTGCCGGCGTGCCGGGCGGCAACGCGCCTGCTCCGACCGACGCGGGCGCCGGCTCGCGCAACGACCCGGTGTCCGATTTCGAGGCCCGCCAGCGCGAGCAGGCGGTGTCTGCGGAGCGCCAGGGCAAATGGGGCGAGGCGGTGCAAGCCTGGGAAGTGCTCGTGACGCTGCGGCCTGCGCAATACCGCGAACGCCTGGCCGAGGCGCGGCACCGCGTCGACCTGCTGGCGACCGAACGGCTGCAGCGGGCGCGGGCCGAGTTGAAGAAGGGCGAGCTCGATGCAGCGGAGCAGTCGTACCTGGGCGTGCTGGCCTTGCAGCCGGAGCAGGCCGAGGCGGCCGACGGGCTGCGCGGCATCGAGCGCGCGCGCAACAAGCGCGATTACCTGGGACAGCCTTCGCGGCTGACGCTGACGCGCAAGCCGGGTGCACGGATCGCACCGAGCGAGCAGTCGATCGAGCTGGAGCATGCGGCGATGCTGGCGGGCCAGGGTGAGTACGACGAGGCGATCGGCATGCTGCAGAAGCGGCTGGATGCATCGCCGCGCGATGCGGCGGTGCGTCGGGCGTTGGCGGACACGCTGCTGAAGAAGGCGCAAGCATTGCAGGCGAGTGATCCGAAAGCTGCACGCGAGGCCGTGCAGCGTTGCCTGAAGCTCGAGCCCAAGAATGCTGCGGCTTCCGCCTTGCTGAAGAAACTGCCTGCGGGCTGAGGTTTCTCTTCGCTACTGTCTGCGCGGCAAAGGCGCGGGTGGGGAGGCTGTGGCGCGCCGTCAGGTGCGGTCATCGCCCCTGGCGGGGCAATGACTGCCCTGCGCTGACTGGTTTCATGGCCCGTCGCCGAAACTCCCG
>NZ_FRCQ01000064.1 GCF_900142965.1 Rhizobacter sp. OV335
CCGCGGCTGCCGTCGGGCAGCCGCGTGGCGATCAGCCCGAAGGCCTTCAGCGTGATGCGCTCGTGCAGCGACAACTGCATCGCGCCGGCGTACAAGCCCTGCGCCTCGTCGTGGAACAGGAAGCCACCGCCCGTCAGCACGCCCTGCGCATCCACCGTCAGGCCGATGCCGCTCGGGGGCTTGAAGCCGAGGGCCAGGTCCGCCACCCCGAGGTTGCCGCCGCCCGCCGGAAACCCCAGCACCGCGTCGACCCCCACGCGGTCCAGTGCCGCCTTCACCGGCCCCAGCGCCGCCGACAGGCCGGCCGAAATCTCGGCACTCACCTTGCCGTCGCCGGCGTGCAAGCCCAGGTGCACGGTGTGCAGCGACAAGCCTGCGGCCGACAGATTCACCGGCAACGTGGCCTCCAGGCTGGTGCTGCCCTGCAGGTGCAAGCCGGTCTCGCTGGACCACAGGAGACCCAGGTCGAAGTTGGCGCGCAGGCCCTGGGCCGGCAGCAGGCTGCCCAGGAAGCCGTCGCTGTCGCCGGGCGCGATCACCAGGGCCGACGACGCGGTCTGCGCCGCGAGCGTCAAGGCCTTGCCGCTGGCGGACAAGTGAGTATCCAGCGCGAACCGCACGCTGCCGAACTCGAGGCGCGAACCGTCGGGCGGTCCCACCACGCAAGCGGGCTGGCCGGCTGTCGCGGGCACCGTGGCGGCGATGTGGCCCGTCACGTCCACGGTGCCGGGAGCCGCCAGCAGCGTCAGGCCGTGCCGCCCCCATGCGACGGCCTGGATGCCGGCCGTGAGGTCGAACGAGATCAGCCATGCGCCCGCGGCACGTTCCCCGCTCAGTGCGCCGAAGGGCGAGACCACCAGCCCGAGGTCGCCTTGACCGCCGCCCGACAGCGTCAGCACCACGCCGGCACCGGCTGCCAGCCCGCCCAGCGCATCGTCGGCATAGACGAGCAGCGCGCGTTGCATCAGCGCGGCCGCGCCGCCCATGTAGTCCTGGTCCTCGGGCTGGAAACCGTATCGGCAGCGGATGCCCAGCGAACGCAGCAGGCGCATCAGCCGCGGGAACAGCTTGTCCGCCATCGCGTCCGCCGCGGCCTGCGTGGCCAGCGTGTTGCCGTAGGTCGCCTGCAGCGTGGCGAGCGGATCGCGCAGCAGCGCGGGCAGGCGGTCGAGGTGGAATTTCTCGACGCGGTAGCTGTCGCGCAGCAGGCGGCCGTTGCCGATCACCGGTTGCGCAGGCGGCTGTTCCTCGGCCGGGTCCAGCAGCGTGAGCAAGGCCGCGGCGTGGCGCAGCGCCGGGGCGCGGCGCTCCAGGCTGCCGATCAGCAGCAGCGTCGTCAGGTCTTCGCCCAGGCCTTGCAGCGGGCCGAGGCTGGTGTCGGCATGCTCCAACTGGCGAATCGCCAGCAAGGCCGTGCGGGCCGCGTCCAGCACCCCGGCGATGCTGACGAAGGAGGGGTCGGACGCCGCGTCGAGCGCGTCGATGCCGCCCTTCCGCGCGGCCACCGCGTTCACTACCGCCAGCAAGGCCGAGGTGTCGGTCAGCGGCGTCACGCCGACTTCTGCCAGCAGGCGATTCAGCACCTGCGGATCGCCGACGCAGCGGGCGAACGGATCCAGCAGCGTGGACAGGCCGTGAGCCAGGGAACTGAACAAGGTGGTGCTCATGGCAGGCTGCGGGCTTGGATCTCGGGGAACAGCGGATCGTCGGCGTCGAGGCTGACGGCATAGTTGGTGCGCAGCGTGCCGGCCGCGATGCCGTTGGTCCACAGCACCGTGTGGTGGACCTTGCGGCCGCGGTGTGCCGCCATGTCCCAGTCGAAGCCGAGCAGGCCCAGGTTGTTGACGCCGACGATCTGGCGTTGCGTTGTATGGGCCACGTTGTAGGCCTCGAGGCGCTCGCTCGCCGTGCGGATGATTGCGGCGGCCTGCAGCCGCTCGGCGGGCGTGTTGCCGGCCGGCGGGGCCGGAACGGGCGGGCCGGCCTCGCTGGCCTTGTCCGCCACCAGGTAGTCGAGCCGGTAGCTGTAGTCGGGCGGTGTCGCGCGGTCGATGCCCACGCCCAGAAAGAATCCGTCCGGCGAGACCTGCAGCGTCGGCTGCTCCAGTGTCTCGGTCAGAAGCGGGATGAAGCTCGGGTGCACCAGGCCCTTCTGCCCGACCGCGCGCTGCGAGCCCGTGCCGACATTCCAGCCGACGTAGCCCTCGGGATGGTGGCGGGGGATCAGAAGGCGCCCGATGATAAAAGGACCGTGCTCGTAGCCTTCGCGATGCATTTCCACGGTCGCCCCGGTCTGCTTGCGCAACGAGCTGGCTACCAGCTGCGCCAGCACCACGCTGGCCGGCTGGGGGGTGTCGTCCTCGTAGCGCGTCGTGGCCCGGTACAGCAGCCGGGACGCGAAGCTGAAGTGCACGTCGCCGGACAGCAGCAGAACCGAGCCCTGGCGCTTGCCGTCCTGCTGCGGCAGCTTGTTCGACAGCACCACCATCAGCCGGTCGAAGGCGACGGACGGCAGCTCCCAGGCTTCGTACACGTCCGGGTGGTGCTCGATGAAGTTGGTGAGGGTGTCGTGGCGCGTAGCGGTTCGGATCGGTTGCACCGGCGGCACATTGGTGGTCAGCACGACCAGCAGCGCGCGGCCGGCGAGCTCGGGCGTGCGGTCGATCTGCAGCACCATCTGCTCGCGCGACAACAGCTCGCCGCCCTGGCTGCTGCCGAACGGGAAGACGCGCCAGCTGCGCGTGTCGGTGACGATCACCTGATGCCCCGGGCCTTCGATGGTGTAGTTGTACGTCAGCGAGTCGGCCTCGTGGAACACGCCCTTGTCGGGCCGGTCGCGCAGGTCCGTGTCGTCGTGCACCCCCACCAGGGCGGCGATCGCGCCCGCGTTCTGCGCATAGCTGGCGGCCGTGGCGCCGGCCAGCAGCCCCAGCAGGCGCTGGCCGGCCGGTTGGGGGGCGGTGCCGGCGGCCGGTTCGAACTGCTCCGGTGCGTTGCCCCAGTGCTGGCACAGCGCGTAGGCGACCAACGCGTTCTGCACGACCTGCACCCCCAGCGGCCGGCCATAGACGCCGTGGCAGAAGTCGCGCGTCATGTTCCAGTCGTCGGTGACCTCGTGGTCGTCGAAGATCATGTAGCTCGGCACGTTGGCCAGCAGGCGGCGGACCTGGGGGATGGACTGGCGGAAGAGCTTCATCCGATCGGCGTGCTTCTCCATCGCCTTCGGCTCGTTCTTGCACAGGTCCCGCTGGGCTCGCCACTGCCCGAGGATCGCCGGATCGTGGATGCCGGCGGCACCGGCCTGCAGCAAGTCGGCGCGGCTCGGCAGGGAATCCGCCGTCCACAGCACGTCCGACCACACGAACAGGTACATCGCAAGGTACTCGCCCAGCGACATCAGGTGCGCGTCCAAGTCTTCGGAGGTGAAGCCGCTGTCGTCCAGCAGCTTCCTGCGAAAGTAGGGCGGCAACTGCTCCGCCGGCTGCGGCCCGCCGAACGCCGCGGGCACGGCGAGGGTCTGCTGCCAGCCCAGCAGGTTCACCGCGGCATCGGACAGCATCACCAGCATCGCCGGTGCCACGTCGTCGGCATAGATCTGGTCGCCGTTCAGCAGCAATTGGTGGGGGCGTCGCAGCGGATCGGTCGCGCTCTCCGCGATCAATGCGTCGCCCAGTGCGAGCGCATCCGCGCCCTCGGCATGCGCAATGCGGCACGAGCCGTGCAGCAGGCGCAGGTCGTTGAGGTTTTGCGGCGGCAGGCAGAAGCTCGGCGTGTCGTAGGGCGGGTAGGCGAAGGCCGGTGCCGTCGTGCCGGTGGCCTCGGCCAGGCTGACGCCGGACTTGTTGGCGAAGTCGAACGACAGGTCATAGTGGTAGATCGCGTTCTCGGTGAGCAGCGCATCCGCCGCCAGCGGACTGGCCGTGACGGCGACGATGTGCAGCCGCAGGCCCACGGCCACCGTGTGGCGCGTGCCCTGCAGCAGCTTGCGGCCCGCTCCGTCGCGCACCGACAGCGTGACCTGTGCCGCGTCCTGCAGCGCAAGCCACACGGTCACGCTGCTGGACGTGGTCTTGCGCAGCATCGGCCCGGCCAGCACCCGGGGTTTGCCGTTCAGCGTCGAACTCAACGATGCCCAGGTCATGCTTGCAGCTCATGGACGGGCAGGAGCTGGAACAGCGCCTTGCCGCGGTTGAGGGTGGAGAGGGCGGCGTGCTGCTCGCTCCAGGTGGCGGCACCGGCGAGCGCGGGCAGCGCTGTGCCGCCGGTGTTCGCGGCGATGCGCCACTGGGGGGCCTGCAGCGTCGCCGCCGGTGCAGCGACGCTGCTGCGGAAGCGGGCCCGCCCGACCTGGCGCACCGGCGCGCGCGCGGCCGAGCCGCTGCGGCTGAAGGCCGGCAGTTGCGCGGCGGGCAGCACATAGGGCGCGGACACGGCGGCCTCGCCGACCACGACGGTGCGGTAGCCGAGCGTCGCGGCCACGCTCTGCGGCGCATCGATCAGCAGGGCGGTGCTGCCGAAGACGCAGCCGGCATCCATCGTCTCGAAGGCGGGCGCGGCGAGCCGCTGGTCGTCGGTCATCGTGAAGTACTGGGCCGGCGCGAAGGCCGCCGCCCGGGCCGTGCTGGCGAGCGGCGCGCCATTCATCGAGGCCGTCACCGCGAAGCGCCGTGCCCCCAGCACCGGCGCTCCACCGAAGGTGTCGATGTCGCGCGCCGTGTTCAGCGGCACCACCTGCTGCGTGACCGACAGCCGGCCCAGCGGGTCCAGCACCAGCGCGCTCGACGGCGGCAGGCTGCGCAGCGCGACACCATGCGGATGGTCGGCGCTGCGCTCGATGCGCCACGCGCTCGGCGCCACCAGGGCCTGCTTCAACTGGGCAAGCACGTCCACCGCGTCGGGCAGTGGAGGCGGCTCGCCGCTGACCAGCGTGGCATCGAAGTGCACCGAGAAGTGGAACCAGAAGATCTTGAAGCTGGCCTTGCCGCTCAGGCGCAGCGGACGTGGCCCCTCCAGCTCGCCGGCCAGCTCGACCATGAACAGGTTGTACGAGCCGCGCTTGAGCTGCAGCCTGGCGTGGTAGTCGGCGATGAAGTGCAGCGGCGCCAGTTGCACCAGCACGTCGAAGCCGACATCGCCCTCGACGCTGAAGCCCGCGGCGCTGGCATACAGCGACGCATGCGCACCGAACTGCACCGTGTTCGACGTGATCGCGAAGTAGGCGTCGCACACCAGGCGCGGGTTGTTGCCCGAGCTGAGCGCGATGGCCACGCGGTCCAGCGCGGGGAAGCCCGCGGGCGGTGCGAAGTGCGGGTTCAGCCCGCCCACGGCCAGCACGAAGCTCGGGCCGGAGGCGAAGCCCGCGCGCAGCGCGGCCGACCCGGTGATCGCGAACTTGTGCGCCAGCCGCGAGTCGACGAGCACCGCATCGACCGCGGCCGTGCCGGCATCGAAGTCGATGACGCCCATCGCTTCCATGTTCAGGCGCACGAGGTCGTTGGCCGCCGACGGCAGCAACGCGCTGATGCGCCCGAGCGCAAGCAGCCGGGTGCGCGAGCCGAACTCCAGGATCAGCGCCAGGTCCATCAGCACCAGCGTCGGCGTGAACCAGCCGATGCGCGCCAGCAGCCCCAGCAGGTAGCTGCCCCGGCGGGCCGGAAAGGCGGCCGCCAGCGAGCGGATCAGTGCCGGCGCATTGCCCACCGGATCGCGCGGGAACAGCAGCGTGGCCAGCGTGCCGTTCTTGAGGCCCTGGCGCATCACGTCCTGGTCGAAGCTGCGGTTCACGCCCACCATGCCGCCGATGCCCAGCAGCGTGAAACCCAGGCCCAGCGGGATCGGCTGGAAGTCCTCGGCGGTGATGAACACCAGCAGCGAGTA
>NZ_FRCQ01000038.1 GCF_900142965.1 Rhizobacter sp. OV335
AGAACGAACCGTATGGTGTTGTATTCAAGCGCCTTTGCTTTGGTTACTTTCATTTGGCAAGGCAAATGAAAGTGACTCGCCCGCCGGGGCGAGACCCGGCTGCAGCCTCACGCAGTGACCAGACCCCTCATCCCCTGATGAACTTCACGACTTGAGCCCGAGTCCCGGGGTCATCATCGAACCCCCCATGCGTCGTGCTCGCGCTGACGGGCCCCGGCGACACCCACGTGGTGGTGTTCGGCAGTGTCGGCGCCACGTCGTCGAAGAACCGCTGCATCCCCAGGATCGGCGTGGTACTCCCCCCCTCGAACGACTCGCTGACGAGGTACAGCAGCGAGCGCCGGTACGGCCCGCAGGTGTGGTCCTGCTGCTCCGCCCGCTCGCTCAGGTGGAACTGCTGGTAGCGCTTGACGACGCCCGATTCCAGGTGCGGCCGCACGCAACGGTCGAAGGTGTCCACACGCACCGCCGGCGCCAGAAAACTCACCGATTCGAAGCGCATGCCCTCCTGCGCCAGCCGGTCGATCATCAGGCTCGCGACGATGCTGCCGGCCGAATGCCCGACGAAGTGCATGCGGATGCGCTTGTCGGCCACGCCGTGCTTGAAATGCCCGTACAGCAGCACCGCGCCGGCCTGCTCGTCGTCCGGCACGCCGGGCTTGTAGGCGCTCATCGCATCGGCGTTCTGCTTCATCTCGCCCCAGATGCGCGTGCCGGGGCGCGACAGCACGCGCTCCAGCCGCTCGTTCCACCAGGCGCCCATCGACGAACCGGCGGCCGTGCTGCGCGGCACGTCGCGGATCGCGTCGTCGATGCAGTTCAGCGCGCTGGTGAAGAAATCGGTCTCCCACATCAGGAAGATCGGGAAGATCTTCTGCTCGTACAGCATCGGGATCCACTGCGCCGCGATGTCGGCCGCCGCGGCTTCACCGACCAGCCCGCCGTGCGCGAAGATGCAGACGTCGACCACGTCGTCCTGCAGCCCCCATTGCTTGCGTGCCTGCGCGAGCTGCACGTCGACGATCGCGCGCACGTCGTCGGGCCGGGTGCGGAACACGCCGCTGTTGCTCAGCGCGCCGTTGTTGCCCATGTTGACGATGAACGGCGACAGCTCGCGGTTGCGCAACACCTCGCTCGCGGCGAGCGACACGCGGCCGGCCGCATCGGTGCGCAGGCTGATCGATTTCGAGATCGCGGTGTGGTCCTGCGTCACGACGCCGAGCTGCGCGACCCAGCAGTCCATCGCGTTGGCGATCCAGTCGTCATAACTCAGGATCGCGTAGCCGAACGAACCCCAGTCGGTGCCCCAGGAGTTCTGGATCAGGAAGCCGCGCTCGTTGTAGCCGACGATCGCGAACGCATGGCCCGAATGCCGCGCGTGGCCGCCCTTGACCGGGATCTCCCAGATCCCCTTGCGCGGCTCGGTGAACGAGGTCGGCCGCTTCTTCAGCGCCGTCAGCTCGATGCCGTCATCCCAGCCTGAATGGCAGCCGGCGCTCGCGTACAGGATGCCCACCTCGTTCAACGCGGCGTGCATGTCGGTGATCGCCTTGTGGTCAATGCGGTAGTAGGCACCGAGCGGGCGCTTGACGGCATCGAACCACCAGTCGTCGGCCAGGCTCTTGCTCGCCGCCGGCATCTCCAGCGCGGGGAACAGCGGCTCGCGGCAGGCGCCGTGCTTGAACCAGCCCTTCATCGCGCCGCGCAGGCTGGAGCCCTTGTCCTCGGACGAGCCCGGGTACTCGTCGTAGCGGCGCGCCATCGAGTACAGCATGTAGGGCGAGATAGCGGGCCTGCGCTCGCGGCCCGAGGCCAGCAGCAGGTGCTCCACCACCAGCGACAGCGCGAAGCCGGTGCAGGCCATCGTGTCGCCCTGGTACTTCACTGGCAGCCCATGCTTCGGGAACAGCGTCGGCGGTGGCGCGCTGCCGATGGCCGGGCGATAAGGCCGGTCGCGCACGTCGATCTCGTCGGGGCGCGCGACGCGCATGAAGCGCGAGTTCTTCGGCAACGGGTCGGCGGTGGGGCGCTTCGGCTTGGTTGCGGGCTTGGTGGCCATCAAAAACTCCCTCGGGCTACTTCTTGACCTCGTCGATCACCAGCAGCGTCGCGCCGTAGCTGCCATCGCACGGCGATTCGCCGGCCTCGCACACCGGCTTGCCGGCGAACGGGCTCTCGGCCGCGCTGCGGGCCGACCACAGCTGCTCGGCGAGCCCGAGGTCGATCTCGGGGATCTGGTCGCCGGCGTTCTTGACGCCGATGCCGGTCATGTCGCGCGGCCGGCGCGACACCATCGCGACGATATGGTCGGTGCCCGGCGGCCCGCCCGCGGTGATGTGCCAGCCGGCGCGCGGCAGCACGACCTCGCGGTTCAGCTCGATGCGGTTGTTCTTGTCGAGCTCGTTCGGGAACAGCAGGTAGAAGTGGGTCTTGTCGGTGCCGGCCAGGAACACGTACAGGTAGCCGGCCTCCGACGACTTGACGCGGAACTGCAGCCGGTCGCTGCCGATGCGCAACTGCGACTTGTCGGCCAGCGCGTTGACGCCGAGCACCGGGTCGGCGTGGCGCACGATGTCCTGCAGCGCGGTGACCAGGCCGAAGGGCACGGCAGGCGGCGGCGCAGGCGCCGCGACCGGTGCCGGCGAGGGTGCCGGTGCAGGTGTTGATGTGGCTGCCGATGCCGGCGTGGTCGCCACCACCGGCGCAGGCGCGGGTGCGCGCCCGGTGAACCACCAGCCCGCCCCCGCCAGCGCGACCAGCACCAGCCCGGCCAGCGCATACATGCCGGCCCGCGACGACGGCGTCGCCCGCGGATCCGGCATCAGCTCGGCCGGCCGCGTCGAGCGGCCCCCGGCGACGACCGTCGACGCACCCAGGTCCGGCGGCACCGGCAACCCGCCGCGCGTCGTGCTGCCCAGCAGCTGCGAGGTGTGTGCGTGGGTGCCATGCCCCAGCCCATGCCCGCCCGGCAGCAGCGCCCGCAGCGCCGCCATGTCCTGCGGCCGGTCGTCCGGCTTCACCGCCAGCCCCGCATCGATGGCCGCCAGGAACTGCGGCGAATACCGCCCCGCCCCGGCCTGCACCGCCGGCTGCAGGTCGTCGGTGACGAGCCGGCTGACCGACGCCAGCGGCGCGCGCCCGGTGATCGAGGCATACAGCACCGCGCACAGCGCGTACACGTCGGTCCACGGCCCCTGGCGCATCGCCTTCGATTCGGCGTACTGCTCCACCGGCGCGTAGCCGGCCTTCAGGATCACGGTCAGCGCCTGCGTCGCGTCGCCGATCACGCGGCGCGCCGCGCCGAAATCCAGCAGCACCGGCCGCATGCTCGCCGCGCCGCCGAACTGCGTGCTCTGCTGGTTCAGCAACAGGATGTTGTCGGGCGCGATGTCGCGGTGGTAGCAGCGCTGGTGGTGCATCAGCTCCAGCGCGTCGATCAGCGGGTGCGCCACGCTCAGCAGCAGCGCCTCGTCGGGCCGGCCGTGCTCGATCAGCCACTGCTTCAGCGTCGGGCCCTCGTAATACGGCATCACCATGTAGGCGGTGCCCTGCTGTTCCCAGAAGCGGTACACCTTGACGAGCGACGGGTGGTCGAACGCCGCCAGCAGCTGCGCCTCGTTGACGAAGCTGCGCAGCCCGAGCTCGAAGGTCTCGCGGTGGCGCGCCGAGCGCACCGACACCTCGCACTGCGGCCCGCGCGTCGCGAGCGTCGCCGGCATGTACTCCTTCAGCGCGACCACGCGGCCGAGCTGGGTGTCGCGCGCCAGGTAGACGATGCCGAAGCCGCCCTCGCCCACCAGCCCCTCGACCACGTACTCCTGCAGCCGGAAACCGTTCGGCAGCGAGTTGCCGCCATCGAGCGGGGCATCGGTCCTGACCACCGTGCGGTCGTCGTCCGGCGCCGAAGTCGATTCGCTCACCAGCGCCCCTCCAGCAGCTCCGAGAAGCAATCGGGCGGCGGCAGCCCCGGCGCGACCGACAGGCTGTCGTCGGGCGCCGACGCATGGTCCGGCCACCACAGGCTGTGGCCGGTGTAGCGGCGCATCGCCTCGGCCACCACCAGGCCATCGATCCATTGCGGCAGGCTGGCCGCGCCGGCATAGGTGTAGCGCAGCCGGCCCGGCATCGCGGTGGCAGCCGGCTCGACGCTGTGCCGCTCGGCCTGCCACGACGGCGCCCGCGCGAGCGCCGATTCGAAGTCTTCCACCGTCGCGCCGGCCCCCAGCGTGCCGAGTGCCGCGGCGCTCAGGTGCCGGTACCAACCGTCCAGCGCCTGGATGCCTTCGAGCGTCTCCGGCAGGTCGTGCGCGGTCTGCGCGACCACCAGCGGGAAGTAGCGGCCGACCTTGTCGACGCTCGGCATCAGCACGCCGGCCCACCACTCGCTGTCGATCACGCCCGGCGCCCACGCAAAGCGCCAGATCGGCCCGGTCAGGTACACGTCGAGGAACTGCGCACCGAGCCGCGTCTTGCTCGCATCCATGCCCTTCGACAGCCAGGCATCGCAGGCGTCGACGAAGGGCTGCGGCAGCCGGCGGCTCGCGAAATCGCCCAGCATCGCCAGCTTGCCGAACCAGCCCGGCGCCTGCGTGCCGACGCCGCTGATGAACTGGTCGATGCTGAAGTCGTGGCTCACAGCTTGCCCGGACATGAGAACTCTTGCAGCTCGGGCAGGCGGAACGGGTTTCGCACGCTGCTGGCGGTGACCAGGAACACCGCCTTGCGGTTGTCGATGTTGAAGGTCGCCTTGAAGCGCTCCGGCGCGCCGGCCGCCTCGATCTGCTGCTTGTCGAACAGCCGGAACAGCGCCCACGGGCCTTCCCGGGTGTCGCCCGACAGGCCGCTGGCCGACACCGGCGTCAGCGCCACCCGCACCTGCGTGCTGCCGCGCGGCCCCGGCCACTGGATCGAGGCCGGGATCTGCGGGCCGTGCGCGTACTTGACGAGCTGGCCGTCGACGTCGAGCGTGAACTGCGTGATCGACGAATCCATCTCCATCGGCTTGAAGTCGAGCCGCAGACCCGCCCCGGTGCCGCCGCCGCGGAAGAAGGTGTCGCGGATCACCGCCGCATGCTGGAACTGCAGCAGCGTCGAGCTGTCGGCGCCCATCGACGCGCCGTCGATCTTCTTGAAGCTCCACGGCCGCGTCGAGGTGTCGACGAAATTCACCAGGTTCTTCTGGAAGAACGCGTCGAACAGCCCGCCCGGCCCGAACACGCGGGTGAAGTCTTCCTGCGTCACGTCGCGGCTGCTGCCGCGCGCGAACGGGTAGCGCCCGCTGATGGCCTGGCGGCAGAACTCGCCGATCTCGGCATTGATCGAGTTGCCGATGTTGCTGCGCGTGATGTCGAGCGCCGCCTTGGTGCCGCTGACCGACAGCGTGTTCAGCAGCGAGCGGATCGGCTCCGGCAACCGCGCCGCCTCGGCCTTGACCTTGTTCGGCACGTCGGACGGCGGCGGCACGTTGCCGCCCTTCACCGCGGTGTCGGCGGCCGTCAACAGCGTGTAGACCTCGTTGATCAGCGCGATGGTCGACTCGATGGGCGCCGCCTTGCCGTCGGCCGCCAGCACCTGCTGGCGCAGCCCGATGAAGCGGTCGTCGACGATGCTCTCGATGCGCTGGCCCGGGCCGAGCGGCGTGGCCGGCGCCTGGTTGCCGAGCAGCCGCAGCAGCTCTTCGCGCGAGCGCTGGATCGCGTCGCGCGCCTTGGTCTCGACCTTCGACGCCACGTCCTTGCTGTCGCCGAGCGTGGTCTCGCGCGACATCGCCTTCAGCAGCGGCACCAGCGGGTTGTCGGGCGCCGACAGCACGCGCGACATCTGCACCGCCTGCGACAGGTTGGCCGTCGGCAGCATCTTCACGTCGGCGATGAACTCCTCCCACACCGTGACGTAGTCGGTCAGGTACAGGCGGCGCACCTCGTCGGCGAGCTGCTGCTGCACGTCGAGCGAGCGCAGCGCGTTCTGGCGGCCGCTGTCGTTGACGCCCAGCACCCAGCTCTCTTCATCGGCCAGCGTGCGCGCGACGCGCTCGACCTCGCGCTGGAAGCCCTTGTGGTAGCCGTCGTAGGTGAACAGCCCCGGCACGCCTTTGGTCAGCGGCTGGCCGCTCAGGCGGGTGAACACCAGGCCTGCACCGGCGCCGGCCGCCTTGGCCACCGTGAACTCCGGGATGTCGGCGCCGACGCCCTGGCGCTTCAGGCGCCGGTACACACGCTGGGTCAGCGGCGTCGCGATCAGGCGGGCGCGCGTCTGCGCGACCAGTTGCTTGTCTTCCGGCAGCGGCGACACCGCCTGGCCTTCGGCCAGCAGCGCGTCGAGGTGGGATTCGAGCTCGGCGCGCTGCTCGGTGGTCACCGAGCGCGGCAGGTTGGTCTCCCAGTCGGCCATCACGTAGAGCTTCAGCGCCGCGGGGTCGAAGCGCTCCGGGTCGTACAGCATCACGTAGGCCTTCAGCGCCTCGTACTGCAGCTCGGGGTTGTCGATGCCGGTCTTCAGTCGGTCCTCGATGCCGAGCGCGATGCGCGGCAGCACCGCGTCGGTCAGCATGCGGCGGTAGGCCTGCTGCGACGCGCCGTCGAGCTTGCGGCCCTGGTACAGCCCGAAGCCGTGGCTGAACGGCACCGAATCGCCGATGCCGGCCCGCGCCAGGTCGCGCGTGGCCTGCAGCGCCGGCAGCAGCACCAGCGTGTCGGGCGACGCGCGGTTCGGCGTCGACTGCACCAGCTTGCGCACCTCCTCGACGGTGGTGTCCACCTTCGCGATGTAGCGCTGGTTGTTGACGTAGCTGACGCCCCAGGCGAGCAGCACGCACACCGAGACGATGCCGAGCGCCGCATAGGCGGCGGTGATCATCCAGGCGCGGCTGCGCTCCCATTTCAGGTCGGTGCCGGCCAGTGCGGCTTCGCCGAACACCACCTCCTTCAGCAACCGCGACAGGAAGAAGCTCTTGCCGCTGGACTGCAGCGGCGGCAGCACCGTGCGCTCGAGCCGGTAGGTGCGCGCGATGCGGCCCAGCATGCGGTCGATCGGCGTGCCCTCTTGCGTGCCGCTGATGAAGTACACGCCGCGCAGCAGCGGGTGGGCCTCGAACTGCGACGGCGAGAAGACCTGGTCGATCCAGTCCTTCAGCAGCCCGCGCAGCGCCTCGAACTGCTGCGGGAAGCCGTAGATGCGGGCGCGGCGCTGCGGGTCGCGCTCGAGCTGCAGGCGGTCGATCAGGCCGTCGGTCAGGCGCTTCTCGAGCGCGTCGAACTCGGCCGGGAACACCGACAGGTCGGTGTGCTGCTGCTTGTCGAGCTTGAAGGTCATGCCCCACGGCGTCGCGCGGGTGTCCTTGTCGACCTCGCCCAGCGTCTCCATGAAGCCCGACAGCAGGTCGCACTTGGTGACCAGCAGGTAGATCGGGAAGCGCATGCCCAGGTGCTGGTGCAGCTCCTGCAGCCGCAGCCGCACGGTGGCGGCATGCTGTGCGCGCTCGCTGGCATTGGCGGTGAGCAGGTCGCTGACCGAGACGGTGATCAGCACGCCGTTCAGCGGCTGGCGCGGCCGGCTGCGCTTGAGCAGATCGAGGAAGCCCTCCCAGGCCTTGCTGTCGGTGTTCTTGTGGCTGTCCTGCGTGGTGTAGCGGCCGGCGGTGTCGATCAGCACCGCCTGGTCGGTGAACCACCAGTCGCAGTTGCGGGTGCCGCCGATGCCCTTCACCGAATGCTCGCCCATCGCGGCGGCCAAGGGGAAGTTCAAACCGGAGTTGACGAGCGCGGTCGTCTTGCCCGAGCCCGGCGCGCCGATGATCACGTACCACGGCAGCTCATACAGGTAGCGCTTGCCGAGCCGCGACGTGAGGCCGCTGAACGCGCCGGCCACGCCTGTCTTGCCGTTCTCGAACTTCGCGTTGCGCAGCGTCTGCAGCGCCTTCTGGAAGCGCTCGTTCAGCGTCTTCAGCTCGGCGTTGGCTGGGTCGTCGGTGGCAGCGCCGGCCACCGGCGTCAGCAGTTGGTCGACGACGCGCGCATTGGTCTTGCGCGCACGGAAGTACTGCCACAGCTTGCGCAGGATCACCAGGCCGACGATCAGGCCGATGAAGACCAGCCGCGCGGTCGAACTTTCAAGAGGTCTCCAGGTGCCGATCGCGATCAGCGGCCCGACGATCCAGATGACCAGGGACAGCGCGATCAGCCCGAGGATCAGCAGGAACCAGGGGTTGAGCAGGACACCGAGCAGCTTCTTCATGATCCGGTTCCGGGAGCCGAGGCCGCGGGCGTCGCGCCGCGCGGGATGAACAGGGTGATCTCGACACGCCGGTTCAGCGCGCGGTTGGCCGGCGTGTCGTTGGCGGCCACCGGCTCGCCATCGGCACGGCCTTCGGCCTTCACGCGGTCGCCGGTGACGCCGTAGCCCACCAGGATGTCGCGCACGGTCTTCGCACGCTCTTCGGACAGGTGCCAGTTCGACGGGAACTGCGCGGTGCGGATGCGCACGTTGTCGGTGTGGCCGGTCACCAGCACCGAGCCCGGCACCTGGGCCAGCGCCTCGGCGATGCGCTTCATCAGCGCCTCGCGATCGGTGGTGAGCGCCGCGCTGGCGGGCGGGAACAGCCCGTCGCCGCGGATGATCACGACGCTGCGGTCAACCTCGTCGCGCACCGTGACCAGCTCGGCCTTGATGTCGTTGACGAGGAATTGCGCGAGCCGCGGCTTCGGTGCCGGCAGCTTGACCGGCGGCGTCGGCGGGATCAGCCGCAGCTCTTGAATGCGGCCGTAGACCGGATCCGAATCGCCGCTCAGCCGCCACGACAGCCCGAGGTAGACCGACACGATGATCAGCATCACGACGGCGCTGGCCACCCACAGCGGCAGCCAGGTCAGCATCGAGCGGCGGGTCGCGGCCTCGCCGCGCCAGTTCTGCGCGAGCGGCTGTGCGTAGTCGCCGCGTTCCTTCTTGATGATCTGCGCGAGCCGCTCGCGCACCGCCTCGAGCTGCGCGCGGCCGCCGTCGACGACGCGGTAGCGGCCCTCGAAGCCCAGGCACAGCGCGGCGTAGATCAGCTCCAGCAGGTCGCGGTTGCCGGACGGGTTCTCGGCCAGCTTGGCCATCAGCTGGAACACCTTCTCGCCGCCGCCGGTCTCGTTGTGGAACATCGCGAGCAGGCTGTGGCGGCCCCACTGGCCGGAGGCGCCCCACGGCATCGTCGCGGCCACCTCGTCGAGCAGCGTGCACAGGATGTAGCGCGCGGCCAGCACGCGCTCGGGCGTGATGCCGCGGGCGCGCGCCTGCGCCTCGAATTCGCGCAGGCCCTGCGCGATCGATTCGCGCAGCGCGGCCGGGTCGGCGAGCTGGGTCGACGCGCGGATCTGCGGCACCAGCGCGAGCAGCGGGTTCGCCAGCGCGACCAGCGGGTTCAGGCCGCTGTCGCTCGGGCCGATGTCGGCGGCCACGTCGGCACCGGCCGCCTGCTGCGGCGCGTGCTGCGGGCGCGACGGCATCGCGGTCGTGCGCCCGCCCGGCGTCGGCATGATGAAGGTGCGGCCGGTGTCGACTTCGGCAAACGGATCGTCGGGGGAAGAGGGGCTCATCGCGCTCACCACGTTCTTTCAGGACTCTGCAGACGCTTCGGTGCGCCGGTCAGCGCACCAGGGGGCACAGCGACGGACGCACGGATTCTTCGGGCGCCACGCCGGTGTCCTTGTCGGCATCGGCCTTGACCACCTCGAAGAAGCACGTGTTGGTCGCGCGCAGCCCCGTGTTGGCGAAGTAGCTCTGCCCGGCCACCGGAACGAAGCTCACCGCGGGCTGGCACGAGTAGCTGGCGTTGCCGTTGTCGATGTACACCCGCGAGCCGAGGCTGATGCGGTTGCCGGTCGGCACCTCGGCGGTTCGCACCCCGCCCGAGTCCCGGGTCCAGACCTGGTAGACCTTGCCGTCCAGGCAGAGTGCCGGCTCGCCGAAACCCATCCACTGCACCTTCGCGACGACCACCCCCGGCTGCGGCTTGTAGACCGGAAGCGCACAGCCGGACAGCAGCGAGGCAGCGCACGCGAGTGCGCAGGTCCATGTCCTGATCAGCGGCTTCATGAAGCGGCCTTGGGTGTCTTGGGGTGGACGAGGCTGTCCAGGTCGTCGAGCACCTGCTGCGTCGACTTCGATCCGTAACGCGGTTCGTCGAGCATCAGCAGCAGCGTGGCCGCATAGGGCTTGCCGCCGATCAGGCCGGTGTTGGGCCCGTCGGCGGGCCGATCGCGGGCCGCATCGACCAGACGCTCGTAGATGACGAAGTGCGGCTTGTGCTGCGCCCGCGCCAGTTCCGCGCAGCGGTACAGCCCGAACCGGCTGATCACGTCGGCCGTCACGTAGGCGTTGCCCGAGAAGTACACCCATTGCATCTTGCCCGGGGCCGACTTCTCGAAATAGCCACCGGTGTAGCCCTGCGAGCCGTAGCCCGTCGCGCAACCCGCCAACCCCAGGCACCAAGCGGCCGCCATCGCGGCCACGACTCCCCTCCTCATCGACACCAAGATCGCTCCTCCTGCTCCGGTTTGAATCGCTCTTCGACATGCCGTCCCCGATCAGCTGCGGATCGCCCAGAGTTCGAGCTCCAGGCCGGGGAAATCACCCGCGATGTGCATCGCGACGTGGCCGTTGACGGTGATCGCCTTCCACAGCTCGCCGCTGCGGTCGAGTTCGAAATAGAAATACCCCGCATGGAAGGGCAGCTGGCGCGGCGCCACCGGCAGCGAGCGCAGCCCGATGCCGGGCAGCTGCAGGTTCACCAGGTCGCGGATCTTGTCGACCGGGCCGATCTTGGTCTGCGCCGGGAAGCGCTGGCGCAGCTGCTCGCCCGGCACCTGCGCATTGACCGCCAGCACGAAGCTGCCGGTGCGCACCAGTTCGAGGTCGTTGACGACCGCGGTGCGCACGCCGTGCGTGCGGTCGACCAGCTCGATCTGCAGCGCGTTCTGCTCGAGCACCGCGGTCAGCATGCGGCGCAGCTCGGCGAACACCGGCGCGAAGCAGGCGTTCAGGTCGTCGTGGCGGTACGGCGGGAACTCGGGCGGGCGGCGCGTGCTGCTGGCCAGCGTGGCCAGGTCGCCGGCCAGGCGCAGGCAGTCGCGGTGCAGCTCTTTCGGGTGCGCGTTCGGCACCGCGGTGTGCTGGCTGAAGATCGGCTCGTTGCGGTTCAGCGTCTGCAGCATCAGGAAATCGGCCAGCTCGGAGACGCCGTGGCCCAGCTGCCCCATGCGGCCGGCCAGCGCCTGCGCGCGTTGCAGGATCAGCCCGTGCAGCAGCGACGCGCTGGCCGACAGCTGGGCGGTGGCCTCGATCGCCACCTGCGGCGGGATGTAGCTGCGCTCCAGCGTGACCTGGCCGTCGCTGCGGCGCTCGGCGACGAACGCGATGCCGAGCAGCGCATAGGCCTCGGTGGCCTCTTTCGCGCGCACGAAGCGCATGCGCAGCCGGCCGGTCTGGATGGTGGCCGGCTCGTCGCTCGCGTCGGTGTTGTCGCGCACGTTCTCTTCGGCAGCCTCGAAGCGGCACAGCTCGTCGGTGCCGCTGAAATCGACCTCGTTCAGGCCCTGGCGCTGCAGCGGCAGCGCGAGGTAGATCAGTTCGCCCTTGACGTCGGACGGCACCTCGATCGGCGGCGGCAGCGGGTCGAGCAGCGGCATCGAGAACGGCGTGCCGTCAGGCAGCAGGCCGGCGGCGCGCGTCAGGCCGAGCTTGCCGAGCGAGAGCAGCCCCTCGTCGATCTCGAGCTCGGAGAAGCCCCAGGCGAACGGCGTCACGCAGCGGGTGCGTGCGTCGACCAGGCGCTCGATGTAGCGGGTTTCCTGCTGGAAATGGTGGGGCTGCAGGAACATCCCCGAAGACCAGACGACCTTGGCGCGCCAGCTCATGGAGGGATCCGTCCGGTCAGGGCTGGGTGCGGGTGGCCTGCACCGCGATGTCGTCCAGGCTGACGGCGACGACGTTGGTGCGGTTCGCGGCGACCGGGATCACGGCGCGCCAGCGGGCGCGTTCGAGTTCGCGGAACGCGACCATCACGCCGATGAACTTGGTCTCCGGCGACAGTTTCTTCTCGAGCGGGCGCTTTTCGCCGGGGCGCAGCACGAACTCTTCGCGCGACACCAGGTCGGGACCGAGCACCTGTTGCTCGCGCTCGAACAGCGAGACGAAATCGGCCGACTCGAACTGCGCGTTGGCCTTCAGTTCGAAGACGCGCACGACGACCGGGGAGGCGCGCTTGCGGGCATCGGGGTTGGTCTGGGCACCGGCGGTGACCTCGCCCTTGAGCGTGGCGGGACCGGCGAACGGGTTGTACTTCTCGACGGTGGTGCAACCTGCGACGAGGCCGAAGACGGCCAGCGCGGCGGTGATGAACAGATGGCGCATGGGGACGGCGGGTCTGGTGAGGGGTGGGGACGCCGGTCCGCAACGCGGCATCCGGCCCCGTTCACGGTCTGGCGTCCGCAGGATAGCGGTCGCTCTCACCAGTCAGTCGTGACTTAGGTAATGAGCGCGGGGCCGGGCGCGGCAAGCCGGTTGACGAAGGTCAGTTGGACGGCGCCCGGGCGGCGCCTAGGCTCGCGCCATGCAACGCTTCGAACCTTTGCCGACCCTGCGCCTGTCGGCCGCGCTGGCCGTGCTGGCGCTGGCCGCCTGTGCCTCGCAGGCGCCGCCGGGTGGCTCGGGGCCGTCCGCCGCCGCGGCGGGCGGTGCAGCAGCGGCCGGCGGCCCCGCGCCGCTGGCCAATGCGAGCGTCGCGCCGGGCGTCGCGACACCGAAATCGGGGGTGGCGCGGGTCGCGGCACCGAGCGAGGTGCGCACCCGCAACGCCGTCTTCAAGCTCGCCAACTTCGACGAGCTGCCGGGCTGGCAGCAGGACGACCTGCGCGCCGGCTGGGGTGCGTTCCGCAATTCGTGCGAGGTGCTGCAGAAGCGCGACGAATGGCGCGAGATCTGCGACGCGTCACGGCGCGTGCCGGCCGGCGACACCGCAGCCGGAACGACGGCAATACGCGGCTTCTTCGAGAGCCGCTTCTCGCTGCTGCGCATCCTGAACACCGACGCGAGCCGCGAGGGCGACATCACCGGCTACTTCGAGCCGCTGCTCGAAGGCCAGCGCCAGCGCAGCGCCGTCTACAACGTGCCGGTGCTGGGCGTGCCGCGCGACCTGTACACGATCGACTGGTCGCGGGTGCCGAAGGCGCAGCGCCGCGGCGTGATCGCGGTGCGGCCGGACGGCAACCAGCTGGTGGTGCTGCCGGCGCCGCAGGCCGGCAGCTACGCGATGGACCTGCGCCGCTTCGAGCTGGACGACCGTGACCGCCGGCTGCGGGCGCGGCTGGCCGGCAGCGGGTCCGGCGCGCGCGCCGAGCCTTACTACACCCGTGCCGAGCTGGAGGCGCTGAACCTGCCGCAGGACATCGGCGCGCCGGTGATCGCGTGGGTCAACGACGGTCTGGCGCTGTATGCGATGCAGGTGCAGGGCTCGGGGCGCATCCGCCTGCCCGACGGCAGCATCCTGCGGGTGCAGTACGCCGAGCAGAACGGGCATCCGTTCAAGCCGCTGCGGGTCGCGGCGGTGAAGAGCACGAAGCTCGTCACGCGCGGGACCGGTGCGGTGGCGGAGCAGCCGCAGGAGTTCGTGCTGGAGGACGACGCGGCGGCTGGTGCGGTTTCGGATGAAGCGCCGGTCGTCACGCGCGGCGGCAAGGCGGTGCCGGCAGCGCCGCCGCGCGGTGGCGCAACGGACAGCCTGGTCGACCAGTTGCTGGGCGGTGCCAAGCCGGCCGCGAGCGCGTCGGCCAAGCCGCCGGCGCGGGTCGCGCAAGGCCGTCTGGTCTCCGATCCCAGCTACGTGTTCTTCAAGCCGGTGGCTGACCGGCCGGCCAGCGAAGGGCCGCAAGGCGCGCTGGGCGTGCCGCTGACGGCAGGTCGATCGGTGGCGGTCGACCCGCGGGTGACGCCGCTCGGCTACCCGGTGTTCCTCAGCGCGCCGGCGCCGTCGGGCTCGGCGATCCAGGTGCAGCGCCTGGTGTTCGCGCAGGACACCGGCGGCGCGATCCGCGGCGCGGTGCGTGCCGACTACTTTTGGGGCTTCGGCTCGGAGGCCGGGCAGAACGCCCGCAGCACGAAGCACCGCGGGCAGATGTGGGTGCTGCTGCCGACGGCCGAGGCGAAGCGGCTGTCGAGCAGCCGGATCGTCACGCGTGGCGGGGCGATCGCATCGGACGCCGAGCCGGGACAGTGCCTGGTGGCGGATGGGGATTTCTGCTCGGAGGCGGACTGAGGCGCAGCAAAGGCGCGGGTGGGACACATGCCCGTTCGCCCTGAGCCTGTCGAAGGGGCCGCTCGCAGTCACCAGGGCTTCGACAAGCTCAGCCCGAACGGGGCCTCAACCGTTCGCCCTGAGCAGGGACCGAGCTTGTCGATGGCCCGTCCGTCGAAGGGTTGTGCCCGAAGCGCGCATGGCCTTCGACAGGCTCAGGGCGAACGGTGTTTCTTTGCAACTGCCGAGCCCCATCCCCTCACCCGCCGCGACGCGCAGAAGCAGCCACACCGCGAGACGGCATCCACTCCAGCAGCGCCGCCACCAGATCCTGCGGATCGATCGGCTTGCTGACATGCGCGTTCATGCCCGCAGCGAAGCACTCCTGCCGATCCTCGTCCATCGCCGCCGCCGTCATCGCGATGATCGGCAACTCGGCGCCCTGCGGCAGCTGGCGGATCACGCGCGTCGCCTGCGGGCCGTCCATCTCCGGCATCTGCATGTCCATCAACACCAGGTCGAAGGGCGCCTTGCGCACCCACTCCACCGCCTCCAGGCCGTCGTTCGCGACCGTCACCTCCAGCTCGCCAAGCGCCAGGAACGCAAGCGCCACCTGCTGGTTCACGATGTTGTCCTCGACCAGCAGCACGCGCGCGCCGCGCAGCGGCTTCAGCTGCTCGGCATAGCCGGCGGTGCGCGACACCGCCGGCGTGCTCGGCGCCTGGTCGCCGCGCTGCAGGCGTACCACCGTGTCGAACAGCCGCGACGGCGTGACCGGCTTGCTCAGCACGCCCGTCAGCGGCAGCCCGCCCAGCGCCTCGCTGACCCGCTCCAGCGTGTGCGGCGTCGCCATCGCGACGATCGCCAGCTCCGGTGCGCCGCGCTCGGCCATCAGGCGCCGCGCCTGGTGCACGAAATCGAGATCCGCCGACCGCCAGTCCAGCAACAGCAGCTCGTACGGCGATTGCCCCTCGGCACGCTTGAGCTTGTGCAGCGCGTCGGCAGCGAACGCCGCGCTGCCCACCTGGAAGCGCCAGCTCTGCAGCACCTGCTGCAACACCACGCGCGCGGTCGGCTGGTTGTCCAGCACCAGCGTGCGCATGCCGCGGATCGCATGCAGGTCGATGCGCTCCGCAGCTTCGCGCGCCAGGCCGAAGCGCGCGTTGAAGCTGAACAGGCTGCCCTCGCCCGGCGTGCTGCGGACCTCGATCATGCCGCCCATCAGCTCGACCAGCCGCTTGCAGATCGCGAGACCCAGCCCGGTGCCGCCGTAGCGGCGCGCGGTGCTGCGCTCGGCCTGGCTGAACACCTGGAACAGCTGCCCCGCCTGCTCGGGCGTCAGGCCGATGCCGGTGTCGCGCACGCCGAAGCGCAGCTCCACCCCCGTGTCGTCGCGCGACAGCAGCGCCGCGCTGACGACGATCTCGCCGCGCGACGTGAACTTGATCGCATTGCCGACCAGGTTGTTCAACACCTGCGTCAGCCGCAGCGAATCGCCCAGCAGGCGCTGCGGGATCGCCTCGTCGATCTCGAACACCAGCTCCAGCCCGGCCTCCTCGATCTTGACGGCGAACAGGTTGCCGACGTTCTCGATCGTCTCCTCAGGGCTGAACTCCTCGCTCTCCAGCACCACCCGGCCGGCCTCGGCCTTCGAGTAGTCGAGGATGTCGTTGAGCAATGAGAGCAGCGCCTTCGACGAGGTCTGCACCTTGGCGAGGTGGCCGCGCTGCTGCTCGTCGAGCCGGCCGTCGAGCACCAGCTGGGTCAGGCCGATGATGGCGTTCATCGGCGTGCGGATCTCGTGGCTCATGCTCGCGAGGAACAAACTTTTTGCCGCATCGGCCGCCTGCGCCTGGTCGCGCGCCTGAGCCAGCTCGCGGCCGCGCCGGCGCTCGTCGGCATGCGCCTGCGCGAGGCGCACGTACATCATCCCGTTCTCGAGCAGCAGCTCATACAGCACCACGCTGCAGGTCAGCAGCCCGTACAGCCGGCCGGCATAGAAGCCGAGGTCGTAGCGGCCGCCGTTCAGCATCGCCGACAACGCGGTGTCGAACAGCCAGGCGCACAGCGCGACCATCAGCCAGCGGTCGAGCACCGACTGGCGGCGCTGCTTCCACAACAGGCCCAGCGTCAGCACCGTGACGACGCAGATGACCCCGACCATGCCGCGCAACAGCGGCGTCGATTGCGAGCCCTGCATCACCGCCGGCAGCAGCGGTGCGCCGACGGTCGCCAGCGCGATCAACGCCAACGCCAGCGCGACGGTGAACAGCGGCACAGCGAACGGCCCCTGCCGTTCGACGCGCGGCGTTTGCGACCCGCGCGCAGGCCACGCATAGGCCAGCACGAACAGCGGAAAGCCGAGGTGCCAGAACAGGTAGATCCACGCGGTGCTGTGCGGCCCCGCGCCCAGCAGGCCCTCCGGCGTGAACAGCCCCGGAAAGCTCATCGCATGGCCGACCACCAGCAGGGCCGCGAACAGGTAGCCGCTCGCCAGCACCGCCAGCGGCCGTGCGCGCAGCACGCGCGACTGGCCGAACAGCAGCACGGCCGTGATCAGGTCGTTGACGACGACTGCTGTCTCGTAGAGCGCGATGAAGCTGGGGAATGGCGCCAGCTTGACCTTTGCAAACGGTGCCAAGGCCATGAACAGCAACGCGGACACCGCGATGATGGCCGTGGCGCGCCGGCGTTGCGCCGGGCTCGCCGCCTGGTCCGGCAGGAACGCCGGGCCGTCGTCGTCGTCGGATACGGCCGCTGAATCGTGCCCGATGACCGGCACGGCGGCGTCATGAGTTCTCCCCACGCCACCTCCCTGATCGGCCGGCATGCCGGCCTGTGCGTGTGTTTGCTTGAGCGCCTCACCGTTATGCCCGGAAGTCGCGGACCGCGCAACAAATGAAACCCGAAGCGAAGCGCCGCTGAAGCACGCCGGCCGCAAACTCGTGGCCGTGATCACAGAACGAGCGAGGCCCCCATGAGCGACTCCCTGTTCCTGCCGCGTGAACTCTTCACGGCGACGTCGGTGCCGGTGCCGGTGACATCGACGCGCCAGGCGCCACCGACCGATTCGGTGCTCGACGACCTGCGCCGCATCACGACGCCGGTCGCCACCTTCGGCAGCGGGCAAAAGAACCGCCGGCGGAAACCGCGCGACCCGAACGCGCCGAAGGTCGATCTGTGGCTGGACCTGGCCGCCTGATCCCGGCCTGGTTCAGGCCTGCAGCGCCGCGCGCAGATAGACGCGCAGCATCTCCTTCAGCTCCACGAGCGCGGCGCGCGTGCCCGGCGCCGCCTCGGTGTTCAGCGTGACCGCCGCCTTCATCACCTGCTGAACCGCCACCGCCACCGCGGCGAGCCGGGCCTTCGTGAGCCCGGGCGCGTGCGGCGCGAGGATCTCGGCCAGTTGCACGCGCATCGCCTGGCGCACCGCCTGCACCTGCGCGGCCGGCGCACCCGGCGAATCGACCAGCCGCGCGAACGACGGGTGGGCCGCGCGGAACTCGATCAGCGCGACCACCAGCCGCGCGCTCAGTTCATCGACATCCCAGCCCGCACTGGCCCCGGCCATCGCCGCGAGCCGCTCCTGCAACTCGCCCGCCTGCAGCGCGATCACGCCCTGCGCCACGCCGGGCTTGGTCGGGAAGAACTGGTAGAGCGAGCCGATCGACGACTCGGCGCGCGCGGCGATCTCGGTCATCGTCGCCGCGTCGTAGCCCTTCTCGGCGAACACCTGGGCGGCGGCACCGAGCAGCACCTCGACACGCTGGTGCCCGCGCTGGCGGCGCACACGCTCGACGGGCGCGGCTTCGCCCTCGTCGGGCAGGCTGGACTTTTGTGAGGATTTCCTCATAGAATTAGTTTTGCGAGGAAACCCTCACATATCAGGCCCTGAAGGATCCCATGCTATCTCTTGACTCCAAACCTCTCGACCCCGCCCGCACCGCACTCGTGCTGATCGACCTGCAGCAAGGCATCGTCGGCTTCGGCCGTGCGCCGCACGACAGTGCCACGGTGCTCGCGAACGCCGCGGCGCTGGCCGAGCGCTTC
The DNA here is from genome assembly GCF_900142965.1 of Rhizobacter sp. OV335. GTDB lineage: Bacteria > Pseudomonadota > Gammaproteobacteria > Burkholderiales > Burkholderiaceae_C > Rhizobacter. The sequence goes on from NZ_FRCQ01000038.1 coordinate 18,320, forward strand.
CACGCATCGAACGCGCTGGTGGTGCGCGTGAAGGTCGGCTGGAACGCCGACTTCCCCGACCTGCTGACGCAGCGCACCGACCAGCCGGCGCCGCTGCCGCCCGGCGAGCTGCCGGTGCACTGGTGGGACGACCCCGAAGCGCTGCCGAGCGCGCCCGGCGATTTGCAGATCGTCAAGCGCCAGTGGAATGCCTTCCACGGCACCGAGCTCGACCTGCAGCTGCGCCGGCGCGGCATCACGACGCTGGTGCTGGGTGGCATCGTCACGCACATCGGCGTCGAAGGCACGGCGCGTGCGGCCTGGGAGCTCGGCTACCAGCTGGTGATCGCCGAGGACGCCTGCAGCGCGCCGCTCGCCGAGCCGCACCTCGCGTCGATGCAGTACGTGATGCCGCGGCTCGGCCATGTGCGCCGCACGGCGCAGCTGTTGGAGACACCGACCGACACGGTCTGACATTCGACGCGCCGTCATACTGTCGGCCATGTCCGCTTCCCGTGTCGTCTGGCGCGCCCTGCTCGCGCTGCTGCTGGTGTTCAGCCAGCAGCAGGCGGTGCTGCACGTGCTGGGGCATGCGCTGGACCACCAGCGGCAATCGCTGGCGGCGACCTCGTCCCACGCGAGTTCGGCCCAAGCGACTGACATCGACGCGCTGTGCGCGCAGTGCCTGGCCTTCGCCCAGCTCGACCACCCGGCCACGCCGCAGGTGGCGACACCCACCGGCTCGTCGGCCCGCTTCGAACTGGCTGCGGCCGCACCGGTCACCGCGCGGGATGCGCGCTTCGAGCCGGCCTACCTGAGCCGCGCCCCTCCCCTTTCGACGCTGTCCTGACCCGAACCCCCGCTCACCCTGAGCCCGAGAGGTCCTCGAAGGGACCCGGCAGTTGCAAAGAAACCCGTTCACCCTGAGCTTGTCGAAGGGTGGGACTGAGCTTGTCGAAGGCCTTGCGCGCTTCGGGCACAACCCTTCGACGGACGGGCCTTCGACAGGCTCAGTCCCTGCTCAGGGCGAACGGGACTCGTCGCCATTCGCCCCCACCGGATACACGCGTCATGAAGATTCATTCCCTGCTGCCAGCCTGCATTGCGCTGGCTTCCACCTTTGCCGTCGTTCACGCCCAGGCCCACGAGCCCGGCGCCCATGTGCACGGCGTCGCTGAATTGCGCATCGTCATCGACGGCCCGCAACTGCAGATCAGCCTAGAGAGCCCGCTCGACAACCTGCTCGGCTTCGAACACGTGCCGCGCACCGACGTGCAACGCACGACAGTGCGCCAGATGGCGCGCACGCTGCGCGACACCGCCAGCGTGTTCACGCCAACCGCCGCGGCGCATTGCCACGTGACGACGGTGCGGCTCGCGTCATCGGCCGCGCTCGGCGAATCCATCGAGACAACGCCGGCCGATGGCGACGGCCACGCCGACCTCGATGCCGACTTCAGCTGGACCTGCGACGCCCCGCAGGCGCTGACCGGCGTCGACATCGACCTGATGCGCCACTTCCCCGGCCTGCGCCGGCTCAAGGTGCAGGTCGCCGCGCCGTCGGGCCAGCGCGCACTCGACCTGCTGCCGGGACGCCGGAGCGTCGCATGGTGAGCGCCGCGCCGATCCTGCAGGTGCAGCACCTGCGCTTCCGCTGGAAGCCCTCGCTGCCGCCCTGCCTCGACATCGATGACTTCAGCGTGCTGCTCGGCGAACGCGTCTTCCTGCACGGCCCGAGCGGCAGCGGCAAGAGCACGCTGCTCGGCCTGCTCGGCGGCGTGCTGGTACCGGACAGCGGCCGTGTGACCGCGCTCGGCCAGGTCGTGTCGGCACTGCCCGGCGCGGCGCGCGACCGCTTCCGCGTCGACCACGTCGGCTTCGTGTTCCAGCAATTCAACCTGGTGCCCTACCTGAGCGTGCTCGACAACGTGCTGCTGCCGTGCCGCTTCTCGGCGCTGCGCGCGCAGCGGGCGCTGTCAGCCTCCGATGGCGACCTGGCCCACGAGGCACGCCGGCTGCTGGAAGCACTCGACCTGCCGCGCGCGCTGCTCGCGCGGCCGGCCACGCAGCTCTCGGTCGGCCAGCAGCAGCGCGTGGCCGCGGCGCGCGCGCTGCTCGGGCGGCCCGAGATCGTGATCGCCGACGAGCCGACTTCGGCGCTCGACGCGGCCACGCAGCAGCGCTTCATCGAGCTGCTGCTGCGCGAGTGCGCGGCCGCGCAGGCGACGCTGCTGTTCGTCAGCCATGACAGGAGGCTGGCCGCGCACTTCACGCGCGAGGTGGCTCTGGCCGAGCTGAACCGCGCCGCGACGCTGCAGCAGGAGGCCGCATGAAGGCCTTGCTGAAGATCGCGTTCGCAAGCGCGTGGAACCGCCGCGCAACGCTCGGCCTGGCCATCGCCGCGATCGCGCTGTCGGTGACGATGCTGCTGGGCGTCGAGCGCAGCCGGCTCGCGGCGCGCGCGGCGTTCGCGCAATCGGTGTCCGGCACCGACCTGGTGGTGGGCGCCCGCACGAGCCCGGTGCAACTGATGCTGTACGCGGTGTTCCGGCTCGGCGAGGCGACCAACAACATCCGCTGGAGCAGCGCCGAGGCCTTGGCGAAACGGCCCGGTGTCGCGTGGACGATCCCGTTGTCGCTCGGTGATTCGCACCGGGGCTTCGCGGTGCTGGGCACAAGCACCGGCTACTTCGAGCACTTCCGCTACGGCTACCGCCGCCCTCTGGTGGTGGCCGAGGGCCGCGCGTTCAGCGGCACGGTCGATGGCGTGTTCGAAGCGGTGGTCGGTGCCGAGGTCGCACGCTCGCTGCAGTACGCGATCGGCCAGCGCATCACGCTGAGCCACGGCAGCGGCGGAGAAGGATTGACCGAGCATGCCGACAAGCCGTTCACCATCGTCGGCATCCTCGCGCCGACCGGCACGCCGGTGGACCGCACGGTGCACATCAGCCTGCAGGCGATCGAGGCGATCCACCTCGACTGGCAGGGTGGCGCGCCGATCCCGGGCCTGGTGATCGCGCCCGATGTGGTGCGCAAGTTCGACCTGACACCGAAGACGATCACCGCGGTGCTGGTCGGGCTGGACCAGCGCGGCGCGGTGTTCCGGGCGCAGCGCGAGATCAACGAGTTCGACGGCGAACCGCTGCTCGCGGTGCTGCCCGGCGTCGCGCTCGACCAGTTGTGGCAGGTGGTCGGCATCGTCGAGCGCACGCTGCTCGCGGTGTCGGCACTGGTGCTGGTGGTCGGGCTGGCCGGGCTCGTGGCGGTGGTGCTCGCGAGCCTGAACGAGCGGCGGCGCGAGCTGGCGATCCTGCGCTCGGTGGGCGCGGGGCCGCGTCACATCGCGGCGCTGCTGGTGGCCGAGAGCGTCGGCGCGACCGTGCTCGGCACCGCGGCCGCGCTCGCGCTGCTGGCCGGCCTGTCGCTGCTGGCCGGGCCGTGGCTGCAGGGGCAGTTCGGCAGCGCGCCGGCGCCCGGCGTGTCGGGCGTGGGCGAATGGAAGCTGATCGGCCTGGTGCTCGCCGCCGGCCTGGTGGCGGGGGTGCTGCCGGCGTGGCGGGCCTGCCGTCTGTCGTTGTCGGACGGCTTGACGCCGCGCCTGTGATGAAAGGAATCCTGATGAAGACGATCTGGAGTGGCGTGCTCGCGGCCTTGCTGGCCTTGTGCGGCGCCTGCAGCGATGCGGCCGACGGCCCGAAGGTGCCCGACAGCCCGAAGACCGATGCGGCCGACTACCGCATCGGCGACAAGCTGGCCCCCGCGGTCGCGGCACGCGCCGCGAGCGCCGCGGTGGCCGGTGGCTACAAGCTGACGACCTGGGAGGACCTGACGCCGAAGGACTGGGACCCGATGAAGGACGTGCAGGCGCTGAGCTTCCGGATGTTCGGCGACGGCGACCCGCGCGCGCAGGCGGCGCTCGACCGGCTGAAGCGCGCCTGGAACAACGCGCCGACCAATGCCGCGATGGACCAGCAGCGCGTGCGCATCGCCGGCTTCGTGGTGCCGCTGGAAGGCGAGAGTGACCAGCTGCGCGAGTTCCTGCTGGTGCCCTACTTCGGTGCCTGCATCCACGTGCCGCCGCCGCCGGCCAACCAGACCATCCACGTGAAGCTCGCGAAACCGCTGGCCGGCGTGCGCACGATGGACGCGCTGTGGGTCAGCGGCACGATCCACGCGGCCTTCAGCGACACGGCGCTCGGGACCTCGGGCTACCGGATGGAGGGGGATGTGACCGAGGCATATCGACGCAGTCGGTGAGTTGTGGGTGAGGGGCCATCGGCCGGCGCCGCAGCTGGTCCCTGCTTTCCGGCAGTTGGTCGCAAGCCGCTGGGCGTGCGAGGGGCGGACTCCTAGAGTCCACTCCATCGCAGCCCCCTTGCTGCCCACCACGCCACACCAGGAGCCCACCATGACCAGCCGCCTCTCCGCCGTCGCCTTTGCCTTCGCCCTGTTCGCCACCGCCTCGCTCGGCTTCGCCGCGCAAGCCCACACCGCGGCCCGCGCCAAGGCCGGCGCCGAAGCCCGCCTGCCGGTGGTCCAGATGCCGGCCGTGACGGTGATCGGCAAGCGCGTGCCGGCCGTCGACGCCTGAGTCGAGCCCCACTGCACCCATTCTTCCCCGCCTGACGCCATCTCCCATGTGATCTCCGGCTTCAGGCGTTTTTCTTCTGAAGCCTGCATCGGCAAAGCCTCTGCAATGCACGACACCACTTTTTAAACGTTATTTATCCAGCCATTGCGAAATTCCTCAAATATGGCCAGGTGAACTGGATCATTCCGAAGCTCCACTTCAGGATCTAGCACCCCCACCCCAAAGGCATACAAAATATCGTACTTTTCCTCGAACTCGAGATTGCTATTTGCAATTTCGCGCGCCACATCCAGCACCTGCAGATGGTTCCGACTCAGAGCCGAATTCATGCGGCCTTTTAAATTTTCAAATTCATTCAAAACCCTGACACCACTCACGACTGGACCCACCTCAGACCCGTGATTCGACGTGGGAACCAAATTTGTCACAGTAGATTTCAATTTATCGAATTCTGTGGCGACCAATTGATTCGCCGCCTTGGCCCCAGCCACATAAAATCTCCTCATCCCCTCAAGAACAGATAATTTCTCGTTGACCTCCATGTCGCTTGCGACAACATTCCTTGCTATGCCAATCACCGTCATTGGATCAGAGCCGTCGACAGCCTCACTCATTTTTCTCAATGCACTCGAGCCCTCAGAGCTGAGGATGGGGATATTATCATCTGACAGCTCGTCATTTAACCACTCGTCATTTGACCACTCGCTTTCAGATTTTCCACAGAATCGCGCCAGCAAGTTCCTCATGTCATCGCGCTGCACCCCCGTAGAATGCTCCTTGACAACCCACAATAACTCACTGATACCGTGAAACTGCGACGTGGAAAGTCTTTCCAACAATGGCTGATCCGCGCTCAACTGCATCGCGTCACATACGTCGCAGAAAATATCTTTCCTGTCAGAGGAATTTTTCTTGTACACATCCCACAGCGAGTGCAGCCAATTCACGACCAGATCAACAGCTTCGGGACTTGACGAGATGCTTCTCATGTCAGCCCCCAACTCCAACAAAGCTTGCAAATCGCCGCAATCTATTGATGCGTTGAATTTCTCTTCCACCATAGCAACGTCGATGCGGATATCCACAATACGGGTCGATGAAGAGTGTATTGCGCGTAAATTCTGGCCAAGTCCATTCATGGGATTCCAGTCCTTGCTTAGGTTTGCATGAGAACTGTTAGTAACTTCTGACGCGAGAACGTCTCGGCGTTCTGACGTACCGGGCATGACGTTTCATGGCAAACATCGGTGACAGCTGGGTCAACGCCGCGCCCCCTGCACCTGATTCGGCCCCGCGATAGGATCCACGCCTTCTCCCGTACCCACACCGCGATGGACAGCCTCGACCTGCAAGTCCTCACCCAGGCCCGCCAGTGGCGCGCCGACGGCCACGCCGTCTGGCTCGTCACCGTGCTCGAGACCTGGGGCTCGGCGCCGCGCCCGCCCGGCGCGCTGCTCGCGATGCGCGACGACGGGCTGGTCGTCGGCTCGGTCTCCGGCGGCTGCGTCGAAGACGACCTGATCGAGCGCGTGCGCACCGGCGAGCGCGTCGCCCGGCCGCAACTCATCACCTATGGCGTCACGAAGGAAGAAGCGGCCCGCTTCGGCCTGCCCTGCGGCGGCAACCTGCGGCTGGTGCAGGAGCCGCTGCAGGACACCGCCTGGGTCGACGAGATCCTGACGCGCACGCAGCGGCATGAGCTCGTCGCCCGCCTGCTCGACCTCGACACCGGTGCCGTGCAGATCGAGGCCGCTTCCCGCGGTGACGGCTTCGCGTTCGACGGCCGCCGGCTGCGCGCGCTGTTCGGCCCGCGCTGGCGGCTGCTGGTGATCGGCGCCGGGCAACTCTCGCGCGTGCTGGCGCAGATGGCGCTGGCGCTCGATTTCGAAGTCACCTGCTGCGACCCGCGCGAGGAATACCACCTCACCTGGGACGTGCCCGGCACGCAGTTCAGCAAGGCGATGCCCGACGACCTCGCGCTCGAGATGCAGCTCGACCCGCACAGCGCCGTGGTGGCCGTCACGCACGACCCCAAGCTTGACGACATGGTGCTGCTCGAAGCGCTCAAATCGCCCGCGTTCTACGTCGGCGCGCTCGGTTCGCGCAGCAACACCGCGAAACGCCGCGAGCGGCTCGCGATGTTCGACCTGTCGCCCGCCGAGATCGACCGCCTGCATGGCCCGATCGGGCTGAACCTGGGCGGCAATTCGCCGGCCGAGATCGCGGTGTCGATCCTGGCCGAGATCATCGCGGTGCGGCATGGCGTGGGCGTGACCCAGAAGAAGCCGGTAGCCGCCAGCGCCACGCTGCCCGCCTGACCGGAGCGCTGCCGCCTTGATCCCCTGGCTGCGCGACGCCCGCACCCCGCTGCCCGACACGCGCCTGGCCCTGCCTGCCGGCTCGGACGCCCCGGGCCTGCTCGCGGCGGGCGGCGAGCTGACGCCCGAGCGGCTCACCGAGGCCTACAGCCACGGCATCTTCCCGTGGTACAGCGAAGGCCAGCCGGTGCTGTGGTGGTCGCCCGATCCGCGCATGGTGCTGCCGGTCGACGAGTTCAAGCTGTCGCGCTCGCTGCGCCAGACGCTTCGCCGCTTCGCGCGCGACCCGGCCTGCGAGCTGCGCATCGACAGCGACTTCGCCGCGGTGATCGGCGCCTGCGCCGGCACGCCGCGCGAGGGCCAGGACGGCACCTGGATCCTGCCGGAGATGGTGCAGGCCTACCGCCGCTGGCATGCGCTCGGCACGGTGCACAGCGTCGAGACCTGGATCCACGGGCGGCTCGTCGGCGGCCTGTACGGCGTGTGCCTCGGGCGCATGTTCTTCGGCGAATCGATGTTCTCGCACGTCACCGACGCGTCGAAGATCGCGGTGGCAGGGCTGGTCGCGTTCTGCCGGGCCCACGGCATCACGCTGATCGACTGCCAGCAGCGCACCGGGCACCTCGCATCGCTCGGGGCGCGCGAGATTCCGCGCGAACAATTCGAAACCGGTTTGCCCCCCAGACTCAGGGAGCCCCCGGTGCGCGAATGGTCCTATGATCGTTCGATGTGGGCGCTGCTGGATCCTGGCGCCCCCGTGCAGGACCGTCCGTGACCCATCCGAAAGAGCTACCGCTCGCCTCGCTGCAGTTCTATGCCACCGCGCCGTACCCGTGCAGCTACCTGGGCGGACGGATGGCGCGTTCGCAGGTCGCGACCCCCAGCCACCTGATCCACGCCGATGCCTACTCCGGCCTGGTGGCCAACGGCTTCCGGCGCAGCGGCATGTTCACCTACCGGCCGTTCTGCGACGGCTGCCGCGCCTGCGTGCCGCTGCGGGTGCCGGTGGCCGGCTTCGAGCCGACGCGCAGCCAGCGCCGCGCGTGGAAGCAGCACCAGGGGCTGCAGGCCCGCGTGCTGCGGCTGTGCTTCGTGCCGGAGCACTACCAGCTCTACCTGCGCTACCAGGCCGGCCGCCACAGCGGCGGCGGCATGGACAACGACAGCATCGACCAGTACACCCAGTTCCTGCTGCAAAGCCGCGTCAACTCGCGCCTGGTCGAGTTCCGCGAGCCGTCGGAAGACGGGCTGGGCGCGCTGAAGATGGTGTCGATCCTCGACATCCTGAACGACGGGCTGTCGGCGGTGTACACCTTCTACGAGCCCGAGCCGCGCACCAGCTACGGCATCTACAACGTGATGTGGCAGATCGAGCAGACGAGGCTCTTGAAGCTGCGCCACGTCTACCTCGGCTACTGGATCGGCGAGAGCGACAAGATGGCCTACAAGGCCGACTTCCGGCCGCACGAGGTGCTGGTCGACGGCGAGTGGCGCGACGCGCCCCGCGAGTGACGCTCAGGCGCCCAGGCGGCTGAGCACCTCGTCGGCCAGCGCGAGGCTGGCCGTCAGCCCCGGCGATTCGATCCCGAACAGGTTCACCAGCCCCGGCACGCCATGCTCGGCCGGGCCGTCGATGCGGAAATCAGCGGCCGGCTCGCCCGGGCCGACGAGCTTCGGCCGCACGCCGCTGTAGGCCGGCTGCAGCGCGCCGTCGGGCAGCGCCGGCCAGTAGCGGCGCACTTCGGCGTAGAAGGCGTCGGCGCGCGAGGGGTCCACCGTGTAGTCGATCGGGTCTTGCGTGTCGTCAGCCAGCCAGTGCACGTCCGGGCCGAAACGCGCTTGCCCGCCCAGGTCCAGCGTCAGGTGCACGCCCAGGCCGGCGCGCTGCGGCAACGGGTAGATCAGGCGCGAGAACGGCGCGCGGCCGGCCAGCGAGAAATAGTTGCCCTTGCAGAAGCGGCCCGTCGGTCGGGCGGATGACGGCAGGCCGGCGGTCGACTGCGCGAGTGCAGGTGCCCACAGCCCTGTGGCGTTGACGACGATGCGGGCCGCCAACGCCATCGGCTGATCGCCACCGACCTCGATGACGTGCTCGCCTGGAAATGCGCGCACCGCCTGCGCCGGCGAGGCCAGCGCCACCATGCCGCCGTGCCGCTCCAGGTCGCCCTGCAGCGCCAGCATCAGCCCGTGGCTGTCGATGAGGCCGGTCGACGGCGACCACAGCGCCGCCAGGCAGGTGAGCGCCGGCTCCATCGCCCGCGCCTGCGCCGCATCGAGCAGCACGAGGTCGTCGACGCCGTTCGCCGCGGCCTGCGCCTGCAAGGCCTGCAGCCCGGGCAGTTGCTCCGCGTCGGTCGCCACCAGCAGCTTGCCGCAGCGGCGGTGCGCCACGCCGTGCGATTCGCAGAACGCGTAGAGCTGACGCTTGCCGTTGACGCACAACCGCGCCTTCAGCGAGCCCGCCGGGTAGTAGAGCCCCGCGTGGATCACCTCGCTGTTGCGCGAGCTGATGCCGGTGCCGATGGCGATCTCGCGTTCGAGCACCAGCGTCTCGAGCCCCCGCATCGCGAGCGCACGCGCCACCGCCAGCCCGACGACCCCGGCCCCCACCACGACTGCTTCGACACGGTCCATGCGGCATTGTCGCCAGACCGTGGCAATGCCGCGGTGAAGCTCAGTGCGGACCGCGCGCCGGCGTCACGTCCACCAGGTGGCGCAGCTGCCGCTGCAAACGGATCTCGCCCGGCCGCTGCAGTTCGTCGCACAGGTCTTCCAGCTGCGACTTCAGCCGGCCGAAGGCCTGCGGCGCCATCAGGCACTGCAGCCCGTGCGGGCACTCCAGGCCGTCGGTGAGGCAGTCGGCCTTGTCGGCGCAGCCCAGCCGCTCGTCGGCGATGAAGCGGCGGATCAGTGCCATCGCGCCGTCGACATCGCTGGCCAGCACCGCGTGCCGCAGTTGCAGGGCCATCTCGAGCCCACTGAAAACAGCGGAGTCGTCCGTGCTTGCGACGGTCGTTGCCATTGATGCACTCATGCGCGCTCCAGGTCGGAAACACGCTGAGTGGCAGGTCGGGGCGTTCCAGTTCCCTGGCCCGCCCCCCGAAGGATCAGACGTAGCGGTTCAGCAGGTTCTCCATCGCCTCCTGGCGGCCGGACTTCGGCTGCACGTCGGTGTTGCGGTCCAGCACGCGCTGGGCCACCGCGTCCAGCGTCAGCTCGCCCTTGATCACCTGCTGGCCGAACGCACCGCGCCAGCCGGCGTAGCGCTGCTGCACCGCCGATTCGAGCCGGCCTTCCTGGATCATCCGCTCGGCTGCCAGCAGCGCGCGGGCGCACAGGTCCATCGCACCGACGTGGCCGTGGAACAGGTCTTCGGCATCGATCGACTGGCGCCGCACCTTGGCGTCGAAGTTCAGGCCGCCGCTGGTGAAGCCGCCGGCGCGCTGGATGTGGAACATCGCGAGCGCCATCTCCGGCAGGTTGTTCGGGAACTGGTCGGTGTCCCAGCCGCACTGCATGTCGCCGCGGTTCATGTCGACCGAACCGAAGATGCCGAGCGCCGCCGCGGTGGCGATCTCGTGCTCGAAGCTGTGGCCCGACAGCGTGGCGTGGTTGGCCTCGATGTTGACCTTCACGTCGTTCTCGAGGCCATAGGTCTTCAGGAAGCCGTAGACGGTGGCGACGTCGAAGTCGTACTGGTGCTTGGTCGGCTCGCGCGGCTTCGGCTCGATCAGGATCGGGCCCTTCAGCCCGATCTTGTGCTTGTGGTCGACCGCCATCGCGAGCAGCCGGCCCATCTGCTGCAGCTCCGATTTCAGGTCGGTGTTCAGCAAGGTCTCGTAGCCCTCGCGGCCGCCCCACATCACGTAGTTGGCACCGCCCAGCCGCACGGTGGCGTCCATCGCCTCCTTGACCTGCAGCGCCGCCATCGCGAACACCTCGGGGTCGGGGTTGGTCGCCGCGCCCGACATGAAGCGCCGGTGCGAGAACAGGTTGGCCGTGCCCCACAGCAGCTTCACGCCGGTGGCCTGCTGCTTCTCGCCGAGCAGGTCGACGGTGCGGCGCAGCCATTCGACGCTTTCACGCGGCGTGCTGCCTTCGGCGACCACGTCGCGGTCGTGGAAGCAGTAGTACGGGATGCCGAGCTTGCTGAAGAAATCGAACGCGACGTCGGCCTTCACGCGCGCCTGCTCGAGCGGATCGGCGATCTGGTGCCACGGGCGTTGGAAGCTGTCGCCACCGAACGGATCGCGGCCGTCCCACACGAAGCTGTGCCAGTAGCAGGCAGCGAAGCGCAGCTGCTCTTCCATCCGCTTGCCGAGCACGACGCGGTCCTTGTCGTACCAATGGAAGGCGAGCGGGTTGTCGCTCTCCGGGCCTTCGTACTTGATCGGCGCGATGCCTTTGAAGAATTCGGTCATGGCTATGTCTCCTGGTGAGGGTCAGGCTGCGGCAAAGGCGGCACGCAGCGTCGGGTACAGCGTCTTGAAACGGTCGTGGCGGGCCAGCAGCGCATCGCGGCGCGCGGCGGGCTCGGGCAGGTATTCGGTGTTCAGCTCGGGCGCGAGGCACACGTCGGCTTCGCTGCCGCCGGTGGCCAGCCACGCGAGGCGTGCAGCGCCCAGCGCGCCGCCGGCCTCGCCGCCGTGCACGGTGCGCACCGGCACGCCGTACAGCGTGGCGAACAGCTGCGCCCACAGCGGGCTGCGCGAGCCGCCGCCGACGATCGTCAGCGGGCCCACTTCGGTGCCGGCCGCCTGCAGCGCATGCAGCCCGTCGAGCATGCCGAAGGCCACGCCTTCGAGCACCGACCAGCCGAGGTGCGCCGGCGTCGTGTCGTGCGACAGGCCAAAGAACACGCCGCGCGCCTTCGCGTCGTTGTGCGGCGTGCGCTCGCCGCCGAGGTAGGGCAGGAACAGCGGCGCGGCGGCCTGGCCGGCCGCGTCGAGCGCGCCGACATCCTTCAGCAGCGCGCCCTCATCGGCCGCGCCGACCAGCTGGGTGACCCAGCTCAGGCAGCTGGCGGCCGACAGCATCACGCTCATCTGGTGCCAGCGGTTCGGCACCGCATGGCAGAACGCATGCACGGCGGAGGCCGGGTTCGCGCGGAAGCGATCGGTCACGACGAACAGCACGCCGCTGGTGCCGAGCGAGATGAAGCCCTCGCCCGGCCGCACCGCGCCTATGCCGACCGCGCTGGCCGCGTTGTCGCCGCCCCCGCCGGCCACCGGAATGCCGCGCGGCAGGCCCCAGGCATCGGCGAGCGTGTCGCGCAACTGCCCCGACACCGCACTGCCCTCGACGAGCCGCGGCATGCGCTGCTCGCTCAGGTTGCTGACCGCCAGCAGCTCGCGCGACCAACGGCGCTGCGCCACGTCGAGCCACAGCGTGCCGGCCGCGTCCGACATCTCGCTGACCTTCTCGCCGGTGAGCTTCAGGCGCAGCCAGTCCTTGGGCAGCAGCACGCAGCGCGTGCGCTCGAACAGCGTGGGTTCATGGCGCTGCACCCACAGCAGCTTGGGCGACGTGAAGCCGGGCATCGCGAGGTTGCCGGCGATCTCGGGCAGCGCCGGCAGGCGGCGCTGCAGCTCCAGGCATTCGGCCGCGGAGCGCACGTCGTTCCACAGGATGGCCGGGCGCAGCACTTCGTCGTCGGCATCGAGCAGCGTCGCGCCGTGCATCTGGCCCGACAGGCCGATGCCGCGCACCCGCGCGAACTCGGCCGGCGCCTGCGCGCGCAGCGCGGCCACCGCGGTTTCGGTGGCGGCCCACCAGTGCGCCGGGTCCTGCTCGGACCAACCCGGCTGCGGACGCGACACCGTGAGCCGCGCACCGGCGGTGGCGATGATGCGGTGGTCGTCCTGCAGCAGCAGGACCTTGACTTCCGAGGTGCCGAGGTCGATTCCGAGGTACATGGCAAGCGGCGGCGCAAAGCCGTGAGGAGCAACGCCCGCCACTTTAGTTCATCGGACAAACAAAATACACCACTCGCTTTCCCGAAGGCGGATCGGGGCGGGTCGGTGGCGACAATGCGCCGCATGACACTCACCGGCGACCAGCACCTTGTCAAACGCATCAACCGCATGGCGCTGGTGCGCCTGCTGCGCGAGGAGCCCGGGCTGTCGCGGGCCGATCTGTCCACGCACAGCGGGCTGACCAAGTCGACCATCAGCATCCTCGCGAAGGAGTTGATCGACGAGGGCTGGCTGCTGGAAGAAGAAGCCCAGCACACCGGCAGCCTGGGGCGGCGGCCGAAGCCGCTGCGGCTGAACAGCCAGCGGCTGGCGCTGATCGGTGCCGAGCTCGGCATCGACGCGATCCAGACCGCCGCCGTCACGATCAATGGCGAGGTGATCGAGTCGCAGCGCACGCCGCTGCGCTCGCTCGAGCCGCAGCAGGCCTGCCATCAGCTGATAGCGCAGGTGCTGTCGCTCGCGGCCGAGGTCAAGGAGCGCCACTACCGGCTGATGGGCATCGGCGTCGGGCTGCCCGGCGCGGTGGACGAGCGGGCCGGCGTGCTGAAGTTCGCGCCCAACATCGGCTGGCGCGACGTGGAGCTGGGCAAGCGGCTGTCGGGCGAGGCGGCGGCCGCGGGCCTGGACGTGCCGATCTACTACCAGAACGAGGCCGACCTGGCGGCGATCGGCGAGTTCGAATTCGGCGAGGGGCCGGCCGACGATCCGCTGATCTTCCTGAGCTGCGGCATCGGCGTTGGCGCGGGGATCGTGCTGAACGACCGGCTGTTCAGCGGCGCGAGCGGGCTGGCCGGCGAGATCGGGCACACCATCCTGCAGATGGGCGGGCCGATGTGTTCCTGCGGGCGGCGCGGCTGCGCCGAGGCCTTGATCGGGGCGCGGCACATCGCGACGCCCGAGGATGCGGCGCGCGCCGGGGCCTACCTCGGCGTGCTGATCCAGAACGTGTGGATGACCTTCAACCCGACGGTGATCGTGCTCGGCGGCGAGACGGTCGAACGCGGTGCCGAGTTCCTCGACCCGGCGCTGTCGGCGGTGCAGCAGTTCGCGGCGGAAGCGGGGATCGCGCCGCCGCAGATCCGCATCGCGCGGTATGGGTCACTGGCGACGGCCGTGGGCGGCGCCGCGTATGTCTTGCACTGCATGCTCAGGCCGATCTACGGCTGAGCGCAGACGCTCAAGCGTGCAGCTTGTCCCAATAGGACGCTGCCTTGCCGACCCAGCTGCAGTAGTGCGGGTCGTTCAGCGCATAGAACGGAATCCCGCGCGAGACGAATTTCTCGACCTCGTTGCCCAGCGAACGGTCGCCGGCCGGCAGCCGCTCGACCTCGACCTCCAGCGCGTGCAGTGCGATCGCGCGCTGCATCGGGTTCGGTGCCATCAGGTGGCGGCGCAGGGTCTGCGAGTCGACGACAGAGGTTTCGAGGTCCATTCAAGGCTCCAACAACATTCGGAAGAGGTTCGTGCAAGTTCGGCCGTTTTGCAGCCGGCTTGAGGAACCCCATGTGCTCAAGTGCGCAGAAGTCTTCCATGCGCGCCTGTTACGTGACCGTGTTGCGGGTAACAGCGTGTTGAAGTGCGCGCGGGTGCGACGCAGTTCACGCTCGGGCATCCCCCACATTGGGGATGGGCGCGCTGTCACGCGTTCGATGTATCGTCGCGCCCTCGCAGTAACCAACGGCTTTTCCGAAGTGACCACCATCCGCCTTCGCCATGCCGCCCTCGCCGGCCTGATCTCCCTCCTCGCCTTCGCCACCACGAACGCGTTCGCGCAGGTGCGCGGCATCGGCGCTTCGTTCCCGTCGAAGGTCTACGAGCGCTGGGCCAAGACGTATGAGCAGCAGAACGCCGGTGCCGCCGTGAGCTACAAGGCGACCGGCTCGGGCGACGGCGTCAAGCAGATCAGCGCGCACGCGGTCGACTTCGGCGGCAGCGACACGCCCTTGCCTGCCGACGAGCTGACCAAGCGCAAGCTGGTGCAGGTGCCGATGCTGATCGGCGGCATCGTGCCGGTGGTGAAGCTGCCGGGCATCGGCGCGAACCGGCTGCAGTTGTCCGGCGAGCTGCTGGCCGACATCATGGCCGCGCGCATCGCGAAGTGGAACGATGCGCGCATCGCGGCGCAGAACCCGGGCATTGCGTTGCCGGCGCTGCGCATCCAGCGCATCGTGCGCGCGGACCGCTCGGGCACCACCGAGGGCTTCACGCGCTACCTGTCGGAGGTGTCACCCGCCTTCAAGACCGAGATCGGCGCGAGCCAGGCGCCGAAGTGGCCGGGCCAGGTCACCACGGCCGAGGGCAACGACGGCATGGTGAAGGCGCTCGACGGTGCCGAGGGTGGCATCGCCTACGTCAGCTACGACCGCGTCGTGAAGGACGAGCTCGCGGCGGTGCGGCTGGTCAACGGCTCGGGCGTCGCGGTGGCCGCGTCGGAAGCGGGCTTTCGCGCGGCGATCCTCGACAGCGATGTCTCGCGCAGCGGCAACGACCTCGCGTCGCTGATGAACCGGCCGGCCAGCGGCGCGTGGCCGATCACGCAGACCAGCTTCGTGCTGTTCGACGCCGAACCGGCCGATGCCGACCGCGCCGCGCAAGGCATGCGCTTCCTCTACTGGTGCCTGATGCATGGCGACGACCTGACACGCGGCACCGGCTTCGCGCCGCTGCCGGTGAACCTGCAGGCCCGGTTGACGGCGCGCTTCGCCGGTGTTCGAGCGAAGGATGGCCGTGCGCCGCAGTACATGAATTTCTAGTCGCGTCGCGTCGCGTTGCGTTGCGCGTCGCGCGGGGGGTGAGGGGATGGGCTGGCGGCTCATGCCGGGGCGGTCGGCCCGGGGGCCGACTCCACGAAGAAGCTCGGCTTTGGGGATGCATCGGCAAACTCCCTCCACTCACTTCGTTCGTTGTGGTCAAACAGTGCCGATGAGTAAGTCCACGAAGCGCGCTGGCGCACACCACCCCCAAAGCCGATCTTCTCCGTCGCCCCAGAAATCGCCCCCAGCCCATCCCCTCACCCCCCGCGCGAAACACCAGCGCTCTTGTTGGGGGGAAAAGATTGAAGTGACCGACGAACGGGCGGGCGCTCGCATGCTTGTCGATCACTTCAGTCTTTTCCCCCAAACACAGGGGGGCGGTGCCCAAAGGCGCGTGGGGGGAGGCCGTGGAGCGCCAATCAGGGCGGGTCGCCGGAGCTGGCTGATTTCATGGCCCGCGTGCGCAGCACGCTTCGTGAACTGACTGTCGCCGACTGTTTGACCACAACGAACGAAGTGAGTGGCGGGAGTTTCGGCGACGGGCCATGAAATCAGACAGCGGAGGGAAGTCCTCGCCCCCGCCAGGGGCGAGGACCGACCCGACCGGCGCGCCACGGCCTCCCCCCACGCGCCTTTGCGACGCAGAGCTCAGTACACCTCCGGCACGATCATCTCGTCAGGCACCGGCTGCCGGAAGTAATCGTCGTGCCGCACCCGCTGCGGCAACTCGATCGGCGCATGCGCCACCTCGCCATACGGCAGTTGCCCCAGCAGATGCGCGATGCAATTGAGCCGCGCCTTCTTCTTGTCGACCGCCTGCACCACCCACCACGGCGCCTCGGGAATGTGCGTGCGCTCCAGCATGATCTCCTTGGCCTTGGTGTAGTCCTCCCAGCGGCGGCGCGACTCCAGGTCCATCGGGCTCAGCTTCCACTGCTTCAGCGGATCATGGATGCGGCCCAGGAAGCGCAGGTGCTGCTCCTCGTCGGTGATCGAGAACCAGTACTTCAGCAGCACGATGCCCGAACGCACCAGCATCTTCTCGAACTCGGGCACGGTGCGGAAGAACTCCTCGTACTCGTCGTCGCTGCAGAAGCCCATCACCCGCTCGACGCCGGCGCGGTTGTACCAGCTGCGGTCGAACAGCACGATCTCGCCGGCCGCCGGCAGGTGCGTCGCATAGCGCTGGAAATACCACTGCGTGCGCTCGCGGTCGTTCGGGGCCGGCAGCGCCGCGACGCGGCACACCCGCGGGTTCAGCCGCTGCGTGATGCGCTTGATCACGCCACCCTTGCCGGCCGCATCGCGCCCCTCGAACAGGATCACCACCTTCTGGCGCGTGCCGACCACCCAATCCTGCAGCTTCACCAGCTCGCCCTGCAGCCGGAACAGCTCGCGGAAGTAGCTGCGGCGCGCTTCACGATCGGACGGCGTGCCGTCGGGGTCGCGGTCCTCGATCTCCAGCTCGAGCTCCTCGTCGTAGCTGTCCATCAGGTCGCGGTGGATGCGCTGCATCCACTCGTCTTGCTCGGGGTTCACGCTCATGGTGTGTACGGTGCAACACCCACATGACGGGGGCGTGACAGAAAACCGTCACGCGGCTGTCACGGTGCAGTCGGACGATCCCGCCATGAACACCACCACCGCCGGATCTCTGCCGCCGTCGCCATCACGCCCCTCGCTGGACCGCAAGCCCGGCCCGCTGACGGCGATCCTGTTCATCGGCCTGCTCGCCGCCGGCCTGCTGTTCACCGGCTACAGCCTGGTCGGCGACATCAGCGAGGCCGGCGCGATCGTCACCACCTGGCTGCCCTTCCTGCTGCTGGGCGTGGCGCTGCTGATCGCGCTCGGCTTCGAGTTCGTCAACGGCTTCCACGACACCGCGAACGCGGTCGCGACCGTCATCTACACCCACTCGATGCCGCCGAACATCGCGGTGATCTGGTCCGGCTTCTTCAACTTCCTCGGCGTGCTGGTGTCCAGCGGCGCCGTCGCCTTCGGCATCATCTCGCTGCTGCCGGTCGAGCTGATCCTGCAGGTCGGCTCGGGCGCCGGCTTCGCGATGGTGTTCGCGCTGCTGATCGCCGCGATCGTCTGGAACCTCGGCACCTGGTGGCTCGGCCTGCCGGCCTCGTCGTCGCACACGCTGATCGGCTCGATCATCGGCGTGGGCATCGCCAACGCGCTGATGCACGGCCGCGACGGCACCAGCGGCGTCGACTGGGCACAGGCCACCAAGGTCGGCTACTCGCTGCTGTTGTCGCCGCTGGTGGGCTTCGGCTGCGCGGCGCTGCTGCTGCTCGCGCTGCGCGCCTTCGTGAAGAACCGCGCGCTCTACGAAGAGCCAAAAGGCAACAAGCCGCCGCCGTGGTGGATCCGCAGCCTGCTGGTGCTGACCTGCACCGGCGTGTCGTTCGCGCACGGCTCGAACGACGGCCAGAAGGGCATGGGGCTGATCATGCTGATCCTGGTCGGCACGGTGCCGATGGCCTATGCGCTGAACCGCGCGATGCCGGTCGACCAGGTCACCCAGTTCGTCGCGATGGCGCAGGCCACGCAAAGCTCGCTGGTGCGAGGCCATGCGGTTGCCACGCCGGCCGATCCGCGCAAGGTGCTGTCCGACTACGTGCGCACCAAGGCGCTGACGCCTGAGGTCGTACCGGCCCTCGCCGAGATGGCCGGCAGCATCGGCCGCCAAGTCAAGCAGCACGGCTCGCTGGCGCGCGTGCCTGCCGAGGTGGTCGCGAATGTGCGTAACGATATGTACATCGCATCGGAGGCGATCCGCTTCCTCGACAAGGCCGACGGCACCGGTTTCGACGCCGATGCGCGCGCCAACCTGAAGGCCTTCAAGAAGCAGATCGACGACGCGACCAAGTTCATCCCGTTGTGGGTCAAGGTGGCGGTCGCGATCGCGCTCGGCCTGGGCACGATGGTCGGCTGGAAGCGCATCGTGGTCACCGTCGGCGAGAAGATCGGCAAGACCCATCTCACCTATGCGCAAGGGGCGTCGGCCGAGCTGGTGGCGATGCTCACGATCGGCGCGGCCGACGTGTACGGCCTGCCGGTCTCGACCACGCACGTGCTGTCGTCGGGCGTGGCCGGCACGATGGCGGCCAACCGCTCGGGCCTGCAGATGTCGACCATCCGCAACCTGCTGATGGCCTGGGTGCTGACGCTGCCGGCGGCGATCCTGCTGTCCGGCTCGCTGTACTGGCTGTTCACGCATCTCTTCTGACACGCGTTCCGACACGCACACACCCCTTCGGGCGACCCGGCGAAGGGCGGATTCGCCCAAACGGGTGGTTTGCCTCGCGCACGCTCAGCGCATACGATGCGCGCTTGCTTGAGCGTCGATGAGGCATCCCCTGCGATGAATTCTGTTCTGCACCCTGGCGCTGAATCCACCGTGCCTGCCGTGTCCACCCACCCGAAGATCCTGATCGTCGACGATCACGCGCTGCTGCGCGTGGGCATCGTCACCAGCCTGTCGGCCATCGAAGGCACGCCGCTCGAGCTGCTCGAGGCGAGCACGCTGCACGACGCGATCGAGACCTACCGCGCCCACCCCGACACCACGCTGGTGCTGCTCGACCTGAACATGCCCGACTGCAAGGGGCTGCAGGGCCTGAAGCAATTCCTCGAGGTCTATCCGCAGGCGCGCGTCGCGGTCATCAGCGGCACGCAGGATGAGTTCGTGATCGGCCAGGTGCGCGCGCTCGGCGCGGTCGGCTACGTCACCAAGGGCCAGGCGCCCGGCTCGATGTGCGACATCGTGCTCTCGCTGCTGTCGGCCACCCCCGGCCCGGCCAACGGCCATGCCGGCCACCACGGCAACAGCGGCCGCTTCCCGCGTTTCCCGACCTCGTCCAGCTACGACCGCGTCGCCGAACTCGGCCCGCGCCACCTCGAGATCCTCGAGCTGGTGCTGTCCGGCTGCTCCAACCAGGAGATCAGCACCGCCACCGGCCTGTCGCTCGGCACCATCAAGAACTACGTGTCGACGATCCTGCTCGCGCTCGACGTCAAGTCGCGCTCGCACCTGATCAGCCTGTTCCGTTGAACGCGCGGCCGCCCGTGGTGTTCCGCATCGCGCCGTCGGCGACGCACGACGCGCATGACGAAGGCCAGGAACGCCGCCGCGAGCGCACCGGCGCCTCGCAGTTGGAGCGACTGTTCCGCCATGCCTATCGATCGATCGCGGTGTCGTTCGGCGTCGCGCTGCTCGGCTGGGGCGTCTTCGCGCTGCTGACCGACGACGCCCGCGTGCTGTGGTGGTCGGCCGCGATGCACAGCGTGCAGGGGCTGCAGCTGCTGCTGGCCTGGCGCTTCCGCCGCCAGGGCCGCGCGGCACTCGCCGAGCCGCAGCAGTGGCTGCGGCGCTACCTGGCCGTGCTGGCGCTGTCGGCGGCGGTGTGGGGCGCGTCGGCCTGGTGGCTGCTGCCGAGCACCAACTGGACGGCCACCTCATGGCTGATCGGCGTGCTGCTGGCGGTGGCCGCCGCCGGCGCGCACCTCGCGACACCGTACCGGCCGGCCATCTACTGCTGGCTGCCGCCGGTGCTGGTGCCGCTGATCGCCGTGCTGCTGCGCGAGGGCCTGCCGCTGTCGCTGACCCTCGGCTCGCTGGTGGCGGTGACGGGCCTCGCGATCGGCGTGTTCGCGCTGTCGCGCCACCGGCTGCTGATGCGCGAGCTGCAGACCAAGCTCGACAACGACGCGCTGGTGCGCGCGCTGCGCCAGCAGGTGTTCCTGGTGGAGCGGGCCAATCGCGAGAAGAGCCGCTTCCTCGCGTCGGCCAGCCACGACCTGCGGCAACCGATGCATGCGCTCGGCCTGTTCGCCGCGACGCTGCAGAAGCAGCTCGGCAGCTCGCCGCTGCAGCCGATGGTGACGAACATGATCCGCTCGATCGACGCGCTGGAGCAGAGCTTCACGTCGATGCTCGACATCTCGAAGCTCGATGCCGGCGTGATCGAGCCGAACCTGCAGTCGTTCCCGATCCGCGACCTGTTCCGGGTGCTGCACATGCACTGCAGCGGACAGGCCGAGGAACTGGGGCTGTCGCTGCGCTTCAAGCCGGGCGGCAAGATCGTCACCAGCGACCCGCATTTGCTGGAGCGCGTGCTGAGCAACCTGATCCACAACGCGATCCGCTACACCAACGAGGGCGGGCTGGTGGTGGTGGCGCGCAACCGGCGGCACCACGTGAGCATCGAGGTGTGGGACACCGGCATCGGCATGGCCGAAGACGAGCTGCCGAAGGTCTTCGACGAGTTCTACCAGGTGGGCAACCCGGGGCGCGACCGCACGCGCGGGCTGGGCATGGGCCTCGCGATCGTCAAGCGGCTGGTGGTGCTGATGGGGCACCGGCTGGAGGTGGCCTCGACGCCGGGGCGCGGCACGGTGTTCCGCATCCTGATCAAGCAGACCGAGCTGGTCGAGATGGACAACATGGTGATCGCCGCCGACACGGTGCCGGCCGAGGTCGATGCGAACCGCACGGTGCTGCTGATCGACGACGAGGAGATCATCCGCGACGGCATGCGCGAGCTGCTGCAGACCTGGGGCTACCACGTGCTGACGGCCGGCACCATCCTCGAGGCCTGCACCGAGGTGCGACGCCATGCCGGCGTGATCGACGTGGTGGTGTCCGACCTGCGGCTCGCGAACGACGAAGACGGCATCGCGGCAATCGAACGCGTGCGCGAGTTCTACGGCGCCCCACTGCCGGCGCTGCTGATCACCGGCGACACCTCGCCGGAGCAGGTGAAGCGGGTGCACGACAGCGGGCACCAGGTGCTGTTCAAGCCGGTGCGGACGCGGGAGTTGTATGCGGTGTTGAGGGCGGTGCCTTAGGCGGGCGGCGCGACCTCGGGATGGCGCTCTGGTCTCACCAACCCAGGATGTCATTCAACTCATCGCTGATTTGCGCCGCAGGTGACGCAGCGGCTCCCCCAATGTCGTACGGCTGTCCATCCGGCCAGAGCAACTGCCCCTGCAGTTTGCCAGCCAGGCACGAATCGACGAACAAGATGGCGTTCTGAATCGCGTTGAGTGGATCGATCCCATGAACCTCTGTAGGCAGCAACAACAGCCCTTCGACCGCCACCGGGCACGCCGCTTCAAGGTTTTGCTCGGTCCAGTAGGGGCGGCCCAGCTTGATCTCCGCCCGCGTCGTCTCGCCCGCAGAGGTGTCGAACAGCAGCAAGGAGCGCTGCGCGATCAGGTCAGTCATCGCGCTCTTTTTCATCGCCGTCGCTTGATGTCGTCGAGCGAGCCAGATTCTCAGTTGACCGCCTTGCGTTCTTCCTCGCCTGAATGGCCCGTGACTCCTGCAGCAGGATCGATCCGTTGGGATCGAAGGGCGAACCATCCAGCGCCTTCAACTTGCCGCCGCCTATCGACTCCAGGTTCACCAGGAAAGACTGCAGAAACTCGCGACCGGCGAGCAATGCCTCCATCTCATCGGCACCGGTGATCTCGGTCGTCAGATCGGGGTCGTCGCAGGTCAGGACCAGGCACCCCGCTTCGCCTTTTGCCTCTTCGGCTTTCGCATCGGCATACGGTGCGCTGATGGCCACATGGATCGGCATTTCATAGCCATCCGGCCCGACGAATATCAAGTCGCGGGACGCCAGGGAAACAAATCGAGCGGCTGATGTCATGGTTGGTAGAAATACGCCTCACCACCGGGCCACTGCACTGCCATCGTTTCGGGCAGAGCCTCCAACTCGGACTCCGCAAACTTCATCGCACACTGCATCGCGCTCAAGGAATCGGAACCATGGATGTCGATCGCGTCGGACATCAACCCGCGAATCAGCACCGAGCACGCGGCCTCTTCATCGGATCCCGTCGGACGTGGAAAACCAATTTCGATGCGGATGTCCTTTGGGCGAGCAGCCGATGCGGCGTCAACCAACCACAGGTCCCGTTTGATGATCGTCGCGAACATCCTGTCGGCCACAGCCTGGATGCAGTCGACACAGACAGGCTTCCTCTGCGCAGGGTAAACGCGCTGCGGCAAGAATCGGCGATCAAGCAGCCGCTCGCAGAGCGCGCAATGCCCTGCTTCTTCGGGAGACAGCTCCGATCCTGTCTTCGCACAACGGAAGGGAACGATGGTCATGGCGGGCTCATCAGTCGTCGTAGCCTTCGGGCTTGGCCGCCGGATTCTTCGCGTACAGCGGATTGAGAACATCCAACACGAGCATTCCCATCACTCGTCCGATCGCGCTTCTATAGGCAGTGAATTCAGCCTCAGGGCAGCGATCCATCGCCAAGCGGACCGATTCGTCCAAGCGATCAACGATGTCGTTCAGTTCATTGCTGAGTTGCTTGGCGATCGAAGTTTTCATGCACATCATCCTTGCCCCGAGTTGGAGTGCTCGCGAGCGCCGAGTCTCTCGAAGGCACACCGCTTCAACTTTCCAGGTCTGGAAACTGCCGATAGAGCTGCGCATTGACATGCATTTCGATCGACCCAATGGCCAGCCCGACGCCCTTCTTCACCTGCTCGAACTCGTGGGCAGGAATCTCGCCCTTGACGATGTCCAGAATCGAAGTCAATTCCTCGACCGCGGCGAGTGCTTTCTCCTTGATCCTGGCTGCTAGATCTCTGTTCATCGTCTCTCCTTCAATCGGGTAGCAAACCGGAATGCCCACTGTCAAACATACAACGGCGAAAGCAACGGCGATAGTCTGATGACTGGAGATCTCTCGGGCAAGTGTCCAGCAGATGCTTGCAATTCTCAAAGCATGCGGCGGCATCCCTTTCGTACTTGTCGCGTGGCGAATCACCATCGTCAGGTTGTGTCGGCCAACTAGGTCCGATCTTCGGCTGTATTCCCCACCAAATCGCACCGAGACGCGGACCGAGCGACGCACCGAAAAAGAAGCGTCCATCGGGATCGATGTGAATCAGCGGGTTGCCATCACCGTACGTGTACGTCGACAGACTCCCCCCCGCCAACCCGATCGGATCACTCTGCGTGTAGTCCCCGCCCTCCCTTCGGTAGTAGCGGTTCCAGTTGTAGAACAGCCCCGACTCCTCATCCGCATACTGTCCCGGGAAGCGCAGGTTGAAGGTGAAGTCGCCCAGCCCTGCCGGGTTGGTCAGCGGCGCGGTGGTGCCGAAGGGCTCGGCCATCCAGCTCCAGCGCTGGCGGCCTTCGCGGTCGACCACCACGCGCGGCGTGTTCAGGTGATCGGCGTGGATGAAGTAGGCGAGCGGTGCGCCCGTCGAGTCCGCGGGGTCCGGCACGAACACCGCGACCGGCACGTTGTCCAGCCAGACGTATTCGCGGACGGCCCGGCCTTGCCGGTCGTACTCGCCGAGCAACTGCCCCTGCAGGTCGTACACGAAGATCACCGTGCTCTGCGGCCCCGCGCTCGTGAACTTGCGGATGCGCCGCCGCTCGGTGTCGTAGCTGTAGCGCGCCGTCACCCCGCCTCGCGCGAGCACCGCCAGTTGGCCCGGCAGGTCGTAGCTCGCGGTGTAGCCCGCGCTGTCGCTGGTCGTGTTGCCCGCGTTGTCATACCCGAAGCTGCGCGCCGGGTTGGTCATCGCGGTGAGCCGGTTGCTGGTCGCCTCGGTCACGTAGGTGCTGGGTACCCCGCTCAGGCTCAGCTCGGTGCGATTGCCGTTCGGATCGTGGGCGATCGCCCAGCTGGTCGTCGCGGTGACCACGTTCGTGAGCCGGCTGTTCGCGTCGTGGCCGAAGTTCTGGTCGAGCGCCGGACGCGGCGTGCCATCCAGCGCCAGGTGCGTGAACGAAACGATCCGGTCCGCCTCGTCGTAGCGGATGTCGCGGAAGACATCACCTATCCGCAGCCGCACGATGCGGCCGTCCAGGTCGGTCACACGCTCGTGCGCCTGCGCACCGCCTGCCATCCCCCACTGCCAGCCTTCGACCGGGCCGAAAGGCTGGTACTTCACCTGGTCGAGCAGCGGCATCTCGGCGCTGCCCGCGCCCCTGGCCAGCGCGATCGACGCGATCCGCGAGCCGTTCCAGCGGATCACGAGCCGGCGGCCCGACGGGTAGGTGATGCCGGTCAGCCGCCCGAGCGTGTACTCGTAACCGACCACGGTCGTGACCGCTGCACTGTTGGCGCCGCTCGTCGGACTCACGCGCTGCGTGCCCGCGACGAGCTCGCCCCATGCGTTGTAGGCGTACTGCGTCGACCCGCCGGGAAAGATCGTCGAGGTCAGGCGCCCGATGCCAAAGCTGAAGCCCGGCCCGGTCTCGCCGTGGTTCCAGACCAGCAATGCGGAAGCCTGTCCTTCCTGGACGTACTGGATGGCGTTCAGCCTGCCCGCCTGGTCGTACGCGATTCGCGAGTTCACGCCCCGGCTGTCGATGCGCGTCGACACGCGCCCCGCCTCGTCGACGGCCAGATCGGTGATGCCGGTGTCGGGGCTGATCACCTGCATGCCGCCGCCCGCCTTCTCCGGATAGCGCGTGACCAGCCGGCGCGGGTCGGTCACCTGCGTGAGGCGGTCGCGGCCGTCATGTTCCAGCTCGGTGAGCCCACCCGCAGGATCGACATGCGCCTTGATGCGGTTGAGCGGGTCATAGGCCAGCCGCGTCTCCAGGTTCAGCGTGCCGGCACCCCGGACCACCTTCGTGACCTGTCCCTCGGCATCGTATTCATGGCGCGTCACCGACCTGGGCGAGACCGGCGGAGGCGGCAGCGTCTGCGCCTCGGCCGCCAGGCCCAGCATCGCACCGACCGCGGCGAGGTACTGCACCGGCCGCCTCATGGCGCCGTCTCCCGGCCCTCGCTCTGCTGCACCCGCCCGAGCGCGTCGACGATGCGCTCCAGCGTGCGCCGCAACGTCCCGCCCGGGTCCTGCACCTTCTCGCGGACCTTGATGCTGGCCATGTCCAGCAGGTAATCGATGCGGTGGCCCTGCTCGTCGTAGACCGCGACCTTGCGATGCGCATCGTCGTAGTCCCAGCCGACCCAGCTGCCATCGGGCAAGGTCAGCCGCTTCAGCTGGCCCGCGGCATCGTAGGTGTAGCGCGTGATGCGTCCCGCCACGTCGCGCGACAGCAATCGCTGCCGCAGGTCGTAGGTCTGCAGCGTGGGGACCCCGTTCGGATCGACGCTCTCCAGCAACTGGCCCAGGCGGTTGTAGCGCAGGTAGCGCGTGACGCGCCCGTCGCTGGTGGTCTCGCTCTGCAGGTCACCCACCATGTGATCGGCGGTCTTGTCCTCGTAGTAGGTCCACGTGGTCGTGGTGTGGTCCGGCGCCGTGGCGGTGAGCTTCTGCCCGCGCGCGTTGTAGGTCCAGCTCCAGACCTTGGCGCCGGGTGGGTCGCCTGCCATGGCGTTTACCGTCACGGCGAGCGAAGCGATGACGGCGAGCCGCCTGATGATGTCCAGCATGAGTCCCCCTGATCTGTGTTGCGCTTGACGCGCCGCAGTCTTCCGAGGGGATGTGCAGGAAATGTGGAGATCACCCTGGTGGTGGTGTGTTCGCTATGCGAGCGCGTGGTCGTGCGGCCAGCGGGATTGAAGGCGGCGCCTTGATCAGGAACGATCTCAACGCTGCAGCACGGGCTCCGGTCCGCTTTGATGGATCTGCGTCGCCACCGCGGTGATCAAGGACTCGGCGTCCTCACAAAGGCTGCCCACGTTCTTGAGCTTCTCCCACTCCTCCATCATGGCCTCCAAGGCATCGCTCAGCCCGGTCGATGGTTCAGGCGCTTCACCGAGCGACTCCAGCACCACGTAGGCAAGCTCCGATGCCCTTCTGCGATCCTGACCATGCAGCAGCATGCAATTGACGAGGATGGAAACCACCGAGATCTTGAGATCCTCAACACACAGGTAGCCCTTCAATGTCGACGGGTCGGCAACATCGCTCGCGAACTCCTTGAGTTGGCTTGAGAAGTCGGTGGCTCGGCCGTCGTCGACCGCCTGCAGAAAAATGTCTGCATTGCGGACCAGTGCAAGCACCGCCACCTTGCGCGACGACACGGACGACCAGTCCGGTGCACCGCGCCTCCCGGCGGCGGCCAGCACGTGACCCGTGAGGTCCGACCAAAGGCGCGACAACGCCTCCGTGCGCTTCTCCTTCGAACCCAGTTTGGCGATCTTGCCGGCTTGGCGGCCGAGGCTCTCCACGAGTTTCAACACGTCTTGCTGCGAGGCCACCGGCGCGGGGTAGGTGATGCGCTCGGGCGTCGGGGCAATGCTGACCCGCTTGCTGGCAGGAAGGCCCTCCTCGTGGCGGGAAGGCAGTGCGCGCTTGACACCGGTGTAGGCCCTCAGCTTCTCGGCGTTGACCCGCGGACCAATCGGGAGTCGATCCTTCTGGCGGTTGCCGGGTTGCCTGTGCAGTGCGCCGCTTCGCCCCGTCGCGCCGGTCGTGTACGTCATGAAATTCCAATCCTTCGTGTAGTGATCGCCCTCTGTAACAACGGGATTCGGAAAGTTCATCCGCCCCCCTAGAAACCTCGGCGACTCACCTTGGTCACTTTGTCGCCGCCCCCCCGCCTCCTAGCATCCGCCGGCGATTGCGCTCACGCGCGGCCCGCGGCATGCGCGGTGCCGGCATGCATCGAAAGGCATACCTTGTGTTGACTTCTTCAGTTCGTGCTGGCTGCGTGGCGATGGCCTGCTCCCTGCTCCTGGCCACCGGCGCCCACGCCCAGTCGGCCGCCACCGCCGACGGCCTCGCCCCGGCCAACACCCAGGCCCGCGACGCCCTCGCCCGCCAGCGCGACGCCGAAAGCCTCTTCTCGGTCAGCGCCGAAGGCAAGGCGCTCTATGAACGCGATGTCGTCAAGCTCGACGGCTACGGCTACTGCGGCCGCTCGATCGCGCTCGCCGAGCAAGGCGAGTTCCGCCAGAGCATCCGCGCCGCCAGCAAGGCGCTGCACCTCGGCCAGGCCGACGACAACGACGACCTGAAGTCGCTCGCGCAACGCGACCTCGCGATCGCCTACAACTACGCCGGCCTGCTCGACGAGGCCGAGCGCTTCGCCAATGGCTCGCTCGCGCTGACGCCGAAAAACCCGCAGCAGGCCCACGCGCCGTCGCTGAAGGTGCTCGGCGACATCGCGGTGCGCCGCGCCCGCTACGGCGACGCCGCCGGCTACTACGGCCGCAGCATCGCGCTCGCGAGCGACCGCTTCCGCCCGCTGGTGCAGGTCTCGCTCGCCAACGCCTTCACCGCCGCCGGCCGCGCGCCCGAGGCGCTGAAGCAACTCGACCAGGTCCCCGTGCGCGAGGCCGACAAGCTCGGCCCGTTCTACAAGCGCAGCCGCGCCAACGCGCTGCTCGGCAGCGCGCAGCCGAACGAGGCACTGGCTCTTTTCAAGCAGGTTCTCGCTGACCCCGGCACCGGCGATGCCGCCTACCACCGGCTGTGGGCCTCCGAAGGCATCGCCCGCGTCGAAGCCGCCCGCGGCGACAAGGCCGCGGCGCTGGCCGCCTACCTCGACACCGTGCAGCAGGCCGAGCGCCTGCGCAGCAAGTTCACCAGCGACGAATTCAAGACGGGCCTGTTCGGCGACATCCAGCAGGTCTTCAACGCCGCGCTGAACCTGAGCCTGGATGCGCACAACTACGAGGCGGCGTGGACGCTCTCCGAGGCCTCGCGCTCGCGCCAGCTGCTCGATTCGATCCGCGACCGCGCGAGCGACACGCTGGCCCAGGAGCGCGTGTCGCTGGCCGAGCTGCAGCGCTCGCTCGGCGCCGGCGACGCGGTGCTGCAGTTCCACGTGCTCGACGACCGCAGCATCGTCTGGCTGGTCGCCCGCAGCGGGCTGTCGGCCGCGGTGATCCCGCAGGGCCAGGCCTCGCTCGCGAAACAGGTCGAAGGTTTCCGCAGCAGCGTCATCGAACGCCGCCGCGACACCACCTCGCTGGCGCAGCAGCTCTACAAGTCGCTGCTGTCGGGCGTCGACCTCGGTGACACCCGCCGCCTGTTCGTCGTGCCGCACGGTCCGCTGCACTACCTGCCGTTCCAGGCGCTGCACGACGGCCGCGGTTTCCTGATCGAGCGCAGCGCGCTGGCGGTGTGGCCATCGGCGGCCGTCGGCTCGAAGCTGCTGGCGCGCGGCAATGCGCAGGCTTCGTCGCTGCTCGGCTTCGGCAACCCGTCCACCGACCGCGACGTGCCGCCGCTGCCCGGCGCCGAGCGCGAGGTGCAGAAGGTGGCCCGGCAGTTCGGCCGCAGCGAGGTCTTCGTGCAGCAAGAAGCCACCAAGCAGCGCTTCAAGGAAGGCGCCGCGTCGGCGAGCGTCGTGCACATCGCCGCGCACGCCGAGCTCGACGAGGTCGACCCGCTGTTCTCGCGCGTGCTGCTGGCGTCCACGCCGAACGAGCCCGGGTTGCTGGAGGCACGCGACATCTACAACCTGAAGCTCGACGGCGTGCGCCTGATGACGCTGTCGGCCTGCGAGAGCGGACTCGGCAAGGTGTCGCGCGGCGACGAGATCGTCGGCTTCACGCATTCGATCCTGTCGGCCGGCGCGAACAGCATCGTCGCGTCGCTGTGGCCGGTGGCCGATGAGTCGACCGACCTGCTGATGACCCGCCTGTACCGCGAACTGGCCGGCGGCCGCGACCTGATGGGCGCGATGCAGCAGGCCGAGTTGGAGGTGCAGAAAAACCGCCGCTTCGCGCACCCGTTCTTCTGGGCGCCCTTCAACGTGATCGGCAACGGCCGCCTTCAGGTGTTCAACGCGGTGGCCGCGCGATGAGAACGAGCATGACCCCCCTCACCCTTCGCACGCTGCCGATGGCCCTGGCCCTGGCATTCCCGCTGGTGTCGCACGGCCAAACCGAAGCCCCCGCGCTGCGCAATGCGCCGCAGGCCGCCGAGGCCGCCTCGGCACCGCGCGCCGCCACCGCGAAGCCGGTCGTCAAGTTCACGATCAGCTCGGTGCGCTTCACGCCCACCAAGGCGGTGCCCGAATCCGAGCTGCAGCAGGTCGTCAAGCCCTGGCTGAACCGCGAGATCGCCGCCACCGACCTGGCGGTGGTCGCGGTCGCGCTGCGCCGCTTCTACGAGGAACGCGGCTACGGCCTGGTCGGCGTCGGCTTCCCGTCGCAGGACCTCGCGCAGGGCGTGCTGCAGATCGCGATCGTCGAGCCGCGCATCGTCCGCGTGACGGTCGAAAGCCCCGACAAGCCGCCGATCGCGCCGCAGAAGATCAGCGCCGTGCTGGCGCGCAACGGCATCGCGAAGGACGAGCCGCTCGACGTGCTGGCCCTCGACCGCGCGATGTACACGCTGAACGACTGGCCCGGCGTCGCCGCCAAGTCGACGCTGCTGCCCACCGGCGACGAAGGCCAGTACGCGATCGCGGTGCAGACCGAGGCGCGGCGCGGCTGGGATGCGAGCGTCGATGCCGACAACTACGGCTCCGAAACGACCGGCCGCTACCGCGCCGGCGCGCTGCTGCGCTGGAACAACCCGACCGGCTCGGGCGACAACCTCGACCTGCGCGCCTCGGTCTCCAGCGGCAAGGGCACGCTGGTCGGCCGGCTCGGCTACGAGATCCCGCTCGGCTCGAGCGCCTGGCGGCTGGGTGCCGGCATCTCGCGCGTCGAGTACGAGCTGGGCCAGGATTTCGCCGGGGCCGGCGCGGTCGGCTCGGCCAACGTCGCCGACGTGTCGCTGTCGTACCCCTTCATCCGCACGCGCGACCGCAACCTGGTCGGCCGCTTCGCAGTGACGAGCAAGAAGCTGGTCGACGAGTTCGGCGACACCACCGAGAAGAAGGTGCGCGGCGGCGAGTTCGGCCTGTCGTTCGAGAACCGCGACGCCTTCGCCGGTGGCGGCTTCACCGGCGGCAACCTCGCGCTGCAATTCGGCAAGCTCGACATCGAGAGCGAGTTCTATCGCAACTACGACGCCGGCCTCGGCGACCGCGCGACGCAGGGCAGCTTCCGCAAGCTCGGCGTGCAGGTGAACCGGCTGCAGGCGGTCGTGCCGCGCGTGTCGCTGTTCGTCGGGCTGGTCGGCCAGTTCGCGAGCAAGAACCTCGACAACGCCGAGAAGATGACGCTCGGCGGCGCGCGCGGCGTGCGCGCCTACCCGTCGGCCGAAGGCTCGTCGGACGAGGCCGCGGTGCTGAACACCGAGCTGCGCCTGTGGATCGACGCGCAGTGGACCGGCTTCCTGTTCTACGACACCGGCCACGGCAAGCGCTTCAAGCGACCCGCCGACGACGGCGTGTCGAACACGCTGAACCTGCACGGCGCGGGCCTGGGCGTGCAGTACACCAACGCCGAGCTCTTCACGCTGAAGGCCGCCGTCGCGCGGCGCGGCGACGAGCCCGTCACCTCCGAAGCCGACGACAAGCGCACCCGCTTCCTGGTCGAGCTGCAGCACGCATTCTGAGGACCATCGCCATGGCAACCCGCAATCGCTCTCTTGCACCGTCCCGTCAATTCCAGCCGCGCCTGCTGCCGATCGCGCTGGCGGCGGCCATGGCGCTCGGCGGCCAAGCCTTGGCCGCGCCGCCCGTCACGCAGCTGCCGGTCGTCAAGCCCGGCGGCGCGCAGATCAACGCCACCGTCGGCACCGCCACCGGTGGCGCGAACCCGACGCTCGCCGTCACGCAGAACGCCAGCGCCACCAACCGCGCGCTGGTCGAGTGGGAGAGCTTCAGCGTCGGCAGCAGCGCGAAGGTCAACTTCACGCAGCCGAACGCGCAGAGCATTTTGATCAACCGCGTGACCGGCAATGCGAACGGCATCGCGGCCAGCGAGATCTACGGCGGCATCAGCGCCAACGGCCGCGTGTTCCTCGTCAACCCGACCGGCATCGTGTTCGGGCCGAGCGCGCAGGTGAACGTCGGCTCGCTGGTGGCGACCACGCTCGACCTGTCGGCCGACATGACGGCCAACAACTACACCGGCTTCATCAACGGCGGCAACATCAACTTCGAGAGCACGGTGGCGCCGGGCGGCACGCGCAGCGTGCAAGTGTTCGAGTCCGACAACCCGCTGGTGCCGCAGATCCAGGCCGGCGAAGGCGGTTCGATCCTGCTGATCGGGCGCGACGGCGTCGAGCAGTCGGGCACGATCAGCGCACCGCGTGGCTCGATCACGCTGACCTCGAGCGCGACCGCGACGCTGACGCCGGTCACGACCAGCGGCTACATCGAGATCGCATCGGACACGCCGGCCCTGCGCAGCACCGGCGTGCTGCTGGGCAGCGGCTCGCAGACGCTGGCCAGCGGTGGCGCGATCCGCATCGGCGCGGCCGCTGAAGAAGGCGGTACGCGCAGCGAGACGATCACGGTCCAGGGCCTCGTCAGCACCGACAGCACGACCGGCGCCGGCGGCACGATCGACATCGATGCCGGCAGCGATGCCGCGTCGAAACTGGTCCTGACCGGCGCGACGCTCGGCGCGAGCAGCATGGTTGGAAAGGGCGGGCGCATCACGCTCGGCGGGCGCGACATCGCGCTGGACGACACCGGCCCGGTCTCGGTGGCCGCCGACGGCGCGACCGGCGGCGGCAGCATCGCGGTCGGCGGCACCGGCACCGGCTCGCTGGTGGTCGCCGGCAACGCCGTCGTCAGCGCCGATGCCACCGGCAGCGGCGACGGCGGATCGATCGCGATGCAGGCAATGCTGAACCGCATGGTGTCGTCCTCGCCGATCGGCCTGCCGCGCACCGAATTCGGCGTGCTCGAGATGTACGGCACGCTGCATGCTCGCGGCGGCATCGACGGCGGCAGCGGCGGCAGCATCGAGACCTCGGGCCTCGCGATGACGACCAGCCTGACCGACAGCACCACCGGCCTGATCGGTGCCGGCACGGTCGATGCGCGCGCCCGCGCCGCGAGCGGCAAGGCCGGCACCTGGACGCTGGACCCGTTCGACGTGACGATCTCGACCACCGGGCCCACCACGACCGACGGCGCGTTCAACCCGACCGGACCGGGCGCCAACATCCGTGCAGCCGACATCTCGGCCGCGCTGGACGGCGGCACCAGCGTGACGATCTCGACCGGCCAGGCCGGCTCCGGCAGCGCAACGGGCAACATCACGGTGGAGGCCGGTACCGCGATCGTGCGCAGTGCCGGCACCGGTGCCACCAGCCTGACGCTGCAGGCGCATGACAGCATCGCGATCGGCATCGGCAGCTCGATCACGGTGAAGGGTGCCGGCCCGATGGACATCAACCTGCTGAGCGATCTCGACGGCAACGGCAGCGGCAACATCAGCATCAGCGGCGCGACGCTGGCGACCGGCGGCGGCAGCCTGCTGCTGAGCGGCGGCGCGACGCCGGCCACCGGCTTCGCGCGCGGCAACGGGCAGATCGCCGGCGTCGATCTGAACACCAGCAGCATCGACACGCGCGGCAGCACGGGGGCCGGCAACGTGACGATCCGCGGCGCCGGCGGCCCGGGCACCTTCGAGTCCGGCGTCGTGATCTTGGGCACCGACATCACCGCGAACAACATCGGCGTGTTGGGCACCGCGGGTGCCGGCTTGGGCGTGCAGATCAGCGAGAGCACGCTGACCAGCGTGGCCGGCACGGTCGACCTGCGCGGCATCGCGACCCGGATCTCGAATGCCGGCGGCCAGGCGATCGGGCTGGACATCGGCTCGCTGAGCATCTCGGCCGGCACCGGCTCGGTGCTGCTGGCCGGGCGTGCCGACGATGCCGGCTTCGCGCTGACCGCAACCAACCCGGCGGTCGGGCTGCGCTACAGCTCGTTGTCGTTCGCCGGCGACGAAAACTCGACCGCCACGATCACGCTGGCCGGCCAGGCGGCGAATGCGACCGGCGGCACCGGCGTGCAGTACCACGTCGGCGAGAGCAACGTCATACCGGCCTCGACCGGTGCCAACGTGGTGATCGGCGGCGAGAGCGGCGGCGGCACCGCGCTCGACCTCGGCACGTTGTTCAACCCGTTCGTCCTCACGACCGGGTCGGTGAACTTCCGGCCGCTGGGGGTCGATGCGAACGGCGGCCTGACCGAGCAGAGCGACATCGCGATCCGGATCGGCGCCGGCAACAGCGGCGGCGTGCCGGGCAACGAGTTCCATGTGGACGCGAGCTGGCTGCAGCCGGCCGGCGAAAACAATGGCGGCATGACGGCGGGCAAGGGCATCGTCGTCGGCTCGGCCGGCCACGTCGGGCAGATCACGCTGGATGACGGCGTGCTGACGAACCACGACAGCGTTTCGCTGACGCTGCAGAACCAGGGCAACGGCTCGGCCGGCATCGTGCTGGGCGGGCAGAACTCGGTCGGCACGCTCGGGCTGATGAGCAGCGGTACGGTCACGCAGACCGGCGCGATCACCGTGCAGACGCTGGTGATCCAGGGCAGCGGCGGCAGCACGGTGACGCTGTCGAACGCGCAGAACCAGATCGGCACGCTGGCCTTCGATCCGCCGGGGGCGCTGACGGTGGTGACCGCCGGCAACCTGGTGGTCGATGCGGCGAGCGCGGCGTCGTTCGACGCGGCCGGTGCCGGCTTCTCGACACTCGCGATCACCGACAGCCAGGGCGGTGCATCGGCGCTGCTGCAGGCAGCCGGCACCATCACGCTGAACCGGTCGATCTCGATGGACAACGAGATTGGCCGGCTCGACATCGTGTCGCCGACACAGGTGATCTTCGGCACCGGCGCGACGCTGTCGGCCGGCACACGCTGGAGCGTGTGGGCGCCGGCGGTGACGGGCCTCGCGGCCGATTCGGGTGCGATCCGCTACTACGGCTGCGCGTTCGGCGACACCGGGACCTGCTCGGTGTCGGGCATCGCGTTGCCGCAGACCGGGCAGCAGGTGCTGCTGCCGACGCAACCGACGATCAACGTCGCGGCGACGCCGGCGAACGGGCCGGCGGGCGCGATCCCGCCGCTGACGTACACGGTGACCGGCCTGGTCAACGGCGACACCACCGCGACCGCGCTGACCGGTGCGCTCGCGACGGCGGCGACTCCTACCAGCCCGGAAGGCAGCTATGCGATCACGCAGGGCACGCTGACCTCACCGACCGGCTACGTGATCACGTTCCAGGGCGCGAACCTGGTACTCGGCGCGGTGCCGATGCCGATCGGCAACCTCGACATCCTGGGCGTGACGCGTGAGGCGCTGCAGTCGCGCTTCCAGTCGCAGTTCGAATCGGGTGTGTATGGCCGCAACCTGGCGCAGCCCTACATCTGCACGGCGGCGTCGCTGATCCGCGGCTTGTCGTCGGACGACAAGCAGGCTGATCCGCTGGCGGCGGAGTGGGGGAAGGTGCGGAACCAGCCGCAGCTGTCAGGGTGCCTCGACGTCAGTGACGGAGGGTCTTGCTCGGCCTTCTGATGGGGGCGCTTAGCGGCGGGTGAGGGGATGGGCTGGGGGCTCATGCTGGGGCGGTCGGCCCAGGGGGCCGACTCCACGAAGAAGCTCGGCTTTGGGGATGCATCGGCAAACTCCCGCCACTCACTTCGTTCGTTGTGGTCAAACAGTGCCGATGAGTATGTTCACGAAGCGCGCTGGCGCGCGCCATCCCCAAAGCCGAGCTTCTTCGTCGCCCCAGAAATCGCCCCCACCCCATCCCCTCACCCGCCGCTAAGCACCAGCCGCTCTGGTTGGGGGAAAAGACTGAAGTGATCGACGGGCACGCGGGCGCATGCGCGCTTCGTCATTCACTTGTTCGCTTGTCACCCCCGAAGGAGCACGGCGGTGGCACAAAGGCGCGGGTGGGGAGGCTGTGGAGCGCCAATAAGGAAGGGGCGCCGGAGCTGGCTGGTTTCATGGCCCGCGTGCGCAGCACGCTTCGTGAACTGACTGTCGCCGACTGTTTGACCACAACGAACGAAGTGAG
>NZ_FRCQ01000065.1 GCF_900142965.1 Rhizobacter sp. OV335
AGCTGAGCCAGACGACGCAGCAGAACGCGTCGAGCTCCGAAGAGCTGGCGGCCACGTCCGAAGAGATGAGCAGCCAGGCCGAGCAACTGCAGCAGGCCATGTCGTTCTTCAAGCTGGCCGGTGGCCACGCGACGCCAGCCGCGCGGGCCTCGGGCCAGCCGCCCAGCAAGCCCGCAGCCACTCGCAGCGCGAAGGCCGGCAAGCGCGCCGCATCGGGCGGCTTCAACCTCGCCGGCGGCATGGCGTTCGCCGGTGCCGGCGAAGGCCCGGATGAATCGCAGTTCGCGCGTTTCTGATCGCACGTTTCTGATCTCGTGTTGCTGAATCAAGGAGCCCAGCGATGACCGCACTGGTCCAGACCCACCGCGCGCCGGCGACTGCCGTGGCGCGCCCTGTCGCCGCCGAGCCGGCGCAGTACCTCACCTTCATGCTGGCGGGCGAGATGTTCGCGATCGGCATCCTCGCGATCAAGGAGATCATCGAGTACCACAGCCTCACCGAGGTGCCGATGATGCCGGACTGCGTGCGCGGCGTGATCAACCTGCGCGGCGCCGTCGTGCCGGTGATGGACCTGCTGGCGCGCTTCGGCCGCGCGCCGAGCCCGGTCACCAAGCGCACCTGCATCGTGATCGTCGAGGTCGAGGCCGAAGGCGAGCGCCAGGTGATCGGCGTCGTCGTCGACGCGGTCAACGAGGTGCTCGACATCGACCTCGCCGACATCGAACCGGCACCGGCCTTCGGTGCCCGCATCCGCACCGATTTCATCCACGGCATGGGCAAGGTGCGCGGCAAGTTCGTGATCCTGCTCAACGTGGACCACGTGCTGTCGCTCGACGACCTGGGCACGCTGGCCGACGCCACCGACCGCACGCAGAACGCGCTGGCCGTCTGATATTCAAGGGAAGATTGACATGAACTGGTTCCATCGCATGAAGCTGGCGCACAAGCTGCTGGCGAGCTTTCTGTTGTGCTCGGTGCTGACCGCGCTGGTCGGCGGCTACAGCCTGTCGCGCCTGAGCGAGCTGGGCGGCATGATCCACACGACCTACGTCGACAACGTGCTGCCGCTGCAGGACATCTCCGAGGCCCAGGCGCGCCTGACCGCGCATTCGCGCTCGTACGTGCGCCTGCCGGCGATGAAGGACCCGGCGGAGGTGAAGGAAACCATCCGCCGTTCGGCGACGCACCTCGACAAGTTCAGCGCGGCGTTGAAGGCCTACCGCGCCACCACCCTCAGCGCGACCGAACAGGCGCTGATGAAGGAGCTGGATGCGCAGCTGCCGACCTACCTGGCGCAGAACGAGAAGATCGCGCAGCTGGTGCTGGAAGGCAAGTTCGACCAGGCCTCCGACCAGAGCAACGGCCCGGCGCGCAAGGCCGTCTCGGACATCGAGGCGACGATGGTCAAGGTGATCGAGGAACTCGCGAGCCAGACCAAGGCGACCAACGACGGCGCCGAGCAGACGGTGCGCCACACCTGGACGCTGATGCTGGGCGTGATCGGCGCCTCGGTGGTGGTGGCGATCGGGCTGGGCCTGCTGGTCACCCGCGTGATCGGCCGGCAGCTCGGCGGCGAGCCCGACCATGCCGCGGCGCTGCTGCACCAGGTGGCCGACGGCGACCTGTCGGCGCAGATCACGCTGCGGGCCGGCGACGACAGCAGCATGCTGTTCGCGGTGAAGCAGATGGTGGGCCGCCTGAAGCAGGTGATCGACGGCCAGCGCAACGTGGTGGCCGCGGCGAACCGCGGCGACTTCAGCGCGCGCGTCGAACTCGGCGGGCTGCAGGGTTTCCAGAAGGAAATGGGCGAGGGCCTGAACGCGCTGGTGTCGACCACCGGCGACAGCATCGGCGACGTGGTGCAGGTGATGGGCGCGGTCTCCGAAGGCGACCTGACTCGCACCATCGAGCGCGACTACGAAGGCGCGTTCGCCGAGATGAAGGAATACGTCAACGCCACCGTCGAGAAGCTGTCGCAGGTGGTGACCGAGGTGAACAGCGGTGCCGAGGCGCTGGCGGGTGCGTCGGAAGAAGTGAGCGCGACGGCGCAGTCGCTGTCGCAGGCGTCGAGCGAGCAGGCCGCGGGGGTCGAAGAGACGAGCGCGTCGATCGAGCAGATGACGGCATC
>NZ_FRCQ01000042.1 GCF_900142965.1 Rhizobacter sp. OV335
CGAGGCACTTCGATGCGCAGCGGCCCGTCCTCGGTGATCACGGTCTTGCCGCTCTTGCCGTTGCGCTGGTTGGTCGCGGACTCGGGCTTGGACGCGCCGCTCGCGTAGCCCAGGTGATGACCCAGCTCGGCACCCAGCGCTCGCTCGATCAGCGCCTTCTTGAACGCCATCGACGCAGCGTTCACCTGCTCACCGGTCATCGGCCCGCTCACAAACTGCTCAAGCAGTTCCTTGGGAATCGTCGGCAATGCCGCCGACTTCGCCGCAATCGCGGCGTTCTTCATCCTCGTCTTGCTTATCGGCATAGATGCTCCTGGGGGGTCATGCTATGCCTTGAACACGAAATTAATGACAGGCTCTGGATCGCGCGCAAGCGCAGCGATCAGCCGCTGCTGTCGCCAGCCAGCTCCTGCAGCCGCGACGGATCGATGATGCTGACTTGGCGCTGCCGGACGTCCAGCACGCCGCGCTCGTGCAGCCGCGAGAAGCTGCGGCTGACCGTTTCCAGCTTCAGGCCGAGATAGGTCCCTATCTCTTCGCGCGTCATGCGCAGGACCAGCGATGCGGCCGAGTAGCCGCGGTTGCCGAGCCGCCGTGCCAAGTTCAGCAGGAAGGCGGCCAAGCGCCGGTCGGCATGCACGTTGGACAGCAGCAGCATCACCGCGTGGTGACGCACGATCTCGCGGCTCAGGATGCGGTGGAACTCGCTCTGCAGTTCTGGGAACTGCTGTGCCAGACGCTCCAGAGCCGGGTAGGGGACGACGCACACCTGCGAGTCCTCCAGCGCCAGCGCGTCGCAGGCGTGCACGCCGTCGCCGATGCCATCCAGCCCGAGCAGCTCGCCGGACATCTGGAAGCCGGTGATTTGGTCGCGTCCGTCCGGCGACGACACCCGGGTCTTGAAGAAGCCGCTTCGCACCGCGTACAGCGACTCGAAGCGGCCGCCCTGGCGGAACAGCGCCTCGCCGCGGCACAGTGAGAGCCGGGTCGCAACCAGCGTGTCGGGTTGCCACGACGGCGGCGCGTTGGACGGCGGGGTCAGGCACAGGTCGCGCAACACGCAGTGCGCGCAAGCCGTTGATGGCGCGGTGGGAAGTGCAGCAGCAGGTGGACGGTCCATGGCAAGGCAGGCGGCGAGGGTGCGCCATTGTTCGGCCCGACCCCCGCCACCGCCTTGCGATGGATCAACGGCGGCGGGCCGCTAGCCGCAACTGCCCAGGTGGCCGCAGGCGGTGCAGAACAGGCAGCCGTCGCGGTGGATCAGCGCGGCATTGCCGCATTCGGGGCAGGGCGCGCCGTGCCGGGCGGTCGGCGCCGCCGCGCTGGCCGCAGCCGCTGGCACTTGAAGGATGCCCATGCGGTGGACCGGATGGCCGTCCTCGTCCAGCACGCCGAGCTGCGTGTAGCGGTGCAGGATCAGCCGAGCCATGTACGCCACCGTCGACGGCCAAGTCTGCTGTCGCTGCCGGTCCGGCGCGGTGCCGGGCACGAAGGCCATGAAGTGCCCGAGCGGCTCGGCATAGTTCAGGAGCTTGCGCAGCTTCATGCCGATCCAGGCCGGGTCGAGCACCCGCATGTCCAGCGACAGCAGGCGGGCCAGCCCGTCCATCGCCCGCGGGTAGTTGCCCGACAGCCCCACGCTGCAGGGCCGGGTGGTCGTCGCGCCGTGCCCCTCGGGCACCACCACCTCCTTCAGCGTCATCGTGAACTGCTCGTCGCTCGCCGGGTTATGGATGTCGACCGACCAGGCCAGCGTGCCGTTCGGACCCGTCTGCGGTTCGCCTGCGCTGAATAGCGAGTCCATCACCGGCGTCGCCGCCGCGCCGTCCGTCGCCGACCACAGGCCGAGCTGTTCGCAGCGCCAGCGGATCACCGCGGCGGTGGCCGCGACGACGCCGGGGAAGCGGCGCGGCGCGCCGTCCGGCGGGAACGGCATGTCGAACGCGCGTTCTTCCTGCACGGTGGCCAATTGATCGAGCTTCAGGCGCACCCAGGCTGCATCGCGCGCCCGCAGGTCCATCGACAGCGTCTTGGCGAGCGCGCCCAGCCCGCGCGGTTGCTCAGCTCCGTTGACCCAGACCTCGAACGGCGCCAGGCGGGCGGACGCCTCGTCCACCGGCAGGTCGCCGACGAACAGCGCGAACTCGCCGTGCGGGTGGCGCACCATGTAGCACCAGGCCTGGTTGCCCGCTGGCAGCGGCGGCCGCCCCGGCCAACGCAACGACGCGAGCACGGCCGGGCGGGTGCGCTCGAGCGCCAGGCGCCGGTTCACCGCGTCGACCTCGACCGGCAGCGGCGGCGCCTCGACGCTCAGCACCGAACCGAGCACCGCGTTCGGGCGGTAGGTGGCCAGCCCCTTCAGGCCGGCCCGCCAGGCCTGCAGGTACAAGTCCTGGAAGTCGGCGTAGGGGTAGTCCGCCGGCACGTTCACCGTCTTCGAGATCGACGTGTCGATGCACGGTGCCACGGCGGCCACCATCTGCGCATGTGCCGAGGCCGAGATGTCCAGCGCGGTGACGAAGGCCGGCGTCAGCGGTGCATCGTCGCCCTTCAGATGGCGGTACAGCCGCCAGGCGTGGTCCTGCACGGCATGCGCGACGACGCTGCCGTCGGCCATCCGCTTCTTGCGCGTATAGGTCCACGAGAAGGCCGGTTCGATGCCGTTGCTGGCGTTGTCCGCGAAGGCCAGGCTGATGGTACCGGTCGGTGCGATCGACAGCAGGTGCGAGTTGCGTAGGCCCCCGGCGCGGATGCGTTCCTTCAGCGCCGCCGGCAGGCGTGACGCGAAACTTCCGCCGCCGAGGAACAGGTCGCCATTGAAGAGCGGGAACGGCCCGCGCTCCGCGGCCAGGTCGCAGGAGGCCGAGTAGGCCGCGTCGCGCATCACCTCGGCGATGCGGCGCGCGGCCGCGCGCGCGTCTGCGCTGTCGTAGCGCAGGTTCAGCATCACCAGCGCGTCGCCCAGGCCGGTGAAGCCGAGGCCGATGCGGCGCTTGCCTGCGGCCTCGTCGGCCTGCTGCGGCAGCGGCCAGTGGCTCAGGTCGAGCACGTTGTCGAGCATGCGCACCGCGACGCGGGCCTGCTCGGCGAAGCCGGCCTCGTCGAAGCGCGCGGCGGCGCTGAACGGATCGGCAATGAAGCGCGTCAGGTCGATCGAGCCGAGGCAGCAGCAGCCATACGGCGGCAGCGGCTGTTCAGCGCACGGGTTGGTGGCGGCAATGTGTTCGCAGTAGGCCAGGTTGTTGTCGGCGTTCATGCGGTCGAGGAACAGCACGCCGGGCTCGGCATGGTCGTAGGTCGACTGCATGACCT
Organism: Rhizobacter sp. OV335; assembly: GCF_900142965.1. GTDB lineage: Bacteria > Pseudomonadota > Gammaproteobacteria > Burkholderiales > Burkholderiaceae_C > Rhizobacter. Next base: position 3,313 of record NZ_FRCQ01000042.1, read on the forward strand.
GCTCCCACAGCGCGCGCGCCGGCAGGCTGCGGTAGACCCACAGCCCGTCGCCGCGCAGGTGGGCGCCTTCGCGCAGCCGCTGCGGGCCCGGCTCGGCGCGGTGCACCAGGTCGATCGCGGCGTCGCGCTGCACCGCCTCCATGAACGCATCGGTCAGGCCGACAGAGAGGTTGAAGTTGCTGAGGTCGCCCTTGTCCTTCGCGTGGATGAACTCCTCGATGTCCGGGTGGTCGCAGCGCAGCACGCCCATCTGCGCACCCCGCCGCGCGCCGGCCGATTCGACCGTCTCGCAGGAGCGGTCGAACACCCGCAGGTATGACACCGGCCCAGAGGCGCTGGAGCGCGTGCTGGCGACCCACGCGCCACGCGGGCGGATGCGAGAGAAGTCGTAGCCGACGCCGCCGCCGCGGCGCATCGTTTCGGCCGCCTCGGTGAGCGCGGTGTAGATGCCTGGGTGGCCCTCGTCGTCGGTCGCGATCGAATCCCCGACCGGCTGCACGAAGCAGTTGATCAGCGTGGCCGCCATCTCGGTGCCGGCGGCCGAGTTGATGCGGCCGGCGGGCACGAAGCCATGGCGTTGCGCATCGAGAAAGCGCTGTTCCCAGTGCAGCCTCGCCTCCGGCGCCTCCGCCTGCGCCAGCGCGCGTGCGACGCGCCGGCGCACGTCGTCGATGCTGCGCTCGTCGCCCTTGGCGTACTTCTCGAGCAGGATTTCTTCGCTGATCGGCTGGGGCGGCAGCAGGTGGAGGGCGGTGTCGGCGGCGAGCGTGTCGGTGGTCATGGGCGGTCTGGTGATGAAGTCGTGCATGACGGTAGCGGCGTGTTCCGGGTAAGGCTTTGACCCGCGTCAGCGAGCGGTCGAACTCCGGCCAGCAGCAGCCAGGCGCCGCAGCGCACGGACCAGGTCGTCATGGCCGCCGCCCACAGGGCGGCAGCGACCGGTAGCAGGGTCGTGCCGGCCACCGGCCACAGCGATACAGCCACGCGCGCGACGGCGGCGGCCTGCAGCAGCAGGAACAGGCCGAGCGTCACGCTGTCCGCCGCCAGCGACCGACCGCCGTGGGTGGCGGTGATGCGCGTGACCATCGCGATCAGCAGACTGCCGGCGTGCCCCATGGCCAGCGCATGCAGCGCGGCCCGTGCGGTGCTCGCGGGCAGGCCGGGCAGGTGGGCGGCGGCACCGAGTGCCAGCGCGACGGCCAGCCAGGTGAAGCCGGTGAGCAGCATCGCCACCAACCGGCTGGGCAGGCCATGCCGCCGCCACCAGCGCCAGGCGGTGACGGCCAGCCAGGCCGCGACCACCGCTTCGGCGACGGCGACGCTGTCGGCCAGCCACGGCGCCGCCGGCCGCCACGCAGCGACGAGGGCATCGCCGCACCAGGTGACCACCGCGGCGGTGGCCAGCCAGCCGCCCGGCCTGCGAGGAAAGAACGGCAGCATCCGGTGCGATGCGGCGGTGAGCACCGGCAGCACGAAGCCGCCCAGCGCGAGCGGCGGGGCCGCGTCCAGCGCGGCGGCATGGCCGGTCGCCAGCGCGACGGCGGCGAGCGCCATCGCGGCGGCGCCGACGCTGCACGCGGCCACGATCGCGGCGGCATGCGCCTTGTCGGCCGCCCGGCTGGCGCACAGCAGCGACGCGAGGCGCAGGCACAGGCTCGACCAGCCCGCGGCGACCGAGGCCATCCCGGCGGCCGCGAAGGTCGCCTCCAGCGGCATGCCGGCCAGCACGACGACCCAGCCGGCCACCATCGCGGCGACCGGCGCGAGCAGCCGCCGCGCCGGGAGCGCCGGCACCTGCAGCCAGCGCGGACCGGCTGTGAACAGGAAGCCGGCGATGTAGAGCGGCAGGAAGCCGAGCGTCATCAGCAGCCCGTGGGCATGGCGCGGGGCCACCGCCCAGTGCGACGCGATGCCCGGCGGCCCCGCCAGCAGCGCCAGCCACCCGAGCGAGGCGACCGCCAGCAGCAGGCCTGCGGCCGCGAAGCATAGCCGGTGCGGAGCGTCCAGCAGGCGCCGCACCGCGGTGCTCAATCGGTTGTGGCGGGGACTGCGGGTGCGATCGCGGGGGTGACAGCGGCGGGTGCGGGCGTCAGCAGCCGCTCCATCAGATCGTGCACGCTGCGGATCTCGCTGCCGAACGGCAGCCGTCCGACGCCGCGGAAGAACAGGCCCTTGCGCACGTCGCCGCGTAGCGCGGCGGCGAGCTGCGTGTCGATGCAGAACTGGCCCCAGTCGGCCAGCCCGTCGCGCAGGCCGCACTGGGCCAGGCAGTCGAAGGCCAGCGTGCAGCGCGGCTTGACCTGCGCGTTCTCCTTCAGCCGCGGCTCGGCCTTCAGGTAGTTGCGCAGCCACGGCGTCGCAACCGCGCGGGCCGGCAGGCCGGCCACGCTGGTGAACTCGACCAGGTCCTCGTCGCGTGCCTCGGCCAGCACGCGCTTGAAGCCCGCATGGGCATCGCCTTCGGTCGTGACGGCGAACGGCGTGCCCAGCTGCACCGCGGCCGCGCCGAGCGACTGCAGTCGCGCGATGTCGGCGAAGCTGCGCACGCCGCCGGCCGCGATCAGCGGGATCTCCTTCTCGACGCCGTGCTCGCGCAGAAACCCCAGCACCTGCGGGATCACGTTGTCGAAGTCGAAGCGCGGGTCGTGCAGGTCGCTGATGCGCGCCGCGCCGAGGTGCCCGCCGGCCAGGCCCGGGTGCTCCAGCACGATGGCGTCGGGCAGGCGCTGCTTGCGCTCCCACTTGCGCAGCAGCAGCTGCACGCCGCGGGCGTCCGACAGGATCGGCACCAGCAGCGTGCGGGGATGCTCGCGCGCCAGCTCCGGCAAGTCCAGCGGCAGGCCGGCTCCGACGACCACTGCGTCGATGCCGCACTGCAGCGCGCAGGTCACCGAGGCCGCGTACTGGCCGACGGCGCGCATCACGTTGATCGCGAGCAGCCCGCGTCCGTTCGCGCGTGCGCGCGCCGCGTGGATCTCGCGGTCCAGCGCCACCAGGTTGGCTTCGTTGATGGCCGCTTTCGCCGCGGCGGTCGCCCACGCGGTGCCGATCGGCAGGTTGTGCGTGCGCTCCATCAGGTCCGGGTGCAGGCGCCGCAGGTCGACCGACGAGATCGTGCCGAGCGCGCCCAGGCTCGCCACCGTGCCCGCCAGGCGATGCGCGGAGATGCCCACGCCCATGCCGCCCTGGACAATCGGCAGCAGCGAGCGGCCGCCAAGGCGCAGCGGCGCAAGGCCACAGCGTGCGAGGGAGTCTTGCAGTGTGTCGGCGGGGGCGATGGAAGGGTGCATGGCGATCGGGAGGGTGAGGGGTCGACGATAGCCAGCGCCGGTGAAGCGGGGCTTGATGGGTGTCAAGGACGGGGCACTGGCGCGCGTGGCTTGACGGAGCTCAAGTCGTGCAGGCGGTGGCGGTGTTCCGCCTGGGCGGCGTCTGAACCAGGGCCTGTTGACACTACGCGAGCGACAGTACCCCGAGCGGGCTCTTGGTGATCGCGACCGACACGATGTAGCCGAAGCACAGCAGCGCCGCGATCCACGCGGCGGCGCGCCAACGCCACGGCAACCCCGGGCGCAGCGCGACGACGCCCAGCCCGATGTAGAGCACGAGGCCGGCCACCTTGGCGGCCAGCCAGGGCGCCGAGCCGGGGTGGATGCGCAGCATCCACGCGAGCGTCAACGCCGACAGCAGCAGCACCGAATCGATTAGGTGCGGCAGCGAGCGCGCGGGGCGGCCGCGCACCCAGCCGGCGCCGGCCAGCGCGGCGATGCCCCGCACGAAGAAGCCGGCGAACGACAGCGCCACGGCGCCCTGGTGGATCAGCTTGACGGTGGAGTAGTCCATGGGGTCAACCGGCACGGCCATCGAGCCGTGCGCGAACGAGGAACGGCGCGTAGTGAAACACGAACAGCCCGAACCCCGCCGACCACAGCGCGGCCGAGGCCAGCACTGCCGCCAGCGTCCACGCCGGCCAGGCCCACGGCAGCAACACGCGCAGCAGCGCGGCGCCCAGCACCAGCAGGTAGCAGGCGACGTCGATGCGGTCGGCGCGCAGCGGCCGGCCGGTGTGGCCGCGGCTGGTGCGGGTCATCATGCCGATCACCAGGCCGCCGAGGGCGCCGGCGGTCAGCGCATGGGTCGCGAGCGACGGGCTGGTCCAGCCGAGCGCGGAGCAGGCGCGCAGCGCCAGGTGCAGCGGTATCCACGCATACGCGGCGTGCAGCACCCACACCAGCGGGATGCGCAGCGTCTTCCACGGCCGCCACAGCGCCCAGCGCAGCGCATGGGCCAGCGCGCCGAGAAGCGCGACCCCCACCAGCACGAGCGGCGGCAGCGGCAGCAGGTCGACCACCAGCAGCGCCAGCACCGCGCCCAGCGCGACGCGCTCGACGCGTGGCTCGCGCTGCGCGCCGGCACCCGGCACGCCGTTGTTGGTGAACATCGGCACCACCCGGCCGGCCATCACCGCCATGATGAACAGCATCGAGTCGAGTGCGACCTGCAGGCTGCCGAGCGCCGGCCGGTCCAGCAGGCCGAGCTGCGACAGGTGCATCGAGAAGTTCGCCGCGCCCAGCAGCAGGAGCAGGCCGACGAAGAAGTAGTTGCGCCGGTTGCGCGCGGCATGGAACGGAACGGCCAACGCGATGGCCGCGGCCGGCGCGAACGCGCTGTCCACCAGCGCGGCGGTCCAGCCGAACGGCGTCAGCACCAGCACGCGCCCAGCCACCCACAGCAGGGCCAGCGCGGCCAGGCCGCCGCCGGTCGGGGTCGGCCGGTCCGCCCAGTTGCGGCCGGCGGTGAACAGGAAGCCCACCACCACCGCCAGCGCGAAGCCGAACAGCATCTCGTGCGCATGCCACACCGGCCCCGACAGGTAGGGGCGCGGCAACCAGCCGGCGAACTGCAGCGCCCATAGTCCGATCGACAGCGACGCGAAGCCGCCGGCCAGCAGGTAGAACGGCCGGAAGCCGAGCGCCCAAAGCGCGAAGCTGCGCGGGTCGACGCGGGCGGTGCGGGGATCTTCGAGGGGAATCAGCGGCATCGTGGCCTCCGATGCAAGGGGCGGTGCCAGGCCAGTGCCGAACCGGCCAGGGTCACCATGAACAGCGCGAGCGCGGCGGCATTCAGGGCCGTGCCGACGCTGCGCCAGGAAGGATCGACCAGGCTGCCCGGCAGGCGCAGCAGCAACGAGCCGTGCAACAGGGCCAGCGGCAGGTAGAACCACGGGCCGAAGCGCAGTTTCACCCGCGCGACCGCCGGCAGGATCACCGGCGCGTGACCCATCACCATGCTGAAGATGAACCCCAGCCCGAGTGCATGCAGCGCCCAGTCGCGGCCCGGGCAACCCCAGGCGACGCCGATCCATGCCACGCCGGCCACCGCGAGCCACACGTAGCCGGCCAGCAGACTCACCGCCATGTAGCGGGCCAAGCCATGTGCATGCCAGGTGCGGCGGGCGATGTCGAAGCGCAGCAGCCACAGCGCCAATGCGACCAGCGTGCCGCCGTACAGCACACCGGCTTCGAACGGCCGGCGGCCGGTCAGGGCCGCCGCGGCCAGCAGGCTCATCAGCAGGGCCACCAGCACGGCCTGCGCTGCCGGGCGGTGGCGCATCAGCCGGGCCATCTCGAGGCGCTCGGCCGCGACGGTCAGCACGATGAAGGCGAACCACCACGGCAGCGTCGCCTCGGTGGGCTGGCCGAGCGCGAACAACAGGTTGCCGACCAGCCACGCCACGGCCGCGGGCAGCAGCAGCGCCGAATGCACGGCCCACTGGCGTGCCGACACCGCGGTGCTGGCGCCGACGAACACCGCGGCCGCGGCCACGCCCAGCCAGCCGCCCACGGTGTCCAGCCCGGCCAGCAGCGCGAGGCTGCCCAGCCCCGAGGCCCACGGCGCGAGGAAGGCCCAGCCTTGCTTCAGCGCGACCGCACGCTCGACCGCGATCGTGGTGCCGAGCAGGCCCGACAGCATCAGCGCGGCATGCTGGCCGAGCGCCAGCGCCCCGAGGCCTTCCGGCAGCCAGGCCACCTGCAGCCAACCGGCGCGCAGCAGCCCGGCGGCCACCGCGGCCACCAGCGACACCGCGACCAGCAGCGCCAGGCCCAGCCGGGCGAGACCCGAAGCCCGCGCGTTCACGGCTGCAGGAAGCGGCGGGCCCGCTCGCTCATCCGGTCCGGTGTCCATGCCGGTTCCCAGCACACCTCGACCGCGATCGCATAGCCGGGCGGCAGCACGCGGTCGAGTTCGTTCTCGACGTCTTCGACGATCAGGTCGATCACCGGGCAGGCCGGCGACGTCATCGTCATCCGCACCCGCGCGCCGGCGTCGTCCACCTGCAGCCGGTAGACCAGGCCCAGGTCGGTGATCGACAGCGCGAGCTCGGGGTCTACGACCCGCGCCAGCGCAGCCTGCAACGGCTCGCGCAGCGCCTCGGGGCCGTCGAAGTCGATGGGGGCGGCGTTCATGCGAACCTCGCCTGCAGCGAGGCGGGCGGCGACCGCACGAACAACACCTCGGCGAGCGCCGGCGCGTTGCGGACCAGGTCGGCCAGGGTGCTGCGGTCGAGCGCGGCGTAGAAGGCCTCAAGCGCGTCGTGCAGCACGCCCCGCAGCGCGCAGACCCGCGCGATGCGGCAGGCGTCGGGCTGTTGGCCGAAACAGTCGCCGGGGCGGGTCTGGGCCTCGGTCGCCCGCACCACCGTGCCGACGACGATCTCGGCGGCCGGCCGACCCAACGCGATGCCGCCGCCGCGTCCTCGCACGGTGCTCAGCCAGCCGTGCTGGCCGAGGAACCAGACCACCTTGGTCAGGTGGTGGGCGGAGATGCCGAACGAGCCGGCGATCTCGCGGATCGTGACCTGCCGGCCCGGCTTCGCTGCGAGGTAGATCAGCACGCGCAGGCTGTAGTCGGTGAAGCCGCTGAGCCTCATGGCCGCACCGCCCGCGGGGACGGCGCTGCCGCCGCGTCGGCGGCCGGGCGGCGCAGCAGCCGCCACGCATACACCGCCAGCAGCAGCGCGCCGCCGGCGAACACCACGTCGCCGGGCACGCGCAGCCACACCAGAGTTTCCATCACCTTCGAATGCACGACGGCCGGCGAGCGCGCGAACCACATGCCCTGGTCGACGCTGGCCCAGGCCTGCCAGATGCCGGCCGGCAGCAGCGATAGGAACACCATCATTGCGAGGCCCGCATTCATGCCCCACCACGCCGGTGCCAGCAGGCGGTCGGCATGCAGGTGCCGCGCATACAGCCCGCGCAGGCAAAATAGCATCAGCCCGATGCCGAGCATGCCGTAGACGCCGAACAGCGCCGCATGCCCGTGGGCGGCCGTCATGTTCAGGCCCTGCACGTAGTACAGCGAGGCCGGGGGGTTGATCGCGAAGCCGAGCACGCCGGCGCCGACCGTGTTCCAGAACCCGACCGCGACGAAGCACATGATCGGCCAGCGGTAGGCCGCCAGCCACGGCGCGCGCTGCGAACGGCGCCAAGTCTGCAGGGCCTCCAGACCGAGCATCGCGAGCGGCACGACTTCGAGCGCGGAGAACACCGCGCCGACGGCGATCACCGAGGTCGGCGTGCCGGTGAAGTACAGGTGGTGCAGCGTGCCCAGGATGCCGCCGAACAGGAACACGATGGTCTCGGCGACGATCGCTCGGTTGGCGCTCGCGGCGCAGACCAGGCCCAGCCGCGTGAAGATCAGCGCGACCACCGCGGTGGCGAAGACCTCGAAGAAGCCTTCGACCCACAGGTGCACCAGCCACCAGCGCCAGTACTCGACCATCGAGTAGTGGGTGTGCTGGCCCCACATCAGCGAACTGGAATAGAAACCGCCGATGCAGGCCGCCGACAGGAACACCATCGCGATCAGGCCACGGGTCTCCGACGGCTTCTTCAGCGCCGGCCACAGCGCGCGGCCGAGCAGCAGCAGCCAGAACAGCAGGCCGACGAACAGCAGCAGCTGCCACACGCGGCCCATGCTGGTGAATTCGAGACCCTGGTTGCCGATCCAGAAGCTGAAGTCCACGCCGCGGTGCTGCAGCGTGCCGAGCCAGCCGGTGGCGGTGGAGCCGACCACGATGGTGATCAGCGCCCAGAACAGCACGTCGACGCCGAGCTTCTGGAAGCGCGGTTCGGCGCCGGACAGCAGCGGGGCGATGTACAGGCCGGTGGCCAGCCAGGCGGTGGCGATCCAGAAGATGCCGACCTGCGTGTGCACGGTGCGGCTCACGACATACGGCAGCACCTCCGCCAGCGGAAGGCCGAAGAACGCATCGCCCTCGACCGCGTAGTGGGCTGTGATAGCGCCCATGCCGATCTGCAGCAGCAGCAGGCCCACCACCGCGAAGAAGTACTTGCGGGTCGCCTTCATCGACGGGGTGGCCACCACTTGCAGGAAGGGGTCGGCGGCCGGAGGGAGCGGATCGGCCTCGCGCTCGCGGCTACCGTGGAACCAGACCATCGCGGCGATGCCGGCGATCAGCAGCACGATGCTCGCCATCGACCACATGGCCGCGGTGCCGGTCAGCGTGTTGCCCACCAGCGGCTCGTGCGGCCAGTTGCTGGTGTACGACAGGGCGGTCTCGCCGGGGCGGTCAGTGGCCGCGGCCCACGAGCTCCAGAAGAAGAAGGCCGTCAGCGCCTGGCGGTCGGCGGCGTCGGGAACGCTGCCGGCGCGCATCGCGTACTGGTTGCGCAGCCCGGCCAGTGCCGGGTCGCTGCCGAACAGGCTGTCGTAGTGGCTCGCGACGCGCCGGATCGCCAGCGCGCGGTCGTTCGACACCTTCAGCACACCGCTCGTCTCGTCGTAGCCGTTGTGCCGCATCTCCTCGCGCAAGGTGACGGCGATCGCGGCGCGGTCCGCGCTCGACAGCGTCGGTTGAGCCTGCGCGTGCTGGTCGAGGCGAAGCGCCTGCAGCGCCGACGCCTCGCGGTGCAGCCAGTCGGCCGACCAGTCGGGCGCCACGTAGGCGCCATGGCCCCAGACCGTGCCTTGCTGCTGGCCGCCCGAGGCGAGCCAGACCTGCTGGCCGGCCTGGATCTGCGCGCCGGTGAACAGCGTGCGGCCGTCGGCGTCGACCACCGATGCGGGAATGGGGGGGGCCGCCAGGTGGATCTGGTAGCCGAGGAAGCCGAGCGCGCCGAAGGACAGCACGAAGATCAGTGCCAGCCAGCGCCACAGGCGATGCGAGGGGTTCATGGAATGCTCCTTGGGGAAACCTGGGGAGGGATCAGGCCGCGCCGCCGCAGCCGCCGCAGCAGCCGCCGGCGGCATGGCGGTCCGGCAGGGCCTGCCGGGTGATGCGCACGCGCCAGAGGTCGGGGCCCGCCTGCACGTACTCCCAGCTGAAGGCGCCGGGCATCTCGGCGTGGAACTGGTGCTGCAGCGGCTGCGGGTCGTGATCGTTCACCAGCTGCATCGACCTGCCGACCGGCAGCTTCCTGAAGGTCGAGAAGATCAGCGCGTGGCGTTCGTGCCGCGGGATCGGGCGGACGTCGATGACGGCAAGGGACGGGACGGAAACCTGGGACGAGGACATGCGGGAATCTCCTGGCGTGGATGCGTTGCATCAATAGATGCATTGCAGATGCATCTATCGTAGGAGGACGACCTCGGCAAGGTCTTGACGCAAGTCAATGCTGCATTGACGACGCGGCCGCCGTCGCCTTCCTTGACCGAACACAAACCCCCGCCGGCGACGCGCCCCTACTGTCATGCCGTCCCGATGGAGGGACGCATCCGTACCGGATCACAGCATGACCAACATCCTCAAGACAGCGACGGCCGCCGCACTGCTGGCCTGCACCCTGGGCCTCGCGCACGCCGCGGGCACGGCGCAGAAAGCGGTGCCGAAAACCGGCGACTTCGGCCCGCCCCAGGGCGCGCCCATCCACGCGGTGCTGACCAGCCCGCCGAACGTGCCGCCGCCGATCCATCGCAGCACGCCCGCCAAGGTCATCGTCGAGCTCGAGGTGATAGAGAAGGAGATGCAGATCTCCGAAGGCGTGTCGTACACGTTCTGGACCTTCGGCGGCACCGTGCCAGGCAGCTTCATCCGCGTGCGCCAGGGCGACACGGTGGAGTTCCACCTGAAGAACCACCCGGGCAGCAAGATGCCGCACAACATCGACCTGCACGGCGTCACCGGCCCCGGCGGCGGAGCCGCGTCGAGCTTTACCGCGCCGGGCCATGCGTCGCAGTTCACGTTCAAGGCGCTCAACGAAGGCATCTACGTCTACCACTGCGCGACCGCGCCGGTCGGCATGCACGTGGCCAACGGCATGTACGGCCTGATCCTGGTCGAGCCGCCGCAGGGGATGCCACCGGTGGACCACGAGTACTACGTGATGCAGGGCGACTTCTACACCGGCGGCAAGTACCGCGAGAAGGGACTGCAGCCGTTCGACATGGAGAAGGCCATCGACGAGCGGCCGACCTACGTGCTGTTCAACGGTGCCGAAGGCGCGCTGACCGGCGACAAGGCAATCACCGCGAAGACCGGCGAGACGGTGCGGCTGTTCGTCGGCAACGGCGGGCCGAACCTGGTGTCCAGCTTCCATGTCATCGGCGCCATCTTCGACGAGGTGCGCTACGAGGGCGGCAGCAACGTGCAGAAGAACGTGCAGACCACGCTGATCCCGGCCGGCGGCGCGGCGGTGGTGAAGTTCACGACCCGCGTGCCCGGCAGTTACGTGCTGGTCGATCATTCGATCTTCCGCGCGTTCAACAAGGGTGCGCTGGCGATCCTGAAGGTCAGCGGGCCGGAGGACAAGTCGCTGTACTCCGGAAAGGAACTCGACTCGGTGTACCTGGGCGATCGCTCGCAGCCGAACATGAACGCGGTCGCCACCGCGACGCGGGCAGCCGCCGCCGGCACCTTGACGCTGCAGGACCAGGTGCGTGCCGGCGAGTCGCTGTTTGCCGGGACCTGCTCGGTGTGCCACCAGGCGAACGGTGCCGGCCTGCCGGGCGTGTTTCCGCCGCTGGCACGGTCCGACTACCTCGCGTCCGACCCGGCGCGCGCGATCGGCATTGTGCTGCACGGGCTGACCGGCAAGCTGAAGGTGAATGGCGGCGACTACGACTCGGTGATGCCGTCGATGGTGCAGCTCAACGACGACGAGGTCGCCAACATCCTCACCTACGTACTCAACAGCTGGGACAACCCGGGCGGGCGCATCCTGACCGACGACGTGAAGCGGGTGCGCGCCGCCAAGCCGGTGGCGGCGACGGTCGCCGAGCACTGACGTGGGCACGACGGCCTGGATCGCCGCCTGCGCCTGCTGCATCGCGCTGCCGTGCGCGGCGCAGACGGCGGCGTATGTCGACATTCCTGCCGGCACGCTCGCGAGCGTGCTGGCACGCGATGCACAGCAGCAGCAGCAAGCCATCGCCGCCTTCGCGATGCGCGCGACGCCGGTGACGGTGGGCGAGTTGCAGCGCTTCGTCGTCGCGCAGCCGCAGTGGCAGCGCGGGCGCGTAGCCACGGTCTTCGCCGATGCCGACTACCTGAGCGGCTGGCGCGACCCGGTCACGCCCGGCGACGGCTTGCGAGCCGACCAGCCGGCCACCGGGCTCAGCTGGTTCGCCGCCCAGGCCTTCTGCGAGGGCGAGGGCGGCAGCCTGCCCAGCTGGCCCGAGTGGGAGTACGTGGCGGCGGCCGACGAGACCCGTGTCGATGCGCGCGCCGACCCCGCGTGGCGCGCGCGCATCCTGGCGTGGTATTCGCGGCCGGCGACGCAGGCGCTGCCGGCCGTCGGCGGCCCGCCCAATACGTATGGCGTGCGCGACCTGCACGGCTTGGTGTGGGAGTGGGTGGACGACTTCAACGCGCTGCTGGTGAACCCCGACAGCCGCTCCGCCGACGACCCCGACAAGCTGCAATTCTGCGGCGCCGGCGCCATCGACCTGCAGCAGCGGGAGAACTACGCGGTGCTGATGCGCGTGGCCCTGCTGTCATCCCTCGACGCCTCGAACAGCACGCGCAGCCTCGGCTTTCGCTGCGTGCGTCCGCAGGCCCCCGTTCTGAAGGAGAAATACTGATGTTGAGAAGAACCTTGCTGGCCACGCTGCTGGCCTGTGCCGCCTCGGCGGGCGCCGCACCTCGTTGGCCGGGTGATTCCGTCTACCAGCTCGACCTGCCGCTGACTGACCAGGACGGCCGGGACATCGCGCTCGATGGCGGCCAGGGCCACCCGATGCTGGTCACAATGTTCTACACCTCGTGCCAGTTCGTCTGCCCGATGCTGGTCGACGCGCTGCGCGACACGCAGGCGGCACTGGCCCCGGCTGAGCGCGAACGCATCGGCGTGCTGATGGTGAGCTTCGACCCGGAACGCGACACCGTGCAAGTGCTCCGGCGCACGGCCGACGAACGGGGACTCGATCGCGCGCACTGGACGCTGGCCCGCACCGATGCGGCAGGCGCGCGCAAGCTGGCCGCGCTGCTGGGCATCCGTTTTCGCGCGCTGCCCGACGGCGACTACAACCACACCAGCCTGCTGGTGCTGCTGGATGCGCGCGGACGCGTCGCGGGGCGCACCACGCGTCTGGGCAACGCCGATCCGGCCTTCGTGCGGCGGATCCAGGCGCAATTGCGCTGGGACGGGCGCTGAGGCGTGCACTGAAGCCTGGCGCTCAGCGTGCGGTGGTGGCGCCGGCTTCGGCCTGCGCCGCCTGCTCCGCCTTCGGCACCTGCTGCCCCGGCGTGTCGGTCGGTGCCTCGCCAGGCGGGATGTGCGGCAGCCGGTGCGCGATGCCCTTGTGGCAATCGATGCAGGTCTTGTCCTTGTTGGCCAGGTGGGTCGAGTGCATGGCCTGAGCGCGCACGCTCTGGCGCGTGAAGTCCATCGAGTCGTAGTTGTGGCAGTTACGGCATTCCAGCGAATCATTGGCCTTGAAACGGGCCCATTCGTGGCGTGCCAGCTCCAGCCGCTTGGCCTGAAATTTCTCCGGCGTGTCGATGGTGCCGAACACTTTGCCCCAGACCTCCTTCGACGCCTGCATCTTGCGGGCGATCTTGTGGGTCCACTCGTGCGGCACGTGGCAGTTCGAGCACACCGCGCGCACGCCGGAGCGGTTGGTGTAGTGGATGGTGCTCTTCAGCTCGGCGAACACGTTGTCGCGCATCTCGTGGCAGCCGGTGCAGAAGGCCTCAGTGTTGGTGGCCTCCATCGCGGTGTTGAAGGCGCCCCAGAACGTCACGCCGGCGATGAAGCCGGCCAGCAGCAGGACGCCCAGGCTGTAGTGCACGCTCGGGCGGGCGAGGATGGTCCAAAAGCGGATCAGCAGGTAGCGCACGTCGGGCCTCCGGTCAGCGTTGGGGGGAGGAGGCGGCGGCCTTGCGCAGCACCGTGTCTACGTCCTCGAATGTGTTTGTCACCAGCGCACGCACCGGCTCCTGCGCCACGTGGCACTGCTGGCAGAAATAGCGGCGCGTTGAGATCTGCGCCAGCACCTTGCCGTTGCGGTCGATGTAGTGCGTGACGCTCACCGGCACCGCCTGGCTGAATTCGCTGCGAGCGCGGGCGTGGCAGTCCAGGCACTTGTTGAAGTTGCGGTCGACCTGGTAGCCGTCGACCCGATGCGGGATGATCGGCGGCTGCATGTCGTAGTTGCGCATGCGGCGCTGATCATCGTTGACCGCATTGGCCAGCCGCGGCGGCACCGCGTTGTCGAGGATCGGGATCGGGCCGCGCATCGCGTCCTGCAGCAGCGGCGGGGCCGCGGCGGCCGCCGCGCACGCCAGCGCGCAAGCCAGGGCGCATGACCGCGCCAGCATTCGAAGTGCATTCATAGGTTCTCCCTGCGCCTCACACTGCGGCGACCTTCGCGATGCGCACTGCGCACTTCTTGAAATCGGTCTGGAATGAGATCGGGTCGGTGGCGTCCAGCGTGACCTTGTTGATCAGCTGGCTGGCATCGAACCACGGCACGAACACCAGCCCGCGCGGCGGCTTGTTGCGCCCGCGCGTCTCGACCCGCGTGCGCATCGCGCCGCGGCGCGATGCGACCTCGATCTCGTCGCCGCGCCGCACGCCCAGCGCCTTCGCGTCGTCCGGGTGCATGTAGCAGACGGCGTTCGGCACCGCGCGGTGCAGCTCGGGCACTCGGCGCGTCATCGAGCCCGAGTGCCAGTGCTCCAGCACGCGGCCGGTCGACAGCCAGAACGGGAAGTCCTTGTCGGGCACCTCCGGGGGCGGCTCGTACGGCAACGCGTAGATCACCGCCTTGCCGTCCGCGTTGCCGTAGAACTGCCAGTCGCTGCCCGGCTTCACGTAGGGGTCCGAGCCTTCCTTGTAGCGCCAGCGCGTCTCCTTGCCGTCGACCACCGGCCAGCGCAGCCCGCGCACCTGGTGGTAGCGGTCGAATGGCGCCAGGTCGTGGCCGTGGCCCCGACCGAAGGTCGCGTACTCCTCGAAAAGTCCCTTCTGCGGATAGAATCCGAAGGCCTTCGCCTCGTCGTTCGCGTAGCCGGCCTCCACCTGCGACGCCGGGAATGCATTCACCTGGCCGTTCTCGAACAGCACCTGGAACAATGTCTTGCCGCGGTACTCAGGCTTCTTCGCGATCAGCTCGGCCGGCCAGACTTCCTCGATCTTGAAGCGCTTGGAGAACTCCATCAGCTGCCACAGGTCGGACTTCGCTTCACCCGGTGCGCTGACGAGCTGGTGCCAGAAGTGCGTGCGGCGCTCGGCATTGCCGTAGGCGCCTTCCTTCTCGACCCACATGGCCGCCGGCAGGATCAGGTCGGCCGCCAGGCCGGTGACGGTCGGGTAGGCATCGGACACGACGATGAAGTTGTCCGGGTTGCGGTAGCCTGGAAAGCCTTCCTGCGTCAGGTTCGCGCCCGCCTGCATGTTGTTGTTGACCATCACCCAGTAGGCGTTGAGCTTGCCGTCCTTGAGCATGCGGTTCTGCAGCACGGCGTGGTACCCCGGCACGTCGGGGATCGTGCCGTCGGGCAGCTTCCAGATTTCTTCGGCGTGCGCGCGGTGCTTCGGGTTGGTGACCACCATGTCGGCCGGCAACCGGTTCGCGAAGGTTCCCACCTCGCGCGCGGTGCCGCAGGCCGACGGCTGGCCGGTCAGCGAGAACGGGCTGTTGCCCGGCGTCGCGATCTTGCCGGTGAGCAGGTGGATGTTGTAGACCATGTTGTTGGCCCAGACCCCGCGGGTGTGCTGGTTGAAGCCCATGGTCCAGAACGACATCACCTTCACCTTCGGATCGGCGTACAGCTCGGCCAGCGCCTGCAGCCGGTTCTTCGGCACGCCGCTCAACGTCGAGGTGTAGTCCAAGTCATAGGTCGCGACGAACTTCGCGAACTCGTCGAAGCTCATCGGCTTCGAGCCGCCGGCGGCGCCCGCGTTCTTCGCGGCCTTCTGCAGCGGGTGCTCGGGCCGCAGGCCGTAGCCGATGTCGGCGTTGCCCAGCCTGAAGGTGGTGTGCTTCTCGACGAACGAGCGGTTCACGCGGCCGGTCGAGATGATGTGGTGCGCGATGAAGTTGAGGATCGCCAGGTCGGTCTGCGGCGTGAAGGTGAGCTCGAGGTCGGCCAACTCGTACGAGCGATGCTCGAAGGTCGACAGCACCGCCACCTTGACGTCCGTGCCGCTCAGGCGCCGGTCGGTCACGCGCGTCCACAGGATGGGGTGCATCTCGGCCATGTTCGAGCCCCACAGCACGAACGCGTCGGCGGCCTCGATGTCGTCGTAGCAGCCCATCGGCTCGTCGGCGCCGAAGGTGCGCATGAAGCCCACCGCCGCCGATGCCATGCAGTGGCGCGCGTTCGGGTCGAGGTTGTTGCTGCGGAAGCCGGCCTTCATCAGCTTCAGCGCTGCATAGCCTTCCCAGACCGTCCACTGGCCGGAGCCGAACATGCCGACGGCGGTGGGGCCCTTGTCCTTCAGCACACGCTTGAACTGCGAGGCCATCTCGTCGAAGGCCCGGTCCCACGAGACGTGCTGGAACTCGCCGTCCTTCGCGTACTTGCCGTCCTTCATGCGCATCAGCGGGCGCGTCAGGCGGTCCTCGCCGTACATGATCTTGGACAGGAAGTAGCCCTTGACACAGTTCAGGCCCTTGTTGACCTCGGCCTCGATGTCGCCGTGCGTCGCGACGACGCGGTTGTCCTTGACCGCGACGGTGACGCCGCAGCCGGTGCCGCAGAAGCGGCACGGGGCCTTGGACCATTTCAGCTCAGCGTTGTTCGTCGGGGTGGCCGTCAGGCCGGGCAATGGCAGGCCGGCGACCGCAGCGGCGCTAGCCGCCGCCGTCTGCCGGATGAAGTCCCTGCGGGCGATCGGCATCGGAAATCTCCTCATTCATCGAATCCAAGGTGTCGGCATGCTGGTAGACCAGCGCTGCCGACAGGACGCCGTCGGTGCGCTGGATCTGCTGCACCAGCGCGACCATCTGCGCGGCGCCGTCGGCTTCCAGCGTGACGACCAGCTTGCCGTTGTCGCCCACTGCGTGGACGATGGCACCGGGCAGGGCCGACAGCGTGACGGCCAACAGGGCGGCGCGGCTCGGTGTCGAGTAGACGACGAGGCTTGCAATATGAAGTTCTGCGGTGTGCATCTCAGCTACCGGGCGGGCCGGCGAACATTTGGTAGATCCACACGATGAAGCCGTAGCCCCCGACGATGCCGACAGCGAGAACCGGAGCGATGACCACGAGCGAGAGCAGCAGCACGGTGCGCTCCTGCCTCTTACTCGGAGCGGCCGGCAAATCAGGCATGCTGTTCCCCCTCCGGCCAGTAGATTCCTGACCGTTTCTGACCATGTGTGTACTGGCGCGGGCTCGACGTGTCAATGGCATGAGCGCGAGAGTAGGGCGTAACGCTCGCTGTGGTATTGATGAATGTCAACGCAGCCTCTAACCCGGCGATCGACCTCGGCTGGCTGGCCGAGTTCTGCGTGTTGGAGTGGCCGCTCGGTGCTCGGCTTCGCGCTTCTGCATGTCCGGTACAGCGTTGCGATTAACGCATCACGAGCACTGGCGTCGTCGCGTGCGCGAGCAACCGCGTGACGGTCGACCCAGCCACCAACTGCGCGATGGACCCGCGTCCATGAGACCCGACCATCACGATGTCAAAGCCATCTTCGGCTGCGCGCCGTGCTAGCAACGTTCCGGGATCACCGATCGAGTGCGAGCGGGCAGCATGTCCGGGCAGGCGATTTAGCGCTTGGCTGAGTACGGAAAATATCGCGCGACTCGCGTCGGCGTAACGCACTTCAACCTGCTCGCGAGTGAGAAGTGCAGCCAGTCCATTGGGCAGTGGCGCCAGTACGTGGAGCGCGGTGTACTCGTGCGACGATTCCAGCCACGTCGCCTGCGCAGCCAGGCATTCAAACATGTGACGGGTGCAGGGGCTGTCGTCGACGCCGAGCAGGATCTTCATCGATTGTTTCCAGTTGACCCGTGGTTGTTCGACAATAGCTACACAGCAAAAGACCGTTGTTGACTAAGCGCAATTTTTCGTGAAGTTCAGTGCTGCGACAGGCAGCCTTCGATCTCCGCCAGCAGCACCGCAGGCTCCAGCGGGCGCAGCAGGTAGCGGAACGCGCCGAGCTGCAGGCCGAGCGTGCGCGAGGCCTCGTTCCAGTGCGTCGACGACAGGAAGATGAACGGGATGTCGCGCAGCAGCGGGTCGGCCTTCACCGCGCGGATGAAATCGAAGCCGCTGCCTTCGGACATCCCCACGTCCGACAGGATCAGCGCCGGCAGGTGCGCGCGTGCGAGCCGCAGCGCCTGCGCCGGCGTGTCGGCCGTGACGACCGTGTAGCCGTGCGGCTGCAGCAGGTCGCGCTTGAACTGCAGGTTGACCTGCGAATCGTCGAGCACGAGCACGGTGGCGCCACCCGCCGGCACCCGGGCAGGCGTCGCCGGTGGCGGCTGCGGCGCCCCGGTGGCCCGCATCGCGGCGGGCAACGCGGCGTTGACGGCCTGGATGAAGCTCAAGGGCTCGAGCGGTTTGGAGATGTAGCCGTCGAAGCCGTACGCGAGCACGCGCTCGCGGTCGCCCACCATCGCGAACGCCGTCACCGCGACCAGCGGGATGTCGCGCAGCACCGGATCGGCTTTGGCCTCGCGCGCGAACGCCGGGCCGTCGAGCACCGGCATCTGGACGTCGCACAGGATCAGGTCGGGGCGTTCGCGGCGGGCGATCTCCAGCCCGACCGCACCGTCGGCGGCCTTCATCGTCTCGAAGCCGAACGCCCGCAGCAGGTAGTCCATCAGCTCGCGGTTGATCGCGTTGTCTTCGACGATCAGGATGCGTGCACTCATGGGATCGGCAGGGGCAGCGTGAAACAGCTGCCGCGCCCGGGCTCGCTGTCGAGTTCGATGCGTCCGCCCAGCAGCTCGGCGAGCTTGCGGCTCAGGTACAGCCCGAGCCCGGTGCCCTCGATGCGGCTGCGCGCCGTCGCGCTGCCCACGCGCGCGAAGGCCTGGAACAGGCGCGCCTGCTCATCGGCGCTCATTCCCGGCCCGGTGTCGCTGACCGACAGCGCCACGCCGACGCCGGCCAGTGCCGCCATCTCGACCGTCACCGTGCCGCTCTCGGTGAACTTGACGGCATTGCTGACCAGGTTGATCAGGATCTGCTGCAGCGCGCGCTGGTCGGTGTCCACCGACACGTCGTGCGCCGGCAGCCGCGCCAGCAGCCGCAGGCCCTTGGCCTCGGCCGTCGGGCGCAGCGTGGCGGCGACTTCCTCCACCAGCGCGCGGCACGCGACCGGCCTGAACTGCATCTGCACGTTGCCCGAATCGATCTTCGCGAGGTCGAGCAGGTCGTTGATCAGCGACAGCAGGTGCTTGGCACTGGACTGCACCATCGTCAGCTGCTTTTCCTGGTCGCCGGTCAGCGGCCCGGGCAGCTTCATCAGCAGCAGTCCGGTGAAGCCGATCACCGCGTTCAGCGGCGTGCGCAGCTCGTGGCTCATGGTCGCGAGGAACTTGTCCTTGGCCTGGTTCGCGCGCTCCAGCTCGACGTTCTTGTCCTGCAGCGCATGCTCGACGCGGCGGCGCTCGGAGATGTCGCGGATCGAGCCGCTCACCAGCGTGCCTTCTTCGGTCTCCAGCGGGCTCAGGCTGATCTCGACCGGAAACTCCGAGCCGTCGCGCCGGCGCCCCTGCAGCTCGAGCCCGGCGCCCATCGGCCGCACGTTCGGGTCGGCGAAGAACTGCTGCCGGTGGCCCGGGTGCAGTGCACGGAAGCGCTCCGGCACCAGGATCTCGATCGGCTGGCCCAGCAGCTCGACGCGCGGGTAGCCGAACAGCCGCTCGGTCTGCGTGTTCACCAGCACGATCTGGCCGCTGCGGTCGACGATCACGATCGCGTCGGGCGCCGATTCGAGCAGGCCGCGGAACTTCTGCTCGGCCTTGCGGCGGTACGTCATGTCGCGGATCGCGCTCATGCCCATGCGGCCCGCCTCGGTCTCCAGCGGGCTCAGGCTGATCTCGACCGGGAATTCCTCGCCGTTCTGGCGCAGCCCGTACAGCTCGAGCCCGAGACCCATCTCGCGCGTGCGCGACTGCGCCAGGTAGCGCGCCAGGTGGGCGGCATGCGCGCCGCGGTAGCGTTGCGGCATCAGCTCCTCGAGCGGCCGGCCTGCCAGCTCGTCGCGCCGGTAGCCGAAGACCGCCTCGGCCTGCCCGTTGACGAACACGATGCGGCCGATGTCGTTGACGATCACGATCGCGTCCGGCGTCGATTCGAGCAGTCCGCGGTAGCGGGTGTCGATCAGGTGGGCATCGCGCGCCACCTTCATGTGCGTCACGTCGGCCATGCTGTACACGCGCGCCGGGCCGCCGGGGCTGGCCGGGTTCGCGGGCAGCGTGCGCACCGACGCGAGCACGTAGATCAGCGAGCCGTCCTTGCAGCGGCGCACCACCTCGCAGCTGCGGGTGTCATCGTGCAACGGCTCGGTCATGCCGACGGGCAGCAGCAGGTCGGGCAGCTGCCGTCCGAGCGTTTCATCGCGGGAGTAGCCGAACAGGGCCTCGGCGGCAGGGTTCCACCAGGTGACGCTGCCGCCGGTGTCCGTGGCGACCAGCGCATCCGGCGAGTCGTGGGCCAGCCGTGCCGCCAGCAACTGCGTCGGTGTCATGTCGGAACCCTCCCTGCACCGGGGCCAGGCGCGAGGCCGGATGCAGTGCGTTGTTTCAGGTGTGCGGGCATTCAACTCCCTGCGGCCGCAATGCGCAAGCAGGCCCTTCCATCGATTGACGGATTGACTTGGCGCCGGATCGGGGGTTGCCACCGCCTGTGCCGAGTCACTCGCTTGACACGGATCAAGCTGCCGCGCCCGGCCATGCGCCACGCTCGGGCTTCCTCGCCGGCCGGGACATCGCCATGCAACACGCCGCCATCCGCGTCATCCTCGAAGAACACAGCGCCATGTCGGCGATGCTGCGCTCGATCAGCCTGCTGCTGGCCGATCACCGGCGCCGCGGCAGCCTGCCGGATTTCGGGGTGCTGCGCGCGATGCTGTTCTACGTCGACGAATTTCCCGAGCGGCTGCACCACGCGAAGGAAAGCGAGCTGCTGTTCCCGCTGCTGCGTCGGCGCACCACCGAGGGCGACGAGGTGCTGGACCGGCTCGACCGCGAGCATGCCGACGGCGAGCGCGCGATCCGCGAACTGGAGCACGAGCTGCTCGGCTTCGAGATGATGGCCGACACCGGGCAGCTGTGCCTGCGGCGCGACCGCTTCGAGCAGGCGATGCAGCGCTACATCGACTTCTACCTCGCGCACATCGCGGCCGAGGAAACCGAGGTGCTGCCGCTGGCGCAGCGCGTGCTGACGGCCGAGGACTGGGCCGGGCTCGACAGCGCGTTCTGCGACAACAGAGACCCGCTGACCGGCCACGAACCGGACGACAACTACCGCCATGTGTTCAAGAAGATCCTGTGGGCGCTGCCGCCGCCGCTCGGCATCGGGTCGGCAGTGGCCCACACCGGCCGGCCGCCGGGCGGGCGCTGACGGCGTGAGTCGCCTGTTGCGGGCCGTCGTGCTGTTCGGCCTGGGCGGCCTGGGCGGCTGCGCCGGCGGACTGCCGCCGGCGTCCCCCGCGCCGGTCGCGGGCTTCGCGGTGGCGGTGAACCGCGGCAGTGCGTTCGCCGTCGGCGTCTACGGGATCGGCGCCGATGCCGACACCGACGCCGACGCCGACGAGGCATCGCTGCCGCGCGGCGACGAACTCGCGCCATGGAGCACGGCCGAGCTGCCGGCGCGCATCGGCGCCGGCTTCTTCATCGACGACAGCGGCGCGGTCGTGACGGCGGCGCACGTCGTCGCCGGTGCGCACCAGGTGCTGGTGAAGCTGCCCGACCAGCGGGTGCGGCCGGCGCGGGTGCGCGCCGTCGACCGCGACATGGACATCGCGCTGCTCGCGTTGGATGTGCCGCCCGACACCGCGCCGGTGTTCGGCCGCTCGGCCGCGCTGCGTGCCGGCGACTGGGTGCTGGCGGTCGGCGAGCCCTACGGCCTGAACCGCTCGGTGGTCGCCGGCATCGTCGGCGGGCGGGCCCGGCATTTCGCGGAGGATGGCGAGGTGCTGTTCATCCAGAGCGACCTGACGCTGAACCCCGGCAACTCCGGCGGGCCGCTGCTCGACGTGCGCGGCGCGATCGTCGGCATGAGCCTGCGCACCGTGGTCGGTCCGTACGGCACGTCGGGCGTCAGCCTGTTCATGCCGATCGAGGTGGTGCAGCAGGTCGTGGCCGAGCTGCGCAGCGAGGGCGCGGCGCGGCGCCCTCGGCTGGGCGCGGGCTTCGAGGACGTGTCGCCGCTGGCCGCCTGGCACGCCGGCCGCGCCGATGCGCGCGGCGCCTTCATCAATTCGGTCGCGCCCGACAGCGTCGCGGCCGGGCTTGGCCTGCGCGTGGGCGACATCGTGGTCGGCATGAACGGCAGGGCGCTCGGCGACAGCGGCGATTTCGTGCGGGCGCTGCTGTCTTGGCGATCGCTGCCGGGCACGCGGCTGACGGTGTTCCGCGCCGGCGGCTACCTCGAACTGCGCGCTGCCCCGCGCTGACGGCGCGCCGCACGGTCCGCCGCGTATAGTGCGGCGGGGCGCCCGGAGGGGCCGCCACCGATCGCGCAGCAAGGGGACATTTCGTGACATCGCAGGGGGTTCCGCACCACATCGCCGTGCTCGACGACGAGGTCGACATCACCCAGCTGCTCGCCAACTACCTCGGCGGGCAGGGGTTCCGGGTGTCGCAGGTGCACCAGGGCCGCGCGCTCGACGCCTTGATGAGCGCCGATCCACCGGCGCTGGTGCTGCTCGACCTGGGACTGCCGGGCGACGACGGCTTCGCCATCGCCCGCCGGCTGCGCGAACACCACCAGTGCGGGCTGATCATCATCACCGGCCGCGGCGATGCGGTCGACAAGGTCGTCGGGCTGGAGATCGGTGCCGACGACTACGTGACCAAGCCGTTCGACCTGCGCGAGCTGCTCGCACGGATCAAGTCGGTGCTGCGCCGCGTGGCCGCGCCGCCGGTCGCCCCGCCTGCCGCGGCCGCGCCGCCCGCCGTCGCGGCCGTGCCCGAGCGGCTGCGCTTTCTCGACTGGGAGCTCGACCTCGCCGCGCGCCGCCTGGTCCACCGCGGCGGCGTCGAGGTGGTGCTGACCAGCGGCGAGTTCGACCTGCTGAGCGTGTTCGTGCGCCACCCGGGGCGGGTGCTGTCGCGCGATTTCCTGCTCGAGAGCACGCGCGGCCGCGAGGCGGCGCCGTTCGACCGCACGATCGACGTGCAGGTGGGGCGCTTGCGCAAGAAGCTCGAGGCCGATCCGGACAGCCCGCAGCTGATCAAGTCGGTGCGCAGCGCCGGCTACCTGCTCGCGGTGCCCGTGGTGAGTGCCTGAGTGCTTCGGCGCCTGGACGAAGGACCCCGATGCCGCACCGCCTGCCGCCGCCGCCGCCCGAAGAAGGGCGGCTGTTCCGCTCGATGTTCGCGGCCTACCCCGATGCGCTGCTGCTGGTCGATGCACAGGGCCTGATCGTGCGGGCCAACCCGGCCGCCGCCACGCTGCTCGGCTACGACCTCGCGGAGCTGGTCGGCCTGCCGGTCGATGCGCTGGTGCCCGACAGCATCCGCCCGCGCCATGCGGCCTACCGCGGCGCCTACGGCATGAGCCCGAAGCCGCGGCCGATGGGCACGCAGCTCGAGCTGACCGCGCGCCGCAAAGACGGCAGCGAGGTGATGGTCGAGATCGCGCTCAGCCCGCTGCAGGACGACGGCCTGCCGTACGTGGTCGCGGCGATCCGCGGCATTGCCGGCTACCCGCGCGTGCAGCAGGCGTTGCAGCAAGCCCGCTACAGCGAGTACATCGCGAAGCTGGCGCGGCTGGCGGTCGACACCCGCGACCCGCAGGCGCTGCTCAGCCAGGTGCCGCGGATCGCCGCCGAAGGCATGCAGGCCGAGATGGCCGTGGTCTGGCTGCTGGAGCCGAACCGGCTCGAGTTCCGGCTCGCCGCCGGCGTCGGCCTGGACGGCGACGAGGTCGAGGGACGGCGCCAGCCCAACCGCCCCGACACGCCGGCCGGCTTCGTCGTGGCCGAAGGCAAGCCGGTGCTGGTGTCGAACTACGCCCGCGAGACCCGCTTCAAGGTGCCGCCCGACTACCTGCAGCGCGGGCTGGTCAGCGGGTTGGCGGTGCCCTTGTCCGACCGCGGCAGCATCGTCGGCACGCTGGCGGTGCGCAGCCGCGAGGCGCGCCGCTTCGGCGACGATGAACTGCGCTTCCTCGATTCGCTGTCCAGCCTGCTGGCCACCAGCCTGCAGCGCGCGCAGACCGAGGAGCAGCTGAGCCATGCGCAGCGCATGGAGAGCGTCGGCCAGCTGACCGGCGGCATTGCGCACGACTTCAACAACCTGCTCACGGTGATCCAGGGCAACCTGCAGGTGCTCGAGTTCGAGCCGCAGGTGGCCGACGAGCCGCGCCTGCAGCAGATGCTGGGCGCCGCCACGCGCGCGGCCAAGCGGGGCGCCGAACTGACCGGCAAGCTGCTCGCGTTCTCGCGCCGCCAGCGCCTGGTGCCCACGCGCGTGGAGCCGCCGCTGCTGCTGCGCTCGCTGGCCGACATGCTGCACCGCACGCTCGACGAGCGGGTGCAGATCGTCGTCGACGCCGAGGCCTGCCCCGGCTGCCGGGCCGACCCGGGGCAGCTGGAATCGGCCTTGCTCAACATCGCGATCAATGCGCGCGACGCGATGCCCGAGGGCGGCACGCTGTCGTTCGCATGCCGGCCGTGCCGGCGCGTGCCGACGGAGCTGGCGGCCGAGCTCGGGGAGGCTGCGGGGGCCGAGGACGGGTTCGTCGAGATCAGCGTCTCGGACACCGGCCACGGCATGTCCGAGGCGGTGCGCGACCGCGCGTTCGAGCCGTTCTTCACCACCAAGGAGGCCGGCCGCGGCACCGGGCTCGGGCTGAGCACGGTGTACGGCTTCGCGAAGCAGTCGAACGGCGCGGTCGTCATCGATTCGGCGCCCGGTGCCGGCACGCGCGTCACGTTGTACCTGCCGCGCTTCGACGCGCCGGGCCGTGCCGAGGCGCGCCTGCAGGCGCCGGCGGTGCTGGTGCCGGGCCTGCGCGTGATGGTGGTGGAAGACGATCCGGAAGTGCTGGCGGTGTGCCGCAGCTTCCTGCTCGCGCTGAAGTGCGAGGTGGCCGCCCATTCGAGCGCCGAGGCGGCGCTGGCCGCGCTGGAGCGGGCCGAGCCGGTCGACCTGCTGCTCAGCGACGTGATCCTCGGTGCCGGCATGCGCGGCACCGAACTCGCGCGGCGCGCCAGCGCGCTGCGGCCGGCACTGGCGGTGCTGCTGATGTCGGGCTACTCGTCGGAAGCGATGGTTGGCGACAGCAGCGCCGGCCTGCCGTGGGAGCTGCTGCGCAAGCCCTATTCGCGCGAGGAACTCTCCAAGGCCATGGTCCGGGCGATCACTGCAGCACCCGCGACTGCGGCGTCATCGCCGCCTGGATGAACGACGCGAGCGCCTCGGTGCTGGCGATGCACAGGTCGCGCCGGCCCTTCTCGGTGAAGCGGATCACGTATTGGAGGTCGCCTGTCAATGCAGCGCGACCGAGGGAGATCACTGCGTAACAGCGGCTGAACCGCCGGTGTCCGGCGTGCATCAGCCGCGGCAATGGCGTGTTCCGGCAGCGGCGAGTGCGCGACGCCTTGACGGGCATCAAGGCCGGCGGGGCCGGCGCCACTAGGCTGGCGCCACGCCCGATCCAGGGCATTGCAGGAGCCAGTCATGTCCTCTGTCGTTTCCCCACCGTCACCGCGCGACGGCATTGGTGCTGTGCCGCACGCCGGGCCGTGGCCCCCGCTGCGCCAGCGCTTGTCGGTGGGCGCGCTGACGAGCCTGGTGATCGGCTCGATGATCGGCTCGGGCGTGTTCTCGCTGCCGCAGAACATGGCCGCGGGCGCGGGCGCCGGTGCGATCCTGATCGGCTGGGGCATCACCGCGCTTGGCATGCTGTCGCTCGCAATGATGTTCCTGCAGCTGGCGCGGGCCGAGCCCGACGTGGTCGGCGGCGTCTATGGGTATGCGCGCGCCGGGTTCGGCGATTTCATCGGCTTCCAGTCGGCGTGGGGCTACTGGCTGTCGGCGCTGATCGGCAATGCCGGCTACCTGATCGTGATCGTCGCGGCGGTGTCGAACCTGCTGCCGGCAGCCGGGCTGGGCGCCGGCAATACCGGGGCCGGCGTGGCGGTGGCATCGGTGCTGCTGTGGGCTTATCACGCGCTGGCGCTGCGCGGCGTGCGCACCGCGGCGGCGGTCAACATGCTGGTGACCTTGTCGAAGCTGGTGCCGCTGCTGATGTTCGTCGGGCTGGTGGCGGTGGCGTTCCAGGCCCCGACCTTCTCGCTGTCGATGTGGGGCGACGCGAAGCTCGGGCCGGTGTTCGACCAGGTGCGCTCGACGATGCTGGTCACCGTGTGGGCCTTCATCGGCATCGAAGGCGCGTCGGTGTTCTCGGCGCGGGCGCGCGAGGCCCGCGACGTCGGCCGCGCGACGATGCTCGGCTTCGGCGCGACGCTGGTGCTGTACATGGCGATCACGCTGCTGTCGCTCGGCGTGGTGCCGCAGGCCGAACTCGCGCAGATGGCCAACCCGTCGATGGCCGGCGTGCTGCAGAAGGTGGTCGGCCCGTGGGGTGCCGTGCTGGTGAACCTGGGGCTGCTGGTGTCGGTGGGCGGCGCGATGCTCGCGTGGACGCTGCTGGCGGCCGAGGTGCCGTACAGCGCCGCGAAGGAGCAGGTGTTCCCGGCCGGCGTCGCCCGCGAGAACCTGCGGCAGGCGCCCGCCGCCGCGCTGTGGTGGAGCAACGGCATCGTGCAGGCGGTGCTGCTGCTGTCGCTGCTGGCGGGCAATGCCTACCTGGTGCTGATCAAGCTCGCGACCTCGACCATCCTGCTGCCCTACCTGCTGTGCGCGCTGTTCGCGCTGCGGCGCGGCGCGGCGTCGCGGGGGTTGGCGCTGACCGGCGCGCTCGCGACGGTCTACAGTGCCTGGCTCGTCTACGCGGCCGGCCCGGTGTACCTGCTGTTGACGGCCCTGGTCTACGTGCCGGGGCTCGCGGTGCATGCGCTGGCGCGGCGCCGCCGCGGGCTGCCGGTGTATGCCGGGGGCGACGAGCAGGTGGCGGCGGTACTGCTGCTCGCGGCCGCTTTCGTGACCCTCTGGCTGATCGCCGGCGGGACGCTGGACCTGCAGAAGATCTGAGCCGCCGTGGACAAAGCCATGAACTGGGGTGTGCATTCGGAAATCGGGAGGCTGCGTAGCGTGCTGGTGTGCCGGCCGGGGCTGGCGCAGCAGCGGCTGACGCCGGACAACTGCCGCGGGCTGTTGTTCGACGACGTGATGTGGGTGGAGCGTGCGCAGCGCGACTTCGCGCAGTTCGTGTCCGAGATGACGCGGCGCGGCATCGAGGTGCTCGAGCTGCACGACCTGCTGGCCGAGACGCTGGCCCAGCCCGAAGCACGGCGCTGGGTGTTGCGGCACCGGGTGATGCCGGACAGCGTCGGGCTCGGCATGCTGGACGACCTGCAGGCGGCGCTGGCCGAGCTGCCGCCGGCGCGGCTGGCCGAGCTGCTGATCGGCGGCATGACGAAGGCGGAGCTGCCGTTCCGCCCGAACGGCCTGCTGGGTCCGTACCTGGAGATGCACGACTTCGTGCTGCCGCCGTTGCCGAATTGCCTGTTCACGCGCGACGCCAGCAGCTGGCTGTACGGCGGCGTGGTGCTGAACCCGATGTTCTGGCCGGTGCGCCGCGGCGAGACCCTGCTGAAGGCGGCGGTGTACCGCTTCCATCCGCGGTTCGTGAACGGCGGCTTCGAGACCTGGTGGGGCGAGGACGTGCGCGACCATGGCCTGGCGACGCTGGAGGGCGGCGACCTGATGCCGCTCGGGCGAGGCGTGCTGCTGGCCGGCATGGGCGAGCGCAGCAGCCCGCAGGCGGTGGTGCAGCTGGCGCACCGGCTGTTCGAGAGCGGCGCGGCGCGGCGCGTGATCGCGGCGCAGATGCCAAGGGCGCGCGCGTCCATGCACCTGGACACGGTGTTCACGCCATGTTCGCACGAGGTGGTGACGTATTTCCCGGAGGTCGTGGACCACATCGTGTGCCACGAGCTGGAGCCCGGGCCGCGCGGCGGGCCGCCGCGCATCCGCACGCTGTCGGGCCAGCACCTGCTGGACGTGGTGAGTGCGGCGCTGGAGGTGCCGGCGCTGAACGCGATCGCGACCGGCGGCGACGATTTCGAGAGCGCGCGCGAGCAGTGGGACGACGGCAACAACGTGCTGGCGCTGCAGCCGGGCGTGGTGGTCGGTTACGACCGCAACACGCAGACGAACCGCCGGCTGCGCGCGGCCGGCATCGAGGTGATCGAGATCCCGGGTGGCGAGCTGGGCCGCGGGCGGGGTGGGGCGCACTGCATGAGCTGTCCGTTGAGCCGCGATGCGGTGGTGTATTGAACGAACGAAGGGAAGAGCGATGGCCTACAACCTGAAGAACCGCAACCTGCTATCACTGGACGAGCTGAACGCGCGCGACATCCAGCACCTGCTGGAGATGTCGCACGAGCTCAAGCGGGCGAAGGCGGCGGGCACCGAGCAGCCGACGCTGCGCGGTCGCAACATCGCGCTGATCTTCGAGAAATCGTCGACGCGCACGCGCTGCGCGTTCGAGGTCGCGGCGCACGACCAGGGGGCGCACGTCTCGTTCATCGGTCCGGGTGATTCGCAGCTGGGCGAGAAGGAGAGCGTGAAGGACACGGCGCGGGTGCTGGGCCGGCTGTACGACGCGATCGAGTACCGGGGCTTTGCGCAGCAGACGGTGCAGACACTGGCCGCGCATGCCGGCGTGCCCGTCTACAACGGCCTGACGAACGAGTTCCACCCGACTCAGATCCTGGCCGACCTGATGACGATGCAGGAGCAGTGCGACAAGCCGTTGCGCGAGATGAAGCTGGCCTACCTGGGGGACGCGCGCTACAACATGGGCGACTCGCTGCTGCAGGGCGCGGCGCTGATGGGCATGGACCTGCGGATCGCGGCGCCGCAGGCCTTGTGGCCGGCACCGGAGATCGTCGCGCAGTGCGAGGCGCAGGCGCGGGTGAGCGGCGCGAAGCTGAAGCTGACCGAGGCGCCGCTGCAGGCGGTGGAGGGCGTCGACTTCATCTACACCGACGTGTGGGTGTCGATGGGCGAGCCGGAGGCGGCATGGGCCGAGCGGATCGCGTTGCTGAGGCCCTACCAGGTGAATGCGCGGCTGATGGCGGCGGCGGGGAACCCGGCGGTCAAGTTCATGCACTGCCTGCCGGCGTATCACAACCGCGAGACGCGCCGCGGGGAGGACATTTTCAAGCGTTTCGGGCTCGACGGGATGGAGGTGACCGAGGAGGTGTTCGAATCGCCGGCGTCCATCGTGTGGGACCAGGCGGAGAACCGGATGCACACGATCAAGGCGCTGCTCGTGGCGACCTTGGGATGAGTGGCATGAGAATCGTCGCGGCCCTCGGTGGCAACGCGCTGATCCGGCGCGGCCAGCCGATGTCGGTGCAGGTGCAGCGGGACAACCTCGTCGCCGCCGCCAAGGCACTCGCCCCGCTGGCCCTCGAGAACGAACTCGTGATCACCCATGGCAACGGCCCCCAGATCGGCTGGCTTGCGCTGCAGGCCGCCGCCTGGCAGGACACCCGCGCCGGCGCCGAGACCACGCCGCTCGACGTGCTCGGCGCCGAGAGCGACGGCATGGTCGGCTACCTCGTCGAACAGGCGCTCGCCCGCGAACTGGGAGGCCACCCGATCGCGACGCTGCTCACGCAGGTGCGCGTCGATGCCGCCGACCCCGCCTTCGCCGCGCCGACCAAGCCCGTCGGCCCCGGCTATCGGCAGGCCGAAGTGCAGTTGCTCGCGGAACGCGGCTGGCAGTTCGCGCGCGACGGCGACCAGTGGCGGCGCGTCGTGCCGTCGCCGCGCCCGCAGCAGATCGTCGAGCTGCCGGCCATCCGCCACCTGCTCACCGCCGGCGTCGTGGTGATCTGCGCCGGCGGCGGCGGCATCCCGGTTGTCGGGCGAGACGGCTTGCTGCGCGGCGTCGATGCCGTCATCGACAAGGACGCCGCCAGCGCCTTGCTCGCCCGCGAGCTGCAGGCCGACCTGCTGCTGCTGCTCACCGACGTCGACGGCATCCGCACCGGCTTCGGTACGCCCGCCGAACACCGCCTCGCATCGGCCTCGCCGCGTTCGCTGCGCAAGCTCACGCTGCCGGCCGGCTCGATGGGTGCGAAGGCGCTCGCCGCCGCCGAGTTCGTCGAGACGACCGGGCGCCGCGCCGCGATCGGCCGCCTCGACGACGTGGCCGCGCTGCTCGCCGGAACCAGCGGCACCCAGGTCACGAGAGATGAATCCGACTTGAGTTGAATCAAGCCATGGCGGCGGCATGGGCGTACCGTCGAGGCATGTCGCAACGCCTCGCCACCGTGAACCCGATCCGCACGATCCTGATGCTGGCGGACAGCTCGCCGCGTACCGCGACCCGGCTCACGATCGCGCGGGAGCTGGCCGAACGCCACGATGCCGAAGTCACCGCGCTGTTCGCCGCCACGCCGCTGCACGCCGAAACAGACGGGCGCTTCGGGGCCGTGGCAGGCGCCGTCGCCGCGATCGACGAACCCGACCTGCGCGCGCAGGCCCGCAACCGCCTGCTGCACGACATCACCGGTGGCGAGGAGCTCTCGCGCGTGCGCTGGGCCGAGGTCGTGCGCGAACCGGTGCTGCAGGCCGTCGTCCAGCACGCGCTGTGCACCGACCTGCTGGTGCTCGGCCAGCGCGACCCGTCGACGCCGCAGCACGACCTGCCGCCGGGTTTCATCGAATCGCTGTTGATCGAAAGCGGCAAGCCGGCGCTGATCGTGCCCGACGCCGGCATCGCGAGCTCGGCGCCCGAGTGCATGCTGGTCGCGTGGAAGCCCTCGCGCGAGGCGGCACGCGCCGTCACCGCCGCGCTGCCGTTCCTCGTGCAGGCCCGCGAGGTCCACGTGGCCAGCTGGTCGCGCAATGCGGTCGTCGGCGCCGCCGGCGGACTCGACATCGTCGGCCACCTGAAGGCCCACGGCATCACGCCGGTGCTGCACCAGCGCGGCCACGAGCCGCGCTCCATCGGCGATGAACTGTCGGCGCTGGCCGCCCAGGTCGGTGCCCAGTGGGTGGTGATGGGCTGCTACGGCCACGGCCGGCTGCGCGAGCAGGTGCTGGGCGGGGCCACCCGCTCGCTGATGCACACCGCCCGGTGGCCGCTGCTGATGGTTCACTGAACTTGCATTCACCACGACGAAGGAGAAAGACCATGAAGATCCTGCTGGCTGTCGACGGCAGCGCCTGCACGAAGCAGATGCTGGCCTACCTGGCCGCCCACGACGAGTTCCTCGGCGGCGCCCACGAGTACACCGTGCTCACCGTCACGATGCCGGTGCCGGCCCATGCGAAGGGGTTCTTCGACCGCGAGACGGTCGAGAACTACTACCGTGCCGAGGCCGACGACGTGCTGAAGCCGGTGCGGGCGTTCATCGCCCAGCAGGCCTGGCGCGCCAGCTTCGTCGACAAGGTCGGCCATGCGCCGACCGTCATCAGCGAGATGGCCGACGGCGGCCGCTTCGACCTGGTAGTGATGGGCTCGCACGGCCACTCGGCGCTCGGCTCGATTGTGCTCGGCTCGGTGACGAACCGGGTGCTGAACCAGTGCAAGACGCCGGTGCTCGTCATCCGCTGACCGGCCGTCCCTGCAGCGGCAGCACCAGGCGCAGCGCGTCGCTGTCGCCGCCGTGCCGCTCGAAGCCCAGGCGCTGCATGAAGGCGCGCATCCCCGCGTTGTCGTGCAGCACCAGCCCCACCAGCCGCTGCGTGCCCTGCACGGCCTGGTAGGCGATCAGCTTGTCCATCAGCAGGCGGCCGAGGCCGCGGCCCTGCAGGTCGCTGCGCACGACGACCGCGAACTCGGCCTCGAGGTTGTCCGGGTCGACCGCGGCGCGTGCCACCGCGAGCGTCTCGCTGCCGCCGTCGGCCCCCGGGCGCACCGCGATGAACGCCATCTCGCGCGCATAGTCGATCTGCGTCAGCCGCGCGAGCTCGCTGTGCGCCAGCTCGCGCCGCGCGTTGAAGAAGCGGAAACGCAGGTCGTCGGGGCTCAGCTGCTCGACGAAGCGGCGGTGCGCCGGCTCGTCTTCCGGGCGCACCGGCCGCAGCACCAGCGTCTCGCCGTGCCATGCGATCGTCTCGACCAGGGCATCCGGGTACGGCCGGATCGCGAACCGCTCCGCACCGGCGACCGGCACCCGGCTCAGCCGGATGCGGGCATCCAGCGCCAGCACGCCGTCGTGGTCGGCCCACAGCGGGTTGATGTCGAGCTCGGCCAGCTCCGGCAGGTAGGCCACCATCTGCGACACCGCGACCAGCGCGTCGCATACCGCGTCGAGCCGCGCGGCAGGGTGGTCGCGGTAGCCAGTGTCTCCAGCGTGTTTGGCAGCCTGCACAGCACGGCCAGGTCGGGCGTGGCCGGGAGCTGGTCGGGGCAAGTGAAGACCAGTTGCCCGTCCAGCGTGCGCAGCCCCAAGTTGAGGGCGTGCAGCGGGCCGCGGAAGCCGGCGCGAAGGTTGCGCCAGACCGTCGCGCAGACGCTGGCGGGGCGGTCGGAAGCCCCCGCGACGGCGATCGATCGGGGTTCCAGCAAATGGTCGAGGTGGCGGACGCTCATCGTTCAGTGTTACATCAGCAGCGGCACGGTCGCGCTGCCGATCATCTGGCGCGTCACGCCACCGAGCACGCGCTCGGTCCGGCGATCAGCGATGCGGCCGGTTCGGCCTCGTCGATCACTGTCTCGATCGAGCGTACCCGGGCGCCGCCGCAGGCATCGCGGAAGCGGTCTGCGGCGCGCTCGGCCTCGTCGCGCAGGCTGTCCCACGCGAGCGGGCCAGGACGCCGAGCGTCCCGCCCGGCACACCGGGCAGGTCGAGCAGGCCGGTGGGCGCGAGCCCGGCGAGGTGGCAGTTCAGGCGCTGCGCCAGCCGGATGGCGGCCCGCGTTCGGGCGTCGGAGCCTGCGCTCTGGTCGAGGTGGAGGAGGATGCTGCGGTAGCTCATGGTGATGCTGCTCCGGGTGGTGGTGCCTGTCCTCAATCCAGGCCGCCGCGCCGCGGCTGGCTTGACGCAACGCAAGACCGCTTCGACTGGCGGCGGAGACAGTGCGCTCACTTGTCCAGGGACCACCGATGAACCTTGCCGACGTTCCGATCACCGCACCCGCGGGCCTGAGCGATGCCGAAGCGGCCGCGCGGCTGCAGCGCGACGGCCCGAACCGTTTGCCACCGCCGCAGCACCGCAGCGCCGGCGCGGTGCTGCGCGAAGTGCTGACGCAGCCGATGGTGTTGCTGCTGCTCGCCTGTGCGCTGCTGTACGGCCTGCTCGGCAATGCGCTCGACGCGCTGGTGCTCGGCGGCTCGCTGGTGCTGGTGGCCTCGATCTCGGTGGTGCAGGCGCTGCGCACGCAGGCGGTGCTGGAGGCGCTGCAGGAGCTGGCCAGCCCGCGCAGCACCGTCGTGCGCGGCGGCGTCGCGCGCCGCATCGCGAGTCACGAGCTGGTGCGCGGCGACCGCCTGATCGTGCAGGAGGGCGACCGCCTCGCGTGCGACGCGCTGCTGCTCGAGACGCAGGGCCTGCGACTGGACGAGTCGATGCTCAGCGGCGAATCGATGCCGGTCGACAAGGGCGGCGACGGCCCGCATGCGCGGCAGCTGATGTCCGGCACGCTGGTGGTGCAGGGCGACGGCGTCGCGGTCGTCACGGGCACCGGCGTGCACACCGCGCTCGGGCGCATCGGCGGTTCGCTCCAGCAGTTGCAGCCTCCGCCGAGCCGGCTGCGCCGCCAGCTCGACCTGCTGGTGCGCCGTGTCGCGCTGACGGCGCTGGCGACTTGCTTGGTGGCGGCCACCGTGTTCGCGTGGCGCGACGGCTCATGGACCGCGGGGCTGCTGGTCGGGCTGACGCTCGCGATGGCGATCGTGCCGGAGGAGTTCGCGGTGGTCTGGACGGTCATGCTCGCGCTTGGTGCGTGGCGGCTCGCGCGCCGGCAGGTGCTGACGCGCCAGCCGCAGGCCATCGAGGCGCTCGGCACGGCCAGCGTGCTGTGCGTCGACAAGACCGGCACGCTCACCTGCAACCGCATGTCGATCGCCCAGACCAGCGGCGACGCCGTGCTGCGCTGGGCAGCGCTGGCCAGCGTCGGCGAAGGGCTGGAGCCGATGGACCGCGCGATCCTCGCGCTGCAGCCGCAGGACGGCGAGGCGCTGCTGTGGCGCGAGGGCGTGCAGCCGCAGCGGCCGTTCGTGCGGCATGGCTGGCGGCTGGCCGGTGGATCGGTCGAGGGGGGCTGCGTGGTGGCGATGAAGGGCGCGCCCGAGGCCGTGCTCGCGTGCTGCGACGACGATGTCGGGCGCGCCGCGTTCGTGCGCCGCGCGGCGGACTGGGCGGCGCGGGGGCTGCGCGTGATCGCGGTCGCGCATGCGCCGTGGCGCGACGGCGCGC
This sequence comes from Rhizobacter sp. OV335, assembly GCF_900142965.1. GTDB lineage: Bacteria > Pseudomonadota > Gammaproteobacteria > Burkholderiales > Burkholderiaceae_C > Rhizobacter. The sequence goes on from NZ_FRCQ01000042.1 coordinate 37,417, forward strand.
CGCGGCCCGCGGACGGTTTCGTGGCCGACGGGCTGATCGCCTTCGAAGACCCGCTGCGCGAGGACGTGCCGGCTGCGCTCGCGCGGTGCCGCGAAGCCGGCGTGCGCGTCGTTATGATCACCGGCGATGCGCCGGCGACCGCATCGGCGATCGCGCGGCAGGCCGGCTTAGAGCGCTGGGACGGCGACGCGGTGTGCACCGGCGCCGCGCTGGCCGCGATGGACGACCGGGCTTTCGATGCGGCGGTCGGGCGCATCGCGGTGTATGCCCGCGTCAGCCCGGACCAGAAGCTGCGCATCGTGCAGGCGTTGCAGCGCCGCGGCGAGGTGGTCGCGATGACCGGCGACGGCGTCAACGACGGGCCGGCGCTGCGCGCGGCGGATGTCGGCGTCGCGATGGGGCAGCGCGGCACCGATGTCGCCCGCGAAGCCGCGGCGCTGGTGCTGCTGGACGATCGCTTCGCGTCGCTGGTGGATGCGGTGTGCGCCGGCCGGCGCATCTTCGCGAACCTGCAGCGCGCGGTCGGCTACCTGCTCGCGGTGCACCTGCCGATCGTCGGCCTGTCGCTGCTGCCGGTGCTCGGCGGTCCGGTGCTGCTGCTGCCGGTGCACGTGGTGCTGCTGGAGCTGATCATCGATCCGGCGTGCTCGCTGGTCTTCGAGGCCGAGCCGGCGGCCCGCGACGCGATGAAGCTGCCGCCGCGGCCGGCCGGCGCCGCGCTGTTCAGCCGCGGCGCGTTGCAGCGCGCGCTCGGGGTGGGCGCGGTGGCACTGGGTGCGGTCGTCATGGTGCAGGTGGCCGGCCGCTGGGCCGCGCTGCCGGACGAGGGCCTGCGCCTGGCGGGCCTGGCGACGCTGGTGGTGGGCAACCTCGCGATGCTGCAGTGGTTCCGCGGCGGACGCGGTGCGCTGGCGGTGCGCAACGGCAGCTTCGACCTGCTGGTGCTGGGCGTCGCCGCGACCTTCGCGCTGCTGCTGCTGGTGCCGCCGCTGGCACGGCTGTTCGGCCTGCCGGTGCTGCCGGCGGCCGTGGTGCTGCCGTTGCTGGCGATGCCGGCGGTGGTGTCGGGCTGGCGGCTGGCGCGGGGCAGGCGCCGCGCGCTCAGCGGGGCCTGAACGCTTCGAGCTGGCGCCGCAGCGCGTCGATCTCGTCGAGCAGCTGCAGCACCAGCGCCGTGCCGCCGGGGCCGAGTTCGAGGTCTCGCGACAGGCGCAGCGCCTTGCGCGCGCGGGCCAGCTCGCTGCCGCTGAAGCGCCAGTGCTCCGGCGCCTCGCCCTGCGGCGACAGCACGCCTTCGTCGACCATCGCGACCAGCCGCTCGGGCTCGGTGCCGCAGACCTGTACCAACTGGGTCAGCGTGAACTGGTGAGTCTCGTCGATGACGACCGCGTCGACGCGGATGGATTGCGCGTGTGCCATGTCAGCCCTCCAGTGCGCTGCGCGCGTCGAATCCGGCAAACGCGCGGCCGAGCGCCGCATAGGCGTCGCGCTGCGCGTCGTTCGTCGCGGCCGGCGCGCGCACCGCCAGCAGCACGTACAGGTCGCCCGGCGGCGTGCCCGGCAGGCCCTTGCCCTTCAGGCGCAGCCGCCGCCCCGCGGCCGAGCCGGGCGGCACCGTCAGCTCGATGCGGCCGTCCGGCGTCGGCACCGTGACGCTCGCGCCGAGCGCGGCCTCCCACGGCGCGACCGGCAGTTCGAGGGTGACGTCGCGCCCGTCGACGCTGAAATGCGCATGCGGCGCGATCTCGATCTCGAGGTACAGGTCGCCGGCCGGCCCGCCGCCGAGGCCCGGCGCGCCCTGGCCGGCCAGGCGCAGCTGCTGGCCGCTGCGCACGCCGCGCGGGATGTTGACCTCCAGCTGCCGCTCCCGAAAGACGATGCGGCCGCTGTCGTCGGGGACCGGCGTGCGCAGCGACAGAGTGCGGCGTGCACCGCGGTAGGCATCGGCGAGATCGATCACGACCTTGGCATGGTGGTCACTGCCGCCGGCACGGGCCGTGCCGCGCGCCGCGCGGTGGTGGCGGCCGAACAGCGATTCGAAGAACTCGCTGTAGTCCGCCGCATCGCCCGGGCCGGCATCGCGGCCGCTGAACTCGAAGCCGCTGTCCCAGCCGGGCGGCGGATCGAAGCGCTCGCCGCTGCGGTGCCGCCGGCCGATCTCGTCGTAGGCGGCGCGCTTCTCGGGGTCCTGCAGCGCCTCGTAGGCCTCGGCCACGTCCTTGAAGCGGGCCTCGGCGTCGGGTTCCTTGCTGACGTCGGGGTGGTACTTGCGGGCGAGCTTGCGGTAGGCGCGCTTGATCTCGTCCTGCGTGGCGGTGCGCTCGACACCGAGTGCGGCGTAGTAGTCCTTGTACTCCATGGGGTGAGCCGTCAATCCTCGGAAGAAGGGATGGGGCGCAGTCTGCGCCACGCGAGCTTCAAGACCCTGATGAGCGAGTCAGACAACCCGTACCTTCACGCGCACGCCATCGGCCACCGCCGGTGGCGGATAGACGATCACCCGCGCCCCCGCAGGCAAGCCCTCGCGAACCCAGGCCTCGGCGGCATTGCGCGCCCCGAGAGCCACCGGCACCAGCCGCGCCCGGCTGCCCTCCACGATGAACACGCCCATGCGCGAGCCGTCGCTGCCGGGCGACGACGGCAGCGGGAACACCGCGCTCACCGGCACCTTCGTCACGCCATCCTTCGCCATCGTCAGGATCCGCACCGTCACCCGGTAGCCGTCGCCCAGCGCCGACCACTCCGCCGGCGGGCTCGCGAGGTCCACCAGCACCCGCACCCGCTGCTCCTCGACACCCAGCGCCGACACCTTCGTGAACGCCCCCGGCTCGACCAGCCGCACCCGACCGCGCAAGGCCGTCTCGCCACCCCAGTGCTCGATCGCCACCGGCGCGCCGGTGCGCACCTGCAGCGCGTCGGTGGTCAACAGCTCGGCCACCACCTCCAGCCCGGCCACGTCGCCCAGCTCCACCAGCGGCGCCCCGAGCGCCACCGTCGCCTCGCTCGCCTGCACCACGCGCAGCACCCGCGCCGACACCGGCGAGCGCACCGCGAACGCACGCGGTGCGCCGGCCGGTGCGTTGCGCACCGCGCCCAGCGCGGCACGCGCCTGTTCCACCTCGTGGCCGGCCGCGCTGCGGTCGCTCGACGCCGCGTCCAGCTCCTTCTGCGCCGCGAGCGCCGCCAGCCGGTCGCTCTCCAGCCGCGTCGCAGACACGAAGCCCTGCTTCGCCAGCTGCTCGCTGCGCTGCGCATCGTTGCGTGCCTGCAGCAAGGCCACCCGCGCGCCTTCCCTGCGCGCACCCGCGCGCTGCAGCTGCGCCTCGGTCACCTCCAGCCGCGCCTGCTGCTCGCGCCGCGTGCGCTCGTCCAGCATCGGCGACAGCACCGGCGTCAGCAGCGCCACCACCGCGCCGGCCGCGACAGTGTCGCCCTCGCGCAGCCCGATGCGTGCCAGCTGCCCCGCCAGCGGTGCCGACACCACGTAGCGGTCGCGCAGCCGCGTCTTCGCGTCCTCCTCGACCGTCGCCTCGAAGCGCCCGGTGACCGCGGCGGCCACCTCCACCTCGACCGGCCGCGGCATGAAGGCCCACGCCAGCACGGCCACCGCCCCGAGCGTCGCGGCACCGCCGGCCAGCCAGGCCGGGCGCAGGGAAGGGAGTTTCAACGTCTTCATCATTCGATCCCTTGTCTCAATCTCTCGTCTTCAACGCAGACACCATGTCGAGCCGGTCGATGCGCCGGCGCACCACCAGCGCGCTGGCGGCACCCGCCACCAGCACGCACAGCGCGGCCCCCGCATAGGTGCGGGCACGGATCACCACCGGAAAGAAGAACTGGTCGGATTTCAGCAGCTCGACCACGCCGTGCGTGATCGCCCAGCCCATCAGCATCCCGATCGGCAGAGCGACGGCGATGACGATCGCGAGCTCGCCCAGCAGCAGCCCCGACACCTCGGCGCGCGTGAAGCCCAGCACCCGCAGGCTCGCGAGCTCCCAGGCCCGCTCCGACAGCGCGATGCGCGCGTTGTTGTAGACCACGCCGACCGCGATGATGCTGGCGAACAGCGTCAGGATCGTGCTCATGATGCGCACGTTGCGCGCGCTGATCTGCTGCAGGTTGCGCAGCATCGTCGCCTTGCTCCACGCGCCGGCCACCGTCGGCAGCGCCTTCGTCGCTTCCAGCGCCGCATCCTCGCTGCCGCGCTCGATCGACAGCAGGAAGCCCGTCGACAGGTCGCCGTCGCCGAGCGCCCGGTTCAGCGACGGCCGGTCCATGTAGGCGTTCATTCCCATCATCTCGCGCACCGTCGCGCCCACCACCAGCTCGAGCGTGCGCTCGCGGCCCTCCAGCACCTCCACCCGCACCCGGTCGCCCACGCGCAAGCCGAGCTTGTCGGCCAGGCGGTCGGTCAGCACCAGCCCACGGCCGTCGAGCACCGTCTCGCGGCCGTCCGCATCGATCACGCGGTACAGCTGCCCGCGCGGCGCATAGCCGCGGATCAGGCTGCGCTCGCGGCGGTGGCCGTTGACGAAGTTGACCTCGACGAAGCGCGTCGTCTCGACGTCGCGCACGCCGGGCAGGCGCATCAGCTCGCGGCGCGCCCCGTCGCCCACCGCCTCGGCCGCCCACACGGTGACGTCGGTGCGCATGCTCAGGTTGAACTGGCTGTCGACGATCACGTCGATCGCGTCGCGAAAGAAATTGCCCAGCACGACGATCGCCACCGCCGCGGCGACGCCCGCCACAGACAGGCCGCTGCGCAGCGGCCGGCGCTCGATGTTGCGCACGATCATGCGCAGCGCCGGGTTCATGCCGCGCACGCCCATGCGCTCGAGCAGCGTGCGCCGGTAGTGGCCGGGCGCCGGCGGGCGCATTGCCTCGGCCGGCGCCAGCCGCACGGTCGCGGCGATCGCGTTCAGCGTGCCGGCCACCGCGGTCAGCACCGTGATGCCGATGCTCACCACCAGCAGCCAGGGCGCGATGGTGTGCCCGAAGCTCGGGAAGCGGAACAGCTCGGCGTACAGCCCGGTCAGCAGCGTGCCCAGCACCTTGCCCATCAGCACGCCCAGCAGCAGCCCCACCAGCACGATCACCAGCACGAGCTTCAGGTAGTGCAGGCCGATCGCGCGGTTCGGGTAGCCAAGCGCCTTCAGCGCCGCCACCTGCTCGCGCTGCGTCGACACCAGCCGCGTCACCACGACGTTCAGCAGGAAGGCGGCCACCCCGAGGAAGATCGCCGGCAGGATGGTGCCGAGCACGCGCTGCTCCTTGATCTCGTTGTCGAGCATCAGGTGCGAGGGCTGCTCCGAGCGGCCGTTGGCCTGGCGGCCGCCGTATGGCGAGAGCCGGCGCGATAGCCCGTCGATCACCGCCTCCTCGGACGCGCCCGGCGCGAGCCGCACCGCGACGCGGTTGAACGCGCCGCGCATGTCGTAGGCGGCGGCCAGCGTCTCGCGCTCGACCCAGAAGATGCCGAAGCCGCGCGTGTCGGGCATGCCCCACAGCCCCGCGAAGATGTACTCCGGCGACAGCGCCGTGCCCACCATCACCAGCGTGCGCCGGCGGCCGTTGAGCTGCACCCGCAGCTCGGCGCCGGGCACGAGCCCGCGCGAACGCGCGAAGCCCTCGGAGACCAGCGCCTCGATGCGCTCGTCGCCGGCCGCGGTGGCCGCCGGCGCGCGCCCGCTACTGACGAGCACGCGGTTCATGGCGTCGCTGCCGCGCCGCGGCAGGCCGATCAGCTGCCCGAGCACCGGGTCGGCCGAGCCGGGCACCTCGACGCGGGCCATCTCCTCCAGCGTGGTCTGCAGCTGCGCGACGCCCTCGATGCGGCCGAGCGCCTCGGCGGCCGCATCGGGCGCGCGCTTGACGGCGGCGAACACGTCGGCGAAGCGGCCCTGCGCATAGAAGCGGTCGCGCGCCAGCGCCAGCGAATCGACCGCCGACAGGCTGGTGATGAAGCCGCCGATGCCGCTGCCCACCACCAGCGCGATCGTCAGCGCCTGGCTCCACATCAGGCGCAGGTCGCGCAGCAGCTTGCGGTCGAGGGCCTTCACCGGGTCACCATGCGAGTTCCGACGGCTGCAGCTTGTGCGCGTTGGCTTCCACCCGCAGGATGCGGCCGTCGCCCAGCGTGACGACGCGGTCGGCCATGCCGGCGATGGCCGCGTTGTGCGTGATCACGATGGCGGTGGTGCCGAGCTCGGCGTTGATGCGCGCGATGACCTCCAGCACCAGCTTGCCGGTCTGGTAGTCGAGCGCGCCGGTCGGCTCGTCGCACAGCAGCACGTCGGGGCGCTTGACGATCGCGCGCGCGATCGCCACGCGCTGCTGCTCGCCGCCCGACAGCTGGGCCGGGAAGTGATCGCGCCGCGGCGTGAGCCCGACGCGGTCGATCGCGTCGTCCACCGGCATCGGATCGCGCGCGATGTCGGTGACGAGCGCGACGTTCTCGCGCACCGTCAGGCTCGGGATCAGGTTGTAGAACTGGAACACGAAGCCGACGTGCTCGCGCCGGTAGCGGGTCAGCGCCGCATCGTCGGCGGCGCTCAGCTCCTCGTCGCCGAACCACAGCCGGCCGGTACTCGCGACGTCGAGCCCGCCGAGGATGTTCAGCAGCGTCGACTTGCCGCTGCCCGACGGCCCGAGCAGCACGACGAACTCGCCGCGCTGCACCTGCAGGTCGACCGCCCGCAGCGCCTCGACCCGGACCTCGCCGCTGCCGTAGGTCTTGGTGATCTGTTCCGCGCGGAACACCACCGGCGCGATCTCGGGGGGCTGGCCGAAGGCATGGGCGGCTGTCATCAGGGCGATGGTGTTTCTCCTGGAGGAAGGCCGCACGATAGGCAGCACCCCACGGCCTGCGCTTGACGTGGCGCAAGCCGCAGCGCGACGACGCACCGAAGAATGGGACCGATCCAATGAACATCGCAAGGGAGACTGCATGGACCTGCCCATCCGGCCGGCACGCGGCGTGGGGTGCACGCGACGCCGCTTCGTCTGGCTGGTGCCTGCGGGCGCTGCGCTGCTGGCCTCGGCCCACGGCAAGCCGAAACCGGCCGCGCCGCCGGATCCGTCGACCTTCGCGCACCTGGACGAGCGCGATCCGCATGCGAAGGCCGTCGGCTACGTCGAGGACGCGGCACGCGTCGACCGCAAGGCCTATCCGAAGTTCACCGCCGGCAGCACCTGCGACAACTGCGCGCTGTACCGCGTGCCGGCGCAGCCGTGGTCGGAGTGCACCTTGTTCCCGCGCAAGCTGGTGGCGGCCCGGGGCTGGTGCGACGCCTACGTGCGGCGTGCCGTGCCCTGATGCCCTGACCTCAGGACACCCCGACAATCACCCGATGACCTTCACCGATCCGAGCCTGTCCCATGTCCGCACGCTGACCGAACTGTTCGACGCCCGCGTCCAGCGCAGCCCCGAGGGCATCGCGTACCGCCGCTTCGACGCGGCGGCGAGCCGGTGGGCCGCACTCAGCTGGCGCGAGGCCGACGCGGCCGTGCGGCGCTGGACGCTCGCGCTGGCCGCGCTGCGGCTGCCGGCCGGCGCCCGCGTCGGGCTGTTGCTGCCGAACGGCGTCGAGGCGGTGTGGGCCGACCTCTCGACGATGGCCGCCGGCCGCGTGCCGGTGCCGATGCACGCGCTCGACAACCCCGCGAGCATCGCCTACATCCTCGGCGACTGCGAGGCGGCGGTGCTGATGGTGCAGGAGACCGCGCAGTGGGACGCGATCCTCGCCACCGGCGCCGCGCTGCCGGCGCTGCGCTGCGTGATCGTCGTGGGGCCGGCTGCGCTGCCGGCCGCGGCGCCGGCGCCCGGCGCGGTCGCGGTGATGGCGGTGGCCGACTGGCTGGCCGCAGGCGCGCAGGCGGCAGGCACGCCGGCCACGCCGCCGCAAGCCGGCGACCTGGCCGCGGTCGTCTACACCTCCGGCACCACCGGCAAGCCCAAGGGCGTGATGCTGACGCATGCCAACGTGATGGCGGTGCTGGCGCACGTCGCGCCGGGGCCGGACGACGTCTTCCTGTCGTTCCTGCCGCTGTCGCACACCTTCGAGCGCACGGCGGGCTACTACCTGCCGATCGCCGCCGGCAGCAGCGTCGCGCATGCGCGTTCGGTCGCGCTGCTGGCCGAAGACCTGCGCAGCGTGCGCCCGACCGTGCTGATCTCGGTGCCGCGCATCTACGAGCGGGTGCGGGCGCAGCTCGATGCACGGCTGGCCGGCTCGCGCGCGAAGCGCTGGCTGTTCGATGCGGCGCAGGGCGTCGGCTGGCGGCGCTTCTGCCGCCGGCAGGGGCTGCCCGCGCCGGCCAGCCCGTGGGCCGCCGCCGAGCTGCTGGTCGCGCCGCTGCTCGACGCGCTGGCCGGCCGCCCGCTGCGCGCGAGCTTCGGCGGCCGGCTGCGGGTGGCGGTGAGCGGCGGTGCGCCGCTCGCGCCGGCGCTGGCGCGCTGCTTCCTCGGGCTGGGCGTGCCGGTGCTGCAGGGCTACGGCATGACCGAGACCTCGCCGGTGGTGGCGGCGAACACGCTGGCGCACAACGACCCGGCCACCGTCGGCACCGCGCTGCAGGGCGTCGAGCTGCGCGTGGGCGAGAACCGCGAGCTGCAGGTGCGCGGCCCGAACGTGATGAAAGGCTACTGGAAGCGCCCGGAGGACAGCGCCCGCGCGTTCACCGACGACGGCTGGCTGCGCACCGGCGACCAGGCCTCGATCGACGAGGGCGGGCGGGTGCGCATCCTCGGGCGCATCAAGGAGATCATCGTCACGTCGACCGGCGAGAAGATCGCGCCGGCCGACCTGGAGCTCGCGATCGCCGCCGATCCGCTGTTCAGCCAGGTCTTCGTGCTCGGCGAGAACCGGCCGTTCATCGCCGCGGTGGCGGTGCTCGATCGCACGCAGTGGCAGGCGTTCGCGCAGTCGCTGGGCGTCGACCCGGCGCAGCCCGAGAGCCTGAACCTGCCGGCGGTGCAGCAGGCCGCGCTGCGGCGCATCGCGCAACAGGCCGCCGCGTTCCCGCGCTACGGCGTGCCGCGCGCGGCGTGGCTGAGCCTGGAGCCGTGGACGGTCGAGAACACCTTGATGACGCCGACGCTGAAGCTCAAGCGGCACAACCTGATGGCGCGCTTCGAGCAGGAGATCGAAG
>NZ_FRCQ01000062.1 GCF_900142965.1 Rhizobacter sp. OV335
GTGCGCCTGGCGGGCGAGGTGGTCGACGTGGTCGAGGCCGGCCAGTCGGCGGGCGTCGTGCTCGACCGGCAGCTCGACGTCTCGCGCGGCGACTGGATCTCGACGCCGTCGACCATCCACGAGACGCAGCGCTTCAGCGCGACGCTCGCGTGGCTCGACACCGAACCCGCCGTCGTCGGCCGCAAGTACTGGGTGCGCCACGGCAACCGCTGGGTGCAGGCGCGCATCACCGCGATCGAGAGCCGGCTCGACATCCACACGCTGGAGGCGATCGACGCGAACCAGCTCGCCGTCAACGAGATCGGCCATGTGATCGTCGAGACGCAGCAGGCGCTGCCGGTGGAGTCGTACCAGTCGAACCGCGTCGGCGGCTCGCTGATCATCGTGGATCCGGCCACGAACCGCACCAGCGGAGCGCTCCTGGTCAAGGGAGCCGCGTAAGTGGCCCTGGGTCGCGTCATCTTCATCGGTGCGGGCCCCGGCTCGGCCGACCTGATCACGGTGCGCGGCGCGCAGCGGCTGGCGCAGGCCGATGTGGTGCTGTTCGATGCACTGACCGACCCGGCGCTGCGCGCCCATGCGCCGAATGCGCGCTGGATCAACGTCGGCAAGCGTGGCTTCTGCGACAGCACCGGGCAGCAGACCATCAACGCGCTGCTGGTGAAGCATGCGCATGAGGTCGCGACCGTCGTGCGCCTGAAGGGCGGCGACCCGAGCGTGTTCGGCCGGCTCGAGGAAGAGCTGATCGCGCTGGCCGAGGCCGGCATCGCGTGCGAGGTGGTGCCCGGCGTCACGGCCGCCATCGCCGCCGCCGCCGCCACGCAGCGCCCGCTGACCCGCCGCGGCGCTGGCCGCAGCGTCAGCCTGACGACCGCGATGACGCAGACGCGCGAGCTGCGCGCCGCCCGCAGCGCCGACACCGAGGTGTTCTACATGGCCGGCAAGCAGCTGGCGGCGCTGGCGCGCGGCCTGCTCGACAGCGGCTGGCCGGCCGACACCCCGGTCAGCGTGGTGTCGCGCGCCGGCTGGCCCGACCAGTTGCACAGCGACCACACGCTGGACACCTTGTCGCGCGCCAGCCTGCTGCACGCCGGGCGCCCGACCGTCGTCACCGTGGGTGAAGGGGCCCGGCCGGTTTCCGTTGCAAAACCAGTTGCTGCAAATCAGGCAAAAGCCCCTGCGCAAGCCATCTCGCTTCCGGTGAAAACCCCAAGCCCTTAAAATCGCCCGTTTTGCCATCCGGCAAGGCAGCTTTTCTTCTTATTTCGAGCCAGCACCATGACCCACGTCGTCACCGAAGCATGCATCCGTTGCAAGTACACCGACTGCGTCGACGTGTGTCCGGTCGATTGCTTCCGCGAAGGCCCCAACTTCCTGACGATCGATCCGGACGAGTGCATCGACTGCGCGGTGTGCATCCCCGAATGCCCGGTCAACGCGATCCTGCCCGAGGAAGACGTCCCCGGCGACCAGGTCCACATGATCAAGATCAACGCAGATCTCGCGAAGAACTGGCCCAGCATCACCAAGCGCAAGGCCGCGCTGCCCGATGCGGACGAGTGGAAAGACAAGACGGGCAAGCTGTCCGAACTGATCAAGTGATTCCCGTCCCGGCCTCAGCCCGCCCCTGCCCCAGCATTACCAGAACCTGACATGGAACCGAACGCCAACGTGGAGATTTCAAAGACTGCCGGCTCGCACGACGGCCCCATCGAGACCGATGCGGTCATCGTCGGTGCCGGCCCCGTCGGCCTGTTCCAGGTCTTCGAACTCGGCCTGCTCGAGATCAAGGCCCACATCATCGACTCGCTCGCCTACCCCGGCGGCCAGTGCATCGAGCTGTACCCCGACAAGCCGATCTACGACATCCCGGCCGTGCCGGTGTGCACCGGCAAGGAGCTGACCGACAACCTGCTGAAGCAGATCGAGCCGTTCGGCGCCACCTTCCACCTCGGCCAGGAAGTGACCGTGGTGCAGAAGCAGGACGACGGCCGCTTCTTCGTCGAGACGAGCAAGGGCACGCGCTTCCTGACCAAGACGATCTTCGTCGCCGGCGGCGTCGGTTCGTTCCAGCCGCGCCTGCTGAGGGTCGACGGGCTCGACAAGTTCGACGAATCGCAGCTGTTCTACCGCGTGAAGAACCCGGCGCAGTTCGCCGGCAAGAACCTGGTGATCGTCGGTGGCGGCGATTCGGCGCTCGACTGGACGCTGAACTTCGTGCAGGACGGCCCGAACAAGGCCGAGAGCGTGATCCTGCTGCACCGCCGCGACGGCTTCAAGGCGGCGCCCGCGAGCGTGGCCAAGATGAAGGAGCTGTGCGACGCCTACGAGATGCAGTTCATCGTCGGCCAGGTGACCGGCTACGACGAGCGCGACGGCAAGCTGTCGGGCATCAAGGTGACTGGTGGCGATGGCGTCACGCGCGTGGTGCCGCTCGACGTGCTGCTGGTGTTCTTCGGTCTGAGCCCCAAGCTCGGCCCGATCGCCGAATGGGGCCTGAGCCTGGAGCGCAAGCAGATCGTCGTCGACACCGAGAAGTTCGAGACCAGCACGCCGGGCATCTTCGCGGTGGGCGACGTCAACACCTACCCGGGCAAGAAGAAGCTGATCCTGTCGGGCTTCCACGAGGCCGCGCTGGCAGCCTTCGCGGCGGCGCCGTACATCTTCCCGGACAAGCGCATCCACCTGCAGTACACGACCACCAGCCCGAAGCTGCACAAGGTGCTCGGCGTCGAGACGCCGAGCTTCGACTGATCTCCCGATCGTCAGCTTGATCATTCGGCCTCGCCCCCGCCAGGGAGCGAGGCCGAATTGCTTCAGTCGCAGCTGTAGCGGAACGACCCGTCGAGTGCGAGCGGCAGCACCAGGGTGCGGATGCCGGCGGCCTTCGACGCGGCGCACAGCTTGTCGCGCGCACCGCTGGTGTTGTTCACGTAGTTGCTCTTGTACTCGGCGTTGAACACCGGCTTGCCCTTGGCCGTGAAGGCCGAGTAGCCGCCGCATTCCGAATACTCGTTGCACTGCTCGTTGACCGCGAAGTCGAACGACGGCTCGAGCGCCGCGAGCTGGTCGACGTCATTCTTCAGCGCGATCGCCAGGCCGCGCAGGTGGGCCGCGGTGGCGAGGTAGCGGTTGTAGTCGAGCTGGTCCTGCTCGGTCAGCGGGAAGCCGGTCGAGTTGGTGTAGCCGTCGACGTTGTCCGGCTCGACGCCATCGCAACCCTTCGATTGCGCGAGGTCGAGGCGGGCCGCCATCACCGTGCGCACGTTGGCGGAGCGGATGTCCAGCCACTTCTCGCCGGCCCAGCCGTCGAGCGCCTTGCCCTTGTCGGCGGTGGCGAACTTCGAGTAGTCGGGGCGCCAGTCTTCGGAGCTGCCGGCCGAGAAGTAGCAGACCACCTTGCGGCCCGCGGACTTCAGCTGCGCGATCGTCACGGCGCTGGCATCGACCAGGTCGATGTCGTAGACGGTGGCGTTGTACGAGGTGTTCAAGGTGCCGGTGAGCTGCCATTGCCACGTCGACGACGCAGCCGGCTTCCACCACGTGCCGGGGCTCGGTGCGGGTGCGGGTGCGGGTGCGGGTGCGGGAGCCGGTGCCGGTGCCGGTGCCGGTGCCGGTGCCGGGGCAGGTGCCGGTGCGGGGGCAGGTGCCGGCGCGGGAGCGGGAGCGGGAGCGGGAGCGGGAGCAGGTGCAGGTGCAGGTGCAGGCGCCGGCGTGTTGTCCAGCGCCAAGCGGAACGCCTGTTGCGCGTTGCCGGTCGCGCAGGTCGCCAGCGAGAACTCGGTGACGGCCACGCGGGTCGGTGCGGTCAGGCAAAGCTTGCCGTCATAGCTGGCCACTTGCGCGAGGGTCGTGCCCAGCGCGGCCAGGCGGAACTGCTGCGCCTTGCGGCCATTGCAGTTGTCGAGGTCGACGAACGCGCCCGACTTGCTGCCGCGCGCGGTCACGCACAGCCCCGAGGCCGGGTTCTTGATCAGCACCAGGTTGCTCGCGCTGTCGGACGACACCGGCATGAACTGGAACTTCTGCGCCGCGCCGGCATTGCAGGCGGCCAGCCGGATGTCCCAGCTCGAGGTCACCGTCTCGGTGCAGGCACCGAGCTTGTCGGCCACCAGCGTGCCGACCGTGGTCGTCAGCTTCTTCGGGCCTGCCGCCGCAGCCGCCTCGATCGTGCGCTGGCCCTGGGCATCGGCCAGGTCATCGGCGGCCGAGTTGTCGGCGTCGTTGCCGCCGCAGGCGGCGAGCAGGACGGCACTGGAGCAAGCCAGGCCGAGCATCATCTTGTTCATCGTTGGTTCCTTGTTGATCAGTGCGTCCGGAACGCACGCTCCACAGCAGGAACCCAGTACACATCACGCCCCCTCGCGTGTATATGCGCAAGGGGACAACAAACGTGAGCAACGGTCACATCGCGCCGTCGCGCGGCGTGGCCAGGTGCGACAGGCAGATCTCGTAGAGCGCGCCGACCAGGTCGGTCTGCGTGACCATGCCGACCAGCTTGCGCTGCGCGTCGACCACCGGGATGTGGTGCAGCCCGACGTCGGCCATCAACGGCACCAGCTCGACGGCGGGGGTCGACGCGAAGGCGGTCTTCACCGGCGCGGTCATGATCTGCCCGACCACTTCATGCCGGTCCGAATGCGAGTTCGTGTTGCGCGCCAGGAAGGCGCGCAGCCGCCGCCCGATGTCGCGGCGGTCATGCAGCTCGACCTGCGCCAGGAAATCCGATCGCGTGACGATGCCGATCACCTGCCGCGCCCGGTTGACCACCGGCAGCGCCTGCACCGCGTGCTGGTGCATCAGGTTCCAGGCCACGTCGAGCTCGGTCGCGAACTCGACGGTCAGCACGTCCTTCGACATCACGTCCTCGCAGCGCGCTTCGCCGAAGCGCCGGCGGAACGCCTGCATCTCGGTCTGGTGGAACAGCGATTCGAGGTCGTCGATGCCGATGTCGAGCACCTGGTCGTAGTCCTTCAGTGCCGCCTGCAGGTCGGCCGGTGTGAAGCCGAGCCGCTCGGTGGGCGGCCCGTCGGTCGTGCGGTGCACGTGCGACGCGTCGGCCTGCTGCGCATGCGGATAGCGGCGGCCTGTCGCGTTGTTGAAGAGCAGCGCGACGCCGAGCAGCAGCAACGAATTGAGCGCGACCGGTGTCAGCACGAAGCCGTAGCCCGCGGCGTGCACGGCCGGCCCGCCGAGCACCGCCGTCAGCGCGACCGCGCCGCTCGGTGGGTGCAGGCAGCGCAGTGCGAACATCGCGGCGATCGCCAGGCAGATGGCCAATGCCGCCGCCAGCGACGGGGTCTCGACCAGCCGCGCGCACCCGACGCCGATCACCGCCGACACGATGTTGCCGCCCAGGATGGACCACGGCTGGGCCAAGGGGCTGGCAGGCACCGCGAACAGCAACACCGCCGATGCGCCCATCGGTGCGATCAACGCGATGGCACCGGGCGAGCCCTGCAGCACGAAGGCACTGAGCAGCCCGGTGGCCGCGATGCCCAGCAGCGCACCGACCACGGCGCGGAGCCGCTCGCGACCGCTCACCGCGGCGCGCGCAGGAAGCCACGCACGCATCCAGGGAAACAGCAAGGAACTCATGGGCGGTCGTCAAGGTCCGTTCAGATCGGAACCTCGGATTGTCGGCGAACACGCTGCGCCGGACCGCCCCGGATCAGCGCCGCATCAAGGCCGCCAGGTCAGCGTCGTCTTCGTGTTGATGTCGGTGGCCGAGCCGATGGTGGACGTCGCGTCGACGAACCCGGAGCGGTTGCCGGCGCTGAGGTTGAGCCCCGCGCCACGGTACTCGACATCGCCATGCAGGTTCAGCGTGCCCGACGCGCCCTGCCCGCTCTCGAAGAAGCCCAGCGGGTAGAACGTGGTGCGCACCTCGGCCGTGCCCGAGACCGTGAAGGCCGTGTTGCCCGAGCCGAGCACGCTGAGCCCGCCGACGATGCCGCCGGTGACCGTGCCCTTGCTGACGACGGCCTGGTCTTCAATGCGCGCGCTGCCGCTGGCGCTGCCGCCCGGCAGGATGGTCGCGTACGGGCCGACGTACACCGTGGTCGGTGTGCTGGTGGGCGCGCAGCCGCCACCATTCGAATGGCGGGCCGTGCCCGATGGACACGCATCGCGCTGCCCGTTCTGGAAGCCCTGCGGCCACGCGTTCGCCAGCTCGATCATGTACGGGTAGCGCCAGACCGTCTCGTACGCCTGGTCCCACACCACCGTCTTGAACACCGACGGCGTCGCGCTCACCACCAGGAACAGCGGCTCGCCCGCATTCACCTTGAACGTCAGGTCCGCGTCCAGCCCCTTCTGCAACCCGCTGTAGCGCGCCGACGTGAACTGCGTGTTCGTCGCCACCAGGCCCCAGCGGAAGTCGGCATCCGAGCCGCTCTGGTTGACGCCGCGGAACTTGACCGTCACGGTCGTCGACCCGTTGGTCGGGTACAGCCGCACGACGTTGTAGCCGAAGCGCTGCGGTGCGCCGTAGAACGGCGACGCGAAGCGGCGGTTGGTCGCCCAGTTGCTGTCCAGCGCCTCCAGCGGCATCAGCCGGTGCAGGCGCTCCGCCCTGTCGGTCAGCGTGATGTTGCCGTAGGTGTTGCGGAAGGTGTCGGGCGTGGCCTTGTAGTCCCACACCACGTTGTGCATCGCCCAGTCGCCGATGAA
>NZ_FRCQ01000039.1 GCF_900142965.1 Rhizobacter sp. OV335
CACCGCCGTGATCGGCGGCTTCGGCGGCTACGAGCCGGTGCGCGGCGGCACCACCTACAGCGCCACCGGCAACGGCGGCCCGGCCCGCATCAACAACTCGGTCAAGTACGAGTCGCCCACCTTCGCCGGCTTCAAGGCCGGTGCACTGTGGGGCTTCGGTGAAACCACCGGCGCCACCAACGACCAGCGCGTCGCCGACATCTATGCCCGCTACAGCGGCTACGGCTTCGACGCGATGGTCTCGTTCGTCGACGACAAGCAGGACCTGACGTCGCAGGACGTGCGCACGACCTCGGGCGCGGTCGGCTACACCTACGGCGACTGGCACGGCACCGCCGGCGTGATCGCGGTGAACGACCGCAGCGCGGTGGACGCCGACGGCCAGGGCTTCTGGGTCGGCGGCGACTACCGCTTCGGCGCGAACACGGTGCGTGCGCAGTTCGTCGAGAACAAGGCGAAGAACGTCAACGAAGGCACCACCAAGGCCTTCGGCGTCGGCTACCAGTACGACCTGTCGAAGCGCACCGCGCTGTACAGCGCGGTGACCCGCTTCAAGAACGAGGGTGACGGCTACGGCAACCGCTGGGCCAGCGCCGTCCCGGCTGGCCTGACGACCGCCGACGATCGTGACATCACCGAGTTCACCGCAGGCATTCGCCACGCGTTCTGAAGCGGCGGCAAGCAGCGGCTCAAGGCGCGCAGCGCCACGGGTACTGCGTGACGGGGTCGGCGGCTGCGACCGGGATGCAGCGCAGGTGCGCGGCGAACTGCGGCGCGAGCGGTGCAGGATTGGCCGCCCCCGCGATGCCGGCGTAGCGCTCGTTCGTGTCCATGCAGCCGCCGGCATCGAAGCTGTAGCCGGCGCCGCCACCGGCTCCCAGGTACTGCATCGCCTGGGCGCCGCACAGCGGGTCGTGCACCCCCAGCAAGACCCCGATCGTGTTCGCCCTGATGCGCGCGCGCTGCACCGCGTTGAGCAGGTGGCTCAGCCGCGCGATGTCGATGCCTGAGACGCCGTGCGAATAGCCGGGGATCCGCTGCGGCAGCACCTGCTGCACCGGGTCGCTTGCCAGCTGCCCGCCGAGGAAGCGATCGGCCGCCTGGTGCAGGAAGGCCTGGAAATCGAACACCGACGCGGTCAGCACGCGCGGATCGCCGAGGAAGCCGTCGATGTCGCCGGCCGCCATCGTGTCGCTCATCGCGCTTTCGATGAACAGCGGCGGGTGCGGGTTGCCGCTGGCGGTCAGCGCGTAGACCTGCGGCAGGAAGCTCGCCCGGATGCCCGCCAGCACGTCGATCGCGGGCCAGGCGGCCATCAGCTTGTCGATGGCCAGGCAATCGATCGGCGGGCCGTTGCGCAACCGGTTCGTCACCGGGTCGGCGCTGGCATCGGGGTTCTTCGACGGGTCGAAGATGTCCTGGCCGGTGAGCGGGCCGGCCGGCGTCTGCTCGGTGGCCCGGCAGTTCAGGTAGGCCGGGATCGCCCACGGCGTGCTGCTGCTGAAGCCCGGCCACGGGTTGTTGGGCGGCTGCACCGTGGCGGCGAAAGTCTGGTTGGCAACGGTGACCACCTGCACGGCCGGATTCACCGAGCGGGCGCCGAGCAGGAAGGCGTTGGCATTGGTGGCGTCCTGCACCGGCGCGGCCTGGCCGGTGGCCGGTCCGTCGAAGTTCATCAGCAGCCCGACGGTGTTCGACTGCGTCGCGAGCCCCGCCACCACGCCCTTCGCGTACCAGGCCCGGTATTCCTGCGGCAGGTACCAGTGGGCATTGTTCTGCGGAAACAGCGTGGCCGGTGCCGCGCCGCGGTACACCAGGAACTGGATCTCCGGGTGCGCGAGCGCCGCGGTGATCCAGGCCGGTCGGGTGAAGCTCGTCGCCTCGAAGAGCACCTTGGCCGCGCCGTAGGCGGCGCCGCTCGGGTCGAGTGCCGGTTGCCCGAGCGAATCGAGGCCGTCGATGCATTGCTGGTAGGCCTGCGCGGCATTGGGCAGCGCGGGCGGCACGGTCGGGCCGGTGGCCTGGGTGTCGTACTGCACGAGCCGGAAACGGAAGTCGTTGCGGCTGGTCTCGAACTTCTGCTGCTCCGCGAGGTTCATGCGCGCGAAGTTGGATTGCGCGCGGCCCGCGATGTCGCACCAGGTGGGTGGGAAGGTCACGGCCCGTGCCGCGGGCGCAAGCGCCCCGCCCATCAAGCCTGCCGCCATCGCGATCCGCCCGAACCCGAGCGCCTTCTGCCGACTTGCCATGACCGTCTCCTGGACTGCGGGGAGTGGTCGAAATATAGGCAGCCCCGGCCGTTCGACCAGGGGACATTCGTCTAACCGAGTGCGGCGACGATCTCCGGCGGCGCCTGCACCAGCTCGATCAGCACGCCCTCGCCCGCGACCGGGAACTCCTCGTTGCTCTTCGGGTGCACGAAGCAGATGTCGTGGCCGGCCGCGCCCTTGCGGATGCCGCCCGGGGCGAAGCGCACGCCGTTCGCGGTGAGCCATTCGACGGCGCGCGGCAGGTCGTCGATCCACAGGCCGATGTGGTTCAGCGGCGTGGTGTGGACGGCGGGCTTCTTGTCGGGGTCGAGCGGCTGCATCAGGTCGACCTCGACCTTGAACGCGCCGCGGCCCATCGCGCAGATGTCTTCATCGACGTTCTCGCGTTCGCTGACGAAGTTGCCGGTGACCTCGAGGCCGAGCTTGTCGACCCAGAGCGTGCGCAGGCGGTCCTTGCTGGGGCCGCCGATGGCGACCTGCTGGATGCCGAGCACCTTGAAGGGACGCATGTTCATCGTGATTTCCTGGTCGTATACGGCACTTCGGCAGGCTCAGTGCGGCCCTTCGACAAGCTCAGGGCGAACGGGGATTTTCCGTTCGGGCTGAGCCTGTCGAAGCCCTGCCCGCACCTCACTGAAACCGGATGATCACCTGGTCGACCGCCAGGCTCTCGCCCTTGGCCGCAGACACCTCGGCCACGACACCGTCCTGCGTGGCCACCAGGATGTTCTCCATCTTCATCGCCTCGATCGTCGCGAGCCGCTCGCCGGCGCGCACCTGCTGGCCCGGCGTGACCGCCACGTCGACCAGCAGCCCCGGCATCGGCGACAGCAAGAACTTCGACAGGTCCGGCGGTGCCTTGAACGGCATCAGCATCTGCAGCTCGGCCACGCGAGGCGCCAGCACCCGCGCGTCGATCTGCGCGCCATCGTGCGACACCCGGTACGCCAGGCCCAGCCGCTCGATCTGCGCGCAGAACGGCCGGCCGTTGCAATGCCCGCGGATCACCAGGTCGCGCAGGTTCGAATCGAACTCGATCAGGTAGCGCGCCTCGCCCACCCGCACCTCGTAGCTGCCCCCTTGCGGCCGCACCGTCAGCGCGGTGCGCTCGCTGCGCCCCTCGCCCAGCGGCACGACGACGACGAACTCCTCGCCGACCTGGAACTCATGCCCCGGCATCTGTCCGCTGATGCCGGCGGCGCGCTCCAGGTGCTGCCGGTTCGCCACCGCCGCCAGCGCGCGCAGGAACAACGGGTCGGCCGGCGTCACGAGCTCGGCCGAGAAGCCCTTCGGGAAGTGCTCGGCGATGAAGCCGGTGTTGAAGTCGCCGGCGACGAATTTCGGATGCGCCAGCAGCGCCGCCTGGAACGGAATGTTCGAGCTGATGCCGCGAATCGCGAAGCCGTTCAGCGCCTCGCGCATCTTCGCGATCGCGTCGGCGCGGTCGCTGCCGTGCACGATCAGCTTCGCGATCATCGAGTCGTAGAACATCGGGATCTCGCCGCCCTCGTAGACGCCGGTGTCCACGCGCACGCCGCTCTGCTGCGCCGGCGGCTGGTAGCGCACCAGCCGGCCGGTCGACGGCAGGAAGTTGCGGAACGGGTCTTCGGCGTTGATGCGGCACTCCATCGCCCAGCCGTCGCGCTTGATCCCGGCTTGCGTGAACGGCAGCTTCTCGCCGGCCGCCACGCGGATCATCAGCTCCACCAGGTCGAGCCCGGTGATGCCCTCGGTCACCGGGTGTTCCACCTGCAGCCGGGTGTTCATCTCGAGGAAGTAGAAGCTCTTGTCCTTGCCGACCACGAACTCCACCGTGCCGGCCGACTGGTAGTCCACCGCCTTCGCGAGCGCCACGGCCTGCGCGCCCATCGCCTGGCGGGTTTTCTCATCGAGGAAGGGGCTGGGCGCCTCCTCGATCACCTTCTGGTGGCGGCGCTGGATCGAGCACTCGCGCTCCCACAGGTAGACCGTGTTGCCGTGCGCATCGCCCAGCACCTGGATCTCGATGTGGCGCGGCTCCTCGACGAATTTCTCGATGAACACGCGGTCGTCGCCGAAGCTGTTGCGGGCCTCGTTCTGGCAGGCGGTGAAGCCTTCGAAGGCCTCCTTGTCGTTGAACGCGACCCGCAGGCCCTTGCCGCCACCGCCGGCGCTCGCCTTGATCATCACCGGGTAGCCGATGCCCTTCGCGATCTCGACCGCATGCTGCGCGGTGTCGATCGCGGCGTTGTGGCCGGGGATGGTGTTCACCTTCGCGGCAGCCGCCAGCTTCTTCGACGCGATCTTGTCGCCCATCGCGGCGATCGACGCATGCTTCGGGCCGATGAAGACGATGCCTTCTTCCTCGACGCGGCGCGCGAACTCCTCGTTCTCGCTGAGGAAGCCGTAGCCCGGGTGCACCGCCTGCGCGCCGGTCTGCTTGCAGGCCGCGATGATCTTGTCCATCACCAGGTACGACTCGCGCGATGCGGCCGCGCCGATGTGCACCGCTTCATCGGCGAGCTCGACGTGGCGCGCGTCGCGGTCGGCATCGGAATACACCGCCACCGTCTGGATGCCCATCTTCTTCGCGGTGTGGATCACGCGGCAGGCGATCTCGCCGCGGTTGGCGATCAGGATCTTGGTAAACATCGGGGCGCTCCTCACAGCGGGATGTTGCCGTGCTTGCGCCACGGGTTCTCGATCTTCTTGTTGCGCAGCATCACCAGCGAGCGGCAGATGCGCCGGCGCGTCTCGTGCGGCTGGATCACGTCGTCGATGAAGCCGCGCGCGCCGGCCACGAACGGGTTCGCGAACTTGGCCTTGTACTCGGCCTCGCGCGCCGCGAGCTTCGCCGGGTCGCTCTTCTCCTCGCGGAAGATGATCTCGACCGCGCCCTTCGCGCCCATCACCGCGATCTCGGCGTTCGGCCATGCGAAGTTGACGTCGCCGCGCAGGTGCTTCGAGCTCATCACGTCGTAGGCGCCGCCATAGGCCTTGCGCGTGATCACGGTGATCTTCGGCACCGTGCACTCGGCATACGCGTACAGCAGCTTGGCGCCGTGCTTGATGATGCCGCCGTACTCCTGGCTGGTGCCCGGCATGAAGCCCGGCACGTCGACGAAGGTGACGACCGGGATGTTGAACGCATCGCAGAAGCGCACGAAGCGCGCCGCCTTGATGCTGCTCTTGATGTCCAGGCAGCCGGCCAGCACCAGCGGCTGGTTCGCGACGACGCCGACCGTCTGGCCTTCCATGCGGCAGAAGCCGATGATGATGTTCTTCGCGTACTCCGGCTGCAGCTCGAAGAAGTCGCCGTCGTCGGCGGTCTTCACGATCAGCTCCTTCATGTCGTAGGGCTTGTTCGGGTTGTCGGGCACCAGCGTGTCGAGCGACAAGTCGATGCGCTCGGCCGGGTCGTTGCTCGGCCGCACCGGCGCCTTCTCGCGGTTGTTCAGCGGCAGGTAGTTGTAGAGGCGGCGCAGCATCGCGAGCGCGTCGACGTCGTTCTCGAACGCCAGGTCGGCGACGCCGCTGCGGCTGGTGTGGGTGGCGGCGCCGCCCAGCTCCTCGGCCGTCACTTCTTCATGCGTCACGGTCTTCACGACCTCGGGGCCGGTGACGAACATGTACGAGCTGTCCTTCACCATGAAGATGAAGTCGGTCATCGCCGGGGAATAGACAGCTCCTCCAGCACAGGGGCCCATGATCATGCTGATCTGCGGCACCACGCCCGAGGCCATCACGTTGCGCTGGAAGACTTCGGCATAGCCACCGAGCGAGGCCACGCCTTCCTGGATGCGCGCGCCGCCGGAATCGTTGAGCCCGATCACCGGCGCGCCGACCTTCATCGCCTGGTCCATCACCTTGCAGATCTTCTCGGCATGGGCTTCGCTGAGCGCGCCGCCGAACACCGTGAAGTCCTGGCTGAAGACGAACACGAGGCGGCCGTTGATCATCCCGTAGCCGGTGACGACGCCATCGCCGGGGATCTTGTTGTCGGCCATGCCGAAGTCGTGGCAGCGGTGCTCGACGAACATGTCCCATTCTTCGAAGGTGCCTTCGTCGAGCAGCAGCTCGATGCGCTCGCGCGCGGTCAGCTTGCCCTTGCCGTGCTGCGCGGCGATGCGTTTCTCGCCACCGCCGAGTCGCGCGAGCGCGCGCTTGGCTTCGAGTTGTTCGAGGATGTCGTGCATGTCAGCTCACTCCGGGTAGTTCGTCGGATGCAAAGAGGCGCAGCAGCGTGTGTGCGGCCGATGACGGGGCGATGCGCGCGGCCGCAACGTCGCGCGTGACATCGGCCAGCGCAGCGCGCACGCGCGGATGGTGCTTGAAGTCGGCGTGCAGCCGGGCGTGGATCAAGTCCCACATCCAGGACTGCGCCTGGCGCTCGCGGCGGCGCGCGAACTCGCCGCTCGCGCGGCGCTCGTCGGCGAACTGCTGCACGCGTTGCCAGAATTCGGTGATGCCCTGCACCTTGAGCGCGCTGATCTGCATCACGCGCGCCGGTGGCACGTGGTCGGGGCGGCCGTGGAAGCTGAACACCTGCAAGGCGCTGGTGATCTGGGCCTCGGCGCGGGTCGCGGCCACCGGATCGAGGTCGGCCTTGTTGATGACGACGAGGTCGGCGAGCTCCATCACGCCCTTCTTGATGGCCTGCAGGTCGTCGCCGGCATTGGGCAGCTGCAGCAGCACGAACATGTCGGTCATGCTGGCGACCGCGGTTTCGCTCTGGCCGACGCCGACGGTCTCGACCAGCACGACGTCGTGGCCGGCCGCCTCGCAGACCAGCATCGCCTCGCGCGTCTTCTCGGCCACGCCGCCGAGCGTGCCGGACGACGGGCTCGGGCGGATGTACGCGGCGTCGTTGACGGACAGCTGCTCCATGCGCGTCTTGTCGCCGAGGATCGAGCCGCCGGAGACGGTGGACGACGGGTCGACCGTCAGCACCGCGACGCGGTGGCCTTGCGCGATCAGGTGCAGCCCGAAGGCCTCGATGAAGGTCGACTTGCCGACCCCGGGCACGCCGGAGATGCCCAGGCGCAGCGCGCGGCCGGTGTGGGGCAGCAGCGTGTTCAGCAGCGCGTCGGCGCGCAGGCGGTGGTCGGGGCGGGTGGATTCGAGCAGGGTGATGGATTTGGCGATGGCGCGGCGCTGGTGGGCGAGGATGCCTTCGATCAACGCTGTGTCATTGCCGGCAGGCCCTTCGACAGGCTCAGGGCGAACGGCTCTTTCCCCCGTTCGCCCTGAGCTTGTCGACGGGTCGGGCTGAGCCGCACCCTGTTCTGGCTGAGCCATACCCCGTTCGGGCTGAGCTTGTCGAAGCCTTGCCTCACCTGGCACCACCCCTTCGACAGGCTCAGGGCGAACGGAGGAGGAAGCGGAAGTGCGGGAGCGGGCCAGCACGGAGACCTTGTCCCAATCCCCCTCAATCAGCGCCTGCTTCTTTGCCCGGCTCCACCCCTTCACCCGAAGTTCCCCGACCAAGGCCTCCTCGCGCGTCGCCATCTCCTGCGCCCACACCAGTTCCACCGGTCGCCGCTCGTGCGTGTATCCCGGCAACTCCCCGGCCTGATGCTGCGCAACACGCAGCTCCAGTTCGTCGGTATGCCCGACATAGAAGCTGCCATCCGCGCAGCGCAGCATGTAGACGAAGAACGGCTTCACGAATTCCCCGAGCTCAGCCTTCAATCGCCTTGCGGATCTGTTCGAGAACGTCCTTCGCGCTCGCCGGGATCGGCGTGCCCGGCCCGTAGATGCCCTTCACGCCCGCCTCGTAGAGAAACTCGTAGTCCTGTCGTGGGATCACGCCGCCGACGAACACGATGATGTCGTCCGCGCCCTGCGCCTTCAGCGATTCGATGATCGCCGGCACCAGCGTCTTGTGGCCCGCCGCCAGCGTGCTGACGCCCACCGCGTGCACGTCGTTCTCGATCGCCTGCCGCGCGCACTCCTCGGCCGTCTGGAACAACGGCCCCATGTCGACGTCGAAGCCCAGGTCGGCGAACGCGGTCGCCACCACCTTCGCGCCGCGGTCATGCCCGTCCTGCCCGAGCTTGGCGATCATCACGCGCGGACGCCGGCCCTGCGCCTGCGCGAACTCGGCGATCTCCTGCTGGAGCTGGGCCCAGCCCTCGGCACTGTCGTAGGCAGCTGCATACACACCGGTCACCTTTTGCGTATCGGCGCGGTGGCGCCCCCACACCTTCTCCAGCGCATCGCTGACCTCGCCCACCGTGGCGCGCGCACGCACCGCGTCGATCGACAAGGCCAGCAGGTTGCCCTGCCCCGACTGGGCGCACTCGGTGAGTGCCGCCAGCGCCCGCTCGACCGCCGCGGCATCGCGCGCCGCGCGCACCTGTGCGAGCCGCTTCAGCTGGTTCTCGCGCACCGCATGGTTGTCGATGTCGAGGATGTCGATCGGGTCTTCCTGCTTCAGCTTGTATTTGTTGACGCCGACGATCACGTCGCGGCCGGAGTCGATGCGCGCCTGCTTCTCGGCCGCGCTCGCCTCGATCTTCAGCTTGGCCCAGCCGCTGTCGACGGCCTTCACCATGCCGCCCATCGCATCCACTTCCTCGATCAACGTCCAGGCGGCGTCCGCCATGTCCTGCGTCAGCTTCTCCATCATGTAGCTGCCGGCCCACGGGTCGACCACGCTGGTGATGTGCGTCTCTTCCTGGATGATCAGCTGCGTGTTGCGCGCGATGCGCGCGCTGAAGTCGGTCGGCAACGCGATCGCTTCGTCGAGCGCATTGGTGTGCAGGCTCTGCGTGCCGCCGAACACCGCGGCCATCGCCTCGACCGTCGTGCGCACCACGTTGTTGTACGGGTCCTGCTCGGTCAGGCTCCAGCCCGAGGTCTGGCAGTGGGTGCGCAGCATCAGGCTCTTCGGGTTCTTCGCGCCGAAGCCGCTCATGATCCGCCACCACAGCAGCCGCGCCGCGCGCATCTTGGCCACCTCGAGGTAGAAGTTCATCCCGACCGCCCAGAAGAAGCTGAGCCGCCCGGCGAACTCGTCGACGTCCAGCCCCTTGGCCAGCGCCGTCTTCACGTACTCCTTGCCGTCGGCCAGCGTGAAGGCCAGCTCCAGCGCCTGGTTCGCGCCGGCTTCCTGCATGTGGTAGCCGCTGATGCTGATCGAGTTGAACTTCGGCATCTGCTTCGCGGTGTACGCGATGATGTCGCCGATCACCCGCATGCTCGGCTCGGGCGGGAAGATGTAGGTGTTGCGGACCATGAACTCCTTGAGGATGTCGTTCTGGATGGTCCCGCTCAGCTGGTCCTGCGGCACGCCCTGCTCTTCGGCCGCCACCACGTAGCCGGCCAGCACCGGCAGCACCGCGCCGTTCATCGTCATCGACACCGACACCTTGTCGAGCGGGATGCCGTCGAACAGGATCTTCATGTCCTCGACGCTGTCGATCGCGACGCCCGCCTTGCCGACGTCGCCGGTCACGCGCGGGTGGTCGCTGTCGTAGCCGCGGTGGGTGGCGAGGTCGAACGCCACGCTGACGCCCTGCGCGCCGGCATCGAGGGCCTTGCGGTAGAACGCGTTCGAGGCCTCGGCGGTCGAGAAACCGGCGTACTGGCGGATCGTCCACGGCCGCACCGCGTACATCGTCGCCTGCGGGCCGCGCACGAACGGCGCGAAGCCGGGCAGCGTGTCGGTGTAGCGCAGCTCGCGGGTGTCGGCGGCGGTGTACAGCGGCTTCACGCGGATGCCCTCGGGCGTGACCCAGTCGAGCGCGTCGACATTCCCGCCCGGCGCGGATTTCGCGGCCGCCTTCTGCCACGCGGGCAGCGCATCGGAATTCAACAACGCACCCGACACCGCGTCTTTCGCATCCGGTTTTTTCTGGTCAGACATGGGCCTGCTCCGCTGGACGACCCGGCAGGCGTCATCCATAATTCAAAATTGAATTATATGTCCAAGGTCTCCACCGCCAAGGCGGCTCCCCTCGCCCGCAGCGCCACGCTGCCGGCCACCCAGGCGCTCTACGTGCAGGTCGCCGAGCGCCTGCGTGCGCGCATCATGGCCCACACGCTGGCGCCCGGCAGCTGGATCGACGAGCAAGCCCTGACGGCCGAGTACGGCATCAGCCGCACGCCGCTGCGCGAGGCGCTGAAGGTGCTGGCCGCCGAGGGGCTGGTGACGATGAAGCTGCGCCGCGGCGCCTACGTCACCGAGGTCTCCGAGCGCGACCTGGCCGAGGTGTTCCACCTGCTGGCGCTGCTCGAGAGCGATGCCGCCGCGGCGGCCGCCACGCTGGCGAGCGACGCGCAGCTGGCCGAGCTGCAGGCGCTGCACCAGGCGCTCGAAGACAGCGTGGCCGACCGCGACGCGTTCTTCCGCGCGAACGAGCAGTTCCACATGCGGCTGCTGGAGATCGCCGACAACCGCTGGCGCCATCAGCTGGTCACCGACCTGCGCAAGGTGATGAAGCTGAACCGGCACCACTCGCTGTTCAAGCAGGGCCGGCTCGACGCGTCGCTGAAGGAGCACCGCAGGATCATGGCGGCGCTGAAGGCGCGCGACGGCACGAAGGTGCAGCAGCTGATGCAGCAGCACCTGACGAATGGACGTGACGCCGCGATGCCGGCCTGATATCGGGGCGCCACCGGCCGCGGCGACAATCGCGCCCATGACACGCTCTCGACCGCTGATCAGCCTGATCGCCGCCGTCGCCCGCAACGGCGCCATCGGCAAGGGCAACGCCCTGCTCTGCCACATCTCCGAAGACCTGAAGTTCTTCAAGCGCACCACGCTCGGCGCCCCGGTGCTGATGGGCCGCAAGACCTGGGATTCGATCGGCCGGCCGCTGCCGGGCCGCCGCAACATCGTGATCACGCGCCAGCCGGGCTGGCAGGCCGACGGCGCCGAGCGCGCCGGATCGCTGGACGAGGCGATCGCGCTGGCCGGCGACGTCCCGAAGGCCTTCGTGATCGGCGGCGCCGAGATCTACCGCGAGGCGCTGCCGCGGGTCGACGAGCTGGTGCTGACCGAGCTCGACGCCGACTTCGACGCCGACGTTTTTTTCCCCGACTGGGACCGCGCGCAGTTCAGCGCCGAGCCCGGCGATTTCCAGACCAGCCCGGAAGGCCTGCGCTACCGCTGGGTCACCTACACACGCAAGCTTTGACAACACGAGGAGGATGACATGTCCGAACACGGTTTCCACGTCCACGGCCCGCACGACCACGAGCTGGAGCACGCGGCCCAGCACGACCCCGACGGCCACGCCGGCCAGCTGGCGGTGATCACCGCGATCCTCGCGACGGTCGGCGCGATCTTCTCGTACATGGGCGGCGCGACGCAGGCCAACGCCGGGCTCTTCAAGAACGATGCCGCGATCCGCAAGACCGAGGCGTCGAACCAGTGGAACTACTACCAGGCCAAGAGCAGCAAGCAGAACCTGGCCGAGCTGGCGGTCGAGCTGGCGCCCGAGGGCCGGCGCGCG
This sequence comes from Rhizobacter sp. OV335, assembly GCF_900142965.1. Taxonomy (GTDB): domain Bacteria; phylum Pseudomonadota; class Gammaproteobacteria; order Burkholderiales; family Burkholderiaceae_C; genus Rhizobacter. The sequence continues at coordinate 11,711 of NZ_FRCQ01000039.1, forward strand.
TTCTACGCCGAGGAGATCAAGCGCTACAAGACCGAGAAGGCCGAGATCATGACGGCGGCCAAGAAGCTGGAAGACGAATCGACCGCCTTCGACAAGCAGAGCGAGGAGCAGATGCACCAGCACCACCGCTGGGCGCAGGCCACCACCGCGCTGTCGATCTCGATCGCGATGGCGGCGATCGCACTGCTGACGAAGCGGCGCTGGACGGAGTACGCGGTGTACGTGATGAGCGTGCTCGGCCTCGGACTGGGCATCGCCGCCTGGCTGCACTACTGATGCCCCACTGAGGTGGCAGGGTCGGGCCCGAAGCGCTACGCTGCGCCCTCCACTTCCAGGAGAGCAGCATGAAGATCAACCGCAAGGGCTCGGCCCAATGGTCGGGCGGCATCAAGGACGGCAAGGGCTCGATCTCGACCGAGAGCGGCGCGCTGAAAGACTACCCCTACGGCTTCGCCAGCCGCTTCGAGGGCATGCCCGGCAGCAACCCCGAGGAACTGCTCGGCGCGGCGCACGCCGCCTGTTTCACGATGGCCTTGTCGCTGATCCTTGGTGAAGCCAAGCTGCGCGCCGAGAAGATGGACACCACGGCCAAGGTCACGCTGGAGCAAGTCGAAGGTGGCTTCGCGATCAGCGCGGTTCACCTGACGCTCGCGGCCAAGGTGCCGGGGGCGGACAACGCGACGTTCCAGGAGCTGGCGGCGAAAGCCAAGGCGGGTTGTCCGGTGTCGAAGCTGTTGAAGGCCGATATCTCGCTTGAGGCGACGCTGGTGGACTGAGCCTTCGGCCGACAACAAACCGTTCGCCCTGAGCCCAAGAGGTCCTCGAAGGGACCCGGCAGTTGCAAAGAAACCCCGTTCGCCCTGAGCCTGTCGAAGGGCCCGATCATCCTGAGCCCGTCGAAGGCCTGCCCCGCTTCGGACGCAACCCTTCGACGGACGCGCCCTCGACAAGCTCGGTCGCTGCTCAGGGCGAACGGGAGTGTGCTGTTTCTTGAGAGCCTGTCGAAGGGCCCGATCGGGAGTTCGGGTTCCGGCGCGGCAACTGCACCGTGAACATCGTGCGCCTGCCCTCGCCGCACGGCTCCACGTCGACGCGCCCGCCGTGCGCCAGCACGATCTGCCGCACGATGTAGAGCCCCAGGCCCAGCCCCTCGTTGCGCCCGCGCGGGCGCTCGCCACTGCGAAACGGGTCGAACAGCGACGGCAGCAACTCCGCCGCGATGCAGCCCTCGTTGACGATCACCAGCGTCAGTTCAGCCGGGTCGTCGCCGTCGAGCACCAGCTCGACCACCTCGCCCGGCGCGCCATGCTGCAACGCGTTGCCGACCAGGTTCGCGACCACCTGCGACAGCCGCTCGGCATCCCACTCACCCGCCAGGTCGCCACTGCGCCGGACGACGACGCGCGCCTCGGGCACTGCCGCCTGCAGCTCCTGCAGCACCCGCTCGACGATGGCCCCCAGGTCGGCCGGCCCGCGCTGCACCGCGATGCCGCCGGCCAGCCGGCCGCGCGCCAGGTCGAGCATGTTCTCGATCATCGCGCTCATGCGCCGCCCACCCTGCAGGATGCGGCCGGCGGTCTGGCCGGTGATCTCGTCGGCCGCGCGCCGCTGCAGCAGCGTGGCCGATGTCAGGATCGCGTTCAGCGGGTTGCGCAGGTCGTGGCCCAGCATCGCGACGAACATCTCGTTCAGGCGCAGCGTCTCGGTGCGCTCGCGCAGCTCGTGCGCCAGCTGCTGCTTCTGCCGGTACAGCTGGAAGAACACCTCCGCCTTGTTGCGCAGGATGTGCGCCTCGATCGGCTTGAACAGGAAATCGACCGCCCCGCTCTCGTAGCCCTTGAAGATGCGCTGCTGGTCGCGCCCGCCGGCCGTCACGAAGATGATCGGCACATGGCGCGTGCGCTCGCTGCCGCGCATCAGCTCGGCCAGCTGGAAGCCGTCCATCTCGGGCATCTGCACGTCGAGCAGCGCGAGCGCCACGTCGTGCACCAGCAGCAGCTCCAGCGCCTGCGCGCCCGAGCGCGCCTGCAGCAGCTCGACGCCCTCGCCGCGCAACAGCGCAGACAGCGCCAGCAGGTTCTCGTCCAGGTCATCGACCAGCAGGCATTTCACCGGTGCAAGCATGCGTTGCATCCTTTCTCTACAACCCGCGCAACAGCGCGGCCAGACCGTCGAGCGGCAACAGATGATCAGGCACCCCCGTCTTCAGCGCCTTCAGCGCCGCGGCCGGCATCCACGACACCGCCGCCGTGTCGGGCTGCTGCACCGCCGTCAGCCCGCCACCACGCGCCACCGCGGCCAGCCCGGCCGCGCCGTCCTGGTTGCCGCCGGTCAGCACGATGCCCAGCAGCCGCGGCCCGTACACGTCAGCCGCCGACTCGAACAGCACGTCGATCGACGGCCGCGAAAAATTGACCAGCGGATCGGCCGACAGCGCGAGGCACGGCCCCTCGTCCACCCGATCCACCAGCAGGTGGTAGTCGGGCGGCGCGAAGTACACGCAGCCCGGCTCGACCGGTTCCTTGTCCTGCGCCTCGCGCACCGGGCGCGCGCAGCGCGGCGCGAAGATCTCCACCAGCAGGCTCGGGCGCTCGCGCGGCAGGTGGATCACGACCAGCACCGCCGCGCGCAGCGTGGCCGGCAGCGCCGGCAGCAGCGCCAGCAGCGCCTCGACGCCACCGGCCGACGTTCCGATCACCACCGCATCGACCGGGCGCCCGAGGTCCGTCACCGAAGCGGTCATGCCTCCCCCCGCTTCTGGAAGATCCGGTCGTCGCGCACCACCTCGCCGAACGCATCGGCATGGCTCGAGAAGCGCAGCGACTCCTTCGAGCCGAGCCCGAGGAAGCCCTGCCGGCACAGCGCCTCGCGGAACAGCCCGAGCGCGCGGTCCTGCAGCTCGCGGTTGAAGTAGATCAGCACGTTGCGGCACGACACCAGCTGCACCTCGGCGAACACGCTGTCGGTGGCCAGGCTGTGGTCGGAGAAGACGATGTGCTTCTTCAGCGACTTGTCGAACACCGCGCGCCCGTAGGCCGCGGTGTAGAAATCCGACAGCGAGCCGCGCGCCCCGCTGCGCTGGTGGTTGGCGGAGAAGCCGGCGATGCGGTCCAGCTCGTACACGCCGGCCTCGGCGCGCTGCAGCGCATGCGCGTTGATGTCGGTCGCGTAGATCAGCGTGCGCTCGAGCAGGCCTTCCTCGCGCAGCAGGATCGCGAGCGAATACACCTCTTCGCCGGCGCTGCAGCCGGCCACCCAGACCTTCAGCGACGGCCAGGTGCGCAACAGCGGCACCACCTGCTCGCGCAGCGACCTGAAGTACGACGGGTCGCGGAACATCTCGCTGACCTGCACCGTCAGGTAGTCGAGCAGCGCCGGGAAGGTCGACGGCTCGTGCAGCACCTTGTCCTGCAGCTGGCTCAGCGTGCGGCAGCCGAAGCGCGTCATCGCGGTGCCGAGCCGCCGCTTCAGCGAGGCGTTCGCGTAGCCGCGGAAGTCGTAGTGGTACTTCAGGTAGATCGCATCGATCAGCAGGCGCAGCTCGATGTCGACACCCGAACCCTCGGGAGCCACCTCCGATCGCGCGGGCGCCGTCTTCATTTCGGCATCCACACCCGCACCAGCGACAGCAGCTTCTCGACATCGAGCGGCTTCGCGATGTAGTCGTTGGCGCCGGCGGCCAGGCATTTTTCCTGGTCGTCCTTCATGGCCTTGGCGGTCAGCGCGATGATCGGCAGCTTGCGCCAGTCGTCGCGCTTGCGGATCTCGCGCATTGCGGTGAAGCCGTCCATCTCCGGCATCATGATGTCCATCAGCATCAGGTCGACCCGCCCCTGGCCGATGCCGATGCGCGCCAGCACCTCCAGCGCCTCGCGGCCGTTGCGCGCGATCTCGATCTTCACGCCCTTCGGCTCCAGCACGCTCGACAGCGCGAAGATGTTGCGCACGTCGTCCTCGACCACCAGGATGCGCCGGCCCTCGAGCGTCGCGTCGCGGTCGCGCGCGGCCTTCAGCATGCGCTGGCTCTCGGCCGGCAGGTGCGATTCGACCTGGTGCAGGAACAGCGTCACCTCGTCGAGCAGCCGCTCCGGCGAGCGCGCGTCCTTCACGATGATCGAGCGCGAGAAGCGGCGCAGGCCCTGCTCCTCGTCGCGCGTCAGCGAGCGGCCGGTGTAGACGATCACCGGCGGGAAGGCCACGTCGTCCTGGCCGGCCATCTTCTCGAGCAGCTCGTAGCCGCTCAGGTCGGGCAGGTTCAGGTCCATCACCATGCAGTCGAAGGTGGTGGACTGCAGCGCGGCCAACGCCTCGCCGGCGTTCGCCACGTCGGTGATCTGCACGTCGTCGGCGCCGAGCAGGTGGCGGATGCTCTCGCGCTGGCGCGCGTCGTCTTCCACCACCAGCACGCGGCGCACGCTCTGCATGAACTTGGCCTCGAGGCGCTTCAGCGCCACGACCAGCTGGTCGCGCTTGACCGGCTTCAGCGCATAGCCGACCGCGCCGCGCTGCAGGGCCTCCTGGCTGTAGTCGGCCACCGAGATCACGTGCACCGGGATGTGGCGCGTCTGCGCGCTGTGCTTCAGCTGGTCGAGCACGCCCAGGCCCGAGTGATCGGGCAGGTTCATGTCGAGCAGGATCGCGCTCGGGCGGAATTCCTGCGCCGCGCGGATGCCGTCGCCGGCCGTGTGCGCGAGCAGGCACTGGAAGCCGGATTCATGGATCAGGTCGCGCAGGATCGCCGCGAAGCGCATGTCGTCCTCGACGACCAGGATCAGCCGCTTGCCGGGCGCGAGCTGGTCGCGGTCGTCGTCAAGCGGAAGCGGCGCCAGGATGTTTCGCGGGATCGGCAGCTCGCGCTGGGAGTCGGGCCGGGGTTCCGGGGGCGCCGGTTCGGCCTGCGGCCTCGCCGGCTGTCGCGTCTGCATGTCGCCGGCGGCCCGTGCCACGCCGACCACCGGCAGCGTCAACGTGAACACGCTGCCCTCTCCCGGCGTGCTGCGCACCGTGATGTCCCCGCCCAGCAAGCGCGCCAGGTCGCGCGAGATCGACAGCCCGAGCCCGGTGCCGCCGTACTTGCGGTGCGTGCTGCCGTCGGCCTGGCGGAACGCCTCGAAGATGATCTCCTGCTGGTGCTCGGCGATGCCGATGCCGCTGTCGCGAACGGCGAACGACAGCATGCCGTCGCCGTCCGGTGCGATGCGCAGCGACACCTCGCCGGCCGCGGTGAACTTCAGCGCGTTCGACAGCAGGTTGTTCAGGATCTGCCCGACGCGCTGCGCATCGGACTCGATGCGCTGCGGCGTGCCGGGCTCGATCTCGGAGCTGAACACGATGCCCTTCTGCTGCGCCGCCGGCTGGAAGTTGCCGTTCAACGACTCGACCAGGCGGCTGACCAGCACCGGCTCGATCTGCACCTCGACCTTGCCGGCCTCGATCTTCGACAGGTCGAGGATGTCGTTGATCAGCGCCAGCAGGTCGTTGCCGGCCCCGGCGATGGTCTGCGCGAACTTGACCTGCTCGGCGCTCAGGTTGCCCTCCTTGTTGTCGGCGAGCAGCTTCGCGAGGATCAGCGTCGAGTTCAGCGGCGTGCGCAGCTCGTGGCTCATGTTGGCCAGGAACTCGCTCTTGTACTGGTTGGCACGCTCCAGCTCGTCGGCCTTGCCGGTCAGCGTGACCTGGGCCGCCGCGAGGTTGTCCTTCTGGTGCTCCAGCAACTGCGTCTGCTCCTCGAGCTGGGCGTTGGTCTGCTCCATCTCGGCATGCTGGGCTTCGAGCTGGGCCTGCGATTCCTTCAGCACGCGGCCCTGCTCTTCGAGCTCTTCGTTGCTGACGCGCAGTTCTTCCTGCTGGGCCTGCAGTTCCTCAGCCTGGCGCTGGGTCTCCTCGAGCAGCTCTTCGAGGCGCGTCCGGTCCTTCGCGGTGCGCACCGCCACCGCGAGCGCCTCGGAGACACGCAGCAGCAGCTCCTGCTCGGCCTCGCGCGTGCGGTGCAGGAAACCGAGTTCGACGACCGCCTGCACCGTCCCGTCGATGACGGCCGGCGCCAGCAGCAGCTCGGCCGGGTCGGCACGGCCGAGCGACGAGGCCACAGGCAGGTAGCCGGCGGGCACGTCGGTCACGCGCACCGGCTTCGCATCCTTCAGCACCTGGCCGAGCAGGCCGTCGCCGGGGCGCAGCTCGGCGGCCGCCGTGCCGCCATCGAGCCCGTGCGCGGCGAAGCGGCGGAAGCGGCCGTCGCTCTCGGCGATGTAGAGCGCACCGACGCGCGCCCCCATGTACTGCGCCAGGTACGACAGCACGCGCTCGCCCAGCGCATCGAGGCGGTGCTCGCCCTGCACGCGCTCGCCGACGCCCATCTGCCCGCTGCGCACCCAGGCCTGCGCCTCGCGCGCCAGGTGCTCGCGCGAGCTCATCGCCATCGCCACCGCGATCAGGAACAGCAGCAGCGCCGAGCCGATCCAGGTGATGTTGGACGACAGGCTCACCGCCTCCTGCCAATCGGTCTGGCGCCCAGCCAGCAGGCCGCGCTCCTCGTCGTCCATGTCGGCGACGATGGTGCGGATGCGGTTCATCGTCGCGCGACCACGGTCGGTCCGCACCAGCGCAAGGGCCTGCTCCGCGTTGCCGGCGCGGCGCAGCGCGATCGTCTCGGCCAATTCGGCCAGCTTGTCGACGGCCAGCCGGTCGAGCGTGTCGATGCGCTGCGTCTGGCGCGGGTTGTCGGCGGTCAGCTGGCGCACCCGCTGGACCAGGCCCGGCAACGCGGCGCGCGCGGTGGTGTACGGATCGAGGTAGATCTCGTTGCCGGTCAGCAGGAAGCCGCGCTGGCCGGTCTCGGCGTCCTTCACCGCCGACAGCAGCGTCTGCAGCTGCTGGCCGATCTCGATCGTGTGCGTCACCAGCTCGGCGGTGCTGGCGCGGCTCTGCAGCGAGCGGTACGAGAAGAACGCGATCAGCACCACCGCCAGCACCGCAAGGCCGAAGCCGATCAGCGGACCCGGCGGCAGCGGCAGGCCGCTGCGTGCACTGCGGACCGGGGCGAACTTCATCGAAAGCGGTGCCATCGGCGCGATCCTGTGATTCAAGGGGAGACAGCACGCAATGGCATGCGGAGAAGCTCGAAAGCGCGCGGGATCGTATCGCAGCGCTGCACCGTTTGAAGGGGCGGCCCGGAGCAAACGACGCGCCTGCCCGCAGGTCGCGGCGATGTCCTACAAACGCGTCGGAAGCTTGCCCACGGTCGGCACGACAGGCCCAACCTACAGTGAGGCTGCGCCGGGATCGAAGAACCCCGGAAGGCACCCACCACAGGAGGTAGCGATGAAACGAGGGATGGTCATTGCAGGGATCGAGGTGCTCACCGACGAAGGCCTGCGGCAGGTGCCGCCGGGCGTGTGCTGGATCATCGAAGGCGCGCTGTGGGTCAAGCTGGTCTGGCACGCAGACGGCGACCGGCAGTCGGCCACGCTGTCGGTGCGCGAGTACCAGTCGTGCGTGCAGCACGGCGACATCCGCTTCGAAGCGGCAGCCCCGTTCAGCGAATCAACGCGTAGACCCTTGAGTCTCGCAACACACCGTCCGGCGTGATGCGGTCGTTGCGGCGCGTGCCTTCGAGCAGGTAACCGGCCCGCTCGCAGACGCGCCAGCTGGCCGTGTTGCCGGCATCGGGCAAGGCCTCGATGCGGCGCATGCCGAGCATGCCGAAAGCCAGCTCGGTGATGGCCTGCACCGCCTCGGTGACGAGGCCACGGCCGGTGAAGGCCGAATGGGCCCAGTAGCCGATCTCGCACTTGGGCACCGCCCAGTCGAAGGCATGCAGGCTGCCGGTACCGACCAGCGTGTCGCTGCCTTTCAGGAACAGCAGCATCGGCATCATCGAACGCATCATGAAATGCGCGCGGCCCTCTCGGCAGAACTGCTCGGCGGTCTCGACGGTCGGTTCGGCCATCGCCCACGGCAGCGAGGCCGGGAACTCGCGCAGCGCATCGAGCGACGCGACGACCGCCTCGTGCAGCAGCGGGCCTTCGCCGGCGCGCGGGCAGCGGATCGTCAGGCGCTCGGTGTCGAAGCTGTCGGGAACGTCGCGAAGCGAGGGGATCGTCATCGCCTGGAGGATGGCATCCCGGCCTCGCGGCGGCGGCCGGGCGAGCGCAACGGCGTGCGCCGATGCGAAGCTGTCAGCGCGGCGACCAGCGCCAGTCCTTCACCTCCGGCAGGTCGTCGCCGTGCTCGCACACCCAGGCGCGGTGGCGCGCCAGCGTGGCCTTCAGCCGCTCGGCCTCGGCCGGCACCCTGTCCGCCAGCCGCGGCACGCGGCGGATCGCGTCGAAGGCCAGCTGGTAGCGGTCGAGCTGGTTCAGCACGACCATGTCGAACGGCGTCGTCGTCGTGCCTTCCTCCTGATAGCCACGCACGTGGATGTTCGCGTGGTTGCGGCGCCGGTAGGTCAGCTTGTGCACCAGCGAGGGGTAGCCGTGGAACGCGAACACCACCGGCCGGTCGGCGGTGAAGATCGCGTCGAAGGCCTCGTCGCTCAGCCCGTGCGGATGCTCCCCCGGCGGCTGCAGCGCCAGCAGGTCGACGACGTTGACCACGCGCACGCGCAGGTCGGGCACGTAGTCGCGCAGCAAGGTCACGGCGGCCAGCGTCTCCAACGTCGGCACGTCGCCGGCGCAGGCCATCACCACCTCCGGATCGCCGCCGCTGCCGGCCCACTCCCAGGTGCCCAGGCCGGTGCGGCAGTGCCGCGTCGCCGCGTCGACATCGAGCCACTGCCAGGCCGGCTGCTTGCCGGCGACGATCACGTTGACGTAGTTGCGGCTGCGCAGGCAGTGGTCGGCCACCGACAGCAGGCAGTTCGCGTCGGGCGGCAGGTAGATGCGCACCACGTCGGATTTCTTGTTCGCGACATGGTCGATGAAGCCCGGGTCCTGGTGCGAGAAGCCGTTGTGGTCCTGGCGCCAGACGTGCGAGGTGAGCAGGTAGTTCAGCGACGCGATCGGCTGCCGCCACGGGATCTGCCGGCAGGTCTTCAACCACTTGGCGTGCTGGTTGAACATCGAGTCGATGATGTGGATGAAGGCCTCGTAGCACGAGAACATCCCGTGCCGGCCGGTCAGCAGGTAGCCCTCGAGCCAGCCTTCGCACAGGTGCTCGCTGAGCACCTCCATCACGCGGCCGTCGGCGCTCAGGTTCGGGTCCACCTCGTCGATGCGCGCGAGCCATTGCTTGCCGGAGACCTCGTACACCGCGTCGAGCCGGTTCGACGCGGTCTCGTCGGGGCCGAACAGCCGGAAGTTGCGCGCCGCGAGGTTGCGCCGCACCAGCTCGCGCAGGAACTCGCCGAGCACGCGGGTCGATTCGACCTGCGCCGTGCCGGGCTGCGGCACCGCGACCGCATGCTCGCGGAACGGCGGCATCGCGAGCGGCTGCAGCAGCTCGCCGCCGTTGGCATGCGGGTTCGCGCTCATGCGGCGCGCGCCGGCGGGGCCGAGCGCGGCCAGCTCGTCGCGCAGCCGGCCGTCGGCATCGAACAGCTCGTGCGGCCGGTAGCTGCGCAGCCAGGCATCGAGCTGCGCGAGGTGCTCGGGCGTCTTCACGTCGGCCAGCGGCACCTGGTGCGCCCGCCAGGTGCCTTCGACCGGCTTGCCGTCGACGGTCTTCGGGCCGGTCCAGCCCTTCGGCGTGTCGAGCACGATCATCGGCCAGCGCGGTCGCTCGATGGGGCCGCCGGCGCGCGCCTGCTGCTGGATCGCGCGGATGTCGGCCACCACGCGGTCTAGCGTCGCGGCGAGCTGCTGGTGCACCTGCGCCGGGTCGCTGCCGGTCACGAAATGCGGCGTGTAGCCATAGCCGCGCATCAGCTGCTCGAGCTCGTCGCGGCCGATGCGCGCGAGCAGCGTCGGATTCGCGATCTTGTAGCCGTTCAGGTGCAGGATCGGCAGCACCGCGCCATCGGTCGCGGGGCTCAGGAACTTGTTCGAATGCCAGCTCGCGGCGAGCGGCCCGGTCTCGGCCTCGCCATCGCCGATCACGCAGGCGACGATCAGCCCGGGGTTGTCGAATGCGGCGCCGAAGGCATGCGCGAGCGAGTAGCCGAGTTCGCCGCCTTCATGGATGGAGCCCGGCGTCTCCGGCGCCACGTGGCTCGGGATGCCGTACGGCCACGAGAACTGGCGGAACAGCCGGCGCATGCCGTCGCGGTCGCGCGTGATGGCGGGGTAGCGCTCGGTGTACGAGCCTTCGAGCCAGGCGCTGGCGACCAGGCCGGGGCCGCCGTGACCCGGGCCGATCACGTAGATCATGTCGAGGTCGTGCGCGGCGATCACGCGGTTCAGGTGCGCGTACAGCAGGTTCAGCCCGGGCGTCGTGCCCCAGTGGCCGAGCAGGCGCGGCTTCACGTGGGCCAGCGCCAGCGGCTCGTCGAGCAGCGGGTTGTCGCGCAGGTAGATCTGCCCGACCGACAGATAGTTGGCGGCACGCCACCACGCATCGATGCGATGCAACTGCTCGGGCGACAGCGGTCCGGCCGGATGTTCGGCGCTCGTCATGACGGAGTCGTTCATGGGAATCCTCCTTGCGGCGCCGATGATGGGCCCACCAGAACCGGCGGACTATGCTGCAGATCAATACCCGCACTGAAGGCCTGTCGCGATGGAACCCCTGCTGCTCACGCTGAACGCCGGCTCGTCGTCGATCAAGCTCGGCTTGTTCCGGCTCGGCGACGGCGGGCCGTCACCGGTCGGCCGCGGCCGGCTCGACCTGCAACAGGTGCCGCTCACGCTGTCGCTCGACCGCGCAGGCCGCCATGCCGACCTGCCGCTGCAGGCCCCGGTGACCGAGTCGCTGCACGAGGTGGCCGACGCGATGCTCGATGCGCTTGAGCGCGACGGCGTGCTGGCCGGCCTGCACGCGGCCGGACACCGCGTCGTGCATGGCGGCCTGCAGCACCGCGGCCCGGTGCGCATCGACGACGCGGCGCTGGCCGCGCTCGACGCGCTGACGCCGCTCGCGCCGCTGCACCAGCCGCACAGCCTGCGCCTGGTCCGGGCGCTGCGGCGGCTGCGGCCGGCGCTGGCGCAGACGGCGTCGTTCGACACCGCGTTCCACCAGACGCAGGACCCGCTCGCCCGCCGCTTCGCGCTGCCGCGCGCGCTGCACGACGCGGGCGTGCAGCGCTACGGCTTCCACGGGCTGTCGTATGCCTTCATCGCGCGCGAACTCGCGCGGCTCGCGCCGCAGGCGGCCGACGGGCGCGTCGTCGTCGCGCACCTGGGCAGCGGCGCCAGCCTGTGCGGGTTGCAGGCCGGCCGCAGCATCGACACCAGCATGGGCTTCTCGGCCCTCGACGGCGTGCCGATGGGCACGCGCTGCGGCGCGCTCGACGCCGGCGTGCCGCTGTACCTGATGCAGCAGCGCGGCCTGTCGCACGACGAGATCGAGGACCTGCTGTACCACCGCTCGGGGCTGCTCGGCGTGTCGGGGATCAGCGCCGATGCCCGCACGCTGCGCGCAAGCGATGCGCCGGCCGCGCGCGAGGCGCTGGCGCTGTTCGCGCTGCGCTGTGCCGGTGAAGCGGCGCGCCTGGCGACCACGCTCGGCGGGCTCGACGCGCTGGTGTTCACCGCCGGCATCGGCGAGCACGATGCCGCGCTGCGCGCCGCCGTGTGCGAGCGGCTCGGCTGGCTCGGTGTCGTGCTCGACGCCGACGCGAACGCACGCCATGCGCTGCGCATCGACGGGCCCGGCAGCCGGATCGCGGTGTTCGTGATCGCGACCGACGAGGAGCGCACGATCGCCGACGAGGCCTGGGCGCTGCTGCGCTGACGTACGATGCGCGCCTCCGCCCGAAAGGTTTGCCCGTGAAACTCGCCACCTGGAACGTCAACTCCCTCGCGGTGCGCCTGCCGCAGCTGATCGACTGGCTCGCGCTGCACCAGCCCGACGCGATCGTGCTGCAGGAAACCAAGCTCACCGACGACAAGTTCCCGAGCGCCGAGATTGAGGCCGCCGGCTACCAGGTGCAGTGGTTCGGGCAGAAGACGTACAACGGCGTCGCGCTGCTGTCGCGCGCGGTGGCGAGCGACATCGTCAGGAACATCCCCGGCCACGACGACGAGCAGGCGCGCGTGATCGCCGGCACCGTCAACGGCATCCGCATCGTCGGCGCCTACATCCCGAACGGGCAGTCGGTCGAGAGCGACAAGTTCCAGTACAAGCTGAAGTGGCTGACGGCGCTGCGCACCTGGCTGGCCGACGAGCTGACGCGCCACACCCACCTGGTGCTGATGGGCGACTACAACATCGCACCCGAAGACCGCGACGTTCACGACCCGGTCGCGTGGGCCGGGCAGGTGCTGTGCACGCCCGAGGAGCGGGCGCACTTCCAGGGCCTGCTGTCGCTCGGGCTGCACGACTCGTTCCGGCTGTTCGAGCAGCCGCCGAAAAGCTGGAGCTGGTGGGACTACCGCAACCTCGCGTTCCGCAAGAACCAGGGGCTGCGCATCGACCACATCCTGGTGAGCGACGCGCTGAAGGGCCAGGTCACCGCGTGCGTGATCGACAAGCCGACGCGCAAGAACGAGCGACCCAGCGACCACGCGCCCGTCATCGCCGAGCTCACGCCCTGACCTGACGCTTCGGCTTTCCACACGCCGCAACGCCTCGCAGGGCAGCGCCGCACCGGGGCGTTCGCACAATGGACCCGTCAACTAATTTCAGTGACGCTTCATTGAGGAGTTCCTATGCGCGTGAATGCATCTCGTGGAAATGCCGGAGCCGGTGCCGCAGGTGGCGCCAACGCTGCGGGCGGCGCGGCCCCCGCAGGCAAGGCCGGCGGGCTGATGGGCCCGGGCGGACTGGGCCGTGAGGCCGCGAAGACCGGCGGCCTGGGGCTGTTGGGCGGCGGCGCCTCGTCGCTTGGCGGGCATGCCGTCGACAAGATGCTCAGCGGCGGCCAATCGGGCGGCGCACAAGGTGCGAGCAATGCGAACGCCGCCGCCTTCGCTCAGCAAGGCCCGGGCGGTCAGCAAGCCGCTGGTGGTGCCCAGGATCCGCAAGCCGCTGCCATCCAGGCCATCCTCGGACGCCTGCTGAAGCAGGGCGGTGGGGGCGACGACTGAGTGTTTCCTCGAAGTCGGCCTCACCCGAGGCTCTTGAGGCCGGCTTCGGTCAATGGCTGTTCGTGACCCTTCGTGAAGGTGCCCCACCGTGACACTCAACACCACTGCGGAAATCCGCGAAATCACTGCGTCGATGACGAACGCGTTGCTGCAGGGCCAGATCGAGCAGGCCCACAGCCACTGGTTCCAGCTGCGGGCGATGGACGACGTTGCGCCGGAGTACCTGGCCATCGGCGCCTTCATCCACATCCAGCGCGGCGAGATCCTCGACGCAATGCACTACATCGACACCTTGCCCGAAGGCTGCTGCCCGGACCTGAAGGCGATGTGCTACTACCTGCTGGGCGATCCCATCTGGCACGCCCACGCGCAGGCGCTCGAAGAGAGCCCCAATCCGCTGATCCGCCAGTCGATGACGGCCTTGCTGGCCGCCTAGCCCGGGCGTGGACCCGGGCCCGCCGGCCTCAATCGTCGAGCCCGAGTTCCTGGATCTTGCGGGTGATGGTGTTGCGCCCGATGCCGAGCTTCTGCGCGGCTTCGATGCGCCGCCCGCGCGTGATCTCGAGCGCGGTGTGGATCAGCTGCGCCTCGAACTTGCGTGTCAGCGTGTCCCACACCTCCGGCAACCCGGCCTGCAGCATCGCGCGCGATTCACGCTCCAGGTCGACCAGCCAGTGCGTGCTGGTCGCCACCGCGGCCACCGCATCGGGCAGCGGTGCCGCCACCGGCGCGGCCACATGAGCCGCTGCACCCACCGTTGACGCCGGCAGCTCGGCCGGCTCGCCGACCGGCACGCGTGACGGAATCGCCACCAGGTCGCCCTGGAATTCCGGCGGCAGGTCCTTGGCCTCGACCACCTGGGCCGGTGCCATCACCGTCAGCCAGTGGCAGATGTTCTCCAGCTGCCGCACGTTGCCCGGGAAATCGAACTGCATCAGCCGCGCCAGCGCCGCCTCGGTGATGCGCTTGGCCTCGACGCCCAGTTCCTTCGCGCTCTTCTGCAGGAAGAAGCGCGCGAGCGACGGCACGTCCTCGCGCCGCTCGCGCAGCGCCGGCAAGCGCAGCCGGATCACGTTCAGCCGGTGAAACAGGTCCTCACGGAAAGCACCGAGCTTGACCCGCTCTTCCAGGTTCTGGTGCGTCGCCGCGATCACGCGCACGTTGCTGCGCAGCGGGTTGTGCCCGCCGACGCGGTAGAACTGCCCATCGCTCAGCACGCGCAGCAGCCGCGTCTGCAGGTCGAACGGCATGTCGCCGATCTCGTCGAGGAACAGCGTGCCGCCGTCGGCCTGCTCGAAGCGCCCGCGCCGCGTCGTCTGCGCACCGGTGAACGCACCGCGCTCGTGGCCGAACAGCTCGCTCTCGAGCAGGTCCTTCGGGATCGCCGCGGTGTTGATCGCGACGAACGGCCCGCTCGCGCGCGGGCTGTGCTTGTGCAGCGCCTGCGCGACCAGTTCCTTGCCCGAGCCCGACTCGCCGGTGATCAGCACCGTGACCACGCTCTGGCTCAGCCGCCCGATCGCGCGGAACACGTCCTGCATCGCCGGCGCCTGGCCGAGCATCTCGGGCATCTGCGCCATGCGCTCGTCGCGCACCTCCTCGCGCATGCTCTCGTCGAGCGCACGGCGGATCAGCTCGACGGCCTTCGGCACGTCGAACGGCTTCGGCAGGTACTCGAAGGCACCGCCCTGGAACGCGCTGACCGCGCTGTCCAGGTCGGAGTAGGCCGTCATGATGATGACCGGCAGGCCCGGATGGCGCTCCTTGACCTTGCTCAGCAGCTCGATGCCCGAGCCGCCCGGCATCCGGATGTCGGATACGAGAACCTGGGGTTCATCGTCTTCGAGCGCGAGGAGCACGTCGCGCGGGTTGGTGAAGCTGCGCACCGCGAGGTCTTCACGCGCCAGCGCCTTCTCCAGCACGAAGCGGATGGATTGGTCGTCGTCAACGATCCAGATGGGTTTCATGCCCTGCCTGTGGTTCCGGTCCCGCCCGCCCCGGCTTCTGGCTCAGGGCAAGGGGATCACGATCTTGAAAAGGGTCTGGCCCGGTTTGCTCTCGCATTCGATCATGCCCTGGTGTTGCTGCACGAACGTTTGCGCCAGCGTGAGTCCCAAGCCCGACCCGCCATCGCGCCCCGATACCAGCGGGTAAAAAATGCGATCCCGGATCGACTCCGGTATCCCCGGGCCGTTGTCTTCGATATGCAAGTCCAGTGCCAATCGATATCGTTGCTTGCCCAGGGTGACCTGCCGCGCGATGCGCGTGCGCAGCGTGATGCGGGCATCGCCCTGCTGGATGCGCTCGGACAGCGCCTGCGCCGCGTTGTGCGCGATGTTGAGCACCGCCTGGATCAGCTGCTCGCGGTCGCCGCGGAAATCGGGAATCGAGATGTCGTAGTCGCGCATCACCGCCAGCCCGCGCGGGAACTCGGCAATGATCAGCGAGCGCACCCGCTCGCAGACCTCGTGGATGTTGACGTCGCTCACCACGTGCGGCTTGCGGTGCGGCGCGAGCAGCCGGTCGACCAGCGCCTGCAGCCGGTCGGCCTCTTGAATGATGACCTGGGTGTACTCGGTCAGCGCGCGCGACTCGACCTCCATCTCGAGCAGTTGCGCCGCGCCGCGGATGCCGCCCAGCGGGTTCTTGATCTCGTGCGCCAGGTTGCGGATCAGCTCCTTGTTGGCCCGCGCCTGGCCGAGCGCGCGCTCCTCGCGGTCCTGCCGGGTCTGCTGCTCGATTTCCACCAGCTCGACGATCGCCTCGTTCGGCCGGTCGAGCTGGTTGACGATCACGTGCACCGGCAGCGCATCGCCATGCGCCGACACCGGCCGGCGCAGCAGCGCCTCGAAGCGGCTGGTCGAGAAATCGTTGCGCACGACCGCGGCCACGGTGTCGCGCACCGAGTTGGCATCGATGAACCAGTCGAACAGCGAGCCGCCCAGCACGCTGCGCCGCGGCAGGCCCAGCACGTTCTCGAACGCGGCATTGGCGAACAGGCAGCTGCCGTCGTCGCGCACCACCGCGACCATCGTCGCCAGGTGGTCGAAGGCCTCGTAGCGCCCGGGCAGGTCGCCCGCCACCGCCGAACGCGCGGGCTTCGGCTTGTTCACCGGTTTGGCCACCGGCTTGTTCACTGAAGCTTCGCGAGTTCCCGCCTCAGCGCGGCGACGTCGCTTTCCTTGCGCATGATGTTCGCCTTCATCTCGGCGACGCGATCCTGGTACTTCTGGTAGTTCTTCTCGTCGCCCTGGCGCTCGGGCTCGCCGTTGTTGTAGGCCTTCTGCAGCTCGGCCAGGCGGTCTTCTTCCTTCTTCAGCTCGGCTTCGAGGATGCGGCGGGCATCGCTGTCGCGGGCGCGCTGCTCGTTCGGGTCGACCTTGTTCTCACCGGTCCTGGCGGCCGCACCCGAGGCCGCCTTCGCCGGGCGCAGCCCCTGCACCACGGTGATCGGCGTGCCCTCGATCGTCTTGCAGCCTTTTTCCTTGGCCTCCTTGGCCGACAGCGTGTCGGTGTAGAGCACCGGGTTGCCGGGGCAGCGGTAGACGGTCTTTTCGTCGGCCGCCCGTGCAGGCAGGGCGATCACGGTGGCGACGGCAGCCACCGCGAGCGCGCAACGGGTCGTGGTTCGATGAGAGCGCATGAAAGTCCTCGGGCCGTGGAATCTGGTCGGATTGTGGCTGATCCCGCCATGTAAAAAGGGACGGCGCGTGCCGTCCCTTTGTTTCCCAATGTCGTCGGGCGGAGCCACCAGACCTGAGAGCCTGCGCTCCCGGCCAAGGTTCCGCGCGCCGCGATCAGGCGCTGTAGTACATGTCGAACTCGACCGGATGCGTCGTCATGCGGAAGCGCGTGACTTCCTGCATCTTCAGCTCGATGTAAGCGTCGAGGTAGGCATCGGTGAAGACACCGCCCTTGGTCAGGAACGCACGGTCCTTGTCCAGGTAGTCGAGCGCCTGGTCGAGGCTGTGGCAGACGGTCGGGATCTTCGCGTCTTCTTCCGGCGGCAGGTGGTACAGGTCCTTGGTGGCGGCTTCGCCCGGGTGGATCTTGTTTTCCACGCCGTCGAGGCCGGCCATCAGCAGCGCCGAGAACGCCAGGTACGGGTTCGCCAGCGGGTCCGGGAAGCGCGCTTCGATGCGGCGGCCCTTCGGGTTGGCAACGTACGGAATGCGGATCGAGGCCGAGCGGTTCTTGGCCGAGTAGGCCAGCTTCACCGGGGCTTCGAAGCCCGGGACCAGGCGCTTGTAGCTGTTGGTGCCGGGGTTCGTGATCGCGTTCAGCGCGCGGGCGTGCTTGATGATGCCGCCGATGTAGAACAGCGCGAATTCCGACAGGCCTGCATAGCCGTCACCGGCGAACAGGTTCTTGCCGTCTTTCCAGACCGACTGGTGCACGTGCATGCCCGAGCCGTTGTCGCCGACGATCGGCTTCGGCATGAAGGTCGCGGTCTTGCCGTAGGCGTGGGCCACGTTGTGGATCACGTACTTCTGCAGCTGCAGCCAGTCGGCGCGCTGCACCAGCGAGCTGAACTTGGTGCCGATTTCCATCTGGCCGGCGTTCGCCACTTCGTGGTGATGCACTTCGACCGGGATGCCCAGCGATTCGAGGATCAGGCACATCTCGGAGCGCAGGTCTTGCGCGCTGTCGACCGGGGGCACCGGGAAGTAGCCGCCCTTGACGGCCGGACGGTAGCCCGAGTTGCCGTGGTCGTATTCCTTGCCGGTGTTCCAGGCCGCTTCTTCGGATTCGATCTTCGAGAACGAACCGGACATGTCCACGTTCCAGCGGACGCTGTCGAAGATGAAGAACTCGGGTTCCGGGCCGAAGTAGGCGGTGTCGCCGATGCCGGACGACTTCAGGTAGGCCTCGGCACGCTTGGCCAGCGAGCGCGGATCGCGCTCGTAGGGCTTGCCGTCGGTGGGCTCGATCACGTCGCACGTGAGGATCAGCGTCGGCTCTTCGAAGAACGGGTCGACGTTGGCGGTGTTCGGGTCCGGCATCAACAGCATGTCGGAGGCTTCGATGCCCTTCCAGCCGGCGATCGACGAACCGTCGAAGGCATGACCGGAGATGAACTTGTCTTCGTCGAACGCAGACAGGGGCACCGAAACGTGTTGCTCTTTGCCGCGGGTATCGGTGAAGCGGAAGTCAACGAACTTGACCTCGCTTTCCTTCACCATCTTCATCACGTCGGCGACGGTCTTTGCCATCAGGTTCTCCTAGCGAGAGGCTTGTGGGGTGAGTGGGTGGGTAGAGACGACAGATTCAGTGCCGGGAGGGGCCTGGAAATGCGCACAGGAATGTAGCAGAAAGCATGCCCGCGCCCGATGACAGCGCAGGCCCAGCCGGCATGCGCCCCACCGGGTGAGCGAGGGCCCCAAACCCGCGATGGATGCAGGTCAGTGACGCCACATTGGTGCATCGCCCGGCACCAGGCTGGACGCGGAATCCGGCGTTCACCGCACCAACTCGGGGCCGAGTTGCGCACCATGGCCACGCAGCCCGGCCAGCAGTTCGGCGAAGGCTTCGGCCACCGGGCCGGCCGCGCCCTTGACGCCGAGTTCGATGTGGCGCCCCCATTGCGGGTGGTCGACGCTCGGCAGGCTGAACACCTTGACGCCGTCGAAGCGGGCCTCGATGGCCTCCATCAGCGGCGTGAGGGTCGACTCCATCGCGCCGAACACGATCACCGACTGCTCGCGCGGGCGCTCGGCGCTGTGCTCGCCGGGGTAGCGCTCGTCGAGCACCCACTGCAGCATCGGCCAGGCCATCACCGGGAAACCGGGCACGAAGTGCACATGGCCGACCGAGAAGCCGGCGATCTTGTTGTAGGGGTTCGGGATGATCTGCGCGCCCTCGGGGAACATGCCCATGTTGAGCCGGTGCAGGTTGTCGGCGCGCTCGGGCTCGTACGGCAGGCCCTGCTCGGCGGCGATGTCGCGCATGCGCTCGAGGATCAGGTCGCGCGCCTGTGGATGCAGCGCCAGCGGCACGCCGAGCGCATTCGCGGCGCACTGGCGGGTGTGGTCGTCGGGCGTCGCGCCGATGCCGCCGCACGAGAACACCACGTCGCCGCTGGCGAAGGCCTCGCGCAGGTGCGCGGTGATGCGCGCGGGGTCGTCGCCGACGTAGCGGGCCCACGAGAGCGCGATGCCGCGCTCGTTCAGCAGCGCGATCACCTTGGGCAGGTGCTTGTCCTCGCGTTTGCCGGAGAGGATCTCGTCGCCGATGATGATGACGCCGAAGTTCATGCGATGTCCTGTGAAGCGGGGGGCGGCGGGAGCGGTGTCGGGTCGGTTGGCGGCGGCAGCACGACGGCGGCGGCCAGCTGCTGCTCGGCGCGCAGCTCGGCCAGCGCCGCCAGCGCGAAGTGCGCGAACCACAGCGACGAGAACGCGAACACCAGCGTGTAGATCCAGATCGCGACCGGCACCAGGATCGGCGCGAGCGCGAGGAACATCAGCCCCGAGGCCCACACCAGCGACGGCGCGGCGCCGAGGTAGCCGGTGGCGATGCCGAGCCCGAGGAAGCTGGTGCGGTGGCGGCGGATCAGCTCGCGGCGTTCGTCCTTGCTGGCGTGCTCAGAGAGCACGTCGTAGACCATCACGCGGTAGGTCAGCCAGCCCCAGATCAACGGCGGCACGACCAGCACCATCAGCGGCACGAACCACAGCGGGATCGACGCGATCAGCGCGACCACCGCGACCGCCGTCGAGCCGAGGCTGACGACGACGCTGCCGAGGAAGGTGCCGCCGCGGCGGCGCTCCAGCAGCGGGAAGCGGCGCTGGGCCACCAGGTTCAGCATGGCCGGCGTCATCAGCGTCGCGACCACCAGCAGCGACAGCAGCACCAGCACCGGGGTCGCGAGGAAGATCACGACCAGCGGGCCGAGCACCGACTTCAGGTTGCCGGCGCCGATGCTCTCGAGCCAGTTGAAAAGGGCATGCAGCAGGTCCCACGAATTGAGCAGGTCGCGCACGCCGTCGATCGCGGCTTCCCAGAAGAAGTAGCCGAGGCCGAAACTCAGGCCGACGAGCAGCGCGAGTGGCAGCAGCGACAGGACGACGACGCGCGGGTGCAGGCAGTAGGCGGCGGCGCGCCAGAAGGAATCGAACAGCGGTTTCACCATGGGCCGGCAGGATAACCGGTGCTCCCGGTCCCGTTCCCGACGGGTTCAGTTCTTTCGTCCGAACGCCCGCCTGAGCCCCAGCCACTGCTGGTGCCAGAACCCTTGCCCGTACTCGCGCCCACCCGCGTCGGGCAGCTGGTCGCGAATGCCCGTCGGGTCGTAGCGGACCTCGAAGTTGCCGGTGCGGAACAGCACGTCCCACACCGGGAACAGCACCGCGAAGTTGTGGCCGCCGAGCGTGCCCTGCCCCGCCGTCTCGTGCCCGAGGCCGATGCTGTGGTGCAGCCGGTGGAAGCGCGGGCTGACCAGCACGCGCTCGAACACCGTGCCGAACCAGACCCGCAGGTTCGCGTGCGACAGGCTCTCGAGCAGCTGCGTGCAGGCCACCACCGCGATGAACTGCCCCGGCGGGATCCCGATCAGCCGCGCGACGATCACGATCACGCTGTCGCGGATCAGGTCGTCGAGCAGGTGGTTGCGGTTGTCGCTCCACATCGTCATCTGCCGCTGGCTGTGGTGCAGCGAATGCAGCCCCCACCACCAGCGGAATTGATGCTGGCCGCGGTGGATCCAGTAGTCGACGAAGTCGAACACCAGCAGGTAGGCGACGAAACTGAACCACGCACTGTCGGTGACGCCCGGCCACCACGGCGCGAACCACTCGTCGAACTGCCAGGTCGGCAGGCCCGCCAGCCGCGCGGCACCGAAAGCCTCGTCGAACAAGGGATCGACCGCAAAGAACAAGCCCACGCGGAACAGCCCCAGCCGGTGGATCAGCGTGTACAGCACGTCGGTGCGCACCGCGCGCCGGTCCGTCACCGGCTCGACCGGGCGCCAGCGCTCCAGCGCGCCGATCACCACCAGCAGCACGACGATCTGCAGCAGGCCGACCAAGAGCCAACCGGTCGCGTCGAACGCATCCTCGACGACGTTGCCGAGCCCGAGGTGGAACGCGAGCGGCTGCACGACGCCCTCGAACAGCGCCTGCTGCACGCGGCCGAAGGCGTCGGTGAAGGCGAGCAGCAGCGAATCGATCATGGCGAGAAGTTTCGGCGGAAAGGATCAGCGCTGGGCAGCATCCCGGTAAGCCGGGTGGTCGCGCAGCGTCGCGAAGCAGAAGCCGCGCTGTTTCAGGCCCTGGATCAGCGGCTCGAGCACCGCCGGCGCCCACGGGTCCTGGCGCGACCAGATGCCGAGGTGGGCCAGCATCACGTCGCCCGGGCGGATGTGATCCAGCGCGCGCTGCAAAAGTTGCGCATTCGGGTACCGATCGCTCGGCAACTCGTCGCCGAGGAAGCCGGCTGCGCTCCACGGCACGTGGGTCCAGCCGCAGGCCTTGGCCGCCGCCAGCAACGCCGGCGAGGTCTTGCCGCCGGGGGCACGGAACAGATGCGGCATCGCCTGCCCCGTCATCGCGCGGAAGCGGTCGGCGGGGCGCTGCAACTCGGCGCAGTACTGGGCCGCGGTCCAGGTCAGCAGCTTGCCGGCGTCGGGGCCCGCGCTCGGCCGCACCTTGAAGCCGCCGCCCTTCAGGTCAGCCACCCAGTAGACGTGGTCGAAGGTGTGCGAGCCGAACACGTGGCCCTCGGCCGCGCGCGCCTTCCACCACGGCGCCCACTGGTCGTCGAGGCTGGTGCCGTCGGTCTTCGTCTTCTCGTTGGCGAGGAAGAAGGTCGCCTTCACCTGCTCGCGCTCCAGCACCTCGGCCACCAGCGGCGCCACGCCCATGTGGCCGGTGTCCAGCGTCAGGTAGACCGGCTTGTCGCAGCCGGCGGCATGGGCCTGGCCAGCCAGCAATGCCGCAACGATGAAAACGCTAGCGGCGCGACGCATGGTCGAGCGTCCACACGCCGTGCGGCGAGCGGCCCACCGCCACTTGGCGGATCACCTGCTTCTTCTCGATGTCGATCAGCGTCAGCTTGCGGGCCCAGCGCGAGCTGACCAGCAGCGTCTTGCCGTCGGCCATCACGTCGATGCAATCCGGGCCGCCGGGCGCCGGGTAGGTGTCGACCACGCTCAGCGTGCGCGTGTCGATCATGCTGATGGTGTTGGCCACGCGGTTGCTCACGAACACATGCTGGCCATCGCCGCGGCTGCGGAACGCATGTGCGCCGGCGCCGGTCGGGATGCGCTTGACGAGCTTGGGCTGCGCCTGGCTCACGTCGTAGACCTCGACGAACTCGTCGCCGGTCAGGCCGACCAGCAGCAGCTTGTCGTCGGGCGTCAGGTAGACATCGGCCGGCAGCTTGCCGACGGTGATCTTCCAGCGCGGCTTCTGGGTCGCGATGTCGATCGCCATCAGCTCGTCGCTGTCCTGCATCGACGAGTAGATGACGGTGCTCTTGCTGTCGATCGACAGGTGGCTGGGCGTGCGCGACGCGGCCACGCGGCCGGCCAGCTTCATCGGGTTGGCGGCGTCGGCCGGCTCCCAGCGGTAGATGTCGATGTGGTTCAGCCGGTTCGCTGCGGTGACGAACCACTTCATGTCGGGCGAGAAGCGCAGGTGGTACGGGTCGGGGATTTTCGTGATCGTGCGCTGCACCTCGGCAGTGATCGGGTCGACCAGCGTCAGCGAATCGCTGAGCGCGTTGGCGACGATCAGCGACTTCTCGTCGGGCGTCAGGTAGAGGTGGTGCGGTTCCTTGCCGGTGGGAATGCGGCGGATCTCGGTGAACGTGGTCGGGTCGATCACGCTGATCGACGCGTCGAGCGAGTTCAGCACGAAGATCGGCGGTTTGACGGCGGCGCCAGCGGCCTGCGCCCCTTGCAGGGCGGTGGCCAGACACAGGGCCGACAGGACGAGCGACGGAAGGCGGGGCAGCGCAGACAGCAGTTTCAAGACCAATACCGGCAAGAGAAACCGGCATTTTAGGCGGGCGCAGCGTGCGCCCACCTTCGAATTGGCCTGCGAGCGTCTTTCTGTTCTGCGCTTCGTCAAGCCAGGCGTCAGTCGTCGTCGCCGCCGAGGATGCCGCCGAGCAGTCCGCCGCCGGCGAAGCCGCCGAGCACCGAGCCTTCTTCACGGCGTCCGCCGTTCTGCGGCGCGGCCGCGAACACGCGCGACGCGAGGCGCGAGAACGGCAGGCTCTGCAGCCACACCGTGCCGGGGCCGGTGACCTTCGCGAAGAACAGCCCTTCACCACCGAACAGCGCGGTCTTGATCTTGCCGACGTACTGGATCTCGAAGCTGACGTTGGGCGTCAGCGCGACGATGCAGCCGGTGTCGACCAGCAGCGTCTGGCCGGGCTGCAGCTCGCGCTTCAGCACGGTGCCGCCGGCATGCACGAAGGCGAGGCCGTCGCCCTCGAGCTTCTGCATCACGAAGCCTTCGCCGCCGAAGAAACCGACCGACAGCTTCTGCTGGAAGAAGATGCCCAGCGACACGCCCTTGGCGGCGCACAGGAAGGCGTCTTTCTGGCAGATCAGCGTGCCGCCGAGCTGGCGCAGGTCCATCGGCAGGATCTTGCCGGGGTACGGGGCCGCGAACGCGACCTTGCGCTTGCCCTGGCCCTGGTTG
Source organism: Rhizobacter sp. OV335 (assembly GCF_900142965.1). Lineage (GTDB taxonomy): Bacteria > Pseudomonadota > Gammaproteobacteria > Burkholderiales > Burkholderiaceae_C > Rhizobacter. The sequence goes on from NZ_FRCQ01000039.1 coordinate 35,481, forward strand.
GTGTAGACGGTGGTGAACAGCGACTCGCCGGTGATCAGCCGCTTGCCGGCGCCGAGCAGCTTGCCGAAGATGCCGCCCTGGCTGGCCGAGCCATCGCCGAAGACGGTGTCCATGCCGATGCCGGCGTCCATGTACATCATGCTGCCGGCCTCGCCGACCGCCGCCTCGCCCGGGTCGAGTTCGACCTCGACGAACTGCATCTCCGAGCCCTTGATCTCGTAGTCCACCACGTCCATTGCCACGTTCATGCTCCTGGTTGAGAACGGGCGGATTCTGACACCTCAGGTCATCAGCTTCGCGCGCAGCTTCGCCATGCGCAGCGCGCGCCTCAGGAAGAAGCCGGTCACGTCGAACCCGGTCCCGCCCTTCGAGAACTCCTGCTCCGGCCCGTCGCACAACCGCACGGATCGCCACGCGATGCCGTCGCGCGGCCGGTGGGCCGGCAGCAGGTTCGCGCCGAAGCCGACGTACTCGGCCACCAGCGCGCCGCGGCGCCGGTCGAACAGCTGCAGTTGCACCCGGGCGACCCAGTGGCTGCGGTCTTCCGGGGTCGAGGTGTCCTGCACCGTCAGCAGGTAGCCCGCGGTGCTCGCGCGCACCGGTCCTTCGATCAACTGCAGCAGGTCGGTCTGCGCCAGGCGCGCCATGAACTCCTCGGCATTCGACGGCAGCAGCAGCGTGCGGCCCGCGGACTCCCACCACATCCGGTGCGCCGTCACGGAGATCGCGCCGCGCGAGGTCGCCCGCCGGTCCTGCTCGACGAAGTCGAACTGCGACGACGCGAGCACCTCGCGGGCCGTCGGTGCATCGAACCACTCGACCGGCGGCAGGTCGTCGAGCGTCGGCCGGTGCAAGCGCTCGATGTCGAGCAGCACGCCCTCGTTGGCGCGCACGCGGTCCGCGTCGCTCGCGGTGGTCAGCCGGCGATCGCTGTCGCAGCGGCGCGCCAGGTAGGCCAGCGCATTGCCCACCATCGCGTCGTTGGCGGCCTGCGAGCGGGCTTGCGCGGCCTGGTGCCGCACGGCTTCGAGGGCGAGCCAGCCGAGCCCGTGGGCCGCCGCCAGCACCATCAGCGCCAGCACGGTCGCGACGCGCCGGTGGCGCGTCGCACGCGGCGTTCGGCTCAGCACGCCGAGCACGAACGACGCCCCCACGAGCAAGGCGACCGCGCCCAGCGCCAGCAGCATGGGGGCGTTGATCCAGGCCACCAGGGCCTCGAAGCTGCCGGGGACCGCGTCGGGGACGGGAACTTGAAGGGGAACGGGAACAACATCGGAAACGAACGGGGTGTCGATAGGGGACGGCATGAGCCCATCCTTTTCAAAAAAAGGGGTTCAGGGGAACAACAGGTCGGAGACCACGGATCGGGGAGATCACAGACGTCGGACCAGAAAGCCCCCGGGTGTCAAAGGCCGGCCGCGTCGAATACCTGAAAGTGTGTCCCGCCTCCCTATTCACCTACGCTGACGCATGCGGTGATTGCATAGTTTTGAGGGCTTCCCGATACAGTCGGGAGCGAAAACGCTGCTCCACCCCCTCGTCAACCCTTGCTTCGACACCCCATGGACCTCGAAAAAGATCTGAAAACGATTGCCCGGCAAGAGGATTGTTTTCAAATGAAACACTTCAATGAGGCCACCGCATGGGCCCTGGGCGTGCGGCTGAGGGAAATGGCCGAAGCGCGCGGTGTCGCGATCACGATCGAGGTGCGGCTGGCGAAGGAAACGGTGTTCTTTTGCGCGATGCAGGGCACCTCGCCGTCGAATGCCGACTGGGCGCGCCGCAAGCGCAACACGGTCGAGCTGCTGCACCACAGCTCGTACCGCGCGGGGCTCGACCACGCGCTCAACGGCGGCACGCTCGAGTCGAAGATGGGCCTGCCGCTGCGCGATTACGCCGACCACGGCGGCAGTTTCCCGATCGTGGTGGCCGGCAGCGGCTGCATCGGCGCGGTGACGGTCTCGGGCCTGCCGCAGCGCGAGGATCACGCGATGGCGGTCGAGGCGCTGGCCGAGCTGTGCGGGGTGTCGCTGGAGGGGCTGCGGCTGGATTGAGGCGCAGCGCGAGCAGGCTTCGACAGGCTCAGCCCGACCCTTCGACAGGCTCAGGGCGAACGGTGGGTGCGCTCAGCTCAGCGCTCCGACTCGAAGTGGAACAGCTGCACCAGCCGGCCTGACTCGGGGCTGTCGCCGAACAGCTCGGTGATCGCGTGGAAGAAATCGCTGCGGAACACGATCAGCCGGTTGAAGCGCATCGGCACCTCGAACAGGAACTCCCAGGTCGCATCCCGCTGCTGCTGCCATTCGGCGAACGGCAGCCGCCGGTTGATCGGCAGGTGGCGCTTCTGGAAGTCGAGGAACGACGCATGCCCCATGCCGGCCAGCGCCGCATCGTCCGGGCGGCGGTCTTGCCCGGTCGCACGGTGCCGGTAGAAGCGCGTGCCGCCGCGGCAGTCTTCCGGCTGACTCAGGTACAGCACGCCGCCGAAGATGTGCGGCAGCGTCGGGTTGTCGACGTGCACGTCGGCGCGTGCCTCGTCGGCGGCCAGGCTGACGCGCAGCGCGCCGTTGTCCGGCGAATCCCACTTGATCGCGCGCCCCAGCAGGTCGGCGATGCGCTGCATCGTCGCGTCGACCGGCTGCGGCGGCGTCTGCACGCCGGGGAAGTTGCCATTCGGCGAGCGCTGCGCCTGCGTCGCGCACAGGCGAAGCGCCTCGGCGCGGAAGGCCTGCGGATCGGGCAGGAAATCGTCGATGACGAGCAGGTCGCGCTCGATGCAGGCGCGCTCGAGCGCGGCGGCATCGACGCTGGCCGCCGCGTTCAGCAGCAGCGCGGGCGACGCCCGCGAGGCCACTGAGCCGGCGCGCGCGAACCCCATGTTCAACCGCTCGGCGATGCGCGGCGCAAGCGCCACGGCGCGCTGCGCATGCGGCAGCGCCTCGGGCATTGCCCAGCGCAGGTAGCGCAGCCGCGCCAGCGCCTCGTGCCATTCCGCGTGATCGGGTTGCAGTGCCAGCGCGGCGGCATAGCGGCGCTCGGCCTCGTCGAAGCGCTGCAGCTGCACGCACAAGCCGCCGAGCATCGCCAGCCCCTGCGCATCGTCGGGCCGCAGCTCGCATGCGAGCTGCATCTCGGCCAGCGCCTCGGGCGCCTGGCCGAGCTGCAGCAGCGCGGTCGCGAGGTTCATCCGGTAGTCGGCGGCATCGGGCTTGCGCGCGATCGCGCGCCGCACGAAGGCGACGCCCAGCGCCGGCTGGCGCAGGCTGAGGTAGGCGACGCCGAGCAGGTGCAAGGCCTCGGGGTTCTCGGGCTGGGCGGACAGCGCGGCCTGGTACAGCGAGAAGGCCTCGCTCACCCGGCCTTGGGCATGCAGCGCGCGACCCTGCGCCAGCGCAGCGTCGGCGTCGACCGGACGCGCGGCGGCCGGCGCTGCCCTGACAGGCCGGTGGGAAGTCTTGTTCATGGATTCGGAATCGGATCGAAGCCGATGCGCGAGGCACCGAAGTGCGCCATCAGACACGCGCTTCCAAAACGTTCGCTGACGCAGGGTCTTTCACACCACGACATCCCCCGACATGAAGCATGTCCAGCGGGCGTGGCTTGATCTATATTGCAACGCCCCTGGGCCTCGAAGAACCACAAGATGAACAAGCGCGAGATGCTGCATGCCGTGGCCGCGGGGCTGGGAACGATGCTGTGGCCGGCGCAGGCGGGCGCGGCCGCCGAGGTCGACGCCGCGGTGCTGCCGTTGGTTCAGCCGGTCGTTCGACACTACGCGATGCTCGTCCACGCCTCCTACAGCGACAGCCTCGCCGCCGCGCTCGCGATGCAGCAGGCCATCGCCGCCTTCCTCGCTCAGCCCTCGGCCGACACGCTGAAGGCCGCGCGCACCGCGTGGCTCGACGCCCGCGAGTGGTACGGCCAGACGGAGGCCTTCCGCTTCTACGCCGGCCCGGTCGACGACGGCAAGGGACCGGAGCAGCGCATGAACACCTGGCCGGTCGACGAGTCGTACATCGACTACGTGCGCGACCGGCCCGACAGTGGCCTCATCAACAACCCGAAGGCCCCGCTGACGAAGGCGGCGCTGGCGGCGGCCAACATCCGCGGCGGGCTCGAGAACGTCTCCACCGGCTGGCATGCGATCGAGTTCCTGCTGTGGGGCCAGGACCTCAGCGAGACCGGCCCCGGCGAGCGCCCGTTCGAGGACTACGTCGACGGCAAGGGCGCGCATGCCGACCGCCGCCGCCAGTACCTCGCGGCCGTCACCGGGCTGCTGATCGACGACCTGCGTTACCTGATCGCCGCCTGGGCGCCCGGCGCGAAGGCGAACTACCGCGCGAAGTTCGAGCGCGGCGGGCTCGAATCGGTGCGGCGCATCATCATCGGCATCGGCGCGCTGTCGCGGGCCGAGCTGGCCGGCGAGCGCATGGAGGTCGCGCTGAACACGCAGGACCAGGAGGACGAGCAGTCCTGCTTCTCCGACAACACGCACCGCGACATCGTCAACAACGCGCTCGGCATCGAGAACGTCTGGCTGGGCCGCTTCAGGCGGCGCGACGGCAGCCTGCTGCAAGGGCCGTCGCTGCGCGACCTGGTGGCGGCCAAGGACGCGGCGCAGGCCGAGCGCACCACGCGGCAGATCGCCGCCTCGATCGCCGCGGCGCAGGCGATCCACCCGCCGTTCGACGTCGAGATCCGCGGCAGCCGCAGCGCGCCGGGGCCGATGCGCGTGCGCGCGACGATCGACAGCGTGCTCGCGCAGGCGCGCGAACTGGGCGCTGCCGCCAACGCGATCGGCATCACGCGGCTGAACATGGTGAAGCCGTGAAGCGGCTCACGCAGGGGCTGCTCGCGGCGCTGGTGGCCGCGAATGCCGTGCTGCTGCACGCAGCGCCCAACGACGACGCGCTGACGCCCGACGAGCAGACCGGCGGCGCGACCACCGTGGCCGCGACCGGCCGCAATGCGTTCTCGTTCGCCGCCGCGAACCTGAACGACGACGAACGCACGCGCTTCGCGGTCGGCAACTCGTTCTTCCGGCGCAACTGGGTCGAGGCGCCGTCATCGACCGCGGCACGCGACGGGCTCGGCCCTCACTTCATCGCGCGCTCCTGCGGCGGCTGCCATGTGCAGAGCGGCCGCGGCGCGCCGCCCGACTACACGAAGCCGCTCGATGCGCGCGGCGAGCCGCCGGTCGCGCTGCTGCTGCGCCTGTCGATCCCCGGCGAAGGCCCGCACGGCGGCCCGCGGCCCGACCCGATCTACGGCGACCAGCTGCGCACGCTGGCCGTGCCGGGCGTGCGCGTCGAAGGCCGCATCACGATGCAGGTGCGCACGCTGAGCGGCAGGTTCGCCGACGGCACGCGCTACACGCTGCGCCAGCCACGCTTCGGCGTGGCCGGCCTCGCCTACGGCCCGGCTTCGAAGGACCTGCAGTTCAGCCCGCGGCTCGCGCCGCAGCTGATCGGCATGGGGCTGCTGGAAGCCATCCCCGAACAGCAGATCCTCGACAACGCGGCGCGCCAGGCAGCAGCACCCGGCCCGGTCAAGGGCCGTCCCAACCAGGTCTGGGACGCGTTCGAGCAGCGGATGATGCTCGGCCGTTTCGGCTGGAAGGCGAACGTCGCGACGGTCGCGCACCAGACCGCGGCCGCCTTCGTCGGCGACATCGGCATCACCTCGAGCCGCTTCCCGGAAGAGTCCTGCACCTTCACGCAGGACGACTGCCGCGCCTCGCCGCGCGGCGCGAAGGGCGAGGCGCCGGAGATCGACGACCGCACGCTCGGCGACGTGGTGTTCTACCAGGCGAGCCTCGCGCCGCCGGCTCGCCGCCGCCCGGGCGATGCGCAGGTGAAGCACGGCCGCGCGCTGTTCGAGCAGGCGCAGTGCGCCGCCTGCCACCGGCCGAGCTACGTCACCGGCGACAGCCCGCTGCCAGACTTCGCGAGCCCGGCGCTGAAGGGCCAGACGATCTGGCCGTACACCGACCTGCTGCTGCACGACATGGGCGACGGCCTGGCCGACGGGCGGCCCGACTTCCTCGCCGGCGGCCGCCAGTGGCGCACGCCGCCGCTGTGGGGCGTGGGGCTGATCCGCGACGTCAACGACCACCAGCAACTGCTGCACGACGGCCGCGCGCGCGGCGTGCTCGAAGCGGTGCTGTGGCATGGCGGCGAGGCCGACGCGAGCCGAAGGCGCGTGTTGACGATGACGGCCGCCGAACGCGCGGCGCTGGTGCGCTTCGTGGAGTCGCTGTGAGCCGAGGCGGCTGGACGCGGCGACGCTGGCTGCAGGCGTGCGCCGCGGTGTCGGGCGGTGCGATCGGATCACCATGGGCCGCCACCGCATCGGCCTCGCTGGCCGCCGCCTGGCAAGGCCGTGACGGCGGCGCGAACGTCGGCGTCTTGCGCCTGCAGGGCCATCGGCTGCAGGTGCACCGCTCGATCGCCGTGCCGACGCGCGCGCACGGGCTGCTGCAGGAACCCGGCGGCACGCTGCTCGCCGTCGCGCGCCGCCCCGGCGACTGGCTGATGCGCTGGGACCGCGACGGCCGCGTGCTCGCGCTCGCGTGGATCGAACCGAACCGCGCGTACAACGGCCACCTGATCGCCGATGCATCGGGCGACACGCTGTACACCAGCGAGACGGACCTCGACAGCGGTGCCGGCCTGATCGGCGTGCGCGATGCCCGCACGCTGGACAAGCGCGCCGAATGGCCGACGCACGGCCGCGACCCGCACATGCTGCTGTGGGACGAACACGCCGCGCCGTTCACGCGCCTCGTCGTCGCGAACGGCGGCATCGAGATCCGGCCCGAGACCGGCCGCATGAAGCTCGGTCTCGATCGCATGGATTCTTCGCTGGTGCGGATCGATGCCGCGCAGGGCGACTTGCAGGGCCGCTGGCAAGTCGACGATGCGCGGCTCAGCCTGCGCCATCTCGCGTGGCATGGGCACGGCAGCAACGCGGTGCTCGGCATCGCGATGCAGGCCGAGCACGGCGACGCGACGCTGCGCAGCGCCGCGCCGGTGCTGGCGCGCTTCGACGGCCGCGCGCTGCAACCCGCTGCATCGCCCGCACTGGCCGGCTACGGCGGCGACATCACCGCGGACGATGACGGCTTCGTGATCGGCTGCCCACGCGCGCAAGGCCTCGCGCGCTGGCAAGCCGACGGCCAGTGGCAGGGCCTCATGCCGCTGCGAGAGGCCTGCGCTGTTGCACTTGATGCATCTCGTGCGCTGTGGGCCGCCGGGCGATCGGAAGCCCAACGATCGGCAACAAAGGTATCTGACGCAAAAAAAGACGATCGGTCGCAAGTTGGTCTTCCAATTGGTCTGCAACTGGACAACCATTGGTTGGTGCTTCGAGACGTTGCGGCGAAAGAGGGGTAACGCCCCGTAAACCTTCGTCCGTAATTGCGGCTCCTTCGCTATCGTTTGCGCACAACACGACAGGGGGATCCAACCCATGAACCGAGTGCTCTCATGGCCGTTGCTGCCGCTTCCCGCGCAGCATCTCGAGCAAGTCGCACGCAGCCGCCACGTGGCGGTGGTATCCGACAAGCAGGCCGTTCGCATCACCCTTTCCTTCGGCATCGTCGAGATGCTGATCGCGCCGAACCAGCAGCCGATGCTGCCGGGCACCGAGGTCTATGTGTGGTTCAAGGGCGGCGGCTTCCTGTGCGGCCCGAAGCGCGAGATCGACCTCGCCGAGCGCGAATCGCGCCATGCACTGCGCCGCGTGAAGGCGGCACGTGCCGCGCTGGCCACCAGCCGCGCCGAGCGCGCTGCACGGCTGGCGGCCGACATCGACATCCTGCTGCCCGAGCTCGATGCCGCGATCCCCGACAACGGCGACAGCGACCTCGCGCCCTTCGATTCGTCACCGCTGCCGCTGGACACCGCGCCCGGCCAGCTCGACGAGCTCCGCGACGTCGAGCGCACCGCGGCACCGCTCGGGGAATCGAGGCGTCATTGAGTCCTGGTCACTGAGCCTTCGGCAGCTTGTGGTTGTGCGTCTGCAGGTACAGCGCCGCATGGCCGTACGCTGCCGGGAAGTGCCCCCACTGCTGCTGCAGCGCCGCGATCTCCGGCGCCACCGGCTGCTGCTGCAGCAGGTTGGTCGACGGCTTGTCCGACAGGATGTCGAACAGCGCCGGCGGCTGCCGGTCGACCAGCATGTGCGTGCCGACCAGCACGCCCAGCTGGCGCGGCCCGGTGAACTGGAACTCGAAGGCGACGCGGCTCGCATCGAACTGCGGATCGAGCAGGTCGCGCCCGAGCGTGGTGTTGCGGTAGCCGATGCCGGCCAGCGACGCGAGTGTCGGCAGCACGTCGACCTGCTGCGCCCAGTGGTCGATGCGGCGCGGCGCCACATGCCCCGGCGAGTAGACGAGGAAGGGCGTGTGGCCCTGCGTGATCGCGAGGTCGTGCCATGACTTCGGCAGGTGCGGGCCGGTCACGCCGATGATGCCGTGGTCGCCGATGAACGCGAAGAGCGTGTTCTTGAAGTAAGTCTCTTGGCGGGCCGCCGCCATGAAGCGGCCGATGCACCAGTCGAGGTAGGCGAACGCGCGGTACTCGTCGACCGAGATGAAGCCGTTGTCCTCCAGCTGCGCGTCGGTCGGCGTCGGCGGCTGGAAGGCGGCCTTGTCTTCGTCGGGGATGGTGTACGGCCGGTGGTTGCCGCTGGTCTGGATCATCGCGAAGAACGGCTTCTGCTGGGCGCGGAACATCTCGTTCGCCTCCAGGAACAGGTTCTTGTCGGAGACGCCCCAGACGTCGACCACCGGTGATTTCAGGCGCGTCTGCTCGACGATGTCGATGTCGTCGATGCTGGCCGTCAGCACGCCGCGCACGTTGGCCCACGAGGTGCTGCCGCCGATGAAGTAGAACTTCTTGTAGCCGGCGAACTCGTTGATGATCGACTGCTGGTTGCTGGCGGCCGGGTTGCGCGACGCAGTCGATTCGACCGAGACATCGGGCATGCCGGTGACGGTGGTGAAGACGCCGCGCGCGGTGTGGCCGTGCGCGCTCATCATGCGGGTGAACAGCAGGCCGTCCTTGGCGAGCGCGTCGTAGTTCGGCGTCGCGCCGAGCGGGCTGCCGATCGCGCCGACCTTGTGCGCCGCAAAGCTTTCCAGCAGCACCAGCACGACGTTCATCGGCGGCTGGCCGGCGCGTTCGGGCTTCGGCGGCACCGTGCGCAGCAACGAGATCGGCTCGCCCGGCTTCAGCGGCGGCAGGCCGACGAAGGCGCGGATCGCATCGGCATCGGGCCGCATCTCGGCGTCGCCCAGGCTTTGCGCGCGGAAGGTCCAGGTGTCGTACAGGTTGTGCAGCGGGTTCAGCGACAGCTGCTGCGCGAACGCGTTCTGCAGCTCGATCGAATCGCTCCAGCGCAGCGGGTACTGCGAGAACTTGCCGTGGATGCCGAACACCGCGAGCAGCACGACGACGGTCTCGGCGACGCCGACCTGCCAGCGCTTGCGGGGCGCCTGTCGGGTCTGCTGATCCGTGGACACGATGCGCTGCCACAGCCAGCCGAAGATGAAGTGGCACAGCACCAGCCACGCCACCACGGCGAGCGTGATGCGCCCGACCGGGTAGGTCTGCGTGACCATGCCGGTCGCCTCGCCGATGTCGCGCGCCAGCGAGATGATGACGGCCGTCAGCCGCTGCGCGAGGTACGCGAAGTGGCCGGCATCGAGCACCACGCCGAGCGCCCACACGAAGGCGGCGAGCATCCAGTACGTCCACCAGAAGGCGCGTGCGCGCGGCGGGCGCAGCCAGCGGCCGACCCACGGCAGCGTGGCCAGCAGCCAGGCAAGCAGCACGGTGTCGAGCGCGACGCGCAGGTCGAAGCGCGCGCCGAGCCACAGCGCCGCTGCCCAGTCGCCGGGCGACAACGCCGCATCGGGCGGTGCGAACCAGAGGCCGAAGACGGCGCGGCAGAGAGTGCCGACGAGGAGGAGCACGGCGGCCATCGCGAGGGCGAGGCGAAGATGCAGGCGCAGCAGGGACATGGTCGATCTGGTCTCAGGAGCTCGGCGCCACGGCCGCGCGGCGACGCAGCCGCGCGGACACGACAGCGAAAGCGAAGGTCACACAGCGCGCCAGCGCCCACAGCCACAGCAGCGGGTCCAGCAGCGCGTCGAACAGGTTGCCGGTCGGCAGGTGCGTCACGGCGTGGAAGGTCAAGGCCAGCAGCACGGCCCAGCCGGCCGCGACCTGGCGGCCGCGCACGATCACCGCGAGCGCGAGCACCGACAGCACGACTGCCGCGACCGGCGCCTGCGTCGCATCGAACCCCCACGGGTACAGGCCGAGCGACAGCGCGCCGACGGCATCGGCGTAGAGCACCAGGCCGCCGAGCAGCAGCGCCGCGGCGAGCGCGACGGGCAGCGTCTGCTGCCCGGGGCGATCGGCGAAGCGCTTCCAGACCGAGACGGCGCACAGCGCGGCGAACAGCGCGCTCGGTTGCTGGAATGCGAGGCCGAGCCACCAGGCGGGGGATGCGGGGCCGGGCAGCCACATCGCGGTGAAGGCGATCAGCGTGACGGCGGCGCGCCGCTTCAGCCCGCGCAGGGGCAACAGCGACAGCAACGACGCCGCCGCCACGGCACCCCAGGCCAGACGTGCCCACACCATTTGCTGGGCGAGTTCCGGCAGCGTCATGGCGCGCCCTCCCCGTCCTCGATGTCATAGACCTGGTGCCCGATCGCCTGCCGCTGCGCGGTGTAGGTGACGTGCAGCTGCCGGCCCAGCTGCTGCACGCTCGGGTACGAGAACTCGTCGCCGGCCTGGCCGCGCTGCACGTCGAGCGCCGGCGCCCAGGCCAGCGCATCCACCGAGGTCGACAGCCGCAGCCACTGGCGCGGCGAGCCGCCGGGCAACGTGTCGTTGTGCAGCATCACGTAGCCGCCGTTCGCCAGCCGCAGCGCGGCGACCGAGTCGTCGCGGTTCGGGATGGCCAGCGGCGGTGCGTCTTCCCAGTGCCGGCCGGCATCGTGGCTCACCGCCTGCTGCACGCGGTGCGACGGGCCGATGTCGCGCATCACCGCGCGCAGCTCGGTGCCCGACACCGGCAGCAGCGCCGGCTGCAGCGCGGTCGTCGAGCGGCCGATGCGGCTCAGCCAGCGCGGCGCGCCGTCGGCATCGAACGCGATGAGCATCGGGTACTTGTTGCGCAGCTCGAAATACGCCGGCAGCAGCCAGCCGCCATCGTCGAGCCCGACCGGGTTGGTACGCACCAGCACGCTGGTGTCGGCCAGCGGCGTCAGCGGCAGCACGCGGCGCACCGAGAAGCTGTGCGCGGCATCGGTCGATTCGAGCTGCACGACGCGCGCCGCGGCCCAGCCGCCGAGCCCGGTCGCGACCATGAAGACGTGCACCCGGCCATCGGGCGCGACCCAGGCCGACGGGTTGCCGATGCGGCGCACGCCGAAGCCGAGTTCGCGGCCCAGCCAGGCCCGGTCGGCCACCTTCTGCGCGGCGCTCCAGCGGCCGTCGGCCCAGCGCGCGAGGTAGAGGCTGACGTCGGGTGCGCTCTCGCGCGAACCGGCCCACCAGAACGCGAGCAGCTCGCCGCTCGGCAGCACCGCCAGCGCGCTCGCATGGGCGGCCGGCACGCCGTCGGGCATCGGAATGCGTTGCGACGAGCGTGGGGTCAGGCGTGGCATCTTCGCGGGCGCAGTCGCGGGCTTCACCGCAAGCCGCGGCTCGCGCGCCGTCGCAGCGGTTGCCGCGGCACGCCGCCACTCGGCGGCTGCGCCCAACATCACACAGGCCAGTGCCAGCACCAACATCCTCGACGACCGCTGCGCCCGTCTCATTCCACGCCTGTGCCCTTGCTTGAAAGGCGCAGATTGTGACAGCCGGGGGCCACCACCACCGCGCCGAGCGCGATCCCGCTCGAACATGCAGAATGCCGGCACGCGAAGGAGGCAGCATGTTCCCTCAGTCCCCCGCCAGCCGGCACGCCGCCGATGTGGCCTCGCCGCAGCACCTGCAGGCGATCGCGCAATCGCACGAGCGCTGCGCCGCCCTCGGGCTCGACGAGGCCGCGGTGCCCGAGCTGAACCGGGCCTCGGCGGCGCGGCTGAACGAAGCGCGCGAGCGCCACCGCCGGCTGCACGAGCAGGCGACGCCGGTGATGGAGCTGCTGTTCGACCAGATCGCGTCGTCGCACAGCATGGTCGCGCTGACCGACCCGAACGGCGGCATCCTGCACAGCCTGGGCGACGACTCCTTCCTCGAACGCGCGCAGCAGGTGGCGCTCTCGCCCGGTGTCAACTGGTCGGAGCCGGGCAAGGGCACGAACGCGGTCGGCACCGCGCTCTTCACCGAAGCACCGACGCTGGTGCACGGCGACGAGCACTTCCTGCGCGCCCACCGCTTCCTGACCTGCTCGGCCGCGCCGATCTTCGACCACGCCGGCCGCGTGATGGGCGTGCTCGACGTCAGCGGCGACCAGCGCTCGTACCACCCGCACACGCTGGCGCTGGTCGACCTGTCGGCGCGGATGATCGAGAACCAGTGCTTCGTCGACCGCTTCCGCAGCGGGCTGCGGCTGCACTTCCATGCCGAGCCGGCCTGCATCGGCACGGTGCGCGAAGGGCTGCTGGCGGTCGACACCGATGGCGCGATCCTCGGCGCCAACCGCAGCGCGCTCGCGCAACTCGGCCTCAGCATCGGCGCGCTGCGCATGCTCGGGCTGGAAGGGCTGCTGGGGCTGGGCATCGGCGCGTTCGCCGAGCACGGCCGGCGCCATGGCGACACGCCGCTCACGCTGCGCCCGGTGCTCGGCCCGGCGGCCGGCGCGCCGCTGCACGTGCGAGCGGTGTTCCAGTGGCCGGCCTTCTGGTCGGCGGCGGGCCTGGTTTCGCGGGCGACGCTGGCGCAGGTGGACTTGCCGGCCGGCCTGGGGCGGGCGCCGGAGCCCGAGCCGGCCCGGCCGCCGGCGACGCTCGAAGCGCTGGAGACCGACGCGATCCGCCGTGCCGTCGCGGCCGCCGGCGGCAACGTGTCGATGGCGGCCCGGCAACTCGGCGTCGCCCGCAACACCGTCTACCGCCGGCTGCGCGCGGCCGGCCCGGGGGTGAGCGAGTGAGCGAGGCCCTGCCACGCCTGCAAATCAGCCCTTGTCCTACACTCCGCGCCCACTTCCATCCCTACGATCGGCGATCGCCGTACCGCGCACCTGAATGACCGACTCCACCACCGCCCGCCCCGCCCCGCCCGCCGGTCCGCCCGCCGTGGCGGCCGACGCGCCGGTGGTGCTGCAGCCGCGGCCCGACCTGGTGATCTGCGAGGAATGCGATGCGGTTCATCAACGCGTGCCATTGCAGCCGGGGCAGACCGCGCACTGTCGCCGCTGCCGGGCGCTGCTCGGCCGTGGCCACCGGGTCTCGCTGCCCGGCCTGCTGGCGCTCGCGATCGCCGGGCTGCTGTGCTTCGTGATCGGCAACCTGACGCCGCTGGTGTGGATCTCGGTGCGCGGCGCGCCCGATCCGGTGACCCTGCCCGAGGCGCTGTGGCAGACCTGGGAGGCCGGCCAGCCGCTCGGCGCGATGCTGGCCGGCGCGACTGCGGTGGTGTTCCCGTTCCTCGTGATCGCGCTGCGCCTGTACCTGCTGTGGCCGATGAGCCGGCGCCGGCTGCCGCAGGGCTTCATGCCGGCGATGCGGTTGCTGCGCTTCGCGACCCGCTGGAGCATGGTCGAGGTGTTCATGCTCGGCGCGCTGGTCGCCGTGGTGCGCGCCGCCGGGCTGGCCAGCGTGGTGCCCGGGCCGGCGCTGTTCGCGTACGGCGTGCTGACGATGCTGCTCACGTCGAGCAGCGCCGCCGGGCTGCACCGGCTGTGGCAGCTCGGCAGCGAATGGCAGGCTGAACAGAATCGCGAGGCCGCCACCCGATGAACGCCCGCTGCGCCCGCCTCTACAACTGCAGTGCCTGCGGGCTGGTGTCGCAACGCATCGATGCCGGCGTGCTGGACGACCACGACGACATCGCGTGCCCGCGCTGCGGCAATGCGCTGCACCAGCGCATCCCCGACAGCCTGCAGCGCACCTGGGCCTGCCTGGCGGCCGCGCTGCTGCTGTATGCGCCGGCCAACCTGCTGCCGATCCTGATCACCTCGAACGTGTTCGGCCGCGACAGCCACACCATCCTCGGCGGCATCGGCGACCTGTGGGATGCCGGCTCGTGGGGCCTGGCGCTGATCGTGTTCGTCGCGAGCATCGCGGTGCCGATCCTGAAGATCGCCACGCTGTCCTTTCTCGCCTTCACCGCGCAGCGCTGCAGTTGCGTGCGGGGCGTGCCGCGCACCCACCTGTACCGGCTGGTCGAGGCGGTGGGGCACTGGTCGATGCTCGATGTCTTCGTCGTCGTGCTGCTGGTCGGCATGGTGAATTTCGGCGCGTTCGGCATCGTCGAACCCGGGCCCGGCCTGCTGGCCTTCGGTGCGGTGGTGGTGCTGACGATGCTGGCCAGCGCCAGCTTCGACCCGCGCCTGCTGTGGCCCGACGAGGTCGACGACAATCCTTCCCCTGCCCATGGCTGACGACGCTCCCACACCCGCATCCGACTCTGCGCCGACACCGGCGCCTGTGCCGCCGCCCCCGCCTTCGTCCCCGCCCCCGTCCCCACCCCCGTCTCCGACCGTCGTCAGCCGCAAGCGCTCGCTGCCCTCGGTGGTGTGGCTGGTGCCGGTGATCGCGCTGGCGGTCGGCATTTCGCTGGTCGTCAACAGCCTGCTGCAGGCCGGCCCGCACATCACGATCGAGTTCCGCACCGCCGAGGGCCTGGAGGCCGGCAAGACCGAGTTGCGCTACAAGGAAGTGGTGGTCGGCCGCGTCGATGCGGTGTCGCTCAGCGAGGACCGCAAGCGCGTGATCGCGTCGGTGCGGCTCGCGCGCTCGGCCGCGTCGCTCGCGGTGGAAGACACCAACTTCTGGGTCGTGCGGCCGCGCATCGGCGTCGGCGGCATCAGCGGGCTGGCGACGCTGGTGTCGGGCGCGTACATCGGCGCCGATGCCGGCGTGTCCACCGAAGACCGCAAGGCCTTCGTCGGGCTCGAGGTGCCGCCCTTCGTGCTGCGCGGCGAGCCGGGCCGCAGCTTCGTGCTGCGCGCGCCCGACCTCGGCTCGCTCGACGTGGGCTCGCCGATCTTCTACCGCCGCACGCGCGTCGGCCGGGTCGTCGGCTACACGCTCGATGCCGAGAAGGACGAGCTGCTGGTGCAGATCTTCGTCGAGGCGCCGTACGAGCGGCTGGTCAACAACCGTTCGCGCTTCTGGAACGCGAGCGGCTTCGACTTCACGCTGAACGCCAGCGGCCTGACGGTGGACACGCAGGCGCTGACCTCGGTGATCGCGGGCGGCGTCGCGTTCGAGCATTCCGAACTCGCGACGCCGAACGCGAAGGACGAGGTCGAGGCGGCGGCCGGCACGCGCTTCTGGCTGTTCAGCAACCGCAAGGCCGCGATCTCGCCGCCGGACGGTCCGCCGATGCGGCTGAAGTTCGTGTTCGACCAGTCGGTGCGCGGGCTGTCGGTGGGGGCGCCGATCGATTTCCTCGGGGTAGAGATCGGCGAGGTGCGCGCCATCCGCCCGGGCTACGACGCGCAGCGCAAGCGCTACCCGATGGAGGTCACCGCCGACGTGTACCCGCTGCGGCTGGGTGCGGTGCGCGGTGCGCTGGTCGAGGCGCCGCAGGGGCAAGGCCCAGGCCAGGACCGGGACCAGCGGCAGCGTGACCGGCGCGAGCTGAACGTGCGGCTGTTCCAGCGGCTGGTCGAGAACGGGGTGCGCGCGCAGCTGCGCACCGGCAACCTGCTGACCGGGCAGATGTACGTCGCGCTCGATTTCGTGCCGAAGAGCCGGCCGGCCACCCTCGCGATGGCCGATGGCGTGCCGCAGGTGCCGACGGTGCCGGGCACGCTGTCCGATGTGCAGCCGCAGATCGCCGAGATCGTCGCGAAGATCAACAAGGTGCCGTTCGACGACATCGGCCGCGACCTGCGGACCACGCTGGCGCAGGCGCGCGAGGCGATCTCGAAGCTGTCGCCCGAGGCGCAGCAATCGCTGGCCGAGGTGCGCAAGACGCTCGAGGCGATGCAGGGTTCGCTCGGCAAGTTCGACCGCAACCTGCTCGACCCCGACGCGCCGGTGCAACGCAACGTGGAGCAGACGATGACCGACTTGCAACGGGCCGCGCAATCGCTGCGGGTGCTGACTGATTACCTGCAGCGCCACCCGGAATCGCTGCTGCGCGGCAAGCCGGCGGATCCGCCGCTGCCTTCGCTGGAGAACGGGCGATGAGGGCTTGGGCGAAGGCATCGGTGGTGGCGATGGCGGTGGTCGTCGTCGCGATGGCGGGGTGTGCGTCGCAGCCGCCAGTGCGGTTTCACAGCCTGCTGGCGGCGTCGTCGTCTGCGACGGCGGCTTCCGCACCGGCAAGCGCCACGCCGCTGGTCGTCGAACTCGGCCCGGTCACGGTGCCCGCCGCAGTTGACCAGCCGCAGTGGGTGCTGCGCGCCAGCGACGACAGCCTGCGCGTGCTCGAAGGCGAGCGCTGGGTCGCGCCATTGCGTGATGAGTTGCGTGCCGCGGTGATGGCCCGGATGGCCGAGCGTTTCAATGCGGTCGATGCGCGCACGCAGCCCGGCCCGGCGAGCGGCTGGCGACTGCGCATCGAGGTGCAGCGCTTCGAGTCGATGCTCGGCCGCGAGGCGTGGATCGAAGCGGCCTGGTCGGCCACGTCCGTCGCGACGCCGGTGCGCACGGTGGCTTGCACGAGTCGGCTGCATGAGACCGCGGGATCCGACCCGCCGTCGATCGCTGCGGCGCATCGCCGCGCGGTGCAGCGGCTGGCGGATCAGATCGGTGAGCGACTCAGGGCGATGGATCAATCGGCAACTGCAGTGTCTGCTTGCTGAGGCGTGGCGCGACAAAGGCGCGCGCGGGGAGGCTGTGGCTCGCCGTCGGGTGCGGTCATCGCCCCTGGCGGGGCAATGACTGCCCTGCGCTGACTGGTTTCATGGCCCGTCGCCGAAACTCCCGTCACTCACTTCGTTCGTTGTGGTCAAACAGTCGGCGACAGTCAGTTCACGAAGCGTGCTGCGC
>NZ_FRCQ01000046.1 GCF_900142965.1 Rhizobacter sp. OV335
CTCCTGTCGAAACTCACCGCTCCCATTTCGAGCGCAAAACGCGTCATATGGAGATCATGAACCGGCTGAAAGCGCCTCGGTCGCTCTTGATCCCCAAGATCTTGAAAATGCGCGCGAGGTAGTCGACGCACGGTTCTCTCGCCTCGGTGTCTTCCAAGTAAAACGCTTCGACGGTCGGAGTCATCTGTCCGAAGACCCATGTGTCGCTCGGGTTCGCCTGTATGCCGGCAACGAGTCGATCGATGAGTGAGTTGATGAGCGGCTCAAGGCGGCGGCGCTCCTCCACGGCAGGTGCGCCCGGCAGGTTGAGAAACTTGGGCTCCTTCCGCAAGGCCTCGAGAGCAGCAACCGTACTTGCGTCGATATGCAGGATTACTGAAGCGCCCGGAGAGGCTTTCGCCGTCAGCACCGGCAGGAACACCAGAAGTGCGAGCGCGGAAGTGCAGGTACGTCGGCTCATGATGAGAGTATGCGATGAGGTGGGCGCGGGGGGCCTGCCTGCTCAATAGCAGTCACTCGCGACCGGCAGCAATTGGCCGATCAGCGACCCTCGCTCCAGATGCCTCGCTGAAGTGAATGGAAGTGTTGCATCTTGCCGTCGAACCTCGTGACAGAGTCCTGAAGATTCCAGCCTGACTTTCCTGTGACAAACACTTCCCATTGCGGTAGGAACTGGCCCAACTTGTTTGAGCCGTTTAACTTGTCCAGGTAGGCGACGGCCGCCATAGCGTCGCCTTGGTCAAACCATAAATCTGAACGTCCAAGGTAGTAGCTCAAGTACTGATCGAGGAAGTCACAACCCTTCGGATTGTTGAACGCCGCCAGAGCAAGGCAATAGGCGCTACCAGCGTAGCAGACGTCGCTTCGCAACAGAAGGTGGCCGATTCGTTCAGTGAACTGCTTGCGTCCGTTCAACGCTGCAAGGTAGGCACCAGCTGTCCTCGGTCGCCAGTCAAAGTGGGTCAGTAGAAGATCGACCAGTTGATCGTCCGCCGCGCTGAGATTCGAGAGTAGAAACGTGTCGACATCCTCGCGCTGGAGACCGAAATAGAGCGGGCGCACCCACCGTTCCACGATCTCGTTCGGGAGGCGCTCTTCGGAGGTCGGCACCTCGATCACGGAAAAAGGGTTCAGGTGGCGGATGGTGGCACCGGCAACGTGAAGCTGAAGTTCATCCATGGTTCTGCGGCGCTCAGTCTTGGAGGTGCCGTCATTGTGTATTGGCCGACCCTGCACCGGCTTCCCGATCTGGCATGTCATGCTGAAGTCGACTCGCCGGAAGCTGCCTTTCGCGAACGGCGGGTTCTGGCCGACATCAGTCGAGTTCGATTCCAAAACCGCACTCGCCGTGAGCGGAGGCTGAGCCTGTCAAGGGCCGCATGAACAAGCGGTATCCTCAGCACCTTTACTCAAAAGGATCGAGATGGCACTGTCAAAGAAGAAGCGCGTCGGCAAGAGAACCATTTCTGCCAAACAAGTCAGGAAGACGGCCAGCGGCCGGAAGCGCCGCAAGGCCGACGGCACCCAGCCCCCGAAGGCGGTGACCCCGGCTTCGACGCCTGCGGCGTCCTGACCACTGGGGTCAGCAGATCGCGCCAAGCCGCTTCGGCTTGGTCGATCGCGCGCGGCTCAAGTGAGAACCTCCCCGAATGCTTCTCGACATCGGCCCGCTGCGCCGCAATGCCGCCTTTCGTCGTCTGTTCGCCAGCCAATTCATCTCCGGCCTGGGCACCATGGTCAGCTATGTGGCCGTGCCCTGGCAGCTCTACCAGCTGACGCATTCCAACGCGCAGGTGGGCCTGTTGGGCCTCGTGCAGCTGGTGCCGGTCGTCGCCTGCGGGCTGCTGGGCGGCGCGCTGGCCGACCGCGTGGACCGCAAGCGCCTGCTGATCGCATCGGAAGCCCTGATGGCGCTGTGCCTGGCGGGCCTGCTGGCCAACGCGCTGACAGCGGCGCCCAGCGTGCTGGCGATCTACGCGCTGGTGGCCGTGCTGCAGGGCGCCAGCGGCTTCCATCGCCCGGCGCTCGAGGCGTTGACACAAAAGCTCGCGCGGCCCGAAGAGTTCGCCGCCGTCGCAGCGCTGTCTTCGGTGCGTGGAACCGTCGGCATGGTGGCCGGGCCGGCGCTGGCCGGCTTGCTGCTGGCGCGCTGGGGTGTGGTGGGCGCCTATCTGTTCGACTTCTGCACCTTTCTCGCGGCGCTGTTCTTCATCTCTCGCATCCCGCAGGCGGCCATCGGCACCGTGGATGCTCCGGGCGAACGTCCGCATCTTCTCAGCGATCTGGGCGAAGGCCTGCGCTACGCGTGGGCGCGGCCCGAGCTGATGGGGACCTACATCGTCGACATCGTCGCGATGGCCTTCGCCTTCCCGGTGGCGCTCTTCCCGGCCATGGCGGCGGCCGACGGGCGCACCGAAGCCGTGGGCTGGCTGCTGTCGGCGATGTCGATCGGCGCGCTGGCCATCGGCCTCTTCAGCGGCTGGACCGGCAGGGTCGTGCGCCATGGCCGTGCGGTGGTCATCGCGGCCGCCGTGTGGGCGCTCGGCATCGTGGCACTGGGCTTCGCGCCCAGCCTGGCGCTGGGTCTGCTTTGCCTTGCGGTGGCCGGCGCGGCCGACATGGTCAGCGGCGTGTTCCGCGGCACGATCTGGAACCAGACCATTCCCAACACGCTGCGCGGGCGCCTGGCCGGCATCGAGATGATCAGCTACCTGACCGGCCCGCTCATCGGCAACACGCGGGCCGGCTTCATGGCCGACGCCTGGGGTGTCTCGGCCGCCGTCTGGATCGGCGGCGCGATCTGCTTCGCAGGCGTCATCGCGACCGGGTTCGCCTTGCCGCGCTTCTGGGCCTACCGCAGCGCACCGGTGCACGCTGCGGGCGTCGTGGCGGCTTAGCTTATTTCGCCGAAGCCGGGAAGGCCGGCAGCTTGCCGATGTCGCGCGGGTCGTGCTGGATGATGACCGTCGCCTTCAGGTTCTTCGCGATCTGCTTGACGCGCTGGATCGACGCGAGGGTCTGCGCGCGGTCGTAGTTGAAGCCCGGCACGCCGTCGTGCTCGTAGTTCTCGTGGAAATGCACGGCATCGCCGCTCAGGATCACCGGCCCCATCTCCTTCAGGCGCACCAGCAGGATGCTGTGCCCCGGCGTGTGGCCCGGCGCGCGCAGCATCATCACGGTGCCGTCGTCGAACACGTCCTTGTCCACGCTCAGCGGCTCGACCTTGCGCTTCTCGGCGATCCACTCGGCGAAGCCCTTCACGTTCGCACTGCCCATCGGCGGCGTGGCATTGATGCCGTCCCAATCGCCCTTGCCGATCAGCAGCGTCGCATTCTTCAGCGGCGCCAGCTGCCCGGTGTGGTCGGCGTGGTAATGGCTGATGCCGACGTACTTCACGTCTTCGGGGTTGACGTTGATCTGCTTCAGCAGATCGGCCAGCGGCTTGTTGGTCGCGCTTGGGACGGATCCCGGCAGGTAGCCCGTGTCCCAGACCATCACGTCCGAGCCGTGGCGGATGACGTAGCAGCTGAAGGTGAAGGGCTTCGTCGTCTCGCTGTAGGCGAAGGTGTCGCTGAAGCGCCTCGGGTCGTTGGTCCCGGTGCCGCAATCGAGGCGCGTCAGCGTGACCTCCTGGGCTGCCGCCGAAAGGGAAAGAAGCGCGCCGATGCCGAGCGCCAACCAGAAACGGTGTTTCATTTTTTCTCCTTGTTCATGTCAGAGGGATCAGAGGGGAGTGACGAGAATCGAAAATTGCAGTGGCTCGCACCGCCGGCCAGGGTTTGCGTGCGTTCCAGGCGAATGCCTCGCGCGGCATAGGCGACGAAATCGAGCCCGCAGATGTTCGGCAGGATGTCCTTGTCGCCATGCTGGCCCGCGAATTTGCAGAAGCCGCAAGCGGTGTAGTCGATGCCGAATTCAAAGCTGTCGCCCGGGCCCGGCTCGACGAAGTCGTAGACGAAATCGTCCGGAAACTCGCTCCGATGGCTTGCCGTCGTGCTGGTGGCAGCCTGCTCGCGCAGCAAGGCCTGATTCTCCGGCGACATGAATTGCTGCCCCGAGGCCAGGCGTTCGGCTTCGGGCACGGTGAGCAATTGCGCCTTGAAGGTCTCTCGCTCGATGTCGCCGATCACCGGCAGCGGCACGCCGTGTCGCCGCAGCACCCGGCTGATGGCCATGAAGCCCATCAGTCGCATGAAGAAATCGCTCATGCGGCTTGCCGCGCCGCCGACATAGGGCATCTGCGTGAGCACGGTCTCGAATTCGTCCATCACCTGTTGCCTGACTTCATCCATGTCGGTCAGGTTCGCGCGCTCGCGCAGCATCGCTTCGGCCAGGTCGAGCCGATGGCGCATGGCTGCTTCCATGGCCTCGCGGTGCGACTCGTAGAAGGGGTGGATGATCTCGGCCATGGCGAACCCTTTGTCGTGCGTGGACCAGGCGCGTCTTATACAACGGGTTCCCATCCACACCCTCGTCCTGGAAGGAACAGCGATGCCGTCGACATTCACCGAAGCTTCGTCGCCCGATCTCTCGCCGCCTGATCTTTCGCCGCCTGACCCATCATCGCTCGCGCTGCTGCGCGAACGCGTGTTCGGCCGCCACCCCGCCACGGTGTGGATGACCGGCCTCAGCGGGGCCGGCAAGTCGACGCTCGCCGCGCTGCTCGAACGCACGCTGCTGCAACGCGGGCGGCCCGTGCTGGTGCTCGACGGCGATGTCGTGCGCGAAGGCTTGAACCGGGGCCTCGGCTTCTCCGATGCCGACCGCGACGAGAACATCCGCCGCATCGCCGAGGTCGCGCGCCTGGCCAACGACGCCGGCCTGCAGGTGCTCGCCGCGGTGATCTCGCCGCGCGCCGCGCACCGCGCCGCGGCACGCGAGCGCATCGGCAGCGCCCGCTTCGTCGAGGTTCACCTGAGCACCTCGCTCGCGACCTGCGCGGCGCGCGACCCGAAGGGCCTGTACGCCCGTGCGAAGGCGGGCGGGCTGGCCGACTTCACCGGCATCGGCTCGGCCTACGAGGCGCCCGCGCAACCCGAACTGCGGCTGGACACCGGCGAGCTGACGCCGGCCGACGCCGCGGCCCGGGTGGTGGCGCTGCTGCAGGCGCGCGGGCATCTTCCGGCCTAGCTGCTGCGGCCTTGCCCGGTAACATCCCCGCCGCATGGAAGTACCCCGCGACATGGCCGATCCTGGCGACGCCCACCCCACGACGCTGCAGGAAACGCCGCTGACGCGCTTCCTGCGCGCGGTGATGTGGGGGGCGGCGATCGTGCCGCTGGCCGGCTTCATCGCGGTGAGCTGGTGGGCCTGGCGCGCGGCCGCCGATGACGGCCGCAACACGCTGGTTCGCACCAGCGACGTGGCGGCGCGGCATGCGCAGCGCATCTTCGACGCGTCGCGCGAGATCGCCGAGAAGTCGCTGCGCTTCGTCGGCGTACCCGACGACGAGGTGCGGGCCAACGAGGCAGCGCTGCGCACGCGGCTGATGGACACCAGCACCGGCATCCCGGGCGTGCGCTCGATCTCGGTGTGGGATGCGCAGGGACATCACCTGGTGGGCACCGGGTTTCCGGTCGGCTCCAGCAGCGTCTCGATCGCCGACCGCAACTACTTCCAGCAGATGAAGGCCACGCAGGACCGGCTGGTCATCGGCGACATCGTGCTCGGCCGCGCCTCCGGCATGCCGGCGCTCAGCATCGCGGTGCGCCGCCCGAGTGCCGACGGCGGCTTCGGCGGCGTGGTCGTGATCGCACTGCAGCCGGCGGTGTTCGAGGAGTTCTACCGCTCGATCGCGCTGGAAGAAGCCGGCGTCAGCACCTTCACGCTGTTCAAGGCCGACGGCACGCTGCTGACGCGTTGGCCGGCACTGCCGACCCCGGTGGCCCGCCTGCCGGAGGCCAGCCCGGTGATCGCCGCGGTGCGGCGGGGCGAGCACGCGGGCGTGCTGAGCTTCCGCTCCAGCTTCGACGGCGCATCGCGCACCGTGAGCTACCAGCAGGTGCGCGACCTGCCGGTCTACGTCAGCAGCTCGCTGCGCGACGATGCGATCCTTGCCGACTGGAAGCGCCTCGTCGCGCTGCTCGCGGCCATCACGCTGCCGGTGACGATCGGCCTCGTGTCCGTGGCCTGGCTCGCGCTGCGCAAGACGCAGCTGGAGCAGCGCATGGCGGTCGAGATCCATGCCGAGACGCGCAAGCGCGCGCAGGCCGAGAAGGCGGCGCTGCAGTCGCAGAAGCTGGAGGCGCTGGCGCAGCTGACCGGCGGCGTGGCGCACGACTTCAACAACCTGCTGGCGATCGTCAACAGCAACCTGCACGTCGTGAAGAAGCTGCGGCCGGACGTGGCCGAGATGAAGCAGATCGGCGCGATCTCGCGCGCAGTCGGCTCGGGCGCGCGGCTGACGCGCCAGCTGCTGTCGTTCTCGCGGCGCCAGGCGCTGAAGCCGGAGCGGGTCGAGCTGGCGACGTGGCTGCCGGCGGTGAGCGAGCTGCTGAAGGCGACGCTCGGCAGCAGTGTCGCGCTGTCGCTCGATGTGGCACCGGACGTTTCCCCGATCCGCGTCGATGTCGGCGAGCTGGAACTCGCATTGATCAACCTGGCCTCGAACGCACGGGACGCGATGCCGGGTGGCGGCCGCCTGACGATCGAAGCGAGCCAGGAGCCGGCGGGTGAGACAGACGGCGGGGGCGCGCCGGGGCGCGTGCTGATCCGTGCCACCGACACCGGCACCGGCATCGAACCGGCGCTGCTCGCCAAGGTGTTCGAGCCGTTCTTCACGACCAAGCCGGCCAGCAAGGGAAGCGGGCTCGGCCTGAGCCAGGTGCAGGGCTTCTGTGTGCAGGCGGGCGGCAGTGCCGAGGTGCGCTCAGAGCCGGGGCAGGGAACGTCGATCCTGATGTGGCTGCCGGCCCGTCCGGGTGCGGTCTTCGACGCGGTGCCGGCGTCGCTGGCCGAACCGGCGTCCGTCACCGGCAACGTGCTGCTGGTCGACGACAACGACGAGGTTGTCGATGCCACCGCCGAGATGCTGCAGGCCTGCGGGTTGCAGGTGCACAGCGTGCGCTCGGCCGATGCAGCGCTCGACGCGCTCGCGCAGGCCGCCGAAGCGCCCGACCTGGTGTTCTCGGATGTCTCGATGCCGGGCGACATGGATGGCATCCAGCTCGCCCACGAGATCCGCCGCCGCTGGCCGGCACTGCCGGTCGTGCTGCTGACCGGCTATGCGACGCGCGTGCACGACGCGACGGCAGCCGGCTTTCGGGTGCTCAGCAAGCCGGTCGGCGCGCAGGCCTTGCTCGACGAGTTCGTGCGTGCGACGCGAGGGGGCTGAGCACCCCTGCGGGCGTCGTCAATGGCGTCGGACGTCGTCTTCGTCAGATTCTTCGTCCGCGTCGTCGGCGATCGCTTCGACGTCGTCGGATGCGAACGGCCGGCCTGCCGCATTGGTGTCCCACATCGGGTTGGCCACCAGCTGGTCGGGCAGGATGTCGGCCGCATCGTCGCGCCCGTCGCCGGTGGCCGAGCCGCGCTCGCCGGTGCCGCTCGCATCGCTGTCGCTGTTGCGGTTCACCGGCAGTGCGCCGAGTTCGCCTGGGTTGTCGGCATCGGTGGGCATCACGCGCTCGCCTTGCACGTCGCTGCCGCTGTCCGAACTGTCGCTCGGGCCGAGCGCGTCGACGTCGCGGCCGATCGCGCGGGGGGTGGCGCGTTCGCCGCCGAGGATGCTGCTGTTCGACATCGGATAGTCCTTTCGAAGCGGTGGGTGGATGCGGCCGCGCGGTGCGCGCAACCCATGCGTCCAGACTAGGCGGCGCATCGCGTGCCGTCTGTAGGGCAGGGCGTGGCGAGTCGTAGGACAGGGTCGTGCCTTCGAGCGGGAAAACCCTTCGCGAGCCCTGGCAGCACGCTCCTAGAATCGTTGTGCACCCGCACAATGACCCATCACGCGACCCCACCGGGTCCCGCAAGGAGTTTTCCGAATGGCCCCGACTCGCCGCCCTTCCGCCAAGACGGAAGGCGCCACCCCCGACGCTGCCAGAGAGTCTGCCAAGGAGTCCGCCAAGGGAGGCGCGAAAGAAGCCGGCGGCACGACACGCGTGCTGAAGAAGTACCCGAACCGCCGCCTCTACGACACGCAGAACAGCACCTACATCACGCTGGCCGACGTGAAGGCGATGGTGCTGGCCGCCCAGGATTTCGTCGTGCGCGACGCCAAGACCTCCGAAGACCTGACGCGCAGCATCCTGCTGCAGATCATCCTCGAGGAAGAAACCGGCGGCGTGCCGATGTTCTCGTCGCAGATGCTGGCCCAGATCATCCGGTTCTACGGCCACTCGATGCAGGGAATGATGGGCAGCTACCTCGAGAAGAACCTGCAGGCCTTCACCGACATGCAGGCCCGCGTCGCCGAGCAGTCGAAGGGCCTGAACCCCGAGCTGTGGACGCAGTTCCTGAACGGGCAGGCGCCCGGCGTGCAGGGGGTGATGGGCAACTACCTCGAGCAGTCGCGCCACATGTTCGAACAGATGGCGAAGCAGGCGGAAGCCCTCTTCCCGGGCATGCCGGGGTTCGTTCCGCCCAAGCGCTGAGTGCGGCATGGATGACCGGTTCACCGGCGGTTGCCTCTGCGGCCAGGTTCGATTCGTGGCAACCGGGCGGCCCTGGCGGGTCGGCTTGTGCCACTGCCTCGATTGCCGCAAGCACCACGGGGCGCTGTTCTATGCCGCCGCGATGTTCCCCGAGCAGGCGGTGGCGGTCGAAGGCGAGACCCACGAGTACGCCGGGCGCTGCTTCTGCCCCCGCTGCGGCTCGTCGGTCTTCTCGCGCAGCTGCGACGAGATCGAGGTGAACCTCGGATCCCTCGATGCGCCGGACCAGCTGACCCCCACCTACGAGTGCTGGACGGTCCGCCGCGAGGCCTGGTTGCCGCCGTTTCCACTCGCAAGGCACTACGAGCACGACCGCGACACTACGGGGCGGTTCGAGGAGTAATTGCACCCCGGAAGCCGGCCGCTGACCCGTCCGGACGCGCGGGACCCGCCAATCGGCGAAAATCCGCGGATGACACAAGACACCCTGGCGCCAGCCACCCCTTCGGCCGCTGCGTCCCCCAAGATCGGCTTCGTCTCCCTCGGCTGCCCGAAGGCGCTGACCGATTCCGAGCTGATCCTCACGCAACTGCGCGCCGAGGGCTACGACACCTCCAAGACTTTCGCCGGCGCCGACCTGGTGATCGTCAACACCTGCGGCTTCATCGATGACGCCGTCAAGGAAAGCCTGGACACCATCGGCGAGGCGCTGGCCGAGAATGGCAAGGTCATCGTGACCGGCTGCCTCGGCGCCAAGGCCGGCGACGGCGGCGGCAACCTGGTGCGCCAGATGCACCCGAGCGTGCTGGCCGTGACCGGCCCGCATGCCACGCACGAGGTGATGGACGCGGTGCACCTGCACGTGCCCAAGCCGCACGACCCCTTCATCGACCTGGTGCCGGCGCAGGGCATCAAGCTGACGCCGCGCCACTACGCCTACCTGAAGATCAGCGAAGGCTGTAACCACCGCTGCAGCTTCTGCATCATCCCCAGCATGCGCGGCGACCTGGTCTCGCGCCCGATCGGCGACGTGCTCGGCGAAGCGCAGCGGCTGTTCGAAGCCGGCGTCAAGGAGCTGCTGGTGATCAGCCAGGACACCAGCGCCTACGGCGTCGACGTGAAATACCGCACCGGCTTCTGGGACGGCAAGCCGGTGCGCACCCGCATGCTCGACCTGTGCGAGAAGCTCGGCGAGCTGGCCGAGCGCCATGGCGCCTGGGTGCGGCTGCATTACGTGTACCCGTATCCGCATGTCGACGAGGTGCTGCCGCTGATGGCCCAGGGCCGCGTGCTGCCCTACCTCGACGTGCCGTTCCAGCATTCGCACCCCGACGTGCTGAAGCGCATGAAGCGCCCGGCCAACGGCGAGAAGAACCTCGACCGCCTGCAGCGCTGGCGCGAGATCTGCCCCGAGCTGGTGGTGCGCAGCACCTTCATCGCGGGCTTCCCCGGCGAGACCGAAGCCGAGTTCGAGCACCTGCTCGATTTCATGCGTGAGGCGCGCATCGACCGCGCCGGCTGCTTCGCCTATTCGCCGGTGGCGGGCGCGACGGCCAATGCGCTGCCCGACGCGGTGCCGGCCGAGCTGCGCGAGGAGCGCCGCGCGCGCTTCATGGCGGTGGCCGAAGAGGTGTCGGCCGCCAAGCTGCGCGAGCGTGTCGGCGCGACGATGCAGGTGCTGGTCGATTCGGCCCCGGCGCTCGGCCGCAAGGGCGGCGTCGGCCGCAGCTATGCCGATGCGCCCGAGATCGACGGCGTGGTGAAGCTGCTGCCGCCGGAGAAGGCCTCGAAGACGCTGAAGGTCGGCGAGTTCACGAAGGCGCGCATCGTCGGCACGCAAGGCCACGACCTCGTCGCGCAACCGATCTGAGATGGCGGCCGACGACAAGCCGGATCAACGCACCGCGCTGATCCACCACCCCTACGTGCCGCCGGGCGGGTTCGGCGCCGTGGCACCGGGCGTGCACAAGGCGTCGACGGTGATCTTCCCGAGCACCGCCGCGCTGCGTGCGCGCACCTGGCGCGAGAAGACCGGCTACACCTACGGCCTGCACGGCACGCCGACCAGCTTCACGCTGGAAGAGCGCATCGCGACGCTCGAGGGCGGCCTGCACACACTGCTGGTGCCGAGCGGGCTGTCGGCGATCACGCTGGTCGACATGGCCTTGCTGAAGACCGGCGACGAGCTGCTGATCCCCGACAACGCCTATGGCCCCAACAAGGAACTGGCCCGCAACGAGCTGGCGCGCTGGGGCATCGCGCACCGCTTCTACGATGCGATGGACCCGGCCTCGCTGCAGGCCGCGATCGGCCCGGCGACGAAGCTGGTGTGGCTAGAGGCGGCTGGCTCGGTGACGATGGAGTTCCCCGACCTGCCGGCGCTGATCAGGATCGCCCGCGACGCCGGCTTGACCTGTGCGCTCGACAACACCTGGGGCGCGGGGCTGGCCTTCGATCCGTTCGCGCTCGGCGTCGACATCTCGATCCAGGCGCTGACCAAATACCCGTCCGGCGGCGCCGACGTGCTGATGGGGTCGGTGACCACGCGCGACGAGCCGCTGCACCTGAAGCTGAAGTTCGCGCACATGCGCATGGGCTGGGGCGTCGGCGCGAACGATGTCGAGTTCGTGCTGCGCTCGCTGCCGTCGCTCGCGCTGCGCTACGACGCGCAGGACCGCGCCGGCCGCACGCTCGCGCACTGGTGGGCGGCGCGGCCCGAGGTGGCGCAGGTGCTGCACCCGGCGCTGCCGTCATCGCCGGGGCATGCAGCCTGGCAGGCGCTGTGCACGCGTGCGGCGGGGCTGTTCTCGGTGGTGTTCGACGAGCGGTATTCGACCGCGCAGGTCGATGCCGTCGTCGATGCGCTGCGGCTGCACAAGATCGGCTACTCGTGGGCCGGACCGGTCAGCCTGGTGGTGCCGTACGAGCTGTCGGCGATCCGCGCCACGCCGGCCTGGAAGGGCACGCTGCTGCGCTTCTCGGTGGGGCTGGAGGCGGTGGACGACCTGATCGCCGACTGCGAGCAGGCGCTCGGGGCGCTGAAGCCGGGCTGAACCTCAGTCCTTCGTCGGCGCCGACACCTTGTGCCGCATCAGGCGGCCCTTCTCGCGCTCCCAGTCCTTCTCCTTCTCGGCATGGCGCTTGTCGTGCTCGGCCTTGCCCTTGGCCAGCGCGATCTCGGCTTTCACCAGGCCGCCCTTGTAGTGCAGGTTCAGCGGCACCAGCGTGAAGCCGCGCTGCTCGACCTTGCCGACCAGGCGCTTGATCTCTTCCTTGCGCATCAGCAGCTTCTTCGTGCGGTCGGCCTCGGGGCTGACATGGGTCGACGCGCTGCGCAGCGCATTGATCCGGCAGCCGATCAGGTAGAGCTCGCCGTCGCGGATCAGCACGTAGCCGTCGGTCAGCTGCACCTGGCCGGCGCGGATCGCCTTGATCTCCCAGCCGTGCAGCACCATGCCGGCCTCGTAGCGTTCCTCGAGGTGGTAGTCGTGATGGGCTCGGCGGTTTTCGGCAATCGACATGGCGTCCAGATGAGGCGCGTGGCGCTCAATACAATCCGGCGATTGTATGAAGCATGTCAAGAAGTCCGTCCTCCTTTGGTATTCGCCGCACGAGATGTACTCGCTCGTGACCGATATCCCGAGCTATCCGCAGTTCCTGCCGTGGTGCGAACGCGCCGAGGTGCTGAGCGAGGACGCCGGCGGCGTGACCGCCCGGCTCCAGCTGTCGTTCGCCGGTGTCGGCCAGGCTTTCACCACCCGCAACGCCCACGTGCCCGACGAGAGCGTCCACATGACGCTGGTCGACGGACCGTTCTCGACGCTCGACGGCACCTGGCGCTTCCTGCCGCTGGCGGCACCAGGAAAGGACGGCCAGGCCGCCTGCAAGATCGAGTTCGAGCTGCGCTATGAATTCGCCAACGGGGCGCTCGAGATGGTGATCAGCCCGGTGTTCGACCGCATCGCCAACACGCTGGTGGATTCCTTCGTCAAGCGGGCGGAGCAGGTGCATGGCGCCCGCTGAGCCCGGCGGACCCGCAGCGCTGCTCGCCATCGAAGTGGCCTGGAGCCCGCAGGCGGGCGAGGTGAGGGTGGTGCCGCTGCAGCTGCCGGCCGGCAGCACCGTGCACGATGCGCTGCGGCAGGCGGGGGTGCTGGAGGCCAGCTCGGGCCTGGACCTGACGCACTGCCGGATCGGCGTGTGGGGCCACCTGCGCGAGCTGTCCGATGGGCTGCGGGATCGCGACCGGGTGGAGGTCTACCGCGCGTTGCGCGTCGATCCCAAGGAGGCGAGGCGCCAGCGTTCGAAGCGCTAGCCCTGGCCGCTGTTCACTTGCAGTCCGACGTGATGATGTCGCGCGTGCGCTTGGTTTCGTCGGCGCGGGCCTTGTCGTCGAGGATCTCGCGTTCGCCGTTGGCATTGGTGCGCGCCATGCGCATGCCGTCTTCCAATGCCCTCAACTGGCCCTTGGCACGGGTGCAGTTCTCGGCGCGTGCGGCGGCGAGCTTGTCTTCCTCGGCCTTGCGCTTGGCCGCTTCGTCCTGCTCGGCCTTGCGGCGCTTGGCCTCGAGTTCCGAGTCGACCAGCTTCGGGCCGCTGGCTGCAGCGGATGCCGGCGCCGCTTCGGCTGCCGGTGTGCCCTGCATCGGCGCGCGGCGGGCGCTGCCGGCCGGGCGCTGCAGGATGTCCTGTTCGGCGACGCTACCCGGAGGCGGGATGTCGCTGTACTGCACATGACCCTTGCCGTCACGCCACTTCCATTGGGCGAATGCGGCGTTGTGCAGGCCGATCGACAACAGGGCGAGGAGGGCACAGGCACCCAGCCTGGCGGACGTGCGGGAAGGAAGAAATTGCATGGCCGAAAGTGTAGTCGCCGTGACATGTGTGCAGGCGCGATGCTCTGTCACCTTTTGTATGGCGACGCCCGGTTGGCCGAGGAAGGCCGTGAACTATTACCGCTTTGGCTTGGCACGCATCGGCCCCACGCTCTCGCGCGTCAGAACCGCTGCCGTGAAGGGTCCGTCTGACATCCGTATAATTCGCTTTTGCGTCAGGAGTCTTTCTCATGCGCCTTCTTGGCAAAGCGCTCACCTTCGACGATGTGTTGTTGGTGCCGGCCTTCTCCCAGGTTCTTCCCCGCGACACCTCGCTCGCGACCCAGCTCTCCCGCAACATCCGCCTGAACCTTCCGCTCGTGTCCGCCGCGATGGACACCGTGACGGAAGCACGCCTCGCGATCGCGATCGCGCAGGAGGGCGGCATCGGGATCGTCCACAAGAACCTCTCGCCGAAGCAGCAGGCTGCCGAGGTGGCGCGGGTCAAGCGCTATGAATCGGGCGTGCTGCGCGACCCGATCACCATCTCGCCCGGCGTGCCGGTGCGCGACGTGATCAACCTGTCGCGCCAGCACGGCATCTCGGGCTTCCCGGTGCTCGAAGACGGCAAGGTGGTCGGCATCGTGACCGGCCGCGACCTGCGCTTCGAGACCCGCATGGACATCCCGGTGCGCGAGATCATGACCCCGCGCGAGCGGCTGATCACGGTGCGCGACGGCGCCTCGCTCGCCGACGCCAAGGCGCTGATGCACAAGCACAAGCTCGAGCGCGTGGTCGTCGTCAACGACGCCTTCGAGCTGCGCGGCCTGTTCACCGTCAAGGACATCACCAAGCAGACCAACTTCCCGAACGCCGCGCGCGATTCGCACGGCAAGCTGCGCGTCGGCGCGGCGGTGGGCGTCGGCGAAGACACCGAAGAGCGCCTCGAACTGCTGGTGCGGGCCGGCGTCGACGCGGTCGTCGTCGACACCGCGCACGGCCACAGCGCCGGCGTGATCGACCGGGTGCGCTGGGTCAAGAAACACTACCCGCAGATCGACGTGATCGGCGGCAACATCGCCACCGGCGCGGCGGCGCTGGCGCTGGTCGAGGCCGGCGCCGACGGCGTCAAGGTCGGCATCGGCCCCGGCTCGATCTGCACCACGCGCATCGTCGCCGGTGTCGGCGTGCCGCAGATCACCGCGATCGACAACGTGGCCACCGCGCTGAAAGGCACCGGCGTTCCGCTGATCGCCGACGGCGGCGTGCGCTACTCGGGCGACATCGCCAAGGCGATCGCCGCCGGCGCCTGCACCGTGATGATGGGCGGCATGTTCGCCGGCACCGAAGAGGCGCCGGGCGAGATCGTGCTGTTCCAGGGCCGCAGCTACAAGAGCTACCGCGGCATGGGCTCGATCGGTGCCATGCAACAAGGCTCGGCCGACCGCTACTTCCAGGACAACACCGGCGCCAACCCGAACGCCGACAAGCTGGTTCCGGAAGGCATCGAAGGCCGCGTGCCGTACAAGGGCTCGATGGTCAGCATCGTGTTCCAGATGGCCGGCGGCCTGCGCGCCTCGATGGGCTACTGCGGCTGCCCGACGATCGACGACATGCGCGACCGCGCCGAGTTCGTCGAGATCACGTCGGCCGGCATCCGCGAGAGCCACGTGCACGACGTGCAGATCACGAAGGAAGCCCCCAACTACCGCATGGAGTGACGCCCGCACGCCGGGCGCCAGCGACCTTGACGACGAGTCCCACGACCCCGCCTGCGCAGCCGCCCACCGGCCGCCCGGCGGCGATGCGCTTCATCCTGCTGACGGTGCTGATCGACATGATGGCGATCGGCCTGATCGTGCCGGTGCTTCCGGTGCTGGTCGGGGGCTTCACCGCCAACCCGGCCGAGCAGGCGTTCTGGTACGGGGCAGTCGCGTTCACCTTCGGCTTCGCGAACTTCTTCAGCTCGCCGGTGCTAGGGGCGCTGTCCGACCGTTACGGCCGCCGGCCGGTGCTGCTGCTCGGCTTCTGCGGCTTCGCCTTCAGCTTCTTCGCGACCGCGCTCGCGACGCAACTGTGGGTGCTGGTCGCGGTGCGGCTGGTCAGCGGTGCGCTGCAGGCGAACGCGGCGGTGGCCAACGCCTACGTGGCCGACATCACGCCACCTGAAGACCGTGCCAAGCGCTTCGGCCAGCTGGGTGCGATGTTCGGCATCGGCTTCATCCTCGGGCCGGTGATGGGCGGGCTGCTCGGCGCCATCGACATCCACTACCCGTTCTTCGCGGCCGGCACGCTGGCGCTGGTGAACCTGGTCTACGGCTGGTTCGTGCTGCCCGAATCGCTGCCGCCCGAGCGCCGCAACAAGGCTTCGATGCGTTCGCTGAACCCGGTGGCCGCGCTGATGCACCTGGGCAGCCTGAAGGGCGTGGGCGGCCTGATCGCGGTGTCGGGCCTGTGCACGCTGGCGCAGTTCGTGTTGCACACCTCGTGGGTGCTGTACACCGGGCTGCGCTTCGAATGGGGCCCGCGCGAGAACGGCTGGTCGCTGTTCACCGTCGGCGTGGCCTCGGCCATCGTGCAGGGCATGCTGCTGCAGCGGCTGCTGAAGCGCTTCGGCGCGACGCGGCTGGCCACCATCGGCCTGGTGTCGAGCACGCTGGCCAACCTGGGCTGGGCGCTCGCGACCGAGGGCTGGATGATGTACGCGGTGATCGGCTTCAACCTGTTCGGTTTCACGGTGGCCGCGGCCATCCAGAGCATCGTCTCGAACGCCGCCGACCCGCGCACGCAGGGCCAGACCATGGGCGCGATGGCCGCGCTGACCAGTCTCACGGCGGTGATCGCGCCGGTGATCGGTGCGCCGCTGCTGGGCATCGTCTCGCACCTGCCGCACAACGACTGGCGTGTCGGCGCACCGTTCTTCTTCTGCAGCGCGTTGCTGGCGGTGGCCACCGTCGTCGCGATCCGCCATTTTTCCCGCCAGACCCTGTTGACCACGCCGGCCGCTTCCACCAGCGCCGGCTGATGACACCTGACACCTGCCCCACCATGCACGACAAGATCCTCATCCTCGATTTCGGCTCCCAGGTCACGCAGCTGATTGCGCGCCGCGTGCGCGAGGCCCACGTGTACTGCGAGATCCACCCGAACGATGTCAGCGACGCGTTCATCCGCGAGTTCGCGCCCAAGGGCATCATCCTGTCGGGCAGCCACGCCAGCACCTACGAAGAGCACGAGCTGCGCGCGCCGCAGGCGGTGTGGGACCTGGGCGTGCCGGTGCTCGGCATCTGCTACGGCATGTTCACGATGGCGGTGCAGCAAGGCGGCCAGGTCGAGGCCAGCACGCACCGCGAGTTCGGCTATGCCGAGGTGAGGGCGCATGGCCACACCGCGCTGCTGAAGGACATCGAAGACTTCAGCACGGCCGAAGGCCACGGCATGCTGAAGGTGTGGATGAGCCACGGCGACAAGATCACCGCGCTGCCGCCCGGCTTCAAGCTGATGGCGTCGACGCCGAGCTGCCCCATCGCCGGCATGGCCGACGAATCGCGCGGCTACTACGGCGTGCAGTTCCACCCCGAGGTCACGCACACGGTGAAGGGCCGCGAGCTGCTGAACCGCTTCGTGCTCGACATCGCGAAGGCGAAACCCGACTGGGTGATGGGCGACTACATCACCGAAGCGGTGGCGCGCATCCGCGAGCAGGTGGGCAGCGAAGAGGTGATCCTGGGGCTGTCGGGCGGTGTCGATTCGAGCGTGGCCGCGGCGCTGATCCACCGTGCGATCGGCGACCAGCTGACCTGCGTGTTCGTCGACCACGGCCTGCTGCGGCTCGACGAAGGCCGCATGGTGATGGAGATGTTTGCCGGCCGGCTGCATGCCAAGGTGATCCATGTCGATGCGAGCGACCAATTCCTCGGCCACCTGAAGGGCGTGACCGATCCCGAGGCCAAGCGTAAGGTCATCGGCCGCGAGTTCGTCGAGGTGTTCCAGGCCGAGGCGAAGAAGCTGAAGAGCGCCAAGTGGCTGGCCCAGGGCACGATCTATCCGGACGTGATCGAGAGCGGCGGCGCCAAGACGAAGAAGGCGGTGACGATCAAGAGCCACCACAACGTCGGCGGTCTGCCCGAGACGCTGGGGCTGAAGCTGCTGGAGCCGTTGCGCGAGCTCTTCAAGGACGAGGTGCGCGAGCTGGGCGTGGCGCTCGGCCTGCCGCCCGAGATGGTGTATCGCCACCCGTTCCCGGGCCCGGGGCTGGGCGTGCGCATCCTCGGCGAGGTGAAGAAGGAGTTTGCCGACCTGCTGCGCCGCGCCGATGCGATCTTCATCGAAGAGCTGCGCAACACGCGCGATGCCGAGACCGGCAAGACCTGGTATGAGCTGACGAGCCAGGCCTTCACGGTGTTCCTGCCGGTGAAGAGCGTCGGCGTGATGGGCGACGGCCGCACCTACGACTACGTGGTCGCGCTGCGCGCGGTGCAGACCAGCGACTTCATGACCGCCGACTGGGCCGAGCTGCCGTACAGCCTGCTGAAGAAGGTGTCGGGGCGGATCATCAACGAGGTGCGCGGGATCAACCGCGTGACCTACGACGTGTCGAGCAAGCCGCCGGCGACGATCGAGTGGGAATGATTCGGGGCTGATCGGAGTGGTCTTCGACTGCTCACGATCCGTTGGATTTCCTGAGTGATA
Source organism: Rhizobacter sp. OV335 (assembly GCF_900142965.1). Classification (GTDB taxonomy): domain Bacteria; phylum Pseudomonadota; class Gammaproteobacteria; order Burkholderiales; family Burkholderiaceae_C; genus Rhizobacter. The sequence goes on from NZ_FRCQ01000046.1 coordinate 18,098, forward strand.
TCAAGGGCTTATGTGCGTTGATCGTTCATCGAAGGCCGGCTTGAGCGGTGCCTTGAAGTCGGTATTGGCGACGGTCTGAAAGTTGGTACTCTGCGCCGCTTGCGAATGTACCGTCAGAGGGGCTGACGGTATCTATCGATGGCACGGAGACCAACATAGCAGCCACCACTGAATCTGCTGCGGGTGGCGCAGCTCGAAGGACGGACCTCACTGATCTCAAGCTCAGAGGATTGAAGCCGCGGGACAAGACATACAAGGTGACGGACCGAGATGGGATGTACGTCGCCGTCTCTCCCGCCGGCGCACTGTCCTTTCGATACGACTACCGGATGAGCGGTCGACGTGAGACGCTCGTGATCGGTCGCTACGACCCTGACATCGGCGCGAAGCGCGGTCGCAATCCCGACGACCTCGACTACGGCATGAGCTTGTCGCTGACGGAAGCTCGGCTGTTGCTTGCGCGCGCCTGGCGCCTTGTCGAGCATGGTGAATCGCCGAGGGCTACGGTAGCCGCGAACGCTTCTTGACGGAACTGACGCTCGACCCGCCCGAGGCCAGCAGCGATGAATCCGGAGCGCCGCACCTCGACGAGGACTACCTGATCCTCTCGACCATCCATTCGGCCAAGGGGCAGGAATGGAACGCGGTCTACGTGCTCAACGTGGTCGACGGCTGCATGCCCTCGGACATGGCGACGGGACGCGAGGAAGATATCGAAGAAGAGCGGCGCTTGCTCTACGTCGCGATGACTCGCGCCAAGCACCATCTGGCACTCATCACGCCACAGCGCTTCTACGTGCGCCAGCAGAGGCGGGGAGGGGACAGCTACATCAACGCGACGCTGACACGCTTCATTCCGGGCAAGGTGGCCAGACTGTTCGAGCAGGTAGTGCCCGTCACGGTGCGAGGCGATGCCCGCATCGCTTCCGATGTGCTGAAGGTCGATGTCGGCGCAAAGCTCCGAGCGATGTGGGACTAGTGCAGGCGCTCGGGCCCTATCAGCAGCTCGCCTGCGCCAACTTCCGCTCCAGACTGGCTGCAGTCGCTCGATTTCCGCGGTCCTGCGACCGCTGCCTGGAGCAGCTGTCATTCGACCAGTTGATCGTGGAATGACCGCTGCACTTTCAGGACCAGCCTCTCAGCGGAACTGGCGACCGGGGCCACCAAGGCCGGCGACGATGTTCGGGTCAGTGTCAGCTTCGAAGGGCCGTGAACTGGCGGTGGCGGAGGGCCGCTTTCAGGTAGGCATCGAATCCAGGAAGACGTAGAGCGCGGCAATCTTCCCATCGCGAACGATGATGACATCCAGGCCCGTGTAATCCGGCTCCTCGCCCTTCACGCCGGAACTCCAAGCAATGCGGCCGGCGTTGTGGAGAGCCTGAGGTTCACCGTCCGGCGTATAGGAAAAGTGCGGGTGCGTCGCGCGAAGGTCTCCGGCGAACTTGTCGAGGGCGTCGTGCCCGATGAATACTCCCGGGGGAACGTAGAGCGCGCAGTCTTCAGTATAGAAATCCTTGATCGCTGCACGACGGCACGTCGCATCGCCTTCGCCGAAGACCTCCTGAAGGTTGCGGTGCAGGAGTTCGTGGATACGATCTGACATGGCATTCTTCCTTGGTGATTGACTACCGATCGATCCCCGCCGCGGTCTTGTAGATGTCTGGGGATCGGGGTGGATCGTTGCCGTACGCCACCCATATCGGCGTTGGCTTCAACGCGAAGTCCTTGAGAAGCACTTCTCTTTAACGGTTGTCCTCAGCGAGACCGGGTTGATTGCGGCCGCGAATCAAATCACACCCAAGGCAGGCAACCTGAATCACCCCGGGGCGATTCAACCTGCAGAACGCCTGACGCGCAGAGTGATGCGAGCATGCGAAGGACCAGGCAACCCTCCGATTCGGGTCTGGCACAAATCTCGCTCATTGCCAACGGGCAAGCGACGTTCGAGTCAACATCGCCTACTCCAATGACCTCGCTGGTCCTTCCTTGATCGCTCGACCGTTCAGGCGGTCCGTGTCAGGCGCTGTGTGATCTCGGCGACGTGCCGACCCTGGAATTGCGCCAACTCCAACTCGTTCGCGCTGGGTTGTCTTGAGCCGTCACCGCCCGCGATGGTCGACGCGCCGTAAGGGCTGCCACCGGTGATCTCGTCCAGGCGCATCTGGCCTTTGGCGGCATATGGAAGGCCGACGATGATCATGCCGTGATGCAGCATGACGGTGTGTGTTGACAAGATCGTCGACTCTTGGCCGCCGTGCTGAGTGGCCGTAGATGCAAAGACCGAACCGACCTTGCCGATCAGCTTGCCGGCGAACCAAAGTCCTCCGGTTTGATCGAGGAAGTTCTTCATCTGGGCTGCCATGTTGCCGAATCGGGTGGGAGTGCCCACGATGATCGCGTCATAGTCCGCGAGCTCGTTCGGACTCGCAATCGGAGCCGTTTGGTTCAACTTGAAGTGGCTGGCCGTCGCGACTTCGTCCGGAACAAGTTCGGGAACGCGCTTGACAGTTGCGGTCGCGCCTGCGCTACGGGCGCCATCAGCGACTGAGTTTGCCAGGGCCTCGACGTGGCCGTAGCTCGAGTAGTAGAGAACCAGTACTTTTGCCATTTCTTGTCCTCGTGATGAGTTGTGGATCAATTGGTGGAACTGTCCCTCTCGGAGAGCCGTCCGCTTGACGGGCGACATCGAGAGAGTTCGGCGCTAGCGGAATTGGCGCAGTGCGCTTCGCGTCTCCGCGACGAACAGCATGGGCTGCTACATCGCGGGGAAGTGGCCTCCCTTGGGAACGTTGTTCCAGCAGGAGAGATTCGAATAGGTCTCAGCATCAACTGGCCAAGCGCGGCTTTCTCTTCGCGTGGATGGACGTCGGCGCGTGCCGCCCCCGCGACCGCCCGCATCACGCGCGAACCGTCCTGAACGCCTTGCGTAGCTCTTCGGTGAAGATCGTCGGCTGTTCGAAAGCTGCAAAGTGACCGCCGCGGTCCACCTTGTTCCAGTAGATGAGGTGGGGCCAGTGCGCCTCCGCCCACGATTTCGGTGTCGTGAAGATCTCCTTGGGAAACATGGTGGCCGCCATCGGCAGGTCGATGACACCGGCGTTGAAACTGGCGGAGCCCTTGCGCGTGTTCTCCCAGTAGAAGCGCGCGGACGAGGCCGCCGTGGCGGTGAACCAGTAGACCGAGATGTCATCGAGCATTTCGTCCATCGTGAGCACCTTGTCGACGCTGCCGGGATTGTCCGTCCATGCTTGGAACTTCTCGTAGATCCAGAGGGCCAAGCCGCCCGGCGAGTCTGCCAGCGGGTAGCCGATGGTCTGCGGGCGGGTCGCCTGCTCCCTGAAGTAGCCGGCCCAGTCGCCCGTGAACTGCGCGGCACGATCCATGGCGTATCGCTCGTCCGCTGTCGGGTCCACCGGCAGCTTGTCCGGGAAGACGAAGGCCCAGTTCACGTGCGCGGCCACCAACCCCTCGGGCTTGACATGGCCGAGCGCGTGGGTCACACCGGATCCCCAGTCGCCGCCTTGGGCAACCCAGCGGGCATAGCCCAGGCGCTTCATCAGGACACCCCAGGCCTTGGCCGTGCGGACGACGTCCCAGCCCGTATCGGTGGGCTTGCCCGACCATCCGAACCCCGGGAGGCTGGGAATGATGACGTCGAACGCATCTTCAGTGCGGCCGCCGTACGCAGTCGGGTCCGTCAGGGGGCCAATCACCTTGAGAAATTCGACCACCGAGCCCGGCCAGCCGTGGCTCATGATGACGGGCAGCGCGCCCGGATGCTTCGACTTCACATGGATGAAGTGGATGTCGAGGTCGTCAATGCGCGTCCTGAACTGCGGGTAGCCGTTGATCTGGCGCTCGAACCTTCGCCAGTCGTACTTGTCGTGCCAATAATTGATCACCTGCTTCGCGGTGTCCAGGGGCACGCCTTGCGACCAATCGGAAACCGTTTCACGCTCGGGCCAACGCATCATGGCCAAGCGGCGCTTCAGGTCGTCAATGTCGGTTTGTGGCACGGCGACCCGAAATGGCCTGATCGCTTCTTGCGCAGCGGCACTCTGGCCGGCGAACTCGGTCGCCTGGGCCAGAAAGCTCGTTGTAAACGCAGCAGCCGAGGCACCGCGCGCGATGCCGAGAACCGCATCGCGGCGTGAAATTCTTTCGGCGGACAGCCTTTTCAAGAGATCGGACATGATGGGCCCTCAATCCTTCTTGAATGCGGCGGCAGCTGCTGCGGTGTCGAGTGCTTCGCGCAGCAGCTTGATCCTGCCGTTCTCCGCGATCAACACGCCGGCATAGGTCTGGCGGTACACCTTGCCGGTGTCGGGCACCAACGCTTCGACCGAATACTCAGCGAATGCCTTGTCGGGCGTGTCGATGAACGACTTGAATTCCTTGAACCTGAAATCAGGCACACGCTTCAGTAGGCCGGTCAGGAGTCCTTCGACTCCGACAGGTCCGGTGACATGCACCTTGATCGTCGGAAGTTCCAGTACGCCATCGTCGGCGAAGAGCGCACCGGCGGCGGCCGGGTTCCGTGCGTTGTCGGTATAGGCCTTGAGGAGGTCGAGTGCAGTTTTCATGGTGAGGTCGGGTTGACGCGGATCGAGGGTCATGGACGGAGCCCGGGAGTTGGGCTTACTGGGGTACGGTGAGGCTCAGGGCGGTGGGCTGCTGGCCACGAGCCCTCTGGACAGCAGGCTCTGCGCCGCAGAGGCCACGGCGTCTTCGCTGCTGCGTGGTGCCCAGTCCAGCAGTTGGCGGGCCTTCCGGTTCGAGATGTGCTTGTCCTTGCCCAACTCTGGGAGAACCTGCCTGAGCTCCGGCTTGAAGAGCGCGGCGACGCGCACCAACCAGTCGGGAAGCTCCCTGGTGGGCGCCTTGGCCGCGACTTCGCCGAAGCGCCCGCGGAGCATGGCAGCGACCTGGAGCATCGACACGCAGTCGCCGGCCGAAGCGAGAAAGCGCTCGCCGGACGCCTTCGGGTGAGTCATGGCCCGGATGTGGAGGTCTGCGACGTCGCGCACATCCACTACGCCGAAACACACCTTGGGACAAGCGCTGATCCGGCCCTCGAGCATGTGCTTGACCAAGGAGATCGACGACGAGTAGTCGGCCCCGAGAACGGGGCCGAAGATTCCCACTGGATTGATCACCGACACCTCCATGCCCCGCCCTTCGGTGGCGACAAAGTTCCAGGCCGCCTTTTCGGCCAAGGTCTTGGACTTGACGTAGGCGCTGGAACTCGCATCGAGGTGAGTCCAGGACGTCTCGTCGAGGGCTTGGCCGGCACGCCCGTGGCCGTAGCCGATCGCGGCGAAGGAAGATGTGAGGACGACCCGCCTCACTCCGGCGTTTCGTGCGGCGGTCAGCACGCGCAGAGTGCCCTCGCGGGCGGGGACGACAAGGTCGTCTTCATGCTCCGGTGCGGCGGGCGGGAAGGGGGACGCGACGTGGAGGACGACCTCGCAGTCCTTGACCGCATCGGCCCAGCCTTCGTCCCGTTGCAGGTCGGCCATCGCGAAGCCCAGTCGGTCATCGGCATGGGGCCTGCCTTGACCCACCATGGAGCGAACGAGTGCCCGCCGGCTTTCCGAGCGCACGGTCGTACGCACTTCGTGCCCGCTCTGGAGGAGTTGCTCGATGCAGTGGCTACCGAGGAAGCCGGAGCCGCCAGTGACGAGAATCTTGCCCATGCCCATCGGATCCCTCACTTCTTCACGTGACAGCAGACTCGAACACAGAGCCGAAGGCGCTCCGAGAATTCGCGCGGAGAGGGCGAACCCTCCTTCCACGTGAGACCGCAGAGGAACAGCACCTGCGCCACCTCTTTTGCCGAGCGGTTCGCACCGGACGTCGTGAATTCAGGCGACGCGGCCAGCGCTCCGGCGATGCGCTTCATGAACGCGCCCTTAACCTCCTCGACCGCGGCAGGAGACAGCTGATCGCCCGTCACAATGACGTCGAACGACGCGGGACTGAATGTGGCCAGGTGCCTTCCGAACCAGGCATCCAGCGCCGCCGTCAGGCGGTCGACCAGCGACAGGTCGGTCCGGCCGAGCGCCTTGTCCACCAAGGCCATGCAGTCGTCGAGGTACTTCTGCATCGCGGCGAGGAAGACCTCGTTCTTCCCCGCGAAGTGCAGGTAGAGACCCTGCTTGGATATGTCGGCGGCAGCGGCCAGATCCTCGATCGAGGTCTTCCGGTATCCGTGCCGTCCGAACTCCTTGACGGCGGCGTCGAGGATCGAGTTCCTCCGGGCCTCCGCCGCCGACTGAGGTGCTTCGCTTGATTTGCTTGCCATTTACCAAGTGTACTAAAACGATCAATCTGGTCAACCATCAGGTCGGCATCTTCGGGTCGGCACTCGGTCCCGATGCCTCGTCTTCCATCGCCATCGCCAAGCGCATGCTGGAGGGAACCATGCCGGGCTTGCCGCATATCTCGCTCGGCATCGTGGATGTCTGCGACGTGGTTGGTATCCGCGGCCGAATGAAGACCTCGTGTCGACGGCGGAGAGCCTGCTGCGGCTCGGCCCGATCTCTCGCTGAAAGGCCGGGCCGAGCGCTTGACGGCGCCAGCTCGGCTGCACGTTCAATCCTTGCTGAACGCGCGCGCAGCAGCCGCGGTGTCAAGTGCCTCGCGCAGCAACTTGATCTTGCCGCCCTCCGCGATGAGCACGCCGGCATAGGTCTGCCGGTACATCTTGCCGGTGTCGACCACCATCGCCTCGACCGAGTATTCGCCGAAGACCTTGTCGGGCGTGTCGATCCAGACCCTAAAGTCCTTGAAGCGGAAGTCGGGTACCTTGGCCAGCAGGCCGGAGAGCAGGACCTCGACGGCCGCGGGGCCGCGGGCATGCGCCTGGACCGTCGGCAGTTCAAGGACGCCGTCGTCCGCGAAAAGCGCCGCGGCGGCGGCAGGCGTGCGGACATTGTCTTGATAGGCCTGAAGCAGTTCGAGTGCGGTTGTCATGAGACTTTCCTTGACAGGTGAGGGGCTCGTCGATGGGCAGTTCAGACCTGCGCCATGCCACCATCGGCGAACAGTTCGATGCCGGTGATGAACGACGAATCGTCGGAAGCGAGGAACAGCGCCGCCCTGGCGACGTCGTCAGGCTGTCCGACGTGGCCGATCGGCACCTGTGCGGCCAGGTAGTCGAGGAGGCCCTGCTGCTGCGCGGCCTCGGGCCCTGCGAGTTCGACCAGGCCGGGCGTGTGGATCGGCCCTGGCGACAGGGTGTTGATGCGAATTGCACGGCCCTTCAAGTCCAGAACCCAACTGCGGGCGAGGTTGCGCACCGCGGCCTTGGTCGCGCTGTAAATGCTGAAGTTGGCAGTGCCCTTCACGCTGGTCGTCGAGCCGGCCAGGATGACGGAGGCGCCGCGTGTTGCCTTCTCCAGCAAAGGCAACGCCTTCTGCACCGTGAACACGACGCCCTTCACATTGCGTTCGAAGGTCTGGTCGAAATGCTCTTCGGTGATTGCGCCCAGCGGCAGCATCTCGCCCCCGCCTGCGTTCGCGTACAGCACGTCAACGCGGCCATGCTGTGTCCACACAAGGTCGTAGAGCTTGTCCAGTTCGCCCAGCTTCGTCGAGTCGGCTCGCACACCCTGGGCGTTCTGCCCGATGGCGGCGACGGCCGCATCCAGCTCGGCCTGACGCCGTCCTGTGATGTAGACGAACGCGCCTTCGGACGCGAAGGTCTTGGCGGCTGCCAGACCGATGCCGGTGGTGCCACCGGTGATGACGGCAACCTTGCCGGCGAGTTTGTTTCCCATGTCGTGCTCCTGTGTTGAGAGGGTGAGCGAAGCTTACGAATGTCATGGGTAGGAATAAAGATCCGGATTTGCACTTCTTATTTCATGTGCTTGAATAATGGGGGCGAAACAACCCAAGGCCAACGCTATGGACCAACTGCTGGCGCTGCGCGTCTTCGTGCGGATCGCCGAATCCGGGGCTTTCTCGCGCGCCGCCGACACAATGAACATTCCGCGACCCACGGTGACCAAGCTTGTCCAGGATCTGGAGCGCCACTTGGGAACGAAGCTTCTGCATCGGACCACGCGACGCCTCAGCGTGACGCCGGAGGGCGCGGCCTACTACGAGCGGGCCACCCGACTGATCGGCGAACTCGACGAGATGGACGAAAGCGCTTCGCGCACGCGCGCCCAGCCGCGTGGGCGCATCCGGGTTGACGTCGGCTCGGTAGTTGCCAACATGATCCTCATCCCCGCGCTGCCGGGTTTCCGCGCGCGCTACCCGGATCTGCATGTCGATCTCGGCGTCAGCGATCGTCCGATCGACCTCGTTGGCGAAGGCGTGGACTGCGCGATTCGGGGCGGGCCGTTGCCGGACACGTCGCTTGTGGCGCGACGCATCGCCGACATGGATTGGGTGACCTGTGCAAGCCCGGTCTACCTGAAGGCACGCGGCGTTCCGAAGCACCCTTCCGAACTGATGCCCCGGCCGGCGCAGGACGAGAGCAAGCGCCGCGTTCCTGGTCACGCCATTGCCGGCTATTTCTCGTCGCTCACCGGACGGGCGTTCCCGCTCGAATTCCACAACACGGGCGAGCAGATATTGGTGCACGGCCAAGTGGAGGTGGCCGTCAACGAGAGCACCGCGCATTTGAGCGCTCTACTGGCTGGCGTGGGAATCGGACAGGCATTCAAGTTCATGGCCGCGCCGCACCTCGAGAACGGCCGTTTGACCCGCCTGCTCGACGACTGGACGCGCCCGCGCCAGTCCTTCCACGTGCTGTACGCGAGCAACCGGCACCTGAGTGCCAAGATCCGGCTATTTGTGGACTGGGTGGCCGAAGTGTTCGCGCCATTCGACGATCGGTAGGCCTCGAAGAACAGGGCTCGAGGAAGCGGCAGCACCTGTTCGACCATCTGCGGCCTGGCTTGCCTGGGCTGTTCGCGGAAGCCGTGCCAGCTTTTCAGCGGCTTGTTCGAATCCGCGGCCGGCTGCCATGGGTCGAGAGCGCCTGTTCGCCGGTACGGGTAGCCGACATTCGATCGACGCTGTGCCGGGGACTTCCTGAAGTACGGCTTGAATGGCCGCTGCGCGCTCCGCACCGGACGTTGGTGTCGCCGGCATGGGCTCAACTCAGTGGCTGGTTTGTGGCCAGCAGCGTGACCCCGATCCCTGGCAGCCAATGACAGCACCCGCTGCATAGCTGTCTTTTCAGTGCCCGATGTGCCGAGCGATGCCCGACCTGATCGGCGTCTGATAATCAAAATAGTAAGGGGAGAGCAGGGATGGCGAGACGCAATAAGACGAGTCCTGCGGAGGACATCATGGACCTCGTTGCGATGCTGCCGTGGTGGGCAGGGGTGACGTTGGGGGTGATCAGCTACATGCTGCTTCACGGCGTTGCATCCCAGGCGGTTGTCTCCACAGCCCAGCCTGGGCAAGTGAGCGCGATGGTCGCCCAAACCCTTTGGAAGACGTTGGCCAGCATTGGCCAGTACGTGCTGCCCGCTCTCTGCCTGGCTGGGGCGGGCATGTCGGCCTGGCGGCGCAAGGAGCGAAAGAACCTCGTCATCGATGTGATGCAAAGCGAGGCGAGCGATGCCTTGGATGGCATGAGCTGGCGCGAGTTCGAGATGCTGGTAGGTGAAGGCTTCCGGTTGCAGGGCTACCAAGTTTCCGAAACGGGGGGCGGCGGTGCGGACGGTGGTGTGGATCTTGTTCTCAGGAAAGCCGGCGAGACCAGTGGCGAGAAGTTCCTCGTGCAGTGCAAGCAGTGGCGCGCTCTCAAGGTGGGCGTGGACGTCGTCCGCGAGCTATACGGCGTGATGGCGGCGAGGGGGGCCACCGGTGGGTTCGTGGTGACGTCGGGGCGGTTCACCGAAGCGGCTGTGAGTTTTTGCGAGCGGCCGCAACGTGACGCTGATCGATGGGGAGAAGCTTCGAGGGGTCCTTCGAGATGCCAAGGCCGCGGTCAATCGTTCAACTCCACGGCCTGCGGCAGCCCCAGCTGTGACGCCCAACCCCGCGCCGAGTCAGGCGTCAAACTGCCCGGTTTGCACCAAGCCGATGGTCAGGCGGACCGCGAAGCGTGGCGCGAATGCCGGCGGTGAGTTCTGGGGCTGCAGCGGTTATCCAGCCTGTCGCGGCACGAGACCGATCGGTTGATGCAGACTGCGATGTTCGGCAGGTTCGCCCCCCTCCGCATCGCTGCGCTCGACGACACAAATCTCAAGGAAGACGGTGGTCGAGCGGTGTCGGTACACGCGACGGTATTTTCTCTAAGAGGGTGGTGCCGGCCACCTCTCCTTGCGTTTTGCTACTCCTGCCTGACCGACCACGACCGGCGCTGGAGCGCTTGGCGCGATTTGCCACCGCCGGCGAGGCGGCCGAAGAGTTGCCCTCCATGGAGGAGGCCCTGCTGTCCGCAGAATGCTGAATCGTTTCAGGGCGGCAGTCGGCCGAGGCAATGCACGGTCGGGGCCGAGCCTCGCGTGTTGCTACCCCTGCCGCAGCAACCATCGAACTTGATCGCGGGCCGCACGCGTCTCGCCATCGGCTGTTCGACAGCGACGCACCCGGACCCGGCGACGAGGCGGCGTTCTTCGACAGCCTGCCGGACGACGTACCGATGACGCTCGCGGGGTACCACCGCTGAGTGGATCCAGCCGCGCGCGGCAGGCAATGGTGTTCCAGATCACCGCGATTCGGGCCTCGCGGCGAGACACTCCTCGCATGACGAGCTGCTCGCAGATCGGTGGACCGAGCTGGCTCGATCAGGCGGCGCCCTGGGCGGCCTGCTCCTGGACGAGGCCTTGCCGCTGATGGCTTTCGAGCTGCGGCAGGAACAGGTCGTGCAGGAACATCGGCCACACACGGTCCACGGGGTCGGAGATCTCCAGGTGGGGATCGGGTTCGAAGACGTGAGCAGTGCCCACCGAGCGCGGGTGCGGCAAGCCCAGCATCTTGAGGGCCTTGTTGGAGAGCTTGTCCGGGTCGCCCAGTTCCGGCACCGGATCGCCCTTGACGGAAAAGGATTCCACCAGGTCCGGCAGGCGCTTGACGTTTTCTTCCCGGGCCTTGTCCAACAGCCCGTCGCTGAGCGGAGCCGGTGAGAAGACGGTGGCCTTGACGGGTTTTTCCATCATGATGGCCGCGTACGATGCTTCCCCGCCTCCTTTGGAGTGGCCCGTGAGCGAGAGATCGTAGTCATGGTATTTCGCGCCCGAGTGGCCGTTCGTCATGGCCAATTGCAACTCCTGAGCCAGTGTCGCGGCCTGCTTGTAGCTCTCGGGCTCGACGCCCAGGCCGGCTTCCCCGTTGGCCAGCCACTGGGGCCCGCCCATGCTGGCGTCGCCTACCACGCGTTGCGAGGCGCCGCCAGGCACCTCGCCCGCGGTCGTGCCCCCGAACGCGAGGACGACGCGCTTGGCCGTGTGGTCCACCAGGATGCTCGCCACGAGGCCGGACTTCGGATCGGCCACGGTGCCGGCCATCTTCTTGTCAGGCGACAACTGGTTGCCCGTCGGCAAGTTCAGCTCGGTCGCGAGGAGGGACATCAGGTCCTCCGCCGGCTTGAAGTCGCCTGGCAGCTTTTCCGGGTCGCGGAAGTAGACGAAGTTCGCCATCTTGGCCATGTCCACCACGCCGTCGAGCTTGGACGCCGGCGGCATCTCGGCCCGGTGGAGAACGTCGGGGTAGCGGGCTTCCCGCCCACGTTGGTCGAGGCGGGCCTGGACGCCTGCAATATTTTGCCGCGGTCCCAGCGCCTTCAATGGCGCGGCGCGGCGCAGGTGGCCAGGGCCGATCGGCGCGCCTTCGCGCACCTGGGCCCGGCTGACGATGGAGGGCAGGCCGCCCGTCGTGCCTTCGGCTTGCGGGGTTACGCTCTTGGAGCGGACCTGCTGCGGTCGGGAAATGGGGATGCGCATGGGATGACGTTGGGTGCCTGGAGGGGAGAAACGTTGCCTTCGATCTCAGCCTGTCGCCTCGCATCCTGGCAGCGTGGCGGCAGTGGCCAAAGGTAAGCGCGGGCGCGATCCGGAGCAGCCTCGCTCGCGAACATGCGAGCGGAAATGCGATGCAGGGCTGCATCCTGCCCACCGACTGGTGTGAAGCGCTCGGGGCACGACCAGAAGCGGTCGTGATACCGCCAATCCTCTCCTCAATACCGTCTCCGCCCCCTGATGCAAGAAGTCGATACCGTCATTGCGTTGCAAGACATGCCAATTTCGCACTCCAATCGCCGTCGCGCACAATCGAGGAGTGAGATCGAGAGCAAAGAGCCCTCGCAGGCGCTCTCGAACGCGACGGTGGCGGTATCGCGTCTCTTTTCAGACGGCACGCAGCGCGCTTTTACTCTGGGCCGCGATCAACTGTTGACAATAGAGTGGGAGTGATTCGGGGCGGATCGGAGCGGTCTTTGACTGTTCGCGATTCGTTGGGTTTATAGCAGCCACCACTGAATCCGCTGCGGGCGGCGCAGCTCGAAGGAAAGACCTCACCGAACTGGAGCTCCGAGGGCTGAGGCCCAGGTCACGTCGCTGTCGACCCTCAAGATGACCCAGGACCAGGTCGATGCCATCGGCGGCAGCGCGATGGGCGTCGGAGTCGTCGTCCACGACACCGGCACCAAGGGCAGCGGCTCGGCCACGCAGACGATCTACGCGGGCGTCTCGCCGGACTACGTCAGCGCGGCGGGCCTGGGCTCGAATCTGTACAAGTCGACCAACGGCGGCGCTTCGTGAACCGCGGTGTCGACCCCGGTCTCCGGCTATCACATTCCGCACATGGTGCGCGCGGCAGACGGCGTGTTCTATGTCGTGTTCACCAAGGAATCGGGGCCCGGTGCCGCCGGGGCCGCCCGGCTCTGCAAGTTCGACGGCAGCAACTGGACCTTGCTGAAGGACCTGAACACCGGGGAACGGGGACTGACTTCGGCCTCGGCGGCCTGTCCGTCTCCGGCACCGGCGCGAGCATGACGGCAAGACCTGACGCGAGATCGCGGCCACCATGCCGCACTCGCCAGCCGATGAAGGGTTCTCCGGCTGGCCCGACGACATCGAGATCGATCCATCCAATCCCGACCACGTGCTGCAGGTCTATGGCGGCGGCATCTGGGAAACTCGCAACGCGTCCTCCTCCACGCCGGGCTGGAGCCACGCGATCGGCGGCCTCGAGGAGATTGCCGTCCTGGGCCTTGTCACGCCGCCGGCCGGCGCACCGTACATCCTGATCAACAGTTCGGGCGACGTCGGCCCCTGGGTGTACACGGATCTCGCGACCAAGTCGACCTTGTCGCCGCGCACCGAATGGAGCAACGGCTTCGGTGCCGACATGGCGTGGTCCGACCCGCTGTACATCGCCAGCATCGGCGTGGTCCTCGGCACCGGTACCGGCTTCGGCGTCTGGTCTGGCGACGGTGGCAAGACCTGGGCGAAGTTCGCCACCAACGCGCCCGGTGGCACGACCAACACCAGCGGGGACGCGAGCATCGCGGTCAACGCGCGCAACAAGGCGGTCTGGGCGCCGTCCAACTCGGTGCCGTCCTACACCACCGACAACGGCGCGAGCTGGGTGTCGACCAACCTGCCGGGGACGCCCAGCGTTGGCGTCCCCAGCGACTACCACCTGGCCGCAGACCGCAAGAACCCGAACAAGGTCTATGCCTACGATTCGGGCGGCGCCTGGTGGGGCACGCCGGGCAAGGTTCATGTCTCGACCGATGGCGGCCACAGCTTCACGCTGAGCGCGGGCTCGGTGTCGGCCGGGCTGGCGCCCAACTACTTCATGCACATCTCGCTGGCGGTCAACCCCAACGCCGAGGGCGACCTCTGGCTGGCCGACGGCAACGCCGTGTACCACTCGACCGATTCGGGGGTGACCTGGACCAGGCTCAGCACCTTCGCGTCGATCTGGAGCGGCAACGCATGGCCCGTCGTGCAGGGCGCCACGGCGGTGGCACTGGGCAAGGCCAAGCCTGGCGCCGCTTACTCGGCTGCGGTCTATGTGGTGGGCGTGGTCAACGGCGTGTGGGGCGTCTACCGCTCCGAGGACGGCGGCGCCAGCTGGTCACGCTTCAACGACGATGCGCACCAGTTCGGCGGCATCGGGACGATTGCTGCCGACCAGAACGTCTATGGCCGGGTCTACTTCAGCGGCATCGGCCGGGGCATGCTGTACAGCAACTGAACCCCGTCTTCTTCATCCCCTCGCAGCGATGCGCCGACGACTCCGATCGCGCAGGGGTTGAAGCTGCTCTCGACGCGCATCAGGATCACGTTCCGCGTGGCATCGATCCATTGTCCGATATTCATCATTCGACAATCGGCCCGCCGCTGTTGCGCGCGTGGGGCGGCGAGCCCGGGCCGGACGGCAACGCTTCAGATGAACTATCGCGGCACGAGCACAACCCGACCACGCCTCCCTCCGGCTTCGACTTGCACATGGGCTTCGGCGATCTGTGCGAGTGTGAACACGCGGTCGACGCTGAAGCCTGGCCATCCCGAACCAAGGAGTGTGTTGATATCGCTTGCGGCAGCCGCCTTCGCCTCGCTCGGGAAATCGTCGCTGCCGAGAAAGAAAACGCGGGTGTTCTGAAACACGAGTGGCCAAAATGGAATGCTCGGTGTCGATCGGCCGGTGGCATAGGTTCCGATCGAACCGCCTGAAGACAGGACCTCGACATCGATGCTGATGTTGGCATCGAATGCAACCTCCACGATATGGTCGATGCCATGCCCGGCGACCTTGCGCAATGCCGCGACGATGTCCTGCTCGGACAGACCGTCGGTGCATACAACGTCGTGGGCACCCGCTGCTGTGGTTGCAGCCACGCCAGCTTGTGACCGGACGGTGGCAATGACGCGAGCCCCAGCCAGCCGCGCCAATCCCACCGCACACAATCCCACCGCACCCGCACCGCCCTGCACAAGTACCGTGCGATCTGCGATCGGGCCGCCGGCGTGGACCGCACGGTGAGCCGTGAGCCCGGGAATGCCGGTACACGCACCCTGCTCAAACGACACGCCCTCCGGCAACGGTACGGCCTGGCCTTGCGGAACCACGGTGAACTCTGCCGCGGTGCCGAAAGGCCGGTAGGTCTGCGCGCCGTAGCACCACACCGATTGCCCCACTCGAGACGCCGGCACCCCCGGGCCGACTCGATCGACGACTCCAGCGCCGTCGCTGTGCGGGATGACGCGGGGAAACGGCATCCCAACCCCGAAGGCATCCTGGCGCTTCTTCACGTCGCCCGGGTTGATGCCGGAGGCTTGAACGCGGATTCGTACTTCGCCTGGGCCAGGCTGAGGATCGGCCATCGTGCCGACAACGAGGACATCGTGTGCCGGACCCTGCTTTTCGTACCAGGTTGCTTGCATCGGTGCGGCCTCACGAGCGCGGCAACCCGCCGATCTGCTGCATCAGTCCGAGCAGGTCCGGTTGCCCGACTTCGGAAATGATCTTCCCGGTCGAGAGCCGATAGATGTTCAGCGCTTGCACGGCAATCGTCTTGCCGGTGGGAGGCACGCCGAAGAAGGCTCCGCGGTGCGTCCCGTGCATCGTGAATCGCGCCGCGATGACATCGCCTTCGATGACGGTTTCCTCAAGAGTCCACTGAATGTCGGGGAATCCGCCGCGCATCATCCCGATGACCTCCAGGTAGCCCTGTGGCCCGTGCACGGGTTCAGCGCGCCCCGGAACGTGAAACATTGCGTCCGGAGAAACCAACTCCGTGGCGAGCCGCGGGTCCGCAGTGTTGATGAACTCCACGAAGCGAGCCATGAACTGTCGGTTTGTGGTTTGCATTGGTCGCCTCGGACTGTCTATCAGGATGGGAACCGAGGCATGGTGGCCGCAGGTGCCCGCGTTCCCATATTGTTCAAGTTGCCGGCGCGTTCGACACGATCAAAGTCGGTTGCCAAATGGTGAATATCGGACAATGGATCGATGCCGCGCGGAACGAGTCCCATCGATATCGAGCAGGTCCCATATCGGCCCTCGGCCAAGCGCGCGCTGGATCTCGAGGTCTTCTCGATGTCGGACCTGAGACGAAGGGTTCCCCGAACCCACTTGCAGCGTCACCACCGCTACGACTTTCACATGTTCGTGCACGTCAGACGCGGAGAATGCCGCGCCGTGGTGGACTTCAGTCATATCGAGTGTGGCGCCGGATCGCTGCTGACCATTCGGCCCGGACAGGTTCACCGCTTCGGCCCGGGAAGCCGTTGGGACGCAAACCTCCTGCTGTTCCGACCCGAGCTGCTGCAGGCTTCGCAGGGCGAGGAACGCCTTCAGATGCCTGAACTGGTCGACGCGCTTCCTGGTCATCTGCGCCTCGACCGGTCGACGGGTCGGTTCTTGGCCGACACGCTCGCGCGGCTGGAGGAGGAGTGCGCGCTCGACGCCCGGCAACCGCTGCTGAACTGGCTGCTCCAGAGTGAACTGGCAACGCTCGTGACGCGGCTGCACATCTTTCGCGCCGAGCAACAGCCGTCCGCTGGAACATCGTCCGACGCGCCGGAGCGCTTTCGTCTTTTCAAACGGCTTCTGGACGCGAAGGTGCATCAGTGGCATCACGTGTCGCGCTACGCACAGGCCATGGGATGCTCCGAGAAGACGCTCACTCGCATCTGCAGTGCGGTGGCTGGCGTCGGTGCGAAGGCCTTTATCGCCTCGCGCCTTGCGCTGGAAGCCAAGCGCCTGCTCGTGCATACGGAGATGCCGATTTCAGCCATCGCGCAGCGGCTTGGCTTCGACGAGGCGACCAACTTCACCAAGTTCTTTCGCAGCATCGAAGGATGCACGCCAGGCGACTTCCGCCGTCAGTTCGATGTCTCGTTGTAGTCGCATCCAGCGATCCTGTCTGATCATGCTGTCCATCAGGTCCAACTCATCGACGAAGACATCCACGATACGAACCGTGTCGTCTTCGCCGATGGGGGCCCTGCATGCCGGCCAACAGGATGCAGGTGTCGTCGAGCTCAGCGGGGAAACGGAGCGGGGTTGGCCAGGTAGGCCTTGGACAGGCGCGCGAACTGGCCGCCGTCGTTCGTGATGTCAGCCGACGTGTCGTCCCCGGGACTGAAGACGATCGCGAAGGTGCCGTTGCCCGCGTACTGGGTTGGATGCGTCAGCATGTACTGGACGTGGTTGTCCCGATAGTGCTTCGGTGTTCCGCCGGGGGTCGTCGAGGGCACACCCATGGGGGTCTGCCAGTACAGGATCGGCAGGCCGCCCAGGTGGCTGCGCACGATGCTCCAATCGTTGATGCCCTGGTTGAAATTCGGTGTGGTGACGTTGTTCTCGTCCAGGTAGAACGGGCCGGGGCCGCGATTCGCACAATTTGGCACGGGGTTCGGGTCTTCAAAGCAACCTGCATCGCGATCGCTCGTCTGCGCCACGATGAAGTCGGCCTTGTCTGCACCGAGTTTGGCCATGAAGGTGCCGGT
>NZ_FRCQ01000053.1 GCF_900142965.1 Rhizobacter sp. OV335
GCGACGCCGTGCGCACCGACTCCGAGATCGCCGACGCACGCTCCTGCATCACCCGCCCGCGATCGGCCTCGGCCAGCGTCGCATCGAGCTCGATCAGCAGTTGCCCCGCCTTGACCCGGTCGCCGTCCTGCACCTGGATGGCCTTCACTACGCTCGCCTCCAGCGGCTGGATCAGCTTGCTGCCGTCGCTGACGACGATGCGCCCCGGGGCAGAAGCCACGATGTCCAGCTCGCCGAAGCTGGCCCACAGCAAGATCACGACGAAGAGCGCGCAGATCACCAAGGCCGCATGCCGGGGCGCCGGATGCACCGGCGTCGCCTGCAGGCTCAGCGCCGCGGGCAGGAAGGCGGTCTCGTCGGCCAGGCGCTTCGGCCCCGCCAGTTCATGCCGTGCCTGCCACGCGGCCGCGAACACGGCCCGGTAGCGCGCCAGCAAGGCCAGCGCGGGATGCGGCGCCGGCGTCGCTTTCGGTATGGCGGCGCTCATGCCTGGTTCTCCACGGCAACCGCTGTGCGCTCGATGCCGCCTTGCATCTGCCACAGGTAGGCGTACAGCCCCTTCGGCTTGGCGACCAGCTGCTCGTGCGCGCCCATCTCGACGATGCGCCCCTTGTCCATCACGATGATGCGGTGCGCATTGCGCACCGCGCTCAGCCGGTGCGCGATCACCAGCACCGTGCGGCCCTGGCAGATCGCCGCCATGTTGCGCTGGACGATGGCCTCGCTCTCGTAGTCGAGCGCGCTCGTCGCCTCGTCGAAGATCAGGATGCGCGGGTTGCTGAACAGGTCCTCGGTGGAGACGGGCTCGCTCGGGCTTTTGCCGAGCTGATGCAACAGCGCTGCGGGGTCAGCGGGTACCTGGTGAAGCCGGGCCACCAGGCACAGGGCGTGAAGCGCGGCCTCGCCGTCCCTCGCTCCCGAGCGCAATTCCGCCTGCTCCGTGCCTCCTGAATCTTTCAAACCCGCTCCCGTTCGGTTTGATATTCTTGTTTGTGCGGGGCAGTCTAGGCTGACGGATGAGGAACGTCAAACACCCCCGTTGGAGGGTCACGGACCTCAGCAGCAGTGAGGAATCTGGTGCCTCGGGTCGGAGTCGAGAGGCCGCGTGGAACGCGACCCTTGCAATGCCCGCGATCGCCACGGCAACAGCGGATACACCCGGCCATATCCTTCCCCGTGGACACAGGCCTCAAGCTCCTCCAGTTCCTTCACTCTGCGCTCGGTCAGTTCTGCCATGCAGCCCCCTCGCTTGACCGGCGCCGCTGGATAGCCGCGCTGAAGCTACGGGGTGCGCGAAACGCTCGTTGAGCCGCCTGTCCGCAGTCTGGAACAGAACATCCGAACATTGATTGAACGAAGCCGAGCGGCCGTAGGCGGCCTGCTTGCACGCCTGTGCGACCGCCAGATGTAGTGGACAACAGCAACCCGGCGCAGAGGAGCGCTCCGATGATCAGCGCAGGTTTCATCTGAGCACGTCCTCGTCAAATCGACTGATGAGACACCGTGATGATCGGCGAAGTCCTCCAGGTGTCGGCAGTCGCTCTCAAGCCGCTGTCGCTCTCCACGGGCACCGAGAACTGCGCCATCGCCGAGATCAGTACCGCTGCGTTCTGCTCCAGTGACTGCGCAGTGCCGATCGACAGCGGCACCTGGCTGCCGCCAATCGTGCTGCCGTCGGCCAGGCGGATCTCCTCGATCTTGTTCGCCGTGCCGACATACCAGTTGCTCACCGTCAGCTTGTCGGTGCCGTTGGTCAGCCCGATCACCAGGTTGTTGCCGCTGCGCGTGAGCGTCACCTGCGAGGCCGTGATGCCCGCGCCGATCTCGATGCGGTCGCTGCCGCCCGCGTCGCTCAGCGTGTCGTTGCCGTCGCCCAGGCCCCAGCGGTAGACGTCGTTGCTCGTGGCCGTGTCGGTCAATATGTCGTTGCCAAGACCGCCGGCATAGGTGTCGTTGCCGGCACCGCCAATCAGCGTGTTCGCTCCGCTGCCGCCGATCAGGACGTTGGCTTGTGCGTTGCCGGTGGCGTTGATCGCACCCGTGCCCGTCAGCGTCAGGTTCTCGACATTGGCGTAGGCCGCGAGGCTGAGGTCCCAGGTCACCACGCTGTTGATGGTGTCCGTGCCTTCGCCGGCAGCCTCGGTCACCGCATCGGTATTGACGTTGACGAAGTACACGTCGTTGCCCGCGCCACCGACCAGTGTGTCGTTGCCCAGGCCCCCGTCCAGCGTGTCGTTGCCCTGCGCGCCCGTCAGTGTGTTATTGGCGCTGTTCCCGACGAGGATGTTGTCCAGGAGATTCCCGGTCCCGTTGATCGCGCCGCTCCCGCCGAGCGTCAGGTTGTCCACGTTCGCCGACAACAGGTAGGTCGCTGTGCTCTGCACTTGATCGATGCCTTCGCCGAGCAGTTCGGCGATGACGTCGCTCGATGCATCGACCACGTAGGTGTCGTTCCCGATGCCACCGCTCATCGAGTCGTTGCCAGCGCCACCATCGAGCGTATCGTCTCCAGCACCACCGACCAGGGTGTCGTTCCCGCCGCCGCCGCTCAAGAGGTTGCTGGCCCCGTTTCCTCT
Source organism: Rhizobacter sp. OV335 (assembly GCF_900142965.1). Classification (GTDB taxonomy): domain Bacteria; phylum Pseudomonadota; class Gammaproteobacteria; order Burkholderiales; family Burkholderiaceae_C; genus Rhizobacter. Next base: position 2,577 of record NZ_FRCQ01000053.1, read on the forward strand.
CAGCGTGTTCGCGACCGAGTTCCCGACAGCGGTCGTGGCATCGCTTCCCGTCAACGTCAGGTTCTCCAGGTTCAAGTCCAGGGTCCACGTGACGGACGACTCGATGGTGTCGGTCCCGGCATTCGAGTTTTCCGAAACGGCATCGTGCGCGTTGTCCACGACGTAGATGTCATTGCCGGAACCCCCGCTCATCGTGTCCGCGCCGGCCGCGCCGTCCAGCCTGTTGGCCCCGCTGTTGCCGGTGAGGATATTGGCGAGCCCGTTGCCGGTCGCATTGAGCGCGCTGCTGCCCGTCAGCGCCAGGTTCTCGAATCCGTTGCCGAGAACCCAGCTCACGCTCGACGAAACAGCATCGGTCCCCTCGCCCTCGGCTTCGTAGATCACGTCAGCCACAGAGTTGACGACATAGGTGTCGTCCCCCTTGCCGCCTTTCATGGTGTCGTCACCCGATCCGCCATCGAGCGAGTCGTTTCCTGCATTGCCCAGCAGGAAGTCGCTGCCTCCCTGGCCGAACATGGTGTCGTTGCCGGATCTGCCGACCAACTGATCCGCCGACGAGCTGCCGTTGAAGAACTGGTTCTGCACCAGGACCGTGAGGTTGAAAACGGCCGTGGCGGTCGCACCGGTGTGGTCCTCGGCCTGGATCGACACGGTGATGTTGTTCTGCAGCAAGGCCTGGGACCATCCCTGCAGTCGCAGCGTCGCGGGATCGAATGTCAGCCAGGACGGCAGATGACTCCCGTCGGGCAGCGTTGCCGTGAAGACGAGCGTATCCCCTGCATCGGCGTCGAAGAACGATCCGGGCGCAATGCTGTAGCTGAAGAAGTCGCCTTCGCTGATCGTGCTGTCGCTGAGAGCGCCTTGGAACGTCGGCGCGTGGTTGCCGGTCGTCGAACTGACGTGCGAGTGGATGGCCGCGAGGTCCCAACGGCTTCCGTCCGCGAAGACGATGCCTTGCACCGGGTTGGCCGCATTGGACGGCGCACCATCGGCGAAGAACGACACGACTTGCAGTCGATCGGCCGTGCCATTGATGCTGATCAGGAGATCCGCACCATGGCGCGAGAGGCTGAGGTCGCCCGCCACAATGCCCGCCCCCAGCTGAACGACATTTTGCAGGCCGGGCCCGATCTCGGCAGACTCGGTAATGACGTCCCGGGCATCGCCTCGGCTGAAGAGGTAGGTATCGTTGCCGGAGCCGCCGTCGAGAAGATCGTTTCCGGCGCCCCCGGACAAGCTGTCGTTGCCGGCATCGCCCAGGAGCGTGTCGTCTCCGGCCCGCCCGTTCAGTCGATCGGAACCGGCTGCGCCCGTCAGGAGGTCGGCATTCTTCGTGCCACCGATCGTGTCGCTGCCAGCCCCACCGGTCATGACGCGGGACGTGAGTGCGTCCACCGTCCAGAGTGTCCCGTCTGCAAACTCCACCTGCACCCCGGGATTCCAGCCTGCCTCGAACCCGCCATCACCGAAGAATCCGCCCACGATGACCTTGTCGTTGCTGCCGACGATGCCGAGTTCGAGGTCGTCGTCCGGATGGTCCGAGGAGCTTCCCAGGTCGAAACGGGCAAGGTCGCTGCGTCTGACGACGATGTCCGCTGCCGTGATCCCCGGCTTGAAGCGGATCGTGTCCGTCAGCCCATCGGTGCGCCCCACCGCGACCGAGTCTTCTCCATCACCGCGACCGAAGAGGTAGATGTTCTCGCCCTGCTGTCCATACAGGACGTCGTTGCCCACGCCACCGTCCAGCGTGTCGTTGCCTGCGCCGCCGTACAAGGTGTCGTAACCAGTCGATCCGCTCATCAGGTCACCGGAACTGAATCCACCCAGCTCATCGTCGCCGGCACCACCCTGGAGCAGGCGCGCCTTGATGAAGGCGGCGCTCCAGATGGTTCCATCGGCGAACCGGATCTCGTCGACACCATCCGTCGACGACGCGCTCCGCCCTGAGAAATCGAAGTCGACCCACTCTCCGGTGTCCTTGATGACGAGGGTTGTCCAACCGGTGCCGCCTCTGAGCTCGACGTCGGCGGCCGTGATGGCGGCCCCGAGCTGAATGGCGTCCGTCTTGCCGCCCCCGCCAGGCCCTCCGCGAAAGACGTCACGCCCCGAGCCACGACCGAATAGGAAGACGTCGCTGCCTGCCCCACCGTCCAGTTCGTCGTCGCCGGCGCCACCGTCGAGGGTGTCGTTCCCGTCGGCGCCATGCAGCCTGTCGTCGCCGTCATCGCCGCGCAGCACGTCGTTGCCGGCACCTCCTTCCAGGATGTCGGCATCGCTTCCGCCGCTGAGGGTGTCATTGCCACCTTCGCCAGTCAGCCAGTCTGTTCCGCCGAGCCCGCTCAGCGAATCGGCACCCGTTGTTCCGAACAGCTTGTCGGATCCGTTGCCGGCATACAGCATGCTGCGCACCGTGCTGGCGTCCCAGACCGTGCCATCGGCAAAACGCAATGACTCCCCTTGGTACGCGCTCGCCGGATCATTGTTGAAGCTCTCGCCGAAATAGCTTTCGATGCGAAGCACATCGTTCGAGCCCTTGATCGACAGCTCCAGCGTGGAGACCACGTTGGAGAAAGCATCCGGCACCGCCTTCAACAGAAGGTCGCCCGGTGCCACCCCGGCGCCGATCTGGATCACATCCAGCGCGCGGTCCAGGCTGAACCGGTCGCCGGTCAGGACGTCGATGCCGCTGCCGCGTCCGAACACAATCGTGTCGTTGCCGGCGCCGCCATCGAGTCGGTCGTTGCCAGCGCCACCGTCCAGCGTGTCATTACCTGCCGCGGCGACCAGTTGGTCGTCGTCGACGGTCCCCGACAACGATTCGCTCTCGCCCGTCCCATAGACTTGGGCGCCCGGCACGCCCCGCCGGTCCACCACATGGGCGGCCATTTGCGTGCCGTCCCACTCGCTGCCATCCGCGAAGCGGATGCGGATGGTGCGATACGACCAGTCGAGCGAGAACTGATTGAAGTAGTCGCGGATGGTGAGCTTGTCGTCCGTTCCAACGATGGAGAGGACCAGGTCGTCTGTTCCGGAACCGGTTCGCCGCGTCAGGATGAGATCGCTCGCCGAGATGCCGGCATCGAGGGCAATCAAGTCATGGCCGCTGACGGCCCATTTCTCATCGACCGTGTCCAAGCCGGACCCACGGCCGAATCGATAGGTGTCGTCTCCTGCACCGCCTTCGAGATAGTCGGAATCGGCACCGCCCACGAGGGTGTCGCTCCCGTTGCCGGCCCGGATGTAGTCATCGCCTGCGCCGCCGGAGAGCAGGTCATTGCCGGCATACCCCTGGAGGAAGTCCTCGCCCTCGGTCGCAGTGATGAGCCGAGCGCGGATCGCTGCAGCATCCCACACGGTGCCATCCGGGAAGCGAAGGTTGACCAGGCCAAAACCGGGATTCCAGTCGGGCGAGTAGCTTCCGAGGTCGGGCCCGTTGATCGTCAGTTCGTCGTCCGTTCCCTTGATGCGGATCATCAACTGTCCTTGCCAGCTGAGAACCAGGTCGGCTGGGGCAATGCCATCTCCCAAGACAACGGTATCGGCCCCGCCGTCTGCAAGGTCCTCCGATCTAATCACGATCGTGTCGTGACCGGAACCGTGCCCGAAGTGGTAGAGATCGGCACCGACGCCGCCCGTCAGGACGTCGTCACCGGAGCCGCCGTCCAGTACGTCGTCGCCGGCATCGCCATACAGGCTGTCGTTCCCCGTTCCGCCCAGCAGGCTGTCGGCCCCTGATCCGCCATGCAAGGCGTCGGAACTGGCTCCGCCGTCCAGCGTGTCGGCCCCGCCCGCCCCGTCCAGCCGGTCTCGCCCACCCGCACCCGACAGCGCGTTGCCGGCGTCGTTGCCCGTGATGAAGTCATCGCCCTCTGTTGCAACCGTCCTGCGATAGCGTTCGTTGCCGAGATCCCAGACGGTGCCGTCGTCGAACTGAATTTTCCCGACAGCGAAGTTCGTCTGCCCCGCGATGTCGTGGGAGTAGGTGCGGATCGAGATGCTGTAGGCCCACTCATTGGCGATGTAGACAAGCCCGTCGGGGCTGAACGAGACATCGTCCGGCGAGATGCCTGGGCCGAGCCGCAGCACATCGGTCGTCCCATCGGATTCGACATTGCCGCCGATGGTGTCCTGGCCCGAACCCCGGTTGTAGACGTAGACGTCCTGGTTGGCCCCGCCATCGAGCAGATCGTCGCGCAAGCCGCTGGTCAGCGTGTCATGCCCGCGGCCACCGGTGAGATCGTGCGCGTCCGCACCTGTGATATCGGCGTCATCGAAGATCGTTCCGTCGGCCAGCTGAATGCTCAAGCCTGCATTGGCCATGGTTTTCGCCGGCAGGTCGAAGTAGCCGACAACGCGCACGCTGCCAGCATTGCCGCTGCCACCCGCGTAGTTGATCCAGAGATCAGCTCCTTGCCTGTTCCAGCCTTTCAACGTCAGTCCGGCTCCGAGGTAGATGCGGTCGTTCCCCGCATTGCTGTACGCACGCGTGTCGATGACGGCATTGAACTCATCGGCCTGCAGGATGTAGGTGTCGTTGCCCTCTCCGCCGGACAGCAGGTCGCCGCTGCTCACCAGCAGCGTGTCGTCACCGCCCCCGCCGTTCAGTGTGTCGGCCCCTTGGCCTCCGATCATGACGTCGTTGCCATCTGCGCCCGTCATGCGATCTGCGGACGTGGTGCCAACCAGCAGGTCCGGTCTGGCCGTGCCAGCCAGGCCACCGATGGCCACCGTCCAACTGCTGAGCTCTTCCTGGAACGATCCGACGCCCTGGACGCTGCCGAGTTTCTGCATCAGAAACTCCAGGGCATGCCAGTTCAAGGCTGCGAGCTTGGCCTCTCCGGCGGCACTCACGAACTCGATGAGATCGATGATGCCGTCGCGGGCGTTTGCATTGATGGCCTGCGTGAATGCGCCTTCGAGCGCCTGGAAGTCGCTCGCTCGCCCGCCGTTTGCGACGGCGACCGTCAGCGCACTGGCATACGGCGCAAGCCGCGTGCTTAACAGCAAGGACTCGTACACGTCCGTGCGGAACCGCGTGTAGGCGAGAGAGATGCTCTCGATCTGGGACACGCTCAGGGTCACCGACAGACTGCCGCCCGTCTGCGTCAGCGCTGCCGTGTTGGCCTGGCCACGCTGCCCCGCATAGGTGAATCCCGTGAACCTCTCGACGATGCCTAGCCTGCGAACGAACTCTTGATAGGGCGCCGAACCGGTGACGAGCCCCACGAGCGTGTAGTTGAGGGCCACGCCTCGAGCCTCGGCCTGTTGCTTCAGCGAGCCCATGTCGGACGTGCCAACCCATCGCTCCATGAACCCGTCGAGCATGTCGACTTGGGCCTGGCGCGTCGCCTGCTGCGTATAGCTGCGCACCCAGTTGCCCAGTTCGGGAGAGAGGCTGATGGCTTCGTCCAGGTCGCGGACTCGACCCGATCCACGCAGGTTCGGCAAGGCGATGGCCTGCGCCGTCAGCGGCACATGGTCCGTGAACTCGCGATAGAAGGAGTCCGTCAGCAGTTCGAGGTTGGCGGCCAGTGACTTTGCCTCGCCGGTCGACCCGACACTGCCGTTCGATCGGGTGAAGGTTCCAGCCGCGGTCTGCACGTTGCCGTTGCCCAGCGGCGTGTTCATCGGCGATACGCTGACGCCGACCGAGACGATGTCGTTGGCGCCCAGGCTGGTCAGTTCATTGGCCTGGCTGATGCCATCCTGGTTCAGGTCACGCCAGATGCGCAGTTGGGCGAACACGCTATCGCTGGCGTTGATCACCGCATCGCCATTGGCATCGAGGTCTCGCAGCGCAGCAAACCCATCGGTCGCCTTTTGGCCGCTTTGCAGCAGCGTGTCGACGCCGAACAGCTCGCGTCCGGAGTCGATCGTGCCGTTGCCGTTGATGTCGCGCACCAGCCAGCCATCGTCCGGCTTGATCCAGCCGGTGCCGGTCTTCACGCCATCGGCATCGTGGTCGAACAGCACTACAGTTCCGCCATCACGCGGGCTGGTCGTCTCGATGCCGTCGCCATCCAGGTCCAGTACGAGCGGATCCAGGCGCGGCACTTCGATGCCGCCGGTCGACGCACCAGCGCCGCCGTGCCCCGTCCCGCCTGCGGCGCCACCACCACCACCAGCCCCGCCGGCACCGCCCCCTCCTCCTCCGACTCCTTCCCCTCCGCCACCGCCACCGCCACCGCCACCGTTGCCGCCGCCGCCACCACCGCCTCCTCCTCCACCACCACCTCCTCCACCGCCACCACCCCCTCCGCCATCGCCGCCACCGCCACCGCCACCGGGAATCTCAACACCGCCGGGGCGTGCGCCGTTGCGACCATCATTCGGATCGGACGGCAGATTGAGCCAAGAGTTGTCGCCAGCCCCGTCTGGCGCCTTGAGCCACGGCAGAGAAGCCGGCGGCGGTGGCGCAGAGCCGGACCCGATGGTCCCGCTCGTGACGCCCAGATCCACCACCTGAGCCCAAGTCGCCCGCTGTCCGTTGGCGAACTCGATGACGTCAAACGGCCGAGAACCTCCCTTGCGATCCGCGCCATCCAGGCTGAAGGTGATCGTGTCGGTCGCAGCGCCGATCCGCAGGCTGAACAGGCCATCGCCCACGTCCAGAAGCTTCAGGTCAGTCAAGCTCAGGCCTTCGCCCAGCTTCAGGATGTTGTCTGCATCGCGCACTGTGCCCATGTCATGGTTGGTGACCAGTGAGTCGGACCCGTCCCCTCGCGAGAACAGCACGGTCGCACCGTGGAGCGTCGCCAGAGTGATCGCATCGTCACCGCGGCCGGCCGAGAGCACGGCACCGGTTGCCTCGGCGCTGGCGCCGATATCGTCCTCGAACGCACCGCCATAGACCTTGCCGCCAGCATCGTGCGTGGTGCGCACCACCTGCTGGTAGAGGCGTTCTGCCAGCAGCCGGTCCATGCTGACCGCCTGCCCGTCAAGGACGACCTTGTCCAACGCGTCGGCACCGCCGAGCACGAGGAGAGCGTGCTCCGCATCGGCGTACAGCGCCAGGTCGGCATCGTCCTCGCCCGAGGCGATCAAGGTCACATCGTCCAGGCCGAGGTCCTGCAGTTCCAGGACGTTGTCGCCTTCCGAATCGGCAATGGTGTCGACCACGCCGCCGGTGCTGATGCTCATGTCGTCGCGGGTCACGACGTAGGTGTCATTGCCCTCCCCGCCGGCCATGACATCGACGCCGCCGCCGCCGCTCAGCGTGTCATCGCCCGCCCCGCCGTACAGCTCATCGTCGTCTGCGCCGCCTTTGAGCAGATCTTCGCCGGCCCCCGCCAACAGGATGTCGGTGCCAACGCCTCCGTCGAGCTCGTCATCGCCGCGGCCGCCCAGCAAGCTGTCGGCGCCTACTCCACCGTAGAGCGTGTCGTCGCCGGTGAGTTCGGACTCGACGCTGGAATCGACCTGGTCCTCGCCAGACAGCCAGTCATCGCCCTCTCCACCCAACAGGACGTCGTCACCGCCGTCACCGAACAACTTGTCGTCGCCGGTGCCCCCGTCGAGGGTGTCGTCGCCATGCCGCGCGGAAGCGACCAGGCCGGTTTCGTCATCACCGTGCAACTCGTCGTTGTCATCGCCGCCGTCGAGGGCATCGTCATCGGCGCCACCCCACAGCGAGTCGTCGCCGACGGCACCGAGCAAGGTATCGTCCCCCCCGTGGCCAACAAGCTGGTCCGACCCCTCCTGGCCGTCGAGGTAATCCGCGCCCTGGAACTCGGCACCCAGGGCCGCCTCATCGCTGTCGCCCCACAGTGAATCGTTTCCGGTACCCCCGTACAAGGTGTCTGCACCGCCCTGCCCGATGATGGAATCGTCGCCGTCTTCGCCATTGAGGTAGTCCGCACCGTGGGCCGAACCGGTCAGGCGTGCGACGTCGTCGTCACCCAGCAGCGTGTCATTGCCTTCGCCCCCGTACAAGGTATCGGCGGCGCCACCGCCGTACAGCTGATCATCACCCTCTTCGCCGTCCAAGTAGTCGGCGCCGTGGTATTGCGCGGCAAGCTGTTCCGCGGCGATGGACGACGCGGTGTCCCCGAACATCCGGTCATTGCCTGATCCGCCAAACAGCGTGTCGGCGCCACCATCGCCGAACATCGAGTCATTGCCCTCCTCGCCGTCGAGATAGTCCGCGCCGTGCGCGGCGCCACCGAGCATCCGCGAGATGGCATCGCCCGACATGGTGTCGTTGCCAGTGCCGCCGAACAGTTCGTCGTCGCCCCCCTCACCCCAAAGCCGATCGTTGCCGCTCCCACCGTCCAGGTAGTCGTTGCCATGGATGGAGGCCGGCACAAGATCCGACGCGGCATCGCCCTCGAGGTCGTCATCGTCGTCGCCGCCGTAAAGCTCGTCACCGCCGCCTTCGCCGATCAAAGTGTCGTTACCGGAACCACCGACCAGCACGTCGTCGCCGTGCTGGTCGAGCGCGGTCGTGTTGTAGTTGTTGGGTGCGGTGTTGGCACTGTCGCCGTGCAACTCGTCTGCGCCATCGCCACCGTCGACGTAGTCGTTGCCGCCCATTCCATAGACGAGATCACTTCCGGAATCGCCGCGAACAACATCGCTGCCTGTCCCCGCGGCAATCCAGTCATTTCCGTCGCCGGCATCGATGACATTACCTTGATCGCCCGAGGCCGGACCACCTACACCGCCAATTTCCCATGCGCTGCCGGTGATCGTCACCCAACTGGTGGCCGTTTCGCCCCAATTGGCGCTGGTCGCGTCGCCCGAGCCAAAGATGTAGTCATCCCCGGAGCCTCCTTTGAGCACATCTGCGCCAACGCCGCCTGCTAAAACGTCACTGCCATCGCCTCCTTCGAGGACATCGTCGCCCGCAAGCCCGGACAAGGCGTCGTTGCCGCTCAGGCCGACGAGGCTGTCGGCCTCAGATGTCCCTGTCAGTTGATCATTGGGGCTGTTGTGTGCGTTGCCGACTTGGGTGAAGGTGGGCGGAACGGGTGCTTCGTCGAATGTGAGGCCGAAGCTGCCGTTGGTCCAATTGCGGACGGTGATCTCGTCACGGCGATCATTGAAGGCGATCGTGAGATCGATGCGGGAGTCGCTGATTCGGGTCAGTGAATAGGTGACCTTGCCATTCGCGCTGCGGTACCGTCCCTCGCCGACCTTCTTCCCTTGCGGCAGGCCCGATTCGAACCCGGCAACCTGCAATACGCCGTCGCTGTCGTCAATGGTGTCGTGCCCCCATTCCCCAGCGAAGCGATACGTGTCAGTCCCTGCACCCCCGGTCAGCCAATCGGCATTGGCACCTCCTTCAAGCAGATCAGCGCCTTCGCCTCCATAAAGAAAATCCAGGCCCGAACCACCGATCAACGTGTCCGCCCCGGCGGCCCCGATCAGCGTGTCGTCGCCGTCGCCGCCGTCGGCGTAGTCGTTCGTCCCCATGGAGCCGATGACGACGTCTGATTTCCCATTCGAAACGGCGGTGTAGGCAAGTCCTGCCTCACCGGTCTGGATGGCCCATCGGGTTTCAGGGTTGGTTGTGACGTGGATGCCATTCAACTCCGGCCGGAGCATGAAGCTGAGCAGAGCATTGAGGCCATTGACGCCGTTAGTGAACTCGGTGCCGAGGTCGCTCATATTCACAAGGATGGCGTTGCCTCGAGTTGTGAGAATGCTCTGAAAGACGCCTCCTGGCGCCCTCTGCCGATACAGGCCCGCAAGTTCAGCATCTACCAGGGCCGCGGCGACGTTCACGATGCGAGTCGTGCCATTCGACTCAAAAAAATCCAAGGCCGTGAGCCCTCGATTCAGATTCACCAGATTGACATCCCGCGCCAACACATCAAGTGCTTCACGCCCCTTGTATTGCCCGGCGACCAAGACCTCGAGCAGATTCAATACTCGAGTTGCCTTCGGATCATTCTTGTAGTATGGACTGGCAAAGAGGCGTGCGAGAAGTTCCGGATGACTCTTCAACGTATTCTTGAAGTTCTCAGAGAGCAGAAGACCCGTCAGTAGGCTGATGGAATGCAGATCCACAGGATTGCCAGCAATCCCGAGTGCTGAGTCGAGATTGAAGCCCCATCCATTGTTGCTCTTCGCATTCAGGTCAAAAATAGTCTCTTGCCCGCCCTCAGCGGGGGTTGAGACATTATATCCATTGTTGATCTTGCCAATACCGAAGCCGGCTTGTGCGATAAGATTTGCAAGCGCAGTGCCGCCCGATGCCGCAAGAAATGGTCCCACCACAGCACTCGTCGAACCCGCAGCGGCGAGGACGACAGGAATGACCGCGCCAGCCGGGTTTTTCAATGCCTCATCGGAGAGCACTGACAATACCTCCCCTTTGATCGCATAGTTTTGCACATTATCATCACGAGCCATACGAGTGGGCGAAGGCTCCCAAGTATTGCTAGAATATGAAGACTGCGAATCGACAGTCTGATAGCCAGAGAGTGCAGTGGGGATGGAATAGCCCGCGGCGGCGAGAGCCGCTTGCAGTTGACCAATGACAATCCCCGAATCAGCACTTTTGAGGAAGAATGCCTCGTCGAATACAGTAGCAGGTCGATCAAAGTAAACCGCCATCAACGACGCCAGCCCTCCTCCGAGAGAATGGCCTGTGAAACTTATCGACTTCCCGGCAAACTGAGGGTCGGCGAGTACATCAAGGTAGAGTTTTGCGGCCTGAACTATTTGAGTTGCTACTCCTGCGTGTCCGGCATCGCTATCGGACATCGCGCTGCCGGCGGGCACGTTGCCTGTCAGCCAGTCAAGAGCATTCTCGTCCGTTGTCCCTGCATAAGAGATTACTACGTCATTACCTTTGACGTAAACACTTGCCATGAAACCGGTTGCCTTATCATTCGGTTTGTATCCACTTGCTCTGTCCAGTTGCGTCCATCCGTCCGGGACTGGCAAGTTGTTGACCGGACTGCGAACAGGATTTCTTCCCGCTTGGTTGTCGCCGTCCTGATCATAGTTTCCATAGACGTTTGCCGACATCAATGAATATTCGATTACGCCAACCATACTCACCCCCTCTGCTCAATTGCCCAGCGGGCACAGGTAATTCCGTTTGAAACGTAGTATTCCTTGATGGTTGCGGGGCGCCGCGAGTTCCCACCCTTTTCACTTGCAAATGGGTAGGCATCACGCCCGGCCTTGAACTCCCAAGTGATAAGCCCTTTGGCATCTTCGACCCCGTTGCCACCCCAGTATCTTGAATACAGATTTGACAACGCCACATCAGTCGGAAAGCTGGCGGCGTCGACCTCAACCCATTCCCCGGCCTGCTGCCTCCAGACCTTTATGGGCAATGTAGACGCCGGTTTTCCCTCACAGAATTCGACGCCCCCGTTCTCCGCCGTTACTACGTAAGCATTGCCATCAAATATTTCCAAGGATGCGAGCTGCCGACTCCCCTTCCAGTGGATATTCAATGGTGCATAGTGGATCTCGAAATCTATATCAGCACCCGGTATCTCAGACAGGAACGGCTGTGGGTTTGCTCTAGCGACGCGTTCTATGACTATCATTCTTCCGTCATGGAGCCGCACCTCCTCCGACCATTTGGCTTCCTCGATTTTCCTACCGCATCCGGCAAGCACAGCCAGACTGACCGAGAGGATCAACAAGGATTGCCTGCGAATTGATCTGGCAAGTAATTGCTTTGCGCGTCCCTGGTTCATTGCCCCACCTTCAAGACTTGATGGTTGGTTGAGAAAAGTGCCCATCACCGCTCCTTCAAACTGTCATTCAGGTGCTCTCGCACCGGGCTCAGCAGGTAGTCGATGACCCGACGCTTGCCCGTCTTGATCTCCGCCGTCACGTTCATCCCCGGCGACAGGTGCACGCGCCTGCCATCTAAGCTTAGAGCTCATTCAATTTATAATTCGATTGGTAATCGCGTGCAGTCGCCTCGCCTCTTCCGGTTGGTCGCCTGGAAAGCACTGCGCGCGACCGAGCAAGGGACCGTCTCCTCCGCTCATACTTACGGCCCAATGGCGCCCTGCGAGCCAGCCCCCTTTTGCAATAAAGGCTTTTCCGGTGGCTATGATTGCGCCGGACGCGACATCTGTATAACTGATCGCAATTTCATTTGCTGGACGAATAAGACCGGGCACTATGCTTGGGGCACTCGCCGCATAGATTAGATCAAATCTCTTATCAGTCGCACCTGCTGATATTTTGTATATAGAGCCGTCCATACACAACTCCTCAAACTCGGAGCCCCCTAAAATCTCATCGTAAATTGGCGCGAGAAATAAGAGTAGAACAGCCACTCCGCCAGCAACTATTCGCAGCATTCTATGCTCCACGCGAAAGGTTAAGCCATAGCCAATAAGAAACAGAAATCCTGCCCAAAGGGCGAGAATCAACAGGATAATTAATGCAGCCACAGTTTCCTCTCAGAATTAATTTCAACACGGAGTAGGAGAGCCACTCGTGTTTGTGAAGGCAAAGGGAAGCACTCGCCACGAATCCGACTCCCTTGTCACTGGGCTTGTATCCTCTTGCTCTGTTAAATTGCGTCCACCCGTCCGGGATGGGCAACTTGTTGATCCCAATGCGAACAGGATTTCTTCCCGCTTGGTTGTCGCCGTCTTGATCATAGTTTCCATAGACGTTTGCCGACATCAATGATGTATTCAATTGCGCCAGCCATACTCATCACTTCTGATCAATTGCCCAGCGGGCGCAGGTAATTCCTTTCGAAACGTAGTGTTCCATGATGGTTGCGGGACGCCTCGCGTTCCCACCCTTGTCACTTGCAAATGGGTAGGCGTCACGCCCGGCCTTGAACTCCCAAGTGATAAGCCCTTTGGCATCTTCGACCCCGTTGCCACCCCAGTACTTTAAATACAGGTTCCACAACGCCACATCAGTTGGAAAGTTGGCGGCATCGACTTCAACCCATTCCCCAGCCTGCTGCCTCCAGACCTTTATGGGCAATGTCGACGTTGGTTTGCCTTTGCAGAACTCGACACCCCCCGGCTCCGCTGTGACGACGTAAGCGTTGCCGTCGAATATTTCCAAGGATGCGAGCTGCCCCCCCTTCCAGTGGATATTCAATGGTGCATAGTGAATCTCGAAATCTATATCTGCACCAGGTATCTCAGACAGGAACGGCTGTGGGTTCGCTCTAGCGACACGTTCGATGACTATCATTCTTCCGTCATGGAGCCGCACTTCCTCCGACCATTTGGCTTCCTCGATTTTCTTTCCGCATCCCACTAGCCCGGCCAAGCTAACTGAGAGGATCAACAAGGATTGCTTGCGAATTGATCTGGCGAGAAAATGCTTTGCGCGTCGCTGGTTCACTGCACCACCTTCAAGACTTGATAGTTGGTTGAGAAAAGTGCCCATCACCGCTCCTTCAAGCTGTCATTGAGATGCTCACGCACCGGGCTCAGCAGGTAGTCGATCACTCGCCGCTTGCCCGTCTTGATCTCCGCCGTCACGTTCATCCCCGGCGACAGGTGCACTCGCTTGCCATCGACGTTGATGTCGCGCTGGTCGAGCTGCAGCGTCGCGGGGAAGCTGGCGCCTTGCGGGGGCTTGTTGTCCGCGTTGTTGCCGTTGCCGCTGAAACTGTTCTGCGGCTGGCGCGCGCTCTCGCTGATCACCGCATCCGCGGCGACGCTCAACACCTTCGCGCCCACCGTGCCGTAGCGCGTGTACGGAAAGGTCTCCAGCTTCACCTCGGCATGCT
>NZ_FRCQ01000040.1 GCF_900142965.1 Rhizobacter sp. OV335
TCCAGCGGACGCGCCTGCCAGGCGCCCACCTCCGCCATGACGGCATCGGTGACGCTGCTGATGAACTCGGGCGACACCTCCACACCGTACTGATCGCCCAGGAAGCCCTGCACCTCGCGCACGGTCATGCCGCGGGCGTACATGGCGATGATCTTGTCGTCAAAGCCCGTGAAGCGGCGCTCGTGCTTGGGGATGAGCAGCGGCTCGAAGCTGCCGTCGCGGTCGCGAGGCACTTCGATGCGCAGCGGCCCGTCCTCGGTGATCACGGTCTTGCCGCTCTTGCCGTTGCGCTGGTTGGTCGCGGACTCGGGCTTGGACGCCCCGCTCGCGTAGCCCAGGTGATGACCCAGCTCGGCACCCAGCGCTCGCTCGATCAGCGCCTTCTTGAACGCCATCGACGCAGCGTTCACCTGCTCACCGGTCATCGGCCCGCTCACAAACTGCTCAAGCAGTTCCTTGGGAATCGTCGGCAATGCCGCCGACTTCGCCGCAATCGCGGCGTTCTTCATCCTCGTCTTGCTTATCGGCATAGATGCTCCTGGGGGTCATGCTATGCCTTGAACACGAAATTAATGACAGGCTCCGGTCATGGGTCTGACGGGGGCAGTTCTCGCTTCATGCCCGTTGGTCGTTCTTGCCATCCGCCTCATGTTGCTCTACTTCAACCAGAAAGGTGCCTGAACGACATGTCTCGCAACGGCCGCGATCGAATTCCAGCGTACGTCGAACGCTTCCAGCCACCGCTCATGTCAAACGTTGCGCGACTCACGCAAAGCCTTGCGGTCGCGCTGGCAACAACTTTGGTTTCCGCGTGCAGCGGGCCGTATGCAGACCTTGAAGGTTCGTTCAAAGCATCCCAGCCTGCATCGGCGCCAGCAGTCTCCGTTGAGCAGGTCGTCTTGGTCAGCACGCACGAAGTCGGCGCGCATCGATACGATGACGTGCTCGCCGTCAAGCTCCTGCCCACTGCCATTGCCATTGAGCCCTCATTTCCATGGAGCATCGGAATGAGCCCTGTGTCCATAGCGGTCGATGAGGTTGCTGGTTGCAGCAGGTCGTGCTTCGGCGACGGAGTGTGGGATGCAGAGCTCCTCGTCGCCCGCACTGGCACGCAGATCAGTCTTCGAAATTCGAAGGAACTGATCGAATGGTGCTGGAGCAACAGGATCCCGATGATCTCCGGGAACGATCGAAGGCAATGGCTGTACAAGGGTGCCAGCCTGCCCGACCGCAGCGAGTTCTCAGAGCAACTTGCATCGCGAAAAAACTACGACGCCCAGGCAAAGCAGAGCTGCCTCGGCTACTAGCACAGCCATGCGTTGGCCAACGGCGCCGAACGCTCCACTAAGCGGACTGGTCTACGGCCGGGCGCGCGCGTCAAACGTCAAGCGACCGCTTCGGCGCCGACCGGCAACAGTCCGGCCAGGAGCTGCCGGTCGCCAATGGCGGCTTTCAGGCTTCATAGAATTCGCCCCATGCCACTCTTCACCTACATCGTCAGCTACGCCGGCGCCGAGCACGTCGAGCAGGGAAGTCACAGCAACTTCACTGGCTTTGCTATGACCTGGGCCTCGAACATCCCGACGACCGCGTTGCCCTCGCTCACGCCAGTCCTGCGCAAAGAGCTTCTTCACAAGGCGTATCGAGGTACGTTCTCGGAGGTGCCTGGCGTGAAGCACGTCTGGCGAAATTCTCTCGAACTGGGTGGACGCGAATTGACAGTCCTCGCCGTGCAGACTGAACGGTAGACTGCCTGCTCGCTGGCACCAATCGGCCACGAGCAGTCGTTCGTGGACTTCAGCTCTCGGGTAGGCGTATTTGGCATGCGAATAGTCCATGATCAAAGATTCAGCAGTGAACGATATCAACGCTCCTGAGATCAGCACCAAGCACTACAGGTGGCGAGCAGCCATTGCCACGACTCACGCCGTCCTACCTGCATTGCTCGCACTTTCTTCAACAGCTGGGTCGTCGAGTTTCCTGGCGATTGCGGTACCGCTGTATTGGACATGGCCGCTCTGGCTGCGCTCGTTGTATCGCGGTTCGAAGGCTTCCCCGGGCGTCTACGTCTTCGCCATGTGGGTAGGCATCATGGCATCCATCCTGGGATTCCCCTTCGCGGCTTTCGCAACGCTCATTGCTCTCGGGGGGCGAACCTGACGCTTACTCCAGCCAGTGACACTTGGAGGGAAACGACCGCGACCGGCCACTTCCGGTCGCTCGCGAAGGGCTGCTTTCGGAAAGTAGACTGGAGTCACGCATGCGGACTGTGACAACGGCCTGTCAGTCAGTGGTACGCCAGCGGTCATTCCATCTTGACCAGACTATGCTTGGGCCATGCATGACCTGCTGATAACGAAGATCGAGCGCTTTAACCCGACGTCCGAGAGCGCATCGGTTACCTTGGGGTGCGTCGATGGGCAGGTGGTTGCCTTCTGCTTCCCCTGTAGCTACGAGGTTGGCGACCTCGTTCCAAATCGCTTGTATGTGCTGGACTCCACCAAGCTCCAGTCGCCGTACTTCAACGACTGGGCCGACGAGGAGCAAGCTCAGGCGTCACGTGAGCGGCTTCATCGCACTCGCGACTATGCGTACAGCGGATGCGGCAAAGTCATCGACCCGCATGATGGGCTCGTGCAGGTCTGTGGCTTCATCCTGGATTTCGGCGATGTGCCGCCGGGTGCCGAATTCGTTGAGTTCGATATCACTCGCCTTGATCTGAGGTAGCGTGCCAGCGGTGCGGGCGCAACTCTTCGATCCGGCTGGCCGGCTGGCAGCCGACCGGCAACAATCGGCCACAATCGGCCGGTCACCAACAACGGCTTGCAGGTACTCTACGCCTCATGGAAGACTTGGACTACGTCCTGGAGGTCATCGAGCCGTGGATCAGCCAGTACCTCACCCATGGCGCGGAGTCGCTTTCACAGTTGGAGGCAGTAGGTGTAGGCGTCTGGCTGCTCGATGCTGAGGTCAACAACGGCGGGTTTGATCAGTATTACTTCAACACTCGCGGCGCGCTCGCTCTCGAGACAGTGCAAGCGCTCCGCTCCATTGGAGCCGGTGAAGCAGCATCTTTGCTGGAGGCTGCGAACAAAGACGTCCCGATCCTTCCGTTGCCAGATGACCGCGAGGAGCGAATCGTCAAGCTCGAAGAGATTGCGGAATCGTCCAGATTTGCCAGCCTGGAGACTGAGTACTACCGCGGCCGAGAAGACCGCATTGCTCTTCTAGCGGAGTACCTGCGGAAGTCGATTGGTCGGTGAAACAAGGTCCTTTGCCGGCCAGTTGCTGCCGTTCGCGAGCGGCAGCTACCCGACAGCCCGCACAGGGCGAGAGCGATTGCAGCTACGATTCCCAGCAGCGGCACTCATCATTGGTTGGGCCTTCATGGAATCTGAGCGGGACATTCTCAGGCGCGAACGAGCAGCGCTACGGCAACGGTACGGTGATCTGTTTGATGTGGTTGCGAGTATTCTGTTTGATGCCGACCCGATCGAGATCAACTACGAGACAAACACCGACGAATATGAGCCCGAGGCGGGAACCATCCTTCCAAGGCTCAATGAGGCAAGCACGGTCGACGATGTCGCGCGAATCGTCCACGAAGAGTTTCTCCACTGGTTCGGTGCCGACGAAGCGGACGCAGTGCAGAAATATCAGCCTGTGGCGGCAAGAATCTGGGAGGCATGGCAAACGTTCAATCGACGACAGAGCTGACCGAACAGCCAGTGTCGGCCAGGAACGTTCATTGGCGAACGGCATGCGACGCGCACCATGAAAGACAAGGCGCAAATCTTTTGTCCACAGTGCGGCTGGCGCCCCACCGCCGAGGATCGGTGGGAATGCACACCGAGATGCGGGACTGTTTGGAACACTTTCTGGACCCGTGGCGTTTGCCCGGGGTGCTCAGTAAAGTGGCCTCATACACAGTGCTTCGAATGCGGGCAGTTCTCTCCGCATGAAGCTTGGTATCACTATCCGCCAGAGGCGGAGGCCGAACGCGACGCGCGAGAAGTAGAGGATGAGCGTGCTGCTTAGCCAAGTAGCGCCAAGCCCCTCATACCATGAAGAAAGCGGCCTGACCCTTCCTGCGGCGGCCCGCTTAAGTCAAACGTTGAACGGCCGCTTTCCGGAGGTTTGATCGGCCTGTGCCAAATTCCGCTTTGGGTCGATAGCTCCACTTCGCAGCTCGTGAGAGCAGACGCTCGACAGAGCTTGGTCGAGGAGCGCCACGAGCCTCAGCTGCGTCAAGTGCCTTTGCGGTTCGCCGGGCTGTCGTAGGCACCTTGCAACGATTGCTTCGTCGCAACGAGCGGGCGCTCGACGATCCCGATCGACCGGCAGCAAGCGCTTCTTTGCCAACGAAGGACTTGTTGGGAAGATTGGTGGGAAGAATCCGATCAATCAAGCTCCAGCCAGCACACGGCCTCGCAGTAGGAGTAGGGCGCCGAAATGCCGAGTTGTGCTGTGGAGCGGGTTCGATTTCCATCCCTCGCAGCTTCACAGATCAAGACGGTGCAAATTCTTGCCGGCCGCGTCACCGTGGACCGGAGGCGTCAGAACGTCTTTACGCCGTCTTGATGCGCAACACCCCAATCTATATACCGATTTGATGCGCTGATCCCTACGCTCCTGGACATCCGAATCACCTTCGTGAGGAGTCCATGGACTTTCTGTTTCTGGGAGCCGTCGCCCTGATGTTCATTGCCATCGTCGGCATGGCCATCGGCTGCGACAAGTTGGGAGCACGCACATGAGCTGGCTGTACGGGCTCGCCGGCCTGGCATCGCTGGGCCTGCTCGTGTACCTCGTCTTTGCATTGCTGAAGGCGGAGGACTTCTGATGAACTCGCAAGCCTGGATTCTTCTGGTGGCCTTCCTGGCCATCCTTGCGCTGCTGGCCTGGCCGCTCGGCCAGTGGTTGGTGGCGGTGGCTGATGGCCGCTTCCCGCGCTGGTTCGCGCCGTTCGTGAAGGCCGAACACGGCCTGTATCGAATCGCCGGTGTCGATGCCGCCAGCGGCATGGGCTGGCGCCACTACGCCATCGCGCTGGTGGTGTTCAACCTGCTCGGCGTGCTGGCCGTCTATGTGCTGCAGCGCCTGCAAGGCGTGCTGCCCTTCAACCCGCAGGCGATGGCCGCGGTCAGCGCCGACTCGTCGTTCAACACCGCGATCAGCTTCGTCACCAACACCAACTGGCAAGGCTACGCCGGCGAGTCGACGATGAGCTACCTGACGCAGATGCTCGCGCTGACGGTGCAGAACTTCTTCTCGGCCGCCACCGGCATCGTCGTCGTGATCGCGCTGGTGCGCGGCTTCGCGGCCCGCTCGTCGGCATCGATCGGCAACTTCTGGGTCGACATCACGCGCGTCACCGCCTATGTGCTGCTGCCGCTGTCGCTGCTGTTCGCGCTCTTCCTGGTCGGCCAGGGCGTGATCCAGAACGTCGACGCCTACAAGGACGTGAACATGCTGGAAACCACGAGCTACCAGCTGCCGAAGAACGGTCCCGATGGCCAGCCGCTGAAGGATGCCAAGGGCAACCCGGTGATGGAAGACCTGAAGACCGACAAGCAGACGCTGGCCATGGGCCCGGTCGCGTCGCAAGAGGCGATCAAGATGCTCGGCACCAACGGTGGCGGCTTCTTCAACGCCAACTCGGCGCACCCGTACGAGAACCCGACGCCGCTGAGCAACCTGCTGCAGATGCTGGCCATCTTCCTGATCCCGGCTGCGCTGGTGTTCATGTTCGCCCGGATGGTCGGCGACATGCGCCAGGGCTGGGCGGTGCTGGCCGCGATGACGGCGATCTTCGTCGTCTCGGTGGTCGTCGTCACTGCGCAGGAACAGCAGGGCAATCCGCTGTTCGCGCAGCTCGGCGTCGACCAGGTCGCCAGCGCCACGCAGCCGGGCGGCAACATGGAAGGCAAGGAGGCCCGCTTCGGCATCGCCGCCACCGGCCTGTTCGCCGCGATCACCACCGCCGCCTCGTGCGGCGCGGTGAACGCGATGCATGACTCGTTCACGCCGCTGGGCGGCATGGTGCCGCTGGTGCTGATGCAACTCGGCGAGGTCGTCTTCGGCGGCGTCGGCACCGGGCTGTACAGCATGCTGATCTTCGCGATCCTCGCGGTGTTCATCGCCGGGCTGATGATCGGCCGCACGCCGGAGTACCTGGGCAAGAAGATCGAGACCTACGAGATGAAGATGACCTCGATCGCGATCCTGGTCACGCCGGTCCTGGTGCTGGCCGGTGCCGCCATCGCGGTGCTGGCCGACGCCGGCAAGGCGGGCATCGCGAACCCGGGCGCGCACGGCTTCTCGGAGATCCTCTACGCGCTCACGTCGGCCGCCAACAACAACGGCAGCGCCTTCGCGGGCCTGTCGGCGAACACGCCGTTCTACAACACGCTGCTGGCTGTCGCGATGTGGTTCGGCCGCTTCGGCGTGATCGTGCCGGTGCTGGCGATCGCCGGCTCGCTGGCCGCGAAGAAGCGCCTGGCCGTCACGGCCGGCACGCTGCCGACGCATGGCCCGCTGTTCGTCACCCTGCTGATCG
The DNA here is from genome assembly GCF_900142965.1 of Rhizobacter sp. OV335. GTDB lineage: Bacteria > Pseudomonadota > Gammaproteobacteria > Burkholderiales > Burkholderiaceae_C > Rhizobacter. The sequence continues at coordinate 6,560 of NZ_FRCQ01000040.1, forward strand.
GCAGCGTGCTGCTGGTCGGCCTGCTCAACTACGTGCCGGCGCTGGCCCTCGGGCCGGTGGTCGAGCACCTGATGTTGTGGGCGCCGAAGTAAGGCGCCAACAGGAAATCATCATGACAACCGTCAAGAATTTCTCGATGTTCGACCCGGCGCTGGTCAAGCCGGCCATCGCCTCTGCATTCGGCAAGCTCGACCCGCGCGTGCAGTGGCGCAACCCGGTGATGTTCGTCGTCTACGTCGGCAGCATCATCACGACGCTGCTGTGGGTGCAGGCGCTCGGCGGCAAGGGCGAGGCGCCGCAGCGCTTCATCCTCGCTGTGGCCTTGTGGCTGTGGTTCACCGTGCTGTTCGCCAACTTCGCCGAGGCGCTGGCCGAGGGCCGCAGCAAGGCCCAGGCTTCGTCGCTGCGCGGCATGAAGCGCAAGACCATCGCCAAGAAGCTGGAGCTGCCGAAGCACGGCTCGGCCTGGCACCCGATGGAGGCCGACGAGTTGCGCAAGGGCGCCGTGGTGCTGGTCGAAACCGGCGACGTGATCCCGCTCGATGGCGAGGTGATCGAAGGCGTCGCCTCGGTCGACGAGAGCGCGATCACCGGCGAATCGGCACCGGTGATCCGCGAATCGGGCGGCGACTTTGCATCGGTCACCGGCGGCACGAGGGTGCTGTCCGACTGGCTGGTGGTGCGCATCGGCGTGAACCCGGGCGAATCCTTCCTCGACCGCATGATCGCGATGGTCGAGGGCGCCAAGCGCCAGAAGACGCCGAACGAGATCGCGCTGACGATCCTGCTGGTGGCGCTGACCATCGTGTTCCTGGTCGTCACGGTCACGCTGCTGCCGTTCTCGATCTTCAGCGTCGACGCGATGAAGCTGGGCACGCCGGTCACCATCACGACGCTGATCGCGCTGCTGGTGTGCCTGATCCCCACCACCATCGGCGCGCTGCTGTCGGCGATCGGCGTGGCCGGCATGAGCCGGATGATGGGCGCCAACGTGATCGCCACCTCGGGCCGCGCGGTCGAGGCGGCCGGCGACGTCGACGTGCTGCTGCTCGACAAGACCGGCACCATCACGCTCGGCAACCGCCAGGCCTCGGCCTTCGTGCCCGCCAAGGGCGTGACCGAGCTGGTGCTGGCCGACGTGGCGCAGTTCGCATCGATGGCGGATGAAACGCCGGAAGGCCGCAGCATCACCGTGCTGGCCAAGCAGAAGTTCAACCTGCGTGAGCGCGACCTGACGAGCCACAAGGTGGCGTTCGTCGCGTTCACGGCGCAAACACGCATGAGCGGCGTCGACATCGACAACGGCGACGGCACGCAGCGCCAGCTGCGCAAGGGCGCGGGCGAGGCGATCCGCAAGCACGTCGAGTCGCTTGGCGGCAACTTCCCGGCCGACGTGCAGGCCGCCACCGACGAGGTGGCCCGCAGGGGCAGCACGCCGCTGGTGGTCGCCGACGGTGCCCGCGTGCTCGGCGTCGTCGAGCTGAAGGACATCGTGAAGGGCGGCATCAAGGAACGCTTCGCCGAGCTGCGCCGCATGGGCATCAAGACGGTGATGATCACCGGCGACAACCGCCTCACCGCGGCGGCCATCGCGGCCGAGGCCGGCGTCGACGACTTCCTCGCCGAGGCCACGCCCGAGGCCAAGCTGAAGATGATCCGCGACCACCAGGCCGACGGCCGCCTGGTCGCGATGACCGGCGACGGCACCAACGACGCGCCGGCCCTCGCGCAGGCAGACGTGGCGGTCGCGATGAACACCGGCACGCAGGCCGCGAAGGAGGCCGGCAACATGGTCGACCTCGACAGCAACCCGACCAAGCTGCTGGAGATCGTCGAGACCGGCAAGCAGTTGCTGATGACGCGCGGGTCGCTGACCACGTTCTCGATCGCCAACGACGTTGCCAAGTACTTCGCGATCATCCCGGCCGCGTTCGCGACCACCTATCCGCAACTCGCCGCACTCGACGTGATGCGGCTCACCAGCCCGTCGTCGGCCATCCTGTCGGCGGTGATCTTCAACGCGATCGTCATCGTGTTCCTGATCCCGCTGGCGCTGAAGGGCGTCAAGTACCGCGCGATCGGCGCGGCGGCGCTGCTGCGCCGCAACGTCCTCATCTACGGGCTGGGCGGCCTGGTCGTGCCGTTCATCGGCATCAAGCTGATCGACCTGCTGCTGTCCGCCGTGCATCTCGTTTGAGGATCCGACATCATGACCTCCGCTGTTTCATCCCTCCTTCGCCCGGCCCTCGTCACCTTCGCGGTGCTGACCGCGCTGACCGGCGCCGCCTACCCGCTCGTCGTGACCGGCATCGGCCGGGCCGTCTTCCCGGAAGAGGCCGCCGGCAGCCTGATCACGCGCGACGGCAAGCCGGTCGGCTCCTCGCTGATCGGCCAGAACTTCAGCGACCCGAAGTACATCTGGGGCCGTCCGTCGGCCACCGCGCCGATGCCGAACAACGCGACCGCCTCCAGCGGCTCCAACCAGGGGCCGTTGAATCCGGCGCTGGTCGACGCGGTCAAGGGCCGCATCGAGGCGCTGCGCGCCGCCGACCCCGGCAACACCGCGCCGGTGCCGGTGGACCTCGTCACCGCCTCAGCCAGCGGGCTCGACCCTGAGCTGAGCGTGGCCGGAGCGTTGTTCCAGGCCGCACGGGTCGCGAAGGCACGGAACCTGTCGCTCAAGCAGGTGCAGGACCTGATTGCGCAGCACACCGAGGGGCAATGGCTCGGCTTCCTCGGCGAGCCGCGCGTCAACGTGCTGCGCCTGAACCTGGCGCTCGATGCGATACCCTCCTGACCGCAGTCCGTCATGACCGACAACCAGCGCCCCGACCCCGACGCCTTGCTGGCGCAGATCCACGCGGACGAGCAGCGGGAGGGCCGCGGTCGCTTGCGGATCTACTTCGGCTCGTCCGCCGGCGTCGGCAAGACCTGTGCGATGCTGGTAGCGGCTCGCAAGCTGCTGGCAGATGGTGTGGACGTGGTGGCCGGGGTCGTCGAGACCCATGGTCGCGGCGACACCGCCGCGCAGCTCGAAGGCCTGCCGGTGCTGCCTGCGGCGCAGATGGAGTACCGGGGCAGGCGCTTGGCCGAGTTCGACCTCGATGCGGCGCTGGCGCGCAAGCCGGGGCTCATCCTCGTCGACGAGCTGGCGCATTCGAACGTCGCCGGCTCGCGTCACCCGAAGCGCTGGCAGGACGTCGACGAACTGCTGGCCGCTGGAATCGACGTCTACAGCACGTTGAACGTGCAGCACCTGGAGAGCCTGAACGACGTGGTCGGCGGCATCACCGGCATCGTGGTGCACGAGACCTTGCCCGACACCTTCTTCGACCGCGCTGACGAGATCGTGATGGTGGACACCCCGGCCGACGAACTGATCGATCGGCTGAAGGCCGGCAAGGTCTACCTGCCGGCTCAAGCCGAGCGTGCCGCGAAGAACTTCTTCCGCAAGGGCAACCTGATGGCGCTGCGCGAGCTGGCGCTGCGCCGCACCGCCGATCGCGTGGAAGACGACGTGCAGGCGTACCGCAGCGACCGGTCGATCGGGCAGGTGTGGAAGACCGAAGGCGCCTTGCTTTGCTGCATCGGGCCGCAGCCCGGCGCCGAACACGTGGTGCGCAGCACCGCGCGGCTGGCGCAACAGCTGGCCGTGACCTGGCATGCGGTGTATGTCGAGACGCCAGCGTTGCAGCGGCTGCCGGGCCATCGGCGCGAGGCCATCCTGCAGACCGTGAAGCTGGCGCAGGAGCTGGGCGCGAGCACGGCGGTGTTGCCGGCCCAGGACGTCGCCGCGGCGCTGGTCGAGCACGCCCGGGCGAACAACCTGTCGAAGCTGGTGCTCGGCTCCGGCGCCGAAGGGCGCTGGGCGCCCTGGTGGCCGCGGCGCACGCTGGGCCAGGCGATCTCGCGCATCGCACCGGACATCGATCGCCTCGAAGTGGGGCAATCACGGCGCTCGCGGCCACCAGCGACAACGGAGAGGGAAGCCGGCGCCGAGCCGGCCACCGCCGCGGCCGCACACCTGCGTCGCTACGCGCTCGCGCTTGCTGCCTGTGCCGGCACCACGGCGTTCACCCACCTGCTGGTGCCGTACTTCGCGCTGGCCAACATCGTGATGGTGTTCCTGCTGTCGGTCGTCTGCGTGGCCGTGTGGCTGGGCCGCGGGCCGGCGGTGCTGGCGGCATTCCTCAACGTCGCGGCCTTCGACTACTTCTTCGTGGCGCCGCGCCTGTCGTTCGCCGTCTCCGACGTGCAGTACCTGCTGACCTTCGCCGTGATGCTGATCGTCGGCCTGGTGACTGGGCAGCTGACGGCCGGTCTGCGGTTCCAGGCTCGGGTGGCCACGCACCGCGAGGCACGCTCGCGCTCGCTGTTCGAGGCGGCACGCGACCTGTCCAACACGCTGACGCAAGCGCACGTGGTCGAGGTTGCCCAGGCGGTGATTGCGCGCGAGTTTCGGGCTCAGGTGGCGATCTACGTGCTGGACATGGGCGATCGGCTGCAATCGCCCACCGATGGCTCCGGGTTGGACCTGGGCACCGCGCAATGGGCGCTCGACCACCACCAGGTCGCCGGCCTGGGCACCGATACGCTGGCCGGCAGCGCCTGGCTTTACATGCCGCTGAAGGCGCCGATGCGCTCGCGTGGCGTGCTGGCGATCCAGCCGACCGAGCCGCGCTTCCTGCTGATCCCCGAGCAGCGACAGCAGCTGGAAACCTTTGCGGTGCTGACGGCGATGGCGCTGGAGCGCGTGCACTACATCGAGGTGGCGCAGGGCGCGACGGTGCAGATGGAATCCGAGCGCCTGCGCAACTCGCTGCTGTCCGCGCTGTCGCATGACCTGCGCACGCCGTTGGCGGCGCTGGTCGGGTCGGCGCAGTTGCTGGCGAACAGCCAGCCGCCGCTCTCGTCGCGGCAGCAGGAGCTGGCCGAGGGCCTCAGCGAGAAGGCGCTGCGCATGGCCGACATGGTGACCAACCTGCTCGACATGGCGCGCATCCAGAGCGGTGAGATCCGCCTGCGGATCGAATGGCAATCGGTCGAGGAGATCATCGGCGGTTCGGTCCAGGCGGCACACGGATCGCTGGGGTCGCGGGCCCTGGCCATCCACATCGATCCCGGCGTGTCGCTGGTCGAGTGCGACGCCGTGCTGATCGAGCGCGTGCTCGTCAACCTGCTGGAGAACGTCGGCAAGTACACGCCGCGCGACACGCCGGTCGAGATCCTCGCGCAGGCACATGACGACGAGCTGCGCATCAGCGTGCGCGACCATGGGCCGGGCGTTCCGGCGGGACAGGAAGACATGATCTTCGAGAAGTTCACCCGCGGTCAGGTGGAATCGGCGACGCCCGGCGTGGGCCTCGGCCTGGCGATCTGCCGGGCGATCGTCGAAGCGCACCGTGGCCGCATCCGCGTCGAGCCGACCCCGCCTCACGGTGCGACCTTCATGTTCACGCTGCCCTTGGGAGCGCCTCCGACGGTCGACCTGGCCGAGGAGGGCGCATGAACACGCCCACCGCCATGGTGCTCGGTGCGCCACGCCGGCGCCGAGGTCCACCTGACTGAACGCGCGGTTGACACCCCTCGGTACAAGAATGAACGACAACGAAAACCGCCAGGGCCTTGGCCTGCTGACGCGCGGGGCATTGGGTGTCGTCTACGGCGACATCGGCACCAGCCCGCTGTACACGATGAAGGAGGTGTTCCACCCCGCCAACGGCGTGCCGCTGGACGCGCCGGACATCATCGGTGCGGTGTCGGTGATCTTCTGGGCGCTGATGGTGGTGGTCACGCTGAAGTACGTGATCCTGATCCTGCGTGCCGACAACCGCGGCGAGGGCGGCATCATGGCGCTGACCGCGCTTGCGGCCGGCGGGACGCCGACGCGCCGCACCTTGCTGCTGCTGACCGGCGTGCTGGGCGCCGCGCTGTTCTATGGCGACAGCGTGATCACGCCGGCCATCTCGGTGCTGGGCCGGTCGAGGGGCTGGAGGCGATCACGCCCACCCTGAAGCCCTACGTTCTGCCCATCTCGATCGCCATCATCGTTGCGCTGTTCATGGCCCAGCGTTTCGGCACCGAAGTGGTCGGCAAGCTCTTCGGTCCGATCATCAGCGTGTGGTTCTTCGTGCTCGCCCTCGTGGGTGTGCTGCAGATCGTGCAGCAGCCGGGCATCCTGGCGGCGCTGAACCCGTTGGAGGCCGTCGCGTTCCTGCATGCGCGTGGTTGGCACCTGTTTCTCGTGATGGGCTCGATCGTGCTGGCGTTGACCGGTGCCGAGGCGCTGTACGCCGACATGGGGCACTTCGGGGCGCGCCCGATACGCATCGCGTGGACGGGGTTCGTGCGCGTCGCAGGCCGTGATCTCGGGGGCGTACTCGATGACCAAGCAGGCGATCCAGCTCGGGCTGCTGCCGCGCATGCGCGTGTTGAACACCTCGGAGAAAGAGGCGGGGCAGATCTACGTTCCGACGGTGAACTGGACCGTGATGGTGGCCGTTCTTCTCGCCACCGTGGGTTTCGGCAGCTCGTCGGCGCTGGCGTCCGCCTATGGCATCGCCGTCACGGTGACGATGTTCATCACGACGCTTCTGACCTTCTTCGTGGTTCGTTACGTCTGGCGGTATTCGCTGGCGGTCGCGGTGGCCGCGACGTCCGCCTTCCTGGTGGTCGACGCGGTGCTGGTGATCTCGTGTTCGCTGAAGATCCTGCAGGGCGGCTGGTTCCCGCTGGTGATGGGAGCGGCGATCTTCGCCGTGATGGCGACATGGAAGCGCGCTCGCGAACTGCTGATCGATCACATTCGCCGCGACGACCCGGAACTGATGCCCTTCATCACCTCGTTGGCACAGGACGACATGGCGCACCGCACGCCGCGCACCGCGGTCTATGCGGTGGCCAACCCCGACACGGTGCCGCAGGCGTTGATGCACAACCTGAAGCACTACCAGGTGCTGCATGAACAGAACGTGATCCTGACGGTGAAGTTCGAAGAGATGCCGCGCATCGGCGATGCCGAGCGCATCGAGCTGACGCCGCTGGTCGAAGGCTTCTGGCGGGTGCAGGTGAGCTATGGGTTCATGGACCAGCCGGACATCCCGCGCGCCCTGGCCCACTGTTCACTGCAGGGGCTGTCGATCGAGCCGGGTGCGACCTCGTACTTCCTGAGCCGCGAGATCGTCGTCCCGACCAAGGGCGCGGGCATGGCGCACTGGCGCGAGGCGCTGTTCGCGGCGATGTCGCGCAACGCCGGCAGCGTGGCCGACTTCTTCAAGTTGCCGCACAACTGCGTCGTCGAGCTGGGTACGCGGGTGCAGATCTAGCACCCTGTGCAGCGCAACTTGACGCTCTGATGGGTGCCGTGCCGGCGATCGGGGGGCTTCGCACTGCCGCACGGCGTTTCGCGCCGGCGTGGCGGACACCACAACACCGCTGGCCAGCCTGAAGGCGATCCCGATGAGCGTAGGCGTCATGTCGCCGATGTCCCACTTCGGACCCATGGGTCATTGCGGCTCGATGGGCCACATGGGGTCCTGAGAGCGGCGGCATGAATTCCGGCATCACGCAGGGCGGCGGCATCGGCGGGCCGAACGGCAACATGGCCGACGACAACGGCAACGGCTATGGCATCGCCCGGTGGGGCGGGGTGCGCAAGCAGGGCCTGATCGACTTCGCCAAGGCCGACAACGTCGACCGGTCGAGCCAGGCCGCCAACTACGGCTACCTGAAACAGGAGCTGCAGGGCGAGTACAAGGGCGCGATCGACGCGGTGAAGGGCACGAACGACGTGGCCGGCGCCACCGCGGCCTTCTGCAACAGCTTCGAGAAGCCGAGCGATCCGCAGATGGCGTCGCGGGTGGAGTACGCGATGAAGCTGGGCTGAGCGGGCATCGGTCCGTCAGGCTGCGAGCCGGGTCCGCACTTGACACCATACCGATTGGTTGGTACTGTCACCATACCGACCAATCGGTATGGAGTGCAGGATGATGGAACTCGCCGAAGGCCCCAAGAGAAAGCTGCTCGATGCGGCTTTGCACGTGATTCGCGTGCAGGGTTATGCCGGCAGTTCGGTCGATGACATCTGCCGCGAGGCAGGCGTCACCAAGGGCAGCTTCTTCCACCACTTCAAGGGCAAGGACGACCTGGCCGTTGCCGCCACCGAGCACTGGACGGGCGTCACCGGCAACCTCTTCGAAACGGCCCCGTTTCGCAGCGTGGCCGATCCGCGTGAACGCGTGCTGGCCTACATCGACTTCCGCGCGTCGCTGATCCAGGGCGACCTGCCCGACTTCACCTGCCTGCTGGGCACCATGGTGCAGGAGACCTACAGCACGCACCCCGACATCCGCGATGCCTGCAACCGGGCCATCCTCTTTCACGCTCGAACCGTGGCGGCCGACCTGGTCGAGGCCAAGCGCCTGCATGCACCCAAGGCAAAGTGGGATCCGCTGGATGTCGCGCTCTTCGCGCAGGCCGCCATCCAGGGCGCCTTCATCCTTGCCAAGGCCCAGCACGATGCCGACGCGGCCCGCCGCGCCATCGCGCACCTCCACCAGTACGTGGCGTCGCTGCTCCCGGCAGCGGCCCCCGCGAGCGCCACCCGTTCCCGTCCTTCCCCCTCGGCTGCACGGCGCGGTCGCGCCTGAGCCATCAACCACCCAAGGAGACATCATGCAAAAGCTGACCCCCTGCCTCTGGTTCAACTTCAACGCCGACGAGGCCGTCGAGCATTACCTGTCCGTCTTCAAGAACGGCAAGGTGATCGAGGTGTCGCACTACGGCGACGCGGTGCCCTCGCTGAAGGGCAAGGTGCTGACGATGCGCTTCGTCATCGAGGGGCAGGAGTTCCTGGCCCTCAATGCCGGCCCGCAGTTTCCGTTCACCGAGGCGATCTCGATCTCGGTGGACTGTGCCGACCAGGCCGAGGTCGACCGCCTGTGGGCGCGCCTGAGCGAAGGCGGCTTCACCGGCCAGTGCGGCTGGCTGAAGGACAAGTTCGGTCTCTCGTGGCAGATCGTGCCGCGCGCGATGGTGGGTATGCTGAAGAGCCCTGACGCTGCCGGGTCACAGCGCGCGATGGCCGCGATGATGCAGATGACCAAGCTCGATGTCGCGGCACTGCAAGCGGCCTTCGACGGCAAGTGAAGCCACGTTGAAGCGCTGGCGGCTTTCGGATTGACGGAATGAACATGTCCGAAAGCGGCCAGCGCCTTCGCGGGTGACGCTCATCATCGGTGGCTTCCAACGGGAGAAGCCGATGCAGCAGGATGAAGCCGAAGACTTCGTCGCGCGATTTGCCCGCGCGTGGGCCACGAAGGACGGGGCCGCGTTCCTCGCGCTGTGGCACCCCGACGGGGAATTGCACTCGCCGATCTACGACCGTGTGATCCACGGGCGTGAACTGGGGTTGCTGAACGAGCTGCAGCTTAAGGCCACGCCCGCGCTCGTGTGGGAGCTGCTGTCGTGGACCTGCCGGGGCGACGTCATCCACATCGAGTGGAAAAGCTCGAACCGGTACGGCGAGCGACTCGTCTCCTGGTGCGGCGTGGACAAGATGACGCTCGAGAACGGACGGATCCGCGAGGAGACCGTCTACGTGGACACCGCTCCGCTACAGGCGCTGAGGATGGGCATTGCGCTGCAGCCGCTGATCCACGTGCCGCGCTGAACGCGGGGGCGCAGCGGTCTTCCTCAGGCCGCCGCGGCAATCGCCCGACGCCGCGGTAGCCGCGTGAACGCCAGCGCTGACAGGAAGGCCCCGATGCCCAGCGCGAACGCGCCGATGAAGAGCCACGCATAGCTGGACCACGCGTCGTAGATCAGCCCGCCGAGCACCGGCCCGAGCGCCATGCCGAGGCTGCTGGCCATCGTGATGCCGCCGATCACCGTGCCCATCATGCGCAACGGGAAATTCTCGCGGGCCAGCACGGCAAACAGCGGCATCACGCCCGCATAGGTGAAGCCGAACAACGCAGCGACGGCGTAGAAGCTCCCGAGTTCGCGCGCAGCCACATAGCCCAGCACCACGACCGCCTGGGCGAGCAGCGCCAGCACCAGCACGCGCGCGGCGCCGAAGCGGTCGCCCAGCAGCCCGAACACGAGGCGCCCGCCCAGGCCCGCGAGCCCTTCCAGGCTGTAGATCGACACCGCGGCCATCAGCGGGATGCCGCAGGTGACGGCGTAGCTCACCGTGTGGAAGATCGGCCCCGAGTGGGTGGCACAGCTCAGGAAGCTCGTCAGCACCAGGATCAGGAATGGCGCAGAACGCATGGCCTGCCCGACGGACGTGGCCGGCTCCTGCGGCGCGCCCGGTGCCGTTGCGGACAGGGCTTGTGCGGCCGGGGCTTGCGCGAGCGCCGGCGGGCGGCGCACCAGCAACGCCACCGGCATCATGAGGACCGCGGCCAGGGCCGCGATGACCTGCAGCGCGGTTCGCCAGTCGTGGCCCTGCACCAGCCACGCGGCCAGCGGCGACATGGTCATCGGCGCCATGCCCATGCCGGCCGACACCAGCGACACCGCCAGGCTGCGCCGCGTGTCGAACCACCCGGTGACGCACGCCATCATCGGCGCAAAGATCGCCGCCGCGCTGAAGCCGACGACCGCGCCGAACAGCAGCTGGAACGCGAGCAGCGAGGTCGCCAGGCTGGACAGCGCGAGGCCGGTGGCGAGCAGCACAGAGCCGGCCAGCACCACGAGGCGCGGGCCCACGCGGTCGCAGAGCCAGCCCCAGGCGATGCTGCCGAGCGCGAGCGCCGCGAAGGCCAGCGTCATCGCGGTGGAGATCCCGGTGGTGGACCACCCCGTGTCCTGCGCGATCGGCCGCAGGAACACCGGCAGCGAGAACAGCCCGCCGATCGCCACGCAGCCGAGCACGCCGCCTGCGGCCACGATGATCCAACGGTAGTGCGCGTGCAGCGCGTCGGTTCGCAAATGCATGATCCGGTCCTTTGTCGATCCGTGGCGTGGTGGAACGATTCCACCGCCTCACCCTCACGACGAACGACGACCGGCCGAATCGACAACTCAGCCCGCCAGCCCCTTCATCTGCGCGTACAGATCCGCCTTGCCCTCGAAGCCGATCCCCGGCAGCTCCGGCAACGTGACATACCCGTTGTCGACCTTCACGCCATCGGGGAAACCGCCGTAGGGCTGGAACAGGTCGGGGTACGACTCGTTGCCGCCCAGGCCCAGCCCGGCCGCGATGGCCAGCGACATCTGGTGCCCGCCATGCGGCACGCAGCGCGATGCCGACCAGCCGTGCGCCTTCAGCATCTCCAGCGTGCGCAGGTACTCGACCAGGCCGTAGCTCAGCGCGCAGTCGAACTGCAGCCAGTCGCGGTCGGGCCGCATGCCGCCGTAGCGGATCAGGTTGCGCGCATCCTGCATCGAGAACAGGTTCTCGCCGGTGGCCATCGGCCCGGCATAGTGCTGAGCCAGCTCGGCCTGCAAGGCATAGTCGAGCGGATCGCCGGCCTCCTCGTACCAGAACAGGTCGTACTGCGACAGCGCCTTCGCATACGCGATGGCAGTCTTCAGGTCGAAGCGCCCGTTCGCGTCGACCGCGAGCTTCTGCCCCGGCCCGAGCAGGCGCAGCACGGCCTCGATGCGCTTGCAGTCTTCGGCCAGCGACGCGCCGCCGATCTTCTTCTTCACCACCGAGTAGCCGCGGTCGAGGTAGCCGCGCATCTCGCGCTCCAGTCCTTCCAGGCCCTGGCCCGGCCAGTAGTAGCCGCCCGCCGCGTAGACGAACACCTTGCGGTCGGCGCGGCCGTTGCCGTAGCGCTCGGCCAGCAGCTGGAACAGCGGCTTGCCTTCGATCTTCGCCACCGCGTCCCACACCGCCATGTCGATCGTGCCGACCGCCACCGAGCGCTCGCCGTGGCCGCCGGGTTTCTCATTCGTCATCATCGTGGCCCACACCTTGTGCGGATCGATGTTGTCGCGTTCCGCATCGAGCAGGCTGGCCGGATCGGCCTCCTGGATGCGCGGCAGGAAGCGTTCGCGCATCAGCGCACCCTGGCCGTAGCGCCCGTTGGAATTGAAGCCGTAGCCGATCACCGGCTTGCCGTCGCGGATCACGTCGGTGACCACGGCAACCAGGCTCAGCGTCATCTTCGAGAAGTCGATGTACGCATTGCGGATGCTGGACTGGATGGGCTTGGTCTGTTCGCGGATCTCGATGATCTTCATGGTGGGTTCCTGGGGAGTGTTCAGCGCGGCAGCGAGGCGCCGCCGCAGATCTGGATGTCCTGGCCGGTGATGGCCGCCGCCGCGGGCGAGAGCAGGAAGCCCACCAGCGCGGCGATCTCGTCGGGACGGATGAGCCGGCCGATCGGCGGCAGCACGGGCGCGGCGGCCTGCCGAGCGGGGTCGTCGGTCATCGCCGTCTGCGTGGCCGCGGGCGACACCACGTTGACCGTCACGCCGTGCGCCACCACCTCGGCGGCCCAGCTGCGCGACAGGCCGGCCAACGCCGCCTTGGTCGCCGCATACTGGCTTCGGCCGGCCTTGCCTTGCGCGACCCGGCTGCCGATCAGCACGACGCGGCCGTGCCCCGCGGCCGCCATGGCCGGCAGCAGCCGGTTGCCGATGCGCTCGGCGGCATCGACGTGCAGGCGCCACATCAGTTCGCCGGCGGCCGCATCAAGACTGCCGAGGCTGCCCACGCGCAGCACGCCGGCGGCATGCACGAAGGCCTGGGCGACGGCCAGGTGCCGTACCACGGCCTCGGTCGCCGCGCCGTCGGCCAGGTCGACGCGCACTGCGTGGAACTGCAGGTGGTCGAGCGTCGCCGGCCCCAGGTCGAGGCCGCTGACGCGCCAGCCGTCGTCCAGCAAGGCCTGCGCGATGGCCCGCCCGATCCCGGAACTGCTGCCGGTCACGACCGCATGGCGTTCACTCGGCACGGATCTTCCCCTCGGTCACGATGCGTTGCGACAGCGCCATGTCGTCCTTCTGGAAGCGCACGAAGTCGTCGATCGAGCCCGGCGTCAGCAGCAGCCCCTGTGGCGTCAACTGCTCGCGCATGTCGGTGCCCAGCGCCTTGTTGACCTCGGCATTCAGGCGCACCGCGATCTCCTTCGGCAGGCTGGCCGGGCCCCACAGGCCGTACCAGCTGTAGAACTCGTAGCCCGGCACCGTCTCGCCGACGGTCGGCAGGTCGGGCTGGCTGGGCACGCGGTTCTTCGACGTGACGGCCAGCACCTTCAGCTGGCCCGCCTTCGCGAACGACGCCGAGCCGAGGATGGGGTCGATGAAGGCATCGACGCTGCCGCCGATCAGGTCCTGGTAGGCCGGTGCGGACCCCTTGTAGGGCACGATCAGGTATTCCATCTGGCCGGCGCGGCGCAGCATCTCGGTGCTCAGGTGCCCGGCCGAACCGGTCGAACCGATCGCGAAAGTCAGCTTGCCCGGGTGGGCGCGCGCGTAGGTCAGCAAGCCCTTGACGTCGTTGAACGGCAGGTTCTTGTTGACGGCGATCGCCAGCGGCGCCTTGGCCACCAGCGCCACCGGCGCGAAGTCCTTGACCACGTCATAGGCCGCGGTCTTCTGCGTCATCGGCGTGGTGGTGAAGGTCGACGCGCTGAACAGCAGCGTGTAGCCGTCGCCCGGGGCCCGGGCCACCGCCGAGGCGCCGATGGTGCCGGCACCGCCCGCACGGTTGTCCACGATCACCGTCTGGCCGAGTTGCTGGCCGAGTTTCTGGGCCAGAAGACGGCCGACCACGTCGAGCGTGCCGCCGGGCGGGAAGGGGATGACCATCGTGATGGGCCTGGCGGGCCAGGGTTCGGCGCGGGCACCGGAGCCCAGGCCGAGCAGCGCGGCGGCCGCGGCGCAAAGAAGGAAGTGTTGGCGGTTCATGTCCGTCTCCTCAGCGCTTGAGCAGGCCGGCCTGGGCGACCGCTGCACGCAGCGCGGCCATCTCGGCATCGTTCGGTGCCTCGGTGGGCGGGCGCACGGTCGGCGAATCCAGCACGCCGGCCAGGTACATCCCCATCTTCATGCGCGCATGGGCCTCGCCGGTCGGTTCGCCGCCGCCGTAGACGGCATCCTTCAGCGGCGTGATGACGGCCTGCAACGCGACGGCCCGCTTCAGGTCGCCGGCCTTCACGGCTTCCCACAGGTCGTTGATCAGGCTCGGGATGAAGGTCGCGAAGCCCACCAGCGCGCCATCGACGCCTTGCACCATCGACGCCAGCAGGTACTCGTCGTGGCAGGTGAGGATCGCCTTGCTCGCATCGGCCGCGCGGATGGCGGCGATGTCGGCGGCGTACTTGTTCATGTCGCGCTGCCCCACCTTGAAGGCGGCGACGGCGGGCAGGCGGGCCAGCTCCGCCAGCGTGGCCGACGAGTACGACGCGCGCGTCCACGCCGGGTAGACGTGCGCGACCAGATCGAGCCCGACCGAGGCGATGGCTTCGAAGTAGCGCGTCACGTGGTCGGGGCGGAAGCCGAAGCGCAGCCAGTGGTGCGGCGGCATCACGTCCAGGGCCTTGGCGCCCGCTTCGCGTGCCATCGACGCCTGCTCGGTGGCGTCGCGCGTGCCTTCGCAGACGATCGACGAGATCACCGGCAGCCGGCCCTTCAGCTCGTCGGCGACGATGCGCGTCACCTCGGCGCGCTCGCGCGGCAGCAGCGAGAACACTTCGCCGGTGTGGCCGTTGGTCATCACGGCCACCACGCCGGGCTGCGTGGCCAGCCACGAGGCGTGCTTGCGCAGCGCGGGCTCGTCGATGCGGTGGTCGCCGGTGAACGGGCAGGCGATCGCGGGGATGATGCCGCGGTAGTTCTGGATCGTGCGCATGGTCTTGTCTCCTGTGTGTTTGTTGAACAATCGCGGTGAATCTTGCGCGCCGCGGCCGCCCTTGACCAATGCCGCTTGGGTCTTCTTCCATGCCTTGTGAGCACCGCCCATGAACCTGATCTGGCTCGACGATTTCCTGACCCTGGCGGGCAGCGGCAGCTTCTCGCGCGCCGCGCAGGAGCGGCACATGACGCAGCCGGCCTTCAGCCGCCGCGTGCGGGCGCTGGAAGACTGGCTGGGCGTGGTGCTGTTCGACAGGAGCACCCAGCCCGCGACGCTGACCGAGGCCGGGGAATGGTTTCGCGCGGTGGCGCAGGAGCTGCTCACGCGCGTGGCGGGCATTCCCGACCAGGCGCGCGCGGTGGCCGATGCGAGTTCGGCCACGCTGCGGATCGCGTCGACCCATGCGCTGTCGTTCAGCTTCCTGCCGGGCTGGCTGCGCGGGCTGGAGTCGCGGCTGGTGCAAGGATCAGGGCAGGGGCCGGGCCCGGTGCAGCTGATCTCCGACGTGATGCAGCAATGCGAGGCGCTGATGCAGCAGGGCCGCGTGCAGTTCCTGCTGTGCCATGCCCATGAGCAGGTGCCCAGCCGGCTGGACCCGGCATCGCACCACTGGGCCGTGGTCGGACACGACGCGCTGTTGCCGGTGTCGGCGCCCGATGCGTCGGGCCGGCCGCGTCACTCGCTGGACGGCACCGGTGGCAAACCGGTGCCGCTGCTCGAGTACAGCGCCGAGTCCGGCATCGGCCGCCTGGTGCGTGCCTTGCGGGGCGGTGCGCTGGCCGAAGCCCATGCGCAGTCCGCGCTGACGGCGCACCTGGCCAGCGTGCTGAAGACGATGGCGCTGGACGGCCGCGGCGTGGCGTGGCTGCCGCGCAGCCTGATCGCCGACGACCTGGCCGCCGGCCGCCTGACCGCCGCGGGCGGCGCGCAGTGGGCGATCGAGGTCGAGATCCGCCTGTTCCGGCCGCGCTCGCCCTTGCCGCGGGCGGCCGAACGCTTCTGGGCTGTGGTCGACGGCCCTCCGATGAACATGTCCGAAAGCGGCTAGCGCCTTCGCGAACGCCGCTCATCATCGGCGGCTTCCAACGGGAGAAGCCGATGCCGCAGGATGAAGCCGAAGACTTCGTGGCGCGATTTGCCCACGCGTGGGCCACGAAGGACGGGGCCGCGTTCCTCGCGCTGTGGCATCCCGACGGGGAATTGCGCTCGCCGATCTACGACCGGGTGATCCACGGGCGCGAACTGGGGCTGCTGAACGAGCTGCAGCTGAAGGCCACGCCCGCGCTCGTGTGGGAGCTGTTGTCGTGGACCTGCCGGGGCGACATCATTCACATCGAATGGAAAAGCTCGAACCGGTACGGCGAGCGATTCGTTTCCTGGTGCGGCGTGGACAAGATGACGCTCGAGAATGGGCGGATCCGCGAGGAGATCGTCTACGTGGATACCGCCCCGCTGCAGGCGCTGCGGATGGGCGTGGCGCTGCAGCCGCTGATCCACGTGCCGCGCTGAGCATGCGTCCACCCCGGCCATCCGCTTCACGGACTAGAATGTCCAAAATTTTGGACAACTCGCGAGGCGCGAATGAGCAGTCTTCTCGACATCGGCCGTGCCGTCCGCACGCGGCGCACAGAACTGGGGCTGTCGCAGAACCAACTCGCGCATTTGAGCGGGCTGTCGCGCCAGACCCTGGTGGGACTCGAGAACGGAAGCCTGAGTGACCTCGGTGTGAATCGGGTGGCGCAGGTCACGTCCGTTCTGGGGCTCGAGGCTGCGCCCTTCACCATGCAAGGGCGCGGCAAGAAGCGTGGCCTGTGGATGGCAGCCAAGACGTCCAGCGTCAGCTATACGCACGAGCTTGCCCCCAAAATCCTGGGCGAGACCCTGGTGAGCGGTGAGGTGCCGCCTTCATTCGTGCCCCATCTGGTTCATCTGCTTGATGAAGCGCCGGTGCCCATCGTCGTCATGGCCGTGGAAGAGGCGGCTGCGCACGCTCACGTTTCGCCGAAGACGGTCTGGCGCAACGTCGCCAAGCTTGCCAAGTCCTTGTCGGTCCATCGGCAGGCGCTCTGGGCATGAGGCCCTCCGCGTTGCCCGAAGGTCCCTGGCGCTCGCTCTTCCCGAGGGCATTGACGCTGATCGACGAGATCCAGCGATACGGTGGCGTCGAGGATCCGTTCTGGACCTTCGGCGGCGGCACCGTGTTGATGCTTCGCTACCGGCACCGACTGAGCAAGGACATCGACATCTTCGTGCCGGACCCGCAGTACCTGGGCTTTGTGACACCACGCCTGAGCGATACCGCGGCCGAAATGACGGAGGACTACATCGAGATGGGCAACAGCTTCGTCAAGCTGCAGTTCGAGGAAGGTGAAGTCGATTTTGTAGCGGCGCCGAACCTGCTCGCTGGCGCTTGGGAGACCTGGGACATCGATGGACGCGCAGTCAAGGTCGAGACGGCTGCGGAGATTGTCGCAAAGAAGCTATACCACCGCGGCGACCGGGCCACGGCGCGAGACCTGTTCGACATCGCGCTCGTCGTCGAGCGTGAGCCGGAACAACTGCGCCAAGCCCAGCCGTTCCTCTTGCGGCATCGCGATGCATTCTTGAGCCAGGTGCGTCAGCCGCACCCCAGCTTGCGTGCCGCGTTCGACGCCATCGCCACGTTGGACTATCAGCCCAGCTACGAGCATTGCGTGTCAGTGGTCGGTGAGTTTCTGGCGCAGTGGTAGTCGCAGCGATGCCCGAGTCGATCACCGACTGAGCACGCATGGTGATGCGGGGCGGCGCTGCTCGCACCGCCCCGCCAGGGCTCAGCCGAGCCTGCCCAGCACGCCTCCGAACTGCATCTCGGCATCGCCGGCCGCCTGTTGCAGCCCTTCGGCGAAGAGCGCTTTCAGACGTGCCTGCGTCTGCGGCCGGGACACGCCCTGCAGGAACAGGCGGCTGTCTTCGTTCAGGGCCTCGATGCTCGGCAGGCTGATGGCGTTGACCTGCCGTTTGGTGTCGGCCAGGCCCTCGGCCGGGAAGCGCCCGATCCGATGCGCGAGCGCCTCGACGAACGCGCTCAACGCCGCGTCGGGCAGCGCGCGGTTGACCCAGCCGTAGTGCTCCGCCAGGTCGGCGGTGAAATCGTCAGCGCCCAGCAGGACTTCCAGCGCCCGGCTCGACCCATCAGGCGGGTCAGGTGCTGGACAGCGCCGGCGCCCGGGATCGCGCCGACGCCGTTTTCAGGCTGGCCGAAGAGGGCCCGTTCACGCGACGCGAAGCGCATGTCGCAGGCGAGGACGAACTCGCTGCCCGCTCCCCGGACCCGACCGGCGATCGACGCGATGGTGACCTGCTTCAGCGAACTGATGCGCAGGTAGAGCGTCCCCAGGCCCGAGCCCGTTCCCAGGCGGGCCAGTTTCTCGCGCAGCGCGGGGACCGCGGTCATGTCCACGTGCGCGCTGAAAAAGTCCGGGCTCGTGCTGTCGAACACGACGACGGAGATGTCGTTGCCGTCGGTCTCGAGGTGCTGCACCAGCGTGACCAGATCGTTGACGATTGCCGGGCCGATGAGGTTCAACGGAGGCGCATCGAGCGTGGCGAAGAGCACGCGCCCCTCCCGGCGCGTGCGGATGGCATCGAGTTTCAACATGGCGGCCTCATCCCCGTGCCGGCAGCAGGTCGAGCACCGCGTCGGCAAAGGCCTGGGGCGCTTCCTGCGGAAGGTTGTGGCCGGCACCGGGCACGATGCGATGGGCCTTGCGCGCCGGGAACTTGGCGGCATACGCGGCGCCATTGTTCGGCAGCACGACGGCGTCGTCCGCACCGTCCAGCGTGATGGTCGGGACGCCGATCACCGGCAGCGTGGCGAGTCGCTTGTCGAGCTCGGCATACGCCGGGTCGCCCGCCACCTGGTTGAAGCGGTGGCGATACGAGTGAACGGTGACGTCGATGTAGTCCGGGTTGTCGAAGGCCGCCGCCGTGCGATCGAAGGTCGCGTCGTCGAAGTTCCACTTCGGCGACCACAGCTTCCACAACAGCTTGTTCGTCTCGCGGCGGTACTTGGTGTACCCCGCCTTGCCGCGTTCCGTCAGGAAGTAGAACTGGTACCACGCCGGCAGCTCGCGCTCCGGAGGCTGCGGAATGCTCGTTCGGGTCAGGTCCAGCACGGCGTAGCCATTGACCGACACAAGACCGGCGCATCGGTCCGGCGACAGCGCCGCAACGGCGCAAGCAGCGCGGCCGCCCCAGTCGTAGCCGGCGAGCACGGCCTTCGGAATCGACAGCGCGTCCAGCAGCGCGACGAGGTCGGCCCCCAGTGCCGTCTGCTGGCCTGATCGTGGCGTCGCGGCATCGAGAAACCGTGTTTCGCCGAAGCCGCGCAGGTACGGGACGATCACCCTGCAGCCCTTGGCCGCGAGGAGCGGGGCCACGTCGGCATAGGCGTTGGCGTCGAACGGAAAGCCGTGCAACAGGACGACCGGGATGCCGTCGGCGGGGCCGCTTTCGAAGTAGCCGACATTCAGCACGCCTGCCTTGACGTGCTTGAGCCGGCCAAGGCCGCTGGCAGCGGCAGGCGCGCTGCTGTTCGACTGGGCGCGTGCCGTCAATGGCGACAGCAGCGAAAGCTCCGCGGTGGCGATGCCGAGGGCGGCGGCGCTGATGAAGGTACGGCGGGTGGGGTTGATGTCTGCGGTCAAGCAGTTCTCCTGAGGATCTGGCGGTCGAGCGAAGGGGTGAGGCAAAGGCCTGCCCGCTGGTGCGGTGCATGTGCAGCGTTGATCGCAGGCCTCGCGGCGCAGATTAGTATGAAAATCATAGCCACAACGCGCGAGGGGGCTGATGTGGAGGCTGATCGATCGGGTGCGACCGGCGCGTCACGCCCTCTGCGAGCCGGTCACTCCGCAGCTTTCATCCTTTTTCTCGCGACGCTTCCCTTGCTCTCGCGCTCCCGCGCATAGGCCGGGCTCAGGTTGGCTTCCAGGTCCGCCTTGCGCAGGACTTCGCCACAGGCCTTGCACGCGGTGCCGAGCCCCGGATCCTTGCCGCAAGGCCGATGGGTGTAGCGGACGGCGACCGCCTCGCCCCGCGTCTTGCACCAGGTCTCGCCCCACGCGCGAAGCGCCAGGATGACCGGATAGAACGCCTGCCCCTTCGGCGTGAGCACGTAGTCGTGGCGCAGCGGCTTGGTGTTGTACGCACGCCGCTCGATCATGCCGTCGCTTTCCAGGCGCTTGAGGCGCGTGGTCAGCATCTGCGGCGTCGCCTCGGTCTGCGCGAGGATCTCGTCGAAACGGTGATTCCCCATGAACAGCTCGCGCAGGATCACGACCGTCCACCGGTCGCCCACCACGCCCTGCGAGCGGGCCACCGGGCACTGCGTGTGTCTGTCTTCCGCTTTTGTCGCCATCGCCTCAACCTTTGATTCCAGAACCGGGCTGCTCACCCGGCGAACATCGTATTTTCATGCGAGCGGCCCCGGAGGCCCGATGGTCTCTGCCGGCTGCAAAGAGCGCATCGTCGGCCGCCGATTGTTAGTATGATTAGCATAGTGACTATCCAGGCAGGCAATGACTTCGATCCCGGGCCGCAAGGCCATCTCCCACGAGCGCATCGTCGAGGGCGCCTCGCGCGCCGTGCGGCGCCTGGGCTATCACGACGTGAATGTCCATCAAGTGATGCGTTCGGCCAAGCTCACGCACGGAGGCTTCTATGCCCATTTCGCATCGCGCGATGCGATGCTGGCCGAGGCCGTGACCCAGGCCGGCCTCGACATCGCGCAGGTGATGCATGAGCAGAGCACGCGACTCGTCTGCACCGGCATGAGTCCGTTCAGGGCGTTCCTGGAGATCTACCTGTCGGCCGGCCACATCCAGGACCTCGACAACGGATGCCCGGTGTCGCTGCTGTCCAGCGAGATGTTCCGCCAAGCGCCGGAAGTCGCCGAACCGTCGCGTCGTCTGATCGTGGACCTGCATGCGCGGCTGAGCAGGACCCTGCCGGCCGCTGCGCCGCAGGATGCTTCGTGGCTGATCACCAGCGCGCTGCTGGGGGCTGTTCAACTGGCCCGAGCGCTGGCGGGAAGTGACCCCGCTGCGGCCGATGCCGTGCTCTCGGACACCAAGGCGAGCTTGCTGGCGCGCTACGACATCCGGTGAACAACTTCACACAATCCTCTGCTTGGCGGAGTGGAAACGCTTCCATATATTCCTCTCCTTCGATGGCAGGCCAAGAAGGAGACACCCATGGATGCGTTTCGCCGACTGCGTGGACTGGGCTCAACGGCCCTGCTGGGCATCCTGGTCGCCTGCGGCGGCGGGAGCGGCAGTACGGGCAACGATCAGCAGGAGCATGAAGGCGCGAGCGCCTTGTCGCGCGCCGCGTTGGTGGCAGCGGCCGGCACGGAGATTCCGCCCGGCCGCTACCTGATCGCCAATGCATCGAGCAAGCTGTGCGTCGATGCCGTGCCGGCCGCCGCTGACGGCGGTGTGCTACGCCAGGCCGCCTGCGCCACGTCGACGAACCAGGCCGTCGACATCACGCAGCCGAGCGCCGGCGTCTACAAGCTGGTGGTGGTCGGCACCGGGCGGGTGATCGACCTCTCCGGCAGTTCCGGCGCCGACGGCGCCACCTTCTGGCAATGGACCGACAACGGCACCAATGCGCAGCGCTTCAAGCTGCAGCGCACGCAGGGCAACCGCTATGCGCTGGTGAATGCCGGCAGCGGCAAGTGCGTGGCCATCGATGGCGGCTCGCTCGCCGAGGGCGCCGGCCTGCGCCAAGCGGGCTGCGATGCCAACCAGGCGGCGCAGCAGTTCCTCTTCTACCCGGTGACGGCTGCAGGCAGCCGCGCAGCGATCGCGGTCGGCCAGTACAACCTGCAATCGGTGTCGTCCACGCTGTGCGTGGAGATCGCCGGCGGCAGCCTGGCCGACGGCGGCAAGACGCAGCAGACCGCCTGCGCCGATTCGCCGCAGCAGCGTTTCGAGGTGAAGCCCGCGGCCGACGACAGCTACAGCTTCATCAACGTCAACAGCGGCAAGGGATTGGATGTCAGCGGCATCTCCATCGCCAACGGCGCGCTGATCCAGCAATGGACCTACGGCGGCGCCGCCAACCAGCGCTTCAGCGCCACGCTCGACGGCGCGGGCCTGCACCTGCAGCCCAAGCACGACGGCAAGTGCCTGGACGTGAAGGACTTCAGCACCGTCGCCGGCGGCCAGGTCCAGCAATGGGACTGCGGCGGCAACGACAACCAGCGCTGGCTGCTGCAGGCTTCGACGGCGCAGCCGCCGGCCCACGGCAGCGTGACGCCCGACCAGGTGCTGCTGGTGATCAATGCCAACAGCGCGACCTCGGCCGCCATCGGCGCCGACTACCAGCAGCGCCGCGGCGTGAACAACGTGGTGCAGGTGCGCACCGTCGACTCCGCGCTCGGCAGCGGCAGCGAGACGCTCTCGGGCAGCGACTACAAGAGCCAGATCGAGCAGCCGATCCGCAACTTCCTGGCTCAGCACCCGCAGGTCAACTTCATCGTGCTGACCAAGGGCGTGCCGATCCGCGTCAACGGCGCGGCCACCGGCGACACCTTCAACGCCGGCGGTGCGCAGGCTTCGGTGGACGGCCAGCTCGCCGCGCTCGACTACGACAAGCTGCCCGGCGCGAAGCTGGTCTCGTTCAACGCCCCCAGCGGCTTCGCCAGCGGCTCTGCCTGGCTCAACCGCTACTGGAATGCCGACGAGCCCTTCAGCCACGCGAAGTTCGGCGGCTACATCGTGACGCGGCTCGATGCCTTCACGCAGGCGCAGGCGCTGGGCCTGACCGCGAAGGCGCTGCAGGCCGAAGCAGGTCTGGGTCAGGGCGCCATCCTGCTCGACATCCAGCCGGACTTCGGCATCAACGACCCCGCGACGCAGCCGGCGCCGATCACCGATCCGCTCATCACGCGCGAATCGGACTACGGCACCTGGAATGGCGATCTCCAGCACGCCGGGCAAGACCTGGCGGCACGCGGCATCCCGGTGCTGCTCGATGCCAGGAACACCTTCGTCGGCAACCAGACCAGCCTGCTCGGCTACTACTCGTGGGGCAGCAACGACAGCCACTACAACGCCACCGCCTACCACTCGCTGCGCTTCCTGCCGGGCGCCATCGGCGACACCGCGGTCTCGACCAGCGCCGAGAGCATGCTGCCGCCGGGCAGCGGCGGCCAGTCGGCCATCGGCGACCTGCTGGCGCAGGGCATCACCGGCGTGAAGGGCTACGTGAACGAGCCCTTGCTGCAGGCGATCTCGTCGCCGTACATCACCTTCAACCGCTACACGCGCGGCTACACGCTGGGTGAGAGCTTTGCCGCGGGTTCGCATTTCGTCGGGTGGACCGATCTCGTGATCGGAGATCCGCTGGCGCATCCGTATCCGTCGCGGTGAGTGGCCGGCCTCCGAAGCCGCTGTCAGTGCGACGTGCCCCGCGCGTCACGCCAATGGGCCGGCGTCGTGCCTTCCCAGCTGCGAAAGGCCCGATAGAAGGAGTTCGCGTCCTGGTAGCCCAGCAGGAATGCGGCCTCCGAGATGCCGATCTCGGGATCGGCCAGGTACTGGCGAACGAGTTCCTGCCGCGCTTCGTCGAGGATGCGGCGGAAGCTCGTGCCTTCGGCGGTGATGCGCCGTTGCAGCGTGCGCACGCTGGTTCCCAGGTCCTTCGCCACCGATCCGACGCTCACCGGACTGGCCGCCAGCCGACGCTTGACGATCTGCTTGACCTGGTGCGCGGTACTCGCTGCGGCATGAAGGTCCGCGAGCTGGCGCTCGAGCCCGGGCGCAAGGATATCGGCGAGTTCCGCGTTGTGCATCGTGAACGGCAGGTCGAGATCCGCGCTGCCGAGCACCAGCGCATTGCACGGCGCGCCGAACTCGATGGAGACGCCGAAATAGCTGCTGCGCGCCTCGTCGGCGTCACGGTGGCATCGAAGCGCGAGCCGCCGGGGCCGAAGGTGGGTGCCCGTGCCGCGTCGTCCCAGCTCGATGATCGATGCGAATGTCGCATCCACCATGGCCGCCGGCGGGGCGGTGGTCGCGAACGGCCACTCGGGTTCGATCGCGGTGTCGGCGCCGGATGGGTTCAGTCGCAGAACTTCTCCTCCACACAACTGCTTGTAGCGCGCCAGGCTCGTGAGTGCTTCGCGCATGCTGCGCGCCTGCATGGCGGCCAGCACGATCGGGTGGGCCTGCGAGGTGTCCATGCCGCGCACGAAGCGCAGGCCGACGTCCGGCGCCGGGTGCAAGGCGGAAATCGCCCGCCAGACATCGAAAAGCTGGTCGGTCGACACCACGACGCGAGCGCCATCCAGTGCACTCAAGGGCAAGCGGCTTTCCGCAATGACCTGCGACTGCGTCAGCCCCACGGCGCGCACGCCGCTCCAGAAGGCCGCGGGCAGGTTCACGCGGTCGGGCACGCGGTCGGGCGTGGTGCGAGCGGCGAGGCGATCAGGGCGTGGCAATGGCGGCGTCACGAGGTGCACGGAACACGAGCGCCAGCATGCGGTCGAAAAGTCGATCCGACAAGACCGCCCGCATGAACAGCGAGGCCTTGGCCGCGGTTCCGGCCGCGTACCGAGTCTTCGGCTTGCGCGCACTCACGGCCTTGACCAGCAGATCGGAAATGACGGAGGGCGACGCCCCCTTCAACGGCGCCGCGCCCTGCCAACCTGCGACGAGCGGCGCGTACGCGGTGTGGCCCGAGAACCGGCGTGCCGAGTCCATCGCGATGCCGTTCCATTCCGACTCGACGCCGCCCGGCTCGATCACCACCACCTGGATGCCGAAGTCGCGGGTTTCGAAGCGGAGGCAGTCCGACAAACCTTCCACCGCGTGCTTGGTCGCGTGGTACCAGCCGCCCAGCGGAGAGTAGACCTTGCCGCCGACCGAGGAGATGTTGACGATCCGCCCGGATCGCTGGGTGCGCATGCCCGGAAGCACCAGTTGGGTCAGGCGCGCGAGACCGAACAGGTTGACTTCGACCTGGCGACGCGCCTCGGCGATCGGCACGTCCTCGATCGAGCCGTAGGCGCCGTAGCCGGCGTTGTTGACGAGCACGTCGATGCGTCCCTGCTCGCGCAGGATCTGCTGGACGCCGGCCACCATGGAGGCATCGTCGGACACGTCCATGCCGAGAACGTGACCGCCGGCCGAGGCGATGTCGCTCATGGCCGAGGTCCGGCGAGCGGCGCCGTAGACGACGTACCCGTGCTGGAGCAGTCGAAGGCAGAAGTCCTTGCCCATGCCCGACGAAGCGCCGGTGACGAGAGCAACTTTGCGCGCGGAATGGGAGGAGGTCATGAAGTTCGTGGTGTTCTGCGGAGCGTCCGCAGATCGTCTGGAAATTCTAGGGACCCGAGGTGATCGCGTGAGTGGCGGAACGCGCCAAGTTGCTGGGCAACTGTGCCAATCAACTGCGCCAATCATCCCGACGCCAGCCAACCCGCCACGCAGTCCTCCATCTCCGCCCGCGTCATCGCCTCACCCGCCGCTCGCTCTGCCTCGAACCGCTCCACCCCCAGCGCCCCTCGCGATGTCGCCATCAGCGGCGCGATGAACGCCTCATCCACCGGATCGGCCCGCTCACCGTCCTCGTGCCGCCCCGCCAGTGACGCGCCATGCAGGCGCGCCGCGTGCGCATGGTCTCCCAGCGCCGAAGCCAGGCCGGCGGCCACTTCCGCCAGCCGTGCCGCCATCTTCGGCAGGCCATCGCGCAGCACCAGCGGCCACAAGGCCCACAGCGTTTCCCGCGCCGCCGGCAGCTGCCCGAGGGTGACCTGCACCTGCGCCAGGTTGCACTGCAGCTGCCCCGTCACCGACGACGGCAGCTCGAGCCGCTTCGCGAGCGCGATGGCTTCGTCGTACAGCGCCCGCGCCTGCGCATGGCGGCAGACACCGCGGTGGATCTCGGCGATGTTGTTCAGGCTCACCACCAGGCGGATGTCGGGCACGCCGTTGGAGCGCAGCAGCTCGGTCGCCTGCTCGTACGCCGACAAGGCCTCGTCGGCACGCCCCATCGCATGCCATGCGTTGGCACGCAGGCTCAAGGCCACGGCGGTGCGCTCGGCGTCGTCGGTCGATGCCACCAGCTCGCCGCCCCGATCGGCCCAGCGCAGGGCCTCGTCGTAGAAGCCGCGCTTGTACGCGAGGTGCGACATCGCCAGCAGCGCCTTGCCGCGCAGCGCGTCGTCGAGCCCGTGGGCGTCGCGCGCCAGCGCGGCGGTGCCCAGGCAATAGCCCACGTCGAGCGGGCCGGCAAAGGCCCAGTAGCGGCCGAGCGCCGCGACGAAGCGCCAGCCGGCGTGGGCGCCTTCCGGCAGGTGGGCACACCAGTCGTGTGCCGCGATCAGGTTGTCCTGCTCCGCCTTCAGCCGGGGCAACCACGCCAGCTCGCCCGGGCCGTGCAGGTGCCCGCCGGCCTCTTCGGCAAAGGCGACGAAATGGGCCAGGCAGCGCGCACGCACGGCCTGCGCTTCACCGGCCTCGTCGAGCAGGTCCTGCGCAAACTGGCGCACCGTCTCGAGCATGCGAAAGCGCGGCCCGGGCAGGTTCTCGGGCGCCATCACGAGCAGCGATTTGTCGTGCAGCTGCGTCACGATCTGCAGCGCGGCGTACTCGTCGTCGATGCCCGCCGCCACGGCGGCCGCGGCCAGCGTGCAGCCGCCGACGAAGACCGACAGCCGCGCGAACACCTGCGCTTCCGGCTCGGTCAACAGCTTCACGCTCCACTGCAGCGTGGCGCTCAGCGTGCGATGGCGCGGCGGCGCGTGCGAGCTGCCGGTGAGGAAGCGGAAGCGGTCGTCCAGCCGCGAGCGGATCTCGTCGACCGCAAACATGCGCACGCGCGCCGCGGCCAGCTCGATCGCCAGCGCAATGCCGTCGAGCCGGCGGCAGATCTCGGCGATGACCGGTGCGTTGGCCGGTGTCAGCGCGAAGTCGGGCCTGGCGAGTCGGGCGCGGTCGACGAAGAGGCGCACGGCGTCGGAGTCGAATGACAGCGGGCCGACCGCAAAGATCTGCTCGCCCGGCAGGCCCAGCGCCTCGCGGCTGGTGGCGAGGATGTGCAGGCCGGCGCAGGCGGCGAGCAGGCGGTCGGCGAGGCGGGCCACGGGGTCGATCAGGTGCTCGCAGTTGTCGAGCACCAGCAGCGCGCGTGCCGCGCCGATGTGCGCGCACAGCGCCTCGAGCGGATCGGCCATCGCGTCTTGCCGGGCACCGACGGCCGACGCCACGGCGGCGAGCAGGCGCCGCGGGTCTTGCAAGGCCGCCAGGTCGACGAACCACGCGCCTGCCGCAAAGGTCGCCAGTTGCCGCTGCGCGAGTTCGATCGCCAGGCGGGTCTTGCCGCTGCCGCCGCTGCCGGTGAGCGTCAGCAGCGGTGCGCGCTCCAGCAAGCCGGCGCAGTCGGCCAACGCCTGCTCGCGGCCGATGAAGCGGGTGCGCGGCAGCGGCAGGCGATGTTGCGTTGGGATGGGCTCGACGCTTGCGGGTTCGACCTCGGCCTCGCGCAGCGCGGCGGTGAACTGGTAGCCGCGGCGCTTCACGGTGGCTATCGCCTCCGGCCCCAGCAGCTTGCGCAAGGCCGAGACCTGCACCTGGAGGTTGTTCGGCTCGACCACCAGGCCGGGCCACGCGAGCTCGATCAGTTCGTCCTGCCCCACCACCTGATCGCGCCGCTGCGCCAGCGCGATCAGCACGTCGAGGGCCCGCACGCCGAGCGACGCCGGCTTGCCGTCATCCAGCAGCAGGCGTTCGGCAGGGCGCAGTTCGAAGCGACCGAAGTGGAGCGGTGTCGACATGGGTGGGCCGGGTTTCAGCTTGATTTCAGGTGGGTGAAGGACGTGGCCAGGGCGCGCGTCGGACAGTCGCCCCACTGCATCAGAACCCCGGAGAGACCACCGATGGATTTCATCACGATCATTGTCCGCACGCTGTCGCGCCGATCGACACCATCGCACTTCGCGATGGATGACGGCCGGGGCCCTGTCGCCCAGTGCGAAGCCGAGTCCGATGGCGACGGCCTGCGGCTCTATGTGGATGGCCGGTTCGAAGGCTGGATCGACGGCGTGCGGCGCTTGTAGCGTCAACAAGCCGTCATGGGCGAGCCGCACAGTCCGCCGGCCATCCACTTCATGTCATCCCATGACGAATCATTTTTTCTCCGCGACCGCACTGAAGGTCGTTGCCATCGCGCTCATCGCCGTGAATGCCCTCGCGGCCCGTGCCGATGAACTGCCGCGTTGGGACACCGCCATCACGAAGTACAACGAGAAGCAGGTCCGCGACTTCCATCCGATGTTCGATTTCGACTCCGATGGCTGCTACCCCGCGACGCCCTTCAACCGCAACAACAACCTGAGCCAGAACCCCGGCCTGAACGCCACCGGCACGGTGCAGGGCGCCTGCCGCGACGGCGGCTGGGGCAACTACGCCAACACCATCCACCGCCAGATCTGCCGCGAGACGGTGGAGGGCAGCGACCGCATCGAGCGCTGCGCGCATTTCTACGAGCTGTACTTCGAGAAGGACCAGGCGATCGGCCTCACGTTCCTGGGCGGCCACAAGCACGACGTCGAGACGGTGATCGTCTGGACGGGCAAGAAGAACGGCGGCGGCGATTTCATCTCGCATGTGTCCGTCAGCGCGCATGGCAACTACACCACGCTGCCGATGGCCGGGCTGGAGAACCACTGGGGGCACCCGTTGGTCGTCTATCACAAGGATGGCGCCGGCACGCACGCGTTCCGCTTCGCGAATGCCAACGACCATGCCCACGTCGAGTTCATCGGCAACTGGGGCGAGTTCTACGCGCCGGACATCCTCAGCCACTACAGCGCCGTCGCGCAGTGGAACGGCGACGAGTGGACGCGCTACCAGGCCAACCGCAACTACCGCATCGCGCTGGAGAACTCGAACTTCGGCAGCGCGAGCTTCAAGACCCGCAACGACGGCGAGATCATGAACCAGGCCAACAACGCCGCCCCGCGCGGCGATGCGTTCTGGGCCAATGTCTGGTTCCTGTGGGACGACGTGTGGGCCACGCGCGCGAAGGAGTTCCAGGCGAACTATCCGCAGACGTACACGCGGATCAGCGAGTGACCTGACACGCCCTGCGCAAGTCATCGGGCGGGGAGGGTTGATGTGCTGCCAAAGAGGAAATATTCTGGCGTGATTCGTTCTCGACGCATGGAATATTTCCTATGGTCAACAAGACTGCGAGGCAGACATCGACCTGCTTGGCAAGGCCGATCCTGTCGGCCGCGAGTTGCAGGACGCGCAGTTGTTTGCGCGGGCCAAGCCGATGCGCAAGGCGCTCTCCGTCCTGCCTCCGGCGCAAGTGCGAGAAATCGCAGAGCGCGATGCTTCGAAAGACGCAGACTGGATCGAGAAGCACGGCTTCATCAGCGCCGAAGCGCTTGCCGCCTTGCTCGACCTCCCTGACAGACCTTCCCGATAGACCCTAGAACGTGACCACCACCGACCCCGCACTGCGTTTCGCCTCACCGTGGAACACCGCCTCGATGTTGTTGCCGTCCGGGTCGAGCAGGAACGCCGCGTAGTAGCCCGGGTGGTAGGGCCGTTCGCCCGGCTTGCCGTTGTCGCGGCCGCCGGCTTCCAATCCGGCGCGATGGAACGCCTCCACCATCTTGCGGTCCCTGGCCTGGAAGGCGAGGTGGTGGCGCCCCGTCAGATGGCCTTGCGCCGCTTGGCTGTCGGCGGTGGAGACGAACAGTTCGTCGATCCAGAAATAGTCCGCCGCGCTGCCGCCCACTGGAACCTCCAGCACTTTGGCCAGCGCTTCGTAGAAGCGTTGGCTGGCCGCGATGTCAGACACGACGAGCTGCAGGTGATCGATGAGACGGCCGCGGTGAAGTTGCTGTGCTTCCATGGGGACTCCTCGGTGGTGGACGTGAAGGGGGGCCCTTCTGAGTTCACCCGCCGCGCGGAGTTCCCGCCAGTGCCGTCGCCTGAGGAAGGGTTTTCACCGATACAGAAATCTGTATCATCATCGGATGAAGACCACCCTCGACATCAACGATGAATTGCTAGCCACGGCCAAGGCGCTGGCCGCCCGACAGCGAACCACGCTGACGCGCCTGATCGAGGAGGGCCTGCAACTGCGGCTGAGAGCGCAACAAGTGACAGGGCCGCGCGGCAAGCCGCGTCTGCCGGTGTTCAAGGGGCGAGGCGGGCTGGTGGCGGGTGTTGATCCGCTCAGCAACCGGTCGATGCTGGAGGCGCTGGGCGATGACGCCTGACGTCAATGTGCTGGTTGCGGCATTCCGCAGCGATCATCCCCACCATGGGGTGGCTCGGCCGTGGCTTGAGCAGGCCGCCGCCGCGGTATCGTCCGGAGCGACGCTGACCGTCATGCCGATGGTCGTGGCCAGTTTTCTGCGGCTGGTGACCAGCCCCAGGATTTTTCAATCCCCAGCGCCGATCGAGCAGGCGGTCGACTTCGTCGATGCGCTGCTCGCCGTGCCGGGCGTTCAGCTGGCGGGGCAGGGGCCGGAGTGGCCTCGTTTGCGCCAGCTGTGCCTCGACAAGCAACTCACCGGAAATCTCCTGCCGGATGCCTGGCTGGCCGCAGCCGTCGTGCAACTCGGCGAGCACCTGGTGAGTTTCGATCGGGATTTCAGGAAATTGATCAGCCGCGCCCACTTCACGCTGCTGGAGGCCGCGGCCTGACAGGTCGACGTGTGGCAAGAACACCCGAAGGATGTGTTGCAGATGCGAACGAACCAGGGGCCCCCGTCCGGGCCTGAACAATTTGGCTTGCCGGGATTCGACGAACCGCCGGCACCGCCCAAGCCCGTGAAGGCCAGCCGTGCGACGCCGGATGCGCCGCACCTGAGCCTCTTCTTCGCGCTGCGGCCTACCGCCGAGGTGGCAGAACGCATCATCGAACTGGCGGGACGCCTGCGCGGCGAGCATGGCCTCACCGGCAAGCTGCTCACCCCCGAACGCCTGCACGTCACGCTGCGCGCGATGGTCGATGACGCCGCCCAGCTCGACGCGGCAATGCGCGCCGGCGCAAGCCTCGTGCATGGCGGCCTCGATGTGTCCTTCGACCGCGCGATCAGCTTCCCCGGCAGCGGCGCCTTCGTGCTGCGCAGCAGCGACAACCTGCCGGCCTTCGGCGCGTTCCGCCGCCACCTGAACCTGGCGATGGGCGACACCGAAGCGCAGGCCGCGCGCAGCGCCACGCCGCACATGACGCTGCTGTACGACCGCAAGCACAGCATCGCCGAGCAGGTGATCGATCCGGTCGGCTGGCACGCGAGCGAGTTCGTGCTGGTCCGCAGCCACGTCGGCCTGAGCCGCCACGAGACGCTGGGCGCTTGGCCGCTCTCGTGATTTCCCTCTGCTGAGGTACGATGCCGACCGCCCCGAACCCGGCTACCCTGCGGCCCGCAGGCCCGGACTGGCATCGGGCGGGGACCACAGATGAAAGCCACCTTCGGACTCGTGTCGCTGCTGATCGCGCTGGCGATCATCGGCGTCGTGATCAACAAGCAGCTCAAGGCCGTCGGCAAGGTGCCGGTGGTGGCCGCCGACGGCAGCGTGTCGCAGGGCAGCGGCGCCGCCAGCGGCACGGTGCGCGAACAGTCGCAGCAGCTGCAGGAGAAGGTGCGCAGCGACGTCGTCAAGGCCCTGGAGCAGGGCGCGCAGGGCACCGCCCGCCAGGACGATGCCAACAAGTGACGCCGCTGGCGCCGCGCCCTCGAGGGCATCGGCCGCCGACGAACACGCGATGCGCATCGCGCTCGACCAGGCCCGCAATGCGTGGCTGGTCGGCGAGGTGCCGGTGGGCGCGGTCATCATGCGCGCCGGCCAGGTGATCGCCACCGGCTACAACCGCCCCATCACCGAGCACGACCCGACCGCGCATGCCGAGATCGTCGCGCTGCGCCACGCGGCCACGCTGCTCGCGAACTACCGCCTGCCCGAGTGCGAGCTCTACGTGACGCTCGAGCCCTGCGCGATGTGCGCGATGGCCTTGATGCATGCGCGCTTCAAGCGCGTCGTGTTCGGCGCACGCGACCCGAAGACCGGCGCGGCCGGGTCGGTGATCGACCTGTTCGCCGAAGCGAAGTTGAACCACCACACGCAGGTCGACGGCGGCGTGCTGGCCGACGACTGCGGCGGCGTGCTGCGCGAGTTCTTCGCCGAGCGCCGCGAGCTGTACCGGCAGCGTCGCGCCGGCCTGCAGATCCCATCCCCCGAGCCGGCTGACGAGCCGTCCGGCATTCCCACCGGAGAGGTACTCGAGATTGAGCCCGCAACCCCACCATCCTTCACACCTCCATTCGCACCATCATCACCATCACGATGATGAGCCGGCCGGCCGCTCGCTGACGATCCTGTCGCCGGCCGGCGTGGTCGCGAGCGCGGCACCGCTGCGCCGCGCGGTCAAGCGCCTGGCGGCGCTCGGCTTCGAGGTGAGCGTCGACGAATCGGCGCTGGCGAAGCATCAACGTTTTGCCGGCGACGACGATGAACGCCTGGCCGCGCTGCACCGCGTGGCCCGCCAGGCGCCGTCGATCGCGATGGCGGCGCGCGGCGGCTACGGCCTCACGCGGCTGCTCGACCGCATCGACTGGAAGCTGCTCGCCCGCAGCGTCGAGCACGGCACCCGCTGGGTCGGCTACAGCGACATGACCGCGCTGCAGCTCGGCCTGCTGGCGCATGCCAAGGCCGTCAGCTGGGCCGGCCCGATGGCCTGCGGCGACTTCGGTGCCGAGGTGCTCGACGAGGTGACGCCCGATTGCTTCTCCGAGGCGATGACCGGCGAGCTGGAGGCGGTGGGCTTCCGCACCGAAGCCGGTTTCGAAGGCCTGGAGCTGAAAGGCACGCTGTGGGGCGGCAACCTGTGCGTGCTGAACGCGCTGCTGGGCACGCCGCACTTTCCGAAGGTCAAAGGCGGCATCCTGTTCGTCGAAGACGTCAACGAGCATCCGTACCGCATCGAGCGCAGCCTGCTGCAACTGCACCAGGCCGGCGTGCTCGGCACCCAGAAAGCGATTCTTCTCGGTGCATTCACCGAATTCCGCAAGTCGCCGCTGGACCGGGGCTATTCGCTGAAGAGCATGGTCGAGCACCTGCGAAGCGTGACAAAAGTCCCGATCCTGACCGGTTTGCCGTTCGGACATGTGCCGACCAAGCTGACACTCCCGGTCGGTCGCAAGGTCACCCTGCTCGTCGACGGCCGCAACGTTCTGGTCGGCTGGTAGCTGGTCGGGTTCTTGCTTGCAACCGAATGCCCTGCAGGCTCGGGGCCGGTAAAGCCGTGGAAACCCCTGGCAAACCGGCTGCTCGCCGGGCTTTATCATTGCTGACTGCCTCGCGGCGACATGGCCACAAGCCGTGTCGTGTGAGGCTCTTGTTTTTTGTCCGGCCCGTGCTTACCCGCACGCGCCGTTTGTCTGCTGGCTAAGGAGTGCGCGGGATGCGGGGATCTGGATCGTGGCTGGGCCGTGGGCTTGCAGCCCTGCTCACCACCTGCGCCGTGCTGGCCGGCTGCGACAACAGCCCGCAGCCGAAGGGCGCCGCGCTGACGAACACGATGTTCACCGCGTACCAGGAGCGCTCGCCGCGCTACCTCGACCCGACCGCCTCCTATGCCAACAACGAGACGCCGATCACGTACCAGGTCTACGACCCGCTGTACGCCTACCACTACCTGAAGCGCCCGTTCGAGCTGATCCCGAAGACGGCCGCCGAGATCGCGCACCCGCACTACCTCGACAAGAACGGCCAGCCGCTGGCCGATGACGCGCCCGGCGAGCAAGTCGCCGAGAGCATCTACGACGTCAAGATCAAGCGCGGCGTGCTGTACGCGCCGCACCCGGCGTTCGCGAAGAACGACAAGGGCGAGTACCTCTACCACGACCTGAAACCGGCCGACACCGAAGGCAAGCGCTCGCCGTGGGACTTCGCGAAGACCGGCACGCGCGAGCTGGTCGCCGACGACTTCGTCTACGCGCTCAAGCGCCACGCCACGCCGCGCATCGAGGCGCCGATCTACGGCATCTTCTCCGAGTACGTGATCGGCCTGAAGGAGTACGGCGCGCAGATCAAGGCCGAGGACACCAAGCTGCGCCAGGGGCTCGACCCGGCCTCGCTCGACAAGCCCTTCCTCGATTTCCGCAAGTGGCCTCTGGCCGGCGCGAGCGCGCTCGACGATCACACGCTGCGCATCCGCATCCGCGGCAAGTACCCGCAGTGGAAGTACTGGATGGCGATGACCTTCCTGGCGCCCGTGCCGTGGGAGGCCGACAAGTTCTACGCCCAGCCCGGCATGGCCAGGAACGGCCTGGCAATGACGCGCTGGCCGGTCGGCACCGGGCCGTACATGCTGACCGAGTACGTGCAGGACCGCCGCCATGTGCTGAGCCGCAACCCGAACTACCGCGAAGACCTCTACCCCTGCGAAGGCGAGCCCGAGGACAAGGCCGCCGGCCTGCTGAAGGATTGCGGCAAGCCGATGCCCTTCATCGACAAGCTGGTCTTCAACAGCGAGAAGGAGAAGGTGCCGTACAAGGCCAAGTTCGTGCAGGGCTACCTGGACGAGCCCGAGGTCGAGCGCGTCGACTGGGGGCCCGATTTCCTCGCCGACGCGAACGACTCCGACGAGGTCAAGAAGCGCTATGAAGAGCGCGGCTTCCAGTTCCCGCAGACGGTCGACATCTCGATCTGGTACCTCGGCTTCAACATGCTCGACCCGGTGGTCGGCAAGGGCGCGACGCGCGAGGAAGACGAGCGCCACCGCAAGCTGCGCCAGGCGGTCTCGATCGCGATCGACTGGGAAGAGGGCTACGGCCGCATCTTCATCCAGAAGGGCGGCGTCGCGGCGCACGGCCCGGTGCCGGCCGGCCTGTTCGGCTCGCGCCACGGCACGCCCGAGGGCTTCAACCCGATCACCCACAAGATGGTCGACGGCCGCGTCGTGCGCCGCTCGATCGACGAGGCCAAGCAGTTGCTCGCCGAAGCCGGCTACCCCGACGGGCGTGATGCCAAGACCGGCCGCCCGCTGGTGCTGAACTACGACTTCCAGCGCGCGATCACGCCGGAGTTCCGCGCCGAGCTCGACTGGATGGTCAAGCAGTTCGCGAAGATCGGCGTGCAGCTCGAGATCCGCGCGACCGACTTCAACCAGTACCAGGACAAGACGCTGAAGGGCAAGCACCAGATCTTCTGGGCCGGCTGGCTCGCCGACTACCCCGATGCCGAGAACTTCCTGTTCCTGCTGTACGGGCCGAACTCGAAGAGCAAGCATGAAGGCGAGAACATCGCCAACTACGACAACCCCGAGTACGACAGGCGCTACAAGCAGCTGCAGCTGCTCGAAGACGGCCCGCCGAAGCAGAAGGTCATCGACGAGATGGTCGACATCGTGCGCAAGGATGCCGTGTGGTCGTTCGGCTACTACCCGTATGCGGCCGGCGCCTACCAGCAGTGGGTCACCAACGGCAAGCCGACCATCATGATCCGCGACATGGTGCGCTACCACCGGCTCGACCCGGCGCTGCGCGCCGTCAAGCAGGCCGAGTGGAACCACCCGGTGTACTGGCCGCTGCTGCTGATCGCGGCGGCGCTCGCGCTGCTCGCCTGGATCGCGCGGCGCGGCTTCATCGCCCGCGAACGCGCCAACGCCCTGGCCGGCGTCGCCACCCGTCCCGCGAAAGCCTGACCGATGCTGAACTACGTGATCCGCCGTGGCTTCTACGGCTTCCTGATCCTGCTCGGGGTCAACCTGTTCACCTTCCTGCTGTTCTTCACCGTCAACACGCCCGACGACATGGCGCGCCTGAACATCGGCGGCAAGCGCGTCACGCAGGAGCAGATCGAGAAGTGGAAGACCGAGCGCGGCTACGACAAGCCGCTGTACGTCAACGACAAGGCGAGCGGCGTCGAGCGCATCACCGACACCGTGTTCTGGGACCGCTCGGTCTCGCTGCTGGCGCTGAAGTTCGGCCGGTCGGACGCGCGCAGCGCCACCGACATCGGCCATGAGATCCGCACCCGCATGTGGGTCAGCCTGCAGCTCGCGGTGCCGCTGTTCCTGCTGCAGGTCTTCGCCAGCGTCGGCTTTGCGCTGCTGCTGGTGTTCTTCAAGAACTCGCGCATCGACTTCTGGGGCGTGGTCGCCTGCGTGCTGATGCTGTCGATCAGCAGCCTGTTCTACATCATCGTCGGGCAGTTCCTGTTCTCGCGCATGTTCCGGCTGGTGCCGATCTCGGGCTTCGCGCCGGGGCTCGACGCGGTGCGCTTCCTGATCCTGCCGGTGATCCTGTCGCTGCTGTCGCGCCTCGGCGGGGAAGGGCGGCTGTACCGCGCGATGTTCCTCGAGGAGATCGGCCGCGACTACGTGCGCACCGCGCGCGCCAAGGGCCTCTCGGAGCCGCGCGTGCTGTTCCGCCACGTGCTGCCGAACGCGCTGATCCCGATCATCACCAGCGCCGGCAGCTACCTGCCCTACGTGTTCCTCGGCAGCCTGGTGTTCGAGAGCTTCTTCGGCATCCCGGGCCTGGGCGCCTACGTGATCGACGCGATCTCGGGTCAGGATTTCGCGATCCTGCGCTCCATCGTCTTCATCGGGTCGCTGCTGTACATCGGCACCTACATCCTCATCGACATCGCCTACACCTGGGTCGATCCCCGGGTCCGCCTGAGCTGATCATGCCGAAGATTGTTTTCCTGTGGTCGGACGTGGTGGTGATGCTGCTCGTGCTGGCATTGCTGGTGTATGGCTGGCGCATCCACCGCAGCCCGAACCTGCGTGCCTCGTGGCTGAAGGTGTTCCGCGATCCGCCGGCGATGTGCTCGGCGGCGATCCTGCTGGTGTTCCTCGGCGTCGCGGTGGTCGACAGCGTGCACTTCCGGCGCGCGCTGCAGAACGCCACGAGCGCCGGCGCGCAGCAGGCGCAGGCCTACGGCACGCGCACCGAATCGCTGCTCGACGTGATCCTGTCGACGCAGGTCGACGGGCGCGAGACCACCTACTCCGCACCGCTCGCGACGCGCGCCTTCACGAAGGATTCGCGCGAGGTCAACGGCCGCACCGAGCGCATCTTCCCGCGGCTCGACCATGGCGGCGCGCACCTGAAGGACGACGCGGCTGAGTGGGCCGGCGATGTCGCGCGGCGCACCCTGCTCGGCCTCGCGGTCGGCCTGCTGGTCGGCCTGGCCATCGTGTCGGCGGTGGCCGCGGTGGTCGCGCGCGTCAACGGCTGGACCTGGCGCCAGGCCTGGCACCAGCTTCTGCACAACCACACCGACCTGCCGCTGCGCGCCGGGCTGATCACCGTGCTCGCGCTGTGCGCTATCTTCGGGCCGGTGTTCGCGCTCGCGACGCAGTACCACGTGTTCGGTACCGACCGCACCGGCAACGACGTGCTGTACCAGGCCTTCAAGAGCATCCGCACCGCATTCGTGATCGGCAGCCTGTCGACGGTGGCGACGCTTCCGCTCGCGGTCGCGCTCGGCATCCTGGCCGGCTACTTCAAGGGCTGGATCGACGAGGTGATCCAGTACCTCTACACGACGCTGTCGTCGGTGCCCAACGTGCTGCTGATTGCTGCCTGCGTGCTGATGATGCAGGTCTTCATCGACACCCACCCCGACCTGTTCGAGACCGGTGCCGAGCGCGCCGACGTGCGGCTGTTCCTGCTGTGCGTGATCCTCGGGCTGACCGGCTGGGCCACGCTGTGCCGGCTGCTGCGCGCCGAGACCATGAAGCTGCGCGAGCTCGACTACGTGCAGGCCGCCACCGCGTTCGGCGTCAGCTCGTGGCGCATCATGCTGCGCCACATCTTCCCGAACGTCGTGCACCTGATCATCATCACGACGGTGCTCGATTTCTCGGCGCTGATCCTCTACGAGGCGGTGCTGTCGTACGTCGGCGTCGGCGTCGATCCGTCGATGAACAGCTTCGGCGGCATGATCAACCTGGCGCGCAACGAGATGTCGCGCGACCCGGTGGTGTGGTGGTCGTTCGCCGCGGCATTCAGCTTCATGGTCGCGCTGGTGCTGGCGGCCAACCTGTTCGCCGACGGCGTGCGCGATGCCTTCGACCCGCGGGCGCGCAGCTTCCGCCCGCGCCGCAACCCGCTGGGCCGCCTGGCCCGCGTGGACCGTACCACCCGCTGAGCTGCCGCCAACATGCTGCAAGTCCATGATCTGAAGGTGGCGCTCGACGCCGAGGCCGGCCTGGTGAAGGCCATCGACGGGCTGCGCCTGACCATCGCGCGCGGCGAGACCTTCGCGCTGGTCGGCGAGTCCGGCTGCGGCAAGAGCATGACGGCGCTCGCGCTGATGCGCCTGCTGCCCGACAACGGCCGCGTCACGCAGGGTTCGCTGCACGTCGAGGGCGAGGATGTGTTCGCGCTGCCCGAGTCGCGCATGCGCAGCGTGCGCGGCGGCAAGATCGGCATGATCTTCCAGGAGCCGTCGACCAGCCTGAACCCGGTCAAGCGCGTCGGCGAGCAGATCGTCGAGGCGATCGAGGCGCACACCGAACTGCGCGGTGCCGCGGCGCGCGCCAAGGCCATCGAGTGGCTCGGCAAGGTCGGCATCCCCGAGCCCGAGCGCCGCATCGACGAGTACCCGTTCCGCCTGAGCGGCGGCCAGAAGCAGCGCGTGATGATCGCGATGACGCTGGCGGCCGAGCCCGATTTCCTGATCGCCGACGAGCCGACCACCGCGCTCGACGTGACGATCCAGGCGCAGATCCTCGACCTGCTGAAGCGCCTGCAGAGCGAGCAGGGCATGGGCCTGCTGCTGATCACGCACGACCTCGCGGTGGTGGCCGGCATGGCGCACCGCGTGGCGCTGATGTACGCCGGGCAGATCATCGAAGAGGCCACCAGCGACGAGTTCTTCCGCTCGCCGAAGCACCCGTACGCGAAGCTGCTGCTGCGCGCGCTGCCCGACGCCGACAAGCGTGGCGGCCGGCTCGCGGCGATCCCCGGCACCGTGCCGCCGCTGTGGCAGGAGTTCACCGGCTGCCGCTTCGCGCCGCGCTGCGACCGCGTGATGCCGGAGTGCCACACGACCATTCCCGAGCTGATCGACCTCGGCTCGCGGCGCAACGTGCGCTGCATTCTGTACTGCGATGGTGCGATGCCGATCGATGCCGCCCCGATCCAGGGCGAGGCGCTCGCCGCGCTGCCTGAAAAGCGCACCGAGACTGGTCTAGACCAGCCACTGCTGCTGGATGTGAAGCAGCTGGCGGTTCGCTTCCCGATCCGCCGCGGCCTGCTGCAGCGCGCGCACGGGCACTTCAACGCGGTCGACGGCATCTCGTTCGCGATCCGCCCCGGCGAGACGCTGGCGCTGGTCGGCGAATCGGGCTGCGGCAAGACGACCACCGGCAAGGCCATCGTGCAGCTGCTGCGCCACCAGGCGGTGATCGACGGCCAGGCGGTATTCCAGGGCCGCGACCTGTTCACGCTGCAGGGCGATGCGCTGCGCGATGCGCGGCGTGCAGTGCAGATCATTTTCCAGGACCCGTTCGCGTCGCTCAATCCGCGCATGCGGGTGTTCGACGTGCTCGAAGAAGGCCTGCTGGCGCTGCGACCCGAGCTCGACCTGACCGCGCGGCGCGAGCTGCTCGAGAAGCTGGTCGACCAGGTCGGCCTGCGGCGCGATGCGCTGCAACGCTACCCGCACGAATTCTCCGGCGGCCAGCGCCAGCGCATCGCGATCGCGCGCGCGCTCGCCGTCAACCCCAAGCTGATCGTCTGCGATGAACCGACCTCGGCCCTCGATGTGTCGGTGCAGGCGCAGATCCTGAACCTGTTGCGCGAGCTGCAGCGCGAGCTCGGCGTGTCGTACCTCTTCATCACCCACAACATCGGCGTCGTCGAGTACATCGCCGACCACGTCGCGGTGATGCAGAAGGGGCGCATCGAGGAAGCGGGCACCACCGAATCGGTGCTCTCGTCACCGCAATCGAGCTACACGCGCACCTTGCTTGCGGCGGTGCCCCGAATCAGGGCCGAACTCAGCGCCTGATTCATCGCCACCGCGCCTCGATGGCATCGCGCCATCGAGGGTGAACATCCCGCTTTCAAGCGGGCGAGGCATGGCTTCGTTCGTCGCTTTTCGAAGGCTGTTGCACGGCGCCAACGACTGCGCATTCGCAAGCTAGGGGTGAGCACCCAGACGCGCGTCGAAGTGTGTCACCGGATGATCGAACGACTCACCGCAGACCGGCCGCAAACCCGCATGGATACTGGGTTTTCTGACATCGATGCTGAAGCGTCGTGAGCGGGCGCGGCGCTTGCACACGCGAGCCTTCTGAAGCGATCAAGGAATACCCTAAAGAGACCCTTTATCCCTTAAGTGACAATTCTTTTACATGTCTTTGCGGACAAGTCATGGCAGGTTCATGAAGCCGGCACATGACTTGCTGTGAGAGT
The DNA here is from genome assembly GCF_900142965.1 of Rhizobacter sp. OV335. GTDB lineage: Bacteria > Pseudomonadota > Gammaproteobacteria > Burkholderiales > Burkholderiaceae_C > Rhizobacter. The sequence goes on from NZ_FRCQ01000040.1 coordinate 46,819, forward strand.
GGGTTTATCGATCAACCTTTCAGTGTTTTAGGAGATCACATGTTTAGAAGAACGAAGGTCTGCACCGGCCTGATGTTGGCATTCGGCGGCAGCCTCGCGCTCGGCTCGTTGCCCGCTCTTGCACAGCAGCAGATGGAAAAGGTCGAGATCACGGGTTCGTCGATCAAGCGGCTCGATGCCGAAACGGCACTGCCGGTCCAGGTGTTGACGCGTGAAGACATCGCACGCACCGGCGCGACCACGGTCGAGCAACTGCTGCAGACCATCAGCGCGGTGAGCAGCTCGGGCGGCCTGACGGCTTCGTCCGGCTCCGGCGCCACCACCGGCGGCATCTCGTCGACCTCGCTGCGTGGCCTGTCGTCGACCCGCACGCTGGTGTTGTTGAACGGCCGCCGCATTGCGCCGTACGGCATCGGCTTCACGAACGACTCGGTGTCGGTCGACGTGAACAGCATCCCGCTGTCGGCGATCGAACGCGTTGAAGTGCTGAAGGACGGCGCCTCGGCCGTCTACGGCTCCGACGCCATCGCCGGGGTGATCAACTTCATCCTGCGGCGCGATTTCCAAGGCACTGAAATTTCCGCCGAGTACGGCACCCCGACCCGCGGCAGCGCCGGCGACTCGAAGCGAGCCAGCATCAGCTGGGGCATGGGCAACCTGTCGACCGATCGCTTCAACGTGATGCTGGTCGGCTCGTTCCAGAAGGAATCGGCGCTGTACGGGCGTGACCGCGGCTTCGCGAGCCACTCGTACAACGTGGACAACCAGGTCACGACGACCTCGGGCAACACCTTCCCGGCGAACGTGGCTTCGGTTCCGGGCACCCCGGCTGCTTCGGTGGTCTCGGGCAACCCGACCAACGCACAAGGTTGCGTGCCGCCTTACTCGTCGATCGACCCCGTGTTCGGGCCGGGCGTCTGCCGTTTCGACCCGGCGTCGATGGTGGCCTTGCTGCCCGATACCGAGCGCACCAGCATCTTCGGTTCGGCCAAGTTCCAGCTGAGCGACAACATCGAAGGCTTCGTCGAAGCGTCGTACAACAAGAACAAGACCAACACCATCATCCAGCCGGTGCCGCTGTCGGACCAGTTCACGATTCCGTTGAGCAACCCGCTGGCCAACCAAGCACCGTACAACCAGTACACGACCTTCCCGTCGTCGACGGTCATCCTGAAGCCGAGTTCGATCTACTACCCGACGGCTTGGGTGCAGAGCAAGATCGGCACGACGGCGGCTCTGCCGGATCTGCGTGTGCGTTACCGCGCGGCGCTGAGCGGCAACCGCGACCTGACCGACGTCTCCGAAGCCCCGCGTCTGACGTTCGGTGTCAAGGGCTCGGCCGCTGGCTGGGACTTCGACGTCGCTGCGCTGCATAGCCAGAGCAAGGTGCGCGAGCAGGTCAACGACGGCTACCCGATCTACTCGAAGATCCTGCCGCTGCTGAACAGCGGCACTGTGAACTTCTTCGGTGACAACACCGCCGACACGCTGGCAGCCATCCGTGCCGCCAACTTCGCCGGCGATGCCTTCAAGGTCACGTCGACCCTGCAAAGCCTGAGCGGCCATGCCTCGCGCGAAGTTGCGCAGCTCGATGCCGGCGCGGTGTCGGTCGCCGTGGGCGCCGAGTTCCGCAAGGAGAAGTACAAGTTCGACCCGAGCACCGAGATCGCGCAAGGCGACATCTCCGGCTACGGCGGCAACCTGGGCGCGGTCGACAAGTCGCGCAACGTGACCTCGGTGTTCGGTGAAGTCGTGGTGCCGATCGTCAAGAACCTCGAAGCCAACGCCGCTGTCCGCTACGACAAGTACGAAGGCTCGGGCAATTCGACGACGCCGAAGATCGCTCTGCGTTGGCAGCCGAGTCCCCAGTTCCTGATGCGTGGATCCGCCAGCAAGGGCTTCCGTGCCCCGAGCTTGGCTGACCTGTACTCGCCGGCAACGACGGGTGTCTCGCAGACGGGCCTGACCGATCCGGTGCGCTGCCCGATCACCGGCGACGGCGTGAAGGACTGCGAGACGCAGTTCCCGACCACCAATGGTGGCAAGTCGACGCTGTCTTCCGAGAAGTCGACCAACTTCACGACGGGCTTCGTGCTCGAGCCGACGAAGAACTTCTCGGCCAGCTTTGATTACTTCCACATCAAGCTGAAGGACACGATCTCCAACGGCCTGCCGCAAGCGGTCATCCTGGGCGACCTCGCCAAGTACGGCAGCTACGTCACCCGTGGTCCGGACGAAGTCGTCAACGGCGTCACGATTCCGGGCGCGATCATCAACATTGACCAGTCGAACCTGAACACCGGCGAGACCAAGCTGTCGGGCGTGGACGTCGACCTGAAGTGGCGCCTGCCCACCGAAGGCTTCGGCCGCGTCACTCTGGGCTTCAGCGGCACGTACTTCATCAAGTACGACACGCAGAACCCGGACGGCACCTTCTCGCCGAACGTCGGCAACCTGGCCAACGCGACGACCGGTGGCGTGATCCCGCGCCTGAAGACCTACCAGTTCGTGAACTGGGCGAATGGTCCGTGGGACGTGACCCTCGGCCTGAACTGGCAGAGCGGCTACTGGGACGTGCCGGGCTCGGACGCAGACGGCAATCCTCTGCCGCGCCGTGTCAGCCCGTACGAGATCTATGACGCGCAAGTCACCTGGTCCGGCATCAAGGGCCTGCGCCTGACGCTGGGCGCGAAGAACCTGATGGATTCGGATCCCCCGTACACCAACCAGAGCTTCTCGTTCCAGTCGGGCTATGACCCGCAGTACGCCGACCCGCGTGGTCGCTTCGTGTACGTGCGTGCCGCTTACGCCTTCTGATCGACGCAACGGTTGATCCGATAGACGAAGTCATCGACTGAAAGAGACCCTCGCCCGAGGGTCTCTTCCCCATTGCCCGCAGGCCACAAGCCGGCGGGCATTTTTGTTAACCTCGAACGTTTGCGTTTCCACACTGGAGATCCCAGCGTATGGACTTTTCCAAGCGACAACGCGATCCCCGACGTCACATCGTCGGGATCGGCTTTGTCATTTTGTTTCACGCGGCGATCGTGTATGCGCTGCTGACCGGGCTGGCCAAGAAGGTGGTCGACGTGGTTCGCGCGCCGATCGAGACGAAGGTGATCGAGGAGATCAAGAAGCCGCCGCCGCCGCCGGAGGTGGTGGTGCCGCCGCCGCCGAAGCTCGAAGCCCCGCCGCCGCCGTTCATTCCGCCGCCGGAGGTGCAGGTGGCGGTGCCGCCGCCGGTGCAGCCGACGATCACCGCGAGCACGCCGGTGCCGCCGCCCGCCGCGCCGATGGCGCCTGTTGCTCCGCCGGCCGCAGCGCCCGCGCC
>NZ_FRCQ01000043.1 GCF_900142965.1 Rhizobacter sp. OV335
ATCCTCGTCTCCGACGACGGCGCCACCTGGTACCAGCTGCGCTACGTGGCCGACGGCAAGGGCGGCACCGAAGAGTTCTACAACCTGAACGCCAACGTCCGCTACGTCCGCATCAACGGCGTGAAGCGCGCCTCCGGCTACGGCTACTCGATCATCGAGGCGAGCTTCAAGTCCCCGGGCAGCGACAACACGCTGGGCTCCGCGGTCACGGCCTCGGTGTTCCCGCACCCGGCCAACGGCAGCAACCTGATTCCGGCGGCCGCCCAGCAGCCACCGATCGACACCATCCAGTTCTCGCTGCCGGACGGCACGCTGGTGACGCGCGTCGGCTTCGTCGGCCGCTCGCGCCACGCTCGCGAGCGCGGCGAGGACTGGAACGAAGCCGGCTACGGCGCGAACGAGACCGTCGACGCCGCCGGAAACCCGGTGGACAAGGGGCCCGGCGCGCACCTGAACTTCGTGGCCAACTACTTTGCCTTCCGCACCTGGGGCGTCGAGTTCATCGACAACAGCAAGGTGACCGGCGTCACCAAGCCCAAGGTGATCGTCAACGAGTACTTCCAGCAGCCGCAGTACGGCGGCGGCCATTCCTTCGTTCGCGGGTTCGACAACCCCAACACCACCGGCTTCGGCTGGATGAGCCCGGGCGACCTGCTGGACGACAACACCTACACGCTGGGCGGCCAAGGCATCGCCGCGTGCCCCGTGGTGCCCAAGCCGCCGCAGAACGCGCTGGCCAACCCGACGAGCGGCTACAACAACATCATCGGCGCGAACGATGGCTGCAGCGTGGTGTTCGACTCGTTCCCCGGCCATTCCGCACTCTCGACCGACGTCAACGGCGTGCTGGCCCGCAGTGCCGACGTGCCCGGCGCCACCCAGTTCTACGACTACGCAGTGAGCTTCGACCCGGCCACCGACAAGGTGACCACCGCAACACCGGTCGCCGGCAAGAGCGTCGCGGCGCGCTCGTTGAAGACGGGCGACGTGGTCGAGTTCTCGCCGTCGTTCTTCTCGACGACCGCGATCATGAGGGGGCTCGGCACCACCGACGGTCATCGCTACTACACCAACGAGCTGAGCTACGTGGTGGGCGCGGGCCTGCGTCCCTACTACGGTGCGCAGCCGCGCCTGAACAACACGCCGCTGCCGTCCGCGGCGTTGCAGGGCGGCCTCGGCTCGGTCTCGTACGACTACGCCGACAACTCGACCTTCGTGTTCCAGCAGCCGCATAACAACATCGGCATGCAGAACATGCAGCGCTTCGTGGAAGGCCGCCGCTGGTTCCACACCCACATGCAGACCGGCGACCACACCGAGAACGGCAACGACCGCAACACCGCCGCGGTGGGCCTGCAAGGGCCGATGTTCAACCAGTCGACCTGCTTCGGCTGCCACATCAACAACGGCCGCAGCCTGGCACCCACCGTCGTCAACCAGAAGATCGACACGATGGCGGTGCGCACGGCGCAGACCGATGCGAATGGTCAGCAGCTGCCGCACCCGATGTACGGCCTCGGCGCCCAGATGAACGCCAAGGCGTCCACCGACGGCGTCCGGCGTGACTGGGGCACCGGCGTGCACGTGTCGAAGTTCGAGCTGAAGACCGTGACGCTGGCCGACGGCAGCTCGGTGGAACTGAGCAAGCCGGTGGTGGGCTTCGACGGCCCGACGCCGGACGTGTTCTCGGTGCGCAGCGCGCAGCCGGTGATCGGCATGGGCCTGCTCGAGGCGATCCCGGATGCCGACATCATTGCGCGTGCCAGGACTACCCCGGATGCCGACGGCGTCATGGGTGTCGCGAACTTCGCGTACGACCCGGAAACCAACAAGGTGCGCCTGGGCCGCTACGGTTGGAAGGCATCGAAGGTCAGCCTGCGCCACCAGGCGTCGGCCGCCGCGCTGCTCGACATGTCGGTCACGTCGCCGGTGTACCCGAACCGCGACTGCCTGTACGGTCCGTCGAAGTGCACCACCGCGAACCGTGTCGACACCGGCCTGACGGAAGACGCGCTGAAGCTGCTGGAGCGCTACGTGGCCCTGCTGGCCGTGCCGGCCCAGCGCAGTGTGGCGAGTGGCTACCCGAAGGGTGTGACGCCACTGGCCGCGCTGAACCCGGACGTCAACAAGATCACGGCCGGCGAGACGGTGTTCAACACCCTCAAGTGCCAGAGCTGCCACGTGCAGTCCATGACGACCGGCTCCACCAGCGAGTTCCAGGAAGCGCGCAACCAGAAGATCAAGCCGTACACCGACATGCTGCTGCATGACATGGGCGCCGACCTGGGCGACGGCCTGACCGAAGGCCTGGCCACCGGCAGCATGTGGCGCACGTCACCGCTGTGGGGCATCGGCTACACCGAGCTGGTGGCGGGCAAGACCATCAAGGTCGGCTACCTGCACGACAGCCGCGCCCGCACGCTGACCGAGGCCATCGTGTGGCACGGCGGTGAAGGCAAGGCCAGCCGCGACCGCTTCGTCGCGCTGAGCAAGGCCGATCGGGAGGCGCTGCTGGCCTTCCTGGGTTCGCTGTAAGGTCCGCCCCTTCAGATCTGGCCGCCCTTCGGGGCGGCTTTTTCTTTGGCAGGAAGGACGGCCCTGACAGGTTTCGAATGCGGCCCATCGCGGAATGCAGCTTGCTTGGGACAGCGATATCCTCTGCTCCTTTGCACCTATGTTGAACACCATCCTTCGCTGGCTCACCGACTACGGGCTGGGCGTTGTCTTCTTCAACGTGTGGGCAGAGCAACTCGGCCTGCCCGTGCCTGCGTACCCCGTGTTGGTGGTGACCGGCGCGCTGAGCGTCGAAGGCCGCTACTCGGCCATCGCACTGCTGGGCGCGGCGGTGTCGGCCTGCCTGCTGGCTGACTTGGTCTGGTACGCCGCCGGCCGCCGCTACGGCAGTCGCGTGCTGCGTACGGTATGCCGCATCTCGATGTCGCCTGACTCCTGTGTACGGCAAACCGAGTCGATGTTCGAGCGTTGGGGCATCTGGTCGTTGCTGGTCGCCAAGTTCATTCCCGGCTTCGCCACCATCGCCACCGTTCTGAGCGGGCGGATGCGGTTGCCGTTGGCAGCGTTCATCATGGTCGACCTGATCGGCGCCACTCTCTATGCGGGCGTCGGCATCACTCTCGGTGTGCTGTTCCATGAGGCCATCGACGACGTCATCGCGGTGTTCGCGAACCTTGGCCGCATCGGCCTTGTGGTGCTGCTGCTGGCGCTGGCACTGTTCATCGCCACCAAGTGGCGGCAGCGGCACCGACTGATCCGGGCGCTGCGCACGGCGCGCATCACGGTGTCAGAGTTGGAACTGCTGATCAGCCAGGGCATCGCGCCGGCGATTGTCGACGTGCGTTCGGCCGGCAGCCGCGAACGTGACGGCACCATTCCCGGAGCGCTGCCCTGGCCGGTGAACGCTGCATTGGACAGTGCACCCGAACTGCCGCGCGATGCCCAGGTGGTGGTCTATTGCGCTTGTCCGAACGAGGCCTCGGCTGCCAAGGTGGCGCAGCAACTGCAGCGCGCCGGTTTCACCAACGTTCGGCCGCTGCACGGCGGCATCGACGCCTGGATCGCCGCCGGCCTGCCGATCGAGCGGCCGCTGGCGGTGGCGGTTGCCTGATATCAGTCCGCTGCGCGAAGCGAAGCGGTGGTGCGCCCGGCTGGGATCGAACCAGCAACCCCTGCCTTCGGAGGGCAGTACTCTATCCATTGAGCTACGGGCGCGAAGTGCGCGATTCTACAGTGGTCGCCGACCGCCTCGGGTGAGCCCGATGGCGCGTGCAAGGGCGACCTCTATAATCCCGCGGTTTTGCCAGCACCGGCAGCCAACGGATACGCCTCGAGGAACTCCATGAGCGATGCCCACAGCACCCCCGAACACGACGCCCCGCACGAGGGTCCGATCAAGACGCCCAAGCAGTTGATCCTCGCGGTGTTCTTCGCGTTCGTGATCCCGATCCTCGCCATCATCCTGCTCGTCAGCTATGTCGAGGCCGACCACCAGCCCGCCGCCGGCAGCGATGGCCTGAAGGCCGAGGCCGTTGCCAAGCGCATCCAGCCGATCGCCGCGTACGAGGTCAAGGACCTGTCCGACCCCGCGTCGCTGAAGACCGGCGAACAGGTCTTCGCCGCCCAGTGCACCGCCTGCCACACCGCCGGCGTCGCAGGCGCTCCGAAGTTCGGCGACAGCGCCGCCTGGGGCCCGCGCATCCCGCAGGGCTACGAGGTGCTGCTGACGCACGCGCTGAAGGGCAAGGGCGCGATGGGCCCGCAAGGTGGTGGCGATTTCAGCGATGTCGAGATCGGCCGCGCCGTCGTCTTCATGGCCAACAAGGGCGGCGCCAAGTTCGCGGAACCCGCAGCGGCACCGGCTTCCGCTGCCGCCTCCGCGGCCACGGCCGAGGCCGCGCCGGCCGCCTCTGCTCCGGCCCCTGCCGCCTCGGCCGCATCCGCCGCGAAGTAAACCGGGCGCTCGCCCACCCGTCGAAGCCGGCCTCGCGCCGGCTTCGTCATTCCAGGTGTTGCGGGCTCAGGCAGACACCGAAGCGCTGCAGCAGCGCCGCATGGCCGATCGCCTGCGGTGCCCACCAGCCGCGCTCGACGGCATCGGCCGCCGCTTCCATGTCCAGCGTGTGCACGATGCCCAGGCCCAGGTCGGTGCCGAGGTACAGCCGCCCCGCTTCATCGAGCCAGGCCGTGTCCATGCGCGCCGCGCGGCCGGTGTGCGATTCGAGTTGCGGCGCGGCATCGGCTTGCGCGGCCAGCCGCCACACCCACGGCGCCGCTTCCAGCTCGACGAACACCTGCTGCGGCCCGTTCTGGAAGAACCAGCGGCCGCGCGCATCGCTTTCGTAGTTGCGACCGATGAACTCGCGCAGCTTGTCGTGCCGGATCACGCTGCCCTTGACCTGCGGGAACGCGCCCGCCGCCTGCACGCGGTCGTCGCGCATGTACCACTCGCCACGCGCATCGAGCGCGAGCCAGCCGACGCAGGCCGGCACGTTGGGCCACTTCTTCAGCGCAGCCTTGACCATCTCGTCCATCGCGGCTCCTTTCGGGGGACTCAGCCGGCCACGTGGGGCGCGAGCCACCCCATGACCTGCTCCGGCAATGTCATCACATGCCCGGGCCACGCGCCCGCCGGGAATCCCACGTGCCCGCCATGGTGCGGCTGCCACAGCGTGACGAACGGGCCGACATCGGCCTGCCGCGGCAGGCTGTGCGCCGGCACGAACGGGTCGTTGCGTGCGTTCAGCACCAGCGCCGGCACGCGGATGCGGTGCAGGTGCGGCTTGGCCGACCCGCGCTTCCAGTAGTCGTCGGTGTCGCGAAAGCCGTGCAGCGGCGCGGTGAACACGTTGTCGAACGCGTACAGGTCGCGCGCCGCGCGCAGCCGCTCGCGGTCGAACAGGCCCGGGTGCTGCTCCCACTTGCGCAGCGCCTTCGGGATCATCGTGCGCAGGAACATGCGCGTGTAGACATGCCGGTTGAAACCACGCCCGATCGCCTGCCCGCCGGCCGCCAGGTCGATCGGCGACGAGATCGCGCAGACGCCGCGCACGACGGCCGAGGCCGTCTCGCCCGCCTCCTCGGCCCAGCGCAGCAGCGCATTGCCGCCGAGCGACACGCCGACCGCGACGATCGGCCCGGCGTGCCGGGTCCGCAGCGTTCGCAGCACCCAGCCGATCTCCTCGAAGTCGCCCGAGTGGTACGCCCGCGGCGCGAGGTTGATCTCGCCCGAGCAGCCGCGGAAGTGCGGCACCGCGTAACGCCAGCCGCGCTCGCGCGCCCAGTGCGCGAAGGCCTGCGCGTAGTGGCTTGCGGACGAACCCTCGAGGCCATGGAACAGCACCAGCATCGGCGCTGCGCCGAACTCGACCCCGACCTGGAAATCCACGTCGATGAAATCGCCGTCGGGCGTGGTCCAGCGCTCGCGCCGATAGACCGGCGCCGGCCCGTGGTAGCGCTTCGAGTACAGCGCCGGCCAGATCGTCTGCAGGTTGCCGCCGACGGCACCGCGGCCGCCGAGCCAGCGCGGGGGTGGGAAATCCATCAGCGTCGCCTCAGTGCAGGACTGCCGGCGTCTCGCCGACCTCTTGCACCTCGCCCACCGAACCCGGGCTCGCATGGTGCGCGACCATGCGCCAGCCGAGCGCCGTCTTCACGTACACGTTGGTCGCGACGACCCAGGCGGCCTGCGGGCCTTCGTTGGTCATCACCTGCACCCGCTCGAGCACGCTGTGCACGGCCGTCGATTCGCTCTCGAGCCGGCGCACCTTCTCGGGGTGCGCATCGATCGTGCCGTTCGAGAACATCGATTCGAACGCGGCACGGATCGCCATCGGCCCGACCACCCGCGGCCCGCCCGGGTGCACGCAGGTGATGTCGTCGTCGTCGGACCAGACCGCCATCAGCTTCTCGATGTCGCCACGCTGCAGCGCCTCGTAGAACTGCTGCTCGGTGTCATCGGCCGACGACAGCAGCGCGGCAGCGGGCGGTTTGGGACGGGCCATGTCGACAGGGTTCCTTATCGGAAGACGACGGTCTTCTGACCGTTCAGCAGCACACGGTGCTCGACCTGCCAGCGCACCGCGCGCGCCAGCACCATGCACTCGACATCGCGGCCGACCGCGGTGAAGTCCTGCGCGCTCAGCGAATGGTCGACGCGGGCCACGTCCTGCTCGATGATCGGCCCCTCGTCGAGGTCGGCGGTCACGTAGTGCGCGGTCGCGCCGATCAGCTTGACGCCGCGGTCGTGCGCCTGGAAGTACGGCTTCGCGCCCTTGAAGCTCGGCAGGAAGCTGTGGTGGATGTTGATCGCCCGGCCCTTCATGAAGCCGCAGAAATCGGCGCTCAGGATCTGCATGTAGCGCGCGAGCACCGTCAGGTCGACGCGCTCGCGCTCGATCAGCGCCTCGACCTGCTGCTCCTGCGCGCGCTTGGCCTCGGGCGTGCTGCCGGCCGGCAGCGGAAGGTGGTGGAACGGGATCGCGTAGCGCTCGGCGAGCCCGGCGAAATCGGGGTGGTTCGACACGATGGCCGCGATGTCGACGCTCAGTTGCTGCGAATGCCAGCGGTACAGCAGGTCGTTCAGGCAGTGGCCGTGCTGGCTCACCATCAGCAGCAGGCGCGGGCGGCGCGACAGGTCGTGGAAGGTCGCGTCCATGCCGTACTGCTCGCGCACGCTGGTGAACAGCCGGTCGAGCGTGGCGCCGTCGGCCAGGTGGGCCGGCGCCTCGAAGTGCACGCGCATGAAGAACAGGCCGGTCGCCGACGCCTCGCCGATGTCGCCGAACTGCTGCGAATCCAGGATGTTGCAGCCGGCCTGGTACAGCAGGCCCGACACGGTATAGACGATGCCCTTCGTGTCACGGCACGACAGGGTGAGGACGAATTCACGGGCAGGCTGCATGGGCGCAGATTGTACGGACGGGGTGGACCCCGGGTAGCGCACGGGCACGCCGTACCAGCACGCCGCACGGGGTGCCGCATAGAATCGCCGCCACGTGAACCTCGTCACGCCTTGTCGTGACCCCCAGCACCATGGCCGTTGCACCCGCTGAGTGGAGTGATCGAAGCAAGGAGCTGTCGGCGTTGCTGGCCCGCAGCGGGCTCGGCGACCGCCAAGCCTTCGCGGCACTGTACGAGCGCACCAGCGCGCATCTGTTCGCCGTCGTGCTGCGTATCAATCGAGACCGGGCACAGGCGGAAGACGTGCTGCAGGAGGTGTATGTCAATGTCTGGCGTGCCGCGCAGAGCTTCGATGCGGCGCAGAGCCAGCCGCTGACCTGGCTGACCAGCGTGGCACGCAACCGCGCGATCGACAGCCTGCGCCGCAAGCAGACCGAGCCGCAGACGCAGCCCGCGCCAATCAACGACGACGAGGACCAGGACGTGTACGACGATGTGGCTGACGACGCGCCGACGCCGCTCGAGATGCTGAGCCGGGCCTCGGATGCCCGCGCCCTCGCGCAGTGCATGGACGGCTTGAGCGCGCCGCAGCGGCAGAGCGTGGCGCTCGCGTTCTACGACGGCCTGAGCCATGCCGAGGTGGCCGACCAGATGCGCCAGCCGCTCGGCACCGTCAAGTCGTGGGTGCGGCGCGCGCTGCTGTCGCTCAAGTCCTGTCTCGACAACGCCGTGCTGCGCGATGGCCGCGCGCGGGGCGCCTGATGGACTACAGCCGGCCCGAACGGGCCGATCGCCTCGGCGCCGAATACGTCGCCGGCACGCTGCGCGGCCCGGCGCGGCGGCGTTTCGAATCGCTGCTGCCCGGCCACCCGGCGCTGCGCGGCGCGGTGCAGCGCTGGCAGGACCGGCTGATGCCGCTGACCGTCACGCTCGCGCCGGTGACGCCGCCGGCGCGGGTGTGGCGGCGCATCGAGGCGCGCCTGGGGCTGCGGCCCGCTGAAGCGCCGTCGCAGGCCTGGTGGGCGCGCCTCGCGTTCTGGCGCGTGCTGAGCGGGGTTGCCACCGCGGCCACGCTGGCGCTGGCGTTCGTCGTCGCAAGCCCGCCGCCGGCCCAGGCGCCGATCGTCGTCGTGCTGTCGGCCGCCGCACCGGCCGACCAGCCGAATGCGGTGACGCCGGCTCGCTTCGTCGCGAGCATCAGCGCCGATGGCCGCGCGATGGTGACGCGGCCGCTGACGCCCGTCAGTGTCCAGGCCGACCGCTCGCTCGAGCTGTGGGCGCTGCCGCCGAGCGGCGCGCCGCGCTCGCTGGGCGTGATCTCGGCCAGCGGGTCGACGGTGGTGCGCCGCGGCCAGGTGCTGCAGGGCACCGCGGCGCTGGCCGTCACGCTGGAGCCGCCGGGCGGGTCGCCATCGGGCGCGCCGACCGGGCCGGTGCTCTACGTCGGCAAGCTGAGTTCGTAGCCGGCGGGCAGCACCACGCTGAAGGTCGAGCCCACCCCCGGCGCGCTCTCGACCTCGATGCGCCCGCCCATCAGCACGGTCAGCGCGCGCGTGATCGCGAGGCCGATGCCGGTGCCCTGGATGCCGCTGCGCTGCTGCGCGAGCCGGTTGAACGGCTCGAACAGCTGCGGCAAATCCTTGGCCGCGATGCCGACACCGTCGTCGATTACCTGCAGCAACACCTCGCCGTCGCGGGGTTCGGCGCGCACCCGCACCGTGCCGCCGGCGCGGTTGTACTTGACCGCATTGCTCAGCAGGTTCAGCACCACCTGGCGCAGCCGCGTCGGGTCGGCACGCACCTGCAGCGCCTGCGCGCCTTCGATCGGCAGCAAGGTGACACCGGCCTCGCCGGCTTGCGGCGCGAGCATGTCGAGGCATTCGCCGAGCAACGGTCCGAGCGCGACGTTCGCCGATTCGACCGAGAGCTGCCCCGCCTCGATGCGCGTGTGGTCGAGCAGGTCGCCGATCATGCGCAGCAGGTGCTCGCCCGATTCGCGGATCAGCCCGACGCGCCGCCGCTGCGCCACGCTGAGCGGTTCTTCGTCAAGCTCCAGCAGCTGCGCAAAACCCAGCACCGCGTTCAGCGGCGTGCGCAGCTCGTGGCTCATGCGCGACAGGAACTCGGTCTTCGCGCGGTTCGCCGCATCGGCCGTCACGGCGGCGGCGCGCGCTTTCTCGAGCTCGCGGTATTCGGTGACGTCTTCCAGGTAGCCGTGCCACAGGATCGAGCCGTCGGCGGCGCGCCGCGGCGACGACACCGCCTGCATCCAACGCAGGCTGCCGTCGGGGTGGTGGTAGCGGTACTCGGTGCGCTGCGTCGCCTTGCTGCGCGCCCAGTTCGACACCGCGGCCAGCAGCTCCTCGCGGTCGCTGCGCGCGATGCGGCGGAACATCTCCATCGCATCGCCCATCAGCTGCTGCGGCGTCAGCCCGAGCACGTCGAGGCAGCGGTCGCTGACGAACGGGATCTCGGCGCGCCCGTCGGGCCACAGCCGGTACTGGTACAGCACGCCGGGCACGTGCCGCATGATCTGCTGCAGCCGCTCGTCGCGCTCGGCGGCCTCGCCCTGCGCCTGGCGGCGCACCGTCACGTCGCTCAGCGTGCCGACCATGCGGCGCGGCCGGCCGTCGGGCCACCATTCGACGATGCGCCCGCGCTCGGACAGCCAGCGCCAGCTGCCGTCCTTGTGGCGCGCGCGGTACTCGCTCTCGTAGGCCGAGATCTCGCCGCGCGCATGGCGCAGGTAGGCCGCGTGGTTCAGCGGCCGGTCGTCGGGGTGGATCACGGCGTCCCAGCCGGCCTGGTTCGGCGGCATCTCGCCGACCGCATAGCCGAGCAGCGCGACGCTGCCGTCCATGCCGCTGAGCACGTCGCCCTCCATGTCCCAGGCCCACACCGAGGTGCCGGCGCCGACCAGCGCCTCGCGCATCAACCGGTCCTGCTGAAGCTCGGCGGCCATCGCGGTGCTGCTGTGTGGCCGCGCGTCAGGCGACGCGCAGGCGGTCGGCGAGCGCGGCTTCGACCCGCTGCGCGCTGACGCCGGTCAGGCAGCGGGTGTGGCCGAAGCGGCAGGTGCGGTCGAAGCAGGGCGCGCAGTCGAGCTGCAGCTCTTCCTTCAGCCAGATCACCTGCGCGCGCGGGTTCAGCGGCGGCGTGTGCTCCGGGCTGGTCGAGCCGAACACGGCGACCTGCGGGACGCCGAACGCCGCCGCGACGTGCATCAGCCCGGAATCGTTGCTGACGACGCCGCGGGCGCCGGCGATCAGCGCCATCGCGTCGATCAGCGTGGTCTTGCCAGCGAGCACACGGCAGGCGCCGGGCGCGGCGGCGGCGATCTCGTCGCACAGCGCCACCTCCTTGCCTGAGCCGAGCAGCACGATCGGCAGGCCGTGGGCGGTGTGCAGCGAGCGCGCGAGCTCGGCGTAGTGCAAGGCGGGCCAGCACTTGGCCGGGCCGTACTCGGCGCCCGGCGCGAAGGCCCAGTACTGCCGTGGGGCGAGGTCGGCTGCGGTGGTCACGCGTTCGAGCGTCGCCGCGTCGAACTGCAGCCGCGGCCGTTCCGTCTCGACGGGGCCACCGGCGAGCGTGCTGTAGAACGCCACCATCGGCGGCCTTCCGCCCGGGTTCGGCAGCCGCTTGTTCAGCAGCAGCGGCCGGCCTTCGCCCTGGTAGCCGATGCGCTGCGGGATGCCGGCGAAGAACGGGATCAGCGCCGACTTGATCGAGTTCGGCAGCACGTAGGCGGTGTCGAAGCGGCCGCGCAGCGTGGCCGCGACCCGGCGCCGCGCCGACCAGTCGAGCCGCCCGTGCGCGAACGGCAGCTCGATCACCTCGCGCACGCCGGCCATCGCCCGGTACACCGGCGCGACCCACGGCAGCGCCGCGACCGTCACGTCATCACCGCGCGCGGCCAGCCGGCCGACCAGCGGCTGCGACATCACCGCGTCGCCGATCCACTGCGGGGCGATCAGCAAGGCGCGGTTCATCACGACGGGTCAGTGCGTGTGGAGTTTCTCGCCCGCCTTCAGGCGATAGACCGTGCCGCAGTACGGGCACTTGCCTTCGCCGGTCGTCGCGACGTCGATGAACACCTTCGGGTGGGTGCTCCACAGCGTCATCTTCGGGTTCGGGCAGAACACCACGCCGGGGCCTTGCACGTCGTGCGCGGTGACTTCAACCACTTCCTGTTGCTTGCTGCTGCTCATGGGGTCCTCAGACGGCGGTCAGCCATTCGGCGTATTTCGGGTTGCGGCCGTTCACGATGTCGAAGAACGCGCTCTGGATCTTCTCGGTGATCGGCCCGCGCGAGCCGCTGCCGAGTTCGATGCGGTCGAGTTCGCGGATCGGCGTCACCTCGGCAGCGGTGCCGGTGAAGAAGGCCTCGTCGCTGATGTAGACCTCGTCGCGGGTGATGCGCTTCTCGACCAGCTTCAGGCCGAGGTCGTTGCAGATCGCGAAGATCGTGTTGCGGGTGATGCCGTTCAGCGCACCGGCCGACAGGTCGGGCGTGTAGACCACGCCGTTCTTGATCACGAAGATGTTCTCGCCGGCGCCTTCGCTGACGAAGCCGGAGGCATCGAGCAGCAGCGCCTCGTCGTAGCCGTCCTCGGTGGCTTCCATGTTGGCGAGGATCGAGTTCGTGTAGTTGCTGACCGCCTTGGCCTGCGTCATCGTGATGTTGACGTGGTGGCGGGTGTAGCTGCTGGTCTTCACGCGGATGCCGCGCCGCAGGCCTTCTTCGCCCAGGTAGGCTCCCCAGGACCAGGCGGCGACCATCAGGTGGATCTTGTTGCCCTTGGGGCTCACGCCCAGCTTCTCGGAACCGATCCAGGTCAGCGGGCGCAGGTAGCAGCTCTCGAGCTGGTTCTCGCGCACCACGGTGCGCTGCGCGTCCATCACCTCCTGCTGCGAGAACGGGATCTTCATGCGCAGGATCTTCGCGCTGTTGAAGAGCCGCTCGGTGTGCTCGCGCAACCGGAAGATCGCCGTGCCGTTCGCCGTCTTGTAGGCGCGCACGCCCTCGAAGGCACCGCACCCGTAGTGCAGCGTGTGGCTGAGCACGTGGATCTTGGCGTCGCGCCAGTCCACCAGTTGCCCGTCCATCCAGATTTTTCCGTCGCGATCGGCCATCGACATGGCAGGCTCCTGTGTGGGGAAATGAGGCTGAGCCGGCGATTTTACGGATGCGGGGGCTCGACCGTGTCGGCCGGCCTCACCAGCGTCCATTTCGCGAGCTTGCCACCCTTGAATTCGAGCGTGACCTCGCTGCCGCCGTCGTCGGCCCAGGCCCAGGTGTCGCCGTCGGGATCGATCCTGCGGCCGAGGCTGCGCGTCATCGTGACCACCTGCATCATCGTCAGGCCGGCGCTCAGCTTCGAGTTCAGCATCACGGTGCTGCCGACGTGGCCGACCGGCGCTTCGGCGGCGTTCTTCATCACGCGCAGCGCGCGGCTGAACTGGATCAGCAGCCAGAACACGATCACCGACACGGCCATCACGACGCCCTGCCAGCCATAGGCCTTCCACCCTGCCGCCACCGCGATCACCGCGAGGCCCCACCCGACGATTGGATTCATGCGCGCGATGTTACGGGGCCGATCGGGGCGCCGGCCTGTGCAGTTTCCACAACGAAGCCGGTTCGCAGCGCGCCGGCCCAGTCCGGCCGGCCGTGCCGATCGGCCAGCCGCGCGGCCGGTTCCGCGTCGTAGGGCACGGCGCGCCATTCGACCTGCCAGCCCGCCGGGCGGCGCGTCAGCAGCGCATAGCGGGCGTGCGGCGTGCCGTTCTCGACGACGTGCGGATGCGGGTGCGCATCGTCGTAGGCCTGCAGGCCGACGCTGCCGGGGTTGACGACGAGGCGGCCATCGGCGAGCCGCAGCCCGCGCGGCACGTGGGTGTGGCCGCACAGGATCACGCCGTGCGGCACGCCTTGCTGGGCGCCCCCGGCGCGGGCGGTCGCCTCGGCCAGCGTGGCCGGGCGCATGCCGCCGGCGTCGACCGATTCGAGGAAGTAGACGAGGTCGTTGTCGGGCGTGCCGTGGCAGCAGAACAGCTCGTCGGTCAGCTGCAGCGTGGCCGGCAGCGCGGCGAGCCAGGCCCGGTGCTGCGGCAGCAGGCGTTCGGCGGCAAAGGCATCCGAAGCCCCCATCGCCGCGATGTCCGGCGCCAGCGCCTGGCGCTCATGGTTGCCGCGGATCGTCGGCAGGCCGAGCGCCATCAGCCGTTCGGCGGTCTCGGTGATCCACAACGGGCCCGACAGGATGTCGCCGAGGTTGACCGTCAGGTCGGCGCCGGTGGTGGCGACGTCGGCCAGCACCGCGTCGAGCGCGTGCAGGTTGCCGTGGATGTCGGAGAGGGCGGCCAGTCGCATGCCGCCATTGGACTACGGAACCGCTCAGGAACGCCGGTGGATCCGGATCGTCTGCCCCTTGCCGGCCTGCGCCGCGGCCGCGGCCTTCGCCGGCACGTCGCAACCATCGCAGCCACAGCCGACCGGCACCTGCGCAGCCCGCTGCAGCCGTTGCGCGATCGGTGCCGGCCACGCCGGCCAGCGCGCGAGGCGCCCGGCCACCGTGCGGCGCAACGCCGATGGCATCAGCGCGTTGACCGCGTAGCCGAAGCAGACGAGGACGATCAATCCGACGATCAGGTCTTGCATGGCGGACCTCTCAGTTCAAGCGCCGAGCCACAAGGTGACGCGGTAGGTGATGAAGGATGCGATGTAGGCGAGCGCGAACAGGTAGCCCGCCATGATCAGCGGATAGCGCCACGAGTTGGTCTCGCGGCGCACCACCGCGAGCGTCGACATGCACTGCGGCGCGAACACGTACCACGCGAGCAGCGAGTACGCGGTCGCGATCGACCAGCTCTGCGCGATCACCGGCGCGAGCGAATCGGCCACCTCGCCGGCCGCCGACATCGCGTACACCGTGCCGAGCGCGCCGACCGCCACTTCGCGCGCGGCCAGGCCCGGCACCAGCGCGATCGAGATCTGCCAGTTGAAGCCGATCGGCGCGAAGATCACTTCGAGCGCCCGGCCCAGGTAGCCCGCCAGGCTGTACTGGATGGCCGGGCCGGTCGCGCCATCGGGCGGGCCGGGGAAGCTGGACAGGAACCACAGCACCACCGTCAGCGCGAAGATGATCCCGCCGACGCGGCGCAGGAAGATGCGCGCCCGCTCCCACAGCCCGATCGCGAGGTTGCGGACGTTCGGCAGGCGGTACGGCGGCAGCTCCAGCATCAGCGGCTGGTAGCTGCTCTTCATCCACGAGCGCTTCAGCACCCAGGCCACCGCCATCGCCGACACGACGCCGGCCACGTACAGCACGAACAGCGTGACGCCCTGCAGGTTGAACCAGCCGACGCTGCGCTTGGGCACGAAGGCGCCGATCAGCAGCGCGTAGACCGGCAGCCGTGCCGAGCAGGTCATCAGCGGCGCGACCATGATGGTCGCGAGCCGATCGCGCCAGTTCGGGATCGTGCGCGTGGCCATGATGCCGGGGATCGCGCAGGCGAAGCTCGACAGCAGCGGGATGAAGGCGCGGCCCGACAGCCCGACCTTGCCCATCACGGTGTCGAGCAGGAAGGCGGCGCGCGGCAGGTAGCCCGAATCCTCGAGCACCAGGATGAACAGGAACAGGATCAGGATCTGCGGCAGGAACACCAGCACGCTGCCGGCCCCGGCGATCACGCCGTCGACCAGCAGGCTGCGCAGCGCGCCCTCGGCCATGTGGGCGTTCAGGAATTCGCCGGCCGCGGCCATGCCCTCCTTGATGGCGTCCATCGGCACGTTGGCCCACGAGAACACCGCCTGGAACATCAGGAACAGCAGCCCCGCCAGCAGCACCAGTCCCCACACCGGGTGCATCACGACCGCGTCGATGCGGTGGTTGAAGCGCTTGAACTGCATCGCGCCGGGCACTGCGACCGCCAGGATGCGGCGCACCTCGCGCTGCAGCTCGGGCAGCGTCGGCGTGTCGGCGACGGCCGGCGGCGTCGGCCACTCGGCCTGCTTCTCGAGCTGGGCCAGCAGGGCCTCGTGGCCGCGGCTCTGCACCGCGACGGTCTCGACGACCGGCACGCCGAGTTCGGCCGACAGCTTGGCGACGTCGATCTGCAGCCCGCGCGCGCGGGCGACGTCGGCCATGTTCAGCGACACGATCATCGGCCGGCCGAGCCGGCGCAGCTCGAGCACCAGGCGCAGGTTCATCGGCAGGTTGGTCGCGTCGACGACGGCCACCAGCGCATCGGGCGCGGCCTCGCCGGCACGCAGGCCCATCACCATCTCGCGGGTGATCTCTTCGTCGGGCGTGGCCGGCGTCAGGCTGTAGGCGCCGGGCAGGTCGATCACCGACACCGTGCGGCCGTTGCGCAGTGTCGCGCTGCCCACCTTGCGTTCGACGGTGACGCCGGCGTAGTTCGCGACCTTCTGGCGCGCGCCGGTCAGCAGGTTGAAGAGGGCCGTCTTGCCGCAGTTCGGGTTGCCGACCAGGGCAATGCGGAGTGCTTCGGCGCTCATGACGGCAACCCTTCGAGCTGGACCTCGACGCACTGCGCCTCGATCTTGCGCAACGCGAAGAAGGTCTCGCCGATCTGCACCGCGAGCGGCTCGCGCCCGCCCGGGCCGCGGCGCAGCAGCTGCACCGGCTCGCCGGGCAGGAAGCCCAGCTCGCTCAGGCGGTGCAGCATCTGCGGATCGGGCGAGCCCTCGGCGCGCAAGCCGATGACGGTGCCGCGGGCACCGGCGGGCAGGTCGGAAAGACGGGGAGCGGTCATACGGGCGGGAGCAATCACGGCAGGGCGAAAGCCGCCCGATGCAAATGATAATAGCTCTTGTTTGGCCGCACGGCCGCAGGGGCGCTCCCACCCCAACGTGTCACGGTGTGACGCTTTGCGCGATGTCAGCCCGGCTCAGCTGAGCGTGCGCAACAGGTCGATCGCCTCCTCGATGCGCTCGACCGGGTGGATGGTCAGCCCTTCGATCGCCTTCTTCGGCGCATTCGCCTTCGGCACCACGGCCACGCTGAAGCCCAGCTTGGCCGCCTCTTTCAGGCGCTCCTGGCCGCGCGGCGCCGGCCGCACCTCGCCGGCCAGCCCGACCTCGCCGAACGCGATGAAGCCGCGCGGCAGCGGCCGCCCGCGCAGGCTGCTCTGGATCGCGAGCATCACCGCCAGGTCGGCCGCCGGTTCGCTGATGCGCACGCCACCGACGGCGTTGACGAACACGTCCTGGTCGAGGCACGCGATGCCGGCATGGCGGTGCAGCACCGCCAGCATCATCGCGAGGCGGTCGCGGTCGAGGCCGACGCTCAGGCGCCGCGGGCTCGGGCCGCCGGAATCGACCAGCGCCTGGATCTCGACCAGCAGCGGCCGCGTGCCCTCCAGCGTGACCAGCACGCAGGAGCCGGCGACCGGCTCGCCGTGCGTCGACAAAAAGATCGCGCTCGGGTTCGCGACGCCCTTCAGCCCCTTCTCGGTCATCGCGAACACGCCGATCTCGTTGACCGCGCCGAAGCGGTTCTTGATCGCGCGCACCAGCCGGAAGCTGCTGTGGGTGTCGCCCTCGAAATACAGCACCGTGTCGACGATGTGCTCCAGCACGCGCGGGCCGGCCAGCGCGCCTTCCTTCGTCACGTGCCCGACCAGGATGATCGTGGTGCCGCTGCTCTTGGCCACGCGGGTCAGCTGTGCGGCGCATTCGCGCACCTGGGCGACCGAGCCGGGGGCGGAGGTGAGCTGGTCGCTGTAGACGGTCTGGATCGAATCGATCACGCAGATCGCCGGCTGCTCGGCGTCGATGGTCGCGGTGATCTTCTCGAGCTGGATCTCGGCGACCACCCGCACCTGCGAGCCGTCGAGACCGAGGCGGCGCGAGCGCAGCGCGACCTGCGCGCCGGATTCTTCGCCGGTGACGTACAGCGCGCGCATGTTGCGCGACAGCGCATCGAGCGCCTGCAGCAGCAGCGTCGACTTGCCGATGCCGGGGTCGCCGCCGATCAGCACGACGCCGCCGGCGACGATGCCGCCGCCGAGCACGCGGTCGAGTTCATCGATGCCGGTGGGCTGGCGGTCGACGTCCGAGGCCTCGATCTCGGACAGCGTGGCGACCGGCTGCGCGCCGGCCAGCGATTGATAGCGGTGCCTGGTCGGCGCCTCGGCGACGCCTTCGACCAGCGTGTTCCAGGCGTTGCACTGCGGGCACTTGCCCAGCCACTTGGGACTGGTGCCACCGCACTCGCTGCAGGTGTAGACGGATTTGGGTTTGCTCACCCCGCGACTGTAGCGGCCGGCCGGCGGTTGCCTGCGATGCGGCGCCACCACGGTGTCGGCGGCAGCGCGGCCGCCGCGGGCGCGAACAAGCGCAGGCTCGCGCTCGACTGCGCCTCGATCAGCGTGAGCGCCCCGCGGCGCAGCGGCAGCGTGTCGCCGGCCGCCAGGAAGTGATCGTCCTCGTCGCCGCTTTGCGTGACCCACACGCGGCCGGCCAGCACCTGCAGCTCGACCGGGCCGGCCGAACGCCAGCGGCGCAGTTCGCCGACGGCGAGTTGCAGATCCAGGGTGTGGAGTGTCTTCGTCATGGTGGTCGCGCCGTGAGTTCCTCAGGCCACCAGTGTTCCGGCAAGCCCCGTCGTCCACCACATCCAGAACGGCGTGAACTGCACCGGCACAGATGCCCGCCGCGTCGACTGTGCTGGTGACAACTGCCCGGTTCTGTACCTGTGCTGCTGCGCAGGCCACGGCGACAATCGCTCCCCATGGAAGAGGCCTTGCTCGATGTCGACGCGCCGCTGCAGTTGTTGCAACCGTCCCCGCTGTACCAGGCGGTGGCCGGCGGGCTGGAGAAGGCGATCGCCTGCGGCAGCCTGCGCGGCGGCGACCGGCTGCCGTCGGTGCGGCAGCTGTGCCAGCAGCACGGGGTCAGCGCCTCCACCGTGACGCTCGCCTACCGCTGGCTCGAGAACCGCGGGCTGGTCGAGGCCCGGCCCAAGTCGGGCTACTTCGTCGCGCCGCGCCCGCAGCCGCTGCCCGAGCCCGAGCTCGACGCCCGCATGAGCAAGGCCGATTTCGTCACGCCCGACGGCCTGACGCGCCAGTTCCTGCTGGTCGCGAACGAGCCCGGCGCGATGCCGTCGTTCCGCGTGCAGGCCGGCCGCAGCCTGCTGCCCGAGGCCAAGCTGCGCCAGCTGACGGCCAGCATCAACCGCCGCCACCCCGAGTACGCATCGCGCATCGAGAGCGGCGGCAGCCCGGCGCTGCGCCGCGAGATCGCCCGCCGCGCGATCCACAGCGGCGTGCGGCTGCACCCCGACGAGATCCTGCTGACCAACGGCGGCATGGAGGCGATGCACCTCGCGCTGCGCTCGGTGGCGAAGGCCGGCGACACGATCGCGCTCGAATCGCCGACCTACTTCATGCTGCTGGAGGTGATCGAGACCCTGGGCATGCGCTCGCTGGAGATCCCGTCGCACCCGCGCGACGGCCTGTCGATCGAGGCGCTCGACCTCGCCACGCGCACGCCCGGCGCGGTGCGCGCCTGCGTGGTGATCCCGAACTTCCAGAACCCGGTCGGCAGCCTGATGCCGATCGAGAACAAGCGCCGCCTGGTCGCGCTGGCCGCCGAGCGCGGCATCTCGCTGATCGAAAGCGACATCTACGGCGAGCTGCATTTCGGCGACGAGCGCCCGCCGGTGCTGAAGAGCTTCGACGCGCACGACGACGTGATCCTGTGTTCGGCCTTCACGAAGGCGGTGGCGCCCGGCTACCGCGTCGGCTGGATGGCGCCGGGCCGGCACCTGCGCGAGTGCCAGTCGATCAAGTTCCGCACCTCGTCGCCGGGCGTGCAGCTGCAGCAGGAGGTGATCGCCGAGTTCCTGGCCGACGGCGGCTACGACCACCACATGCGCCGGCTGCGCGCCTCGCTGAAAGCCCAGGCGCAGGCGATGGCCGATGCGATCGCGCGATACTTCCCGCCCGGCTGCCGCCTGAGCCGGCCGCGCGGCGGGCTGGCGCTGTGGATCGAGTTGCCGTCGCAGGTGGATTCGCGCAAGGTGTTCGAGCGGGCGTGCGCCGAGTTGATCGGCATGGCGCCGGGCGCCACGTTCACCTGCAGCGCGCGCTTCGATCACTTCATCCGGCTGCACTACGGCGACCCGTGGACGCCGCTGCTCGAAGCGCGCTTGAAACGGCTCGGGCAGATCATCGCGGAGCAACTCGGCTGAGCGGTGCCACCTCTTCACTTCATCGTTCACTTCATCGACATCTCATGGAATTCGCTATCTGGCTTCGTTTCTTCGCCGCCGCCTGGGCGATCAGCCTGTCGCCCGGGGCCGGCGCGGTCGCCGCCATGAGCGCGGGCGTCAACCACGGCTTCGCGCGCGGCTATTTCATGACCTTCGGCCTGGTGCTGGGCATCTGGACGCAGGTGGTCGTCGTCGGGCTGGGACTGGGGGCGCTGATCGCCGCCTCGAGCCTCGCCTTCGCTGCCGTCAAGTGGGCCGGCGTGGGCTACCTGGTCTGGCTGGGCATCAAGCAATGGCGCGCGCCGCTCACCCCGGTGGTGGTCGCCACGGAGGAGGGCCAGGTGACGCGGCGCACCCTGGTGCTGCGCGGCTGGATGGTCAACGCGGTCAACCCGAAGGGCACGGTGTTCCTGCTCGCCGTGGTGCCGCAGTTCCTCGACCTGGCGCAGCCGCTCGCCCCGCAGTACGGCGTGATCGGCGCGACGCTGATGTTCACCGACCT
The DNA here is from genome assembly GCF_900142965.1 of Rhizobacter sp. OV335. Lineage (GTDB taxonomy): Bacteria > Pseudomonadota > Gammaproteobacteria > Burkholderiales > Burkholderiaceae_C > Rhizobacter. The sequence continues at coordinate 20,161 of NZ_FRCQ01000043.1, forward strand.
GGTCGTGATGGCCGGCTACACCGCGCTCGCGTCGCGGCTGCTGCGGTTGCTGAAGTCGCCGCTGCAGATCCGCGCGTTGAACCGCCTGTTCGGCAGCCTGTTCGTCGCCGCTGCGGCATTCCTGGCACTCTTCAAGCGCGCCTGACCCGCGCGGTTTGCACGCGGCGCGGCAGCGCCTGTACGATCGCCCGACCGCCCGGGCCGATCGGGTGGCAACACCAACGGGGGGCGGATGGACGTGCATCGCAGTGGGGGGCCGATGGGCCCGGGAGTCACCGCATTCGGCAGGCTGGGGCTCGGCGCGAAGCTCTCGCTGTTGGCCATCGGCTGTGCGCTGCTGGGGGCGGCCGCACTCGGCGCCTGGGTGCAGCAGCACGGCTGGACGCACTGGGGCAGCCTCGCGTTGATCGCGGTCGCGGTGCTGCTGGCCTACCTGCTGCTCGCGCTGTACCTGCAGATGGCCGGCGCGCTGGGCGCGCTCGACGGCGCGGTGTCGCGCATGAAGCAGGGCGACCTGTCGCGCCGGGTCGAGATCCGCGGCGACGATGAATTCGCCCGCATCGGCGCCGCGCTCGATGCGGTCAACGAGACGCTGTCCGGGCTGGTGGCCGACATCCGCAGCAGCACGCTGCTGGTCACCGCGGCCAGTGCCGAACTGACGGCCGACACCGCCGACCTGTCGAGCCGCACCGAGCAGCAGTCGGCCAACCTGGAGCAGACCTCGGCCAGCGTGCAGCAGCTCGATGCCACGGTGCGCCAGAACGCGAGCGACGCCCGCGAGGCCGAGGCACTGGCCTCGCGCGTGCACGGGCTCGCCGGCTCGGGTGGCGGCGCGATGCGCGAGGCGGTCGAGTCGATGCACGCGATCAAGACCGGCTCCGAGAAGGTCGGCGACATCATCGGCGTGATCGATTCGATCGCGTTCCAGACCAACATCCTCGCGCTCAACGCCGCCGTCGAGGCAGCGCGGGCCGGCGAGCAGGGGCGCGGCTTCGCGGTCGTCGCGGCCGAGGTGCGCGCGCTCGCGCAACGCAGCAGCGAGGCAGCGCGCGAGATCAAGCAGCTGATCGAGCAGTCGGGCGCCGAGACCGCCAGCGGCGTCGGCCACATCGACCGGGTCAGCGGCGTGCTGACCGACATCGTCGGCGGCATCGCCGAGCTCGCCGGGCGGATGGGGCGCATCACCTCGGCCGTCGGCCAGCAGAGCGACGGCCTCGCGCAGGTGTCGCAGGCGATGACGCAGCTCGACACGCTGACGCAGCAGAACGCGCAGATGGTCGAGCAGGCCTCGCGCGCCTGTGCCGGGCTGGGCGAGCGAGCGCAGCAGCTGTCGGCCGCCGCTGGCGGCTTCCGGCTGCGCCAGGGCACGGCCGACGAGGCGCAGGCGCTGGTGCAGCGCGCGGTCGCGTATTACAACGAGCGCGGCGGGCCGGCGGCGCTGCCGGGCATCACCGAACCGGGCAACGGCTTCAACGACCGCGACATGTACGTCTTCGCGTGGGACCGCGCTCTGGTGTACCACGCGTTCGGCGGCAAGCCGGCCAACGTCGGCAAGAGCGCGAAGCAGATCATCGGCACCGACGTGACCAAGCTGACGCACGACGTGTGGGCGGCTGCCGCGGCCGGCGGCGGCTGGGTCGACTACGACTTCCTGAACCCGGCCAACGGGCAGGTGCTGCCGAAGACCTCGTACATCGTGCCGGTGGCGCAAGACCTGGTGCTGGGCTGCGGGATCTACAAGACGCGGCGCGGCTGAACCCGCCCTGTCGATTTCCTTACGGCTTTAGAATGTAAGGAATCGCCCGACGGGTCTGGAGTCCTTTCGCCATGTATGCCACGCTCACCAGCAAGGGTCAGGTCACGCTTCCCAAGGAGATTCGCGACCGGCTCGGCCTCGATGCCGGCTCGACGCTGGATTTCCAGGTGCTGCCCGACAACACGATCACCGCCCGGCCCGTCACGCCCGACGCTCGCCGGATCCGGGGCATCCTCAAATCTCCGCATGCCGCTCCCTTGACCGTCGAGCAGATGGACGAAGGCATCGCGAAACACCTGCGTGACAAGCACGCGCCTGCAGTGGGCCGCCCCAAGACGCCACGTCGATGATCGGCGTCGACACGAACATCCTGCTGCGGCTGTGGCTCGATGACGATCCTGCACAAGGCAGGCGGATCGACACCCTGCTGGCGGAACACGGCAGCGCCCCAGGTTCCCTGCTGGTGACCGATGTCGTGCTGGCCGAGGCGGTGTGGACCTTGCGGTCGGCGTTCTCGCAGGACAAAGCCGCCCAGTTGACAGCGGTTCGCAGCCTGCTGGACGAAGCGGCATTCGCCTTCGAGGACCGGGAGGCGATCGTCCGTGCAACGGCGATGTTCGAGACCGCATCCTGCGGTTTTTCTGATTGCCTGGTGGTTGCCAAGCATGCGCATCGGGGCTGCGATTTCACTGCCACCTTCGACCGCGGAATGCGCAAGCTGCCCGGCGTGCACGTGCTCTGACGCGACAAGGCTTCAGCCGTCGCGCACCTTGCCCCGCGAACTCTTCAAGTCGCCGCGCTGGGACTTTCCCTCGAGCCGCCGCTTCTGCGACCCGCGCGTCGGCTTGGTCGCACGCCGCGGCGGCGCCACCACGGCCACGCTGTCGACCAGCTGCTGCAGGCGCTGCAGCGCGTCCTGGCGGTTCATGTCCTGGCTGCGCGAGGTCTGCGCCTTGATCACGACGACGCCTTCGCCGGTGATGCGCTGGTCGGACAGCGCCAGCAGCCGCTCCTTCAGCGGCTCGGGCAGCGACGACGCGCGGATGTCGAAGCGCAGGTGAATCGCGCTCGAGACCTTGTTGACGTTCTGCCCGCCGGCCCCCTGCGCCCGGATCGCACTGAACTCGACCTCGGCAGGATCGACCTGCGGTGTCACGGCACGGCGTGCGTCGGCACGCGCGGCGCGAGCGCGCACATCAGCTCGTAGCCGATCGTGCCGGCCGGCCGCGCCACGTCGTCGATCGGCAGCACGCCGCCGTTCGGGCCCCGGCCCCACAGCGTGACCTCGCTGCCGAGGCCGGCGTGCGGCACCGGCGTCAGGTCGACCGTCAGCATGTCCATCGACACCCGGCCGACCAGCGCGCAGCGCACACCGTCGACCAGCACCGGCGTGCCGGCCGGCGCAACGCGCGGGTAGCCGTCGGCATAGCCGCAGGCCACCACGCCGATGCGCATCTCGCGCTCGGCGGTGAATGCGCTGCCGTAGCCGACGGTGTCGCCCGGCTTCAGCGCCTGCACGCCGATCAGCTGCGAGCGCAGCGTCATCGCCGGGCGCAGGTCCCAGTCGGCGATCGTCGCGTCGGGGTGATCGGGCGACGAGCCGTAGACCATGATGCCGGGGCGCACCCAGTCGGCCCGCACGCCGGGCTGTGTCGCCGCGTAGCGCAGCGTGGCCGCACTGTTGCTCAGCGAGCGCTCGCCATCCAGGTCGACGGTGGCAGCGTTGAACACCGCCACCTGCGCTTCAATGCCGCGCGGCCCGTCGGCATCGGAGAAGTGCGTCATCAGCGTGATCTGGTCGACCTGCGGCAGGTTCGTCAGCCGCAACCACGCGGTGCGGAACGCGGCCGGCGTGAAGCCGAGCCGGTTCATGCCGGTGTTCATCTTCAGGAACACGTGGTGCGGCCAGGTCGTCTTGTGCATCGCGAGCCAGTCGATCTGCGCCTCGTGGTGCACCGTATGCCACAGGTTCAGGCGCGAGCACAGCTCGAGGTCGCGCGACTCGAAGCAGCCTTCGAGCAGCAGGATCGGCCCGCGCCAGCCCATCGCGCGCACCCGCTCGGCCTCCGCCAGGTCGAGCAGCGCGAAGCCGTCGGCCGCCTGCAGCGCGCCGTACACCCGCTCGATGCCGTGCCCGTAGGCGTTCGCCTTGACGATCGCCCACACCCGGGCATCGGGGGCGCAGGCGCGGACGCGCTGCAGGTTGTGGCTCAGGGCATCGCTGTGGATCAGCGCTTCGATCGGACGCGGCATGGCGTGGATTCTGCCAGCGCAAGGCGCGCCATCGCGGGCTTTGCCGTGGGGTCGCCAGCACCTGCGTGCTATAACCGCCGCCGCGGGGAACCAGCAGCGGCCGCTTCGAGCGCTGCATCGATTGATGACCGGGCCCACCCGGCATGCGACAGGCAGCACGCTCTCAGCGAATGAAAAAAGGTTTCTACACCATCATGTCGGCGCAGTTCTTCAGCTCGCTGGCTGACAACGCGTTGCTGGTGAGCGCCATCGAACTGCTGAAGACCTCTCACGCGCCGACCTGGCAGGTCCCCGCGCTGAGTCCGATCTTCGCGCTGTTCTATGTGATCCTCGCCCCGTTCCTCGGCGCGTTCGCCGACGCCGTGCCGAAAGGGCGGGTGATGTTCGCGTCGAACGCGATCAAGGTGATCGGCTGCCTGATGATGCTGTTCGGCAGCCACCCGCTGGTCTCGTACGCCATCGTCGGCCTGGGTGCCGCGGCCTACTCGCCGGCCAAGTACGGCATCCTGACCGAGCTGCTGCCGAACTCGCAGCTGGTGAAGGCCAACGGCTGGATCGAGGGGCTGACCATCCTGTCGATCATCCTGGGCCTGCTGCTTGGCGGCCAGCTGGTCGGCCACATGGTGTCGGCGCACCTGCTCGCCTTCGACATGCCGCTGGTCGACACCGGCGTCAACACGCCGCCCGAGGCCGCGATCTCGCTGATCGTGTTCCTGTACGTGATCGCGGCGCTGTTCAACCTGCGCATCCCGCGCACCGAGGCCCCGCTGCAGCCGCTGTCGCACAGCGTCGTCGAGCTGGTGCGCGACTTCTCCAGCTGCAACGCGCGCCTGTGGAGCGACAAGCTCGGGCAGATCTCGCTGTCGACGACCACGCTGTTCTGGGGCGTGTCGGGCAACCTGCGCGTGATCGTGTTCGCGTGGGCCGCGGCCGCGCTGGGCTACACGACCACCCAGGCGTCGACGCTGGCCGGCGTGGTCGCGCTCGGCACCGCGGTCGGCGCGATCGCGGCATCGATGCGGGTGCGGCTCGACCAGGCGACCAACGTGATCCCGCTCGGCATCGTGATGGGCGTGCTGGTGATCGGCCTGAACTTCCTCCACAACGTCTGGGTGGCTGCGCCCTTCCTCGTGATCCTCGGCGCGATCGGCGGCTACCTGGTGGTGCCGATGAACGCGCTGCTGCAGCACCGCGGGCACAACCTGATGGGCGCCGGCCGCTCGATCGCGGTGCAGAACTTCAACGAGCAGGCCTGCATCCTCGGGCTCGGCGCGTTCTACACCGGCATGACGAAGTTCGGCATGTCGGCGTTCGCGTCGATCACGGTGTTCGGCCTGGTCGTCGCCGGCACGATGTGGCTGATCCGCCGCTGGCATGCGCGCAACCTGGTCGTGTACCGCGACGAGGTCGATCACCTGCTCGCCCTGGCCCGCAGCGACAAGCATTGAGCGTGACGCCCGCCGCCGCCGGCCGCGACGTGCGCACCGCCCCCGGCCTCCTTCCCGCGCTCGCCCTCGCCTTCAACGCGCTGGTGTGGGGCGTCTCGTGGTGGCCGTTCCGCGAGCTGCAGGCGCTCGGGCTGCACCCGCTGTGGGCCACCGTGCTGGTGTACGGCATTGCGGTGCTGCTGATCCTCGCGACGCGCCGCCGCGCCCTCGGCACGCTGCTGCGCACGCCCAGCCTGTGGCTGCTGGTGCTCGCGTCGGGCACCACCAACGCGGCCTTCAACTGGGCGATGGTGATCGGCGACGTGGTGCGCGTGATCTTGCTGTTCTACCTGATGCCGCTGTGGGCGGTGCTGCTGTCGCGGCTGGTGCTGAAGGAAGCCTTCACGCCGACCGCCGCGCTGCGCGTCGCGCTGGCACTGGCCGGCGCGTTCATCGTGCTGAAGCCGGCCGGCGCGGGCGTCGCGCTGCCGTTGCCGCAGTCGCTGCCCGATTGGCTGGCGGTGCTCGGCGGCTTCTCGTTCGCGCTCAACAACGTGATGCTGCGCCACCAGGCGCACCGGCCGGAAGAGGCGCGGGCGCTGGCGATGTTCTGCGGCGGCGTGCTGGTGGCCGGCACGCTGGCGAGCACGCTCGCGTCGCAGGCGCTGATGCCGTGGCTGCCGGCGCCGCACACCGGCTGGCTGCTGGCAATCGGCGCGCTGAGCCTCGCGTTCCTGGTCAGCAACCTCGCGCTGCAGTACGGCGCGTCGCGGCTGCCGGCCAACGTCACGTCGGTCGTGATGCTGTGCGAGGTGGTGTTCGCGACGCTGTCGGCCACCGCGCTCGGGGCCGGCACGCTGACGCCGACGGTGCTGATGGGCGGCGCGCTGATCCTCGCGGCCGCGCTGCTGTCGGCCTTCGAACGCTGATCACTGGAGCGTGCGCGTGCCCGGCAGGCTGAAGACCTCGGCCGGCGATTGCGGTGCGTGGCAGGCCGCGCCGGCATCACGGGTGCAGCCGGCCATCACCGCCCAGCGCTCGTGCAGGTGCCACAGCACGCAGCGGCAATCGCCCGACAGCTGCGGGTGCGCGGCCAGCATCGCGAGGTTGTGCGCGATCTTCTCGCCCATCCCCGCCCGGTGCGCCGGGTCGCTGGCGGCCTGCAGGTACTGGCTGTAGCCGGTCATCAACGCGAGGGTGCCCGCGAGCACGGCCTCGACACCCGGCATCTGGTGTTCTTCGACGAGCAGGTCCATGCGACGCTCCCTCGACAGTGGCAATGGAGCGATGCTATCTCAGATGAGAATGATTCTCAAATGGACGCGATCGAATCCCCCTGGACCGGCCGCGCCTTCGGGTGGTGTCAGGGCGCGACGAAGTCGGGGTCGAGCTGGCGCAGCGTCTGCAGGAACTCGGGGTCCATCAGCGGCTTGGCCAGGTAGGCGTCGCTGCCCGCCAGCGAGGTGCGCACCCGTTCGGCGGGAGCCGCCTGCCCGGTGATCAGCACGATGCGTGGCCCGCCGGCCGACTGGCGGGCGGTCTGCTTCATGAACTGGCACAGCTGCAGGCCGTCCATCGGGCTGTCCGCCCCGAGCGCGATGTCGATGAAGGCCAGCGCGAAGCTGTGCAAGGTCATCCGGTCGAGGGCCTGGGTGCTGTTGCGCGCCAGGTGCACGCGGTAGCCGAGGCGCATCAGCCGCACCTGCAGGAACTTGAGCGCGATGCGGCTGTCGTCGACGACCAGCACGTCCTTCACGACACGGCCGCTGCCGGCGACGGCGGCTTCGTCGAACAGGCCGGGGCCGGAGGCGACCCAGTCGGCCTGCGGCGGCTCGTCGAGCAGCGCGAGCCGCTGTTCGAGCAGCAGGTCGAGCTCGCGCACGATGCGGGTCGGCTCGATCGGGCGCGGCAGGTGGGCCGCCGCGCCGGCCGGTGCCCGGGTGCCGATGAAGACGGTGTCGGCCAGCCGCCCGGCGGCGGTCACCGCGGCGATCGCGGCCGGCTGGTCGGCATCGGCGATCACGAAATCGGCCTCGGCCAGGTCGGCAGCACGCTCGTAGGCCGGTGCGCGCTGCTCGGCCAGGCGCAGGAACGAATGCACGCCCTCGCGCTCGAAATCGCTGAACCCCTGCAACGCCACCGAATACCGCAGGCGGATGCGCTCGGTCATCGTGTGCTCCCTTTTTGTGTAGGTGTGGCGATGATGTTCGGTGCGGTGGCGCGACGCGTCAAGCGCCGGGAATGGAATGCGGCCCTGCTGCGTACACTGGCCTGCGGATGCCGCTCGCACGCGGCGTTCGACGACAAGCAACCCCCAAGCTTCACGCCAGGAGATCCCGCATGAATCGTTCGATCCTCGTTGCCGCCGCCGTCGTCGGCCTCGCCGCCGCGCTGCCGGCAGCCGCCCAGTTCGCCAAACCCGAAGACGCGGTCAAGTACCGCAAGGCCGCCTTCACGGTGATGGCGAGCCACTTCGGCCGCGTGGCCGCGATGGCCAACGGGCGGGTTCCGTTCGACGCCAAGGTCGCCGCCGACAACGCCGAGATCGCGACGATGATGTCCAAGCTGCCGTTCGCCGGCTTCATCGACGGCACCGACAAGGGCGACACCAAGGCCAAGCCGGAGATCTGGACCGAACAGGACAAGTTCAAGGCCGCCGCGACCAAGATGCAGGACGCGATGGAGAAGCTGAACGTCGTCGCCAAGGCCGGCAACGTCGACACGCTGAAGACCGCGGCCGGCGCCGTGGGCCAGGCGTGCAAGGGCTGCCACGACACCTACCGCAAGGAGTAGTCGACGAGTGAGCGGCAGGCGGCCGTGAGGCCGGCGGGCACGGGAGGCCATCCGCTACCATTCGGGGTTGCCTTCACGAGCCCGCTTCGAATGACTGTGTCTTGTTTACGAGCCGCGTGCGTCCTCGCCGTCCTGCTTCCGTTGCATGCCGGGCTCGCGGCGGCTGCCGACGAACTGCCGCCCGGCGGCACGTTCAGCACCCCGGCCTACGCGACGGCCGCCAGCGCTCCCAACGCCGCCGGCACCGGCTACGCGCCGACCAGCGGCAGCACGCTGCGCAACGTCCCTACACCCGGGCAGCCGGCACGACGCGACGACGACGACGCCACCGCCCGCCTGCGCAACCTGCCGCCACCGAAGCCGAGCGAGTTCCAGCGCTTCGTCGAGGCCGCGACCGGTCGCCAGCTGCAGCCCTTCGGCAGCAACTTCTTTGCCGAGGCCTCGCGCGCCACCCAGCCGGTCGACAACGTTCCCGTCACGGCGGACTACACCGTCGGCCCCGGCGACGAAGTGCTGGTGCGGGCCTGGGGCTCGATCGACGTCGACTATCGCAGCACCGTCGACCGCAACGGCCAGCTGAACCTGCCGAAGATCGGCAGCTTCACGGTCTCGGGCATCAAGGCCTCCGAACTCGAGGGCCAGCTGCGCGCGCAGATCGGCCGGCTGTACCGCAACTTCAACCTCAGCGTGTCGCTCGGCAAGCTGCGCGGCTTGAAAGTGTTCGTCGTCGGCCCGGCCCGCCTGCCGGGCGTCTACACGGTGCCCAGCCAGGCCACGATGCTGTCGGCGGTGGTGGCGGCCGGCGGCCCCGGCCCGAACGGCTCGATGCGCCGCGTGCAGCTGCGCCGCGACAACCAGCTGGTGTCCGAGCTCGACATCTACGATTTCCTCGTGCGGGGCGACAAGTCCAAGGACCTGCAGCTGGCCGCCGGCGACGTGCTGGTGTTCCAGCCGGTCGGGCCGCGCGTCGCGCTGAGCGGTGCGCTCGACAACGCGGCGATCTACGAACTGAAGGGCACGCAGGAGCCCGTCGCCGAGCTGCTGCGCTATGCCGGCGGCTCGCCGGTGCTGACCAACCCGAACCGCGTGCAGCTCGAGCGCATCGACCCGGCACAGTCGCCGGCCGCGCGCTATGTCGAGGATTTCAAGCTCGACGCCACCGGCCTGCAGCACCCGCTGCGCGATGGCGACATCGTGACGCTGCTGACGATCTCGCCGAAGTTCTCGAACGCCGTGACGCTGAAGGGCCACGTGGCCCAGCCGCTGCGCTATGCCTTCACGCCGGGCATGCGCATCCGCGACCTGATCCCGGACAAGGAAGCGCTGGTCTCGCCGGACTTCTACCGGCGCAAGAACCTGCTGGTGCAGGTGCTTCCCGACGACGATGACCTGCTGCTCGAAGAGGCGCAGCAGCGATCGGCCCGCAACGCGGCCAATGCCGCCGCGACCACCGGGCGCACCAGCGCCGCCGGCGCGACCGGCGCGCCGGTCGACCAGAACGGCGTCACCGAGCCGGTGCCTGCCTACGTGCCTGCCAACGATCCTTACGCGGTGCGCGACCCGAACCGCTTCCCGCTCACCGAAGGCGAGCGCGCGCGCCGCCGCATGGACCGCCTGGCCGCGGCCGAATCGAAGCGCACGCCGGCCACGCTGTTCGACGAGCTGAACTGGGACTACGCCGTCGTCGAACGGCTCAGCGACAAGGACCTCAGCACGCAGGTGATCCCGTTCAACCTCGGCAAGGCGGTGCTGCAGGGCGACGCCGACAACAACATCGAGTTGAAGGCCGGCGACGTCGTCACCATCTACAGCCAGAAGGACATCCGCGTGCCAGTGGCCCGGCAGACCCGGCTGGTCTCGGTGGAAGGCGAGGTCGGTGCGCCCGGCGTCTACCAGTTGCTGCCCGGCGAGACGCTGGCCCAGCTGATCACGCGGGCCGGTGGCTTCACGCCGCAGGCGTATGTGTACGGCCTGGAATTCAGCCGCGAGGAAACCCGCAAGCGCCAGCGCGAGAACCTGCAGTCGGCGATCGCCCGGCTGGAGGTGCTGTCGGCACAGCAGGCGGCTCGCGAAGCGGCCAACCGGCGTGACGAGCAGGCCGGTGGCGCGGCGATCAGTTCCGCCGCGACGCAGGCCCAGATGACGCGCCTGAGCCGCGTGCAGCCGAACGGCCGCGTGGCGCTCGAACTCACGCCCGAAACCACCTCGGTGAGCCAGCTGCCGGACGTGCCGCTCGAGAACGCCGACCGCATCGTGGTGCCCAGCCGACCCGGCTTCGTGACGGTGGCCGGCGCGGTCGTCAACAACAACGCCTTCCTGTGGAAGCCGAACCGCACCGTCGGCGACTACGTCAAGCTGGCCGGCCTCGACGAAGCCGCCGAGCCGTCCAACATGTTCGTGCTGCGCGCCGACGGCACCGTCAGCCATGCGAACGAACGCCGCGGCTGGTTCGGCAGCCTGGAATCGCAGGCGCTGCAGCCGGGCGACGCGGTGGTGGTGCCGAACCAGCTCGACTACGAAAGCTGGGGTCGGGCCACCATCCGCAACCTGAAGGACTTCTCGCAGATCTTCTACCAGTTCGGCCTGGGTGCGGCGGCCATCAAGACGCTGCGCGGAGACTGAGCGAATGAGCGCCATCGACAACCCTGAGGTTCTTTCTCCCTCCCTCGACGAGCTGGAGGACGACGGGCCGTCAGTCAGCCTGATGGACCTGCTGGTGTGGCTCGGCGACGGCAAGCGCTGGGTGGCCGCCGCGACCGCGACCGCGGCCGTCGGCGCTGTGGCGGTCGCGCTGTTGCTGCCGAACCTCTACACCGCGCGCACCACGCTGCTGGCGCCCGGTTCGCAGCAGCAGAGCAGCTCGGCAGCGGCCCTGGCCGCGTTGGGTTCGCTGGGCGGACTGGCCGGCGGCATCAGCGCGAAGACCCCCGACGAGCTGTACGTGAGCCTGCTGAAGAGCGACAGCGTCCAGCGCGCGCTGGCCAGCCGTTTCAACCTGATGCAGCGCTACGAAGCCAAATCCTACGAAAGCCTGCGCAAGGAGATGGCGGCCAACATCCACGTCACCTCTGACAAGAAGTCCGGCGTGCTGACGGTGGAGGTCGATGACAAGGAGCCGCAGTTCTCTGCCGACCTGGCCAACGCGCATGCCGCCGAAGTGACCAGGCTGCTCGGCCGCCTCGCAGTGTCCGAGGCGCAGCAGCGCCGTGTGTTCTTCGAGCAGCAGCTGAAGGACACGAAGGAGAACCTGATCCAGGCCGAGCAATCGCTGCGCGCCGTGCAGGAGAAATCGGGGATGGTCGTGCTGGACAAGCAGGCCGAGGCCATCATCACCGGCGTTGCCCAGCTGAAGGCGCAGATCGCCGAGCGCGAGGTTCGTTTGCGCGTGCTGCGGACCGGCGCGACGTCCGAGAACCCGGACGTGCAGCGCCTGAACTCCGAGCTGGCCGGCCTGCGCGCCGAACTGGCGCGCATGGAAACGGCCTCGCCCGGGGCGGCCACCGGCAGCATCGACATTCCGGTCGGCAAGCTGCCGGCCGCAGCGGTCGACTACATCCGCGCCCGGCGCGAGGTGAAGTTCCAGGAAACCTTGCTCGAGAGCATGCTGCGGCAGTTCGAGATCGCGAAGCTGGATGAAGCGAAGGAAGGTCCGTCCTTGCAGCAGGTGGACATCGCCCAAAAACCAGACCGCAAATCGAAGCCGGCACGCGCCGTGATCGTGCTGGCGACGACGCTGCTGGCCTTCATCGCCGCCTCGATGTTTGTCGTCTGGCGTCGTTACAGGGCGCTGGTGAATGCGCAAGATCCATCGCGCGCAGCGGCCTGGCAGGCGATCCGGCAGGCATGGCGCTGGCGCCGCGCCTGAGTTCCTTCAGAGGAGCGCTCAGAGCGCCAGCTCGCCACGGATGCAGCTGACGCTGTGTCCGCCGACCCACACCCGGCCGTCGACCTGCGCGATGTGCACGCGACCGGCCCGGCCGAGCCGCGTGCCTTGCGCGGCGACATACTGCGCCGGCGCGAGCCCGGCGCCGATCAGCCACTGCGCGAGGCTCGCGTTCAGGCTGCCGGTGACCGGGTCTTCCGGGATGCCGATAGTCGCGGCGAACCCGCGCACCTCGAACCGGCACGGCGCGACCTCTTCGTGCGGCCCGATCACGCCGACCTTGGCCAGCCCCTTCAGCGCCGCATGGTCCGGCTCCAGCGCCAGCACGGTCGCGGCCCGGTCGAGCAGCAGGCCGAGCCAGCGCGGACCGTTGTCGAGCCATTGCGCCTGCAGCACCTGCTCGCGGGGCAGGCCGAGCGCGGCCAGCACCAGCGACAGCTCGGCCTCGGCGACCGGCTCCTTGCGCAGCGGCGGCGCCGCGAAGGCCGCGCGTTCGCCGTCGAGCCGGATGTCGACCCGGCCGACGCCGCATTGCTGCACGACCGCGCCGGGCGTTTTCGGCACGCCGCCGGCCTCGAGCCAGGCGTGGCAGCTGCCGAGCGTCGGGTGACCGGCGAACGGCAGCTCGCCGCCGGGCGTGAAGATGCGCACCCGGTAGTCGGCCAGCGGGTCGGACGGCTGCAGCAGGAAGGTCGTCTCCGACAGGTTGGTCCAGCGTGCGAAGACCTGCATCTGCGCGTCGTCGAGCGCATCGGCGCCATGCACGACCGCGAGCGGGTTGCCCTTCAACGCGACCTCGGTGAACACATCGACTTGAGCGAATGAGAAACGCGTCATGCCGCCTCCTTCAGCGCCTCGGCCAGCGCACGGATGCCGCGTTCGATCTGCTCGGGCGACACGGTGACGAACGACAGCCGCATCGTGTTGGCCCGCGCATGTTCGGCGAAGAATGCCGAGCCCGGCACGAAGGCCACGCCCTTGGCGACTGCCTTCGGCAGCAGCGCGATCGCATCGATGCCGGCCGGCAGCTCGACCCAGAAGAACATGCCACCGGTCGGCACCGTCCAGTGGCAGCCGGCCGGCATGTGGGCCTCGAGCGCGGCGCGCATCGCATCGCGCTGCGCCTTGTAGCGCGCGCGGATGGTCGGCACGTGCGTGTCGAGGAAGCCGTCGCGGATCACCTCGTGCACCACGCGCTGGTTGAAGCCCGGCGTGTGCAGGTCGGCGGCCTGCTTGGCCTGCAGCAGCTTCGGCACCAGCGGTGCCGGCGCCACCACGTAGCCCAGGCGCAGGCCCGGCGCCAGCACCTTCGAGAACGAGCCCAGGTAGACCGTGCCGTCGGGCCAGCGCGCGGCCAGCGGCGGCGGCGGTGGGGCGTCGAACCAAAGGTCGCCGTACGGGTTGTCCTCGACCAGCGGCAGGTTCAGCGCCTGTGCCCGCGCGACGACCGCGGCACGGCGTGCCTCGCTCATGCAGCGGCCGCTCGGGTTCTGGAAGTTCGGCAGCAGGTACAGGAAGCGCGCGCCCTCGGCAGCGTGCAATGCATCGGGCAGCGGGCCGTCGTCGTCGCAGTCGACCGCCGTGAAGACCGGCTCGTACGGCGCGAATGCCTGCAGCGCGCCGAGGTAGGTCGGCGATTCGACGGCCACGCGGCTGCCCGGGTCGACGAGCACCTTGCCGACCAGGTCGAGGCCCTGCTGCGAGCCGGTGGTGATCAGCACCTGCGCGGCGTCGACCTGCTGGCCATGGCCGCGCAGCATCGCGGCGACCCATTCGCGCAGCGCCGGCAGGCCTTCGCTCGACGCGTACTGCAGCGCCTCGCGCGGGCTGTCGCGCAGCACGCGGGTGGTGGCCTCGCGCATCGCGTCGATCGGGAAGCTGTCGGGCGACGGCAGGCCGCCGGCGAGCGAAATGATGCCGGGCTGTTCGGTCACCTTCAGGATCTCGCGAATGATCGACGGGTTCATGCGGTGAGCGCGCTGCGCGAGCTGCCAGGGGGTGCGCGAGGTCATGCGGAGTTCCTTGAGGACGTGACGGGAGAGGTGACGGGGGGAGAGACAGGGGGAGAAGGGGGGACAGGCGAGTGAGTCGGCATCTTGCGCCCGACGAACACCGTGGCGATCACCGCGAGCGAGAACAACACCGTGCTGGCCGACAGCCGCTCGCCGAGCACCGGCACCGCGAACAGCAAGGTCAGGAAGGGCTGCACCAGCTGCACCTGGCTCACGCGCAGCGTACCGCCGAGCGCGAGCCCGCGGTACCACGCGAAGAAGCCGAGCCACATCGAGAACAGCGTGACGTAGCCGAAGCCGATCCAGGCGCCGGTGTGCACCGGCTGCGCCGGCCAGGTCCAGGCCATCAGCGGCAGCGTGAACGGCATGCTGATCGCCAGCACCCAGCAGATCACGTGCTCGGCCTGCAGTTGCCGCGACAGGTGCGCGCCGGCGACGTAGCCGATCGAGCCGCTCACCACCGCCAGCAGCAGCACGCCGTCGGCCCATTGCAGGCCACCGCCGGACTGGACCGCGAACGCCAGCACCAGCGCGCAGCCGACCGCCGCGCAGGCCCAGAAGCCGATCGACGGCCGCTGGCGGAAGAAGACGGCCGCGGCGATCGCGGTGCCCAGCGGCAGCACGCCGGTGATCACCGCCGCATGCATCGCATCGACCTCGCGCAGCCCGAGCCCGAGGAACAGCGGGAAGCCGACCACCGTGCCGGCAGCGCTGACGGCCAGCGCCGACCACTGCGCGCCGCGCGGCCGCGGCGCCCGGGTGAGCACCAGGTAGACCAGGCTCAACACGCCGGCCAACGCGGCGCGCCCGGCCACGACGAACAGCGGCGACAGCTGCGGGTCGGCCGCCGGGCCGACGGCCAGCCGCGTCATCGGCGTCGTCATCGCGAAGATCACGACCCCGAGAAAGCCCAGCCACAAGCCCTTGCGTTCCTTGTCCATGCGCCAGTCTAGACGCGGGGACCAACACAGTGCCGGTACACTCACCGGTCCCCGGCCGCGCACTGTATTGGTCACTTCGCCAGCACATGAACCACCTCGCCCCCCTCGATCCGCTGTCCCGCCATGCCGACGCCACGCTGACCGAGCAGCTGTCCGGCCGCTTCGCCGAGCGCATCCGGCAGCGGCTGCTCGCCCCCGGCTCGCGCCTGCCGTCGGTGCGCGACTGCGCGCGCCGGCACGGGGTCAGCGCCTACACGGTGGTCGCGGCCTATGACCAGCTGCTGGCGCAGGGGCTGGTCGAGGCCCGCAAGCAGCGCGGCTTCTTCGTGCGCGAGTCGCACCCGCGGGACGCCGGCCAGGCGGCGTCATCGGCCGCCGCGCCCGCGGTCGCAGCAGACCCGGTCGCCCGCCCGCGCGCGCCGCTTAGCGCCATCGCGCTGGTGCGCAGCATGTTCCAGCCACCGGGCGCGCGGCCGATGCCGGGGCTGGGCACGCTGCCCTCCGAATGGCTGGACCTGCCGATGCTCAGCAGCGCGCTGCGCCGCGTCAGCAGCGGCTCGCAGCTCGCCGCGCTGACGCTGCAGTACGGCGAGCCGGCCGGCGACCTGCGGCTGCGCCGCGCGCTGTCGCAGCGGCTGGTCGACTTCGGCGTGAAGGCCGTGCCGGAGCAGATCGTCACCACCTTCGGCGCCACCCATGCGCTGGACATCGTCACCCGCAGCCTGACCCATGCCGGCGACACCGTGCTGGTCGACGAACCCGGCTGGTCGGTCGAGTTCGCGCGGCTGGCGGCGCTCGGCCTGCGCGTGCTGCCGGTGCCGCGCGGCGAGGACGGCCCCGACCTCGCGGTGATGGAGCGCCTGATCGAGGCCCAGAAGCCGCACGAGCGGCCGCGGCTGTACATCACCGTCTCGGTGCTGCACAACCCGACCGGCGCGACGCTGGCGCTCGGCCATGCGCACCGGCTGCTGAAGCTCGCGCAGGCGCACGGGCTGCACATCGTCGAGGACGACACCTACGCCCACCTGGCCCCGCCGCACCTGCCGCGGCTGGCGGCGCTCGACGCGCTGGAGCGCACGATCTACATCTCCGGCTTCTCGAAGATCCTGGTGCCGAACTGGCGGGTCGGCTATCTGGCAGCGCCGCCCGAGCTGATCGACCGCTTCGTCGACACCAAGCTGCTCGGCAGCCTGACCACCACCAGCCTGACCGAGCAGGCGATCGCCCACTGCCTGGAACAGGGCCTGCTGCGCCGCCATGCCGAGCGCGTGATGGCCCGGCTGGATGCGGCCCGGGCCCGCTCGGTGCAGCTCGCCGAGGCGGCGGGCTGCCGTTTCGCGGCCACGCCGCGCGGCCTGTTCGGCTGGGTCGACACCGGCGTCGACACCGAGCGGCTGTCGCAGGTGATGCTGGACGGCGGCTGGCTGCTCGCGCCGGGCTCGATCTTCCACGCGACGCCCCGGCCCAGCACGCTGATGCGCATCAACTTCGCGACCACGCAGGATGCGCAGTTCTGGCAGGCGCTGCAGCGCGCCCGCGACACCCCGGGCATGGCCACTCCCCGGAACCCGGGCTTTTCAGCACCCGCCCGGTGACCTACAGTCTCACCTTCCCCCATCCCGAGTCCATGTTCGAGCCCACCATTCCCTTCGGCGAGCCGGAGCTGATGCGCGTCAGTGCCTTCGAGCGCTACCTGCATGAGCCGGGCGGGCCGCGTGCGCTCGGCGAGATCGCCGACAGCAGCCTGCGGGGCGCGACGCTCAGCCCGTCGCTGCTGGCCGACCTGAGCCGCTTCGAGCGGGCCGGCCATGCCTCCGAGGTGCTGGACGTGCTGGCCGCCTGCGTGCGGCATTCGCAGCAGGTCGTGATCCACCTGCAGATGGGCGAGGCGGTGGTGCCGCTGACCGTCTTCGCACGCGAGCGCCTGGTGCACTGCCCGATCGACCTGAATGCCTTGCTGCGCGAGCGGCCCACCGAGTTGCGCGTGATGCATGTCGAGCCGGCGGTGCTGCGGCCGCCGGGCGACGCGGAGCTGTCGCTGGTGGCCGACGAGCAGCACTACCACTCGCTCGGGCCGGTGCTGTGGGAGCTCGCGCTGCGCGGCTCGCGCAGCACGCTGCTGCCGGAGATCGCCGGGCCGGTGGCCTACCGGGTGGCGCCGGGCTTCGCGATGGGCGGGCTGCGTGCCGGCGGCCTGCTGCGCGCGGCGGTGCAGCGGTTGCAGGGCGACCGCTCGTCGCTGCGTGAGATGGCCGACTGGCCGGGCTTCGACACCTCACGCGCCGCGCGGCTGCTGAACGCGCTGTACCTGCAATCGGGGCTGATCATCAGCCGCTCGCACCGCAACGCGATCGGCGAATCGTGGTTCGGCGCGCTCGGCAGGTGACCGTACAGGCCGACTGCGGCACAGCGCTCAGCGCGCGCCGAGTTCTTCCCAGCGGGTGAGCGCCGCCAGCAGTTCATCCTCGAGCGCCGCGAAGCGCGCCTGTGCGGTCGCGAGCTTGGTCGCGTCACCGGCGTAGATCTCGGTGCCGGCGAGCAGCGCCGACAGCGCCTTCTGCTCGGTCTCCAGCGCCTCGATGCGCGCCGGCAGGCCGTCGAGTTCGCGCTGTTCCTTGTAGCTGAGCTTGGCCTTCTTCGCGACCGGTGCGGCCGCCACGGCGACAGGCGCGGCGGCCGGCGGCGTCGGCGCCGCCTTCGCGGCCTTGTCGCGCATCGCACGCGCCCGGTCGCGCTGCAGCTTCCAGTCTTCGTAGCCGCCTTCGTACTCGCGCCAGAAACCCGGGCTCTCGTCGCCTTCCCACGCGATCGTGCTGGTGACCACGTTGTCGAGGAAGCGCCGGTCATGGCTCACCAGGAACACGGTGCCCGGGTAGCTCTGCAGCAGCTCCTCGAGCAGCTCGAGCGTGTCGATGTCGAGGTCGTTGGTGGGTTCGTCGAGCACCAGCACGTTGGCCGGCAACGCGAACAGGCGCGCCAGCAGCACGCGGTTGCGCTCACCGCCGCTCAGCGTGCGCACCGGCGAGTTGGCGCGCTCGGGCGAGAACAGGAAGTCGTTCAGGTAGCTCATCACGTGCTTGCGCTGGCCGTTGAACTCCACCCATTCGCTGCCCGGGCTGATGGTGTCGGCCAGCGTCGCATCGAGCTTCAGCGTGCTGCGCATCTGGTCGAAGTAGGCGACTTCGAGCTTGCTGCCCTGGCGCACGTGGCCGGAGTCGGCCTTCAGCTCGCCGAGGATCAGCTTCAGCAGCGTCGTCTTGCCGGCGCCGTTCGGCCCGATCAGGCCGACCTTGTCGCCGCGCAGGATGGTCGCGGTGAAGTCCTTCACGATCACCTTCTCGCCGAAGCGCAGGTTCACGTCGCGCAGCTCGGCGACGATCTTGCCGCTGGGCGCGCCGGAGTCCACTTCCAGTCGCACCTGGCCGAGCGAATCGCGCCGCTTCTGGCGCTGGTCGCGCAGCACTTCGAGCCGCTGGATGCGCGCCACGCTGCGCGTGCGGCGGGCTTCGACGCCCTTGCGGATCCACACCTCTTCCTGGGCCAGCAGCTTGTCGGCGCGCGCGTTGGCGAGCGCGTCGGACGCGAGCTGCTCTTCCTTCATGCGCTCGTAGGCCGTGAAGTTGCCGGGGTAGCTGCGGATGATGCCGCGGTCGAGCTCGACGATGCGGGTCGCCACGCCGTCGAGGAACGCGCGGTCGTGGGTGATCAGCATCACGCTGCCCTTGAAGCCGCGCAGCAGCTCTTCGAGCCAGGTGATCGAGTCGAGGTCGAGGTGGTTGGTCGGCTCGTCGAGCAGCAGCACGTCGGGCACCGCGACCAGCGCCTGCGCGAGCGCGACGCGCTTCTTCATGCCGCCCGAGAGTTGGCCGATCTCGCGCGTGCCGTCGAGGTGAAGCTGCGCGAGCGTGGTGTCCACGCGCTGCTCCCAGTTCCAGGCGTCGAGCGCCTCGATGCGCGTCTGCAGGGCGTCGAGGTCGACGCCGTCGGCATGCTCTTCATAGGCCTGGCGCACGGCGCGGGCTTCGGCCACGCCTTCGCTGACGGCCTCGAACACCGTGTGGCCGGGTTCGAACACCGGCTCTTGCGGCACGTAGCAGATGCGCACGCCTTGCGTCATCTGCAGCAGGCCGTCGTCGAGCTTTTCGAGCCCGGCGATGATCTTCAGCATCGAGGACTTGCCGGCGCCGTTGCGGCCGATCAGCCCGAGGCGTTCACCGGTTTCGAGCGAAAAGGCCGCGTTGTCGAGCAGGGCCACGTGGCCGAAGGCCAGGTGGGCGTTGGAAAGCGAAAGGACGGCCATGGGGAGATCAGCGGGAGCAGCTCAGCAGAAGGAGCCGGATTATCCCGTGCCGGCGGTTTCAGGGCAGTTTGCTTTCCAGCGCGTCGATGAACATCTCGGCCACGTCGAAACCGGCCTGCTGCGCGATCTCCTGGAAGCAGGTCGGGCTGGTCACGTTGATCTCGGTCAGGCTGTCGCCGATGATGTCCAGCCCCACGAGCAGCAGCCCGCGCGCGGCCAGCACCGGGCCGAGCGCCTCGGCGATCTCGCGGTCGCGGTTCGACAGCGGCTGCGCGACGCCCTTGCCGCCGGCCGCCAGGTTGCCGCGGATTTCGCTGCCTTGCGGGATGCGGGCCAGCGAGAACGGCACCGGCACGCCGCCGATCACCAGCACGCGCTTGTCGCCGTGGACGATCTCGGGCAGGTAGCGCTGCACCATCACGGTCTGGGTGCCGCCCTTGTTCAGCGTCTCGGTGATGCTGCCCAGGTTCAGCCCGTCGGGGCCGACGCGGAAGATGCCCATGCCGCCCATGCCGTCGAGCGGCTTCAGGATGACGTCGTGGTGGACCGCGTGGAAGCGCTTGATCTCGGCCTCGTCGCGCGTGACGAGGGTCGGGCCGATGAAGTCGGGGAACTCGAGGATCGCGAGCTTCTCGGGGTGGTCGCGCAGCGCGGCCGGCTTGTTGAAGACGCGGGCGCCTTCGCGCTCGGCCTGCTGCAGCAGGTGGGTGGCGTAGAAGTACTCGCTGTCGAAGGGCGGGTCCTTGCGCATCAGCACCGCGGTGACATCGGCGAGCGCCAGTGTCTGCGCGGGTTGCTCGTCGAACCAGGCGTGCGGGTCGGTGGTGACCGTGAACGGCCGGACCTTCGCCTGCACGCGGCCGCCGCGTTCCCAGACCAGGTCGCGCGGTTCGCAGGCGGCGAGTGCGTGGCCGCGGCGGGCGGCTTCGCGCATCATCGCGAAGGTCGAATCCTTGTAGGTCTTGAAGTTTTCCAGCGGGTCGGCAACGAACAGCAGCGTCATGGCGGGGCTCTCTCTGTCGGTCAGGCGGCGATGCGGGGCCGCCACTGTTGCACAAAAAGCGCGAGCGCGCCGGCGGCCACGCCCCAGAAGGCCGAGCCGATGCCCCACAGGCTGAGGCCGCTCAGCGTCACGAGGAAGGTGATCAGCGCGGCCTCGCGGTGCGCGTCCTCTTTCAGGGCCGCGGCCAGGCCGGTGCCGATGCTGCCCAGCAGCGCAAAGCCGCCGATGGCGACCACCAGTTCGCGTGGAAAGGCCGTCAGCACGCCGGTGACAGCCGCGCCGAACAGGCCGATCACGCAGTAGATCAATCCGCAGGCAACGGCGGCCATGTAGCGGCGGTTCTTGTCTTCATGCGCCTCGCGGCCCATGCAGATGGCGGCAGTGATGGCCGACAGGTTCAGCGCGAAGGCCCCGAAGGGCGCGAGCAGCAGCGTCGCGAGGCCGGTGAGGGTGATCAGCTTCGAGATCGGCATGTCGTAGCCGGCGGCCCGGATCGCTGCCACGCCGGGCAGGTTCTGCGAAGCCATCGTGACGACGAAGAGCGGCAGCGCAAGGCTCACGATGGCCGGCAGCGTGAACACCGGGGCCGTGAAGACGGGCATCGTGAGCCCGAGCGGAACGGCGCCGAGGTGCAACTGGCCTTGCAGTGCAGCGAACGCGGTGCCGGCCAGCAGCACGCCCGGCACCGCATAGCGCGGCCAGAGGCGACGGCCGACCAGGTAGGCGGCGAGCATCAGCAGCACCAGCGCGAAGGAGGACTTCAGCGCGATGAAGGCATCGAGCCCGAAGCGGGCCAGCACGCCGGCGAGCAAGGCGCTGGCGATCGGCATCGGAATGCGCCCCATCAGCCGCTCGAACCAGCCGGTGACGCCGAAGAGCGTGACCAGCGCGGCACTGACCAGAAAGGCCCCGACGGCCTCCGGCAGGTGAAAGCCGCCGGCAGCGGCCGCAGTCGCGAGCACCGCGGCGCCGGGCGTCGACCAAGCGATCATCACGGGTTGGCGCAGCCACAGCGAAGGCAGCACCGAGCACAGCCCCATGCCGAGCCCGAGCGCCCACATCCATGAGCTGATCTCGGCCGGCCCGGCGCCCAGGGCCTGAGCGGCGGAGAACACGATGGCAACGGAACTGGTGAAGCCGACGAGCACGGCGACGAAGCCGGCGACGAAGGCGGAGAGCGACATATCGGAAGGGCGGATCTGCATCCGCCCAAGCCTACCAAGGGAGTGAGGCGCGTGGAGGCGGGAGGGCAACAATCCCAATCAAGGAAGGGTGTGCAGCGGCGTGGCCGTGTTGTCCGAAGCGGGCCAGAACGAACCGCATGGTGTTGTGTTCAAGCCCTTTGCTTTGGTTGGCGGTTTCAAAGCCCAAGTGCAACAGTGGGTTGAATTGCGCGGCTGGCGTCGAAGGCTGACTCGAAGAAGACCTCGGAGGGAGTGCGCCAACCGAGGGATTTACGAGGTCGAGTGTTGAGGTCCCAAGCGGTGTGGTCGAGCTCTCGTTGAGAGAACACGCTCAGATCGGAGCCCTTGGGCAGGAACTCACGGATCAGCCCGTTGGTGTTCTCGTTGATGCC
>NZ_FRCQ01000044.1 GCF_900142965.1 Rhizobacter sp. OV335
CCGGCGCTGCAGGAGCGCAAGGACGGCGACCTGCTGATCCCCGTGCAGTACGTGTCGCGCGAAGGCGAAGGCACCGGCAACCAGCCGCGCACGCTGTACGGCCGCGTCGCCCACGGCCGCGTGAAGGCCGGCGACACGGTACAGGTCTTCCCGAGCAACCAGACCGCGATGGTCGCCGAGGTGCGCCTGGCCGGCGACGTCGTCGACGTGGTCGAGGCCGGCCAGTCGGCGGGCGTCGTGCTCGACCGGCAGCTCGACGTCTCGCGCGGCGACTGGATCTCGACGCCGTCGACCATCCACGAGACGCAGCGCTTCAGCGCGACGCTCGCGTGGCTCGACACCGAACCCGCCGTCGTCGGCCGCAAGTACTGGGTGCGCCACGGCAACCGCTGGGTGCAGGCGCGCATCACCGCGATCGAGAGCCGGCTCGACATCCACACGCTGGAGGCGATCGACGCGAACCAGCTCGCCGTCAACGAGATCGGCCATGTGATCGTCGAGACCCAACAGGCGCTGCCGGTGGAGTCGTACCAGTCGAACCGCGTCGGCGGCTCGCTGATCATCGTGGACCCGGCCACCAACCGCACCAGCGGGGCGCTGCTGGTCAAAGAATGTTCGCCGTCCTGAGAGGCTTGCTCGCGCCATGACTCCTTCCACGCATTCCCTTGTCCGGCCACGTCTCGGCAATGCCGACACCCATGCCACTCCCGTGGCACGGGGCGCGACTTGTCTCAACGTGGTGAAGCACCCCAGCCTGGTCTCGGCGGCCGAGCGGCGCGCCCTGCTCCACCAGCAACCGGTGACGGTCTGGTTGACAGGCCTCAGCGGCGCAGGCAAATCCACCTTGGCCTATGCGGTGGAGCGCCGGCTGCATGCCCAAGGGCAGTTGGGATTCGTGCTGGATGGCGACAACATCCGCCACCATCTCAGCAGCGATCTGGGCTTCTCGCCTTCAGATCGGTGCGAGAACATCCGGCGTGTCGCGGAAGTTGCCGCCTTGATGAACGACGCGGGGCTGATCGTGTTCACGGCGCTCATCTCGCCACGGCAGGAAGACAGGGAACAAGCGCGATCCATCATCGGCGATGCGAGGTTCATTGAAGTCCATGTCAGCACGGCGCTGGCCGTCTGCGAAGCGCGGGACCCGAAAGGACTCTACGAAAAGGCTCGAACGGGAGCCATCCCCCAATTCACCGGCGTGTCGGCACCTTACGAGACCCCACAGTCTCCCGCGCTGCGCATCGACACGGACCTGTGCAGCCTCGACCAATCGGCGCAGAAGCTGATGGACTTTCTCGTCAGTCGCGGCTCCCTCGTGTCATGACATCGATCCCATCGTTCGCGTTGGCGGACCGCACGGGCACCCTGCCGGTGGTGGACCTGTTCAATGGCGACGCCGACGGCATCTGCAGCCTGCACCAATTGCGCATGGCCGAGCCGCGCGCAGGGCGCCTCGTCAGTGGCGTCAAGCGCGACATCGACTTGTTTGGGCAGTTGGGCGACACGAACCCTCCCAGCGACATCACCGTGCTGGACGTCTCGTTCGACAGGAACGAAGCCGGCGTGCGTCGCGCACTGCAGGCCGGTGGGCGCGTACGCTACTTCGATCACCATTCGGCACGCAGCCTGTTCCACCACCCGCGGCTGGAAAGCCACATCGACCCTTCCGCCGTGGTCTGCACCTCCTTGCTGGTGGATCGCACCCTGGCCGGCCGCTTTCACGAGTGGGCCATCGTGGGCGCCTTCGGCGACAACTTGCTCGAGGTCGCACGCAGTCTTTGCGCGCAGCGCGGGCTCACCCTGAACCAGACGGCGAGCCTGGAGCAGCTGGGGCAGCTTCTCAATTACAACGCCTACGGCGAGGCCGTGGAAGACCTGCACTTCTCGCCGATCGACCTCTATCGAGTGGTGCACAACTTCGAGAGCCCGTTCGGCTTCATCGCCGATGCCGACGAATATCGTCGCCTGGCCGCTGGCCGCGCCGACGACCAGCATCACCTCGAGGCGCTCGCGCCCTATTGGCGAAGCATCGATGGCGACGTCTATCTGCTGCCGGGCACGGCATGGGCCAGGCGGCTTTCCGGAACGCTGGCGAACCGCCTCTCCTGCGAAGAGCCCCATCGATCATTCGCGGTCCTCACGCGCCGTTCGGACGGTCACTTCCTGGTCAGCGTCCGCTGTCCTGCTCAGCGCAAGTCGGCGCAAGCGTTGTGCTGTCTCTATCCAGGCGGCGGTGGGCGGCATGCAGCCGCCGGCATCGATCGTCTGCCGGTGATCGAACTGGAGCAGTTCATCGCCGACTTTTCAAACCACATCACAGGGAAACCATCATGACCCGTCAGCCCTCCATCTCCACGTCCCATGCGGGTCGCCCCCGCCCGCTTCTGATGGTGCCGTTGCGTCGATGCGGAAGCCACGCGCTGAGACTCAGGCTGAATTTCAGTGAAGGTTTCTACTCGCCTTACCCGCTGCACATCGTCGATTTCATGCCGCTGGTGCCCCTCTATGGCGATCTGGCCGAGGACCGCAACTATTTCCAGCTCGTCGTGGACGTCGTCGGCCTGCAGGCCGCCAGCATGGTGAAGTGGCCCGACGTGGCGTTCGACCCGGGTGAGATCTTCGATGCCGTCAAGGACGAGAAGCGCAGCGTGCACCGCGTGGTGTGGGAGCTGCTCTTGCGCAGCGGCGAGCAGCACCATGCCCGCGTCGTGATGGACAAATCGCTCGACAGCATCCACTACGCCGCCGAGATGATGGAGCTGTTTCCAGACATGCTGTTCCTGAACGTGGTGAGAGACCCGCGCGCCCAGGTGGCCTCGATGAACCGCGCGATCATCCATGACTTCGACAGCACGCTCAATGCGATGACGTGGGTCGCCGCGCATGATGCGGCCCAGCGTCTCGTCCATGCCCATCCGGCCCGCGTACTCACGATCCGATACGAGGATTTCCTCGCTGACCAGGAGCTTGTCCTGCGCGGCATCTGCGACTTCATCGGCCTGGACTTCCTTCCGCAAATGCTCGACGTGGCGGCTTCCACGGAAGCACGGCAGATGTCGAAGTTGTCGGATCTGTGGTCATCCAACTGCTTCGGTCCCATCCCGGCCAACAGGGACAAGTTCAAGAGCCAGCTGAGCGTCGACGAAATCGAGATCATCGAGACGGTGGCGAGAGAGCACATGCGCTCCTACGGCTATGAATTCATGACCGATGCGAACGCGCCAATTCCAGACGACGTGGTTCTCGCCTCTCGCGCGCAGCAATCCGCCCTGGGGCGGGTGCAGGCATGGAGCCAACTCAGCAACGCCAACTACCGCGACTTCGTTCTGCGACGGGTCAGGGCGGACCACCTGGCCTCCGTACGCGAACGCCTGAACCACGCGCACCAATCTCGGCTTCATGTCGCGACCACACCTACCTGAAGTCGTGGCCACCGCAGTCGGGTAAACCCTCGCTGCGATAGCGTGGTCCGAGGTGTATTGTTAACGTTAACAATCGAGAGGGAAACGCGAGAAGCGCCGACCTCGCACAACCTCCGGAAACCAACCATGCGCTTGCTGACCGCTCTGCCCATCGCCTTGGCCCTCGGCGTTGCGTCGATGGCGACGACCGCGCACGCCGAGGCCTGGCCCGACAAGCCCGTCACGCTGCTGGTGCCGTTCCCGCCCGGCGGCTCCAAGGCCGGCGCCACCGGCACCGATGAAGCGGGCGTCAAGAACCTCGCGGTCTACTCGTGGCAGGGCATCGCCGCGCCGAAGGGCCTGCCGGCCGAGGTGCGTGCGAAGGCGCATGCGGCGATCGTCGCGGCGCTGAACGACCCGCAGGTCAGGCAGCAGTTCGTGTCGGTCGGCATGGAGATCGTCGGCAACACGCCGGCGCAGTTCACCGCCTTCCAGCACAAGGAGTTCGCGCGCTGGAAGACCGTCATCGAGACGGGCAAGATCACCGCAGATTGAGTATTCGCCGGCTTCGACAGGCTCAGCCGGACCCTTCGACAGGCTCAGGGCGAACGGAGTCTGTGGCCCACTGACATCCCTTTTCATCCATGCAAACACCCATCATCACCGCGCTGCGCGCGATCCCCGTCGCCGGGCGCGACGACATGCTGCTGAACCTGAGCGGCGCGCACGGCCCGTTCTTCACCCGCAACCTGCTGATCCTGACCGACAGCGCCGGCCGCACCGGCGTCGGCGAGGTGCCCGGCGGCGAGAAGATCCGCCAGACGCTCGAGGACGCCGCGCCGCTCGTCGTCGGCCAGCCGATCGGCAACCACCAGCAGGTGCTGCAGCGCGTGCAGCAGGGCTTCGCCGACCGCGACAGCGGCGGCCGCGGGCTGCAGACCTTCGACCTGCGCACCACCATCCATGCGGTCACCGCGATCGAATCGGCCTTCCTCGACCTGCTCGGCCAGCACCTGGGCGTGCCGGTGGCGGCGCTGCTCGGCGAAGGCCAGCAGCGCGATGCGGTCGAGATGCTCGGCTACCTGTTCTTCGTCGGCGACCGCACGCGCACCGACCTGCCGTATGCCAGTGGTGCGAGCGAGCCCGAGGCCGCCGACGACTGGTTCTGCCTGCGCCACGAGAAGGCGCTGGACGCCGATGCGATCGTGCGCCTGGCCGAGGCCGCGCAGGCACGCTACGGCTTCAACGATTTCAAGCTGAAGGGCGGCGTGCTGCGCGGCGATGAAGAGGTCGAGGTGATCCGCGCGCTGCACGAGCGCTTTCCGACTGCCCGCATCACGCTCGACCCGAACGGCGGCTGGCTGCTGAAGGATGCGATCCGGCTGATGCGCGACATGCGCGGCGTCGTCGCCTATGCCGAGGACCCGTGTGGCGCCGAGGGCGGCTTCTCGGGCCGCGAGGTGATGGCCGAGTTCCGCCGCGCCACCGGCCTGCCGACCGCCACCAACATGATCGCCACCGACTGGCGCCAGCTCAGCCATGCGCTCGCGCTGCAGTCGGTCGACATCCCGCTGGCCGACCCGCACTTCTGGACGATGGCCGGCTCGGTGCGCGTCGCGCAGACCTGCCGCGACTGGGGCCTCACCTGGGGCTCGCATTCGAACAACCACTTCGACGTCTCGCTCGCGATGTTCACGCAGGTCGGCGCTGCGGCCCCCGGCAAGGTCACCGCCATCGACACCCACTGGATCTGGCAGGACGGCCAGCGCCTGACGAAGGAGCCGCTGCGCATCGAGGGGGGCCACGTGCAGGTGCCGAAGAAGCCCGGCCTGGGGGTCGAGCTCGACATGGGCGAGGTCGAGAAGGCCCACCAGCTGTACCGCCAGCACGGCCTGGGCTCGCGCGACGACGCGGTCGCGATGCAGTACCTGGTCCCCGGATGGACCTTCGATCCGAAGCGGCCCGCTTTGGACCGCTGACCTCGATCGTTGAACTTGTCACGAACCATGCGGCCCGAGGCGGCTGCAGGGGCGGGTCCTGCTCAAGTGGCCTGACCAGTGGTCGATAAGCCAGCGTCTCCCCTATCCGACGCACCATGCTCCTCGACAACCTTTCCATCGGCAAGCGCCTCACCGTCGTCCTCGGCCTGATCCTCGGGCTGTCGGTCGCGAGCAGCCTGTATGCGGTGTACACGCTGAACCGCACCAGCGCCGAGATCGACGTGATGATCTCCGACAACGTGAAGACCGAGCGCGCGCTGTCCGACTGGCTGCGCTTCACCACCTCGGGCGTGCAGCGCGCCGCCGCCATCGCCAAGAGCAGCGACCCGAGCCTGATCGAGTACTTTGCCGGTGCCACCGCCGAGTCGATCAAGCTGACCACCGAGCTGCAGAAGCAGATCGAGCCGCAGATGAACATGCCCGACGAGCGCCGCCAGTACGAGAAGGTCAGCGAGCTGCGCAAGGGCTACCTCGCGGCGCGCGAAGAGGTCAGCAAGCTGAAGCTGGCCGGCGATGCCGACGGTGCCAGCCGATCGTTCAGCGAGAGGTTCGAGCCCAAGTCGCGCGAGTACATCGCCGCCGTGCAGGAACTGTGCAATGCGCAGCGCGAGCAGCTCGATGCCAACGGCCGCGCCGCCGAAACGCGCCGCGCCGGCGCGAACACGTTGCTGATGGTGAGTGCGGCGCTGTCGCTGCTGGTGGGCGTGACGCTGGCCGTGATGCTGGCGCGCAGCATCACCGTGCCGCTGCGCCGGGCCGAGGCGATGGCCGATGCGATCGCGAAGATGGACCTGAGCGCCGCACCGCAGCGGGCCTATGCCGGTGACGAGACCGGCCGGCTGCTGCGCTCGATCGACGCGATGCGCGGCGCGCTGACGCGCACGCTGAACGAGGTGCGCGGCGTGGCCGACGGCATCTCGACGGCCAGCACGCAGATCGCGACCGGCAACCAGGACCTGAGTTCGCGCACCGAGCAGACCGCGAGCAGCCTGCAGCAATCGGCCGCGTCGATGGAGCAGCTGACCGCCACCGTGCGCCAGAGCGCGGATTCGGCCTCGCAGGCGTCGCAGCTCGCGTCGTCGGCGGCCCAGGTGGCGCAGCGCGGCGGCGAGGTGGTGTCGCAGGTCGTCTCGACGATGGACGAGATCAACACCAGCTCGAAGAAGATCGCCGACATCATCGGCGTGATCGACGGCATCGCGTTCCAGACCAACATCCTGGCGCTGAATGCCGCGGTGGAAGCGGCGCGGGCCGGCGAGCAGGGCCGCGGCTTCGCGGTGGTGGCGAGCGAGGTGCGCAGCCTGGCGCAGCGCAGCGCCGACGCGGCCCGCGAGATCAAGGGCCTGATCGGCCAGAGCGTCGACCGGGTCGAGGCCGGCAGCCGACTGGTGCAGGACGCCGGCAGCACGATGAGCGAGATCGTCGTCAGCGTGAAGCGTGTGACCGACATGATCAGCGAGATCAGCGCGGCGTCGAACGAGCAGAGCCAGGGCATCGGCCAGGTCAACGTCGCGGTGAACCAGCTCGACCAGATGACGCAGCAGAATGCCGCGCTGGTCGAGGAATCGGCCGCCGCGGCCGAGAGCCTGAAGGACCAGGCGCAGCGGCTGAGCGGGATCATCGGGACGTTCCGGTTGGCGGATCGGGGCATGATTGCGGCGTGAGTCCATGCGGGCTTGGCGGGGCTGTCAACATTTGATAGCGTTGGCCCCATGCCATCCAACGACGCCACAGGAAAACGGTTCGAGAACTCCCCGCGCGAGGAGATCGCTCCAGGCGGCAGCACCGACCAGCGCGAGGTGATCCGCAACGCGCTGCGGGCCGAGATCCGCAAGGGTGCGGACAGCGGAGCCAGTATCCCTGCTGCTCAGGTGTTCGCCGAAGTGCGCGCAGCACTCGCGGCCGGCCGTGCGGCTGTATGACCGCAGGCTATTCCGGTACGCCGCTCTCCAAGAAGCTCGGCTTGAAAGACGGCTGCACGATCGCGCTCCTTGGTGAGCCGTCCGGCTACCGCATGCTGCTGGCGCCGGTGCCGTCCGGTGTTGAGTTCACCAGCCGGGCAACGGATACGACCGACATCGCGCATGTGTTTGTCACTGCGCGTGACGGGTTGTCCGTGCACCTGCAATCACTGCGCAAGACACTGAAGCCCGACGCGGCGCTCTGGATCTCGTGGCCGAAGAAGGCATCAAAGGTACCGACAGACATCACCGAGGACACGATCCGCGAGCTTGCGCTACCGCTCGGGTTCGTCGACATCAAGGTCTGCGCCGTCGATGCGGTGTGGTCGGGGTTGAAGCTGGTCGTGCGCAAGGAGTTGCGTTGAAGGCCGGGCCCGAGGCCTGTCGCACGACTGTGCTTGCGTTCCTCGATCGGCACCTGGCCCGGTGAATGCATCCGCTGCCTGACGCCTGCGCCCCACATCCACAGGCATTTCGACACGCCCCTTACCGGTGCGAACCCGCGGGGGCGGCACGCGGCCCCGCAAGCCGCTAGCATCGCGTTCGTCATGGAATTCAGTCCCGAACTGTTCGCGGCGGTGGTCGCCGCAGTCGCCTTTGCCGCCGGCCTCTGGTTCGTGCGAGCCCGCCGCCGCCAAACCCGCACCCGCGGCGGCAGCGGCCGTGCGCGCGGCCCGGCCAACCTGCGCTTCACCTGCGCCAACTGCACCAAGCAGTTCACGCATTCGCGCCGCACGCTGCTCGCCTACGAGCAAGGCGCGCGGCAATTCTTCTGCAGCGCCTGCCACACGCGCTGGCGCGGCTCGCAATCGGTGATCCAGAACCGCACCCACGGGCCCGGCGAGATGCTGGCCCGCCGCGACGCTCAGCAGGCCAAGCAGACGCAGCTGGCCGAAGCCGCCAAGCGCGTGCAGCCCGGTGCGGCGAACCCCGATGCCAAACGCGGCTGCCTGGGCCTGGCGGCGTTGCTGGTGGCGGCCCCGGCCGTGCTCGGCTGGGCGGCGTTGCACTACTTTTGACGTGCGGCTTGCGAAATCCGCATGACCCCGGCGGAACAGCTGTGACATAGTGGCCCGATCGAGGCCAGCCCTTCGTTCCCCATGTCTCCTGAGCCCCTGATCGCGGTGCGCGATCTCGAATCGAGCCGCCACTGGTACCAATCGGTGCTGGGGCTGCGCAGCAGTGCCGCTGCCGTCGACGACGAAAAACTGCTGAGCGGCGAGCGCGTCGTGATGCGGCTGCGGCCGTGGGACACCCGCCATCATCCGCACCTCGGCCGGCCCGACACCGCGGTGCGCGGCAACGGCATGCTGCTGTGGTTCCGCACCGATGATTTCGACGCCGCCGTGCTGCGCGTGCGCCAGCAGGCCGCCCAGGTGCTCGAAGGGCCCGAGGTCAATCCGAACGTCGGCCAGCGCGAGATCTGGCTGCGCGATCCCGACGGCTACGTCGTCGTGCTGGCCGGGCCTGAAGGCGAGGTGGCCGCATGACGATGCTTCCCGTGCTCGTGCCGATGCGGCTGGCGTGCTACGCCGCGTGGGTCGAGGCCAGCGTGCACGGCTATGCCGAATTGAACGTCGCGTCGGGCCGTTGGCCTCAAGAGGGCGCGATCGCGCGCTCGCGGGCCGAGTTCGAGCGGCTGCTGCCCCAGGGGCTCGCAACGCCCGACCAGCACATCTGCGAGATCTGGTCGGCCGACGGCGCCCAGGCGGTCGGCTCACTGTGGATCGCCTTGCAACGCCATCCCGCCGGCATCGGCGCCTACGTCTTCGACATCAAGGTGCTGCCGGCGCACCGCCGCCAGGGCCATGCGCGGCGGGCCCTCGCCGCGCTGGAGCCGTTCGCCGCGGCGCTCGGTGCCGCCAGCATCGGCCTGCACGTGCACGCCCACAATGCTGGCGCGCGGGCGCTGTACGAATCGCTGGGCTACGGCGTGACCGGCCTCAACATGCAGAAGGCGTTGACCGGCTGATGGCACGCAACATCGAGATCAAGGCCCGGATCGAGGGCATCGAACACATCGAGCCGCGTGTCGCTGCGCTGGCGCAGCACGGCCCGGAGCTGATCGCGCAGGACGACACCTTCTTCCGCTGCGACAACGGCCGGCTGAAGCTGCGCGCGTTCTCCGACACCGAAGGCGAGCTGATCTTCTACCGCCGCGCCGACCAGGCCGGGCCGAAGGAATCGTTCTACGTCCGCTCGTCGACCGCGGAACCGGTGGCGCTGCGCGAGGTGTTGACGCTGTCCCACGGCCAGGCGGGCCGGGTGCGCAAGCAGCGCACGCTGTACCTGGTGGGTCGCACGCGGGTGCACCTCGACCGCGTCGAGGGGCTGGGCGATTTCCTGGAGCTGGAGGTCGTGCTGCATGACGACGAGGCGGCCGAGGCCGGCGTGGCCGAGGCGCATGCGCTGATGGCGCAGCTGCAGGTGGCGGTGGGGCAGCTCGTCGAGCGGGCGTATGTCGACCTGATGCCGGCGCTCATGTTGCGCGCCGCGACGCCCGCCGATGCGCCGCTGCTCTACCGCATCACGCGCGAGACGATGCACGACCACGCCGTCGCGACCTGGGGCGCCTGGGACGAGGCCCGCGTGCAGCGCGAGTCGATCGAAGACAGCGCATCGCCGAACACGCGGGTGGTGGTCGTCGATGGCGAGGACGCCGGGCTGCTGTACGTCGATCGCGAGCCCGCGCATCTGCAGGTGCAGCAGATCTACCTGCGCGCGCCATTCCAGCGCCGCGGGATCGGCCAGCGCCTGATGGGCGAGCTGATCGACGAGGCCCGCCGCGCCCGCGTGCCGCTGCGGCTGCGCGTACTGCGGGTCAACCCGGCGCGGCACTTCTACGAGAAGCTCGGCTTCGCCATCACCGCGAGCGAGCCGGACTTTTTCTACATGCAGCGCTTGCCTTGATGATGAAACTGCTGGGTGTCGTGACGGCGCGGGTTGTGGACGGTCACCTCGCGTAGCCCGGATGCCAATCCGGGATGTGTCGGACAAACCCCGGATTGGCATCCGGGCTACGGGCGCGCCACAGCCTGCTCACCCGCGCCTTTGCCGCGCCAACCGAAGAACACGCATCGGCTTATGCAGGCGCAACCCCGCAGCAGGCGCAACCGATCAAGCCGCCGCATCCGTCGCGTTCTCCTCGGCCGCCTTCGCCACCGGCTTGCGGTACAGCACGCGCGAGGTGTCGGCCTTCACGAAGCAGGTGTAGACCACCTCGGCCAGCCGCTCGGGGGCGTACAGCACGCCCACGCGCGGCGACAGGCTCAGCATCTCGTTCGGCGAGATCACCGGCACCTCCAGGTCCGACAGCATCCGCTTCGGCGTGTAGGCCTCGCCGCCGAAGCGGTTGTACTCGACGCTGGCCGATTTGGTCACGCGCACGATCTTCGTGCCCGACAGCAGGCTCGCCCATTCGGCCGTCTCCGGGTCGCTCGCGCGGTACAGCAGCTTCACCTGGCAGTTCACCAGCACGCCCGATTCGATCGCCTGCACGTTCAGCGTGCGGTCCTCCGGGCTGCGCAGGTCGTGGATCGACTGGTGCAGCAGCACCATGTTCACCTTGAAGCCGGCGATCGTCGCGAGCGCATCGCTCACCTCCTGCGAGATCATGAACTTCAGCTCGTCGATCGCCAGCGTCAGCTGGCGCGTGCGCTCGGGCGCGAGGCGCCGCGCCTCCTGGATCACCTCGGTCACGAAGGCCTGCGTCGCGCGGCGGATCGTCGGGTCGTCCAGCGAGCCGCGCACGTAGATCGTCGCACCCGCCTTCAGCGCCTCGCCGATCTTGTTGCCGCCGCCCTTCTTCGGATTCAGCGACGGCAGCATGCCGAACTCCACCAGGTTGTCGTAGAGCCGGCTCGCGCTCTCCTTCAGCGGCTTGCCGTCGTCGCCGCGCTGTTCGAGCGCCGCGCGCAGCCCGGCGATGCTGGTGCCCGAGCGCGGCATGATGGTGTCGAGGATGGCCCGCTCGCGCGACTTGTAGAAGTCGGAACCGTCGCCGGTGTTGTTGAGCCCGAAGCAGGCGCACAGGCGCGAGCGCCGGTCGCGCGGCGCGCCGCCCTCGAACGGCGCCCAGCGCGTGTCCTCGTTGCCCAGGTCGATGTAGATGAAGCGCTGGCCGGCGCGCTCGCAGGCCTCGGCCATGATGTACGGGATGAAGGCATCGGCCTTCGGGTCGATGTAGACCACCGAATGGCCCTGCTCGATCGCCTGCTCCAGCATCACGCCCAGCACCACACCCTTGCCGAAGCGCGTCGGGCCGACGATCTGCATGTGCGTCGCGCGAAAGGTCTCGCCCGAGAGGAACATCGGCTTGCCGCCGTTGTCGAGCCCGATGAAGACCTGGCCGTCGCGGCGGTGCCGGCGCGGGTCGAAATCGCGCGCCTTCAGCCGGCCCACCTCGTTGCGGATGTCGCTCTGCTTGTGGTCCTCCTGCCGCACCACCAGCCGCTGCACCAGGCGCGACATCTGCGGCGTCAGGTAGCGCGCCGAGGCCACGCGCGCGGTCCAGCCGAGCAGCATGCCGGCCGGCAGCAGCCAGCCCCAGCGCCAGGCCTGGCGCGACACGTAGTCGACGAACCAGACGTGGCCCTGGCCCGGCGCGTTGCCGAGCGCCGCGACGGTGGCGAAGTACATGCCCGGCCAGAAGATCAGCACCAGCGCGACCAGCGCATACACCGCCACGCGGCGCAGCGCGATCTTCAGCACCTCCCAGATGCCGTACTCCGCCTCCTTGGCCGGCGGCACGCGCCACGGCAGCACGTTGATCAGCGCGAGCGTCGTCAGCGCCAGCGCCGTGCACACCCACCACCACGGCGTGGACCAGCGCATCGCCGCGATCACCGCCTGCGAGACCGTGCCGTTCAATGCATCCTGCAGTCCGTTCATGCGTCGTCGTCCCGGGTGTAGAGCATGCGGCGCATCGACGGGGTCTTGACCTGCTCGTGCCGGCCTTCGCGGTGGTTCCAGCGCCACAGCAGGTGGAACTCGCCTTCGTCCAGCTCGGCCACCTCGACGATGCGCCGGCCGTGGTGCGGTGTCTTCTGCGCGTGGATGATCACGTCGAGGTTGTTGCGCACCTGGCGCTGCACGTGCTCGTACGGAATGGCCGAGAAGCCGGCCGCCGCCAGGTTGGTCAGCCGGTCGATGGTGTCGAGCGCGCTGTTGGCATGGATGGTCGACAGGATGCCGGAGTGGCCGGTGTTGGCGGCCGTCAGCAGCGCCTCGGCGGCGGCGCCGTCGCGCACCTCGCCGACGATCAGCCGCTGCGGCTCCATGCGCAGCGCGTTCTTCACCAGCCGGCTCATCGTCAGCGGCTCCACGTCTTTCGCGAAGCGGTGCGGCGCTTCGAGCGCCACCCAGTGCCGGCTGTCGATCTGCAGCTCGGCGGTGTCCTCGATGCTGATGATGCGGTCCTCCGGCGGGATGAAGTTCGACACCGCGTTCAGCAGCGTCGTCTTGCCGCTGCCGGTGCCGCCCGAGACCAGCACGTTGAAGCGGTTCAGCATCGCGAGCCGCAGGTAGCGGAACATCTCGCGGTTGAACGAGCCGCTGGCCAGCAGCGCCTCGGCGGTGAAGCGCAGCTTCGGGAACAGCCGCACCGTCATGTTGCTGCCGGTCACGCCGGTCGGCGCGAGCACCGCGTTGATGCGCGAGCCGTCGTCGAGCCGCGCGTCGAGCAGCGGGCGCTCGGTCGGGTGCACCTCCTGGCCGAGCGCGTTGGCGATCTGCTCGATCGCGGTGACGAAGTGGAACTCGTTGCTCCAGCGCGCGTCGACCGGCTCGAACTCGCCGTGCCGCATGATGTAGACGCTGTCGAAGCGGTTCACGAAGATGCCGGTCACGCCCTCGAGCCGGAAGTACGGCTCGATCGGGCTCAGGTAGTGCCGCACCAGCTCCCACTGGAGCTTGACGGCGCTCTGCGCCTGCGGGCTTTGCGGGTCGTTGGCGGACATGTCAGCGCAGGCGCGACAGCTCTCGCTGCAGCGCATCGACGTTGTCGGCATGGCGGGCGGCGGCCTGGCGCGCCTGGGTCTGGGCCTCGGCATCGCCGGCGGGGGCCGCCTTGACGATCTCGCGGGCGCGGGCCAGCAGCTGCTGCTCGGTGCGCAGTTCGGCGTCGATGATCGCGCGGCGGTCGGTGTCGCGCTCGCGCTGCAGCGCCACCGGGATGCGGCGGTCGGCGGAGATTGATGGCGTGCGCGCCGGCGTGGCGGCTTGCAGCGGCTTCACCGGCGCATCCAGCGCGGAGGTGCGCGTCGCGAGCGGCGTGCAGTCGCGCTGGCGCGCCTCGGCATCGCCGACCAGGTTGGTGACGATGCTGCGGCCGGGCTCCTGTTGCGACGGACAGCGGTACAGCGCGGCGTGAGCCGGCAGCCACGCGATGAGCAGGCACGATGAAAGCAATGCGCCCTTCATGATGGAGACCTCCAGGTGGCCACGCCCTGCAGCACCAGCACCAGCACGGCCAGCGGAATGAACGTGCGCTGCAACGGCCAGCGCCGCGTGCGCCGCGCGCGATCGCGCCGGCAGGCCGGGGCGACCGCCAGCGCCAGCAGCGCGGCGTGCGCGAACGCGGTGGTCGGCACCGCGGCGCCGCGCCCGGCCAGTGCGAGCGCCAGGCACCACACGGCCAGCAGCGCGTTCAGCGCGAGCGCATAGGCCAGCGCGCCGCGCTGCGGACTGACCTCGAACAGCCCGGGGTCGAGGATCTGCGTCACGCGGTACAGCGCCAGCACCGACGGCAGCGCCATCAGCCACGCGAGCCAGGCCGGCGCGAGCACGCTGGTGACGATCAGCGGCGCGCAGGCGGTGATGTAGGGCAGCAGCGACCAGCGCAGCCGCGCCTGCGCATAGTCGCCGTCGGCCAGGCGCAGCAGCAGCTCGCGCAGGTGCAACCCCGCTCGCCCTGAGCCTGTCGAAGGGTCGGGCTGAGCCTGTCGAAGCCCTGGTTCCATGTGCACAGGCCCTTCGACAAGCTCAGGGCGAACGGAGGTGGGTGCCGTCATTTCAGCGCATCGATTGCGGTGCCACCGCCGGCGCGAACTCGTCGATCGGCGCCCACGCACGCAGGAACAGCTCGTCGTCGAGGAACACGTTCATCGGCGTGCCCGGCTTCACGACGATCGTCGGCACCAGGTTCAGGTAGCGCGACGCGACGCGCCGCCCCACGTCGGCCAGCCCGGCCGCGATCTCGGCGCCGGCATCGCGCCCGGCCAGCACGCTGACCGCGAGGTTGGTGTCGTTGCTGGTCGAGCGCGCCGCGCGCGTCGCGGCCAGCCCGCCGATCACGCCGTAGGCCGCGACGCCGCCGAGCGTCGCGAGGAAATGCCGGTTCACGTCGCCCTCCAGCGCCGCGACGCCGGCCCCATCGAGCATCGCGCTGCGCGACAGGTCGATGCGCGCGCCATTGGGCAGCACCAGCCACTGCGCGATCAGCGCCATGCGCTCGTTGATCGCCTCGTTGACCGGCTTCGGCCGCGCCGAGCTGCCGAGCACCCGCGTGCCCTTCGGGATCAGGATCACGTCCTGGTTCAGGTCATAGATGTCGCGGGCGATCAGCGCGCGCCAGCGGCCTTCCCAGTCGGAGTTGACCTCGATGTCGAGCACCGCCGCCATCACCGTGCCGACCGGCACCAG
This sequence comes from Rhizobacter sp. OV335, assembly GCF_900142965.1. Classification (GTDB taxonomy): domain Bacteria; phylum Pseudomonadota; class Gammaproteobacteria; order Burkholderiales; family Burkholderiaceae_C; genus Rhizobacter. The sequence goes on from NZ_FRCQ01000044.1 coordinate 15,004, forward strand.
GTACTCGCCCTCGCGCTGCGCATCGCCCTTCTCGCGGCGCGCGGTGGCCGTCTGGCCGACGATCGCGCCCGAGGCCTGCGCGCCGGCGAGGTCGCGCACGTAGCGCGCCGCGTCGTCGCCACTGCCGGTACCGCCACGCACGCGGTCGATCGCCTGGCGCAGCCGCGTCAGGGTCGACTGCGATTGCGGCGTCTGTGCCTCCGCGCCCACCGCCGCGGCCGCCACGCTGCCGGCGGCCGCCGTGCCAGTGGCCGGCACGCCGCCGCTGCCGGTCGTCGACCCCGTGCGGCGCGGCGTGTCCTTCGGCTCGCGGGGATCGCGCGGCGCACGCGGGTTCGACACCAGCATCTCCTGCGAGCTCACTGCGGCGAGCGAGCGCTTCAGGTCCTCCATGCGCGCGGTCTCGCGCAGGTCCTGCTCGGGCGAGCGCGGGGCGGCGGCCGATGGCGGCGGCGCCTCGCGCTGCGCCTCGGCGCGGGCGCGTTCCAGCGCGAGCTTCTTCTGCCGCTCGGTCTCCAGCCGCGCCGCCTCGACGCGCTGCTTGGCCTCGAAGTCGACGAACGGATCCTGCGGCGGCGGCTTGCCGGTATCGGCCACCGGGGCGATCGGCTTCGGCGGGCTGCGCAGCGAATCGACCAGCAGGCCGCCGACGATCAGGCCGCCGAGCACCGCGCCGACGATCACCACGCGCTTGCCGTGCTGCGAGACCTGCTCGTCGCCGCCCGGCGGCTGGGTCGGCGGCAGGCTGTCGGCGAAGGACTGCGCGGCGGCGCCGGCCGGCGGGTTGTGAGGGGTGTGCGATGTGGGCTGGCTCATCTCAGGACTCCCGTTCACCCTTGCGGGTGATGCTCAGCGTCTGCTTGCCCGAGTACAGCGTGAACTTCGGGAACAGGCCGCTGATCTGGTAGGTGCGCGTCGGCTCGTCGTACGCGTAGTCGAGCAGCACCGCCTTGCCGTCGAGCTCGGCCATGATCGACGCGATGCCCTGCGCGCCTTCCTTCATGCGCACGTAGGTGAAGCGGCCGTCGTCGTACACCGACTCGATCTCGCCGGCGGTCCAGCGCGAGAACAGCCCGGTCTCCCAGCCATAGTTGCTGTTGAGCTTCTTGCGGTAGGCCTTCATCGAATCGCGCGCCTGGCGCTCCAGCCCGGCGTTGCGCTCGCGCAGCGCGGTCACTTCCTGCCGCGAGTCCTGCGCATACGAGCCGTCGCTGCGCTGGTCGCCGGCGCGCGCCCAGGCGCCGCGCGAGATCAGCCCCGGGTCGGCCTGGATGTAGACGCAGTGCGAGATCTCCAGGTTCTCGGGCACGCGCGTGACGAGGAACTCGTAGGCGTTGCCGCTCTGGCCGATCGCCGAGATCGTGGTCGAGCGGCCCTCGCTCGAGCGGCTGGTCGGCTTGATGAAGATGCGGCTGTTGATCCAGTCGAGCGCCCACAGCTCCTTGTCGCCCATGATCACGTCGATGCCGGCCTCGGGCAGCGCGACGTGGATCTGCTTGAAGGGCTGGGCCTGCAGCCGGATGATGTCGCCGCGCTGCCAGTTGATCGTGCGGCAGCTCAGCGCCGGCTCGCCGGGGCGCGCCTGGTTGGCGGCGCGCGCCTGGATGCGCAGGGTGGCCGCGGCCACGCGGCGTGCGGGCGCCACCGGCGGCGCCGAGGCGGCCGGGCTTGCAGGCGACACCGCATTGCGCGGCGCATCGCCCGGGCCGTCGAACGGCGTGGATTGCGCGAACGCCGGGCCGGCCACGACCGCGAGGGCGGCCAGCGTCAGGCGGGCGCTGTTGAGCAGAGGGGTGTTCATCGTGGCGCGTTGCTCCATGGGGAATGTCATTGCGGGCCTCAGCCGGTCTGCGCGACCTTGTCGTCGCGCGGCACCGGCGTCGGGTCTTCCTTCAGGTCGAGCGAGAGGATCTCCAGCCCGAGCGGGTTGGCGATCAGCGAGCCCTTGTTCGCGGCGATCTCGTCCTTGCCCTTGATGCGCCAGCCCATCTGCACGATGGCGTTGCGCCGGTCGACGACCGTGCCGTCGGGCTTGCGTTCGGTGAAGGTCGTGAAGACCAGCGTCTCGTACAGCGTCGTGCGGCCCTGCTCGGGGATCACCGACGGGATCTGCGTGCGGTGCTGCACCACGCGCACGCGCACGTCGCGTTCGAGGCAGCGCGCCTTGCAATCGGTGAGCTCGGCGGCCACGCGCGCCGCGTGGTAGTCGTCGGCGCCGAGGAACTGCGCGACCAGCTTGGGCGACAGGAAGAAGCCGACGAAGCGGTAGTCGCCGGTGATGGTCGCGGCATTCTTGCGGTAGCGCTTCTCGACGAACTCGCTGATCTTCGATTCGAGCGTGGTCTGGAAGAACTCGACCGGGCGCGCCTGGTCGGCGAACTCCACCGTGTACGCGCCCGACGGATCGAGCTTGACCCAGGCCACGCGCACGTTCGACGCGAAGCGCTGGTCGGCGGTGTACCAGCCGATGGCCGAGAACAGCGTGATGCCCGACAGCAGCAGGAACGCGACGAACCAGCGCGCGCGGTCGGCCGATGCGGCGGCCAGCAGGTCGAAGCGCGATTGCGCGCGCAGCTTCGTGATCACCGAGTCGGGGATCAGGCCCTGCTCGGTGTCGAAGGCGGGCCGCGGCCCACCGGCGCGCACGCTGTCCTTGGGCGGTCGGGGCTTCTTGAGCAGGGGTGTCATGGTGGTGTGTCTCGCGGCGGTCGTGCCCTGACCAGCGCAACACCGATGCCAGCTTGGGCAGCACGTCTTCACGTTGCGCGAAATCTCAATCGCGCCAAGCAGTTAGACGGTCTTGCTGCAGCGCTGAAGGCCGCGGCCACGGCGCCGCGACTGTGCGCGATGCCGCAAGGTGCGCGGTGGTGCAGGCGGCATTCCGCACGGACCCGCAACGCGGCGTTCGAGGCACCCTACGAGTTCTCGTAGCTTGCGCGCCGCCCGCAAATCACTACGCTGGACCCCATCATGAAAGTCGCATTGCTTCACTTGTTCGGCAGCACCCGCGCACAACTCGCGGCCCATTTGCGTGACGGTGGCCTCGACGTGCACGCGGTGTCCAACGCGGAGGACCTGCTGACGCTGATCGCGTCGGGCGCGGCCGGCGTGGTGGTCACCGACCTACGCCTGCCCGGCGTGCACGAAGGCATGGAGCTGCTGTCGCAGTGCCATGCGATGGACCCGCAGCTCACCGTGATCGCATTGAGCGACCAGGAAGACACCGCCACCGCGGTCGAGGCGGTGCACCGCGGTGCGCGCGACGTGCTCGCCCCTGACAGGCTGCCGCGCCTGGCCACCGCGTGCCGGCAGGCGATCCGCTCGCGCGAACTCACGCTGCAGACGCGCGCGGCCGAGTCGCTGCACGACGGCGAGCTGGCGCCGGTACGAAGAGGCATCGTGCCGATCCACGAGGTGCTGCGCGGCAACCACCCGGCGGTGGGCAAGCTGCGCCAGGCGCTGCTGCGGCTCTCGCGCGTCGACACCGACGTGCTGGTGAAGGCCGAGACCGGGTGCGGCAAGGAGGTGGTCGCGCGCTGCCTGCACGACTACGGGCCGCGCGCCGACAAGCGCTTCGTCGCGATCAACTGCGGCGCGATCCCCGAGAACATCTTCGAGAGCGAGCTGTTCGGCCACGAGGCGGGTGCCTTCACCGGTGCGACCAAGCGTCGCATCGGCAAGCTCGAGTACGCGGCCGGCGGCACGGTGTTCCTCGACGAGATCGAGAGCATGCCGATGGCGATGCAGGTGAAGCTGCTGCGGGCGCTGCAGCAGCGCACGATCGAGCGCGTCGGCGGCAACGAGCCGATCCGGCTGAGCTGCCGCGTGGTCGCCGCGACCAAGGACGACCTGCTGGAGCTGTCGCGTGCCGGGCGCTTCCGCATCGACCTGTACTACCGGATCAACGTGATCGAGCTGTCGCTTCCGCCGCTGCGCGAGCGGCGCGACGACATCCCGCTGCTCGCGCATGCGTTCGCGCTGGAGGCGGCAGAACACCACGGGCTGAGCGATGCCGACCTCGACATCGAGTTCGTCTGCCGGTTGATGGTGCGCGACTGGCCGGGCAATGTGCGCGAACTGCGCAATGCGGTGGAGCGGCATGTGCTGGGCATGCCCGAGCTGGCGGGGGGCGACGACGCGCCGCAGCAGTCGCTGCCGCAGCTGGTGGCGTCGTTCGAGCGCACGGTGATCGAGCAGTGCTTGCGCATGTGCGGCGGCTCGGTGACGCGGGCCTGCGAGATTCTCCATGTGCCGCGCAAGACGCTGTACGACAAGCTGACGCGCTTCAGCGTGGACCCGCAGGATTACCGCGGTGACGGGCCGGCGGCGTCGGGGTTCATGCCGATGACGCAGAGCGATTTCGCTGCCGTATAGGCCCGAGTCTGGCGTCGAGCGGGCCGAGCGCCGGGCCGCCCCAAGCCGGCCCGCGTCCCCTCGGGGGACCGACCGGCGTACTCGCCGGGCGAGGGGTCGTCATGTCGCCAACGCAACGTCCCTCGTCACCCCCGCGCTCTCCAGCGCCTCGCGCAGCGTCTGCAGCGCCGACACCTGCAGCTGCCGGATCCGCTCGCGCGTCACCCCGCGTTCGCTGCTGAGCTGCTGCAGCGTGCATTCATCGCCGCCGTCGAGCCCGAAGCGCGCGACGATGATGTCGCGCTGGCGTTCCGGCAACTGCGCCACCTGCGCGCGCAGCAGCTCGGCCAGGCGCGGTGCGTCGCGCTGCTCGGCCACCTCGTCGGCCACGTCGCGTTCGCTGAAGCCGGCGTCCGACAGCTGCTGCTCGACGTCCTCGTCGTCCATCGGCACCGGCGTGACCGGCACCGCGTCGTGCGACATCTGCAGCCGCAGCGGCGGCCGCACGATCGGCACCTGCATCGCGAGCGCCGTCTGCAGATGGTGGCGGATCCAGAAGCCCGCATAGGTCGAGAAGCGCAGCCCGCGCGCGCTCTCGAACTTCTGCAGCGCGACCAGCATGCCGACATTGCCTTCCTCGATCAGGTCCAGCAGCTCCAGCCCGCGGTTCGAGAAGCCACGTGCCATCGAGATCACGAAGCCGAGGTGGTGGCAGATCAGCGCGTCGCGCGCGTCGTCGTCGCCGCGGTCGATGCCGGCCAGCAGCTCCGACTCGTGCTGCGGCAGCAGCCGCGCGAAGCGGCGCACTTCGCGCATGTAGAGCGTCATCAGCGTCGGCAGCGCCGCATCGCGGCGCGCCGACGGCTCGGATGGCTCAGCGCGCGGTGGCGGGCTTGCGCTCATCGGTGCTGGTGAGCGCGTCGGCACCCAGGTCGCGCTCGACGATGCGCGGGTTCGAGGTGGAGCGGCCGCCGTGCGGCGGCGTCGCGGCGCAGGCCGCCAGCAGCCAGGGCAGCAGCAGCACCAGGCATCGGGTGGTGGTGAGTCTCATCGCATCTCCTTCGCGTCATCGGGCAGGCGTTCCACCGCGACCAGCCGGTTCACGTGATCGACGACCAGCCGGTTGTCCTCGCCGATCAGCAGCAGCAGCGCCTGCTCGATGCTCATCACGCCGGCATGCGCGGCGATCGCCGGGATGCGACGCTGCAGCACCGCGGCGCTGTCGACCGGGTCGACGGTGCGGTAGGTGATGCGGTACTGCACCGGCTCCAGCAGCGACTTGATCGCATCGCCGACGGTGCCGCTGCGCGGGTCGAACTCGACCAGCGTGCCGACCTTCAGGCGATAGGCGCTGCCGGGGGGGGCTCCGGCAGCGAGCACCGGCTGCGGCAGCATCGCGAGCAGCAGCAGCGCGCACACCAGGCCGACCACGCACCAGCGCAGCAGCGCGGTGAGTTGCGGCGAGCGCGCGAGCGGGTGAAAGCGCAGGGGAAGTTTCATCGTCACTCCTTGCAGTGGCGCCTGTCATGCGCAATGGCCGTGCCATCGCTCTGCATGCCGAGCGCCCGGGCAAAGCGGTGCAGCGTTGTGCGGCACGCCGCGCTCGGTGCCGTCACGCGTGCGCCGTGCCGCACATCGATCGGCGCTTGCGTCACGGCTCGACGGGGGCTTCGACGTTGCGCTGCAACTGCGCGACCGCATGCCGCGTCACCGCATCGGCGAGGCCCTCGGTCTCGAGCGCGCGGGCCAGCATCGCGCCGATCACCACCGAGAGATCGGGGCGCATCTGCAGCTGCTTCTGCACCTGCACGCGGACCTTCAAGGTGGCCTGGAAGAGTTCTTCGGGAACGGGGACCCAGCGCATCGCGTCGCGCCGCGCGGCAGGGGTGGAGGAGGGTGGCGTGGATGTCATGTGGGTGTTCCTCGCGGTGGTGGACCGGTTTTCCGGTGCAAGCCCCGGGCCGGCCTTGACAAGCGCGCGGGCCGCCCTAGAACCAGCAGGCGATTCCGCACGCGTCAATATGCGGAGGTGACCGCACCTCAGCGGGATCTGCGCATCCGGAAGCTCCGGATGCCTGACATGGAGGAGGTGGCAGTCTTGAGCGGACTGCGGGAGTACGCCAGACCGATGTTCTGGTTCGTCCTGTATTGCCTGGGCGTCCAGTGCGTGCAGTCGTCCAGCCGGGCGATCGCGGTGCTGGGGTTGGCGACGGCCGCGACGGTGCTGTCCGTTCGCTTCCAGGGCGTTTTCCTGGGAGCGTGGGTGACGGCAGTCGTCCAGGCCGTCCGCGACCGGTCACTCGACGTGTTCCGTCCGCGCTACCTGTTCAACCGGGTGGGGCAGGCGATCACGCAGACCGGCCAGACCGTCTGCATCCTGTTCGCATCGATGCAGATGTCGGGGCAGTTGCAGTCGGCCATCTCGATGGCCGTGGTTCCGGTATGGACGCTGCTGGTCGGCGGGGTGCTGTCCCTGCTCGGCAAGCGGCCGCGGATCGACGGCGCGGCGTGGATCGCACCCGCGATGTACGCCGTGTCCGCCAACATGTTCGCGATTCAGGCGCCGAAGACCGAAGGGTCGGTGGCGCTCGGCTTCGCGTTCATGCTGGGTAGCGGGCTGTGCACGACGCTGCTTCACTACCTGACCGAGGACGTGGCCAGGAAGGATGAGCTGCGCAACAAGCTGCGCGACCTGAAACTGCGCATCGTGACCACTGCGAACGATGCGCCGGTTCGGGAAAGCAAGATCACCACGACGCTGTGGCAGAACGGACCGGCAGCTTTGCTGACCGTGCCGTTGTGGTTCATCGCGGTGCCGGGCTTGTCTCTGGATCGGGCAACCGTTCCGGCGACCTGGCTCGGTGTCACGCTCGTCGTGAGCGTGGCGGTGTTCTCGCTCGGGCAGCAGTTGGCGACGCAACTCGCCTACATCTCGAGCGAGGGGACCGATCTGAGCGTCGCGCGGCTGAATACGCTGCGCGGCGTGCAGGTGATCTTCGCTGCCATCCTGGACGTCGTGCTGTTCCAGGTGCTGCCGGGACGGATCCAGTGGAGCGCGCTCGCGCTCGTTCCGCTGACGATCGCGGTCGGCTGGCTTCTCACCACCAGCAAGAAGGCCGAAGACGGTTCGACGGGTTCTGCCACGTCGGCCTGACACGGATGCGATGCGGTCGCGCAGGGTGGATGATTTCTGCCCTGCGCGCCGCATCGTGATGAACGGAAGCGTCGGTTCGATCCAGCAGCTTTGCTGCTTGATCAACCGGCGCTTCTTCCTTTTCCGGACGCTCATTTGAACGTGCGCCCTTGACAGCGTCGGTGCCTGCCCTACACCCAGCGGGCGAACCCCGTCTGGGGTGAGCATGGTTGGAGCGACGGCCGCCCTCTGGGTGGTTGCCGCTTCACGGACGAGAAGAGGCAAGATGAAGGGTGCACGAGCACTGCTCAACGGGTATCTGGGACAGGGGTTCCAGAGCGACAACCCGGAGCGCTTGACCGGTGGCGGTACGCAGTACCTCGCCATCTCCACGCCTGGCGACAGGCTCCAGCTCGACCCGAGCGTGCAGATCCTGCACGCGGAGGCGGACGCTCACCTTCGGCGCTGCGGCCTGAATCCGACGACCGAGGTCGTCTGGGATCAGCGTGCGGTTCCGCTGCTTCCGGGCGAGTCGTACGTGCCTTGCATGTTCGACCACGCCCACGCGCCGCAAGGCGCGATGGACCAGGAATGGGCCAGGAAGTGGCAGCAGGTGATCAAGCTCGCGTCGATGAAGTCGGAGTTCCCCGGCGTCATGGAGGAATGGGGATTTTCGGGACTCACCCCGAAGTCCCTGGTCTCCCGGCCCGGCAACGAAGTCATCATCCCGCTGGACATGGAACCGGTGTGGATCAAGCGCGTCTTCGAGACCAGCGGCGGAGTCAACGTCGAGGGTCCCCTGGAAGACGCCGACCTGGATGCCGCCGTCCGTCGCTTCCGGCGACGTGGCGAGGCGTTCCAGGTGCAGGAACACATTCCCGGGGACGACTACTCGAACCAGTACTTCGTCGAATGGGACGGAACGCTGCGCTTCCTGGGGTCGACCAAGCAGGTGGTGATCGGCGGTCACCACGCGGGCAACGAGTCGTCGAAGGACGACTGGGGTCCGCTGACGCACGCGATCGCTCGGAAGCTGGCGGCTCTCGGGCTGCGCGGCTTCTTCGGGATCGACTTCCGCGTCGACGGTCTGATGGGACTTGTCACGGAGTTCAACCTCCGCGTCAACGGCTCGTCGGTGCCGGAATACCTGCGGTGGCTCTTCGGTTTGAAGAGCGTCTTCCTCATCAGGGAGACGCCCGTCAATCCGAAGCTGCAGTTCTCGCAGGTGTTCGACCGGTTGCAGGATGCCGGGCTCGAATTCGACCCGATCACAGGTGGGGCCATGGTCTACCTGTTCGGTTGGTTCCTGACCGGCCACACCTTGGGGATCGCCATCTACGGTGATGATCCCCGACCGCGGTACGACGAAGTGAGCAGGCTCCTGCTCGCCTCGTAACTCCGCGGTTCACCACGCTCCATCACGTCCGCACCAAGACCGGGGGACAGTGCTTCTGCACTGTCTCCCGGTTTCCTTTTGGGGCCGCGATTCCGGGAAAATCCTGAGTGAATGAAACGATTTACAAACGACTTATTGAATGTCATCATTCATTCATGCCGTCGTCATCGTCCTCACAAGCTTCCGCGCAGCAGCGCATCGCCGCCGCCGCGCAGGAGGCCTCGCCATCGCTCGCGCGAGTCGGCCACTGGATGGCGGCGCACCCGATCCAGACGCTGTCGTGCAGCGCCGACGAGATCGCGTCGCTCACCGGCACCTCGGTCGCGGCGATCAACCGCTTCTCGGTCGCGGCCGGCTTCGAGGGCTTCGCGCATTTGAAGAGCCTGCTCGGCCGCGAGCTCGAATCGGTGGTCGACCCGGTGCGCAAGCTCGACGGTGCGCGCAGCGGCGCCACCGGCCGCGCACCCAAGGCAGGCAAGGCCGGCAAGACGAAGAACGGCGACGCGCCGATCGACGGCGATGCCCTCACGCAGGCCGGCAGCGTGCCGCAGATCCAGCGCGCCGCCGGCCGCCTGCTGAAGGCGCGCAACGTCTGGCTGCTCGGCCTGGGCACCAGCAGCTTCGTCGCCGGCTACGGCGCGCACGTGCTGATGCCCTACCTGCCGCAGGTGTGGGCGATCGCCGGCAGCGGCGGCACCGAGGTCGCGGCACGCCGCCTTGCGCGCTGCAGCGACAGCGACCTGCTGATCGCGATCTCGCTGCCGCGCTATTCGATCGCCACCGTGCGGCTGGCCGAGTTCGCCCGCAAGCGCGGCGCCCACGTCATCGCGATCACCGACAGCCCCACCGCGCCGCTCGCGACGATGGCCGACACGCTGCTGCTCGCGCCCGCGCAGCACGCGGTGCTGCCGAGTTCCGCGCTCGGCGCGCTGGCGGTGATGGAAGCCCTGGTCGCCGCGGTGATGCGGCTCAACCCCGACGGCCTGCGCATCGCGCGTGAGCTGTCCGAATCGGTGCTGTCGCACCTGACCACCGACGCGCAGTTCCCTGGTCTTCGCAACAAGGACGAGATATGAAGCAGTACGCCGCCCCGTTCATGTCACAGGTCGCCCGGTGCGCCATCGGTTGCGCGGCCATCGCGCTGCCGATGGCCGCACACGCCGGCAAGGTGCTCGACGGCATCAAGCAGAAGGGCGTCGTCACCTGCGGCGTGCACACCGGCCGCGCCGGTTTCGCACTGGCCGACGGCAGCGGCAAATGGAGCGGGCTCGACGTCGACTACTGCCGGGCCCTTGCGGCCGCGGTGCTCGGCGATGCCGAGAAGGTCAAGTACGTGCCGACCAGCGGCCAGACGCGCATCACCGCGCTGCAAAGCGGCGAGATCGACGTGCTGTCGCGCAACACCACCTGGACCTTCACGCGCGACGCTTCGCTCGGCCTGGCCTGGGTCGGCATCAACTTCTACGACGGCCAGGCCTTCATCGCGAAGAAGAAGCCGGGCCTCGCGAGCGTGAAGCAGCTCGGCGGCGCCACCATCTGCGTCGATGCCGGCACCACCACCGAGAAGAACCTGGCCGACTACTTCCGCGCGCACAAGCTGCCGTACAAGGCGGTCGTGTTCGACCAGGCCGAGGCGGCCCAGCAGGCCTTCGCGAGCGGCCGCTGCCAGGCCTTCACCGGCGACAGCGGCGCGCTCGCGGTGCTGAAGGCCACGCACCTGAAGAACCCCGACGACTACGTGATCCTGCCCGAGCTGGTCTCGAAGGAGCCGGTCGGCCCGGCGGTGCGGCGCGGCGACGACGAATGGTTCGCGGTCGCCAAGTGGACGCTCAACGCGATGATCGAAGCCGAAGAACTCGCGATCACGTCGGCCAACATCGACGGGCTCAAGTCCACCAGCAGCGACCCGGCAATTCGCCGCTTCGCCGGCAGCGGCGACGACCTCGGCCGCTTCCTCGGGCTCGACAAGGACTGGAGCTACCGCATCGTCAAGCAGGTCGGAAACTTCGGCGAGAGCTTCGAGCGCAACCTCGGCGCACGCTCGTCCGTCAAGCTGCCGCGCGGGCGCAACGGGCTGTGGACGCAAGGCGGCCTGCTGATGTCGCCGCCGCTGCGCTGAGGTCGCGATGTCGGCAGCATTTCCACCCCTCGGACCGCTCGTGGCTGTACCTGAAGTCGTCGCGGATGCGCCGCCACGTCCGCCGCTGCGTTGGCGCGTGCTGCTGCCGCAGTTCATCGCGCTGCTCGCCGTGCTGGCATTAGGCGGCTGGCTCGCGCACAACGCGACGCAGAACCTTGCCGCGCGGCATGTCGCGTCGGGCTTCGGCTTCCTCGACGACAGCGCCGGTTTCGCGATTTCCGAAGGCGTCATCCCCTACGACGCCGGCGACACCTATGCGCGCGCCTTCGCGGCCGGCATCGCCAACACCTTGCGCGCCGCGCTGCCGGCGGTGCTGCTGGTCAGCGTGCTCGGCTTCGCGGTCGGCATCGCGCAGCTCAGCCGCCACGCGCTGCTGCGCTGGAGCGCGATCGCGTACGTCGACCTGGTGCGCAACGTGCCGCTGCTGGTGCAGGTTCTGCTGTGGTACTTCGCGCTGACGATGCTGCTGCCGGCGCCCGAGTCGCCGATGCAATGGAGCGGCCTGGTCTTCCTCAGCAAGGGCGGGCTCGCGGTGGCGGTGCCGCAGCTCGATGCGCTGCTGGCCGCCGGGCTGCTCGCGCTGAGCCTGCTGCTGCCGTGGATGACCTGGCGGCTGCTCGGCCGGCGCGCCGCAGCCTGGCCGCTCGCGCCGGTGCTGCTCGCGGCGCTCTGGCTGCTGCAGCCCGGCAGCTGGGACCGGCCGGTGCTGGGCAGCTTCGGCGTCAGCGGCGGCGCGACGCTGAGCCCCGAGTGGCTGGCGCTGGTCGGCGCGCTGACGCTGTACGCCGGTGCCTACGGCGCCGAGATCGTGCGCGCCGGCCTGCAGGCGGTGCCGCGTGGCCAGTGGGAGGCGGCGCATGCGCTCGGCCTCACGCGGGCGCAGACGCTGCGCCGCGTGATCGTGCCGCAGGCGCTGCGGGTGATCGTGCCGCCGTTCGCGAGCCTGGTGATGAACACCATCAAGAACTCGTCGCTCGCGGTCGCGATCGGCTACCCCGACCTGGTCTCGGTCGCGACCACCTCGCTGAACCAGAACGGGCAGGCGATCGAATGCATCGCGATCATCGCCAGCGTCTACCTGCTGCTGAACCTGGTGATCGCGCTGGCGATGGGCGCGATCAATACCGCCGTGCAACTCAAGGAACGTTGAGATGGATGCGACCCTCGATCGTCCGCCGTCGCCACCGCCCACGCTGCAGCGGCTGCGCGCGACGTTGTTCTCCGACCTGCCGTCGTCGCTGGTGTCGAGCGCGCTGCTGCTGGTGCTCGGCTGGGCCGCGTGGCGCCTCGTGCGCTGGGGCGTGCTCGATGCCGTCGTGCAGCCCGATCCCGAGGCCTGCCGCGCGGCGGCCGGTGCGTGCTGGGGCGTGGTCTCCGAGAAGGCGCGGCTGGTGCTGCTGGGCCGTTTCCCGCAAGGCGAGCAATGGCGGCCGGTGCTCGGCAGCGCGGCCTTGCTGATCGGCGTGTGCGGCGCCGCGCACCCGCGGCTGTTCGGTCGCGCCGGCGTCGCACTGCTGGCTGGCGCGCTGCTGCTGTTCGGCGTGCTGATGGCTGGTGGCGTGGCCGGGCTCGCGCCGGTCGGCAGCGACCTGTGGGGCGGGCTGCCGCTGACGCTGCTGCTGGCCGTCACCGGCTGCCTGCTGGGCGTGCCGCTGGGCATCGCGCTGGCACTCGGCCGGCGATCCACGCTGCCGCTGCTGCGCTGGCTGTGCGGCGCCTACATCGAGGCGGTGCGCGGCGTGCCGCTGATCACGCTGCTGTTCTTCGGTGCCTTCGTGCTGCCGCTGCTGCTGCCGCCGGCCTGGCGGCTCGACCCGATGCTGCGCATCGCCGCCTGCCTGACGCTGTTCGGCGCGGCCTACCTGGCCGAGATCTTCCGCGGCGGGCTGCAGGCGGTGCCGCGCGGCCAGCTTGAGGCGGCGCACGCGCTCGGGCTGACGCGCTGGCAGCGCCTGCGCCACATCGTGCTGCCGCAGGCGCTGCGCGTGACGATCGCGCCGACCGCGAGCCACTTCATCGGCGCGGTCAAAGACACCTCGCTGGTCGCGATCGTCAACGTCTACGACCTGACCGGCACGCTGCGGCTGGCGATGGGCGATCCGCAGTGGCAACCCTTTTTCGTCGAGATGTACACGATGGTCGGTGCGGTCTACCTGCTGATCGGCGTGTCGATCGCGCAGTACGGCCGCTACCTCGGCCGCCGCCATGCCGTGAGGTGAAACTGATGACTGCAACGACTCCGCTGCTCGAGATCTCGGGCCTTCACAAGTGGTTCGGCGACTTCCATGCGCTGGCCGGTTGCGACCTGCAGATGGCCGAGGGCGAGAAGCTCGTGGTCTGCGGGCCATCCGGCTCGGGCAAGTCGACGCTGATCCGTTGCATCAATGCGATCGAGCGCCCCGAGCGCGGCCGCATCGTGTTCGACGGCACGCTGCTCGACGATTCGCGCGAGGCGGCGCGTGCGCGGCTGGGCATCGGCATGGTGTTCCAGCAGTTCAACCTGTTCCCGCACCTGAGCGTGATCGAGAACGTGATGCTCGCGCCGCAGCTGGTGCAGCGCGAGGCGGCCGCCACGTCGCGCGCGCAGGCGCAGGCGCTGCTCGCGCGGGTGCGCATCGGCGAGCAGGCGGCCAAGTTCCCCGGCCAGCTGTCGGGCGGGCAGCAGCAGCGCGTCGCGATCGCGCGGGCGCTGGCGCTGAAGCCGCGGCTGATGCTGTTCGACGAGCCAACGTCGGCGCTCGACCCGGAGATGGTCGGCGAGGTGCTCGAGACGATGCAGGCGCTGGCGCGTGACGGCATGACGATGATCGTCGTCACGCACGAGATGGGTTTCGCGCGGCGGGTGGCCGACCGGGTGGCCTTCATGGAGGCGGGGCGAATCGTCGAGCTGCAGCCGACGGCACGGTTTTTCGACCAGCCGCAGAACGAGCGCACGCGCGCGTTCCTCGGCCAGCTGATGGCGCATTGAGCATGGACCGGCCTTACGTTCTCGCGCTGCATGGCGGCGCCGGCACCATTGCGCGCCCCCTTTCACGGGATGCACGCGATGCGCGGCAGGCCGAGCTGCCGTACCACGCGGGCTTGCGCGCCGCGCTGTCGTCCGGGCAGGCGGTGCTGGCGCGCGGCGGCAGTGCGCTCGATGCGGTGGTGGCCGCGGTCAGCGCGCTCGAAGACAACCCGCTGTTCAACGCCGGCCATGGCGCGGTGTTCGATGCCGATGCCCGTCACACGCTGGATGCCGGCGTGATGGACGGCAGCACGCTGGCGGCCGGTGCGGTGGCCGGCACGCGCCGCGTGCGCAACCCGGTGCTGGCGGCGCGCGAGCTGCTGCGCGACGGCGGCAGCGTGCTGCTGGGGGCCGAGGGGGCCGACCGCTATGCCGAAGCGCGCGGGCTCGCGATGGTGGAGCCGGGATATTTTTCGACACCGCAGCGGCTTGCGCAGTGGCGGCGCTTGCGAGCGCAGGCGGCGGGTGCGACGGCACTCGACCACGACGCGGCGGCGCTGGCTGATGACCCGGTGCCGCTGTCGCCGGAGGCACCGCGGTTCGGCACCGTCGGCGCGGTCGCGCTCGATCGGCAGGGGCACCTCGCGGCGGCCACGTCGACCGGCGGCATGACGAACAAGGCGCCGGGCCGCATCGGCGACACGCCGATCGTCGGCGCCGGCGTCTATGCCAACGACGCGAGCTGCGCGGTGTCGTGCACCGGCAGCGGCGAGCACTTCATCCGCGCCTGCCTCGCGCACGACATCCATGCGCGCATGCGCTACCTCGGCCAGGCGGTCGGTGCGGCGGCGCAGGGCGCGATGCTGCAGTCGCTCGAGCCCCTGGGCGGCCGTGGCGGGCTGGTCGCGCTCGGCGCCGACGGCAGCCTCGCGATGCCGTTCAACTCGCAGGGCATGTACCGGGCCTGGGTCCGTGAAGGCGTGCCGCAGGCGACGGCGGTGTTCGAGTAGGCGTCACTTTTCCTTCGGGAACTTGCAGCACAGCGGCCAGATCTGCGTCGGGTCATCCGAGCGGCAGGTGCACATGTCCGCCGGGTCGCCGATCAGGCTTCCGCCGTTGGTGTCCATCGGCCGGTCGTCCCACGGGAAGTTGTCCGGGTCCCACGCATCGCTCGGCGTGTCGGTCCAGGGCATGTTGGCCGCCAGGTTGTCCTCGGCATGCAGGAAGCCGCAGCCGCAGCTGGTCTTCACGTTGGCGATCGTCGAGCGCTCGCTGCGCATGTTCTGCTGCGCGATCTGGATCGACGACGGGTTGTAGACCTTGGTGACGATCGACACGTGCCCATGCTCCCCGCTCGCGCCGCACATGCCGCGGCCGAACACGAAGATGTCGCCCGGCACCGGCGTGCCCTGGCCCGGCTTGAAGCGCGACACGCCCTGCGGCAGGTTGAAGGTGCACAGGTCGGCCGCCGACGGCACCACCAGCCGCTTGTGGAAACGGAAGATGTAGTAGCGCTGCGGGAACTCGGTGCACTGGTAGCCGAAGCCGCTGTTCGTCATCGTGCGGTTGTTGAACGGGTTGCTGGTGTAGGTGTCGTGCCCGTTGGTGCTGAAGATCGGGTTGCCGTAGCAGTGCTCCTTGTTGAAGATCGGGAACCCGGTCGAATCGGTGAAGTCGGTGAAGCCACCGCGCTGGCCGTCGATGTAGGCCGACGGCGGGGCGCCGCAGGCGAAGGCCGAAGCGAACTGCGGCAGCGCGGCCAGCGCCAGGACGCGAGCGAAGCGGTGGACAAGCGGAAGCGCCATGGGATCTCCTGTGAGCGGTCGTCGATGCCGGAAGCAGTTGCCAGCCGCGTGCCAGGACGGCTCGTCTCCAAGTGCTTGATTTGCCACACGCGCGCGCGGGCAGGGCGTGCGGCTTGGCGCACTCGCTGGGCGCGCCTGGGCGGCGGCCCGCACGGCCGCGTCAGCGTCCGCCGGCAGATCGTGCGGCCGAGCGCGCCACATCCTGCAGCAGCCCACCGGTGCCCGACATCCCCGCCACCACCGAGGTCGCGAAGCGCCCGGTGCAGGCCATCGCCAGCATGCCGAGCACCAGGAACAGGAACAGCGCGATCAGGTCGTACGGGCCGTGCACGTCGATGGTCGCGCCCATCGAACCGGTCGCGGCGGCACTCATCGAACGGAAGCCGAGCAGCACCATCGACAGCGTCACCTTCGCGATCAGGTCGTACATCATCACGTTGAAGAACAGCTTCAGCCAGCCGTCGAACAGGAACGACAGACGGCGGAACAGCAGGAACGGGATCGCGAACCAGCCGACGCCGAACGCGATCTCGAAGCACCACTGCATCCACAGCTCCACCACCGTCGCGATCGCGCCGAGCAGCAGGATGCCCAGGCTCGCGACCATGGTCGTGAAGATCGCGTACGCGCGGTTCGTGATGCAGTCCATCAGCCCGTCGCACACCGGGTGCAGGCTCAGCTGCAGCACGGTCGTGAAGATCTCCTCGGCGAGCGTGCGGTCGGTGCCGATGCCGGCGATGCTGCCGCCCAGGTGGTCGCCGATGAAGCGCGTGGCCGCGGCGATCGCCGGCATCAGCCCGCGGTAGCCGGTCAGCAGCAGGTAGACGAAGCCGACGGTGAAGGTCAGTTCCAGCAGGTCGACGATGTCGAAGCCGCGCAGCGCGAAGCCGATGAACTTCCAGGCGAACAGGAACAGCGACAGCGACGCGAACAGCACGTGCACCACCATGCCGATGCTGGCAGAGGTGAGGGCGGCCGACACGTGCGCCGTCATCGCGTCGTTGGCCTCGCGCAGCGTGACGAAGATGTCGTGCAGCCACGGCATGTCCGCCGGCGGCGCGGCGTGGGCCGGCAGCACGGCGCACAGCAGCAGCGGCACCAGCAGCCGTGCTGCGCTTCGAGCCGAGGGGTTCACCTCGTCACCCAGCGCGTCACGGTGCGCGCCATCTGCCCGAAGTTGATGCCACCGGCCGCCGCGCCCGCGACGATCGCGCTCGCGAAGCGGCCGGTCGCCAGCAG
Organism: Rhizobacter sp. OV335; assembly: GCF_900142965.1. GTDB lineage: Bacteria > Pseudomonadota > Gammaproteobacteria > Burkholderiales > Burkholderiaceae_C > Rhizobacter. The sequence goes on from NZ_FRCQ01000044.1 coordinate 32,017, forward strand.
CGTGAAGATGCCGACCCCGGCGAACAGCATCAGCCCCAGCACCTGGGTCACGTCGTCGATCGGCGCGAGCGTCGGCGGCGTGAAGCCACCGCCGCTCAGCGCCGCGGCGGTCGAGCCCCAGTAGGTCATCAGCGCCACCACCACCAGCGCGAGGTTGACGCGCGCGAGGATCAGGTAGATGACCGCGCCGAAGAAGAATCGCAGCCAGCCTTCGAACAGGAACGACAGCCGCCGGTACAGCGTGAACGGCAGCAGCACCGGCCCGGTCGCGAGCGCGATGCCGTACAGCCAGAAGCCCCACACGTCGACCAGCATCACCGCGACGCACAGCCCGGCCAGCAGCAGCGAGATCGCGAGCGCCGCGACGATCTGCACCGCGCCGCCACGCACGCAGTCGAGGATGTTCAGCGGGTTCCACCCGAGGTGGCAGTTCGGCGAGATCTGCATGCCGTAGGTGACGAGCATGTCGACCAGCGAGGCCGGTGTCGCGACCGCCGCCGCGGTGCCGCCCCCCAGCCCCATGATGCCGGCCAGCAGCGCCGCGCCGACGAACAGCGCCGCGTTGAAGATGGCCGGCACCACGGTCGTGAACATGCTCAGCATCAGCCCGGTGAACATGATCTGCACCGCGGTCTCGACCATCTCGCCGAGCTTGAAGCCGCGCAGCGCCCACGAGGTGCACTTCAGCACGAACAGCGCCAGCGCCAGCACGAAGAACAGCCGCGTGGCGACGTAGTGCATCGCGCCGCCCGAGACGACGGCACTGACGCGGTCGACGATCGCATCCTCGAACTGGCCGATGCGCTTGAAGGCATCGTTCAGCGCCGCATGCGCGAGCGGCGTCGCCACCAGCAGCGCGAGCGCGGCCAGCTTCTGCGCACCTTTCAGCGCGACCGTCACAGCGCCACCGCCATCGCCGCCCCGGCCGCGGTGGCCGCGGCGCTCGCCGCCCGCTGCACCACCTCGCCGACGCCGCCGCCGGCCGCGTTCTGCACGATGGCCGACGCGAAGCGGCCGGTGCTGTAGAGCGTCGCGATGCCCACCGCGAGGAACACCAGCATGCCGACGATCGAGAAGAAGCCGTCGACGTCGACCGTCTGCGAGGCGGGGATGCCGCCGCCGTGCGCGATGCCGAACATGATCTCCAGCCCGAGCAGCACCAGCGCGAGGTTGACCTTGGCGACCATCACGTAGACCACCATGCCGAAGAAGAACTTGAGCCAGCCGTCGAACAGGAACGACAGCCGCTCGAACAGCAGGAAGGGCACCGTGAGCCAGCCGATCGCATAGGCGATCTGGAAGCCCCACATCGTCCACAGCTCGACCAGCGTCGCGATGATGCCGAGCGCGATCACGATGATGTACGCGAAGATCGCCGCGATCCACGACATGACCCCGGGCCCGAGGCAGTCGAACAGGTCGCACGACGAATGGAAGTCGACCTGCACCACCATGCCGAAGATGTTCTCGGCCAGGCTGACCTTCGGGTCGCGCCCGGAAATGCCGGCCCCGAGCACGTCGGACACGTAGCGGCCGGCGCCGAAGATGGCCGGGAAGATCGCCTTGTACGCGCTCAGGATCAGGTAGACGAAGAACAGCGTCATCATCAGCGCCATCATGTCCAGCAGGTCGAAGCCGCGCAGCGCGTAGCCGCTGAACTTCCAGACGAACAGCCCGAGCGCGAGCGCCGAGAACAGCACGTTGACGACCATCTCGATCTCGTGCGTGCCGAGCGCGTCGCCGATCTTCTGCGTGATCTGCTCGGTGACGCTGTCGAACACCAGGAACACCTCGTGCAGCGCCGGCAGCGACGCGGCGTGTGCCGGCAGCGCCCAGCCGGCGAGCAGCAGCGCGCCGACGATGCCGAGCGCCGCGCGCTCAGAGCGCCGCATGGCCGGGCGCCCGTTCCACCGCGTCGGCCAGGCGGCGCATCTCGGCGCCGGTTTGCAGCAACTGCGCCTGCAGCTGGCGGCCGTAGCGCAGCGCGGCGTCCTTCACCGACTCCTCGCGCGCCAGCACGTCGAGCAGCGCGAGCGCCAGCGTGTCGCGCCCGAGCTGCGCGGCCTGGCGCTGCGGCTCGTCGCCGACCACCTGGCCGGCGGCGATGCGGCGCTTCAGGTCGTCGGCCAACGCCGAGGCGGCGGCGCGCGACGCGAGCGCGCTGCGCGGCATCGACATCGGCGCGGCACCGCCGCTGAAATCGGGCCCGCCGAGCTGCATCAGCGCCTGCGTCTGCTGTGCCTGCACGCCGGCGAGCGTGCCGCGCAGCGCGGCGAGCTGGGCCGATTCGGCGGCGTCGGACAACGGCACCGAGGTCGCGGCCTGCATCAGCCCGTCGAGCGCACCCAGCCGCTGCGCGCTGGCCTGGCCGGCGCGCCGCAGGTCGAGCAGCGTGCGGCTTTCTTCGTCGGCACGCCGGCTCAGCGTCGCGATGCTGGCCTGCATCGTGTCGTTGAGCGACGCCGCACGCGGCTGGCCGGCGTTCGCGAGCTCGACGCGGCGCGCCAGCAGCCGCAGCGTGTCGGGCTGGAACAGCGGCAGCACCGCGAACGACGGCGCACCGGCCGGCACGTTGCGCGCCGATTCGGCCCAGCGCGCGAGCTGCACCGATGCGCGCGGGTCGATCGCCTCGTTCGGGCCGCGCGGCGGGTCGACCTGCGCCAGCCCGGCCGACACCATCAGGCTCGCAAGATCGCTGACCGGCAGCTCGCGCACGCCGGCCAGCAACTGGCCGAACGCATCGCGCTGCTGTGCGGCCGTCATGCCGGCGGCGCCGTTCGCGGCGGCGGCGCGGCGTGGTGCCGCCTTCGGGCTGCCGGCCTGCGAGGCGGCGTAGTTCTCCAGCAGTTCCAGCACCTCCTGCCAGCCCTGCGGATCCTGCTCGAAGGCCTGCGGCGGCAGGCGCTCGATCTCGCGCACCAGGTCGTCGATCTCCGGATCGCCGGCCGCGCGTGCCCACGCACAGCAGCCGAGCATCGCGGCCACGAACAGCAGCCGAGGCACCATCACAGGATCCCCTCTTCCTTGAAGCGGGCGAGCGTCAGCTGCATGCCGCGCTGGTAGCCGTGCTCCTCGATCAACGCGGTGCGGATCGCCGCCTCGCGCGGGTGCGAGGTGTTCATCACGTACTGCTCCGGCTCCACCACCAGGTTGACGATCTTCGCGACGCCCAGTTCCTGCTGCACCAGGAAGGCCTGGCGCTTCGGGATCAGCGAGCGGATCGCCTCGCATTCGCCCGCCTGCAGGAACGGGAAGGTCTCGCGGTACAGCGCGTCGTCCATCTTCGGGTCGGACATGAAGACGAAGGTGCTGGCCGCGCTGCGCACCGCGGCCCAGCTGTCGCTGCGCAGCAGTTCCTCGGGCGACTGCGTCCACAGCTGCACGCCGGCGCCCCACTTGCCCCAGGTGCGCACCTTGGCCACCAGGTACTCGGCGAACGACTTCAGCCGCAGCGCGTGGTGGCATTCGTCGACGTGCAGTTCCTTCGGAATGCCGCGCCTGGCCGGGTCCTCGAAGGTGCGGGTGATGCGGTAGAACAGCTCGAGCAGCAGCGGGCGCATCGCGTTCTCGTCGTCGCGCACCGCCTGCAGGTTGTAGACGCCGACGCGCTTGTCCAGCCCGCCGGCCGAGTCGACGGTGGCGCCGAACAGCGGCGCGTAGCGGCCGGCCATCTGCGGGTCGGTGCCGCGCGTCCAGCGGGTGAACTTCTGCGCCAGCTGCATCGGCATGTGGGCCACCAGCGAATCGAGCGTGCGCATCGAGGTCGGCAGCAGCAGCGTCTTGCGGATCGCGCCGTCCAGGTACTCCTGCTCGTTGTGCGCGAGCTGCTGCAGCAGCGGGTCATCGTTGGCCCGCATCATTTCGACCAGCAGCTCGGTCATGTGCACGACGAAGCCGATGTCGTGCGCGCCCTGGTAGTTGACGAACGGGTTCAGCCCGTGGCGGCCGTCGGCGGTGACGCGGAAGATGCCGCCGTCATCGCCGAAGGCCTGCGCCAGCGTCTCGGTGCCGGGGTCGATGTCGATCGCGCGGATCACGCCGCCGTACTTCAGGAAGTGCGTCGCCAGCGTGTTCTTCAGGAAGGTCTTGCCGCTGCGGATCGGGCCGATCCCGACCAGCATCGCGCGCCCGCCGATGAAGTTGCTGAAGAAGAACGGCCGGCCGTCGCGGCTCTCGAGCACGTACTGCGCCTCCTCGCCGCCCAGGTCCTCGACGCAGGGCTGGCCGAGGGCGCTCTGGTACAGCAGCGCGGCCGCCGCGCTCTGCGTGCCGTTGAGCACCATGTCGCGCATGCTCTTGTGCTGGCCGCCGGGCTGCATGGTCTGGTACGCGTAGGGCAGGTCGACGCCTTCCCACACCAGCGAGAGGCCGACGTTGGAGCAGGCGCGGTCGAGCGACAGCACGGTCTCGCGCAACTGCACCGGGTCGGGGTGGAAGGCGGCGACGAAGCTGTGGCCCTGGCCCCAGGTCTCGTCGAGCGCCTCGGCCTCGCCGAGCTCGGCGATCTTGTCGGCGATGGCGGGTTTCATCGTCGCCTGCTTCTCGTACAGCGAGCGCTCGCGGCCCTGCAGCACGTCCCACGGGCTGATCGCGCTGCGTTCCAGCTCGGTCTGCTTGTTGCGGAACAGCATCGAGCGCTTGAACTCGCTGAACGGCGTGAAGCGGTGCATCAGCAAATAGTTGCCGCGCAGCCGCGCCGGCGAGTCGTCGCCATGGCCCCACAGCCCTTCGCGCACCGGGCTGCCGAGCCGGCTGACGGCGCCGATCTTCACGTACTGGTGCTCGGCGTCGTCGATCTTCAGCACGTCCATGTTGTGCACGCGCAGGTGGCGCACGTCGCCGCTCGACAGGAAGTGGTCCCAGTTGCTCTCGGGCGGCGTCTCATGGCGCGCGGTGTCGAGGCGGCGCGGCTGCAGCGTCGCGAGGAAGCGCATGTGCGCCCACAGCTCGTCGATGCCGAGCTGCTCGACGCCCATGATCCCGGACCACTTGGCCACCAGCACCGACAGCGCGTCCTTCAGCATCCACGACTGGCGCTCCAGTTGCTCGGCGAGGTAGAGCAGCGCGCCGTCCTTGCCGAGCGTCTGCTTCACCATGCGGCGGCTCGAGCTGCTGATGGGTGCCATCGCCAGGTGCTTGACGAGGCCGGCGACGTCGAGCTTGTTGGAGTTCTCGCCCGCCTGCACCTCGAAGTAGTGCACCAGGCGCGAGTTGCACAGGTCGCGGCCGTTCAGGAAGGCCTCGCGCTGCTTCGACATCAGGTCGCTGATCGGGTGCTCGCGGCGCAGCAGCGAGACCTTGGCGCCCTCGAAGTGCGCGAAGTACTGCGTGACCGCGATCGCCTTCGGCAGCGCGCCGTAGATCACGCGGGCGATGTGCGTCATGCCCTGGTGGTCGATGGCGGCCATGCCGTCGGGGTCGCGCCCCGACAGCTCGATCGCCCCGATCAGCGAGCCGGTCTTGGTGAGCACGAAGCCGTTGTACACACCGTAGGCGGTGTGCAGGTCCAGCACCGAGCCGATCTTGTCCCTGGCACCCATGGCCGGTCGCGTCCGTGGGGGTCAGAGCGTGATGTTGCCGGCGCCGCCGAACTGTGCGATCCACAGTGCGGCGTTCATGATCGCGATGCCGGCGACCACCACCCGCAGCACCGGGCCGAAGATGCCGTCCTTGGGGGCGAACACCCAGGTGCAGAAGGCCGCGACGATCGAGACCACGACGACTGCCTTGCCGAACGGCCCGGTCATGAAGTTCGCGAAGGCCTGCAGGAAGGTGCGCAGGCTGTCGAAGTTGGCGGCGGTGGCCTGCGCGTGGGCGGAGGCGCTGAGCAGGGACAGCAGCACGCCGGACAGTGGGGCGGCGGCACGCCGCGCGAGGAATTGAACACGCATGGAAGGCACTCCTGTGGTTTTCACTTGTTGAAGGGGACGATGACGACGCGCCGCGGGTTGCGCGCACAGGCCGACCAGCGGACCGGGCGGCCCACGGAGCGCTGCCAGGCGAGCAGCGCGCGTGGGTCGTCGTTGTAGATCGCGAACAGCACGCCGAACAGCAGGCCGCCCATCGCGAACGCGAAGACGAACGGGATCTGCGTGAGCATCGCGACCGTCAGCACTGCCGCGCCGATGAACTGCTTGCTGGGGATGCCCCAGATCGTGTTCTCCCGCGCGAAGATCTTCACCTCCTGCAGGCTGCGGTCGGTCTTCGCTGTCTTCTCTGCCATGGCGTGTTGCTCCGGGGGTCAGGCCACGTGAGCTATCGCGAGAGGCATGCCATGGCGACCGGTGGCCGGATTGGCTGACGGCGATGCGCCGCAAGCCCTTGATTTGTCTTGTGAATCGCGCAGACGGCAGGTGGTCCACGGCGTGGATGCGGGGGTCATCGACGTGCAGCACTTCGCACTGCCTCGCCGCGCGCGTGCGGACGCCCGCACGCGGCACCCCCGCCCCGTTCGCCCTGAGCCTGTCGAAGGGCCTGCTCGCATGGCACGACGGCTTCGACAAGCTCAGCCTGAACGGGGGGAGAGAACCCGTTCGCCCTGA